>JAWKZP010000016.1:0-126416 GCA_041395905.1 Pseudomonadales bacterium
GCTGGCGGCACACTTCATCGAGGACCTGCTGGGCGAGCCGGAGCAGACCGTCCGCGGCTGAGCCCTGTAACAGGATCGGCGCCTCGATACCCGGGACCCACGGTACCCATCGCACCACGTAAAGGTGGTAGATTCCACTCCTCGGCGTCGGGCAGCCGTCCCGCGGCCGCTCGTCTGCAAGGAAGGGGAAAGCTGGTCGTGGTGAAGCGCTTGTGAGTGAGTTGTCGCTGGCAGGGACGCGTGCCGCAGGGCCGCTGGGCTACCTCAGCTGGACCTTCGGTCAGGGTGCCCGGGATCCCTACTACATCCTCGTCGTCATCTATATCTTTTACCCGTACTTCAGCAATACGGTGGTAGGCAATCCCGTGCAGGGTCAGAGCCTGCTCGGTTACACCAACGCGGTCGCCGGTTTCGTGCTGGCCCTGCTCGCGCCCGTCCTGGGCGCCATTGCGGACAAGAACGGCCGTCGCAAGCCCTGGATTGCAGCGAGCGCGGTGGGAATGATCGGCGGCGCCATGCTGCTGTGGTTCGTGCTGCCCGGCGGCGGCGGGCTGGGCATCTATCCCACCCTGGGCCTGCTGATTGCGATCAACATCCTGTTCACCATTTCCGAGGTGTTCCACAACGCCATGCTGCCGAGTGTGGCGCCGGTCAGCCGTATCGGCGCCATCTCGGGGATCGCCTTCGCCCTGGGCAACGTCGGCGGCCTGTCGCTCATGCTCATCGTGCTGTTCGCGTTCTCGTTGCCGGGCACGGTGGACTGGCCGTTCGTGGCGTCCGCCCCGCTGTTCGGCATCGATCAGGCGGCGCACGAGCACGACCGGCTGGTAGGGCCGATCTCCGCCGTCTGGATGCTGCTGCTGACGCTGCCGCTGCTGCTGTTCACGCCTGACGGTGCCGGCGGCAGCACCGGCATCCGCCAGGCGGCGCGCCAGGGGCTGCGGGACGTCGTCGAGACGCTGCGTCAGCTCAAGCACTACTCCAACATTGCCATCTACCTCGGTTCGCGCATGTTCTTCATCGACGGCATGGTGGGCGTGATGACCTTCGGCGGCGTCTACGCGTCGGGCACCTTCGGCTGGGACACCACCACGCTGCTGATCTTCGGCCTGTGTACCAGCGCATCGGCCATGATCGGGGCCTTCGTGGGCGGACGCATCGACGATCGTGTCGGCTCGAAAAGGGCGTTGCAGCTGTCGGTGCTGGCGAGCTCGCTGATCCTGGTGCTGCTGGTCTCTTATCAGCGGGATTCCATCCTGTTCGTCGTGCCGGTGAGCACCGAGCCGGTGTGGTCGTTTCCGTACTTCCGCTCGCTGGCGGAGATCGTCTACTTCGCGACCAATCAGGTGTTTGCCATGTTCTTCGTCACCGGGCTCGCGTCGTCGCGCACGCTGATGGCGCGGCTGGCGCCGCCGCAGATGGCCACGCAGTTTTTCGGCCTGTTCGCCCTGTCGGGGACCGTTACCGCGTTTCTCGCGCCGCTGCTGGTGGGCAGCGTGACCGACTGGTTCGACAGCCAGCGTGCCGGCATGGCGTCGCTCGTGGTGCTGATGGCGCTCGGCTACCTGGGATTGCTGCGGGTCAGAGAAGAGCAGGCGACGATGCACGTGCGAGGATAGCGCCGATCAGGACTCCGGCAGCAGCTGCGTCAGCTCGATGAGACGGCTGTCAGCCAGCGCCGCGGCGCGCATCGGCGCGATCGCCCGATAATCGGGGTCGCGGAGCATCTCGATGAACTGACGCCGGGTGGGGTAGCGCACCAGTATTGCCGTGTCCCACTGCTCATCACCGATGATCGACCGGCCGGCGCGGCCCATCCAGATGGGCTCGCCGCCGAAGCGCGGATTCAACTCGGCGAACCGGCGGCCATAGGCTTCATACGCCTCGCGGCCGCTCATGCCGTCGACCCCGTGGCCGCTCTCGGCGAGCTCCCGATAACGGAGCAGGTTCAGCATCACGACGGGTTCGTCGGGGTCGCTGGCAGCCATTGCGGCCAGCGCGTCGGGGTTGGCCTGTCCGGTCTTCATGTGGCGGTGCGCTCCTGCGTTACCTGCGGCTCAGTCTTTCTTCAGCAGCTCGTACTTGCGCAGATAGCCGCGCAGCTGATGATAGGTCAGCCCCAGCAGCTCGGCTGCTTTGCGCTGGTTGTGGCGCGCCTGCTGCAGCGCCGCCTCGATCAGCGCGATCTCGTAGCTCTGCACCGCTTCCTTGAGATCCAGCGGCAGGGTGGCGCCCGGTTCGCCCGCGCCAGTGGCGACTTCCGCGGGCGCGGTGTCGGCGGCATCCGAGGGCTGTTCGGGCGGCGCCTCCGGGAATACCGGCCGTGCCGGCGGAGCCGTGCGCTTGTCATCTGGCCGGAACGGCGACCGGAACGGATCGAACACGATGTCGCGTATTTCCTGGTCGGGCGGGTTGCGGTACACGGCCCGCTCGACCACGTTCTTCAACTCGCGCACGTTTCCCGGCCAGCGGTAGCTCTGGAGCTGCTCGCGCGCGTGCTGTGAGAATCCGGCGAACAGCTCGCGGCCGAGCTCGTTGGCCATGTTGATGGCGAAATGCTCGGCGAGCAGCAGGATGTCTTCCTCGCGCAGGCGCAGCGGCGGCAGCGTGATCACGTCGAATGCCAGACGATCGAGCAGGTCGTGGCGAAATCGCCCCTGGTCGGCAAGACGCGGCAGGTCCTCGTTGGTCGCAGCGACCAGGCGCACGTTGCAGCGCAGCGTGCGGTTGCCGCCGACGCGTTCGAACTCGCCGTACTCGATGACGCGCAGCAGCTTTTCCTGCACCAGCGGCGAGGTGTTGGCGAGCTCGTCGAGAAACAGGGTGCCGCCGTCGGCGCGTTCGAAGCGGCCGCGGTGGGTTTTGCTGGCGCCGGTGAACGCGCCCGCCTCGTGGCCGAACAGCTCGGTTTCCAGCAACGTCTCGCTGATGGCCGCGCAGTTCATCTTCACGTACTGGCCTTCCCAGCGGTTGGACAGGAAGTGCAGCCGCGCGGCGATGAGCTCCTTGCCGGTACCGCGCTCGCCCACCACCAGCACCGGTTTGTCCAGCGGCGCGACCTGAGAAACTTCCTCCATTACGCGCAGCATCGCGGGCGACTCGCCGAGCAGACGTTCGTGAGGCTCGCGGGCGGCATTGGACGGCGCGCTGGACATGGCGCGGATTCTGCCAACTCTTGGTGATATTTACCAAGAACGAGTTTCGAGGGCTCTGCTCGAAACGCGACAGATGGCCTTTTGTCCCGTTAGAACAAGGGCTTAGACGCCTCGCGCAATCCTGGCACGGATTCTGTATCTGTATCTGCGACGGTTGCCCGCTGGCGTTGGTCAAAACGGCGCCGAGGCAATCAGAATCCAATACGGAGGCAGACGAAAGATGGGCATCTTTTCTCGCATCACGGACATCGTCAATTCCAACATCAACGCCCTGCTCGACAAGGCGGAAGATCCGGAGAAGATGGTTCGCCTGATCATTCAGGAAATGGAGGAGACCCTGGTCGAGGTGCGCAGCACCTCTGCGCGTGCCATCGCGGATCGCAAGGAGCTTCTGCGCAAGCAGGACTGGCTGCATAAAGAGGCCGGTGAGTGGGAGCGCAAAGCCGAAGTCGCAATCGGCAAGGGTCGCGACGACCTGGCCAAGGGCGCTCTCGTGGAGCGCAACAAGTCGCGCGAAGCCGCCGATTCGCTCAGCCAGGATCTCAGCGTGCTCGACGACACCCTGGAGAAGCTGAACGGCGACATCGCTGCACTGCAGGCCAAGATCAAGGACGCCAAAGCACGCCAGAACGCGATCATTCTGCGCGGTCAGGCGGCTCAGACGCGGCTCGGCGTGCGCCGGCAGCTGTCCGATCACAACATCGACGACGCCATGCAGCGCTTCGAGAACTACGAGCGCAAGATGGACGATCTCGAAGGTCAGATCGAATCTTACGACATGGGTCAGCGGACCCTTGCCGACGAGATTGCGGATCTCGAGACCGACGAGGAGATCGACCAGGAGCTGGCAGCGCTGAAGGCGCGGATGCGCGGTGAGGCTCCGGCGGCGGCAACGCAGCAACCGCAGGTCAATCCTTCGCAGAACGGCTAGGAGCAGACATGGACGGCATCGTAGTCGCCTTTTTCGTACCTACGATCATCTTCCTGTGCTTCGTCGCGCCGATCTGGATCTTCATGCACTACCGCAGCAAGCAGAAGGCCCAGAGCACGTTGTCCGACGACGAGCGCCTGGAGCTCGAGACGCTGAGCAGTCAGGCGGAACGGATGATGCAGCGGATCGAGACGCTGGAATCCATTCTCGATGCGGACACGCCCGGATGGCGCAACCGCATGCGCTCGGAGTACGGCAATGAGTGAGCAGGGGCAGGATCGCAGCGCCCGTTCGCGCGAGTTTCAGGACGCAGTGAACCGTCTGGAGAAAGCGGTTCACGATCTGGTCGGCACGGCGGGCACGCAGTTTTCCGATCGCGCGACGGCGTTCATCGACGAGACTACGCGGCGCCTCGAGCGGGAACTCGGGCGCAAGCAGGCGCGAGGTTCGCGCGGCACGGATCCGGGGGGCACGGATGCGGATGGCGAAGGGACGGACGATCCGCTCTATGAGCGTTACCAGCCGCGCTCGCGGACGCGGGTCGAAACCCGTTCGCGCAGGCTGTATCGCGACCCGCGTCAGGCGAAGATCGGCGGAGTCTGCGCCGGCATCGCGGCCTACTATGGCGTCGAGAACTGGGTGGTGCGCTGCATCGCGGTCACCGCGCTGCTGTTCTTCCCGAGCATCGTGTTCCCTGCCTACTGGATAGCCTACTTCGTGCTGGATCCCATGCCCGGCAGCGACGACGAGCGGCGCTCCGGGCGCAGCAGCCGGCGCAGGGCGCGGCGCGACCGCTGGCGCGGCTACGCCGACAGCGCCCGGCACAATCATGGGTCGCCGGCGCCGGAGCTTGGCGCGAGGCTGTCGCCGCGCACCAGCCTGCGAAACGTGCAGGCCGACCTCACCGAGGTGGAGCTGCGTCTGCGGCGCATGGAGACGCATGTCACGTCCGGCCAGTACGAGCTGCAGCGGGAACTCAACAAGATTGATGGGAGGTAGCGTGGCCGTTGAATTGGACCGACAGCTGCTGGCGCGCGTGCTGCTGATCGCTGCCGTGGTCGTCGGCCTCGTCGTGGCGCAGCTGGCCGAGGCCATGCCGGCCGGAAATTTCAGCGTCGACCGGTTCGACCGCATCTACTTCACCGGCGCGGGCGAGCTGGTGCTCGAGCAGGGCGAGACGCCCCTGGTGACGGTACGCGGCAGTCCCGATGCGCTCGAGGACCTGGTGATCGAGAGCAGCGGCGGCGCACTGTACATCGATGCCGAGGCCGGCGGCGTCGCCGATCTCGAAGTGCATGTCACGGTTCCGTTGCTGCGCGAGCTGGTCAGCGATGGGCAGGGGCGCATCACCGGCAACGATCTGAAGGTGGAGGATCTCGTGGTGGAAGGCAAGGGCGCCGGATCCTTCGAGATGCTGCGCCTGCGGGCGCGTGAGCTGCAGGTGATCGGGCGCGGCGCGACGCGTTTCAACCTTTCCGGTGCGGTGCAGCGCCAGGTCATCGACATCGACGGCGCGGGTGCCTATCAGGCGGGCGAGCTCGCGAGCCGCAGCGTCGAAGTGAACCTCGCCGGGGCCGGCGAGGTTCGGGTGTGGGTCGAGGAGATGCTCGACGTGGTCATCGCCGGGGTCGGCAAAGTACGCTATGTTGGGTCGCCCAGGGTGACCCAGCAGATTTTCGGATTCGGGTCGGTTCGCCAGATCCCGAGCTATCTGATCTGAACAGAGTCCAGTTCGTTTCGCTTAAGGGGGCGCAGCATGGATGGTGTTTTCGTCATGGTGATCGCGATCGTTGCGATTTCCACTACCGCCGGCGTGGTCAACAACTATCTCAAGACCAGGCGCCTGGCGCTGGAGGCCGGGCCGGGTGACGAGGTACGGGCGGAGCTCGACGCGCTGCGCAAGCGCGTGGCGGTGCTCGAAGAGATCGTTACCGACAACCGCTATCACTTGAGCCAGGAGCTCGACCGCCTAGAACGTCAGGCGTGATGCGATCGGGGTAATCGGTGAACACGCCCGTTGCCCCCCAGGCCACCAGACGCTGCGCTTCCTCTAGATCGTTCACCGTGTAGATCAGCGTCCGCAGTCCCCGTGCGGCAGCCTCGCGGAGCGTTCCGGAGTGGCGATGCGCCGGGACAGGTTCACCCCACGCGTCGGCGCGGCAGCCGTCTGCCACAGGGTCGCACGCCAGCGGTCCTGCAGCGGCGCGACGGCGACGCCGGGTGCCAGAGCACTGAAATCGCCCCAGCTCGCTGTGGTGAACGATGACACCGGCACGTCTGCGGCCGCCCCGGCCCTGGCAAGAGAAAGCGGGCGGTCGGCCGGCCGTGCCGCGGCCCTTCAGTTCAGATTGATGCCGACGCCGTCGGGCAGTTCCGCGAAGACCTCTTCGAGCAGGGGTATCTGCTGCCCACCGCCGGCATCCGGCGCGCGCAGGCCTCGAGCGATTGCGCCATCACCTTGCCCTTGCCGCTGGTGGTGCGCTCCAGCGTGTCGTCGTGGATGACGAGCAGCGCCCCGTCGACGCAGTACAGGTCCAGCTCAGTCGCCGATGCTCAAGAGCGTATGCACGCCAGCTCGACAGGGTGTTCTCCGGCTCGAGCCCGCGGCACCGCGGTGGCCGATCTGGGAACGGGTTCGAAGAAGCTCACTTCCTGAAGGTTCCCGACGGTTAGCGCTTACAATGCGCGATCGCAGGTGCAGGACCTGGCGCGCAAACTGCGCTTCAGCTACGTTCGAGGCGCTGGTCGGGCAGGAGCGTGGTGCGCGCGCTGCGGCACGCCCTCGACCACGACCGGCTGCATCACGCCTACCTGTTCACGGGCACGCGCGGGGTCGGCAAAACCACCATCGCGCGGCTGCTGGCCAAGTGCCTGAACTGTGAACGCGGGGTGTCCTCGACCCCCTGCGGTGAGTGCTCGATCTGCCAGGAGGTGGCGTCGAACCGGTTCGTCGACCTGATCGAGGTGGATGCGGCCTCGCGCACGGGCGTGGCGGATACCCGCGAGCTGCTCGAGAACGCTCAGTACCTGCCCACCCGCGGCCGCTACAAGGTTTACCTCATCGACGAGGTGCACATGCTGTCGGGGGCGGCGTTCAATGCGTTGCTGAAGACGCTCGAGGAACCGCCCGAGCACGTCAAGTTCCTGCTCGCCACCACGGATCCGAAGAAGGTTCCCATCACGGTGCTGTCGCGCTGCCTGCAATTCCAGCTCAGGAACCTGTCGGCGGAGCGGATTGCCGAGTATCTGGCGGGCGTGCTGGACGAGGAGGGCGTGGGCTACGAACCAGCGGCGCTGGCCGTGATCGCGCAGGCGGCCCGGGGCAGCATGCGCGACGCTCTGTCCATCACCGATCAGGCGATCGCCTATGGCCAGGGCACGTTGCAGGCGTCTGACGTCAACAGCATGCTGGGGCTGGTCGGGCGTGACGAACTCAACGGTCTGCTGGACGCCATCGCGAGTCGTTCGGCCGGGCGCATTCTCGAGGTTACCGCCGAACTCGCCGAGCGCGGCGCAAACTTCGACGATCTGCTCGCCGAGCTGATGGCTGCCCTGCACCGGATGGCGGTGGATCAGGCGCTGGCACGCGACGCCGTCGAGGGGTCGGGTTCGGACCGATCTGCGTTCGCGCCGGAAGAGACGCAGCTCTTCTATCAGATCGCGCTCATGGGCTATCGCGACCTGCAGATCGCACCCGACCCGCGTACCGGTCTGGAAATGACGCTGCTGCGCATGCTGGCGTTTGCGCCGGACGAGGACACGGCCACACGGGTGCCGCGCAGCGACCGGCCCGCCACAGCGACTGACGCGTCCGCGCGGGCAGGAACTGGGGCGCACACCACTTCGTCGCTGCCGTCGCCCACCGCGGTCGCGGGCCGGGCCGGCATGGCGCCCGGGGCTGCAACTCGACGCGAGGCCGCATCTCGAGACGAGGCTGAAGTTCGAGGCGAGATCGAGGCGGGCGCTGGTGCTGAGTTCGACGCCGCAGCGCAGGCCGACATCGGGGCTGCAGGCCAACTGGAAGCCGACGACGGCGTCGTGGCGGGTGCCGACGCCCCCTGGCATCAGATCGTCGCCGAGCTGTCCCTGGCGGGCGTCGCGCGTATGATCGCCGAGCACGCCGTGCTGCTGACTGTGGAAGGCGGTAGCTACCGGCTTCTGCTCGACAATGCGCACGACACGCTTCTGTCGGATGCGCAGGTGGCCAACATCGAGCGCGCGCTGGCGGCACGCAACGGCGCGCCGGTGCGGGTGCAGGTGCAGGTCGGGCGGCCGCCGCGGGAAACTCCGGCGCAGCGGGCGGTGCGGGTGCGCGCCGAGCGCCAGCGTGCCGCGGAGCAGACGCTGGCTGCCGATGGCACCGTGCAGTCGCTGTTGAGCGAATTCGGGGGTCGCATCGACGGGGTGCGGCCGGTGGAACAACTGACGGTGAGGAACGACACGGCACCATGAAAGGCCTGGGTGACATGATGAAGCAGGCGCAGGCCATGCAGCAGCGCCTGCAGGAAGTGCAGGAGGAGATCGCCCGGCTCGAGGTCACCGGCGAAAGCGGCGCCGGGCTGGTGCGCGTGACCATGAACGGCCGCCACGAGGTGCGCCGGGTGCACATCGACGCGAGCCTCCTCGGCGAGGACAAGGAAGTGCTCGAGGATCTGGTGGCCGCGGCCTGCAACGACGCGGTGCACAAGGTGGCCGCGGAGCAGCAGGGCAAGATGGCCGGCATGGCCGCCGGGCTGGGATTGCCCCTGGACAAGATGCCGTTCTGATGGCGCTGAGCCCGCTCATCGAACGCCTGATCGAGGCGCTGCAGGTGCTGCCCGGCGTGGGGCCCAAGGGCGCACAGCGGATGGTGCTGCACCTGCTGCAGCACAACCGCCAGGGCGGCGAGCATCTGGCCGAGGTGCTGGCCGAGGCGGTAGCCCGCGTGGGCGAGTGCGAGGTCTGCCGCAATCTCTGTGAAGACGCGCGCTGCCGCTACTGCCTCGACGAGCGCCGTGACGACCGCGTGCTTTGCGTCGTCGAATCGCCGGCCGACATTCTGGCGCTCGAGCGCGCGGGTGGTTTTCGCGGCCGCTACTTCGTGCTGCACGGTCATCTGTCACCCATCGACGGTGTCGGCCCGGAGCAGCTGGGTCTGGATCGACTCGAGGCTCGGGTGCGCGAGCTGCAGCCGAGCGAGGTGATTCTGGCCACCAACCCCACCGTGGAAGGCGAAGCCACGGCCCACTACATCAGCGAGATGATCCGTTCGGTGGTGCCGAGCATCACCCGCATCGCGCACGGCGTGCCGCTCGGCGGCGAGCTGGAATACATCGATGGAGGCACCCTGGCACATGCCCTGCAAGGCCGACGCAGCATCCGTTAGCTGGATCACCACGGACGCGGAGCTGGCCGAGGCTGCGGCGGGCTGGTCGTCGGTGATCGGGCTGGACACGGAGTTTCAGCGCACGGACACGTTCTTTCCGCTGCCGGGGCTCTATCAGATCTCCAGCGGCACCCGGGTGTTCCTGGTCGATCCGCTGTCGGTCGCCGATTGGAGCCCGGTCCTGGAGCTGCTCGAAGACCCGCGCGTGACCAAGATCCTGCACGCCTGCTCCGAGGACCTCGAGCTCATGCGCCATCACATCGGCGCGGTACCGATGGGACTGTTCGATACCCAGCTCGCGCGGGCGTTTCTGTCGCCAGACTACAGCATGAGCTACACGCGTCTGCTGGAAGCCGAGCTCGAGATCCGCCTGGAGCAGCACGAGACCCGCTCCAACTGGCTCGCGCGGCCCTTGAGCGAGCAGCAGCTGCGCTATGCCTGGGAGGATGTGTACTACCTGCCGCCATTGCACCAGAAGTTGAAGGCGCGGCTCGAGGCGACGGGCCGTGCGGCCTGGTTCCGCGAGGAGATGGATCGGCGCGGGCGCTTCGTCGGGGTGGATCCCGAGCAGTATTACCTGAACGTGAAGAAAGCCTGGCGCCTGCCCGGGGATGCCCGCCGCCGCCTGCAGGCGCTGTGCGCGTGGCGTGAGCGTCAGGCAATGGCGGAAGATCGACCGCGCGGACGCATCGTTCGTGACGAGCATCTGCTGGCACTGGCCGGGCAGACCGAGGCCTGCGCCCACGACGTGTTCGGTCTGCTGCCGCGGCCCGTGGCCCGGCGTTATGTCGACGATCTGCTGGCGGCCCATGCACAGGGCAACGAGCCCGGGCTGCACCCGCCGCCGGCGGAAGCGCCGCTGCGCCCCGCACAGGTGGACCTGGTGCGCCGTCTGCGCGACGTGGCCAGCGCCCGGGCCGAGGCGCTGGGGCTGTCGCCGGAGCTGCTGGCGCGCAAGCGTGAGGTCGAGGCCTGCGTGCGCAGCGTCGCTGCCGGCCAGGGTCTCACCGATGCCTACCGCGGCTGGCGCCAGCAGGCGCTCGCCGGCGAATTCTTCGAGATCCTCGCCAGCACGGGCCCGGTGAACGCCGATGCGCAAGGGGGCTGATGCAGTGCGCAGGGTTCGCGTCTACCGCACCAGGCGGCGCCAGGAGATGTACCTGTACGTGGATGCCGATGAGGATCTGGCGCGGGTCCCGGACGCGCTGCTCGAGCGCTTCGGCGTCCCGATCGAAGCCCTGGCGCTGGATCTGCACCCCGGACGTCCGCTGGCGCGCGCAGATGTCGCCGAGGTGCTGCGACAGATCGAGGCGACCGGGTTTTACCTGCAGATGCCGCCGGCGATCGAGGAATCGCTGCCGTGACCGCGATGGTGGTATCCGGCGAGCGCTTCTGGGAAACCAAGCCGCTCTCGGCCATGACCGACGCCGAGTGGGAGGCGCTGTGTGACGGCTGCGCGCGCTGCTGCATGATCAAGCTCGAGGACGAGGACACGGGCGAAGTGCACTACACCTCGCTGGTCTGCGACCTGCTCGACATCGAACGCTGCCGCTGCACGCGCTACCCGCAACGCCATGAGCTGATGCCCGACTGCATCGAGTTCGATGCCGATCTGGCGGCGACGCTGACCTGGCTGCCGGCAAGCTGCGCCTATCGGCGGCTCGCCGAGGGACGCGGGCTGGCCGCCTGGCATCCGCTGGTGTCGGGCGACCCGGACAGCGTGCATCGAGCCGGGATCTCGGTGCGCGGTCGGGTTGTTCCGGCCGCGCAGGTGGACGAAGACGATCAGCAGGACCACGTGATCCGCTGGGTGGAGCTGTGATGGCGTATCTCTGGGCATGGCTGGTGGTCGCCGGCTTCGCGCTGGCGGGCCTGTTCTGTCTGTTCATGGCGACCCGCGGCTGGCGTCTGCAGCTGCTGCGGCGGGCGCTGTTCCTGCTGGCGGCAGTCGTGTTCCTGCTGCCTGCGCCCATTCCGCGTCACGACGCCGACCTGGCGCCCGCGTTCGTGGTGTTCCTGTTCGAGTGGCTGTTCCAGCCCAACGGTGAGCCGGAAGTGGCCGGACGCATTCTGCTGGCCGGCGTGCTCGGCGCTCTGGCGGCGCTGATCCTGGGGGCACTGCTGAGCCGGCGCCGCCGGGCAGCGCGGGGGCAGGCCGGCACCGGCGAAACCTGACGCGCGCGCCCGGCACGCGCCGGGTCCCGCCACCCACTCGACCGCATCCGTCTACTATTAAGTCAGTTGTCGCGATTGCGGGATTCGATCACCTTGAGAGCCGGGCGTGTCATGTTCTGCCTGCTGCTGGCGCTGGTGCCCGTGGGTGTGCGCGCATCCGCGGCGCCGGATGTGCGGGTCGTGCTGGAGGTGTCGGCCCGCATGGGGCAGGCGGATCCGGCCAATGCCCGCGGCAAGGCCCTGGGTATGCTGCTGCAAATGCTCCCCGAGGATGGGCGGGCGGGTGTATGGACCTTCGGGAAGTACGTCAACATGCTGGTCAAGTATGGGGCGTCGGACGCGTTGTGGAAAACCCAGGCAGCGCTCAAGACGGCTGCGGTGGCAGACGTGGGCCTGCGTGCCGACCTGCTTGCCGCGCTGGAAGCCGCGACCTGGGATCGCGCGGACCCCGACGGGGAGCGGCACGTCCTGCTGCTCAGCGACGGGCGCATCGACGTGGACGACGACGCCGCGGTGGATGCGGCGCGTGCCGATGAGCTGCTGACCCGGCTGCTGCCGGAGCTGATCGCCGCGCACATCCGAGTGCATACGCTGGCGCTGACCGCGGAGGCGGACGTGCCGTTTCTCCAGCAGCTCGCTCAGGCGACAGGCGGCTACTTCGCCAGGATCACCGCCGAGACGGAACTCAATGGCTACTTTCTGCGCGTATTCGACCGGGTGGCACCGGGAACCCGCCTGCCGGCCGATGCGGTGGGTGGATTTCTGGTGGATCCCGGGATTCAGGAGCTGACGATACTGCGCTCGGGGGCCCGCCTGCCGGATCCCGTGAGTCTGCTGGACCCCCAGGGACGCGAGTACACGCGCACGACGCCGCGCTCGCAGATACGCTGGCATGTCGATGACGGCTACGAATTGATCTCGGTGTCGCAGCCGGTGCCCGGTCGGTGGCGCTTCCGCGGCGTGGATCCGGGGCGTCTGCGGGTGCACGCGTTCGGCGACCTCGACGCGCAGCTGGTCGACCTTCCGGGTTCGGTGTTCCCTGGCGCGCTGCAGAGCTATCGTCTGCAGCTGACCAGCGCCGGCGAACCGGTGACCGACGCCCAGTTTCTGGATCTGCTTCGCGTCAGTGCCAGCCTCTCGGGCCCGCGTGGCGAGACGCCGGTTCTTGCCGAGCGCGAGGGCGCGGGCTGGCAGGTGCACCTGCTGGATCTGGACGAGGCCGGCGAGTACCTCGTCAAGGTGCAGATCGAGGGCAAGACCTTCCGGCGGGAGCTGGCAACGCCGTTCAGCGTGCGCAACCCGCTGTCCATGGAGATCCGGCCGGATACGTCCGGTGCCGTGTTCTGGATCGAGCTGAACGCGCCTGACGTCGATCAGCGCACAGTGCAGGTTGCGGCCCGACTCAAGCATCCGCCCGGCGCGGCCCGCGTCGTGCCGGTGCAGCGACTGCCGGGCGGGCTCTGGAAGCTGGTTGCCGAGGATGCCCGGGGGCTCCTCGAAGCGAGTCTGCATATCCAGGGCAATTATCTGAATGGTAAAGAGTTTCTCGTGAGCACCGCGCCAGTGCGCGTGACCCTGCCGATGACCGTCACTCAGCATGCCCGCTTTGACCTGCGCGGGCGCGCGCTGGTCGATCGGGTCGCGCCCGACATCGATGGCGGGGCTGCTGCTGATGCTGCCGCCGGGTCCGCCGGCGGCGCCGTGCCACCGGCGCCCGCAGTCTCTGCCGTCCAGGCGGCGGCGCCCGGGACCGAGCCTGAGGCCACCGTGCCGCTTTGGTTTGCGGCCCTGCTCGGGGTGGTCAACCTGCTGGTCGGCGCCATGCTCTGGTGGCTGGTGCGGCCGGTTCAGCCGCGGCTGCGGCTCGAAACGAGCGTTGCCCGGCTGCGAGCCCTCGCGCAGCTCGACCCGCCTGCTGCCGAGGCTGAGGCCGCCGGGCAGGACGCGGTCCCCAACCCCGCCTGAGCCGCATCCGGGTGCTTGCTTGATTCGCCGGGCGACGCCCCTGTAAAGTACGGCGTTTGCCCGATCAGGCATTTGTAATCCGCCCGCTACCCGCGAGAACACTGCATGAATTTCGACAGTACCGATAGCTATATCTCGACCGAAGAGCTGAGCATGGCCGTTAACGCCGCCGTGGCGCTGGAACGCCCACTTCTGGTGAAGGGCGAGCCGGGCACCGGCAAGACCATGCTGGCCGAGGAGATCGCCAAGTCTCTGGGCATGCGCCTTATTCCCTGGCACATCAAGTCCACCACCAAGGCGATCAATGGCCTTTACGAGTACGACGCCGTCTCGCGCCTGCGCGACTCCCAGCTCGGTGACGAGCGCGTGCAGGACATCCGCAATTACATCAAGAAGGGCAAGCTCTGGGAGGCGTTCGAGTCCGACGAGCGCGTGGTGCTGCTGATCGACGAGATCGACAAGGCCGACATCGAGTTTCCCAACGATCTGCTGCAGGAACTCGACCGGATGGAGTTCTTCGTCTACGAGATCGGCGAGACCATCAAGGCCAAGCGACGGCCGGTGGTGGTCATCACCTCCAACAACGAGAAGGAGCTGCCCGACGCGTTCCTGCGCCGCTGCTTCTTCCACTACATCAACTTCCCCGACCGGGAAACCATGCAGCAGATCGTCGAGGTGCACTTCCCGAAGATCAAGCAGGAACTGGTCAAGGAAGCGATGGAGATCTTCTTCGACATCCGCAAGGTTCCCGGGCTGAAGAAGAAGCCTTCCACCTCCGAGCTGATCGACTGGCTGAAGCTGCTGATGGCGGATGACATTCCTGACGAGATCCTCACCAACCGCGATACCAGCAAAGCGATACCGCCGCTGTACGGCGCGCTGGTGAAGAACGAACAGGACGTGCACCTGCTCGAGCGGCTGGCATTCATGAACCGGCGCGACAGCCGCGGCTGAACACGCAATCCGGCCAGAGGTCTGTCTGACGAATGCTGATCAACTTTTTTCTGACGCTGCGTAAGCACAAGGTCCCGGTCACCCTCCGGGAGCTGATGGACCTGCTGCAGGCCATGCAGTACAAGCTCGTCTACGCCAACATCGACGACTTCTATCTGCTGTCGCGCACCTGCATGGTCAAGGACGAGAAGAACTACGACAAGTTCGACAAAGCCTTCGGTGCCTACTTCAAGGGTCTGGAAGATCTGCACGGCCTGCTGGAATCGTTGATACCCGACGAGTGGCTGCGGCGCGAGTTCGAGAAGTCGCTGACCCCCGAGGAGCTCGAGCAGATCAAGTCCCTCGGCGGCCTCGAGAAGCTGATCGAGGCCTTTCAGGAGGCCAAACAGCAGGAAGAGGCCAACAAGGGCAAAGAAGGCCGCGAGGGCAAGGAAGGCGAGGAGGGCGACGATCCCAACCGCGTCGGCCGCAAGGGCCCCGGCGGCATGGGCCAGGGCAAGAAGAAAAAAGCCAAGAAGGTCTGGAACCAGCGCCAGTACAAGAATCTCGACGACTCCGTGGAGCTGGGCACCCGCAACATCAAGATGGCGCTGCGCCGGCTGCGCAAGTTCGCGCGCCAGGGCAAGGACGAAGAGCTCGACATCGACAACACCATCCGCAAGACGGCGGACAACGGCGGGCTGATCGACATCCGCATGCGTCCGGAGCGCAAGAATACGGTAAAGGTGCTGACGTTCTTCGACATCGGCGGCTCCATGGATGCCCACGTGAAGATCTGCGAGGAGCTGTTCTCGGCCACGCGGACGGAGTTCAAACACCTCGAAAGCTTCTACTTCCACAACTTCATCTACGAGTCGGTGTGGAAGGACAACCGGCGGCGGATGAACGAGCGTCTGCCGACCTGGGAGATCCTCAACAAGTACGGCCCGGACTACAAAGTGGTGTTCGTCGGCGACGCCACCATGGCGCCGTACGAAATCACCCACGCCGGTGGCAGCGTCGAGCACTGGAACGAAGAGCCCGGCGCGGCCTGGCTGGAGCGGTTCACGCAGCTCTACGACCGGCTGGTGTGGATCAATCCCACCCCTCAGGAGACCTGGGAGTACTCGACCTCCGTGGGCATGACCCGCGAGCTGGTCGGCGGCAGAATGTTTCCGCTGACGATTCGCGGCCTGGAGGACAGCATGGGCTTCCTCTCCAAGTAACTTCCGCTGCTGCGCCGTTTCCGAGAGCTGCCGCGGCGTGCCGCGGCAGCCGGATTTCTGCCGCGGCGTGCCGCGGCAGCCTGATGCCATGGAAAGAGCCACCTTGAACGAAGCCGATGCGGGGATCTCCCCGGACAGCGTGATGCGTCGCGACCTGTTCCGGCTGCGGCGTCTCGCGGGCGTCGATGGCGAGGCGTTCCGAACTCTGCTCGAGGCGTCGCAGACCCAGCTGGCGGCGCGCCTGGCGCTGCCCGTGCGCATCGACTACCCGGCCGAGTTGCCGATCACAGCCCACGTGCGAGAGATAGCGGATCTGCTGGGCACGCATCAGGTGATCGTCGTCGCCGGCGAGACCGGCTCCGGCAAGACCACCCAGATCCCGAAAATCTGTCTCGAGGCGGGCTTCGGCCGCCGCGGCATGATCGGCCATACCCAGCCGCGACGTCTGGCGGCACGCAGTGTGGCGGCGCGCGTGGCCGACGAGCTCGGCGTCACCCTGGGGGGCGCGGTGGGCTATGCGGTACGGTTCAGCGATCAGGTCGGGCCGGATACCCTGGTCAAGCTGATGACCGACGGGCTGCTGCTCACCGAGATCCGGCGTGACCGCTTTCTCGAGAACTACGACGTCATCATCGTCGACGAAGCGCACGAACGCAGTCTCAACATCGATTTTCTGCTCGGCTACCTGAAGGGGCTGTGCCAGCGGCGGCGTGATCTGCGTGTGATCATCACCAGCGCGACCATCGACGTGCACGCGTTCTCACGGCACTTCGACAACGCACCCGTTCTGGAAGTGAGCGGCCGCGGGTATCCGGTCGCGGTGCGATACGCGCACACCGAGGCGCCGTTCGAGGAGCAGCTGCTCGAGTGTCTCGAGGACATCGAGACCGGCCCGCAGAGCGCGGCTCGCGACGTGCTCGTGTTTCTCTCCGGTGAGCGCGAAATCCTCGATACGGCCAAGCTGCTGCGCGATCGTGCCGGCGGCCGCTTCGACATCCTGCCGCTGTATGCCCGGCTGTCCGCGCGCGATCAGCAGCGGGTCTTTCAGACCCGCGGCCGCCAAGGTTCGCGGCGCGTGGTGCTGGCTACCAACGTCGCGGAGACCTCGGTGACGGTGCCGAACATCGGGTTCGTGATCGACCCGGGGTTTGCCCGCATCAGCCGCTACTCGTTCCGATCCAAGCTGCAGCGCCTGCCCATCGAGCCGGTCTCCCGGGCCAGCGCCGATCAGCGCATGGGCCGCTGTGGCCGGGTGGCACCCGGTACCTGCTACCGGCTTTACACCGAAGCTGATTATCTCGGCCGTCCGCAGTTCACCGACCCCGAGATCCGACGCACCAACCTGGCGTCGGTGGTGCTGCAGATGCAGGCATTCGGGCTCGGCGACGTGCGGCGCTTCCCGTTTCTGGACCCGCCGGACCCAGGCGCGATTCGCGACGCCGAGCGGCTGCTCGACGAGCTTGGGGCGCTGCGCGACGGCAAGCTCACCGGCATCGGCCGCAGCATGGCACGCCTGCCGGTGGATCCGCGGCTGGCGCGCATGCTGGTGGCCGCGGACACGCAGCGCTGCCTGAGCGAGGTGCTGATCATCGCCAGCGCGCTGGCCGTTCAGGATCCGCGCGAGCGGCCGCTGGATCGCCAGGCAGCCGCCGACCGGGCCCATGAAGCCTTTGCCGACGAGCGCTCCGACTACCTGGCGTTCGTCAAGCTCTGGCGTTGGGCCGAGGAGGTACGGCAGGCGGCGACGCGCTCGGCGTTCGAGCGCGAGCTGGGCAAACGTTTTCTGTCGCCGGCGCGCATGCGCGAATGGCGTGAGCTGCACCGTCAGCTGCTGCTCGCGGTCCGCGATCTGGGGCTCAAGCCGAACGAGGCGGACGCGGATTACGCCAGCGTGCACCAGGCGATTCTGGCCGGCTCGCTGAGCCTGATCGGACTGCACGACGAGAAGGGTGACTACCTGGGTCCGCGCAATCTGCGCTTTCGCATCTTCCCGGGTTCCGCGCTTTCCGGGCGCACGCCGCGCTGGCTGATGGCGGCCGAGATCGCCGAGACCACTCGCGTGTACGCGCGCTGCGTCGCCGCCATCGAGCCACGCTGGATCGAGCAGGCTGCAGGACATCTGATCAAGCGGCGTTACTCCGAGCCGCACTGGAGCGCGCGCCGGGGCGAGGCGGAGGCGTTCGAGAGCGTCACACTGTACGGGCTGCCTCTGGTGGAGCGGCGCCGTGTCAGCTACACGCGAATCGATCGGGCCCACGCCCGCGATCTGATGGTGCGCGAAGGGTTGGTGCCGGGCGCGGTGGCCCGGCCGCCACCGTTTCTCGAGCACGGCACCGGCGTCATGCGCCACCTGCTCGAGCTCAGGAAGCGGGGCCGCCGGCGGATCTGATCATCAGTGACGATCAGCACGCGGCGCTGTATGCCGAGCACCTGCCCGTGGACGTCTACGCAGCATGGCCGAGCTGGATCGCTGGTGGCGCAAGGCGGGTGCGCCAGCGCGCCAGCGGCTGTTTTTCAGCGAGGCGGATCTGACGGCGCAGCCGGACGTGCATTATGCCGAGGAGGACTACCCCGGGCGGCTCGATCTGCGCGGGGCGCAGTTCGAGCTGAAGTACCGCTTTGCCCCCGGCGAGCCCGATGACGGGGTGTCCGTGCAGGTGCCCATGGGTATGCTCAGCGCGCTGGTGGCAGAGGCCCTGGAATGGTCGGTGCCCGGGCTGTTTGCGCTGGTTTGCGAGCAATGGTTGAAATCGCTGCCGAAGAGCAAACGCCGGCTGCTGGCGCCGGTACCCGATCGGGTTGCCGAAATGCTGCCGCGGCTGTTGAAGCCGGGTCGCTATCGCGAAGGACGCCTCGACGTGGCGCTGGCCGAGGTAGCTCACGATCTGTTCGGGGTTCGAATCACTGCCGAGGACTGGTCGCGCGATCGGATCGACGTGCATCTGCTGATGAATGTGCAGGTACTGGACAGCGAGGGCCACGTGGTTGCCCAGGGCCGTGACGTCGAGGCGCTCAAGGCGCAGTTCGCCAGCGCCGTGGAGGCGCGCATGGCGGGTGGCCTGCGCGACAGCTTCGAGCGGTCCGGCCTCACACGCTGGCC
The DNA here is from genome assembly GCA_041395905.1 of Pseudomonadales bacterium. Classification (GTDB taxonomy): domain Bacteria; phylum Pseudomonadota; class Gammaproteobacteria; order Pseudomonadales; family Azotimanducaceae; genus UBA7803. The sequence continues at coordinate 18,851 of JAWKZP010000016.1, forward strand.
GGACGACCTCGAGCTGCCCGAGTCGCAGGTACTCGACGATCCGGCCGGCCAGGTTGTGGTCTATCCGGCGCTGGTGGACGGGGGCGATCACGTGGATCTGCGCCTGCTGGCGAGCGCCGAAGCGCAGGCCGACGCCAACCGGCGGGGCTTTGCGCGGCTCGCGCTTCTGGAGCTCGGTCAGACGGCGCGGCATCTGAAGAAGCGTCTCGATCGCGAGCGTGATCTGGGTCTGCGCTACGCGTCACTGGGTGACGCCAGAACCCTGCACGACGAGGTGCTGCGGGGCTCGGTCTGGTACTGCCTGTTCGAGGATCAGCCGCTGCCCCGGGATGCGCGCGCGTTTCGCGCCCTGCTGTCGGCCCGCAGGGGCGCGCTGACGGGCGTTTTCGAGCAGACGCTCGAAGCCGTGCGCCGGATTCTCGAGGCACGGTTCGCCATCGTGCGGACGCTCGACGCCATGACGTCACCCGCCTATCGCAGCGCGATGGCAGACGTGCGCGAGCAGCTGGCTCGGCTGGTGCCTGCCGAGCTGCTGGCCGCGACCCCCCGCGCGATGCTGGCCGCAGTGCCGCGCTATCTCGACGCGGTGAGCTACCGGCTGGAGCACCTGCAGGGGCGCGTGCAGCGCGACGCCGAGCAGACGGCGGACGTGGCCGCGCTGCAGGCACGTCTCGAGCGCCTGCGCAGCGTGCCGGGGATGCCGGCAGCGCGCTGGCAGACGCTGCGGTTCCTGATCGAGGAGCTGCGCATCGGGCTGTTTGCGGAGCCGCTCGGCACCCGGGGCAAGGTGTCGCTGAAGCGGGTGCGCCAGACGTTTCTCGCAACAGAGCGCGAGTTCGGGCTCGCCTGAGCAGGATGCGGCCCGCGTGTACAGCCCGATCGGCACGGGTTACTCTGAGCGCCGGATCGGGAACGATCGCGTTGTCCGGCGGTCCGACCTCCGGGGCGCCCTACACAGGGCGCGCCCGACATCAAAAAGAGACAGCAGGTCAGTCCGGCCTGTTAGAGGAGACGCAAGTCATGCTGAATCGGAAGATGAAACCCGTTACTGCTGCCGTTGGATCGGCATTCGTCGCATCTCTGGCAACGGCCAGCTTCGCCAACGCTGATCAACCGTTCAGCGCCCAGGACCTCGCCCAGGGCTACGACCTGCTGGCGCAGGCAGCCGAGGGCAAGTGCGGCGAGGGCAAGTGCGGCGAAGGCAAATGCGGCGAGGCCAAGGACGAGGCAAAAACCACTGAGGGCAAGTGCGGCGAGGCCAAGGCAGCCGAGGGTAAGTGCGGCGAAGCGAAGGCCGCCGAAGGCAAGTGCGGTGAAGCCAAAGATGCCGAAGGTAAGTGCGGTGAAGCCAAAGATGCCGAAGGCAAGTGTGGCGAGTCGAAAGATGCCGAGGGCAAGTGCGGTGAAGCCAAGGACAGCGAAGGCAAGTGCGGCGGCGCTGCCTGATCTGCTCGACCGGACCGTGGTCGGCCGGACGTGGCTGAGGTAACTCGATCGCGTCCGGAGCCTGTCCGGACACTGCCGCCGGTTTCGGGCGCAGGCCTCGGTTTGCGCCGCGGCCTGCTGCCCGAGCTGCTCGACATGGACGTCGGTGCGGTGGACTTTCTGGAGCTGGCGCCGGAGAACTGGATTGGCGTCGGCGGCCGCTTTGGCCGCCAGTTCCGGGCGCTGGCCGAGCGTTTTCCTCTGGTCTGTCATGGCCTGTCGTTGTCGCTGGGCAGCCCGGCGCCTCTGGACGTCGCGTTTCTCAAACAGGTGCGCGCCTTTCTCGATGCGCATCAGGTGCGCTGCTACACGGAGCATCTGAGCTATTGCAGCGACGACAAAGGCCACCTCTACGACCTGATGCCGATTCCGTTCACGGAAGAGGCGGTGCACTATGTGGCCGGGCGCATTCGCCGGACCCAGGACGTGCTCGGTCGCCGTATCGGTATCGAGCACGTCTCTTACTACGCGGCGCCCGGTCAGCAGATGCGGGAGCTGGATTTCATCAATGCGGTGCTCGCGGAAGCCGATTGCGATCTGCTGCTCGACGTCAACAACGTGTTCGTCAACAGCGTCAACTTCGACTACGATCCTCACGAGTTCCTGTCCGGCATAGCTGGCGAACGCACGGTGTATGTGCACATTGCCGGCCACTATGTCGAGGCCCCCGATATGCGCGTGGACACGCACGGTGCCGCGGTGGCGGACCCTGTATGGACACTGCTGCGGGACGCCTATGCACGTTGGGGCGCGCTGCCGACCCTGCTCGAACGCGACTTCAATTTTCCACCGTTCGAAGATCTGCTTGGCGAGGTGGCACGGATCCGCGCCCTGCAGGGCGAGGTGCGCGAGCGTGCCGCGATCGGGTGACAATCTGCCCGGGTTCGTGGCCCGCCAGCTGGACTTCGCCGCGCACATCCGCAACCCCGAAGTGCATGCACGACCGGTGGATGTCGATCCGCGTCGAATGCAGATCTATCTGGACCTGTTCTACAACAACATCGAGTCGTTTCTGGCGGGCGGCTTTCCGGTGGCCAAACGCGTGCTGGGCCACGAGCGCTGGCACGCGCTGGTACGGCGATTCGTGCACAGACACGGCAGCGAGTCGCCGTATTTTCTCGAGGTTTCGCAGGAGTTTCTGACTTTTCTGGAGCAGCTGGCGGCGTCTCTGCAGCAGCCGGCGGCGCCTCTAGAGAAGCAGCCGGCGCCCGAGCTGCCGCCGTTCCTGCTGGAGCTGTGCCATTACGAATGGGTCGAGCTGGCGCTGGCGGTGGCGGAGGAAGACCTCCCGGACAGCGGTTTCGATGCGGGCGGCGATCTGGAACATGACCCGATCCTGCTGTCGCCGCTGATCTGGCCCCTGACGTACCGCTTCCCGGTGCATCAGATCGGCGAGGGCTTCCAGCCCGTGGAACCGCCGCCGGAACCCACGCACCTGGTGGTCTACCGGCGCCGGGACGACCAGGTGAAGTTCCTCGAAGCCAACGCTTTCACGCTGCGCCTGCTGGAGCTCGTCGGCGAGGGCGGCAGCGGTGGGGCGGTGCTGGCGCGGATGGCGGCGGAGGCGCCGCACGTGGATCCCGGGGTGCTGCACGATCAGGGCTTGATCACGTTGCAGCGACTGCGCAAGCTGGGCATCGTTCTGGGCACGGTCACGGTTGAGGAGTGATTCGATGAATGGCCGGTTTCCCCGGAGCGCGCCGGCGCTCCATCCGTTCGCGCGGGGTCTGTGGCTGCTGGTGGTGTGTCTCGGCGGCATGGCCGGGTGCGCCAGCACGCAGAACGCGGACCCCTGGCAGGGAATGAACCGCAAGGTGCAGACCTTCAACGACACGGTGGACCGGTGGGTGTTGAAACCGGTTGCCAAGGGTTACGACAAGGTGCTGCCGAACCCGGTAAAGCGCAGCGTTGCCAATTTCTTCGTCAACCTCGGCACGCCGATGGTGGCGGTCAACCAGTTGCTGCAGGGCAAGCCGATGCAGGGGCTGAACGATACGATGCGATTCGTCACCAATTCCACCATCGGCATTGCGGGCCTCTTCGACGTGGCGGCGCGCGCCGGGCTGCCGGCGAACGATGAGGATTTCGGCCAGACGTTCTCGGTCTGGGGTGCCGGTTCGGGCCCGTACATCGTGATTCCGTTCCGTGGGCCGTCCACGGGGACCGACGCGGTTGGCCTGATATTCGATGCGCTGACCAACCCGCTGCGCCTGCTGTCGCCGCCGGAACGCTACGTCGTTTACGGCGTCGACGTCGTCGACACGCGACGCCAGCTGCTATCGGCGGAAGAGCTGATCAGCGGTGACCGCTATCTGTTCCTGCGCGATGCCTACCTGCAGCGGCGTGAGTTCCTGGTGAACGACGGCCGGGTCGAGGAAGATCCGTTCGCCGACGACTATGACGACTTCGAGGATCAGGAGTAGCCGCGGGCAGCCATTCCGGCCGGTGCCTGGGTGTGCCGCAGCGCCGCCACCAGCGCGCCACAAACGGCTTACCGGAAGGCCCGGGCGTCGGGTTGTCAGGGCCTGGTGATAGGAGTAGGGTGCCCCAGCATTCGGAGCGCCGGAAGCAGAATCATCCATGAGTCTGATCGTCGCGGGCCCTGAGCAGGAAGGGTCCGCTTCTCTGCCGGATCAGCTTGAGCGTCTCGGCAATCCCACCATTCGATCGGGGGAGCTTTCCGTCGTTCTGGATCTGTGCGAGCAGACGCCGCCGGAACTGGTGATCTGCACCGACCTCGAATGGGCGCGCCAGCTGGTGATGGAACATCCGCGCGTACCCGTTGTGCTTGCCACCCATGCCACCCTGGATCGCGACCTGCTGCTCGGCGCGCTGCACGCAGGCCTCGCCGATGCCTGGCAGCTGCCGGCAGACGCCTCGGAGCTGGCCCAGCGCCTGGACGCGATCCGGTCGCGCCTGCGCGCCGCGGCCAACGAGGCGGAGCGGCAGCTCACCCAGTTCGTGGCGGATCTGGAGCGCGATCAGCGCGCCGGCAGATACATCCAGATGGGCATGCTGCCGCCCAATCCCATGGTCATCGATCGCTACCGGTTTCACCATCGCATCGTCCCGTCGTTGATTCTCAGCGGCGACTTCGTCGACTACTTCCAGGTGACCAGACGTCACTTTGCGTTCTACGTCGCGGACGTTTCCGGCCACGGCGCGTCCTCGGCGTTCGTCACCGTGCTGCTCAAGAATTTCTCGCGCCGGCTGCGGCGCGAGTACCGTCCGAGCATGCTGCGCGAACCTGGCGAGATCCTGCAGTGGATCAATCGCGAGCTGCTCGATCAGCGCATCGACAAACACGTCGCAATGCTGCTGGGCGTCGGCGACCTGGAGAGCGACGAGATTCGGCTGGTCAACGGCGGGCACTATCCGCCCGCCATCCGTGTCTCATCCGGTGCCGCCACGTTCGTGGAGCAGAAGGGCCGGCCTGTGGGATTGTTCGACGATGTGAGCTATGCGGCCGCGACCGTGGCGCTGGCGCCGGGCGACGGGCTGGTGATGTTCTCCGACGGCGTGCTGGACGCGATGGGCACGGGCGACCTCACGGCCAAGGAGACGCGGCTGCTGGCAGCCGCAGAAAGTGGCGGCGAACTCAACGGTATCTGGGATATGCTGCAGATGGATGTCGATGGCGTCAGCAAGCCTGACGACATGACCTGTCTGATCGTGCGAAGGGAGGCCTAGTGCGCGGACGCATACTGGTGGCAGAACATGACGGCGTCTATCTGATGCTGTTCGAAGGCGATGTCCGCCTGACGCTCTGTACGGCGTTCGACGGGTTTCTAGAGCGCATGTTCGAGGACCGCAACTTCAGGTCGGTCCTGGTCGACCTGAGCCGCACCCAGAGCATCGACAGCACCTCTCTGGGATTGCTGGCCAAGCTTTCCATTCAGGCCGACAAGCGCTTCGGCTATCGTCCGACGCTGATATCCACCCGTCCCGACATCACTCGCCTGCTGACCAGCATGGGACTCGACGAAGTGTTCAATCTGGTGGAGCAACCGCTGGAGCACGAACAGCAGCTCGCGGAATTGCCGTGCACGGCCGCTTCCGACGAGGAGGTGCGCGAGCGCGTGATCGAGGCGCATCGCATTCTCATGGACATGAACGATGCCAACCGCAACGCGTTCGAGGATCTGGTGACGACCCTCGAGGCGGAATCCCTCGAGGAGCACGCGCGCTCCGGGCTCAACGAGCCGCCGCGTCGCGCGCTGCGTTGAGCTTGGCTTCGATGAAGCGGGTGTGGCTGACGTAGAGCAGCTCCGCGATTCTGCGGATGACGTGCTCCTCGTAACGGTGCAGGGCCGCGTCCGACAGGGCCAGTCGCCACAGCGCCTCCACCAGCTCGAACTTCTGCGGTTCCTGCCAGGCTTCGTTGATGGTGCGGGTGAACGCGAATACGCCGACGCTCTCCGCCTGGTGGCGGCGGGCCTGTTCGACCACTTCCTGTACTTCGTCGTCGCTGAGCCCGGTCTGCTGCTGCACCGCGTTGCGGACCATTTCCAGCTCGCTGTCCGCAATCTCGTGATCTGCCCACGCGACTTCCAGCAGCAGCGCGCCGGCAGCCAGGGCGACCGTGCGCCGGTCGTCGCTGACGACCTCGTCGTTACGTAACTTGCTGAGCAGACGGTCGAGCACGGTCATCTTATCCTCAGGGCATCTTCATTGCGTTCATCGCGCTGGAGAGGAACGCCTCAGGCGACCTGTGCCGCCGATAATGCACGCAGCGTCTCGAGCGCTTCGCGCACCAGATCCGGATCGTTGCGCGCCAGAGCGCGCGCGTCGCTGAGCATCTGCCGGAAGCGCCGCGCGCCGCGCATGCCGCCAAACAGGCCCAGCATGTGCCGGGTCATCTCCTTTAGGTGCACGCCCTGTTGCAGCTGGTGTTCCATGTAGACCAGATAATGTCCCGCCAGGTTCCATGCATCGGTTGGCGCGCTGCCGGTCTCGTCACCGTACAGTCGGGCATGCAGGCGGGTGAGCAGCATGGGATCGTGATAGGCCGCCCTCCCGATCATCGCTCCGTCCAGATCTCGCAGTTGCTCGGCGACGGCATCGACGCTGGTGAGGCCGCCGTTGAGCACGATCTCGAGGTCGGGAAATGCGGCCTTCAGCTCATGTACCCGGTGGTACTGGAGCGGCGGTACCGATCGGTTCTGGGCCGGCGAGAGGCCGTCGAGAAGCGCTTTGCGCGCGTGCACGTAGAAGGTCATGCAACCGGCCGCGGCGACGCGCTCGACGAACCCGTGCAGCAGGGCGTCGCTGTCGGCGTCATCCACGCCCAGGCGGCACTTCACGGTCACAGGCACGTCTACCACGGCGCGCATGGCGGCCACGCATTCCGCGACCAGGGCCGGCTCCAGCATCAGGCAGGCACCGAATCCTCCGGTGCTGACACGGGGCGACGGGCAGCCCACGTTGAGGTTGATCTCGTCGTAGCCCTCTTTAGCGGCCATGCGCGCCGCCTGCGCCAGGCTGCGCGGGTCGGAACCGCCGAGCTGCACCGCGACCGGGTGCTCGGCCGGGCCGAATTGCAACAGGCGCGCGCCGGGCCCGAGCAGCAGCGAGGGAGTGGCGATCATCTCGGTGAACAGCAGCGCCTGCGGCGCCGCGAGGCGGTGCAGGTAGCGGCAGTGGCGGTCCGTCCACGCCATCATGGGCGCCACGCACAGTCGGCGGTGTCGGGAGAGGTGGTCGGACATGACTGGGCAGTGTCTCCGGATTCGCCGGCTCGTTCGAAGGGGCGCGATTGTACGTGGTTCCCGGCCCGTCTAGAAGTACGTAGTATTGATACGTAAAACGCACTCTGCTAGGGTTCGACCTCTGCTGCGCACCATCGAGGGGAGGAAGACCATGAGCGAAGCCATTCAGGATCAGGACGTCACCGCCACGCCCGGCAAGGGCCAGGCCGGGGCGGACCCGTATTCGATCCCGTTGGATCGCATCGACGTGTCCGATTCCGAGCTGTTCGAGACCGATACCCACTGGGGCTACTTCGAGCGGCTGCGCAACGAAGACCCGGTGCACTACTGCGCCGAGAGCGACTTCGGGCCGTACTGGTCGGTCACGAAGTTCGACGACATCGTTTACGTCGATAAGCATCACGAACTGTTCTCGTCGACCCGGAGCATCGTGCTGGGCGACCCGGACCCGGAATTTCCGCTCGAGGCCGGCTTCATTACTCTGGATCCGCCGATACACGACGCGCAGCGCAAGGTCGCGCAGGGCGTGGTGGCGCCGCGCAATCTGGCACAGCTCGAGCCGCTCATACGCGAACGTGTTGCGGAAATTCTCGATGGCCTGCCGGTGGGCGAAACCTTCAACTGGGTGGATCGGGTCTCCATCGAGCTCACGACGCGGATGCTGGCAACGCTGTTCGACTTCCCGTTCGAGCAACGTCGCAAGCTCACGTACTGGTCCGATATGGCGACCTCGAGCCCGGGCCTGGTCGGCGCGAACAACGTGACGGAGGAAGAGCGGCGCGCGGCCCTGCAACAGTGCCTGGATGAGTTCACCGTGCTCTGGAACGAGCGGGTCAACAAGGCACCGGGGGAGCGCCTCGATCTGGTGACCATGCTGGCGCACGGCGAGTCCACACGGAACATGACGCCGCTCGAGTACCTGGGCATGCTGACCCTGCTGATCGTCGGCGGCAACGACACGACCCGCAACTCGATCTCCGGCGGCGTGCTGGCGCTCAATCAGAACCCTGATCAGTATCAGAAGCTGCGCGACAACCCCGGGCTGATCCCCAACATGGTTTCGGAGATCATCCGCTGGCAGACGCCGCTTGCGTACATGCGGCGCACCGCGGCGCAGGACACGGAGCTCGGCGGCAAGCAGATCAGGAAGGGCGACAAGCTGGCCATGTGGTACGTCTCCGGCAACCGCGATGCCAGCGTGATCGAAGAGCCGGACGAGTTCCGCATCGACCGTGACAACGCGCGTCATCACCTTTCGTTCGGGTTCGGCGTGCATCGGTGCATGGGTAACCGTCTGGCGGAGATGCAGCTGCGCATCATCTGGGAAGAGATCATGCAGCGTTTCCGCTTCGTCGAGCTGATGGGCGATCCGGTGCGCGTGCGCTCGAACTTCGTGCGCGGCTACAGCAACCTGCCGGTGCGCGTGCATCCCTGGTGAGCGCTGCCGTGGCGGCCGCCATCAAGATGAAGGAGCTCGAGGCGCGCACGGGCGTCGGCCGTGAGGCGATCCGCTTTTACATTCGCGAAGGCATGCTCCCCGAGCCGGAGAAGCCGAAGCGCAACGTCGCCTTCTACAGCGACGAGCACGTGAAGCGACTGCTCGCCATCCGGCACCTGCGGGAAGAGCGGGAGATGTCCCTGGCACGCATCAAGTCCGTGCTCGACAGCGCCGAGTTCGAAGCGCTGGCGGGCAGTGGCTCACTGGCCGGGCTCGAACGCCTGCTGCCCGCCCTGCTGGAAGGGGTGACGCCGGTGCCGGATCAGCCCGTTGCGCGCCTGCTAGAGGCGCACGACGTCGACCGGCAGGATTTCGAGGATCTGTGCAGGGTCGGCGCCATCAGCCCCGAGCCGCGCAACGGCGAGCACTGGGTCGAGTTCCGCGATGCCGCGATCGTGCGCAGCTGGGCCGAGATGCGGGCGGCGGGCTACGACCGGGATCACGGCTACGCACCCCGGATTCTGGCGCGCTACCGCGACGCGGCCGAGGAGCTCGCCGCGGCCGAGGTCGACGAATTCTTTGCCGCTTTCGAAGGGGATCTGAATGTGGACGACGCGGCGCGCATCGCGGCCGCTGGCATTCAGGTGGTCAACGAAATTTTCGTGCAGCTGCACGTCAAGGCGTTGATGCGGCGGCTTGCCGAGCGGCTGCGACCCGAGGGCACGCCGCCGCAAGCGCGCGTGCAGTGAGCCTGCGGCGATACCTCGGAGACCTTGCGGGAGACCATCGGCAGGACGCTGGCTGGTGGCTAATCGACTGATTCCGTTGGATTAATCCTTTGCGCCCCAGGGTGGTGCAGCAAGTCTCCATTTTTTCTTCATTTTGCTTCAGAAGCTGTGTATAGTCTTTCGCCAAGCTGCTGAATTGGCAGGAAGAACGCAGATGCTGAGCCAACGAACCATCGCGCAAGCGGTGCACGCCATCGGGATCGGCGTTCATTCTGGAAAGAAAGTCCGTATGTCATTACGCCCTGCCGGGGAGAATACGGGCATCGTGTTCGCACGCAGCGACCTCCGTGGGGCACGGGTCCCCGCCCTGACGGAGCGAGTGTCGGACACGACCTTGTCCACCAGCATTGCCGAAGCCGGCGTGCAGGTGGCGACCGTAGAGCACCTGATGTCGGCGCTCTGGGGGCTCGGTATCGATAACGTTCTGGTGGAACTGAGCGCTGAAGAAGTACCCATCATGGATGGCAGCGCAGCACCATTCGTCAACCTGATCAGCTCAGTCGGGGTCGTCCAGCAGGACGCACCCCGCAAGTTCATCCGCGTCAGACGGGAGATCAGGGTTACTCAAGGGGATGCGGTGGCGGTGTTGAGGCCCTACCAGGGCTTCAAGGCGAGCTACACGTTCGTGGCCGACCATCCGGTGTTCAATCGCTATCCGAAGACGGCTACCGTCGATTTTGGCAAGACGTCCTACGTGACCGACGTCAGTCAGGCGCGTTCCTTCGGCCTGATTCGCGATCTCGAGCAGGCTCACGCAATCAAGCGCTGTCTGGGCTCGAGCCTGGACAACGCCGTCGGCATCGATGACGACAGCATCCTGAATTCGGAAGGGCTCCGCTACCCGGACGAGTTCGTCAAGCACAAGATGCTCGACGCCATCGGCGACCTGTATCTGCTCGGCAGGCCGCTGCTGGGCGAGTTCGAGGGCTACATGTCGGGGCACGCGCTCAACAACAAGCTGGCGCACGCCCTGCTGCGTTGCGAAGATGCCTGGGACATCGCGACCCCAGGCGACGGTGATCAGGACGAGCGTAATCCGGTGGTGATGCCCGCCACGCTCTGATCACAGACCCTGCGCGCGCTGCGCCTCGTCGTACATCTTGATCAGAAACCCACGCAGGGCCTGCTCCGCGTCGCGGTAGGGCATCAGCTGCTGCTGTTCCATGACCTTGGCCATGTCTCTGAGCGTTCGTCGGCCGTCGATCAGCGACATGATGAATGCATGAACACGGGTGGTCATGGCCTGGGTCTGAAATGCCGGCAGCGCGGGGATTGGCGCCCGCCCTGTCACGATCCAGTCGGGCAGGGCATCGCGGCGTCCCGGCCTGGGCGCGTCAGCTAGCTTGCGTGCGGCGAAGCTCGCGACCAGCTCGCGCCGCGCGTGGCGGCTGTCCGGGCAGGCCATGTAGGGCAGCTCCGCTTCGCGTACTTCGGGCGTCGCAAACCCCAACGCCTGCGCCATGTCGGTCAGTTCCTCGAGCGTATAGCGCCGCTCGGGCGCCGCGTTCTGAAATGCCACGGATCCCTGATTGAGCCAGCGGCCGTCCGGTCTCAGCAGCTGGTTGATCCGCTGAACCAGCCAATGGGTATCCGCTTCCACCACGTCCAGCAGCCAGGGCGTGATCACCAGGTCGAACTGACCGGGACGCAGCGGCAGCCGCAGCAGATCCGCGAGCACGAACTCGAGGCCGGGGCGGGCCGGTCGCGGGGCGGACAGGGCGCGGCACACGGCCACCTGGTCGGCCGTGCGTGGTGCCAGCGGAAATTCCGTGAGGTGCACGGTCTCGCCTCGGCTGACACGGTGGCCCACCCAGGTCAGCAGCGGGTTGACGTCTACGGCCAGCGTGAGTGCGCTGGTGGTCGCCTGGTGCAGATCGTAGGCGAGACGCCCGGCGCCGGCGCCGATCACGAGCACGTGCGCATCGCTGCCCGGATCGTCAATGAGTGCCTGCAGCTCGGCCAGCGCTGCACGCGTTTCCGTCTCGCCCCAGCACCAGTCGCGGTGCACGTTGGCGTCGTAGCTGGTGATGCCCAGCGTGCTCGGCAGCCGCGTGCGCAGTGCCAGGTGGGTCTCGAGCGCACCGCCCTGCGCCAGTTCCAGCGGCGCGAGCAGCTGCTTCAGCGCTACGCGCTGTGATTCGTAGCCGGCGGCGAGCCGTTCCCGCCGGCGGGCTGTGGCTGGAGCGGGACGCGCGGCCAGAGCGGCGCGGGCACGCTGCTGCTCGTCGTCGAGTCGCGCGAGCGCGAAGTGCCAGCGATTGCGCCAGTCGCTGACGGCCGCCTGCGGGTCGGCGAACAGCCAGGGCACGTCGCCGAGCAGGGGGTAGTCCACCCGGCAGGCGGGGCAGTGCAGCGCCGCCAGCGGTTGCTGGCAGCGGGGGCAGGCGAGCATGTCGTTCAGGGCGTCGATCATGGCTGAATCCGCGCGACCACGTCGCGGCGCCCGCGTGCGCCGTACCTTCCGGTGAACGACGCTGCGCGGGCGTGACGTGCTTTCCTATTCAGCCTAGTCGAACTACGTGGGGTTGGTGATGGTGCCGCTGACGATGGGTTCGAAGGCGGTCATGGTATCCAGCAGCGCGGCATTGGCCTGACCGAGCCCCGGGAACAGGCTGCCGAAGCTGCCCTGCTCGCCGTGCAGCGCCATGTAGTTCAGCACCACGGTTTCCGCCAGCAGGTTCACGTTGTTCGCCGCCGGGTGGCCGCGGTCTCCACGGACCCGTCGGGGCGCATGAAGCCGATCTGTTGATGCAGCGCCTGCTGCTCGGCGTGCCGCCGATGAGCGTGGGCCGCCGGGTGGGGTTGTAGACCAGGAAGAAGGGCGCGGCGGTGGATTGGTTGTCGCTGGTCCATTCGCCCTTGCCGCGGCCGTCCACCGAGTTGTCGATGGCCCCGTTGGAAGACAGCGAACCGTCGGACATGACATAGAGCATGAGCGGCACGCCCACGCGGGCCGCGTACTCGAGGCACGCGCCCATGCACTGCCCGGCACGGAAATCCTTCACTTCGCCCTCAGCTCGGCGTCCGCCGTGATAGTCGTAGCCGCCCATCTCGATCGTGCCGGCGCCGGCGAAGCCATTGATGACCATCTTCATCACCGAGGCCGTCTTGCGGAACTCGCCGGAGCCGTTGAACTCCAGGTCGCTGAAGATGCCGCCGCCACCGACGATCTGCGGATCGCCGGCCGGGTCGAGCGTCGCCGGGTTGCCGAACCGGTCGGCGAGGTCTGCGCTCTTGAGGTAGCCGCAGCGCACCAGATCCTTGACCACGTCTTCGGTGGTGATGGTCTGACCGGTATCCATGTCCCGCATCTTCATATCGCTGAGACGATAGATGGATTCCATCACCGCCACCGCGTCCGCCTGGCTCAACACGCTGGTGAGATCACCGACGTCCACCAGCCCGGTGACGTCGCTGGGCCGATCCACCTTGGTGGGGCGGATCGTCAGGTCGATCATGCTGGCGGGGGCCATGGAGTTGCCGCCGGAGTCGGAGTTGCGGGACCCGATCAGGGTCAGCAGCGAGCCGTCGGAGCCGGCCCGGGCGATGCCGTACATGGGGTTGTGCGGGTTGTTGCCGGTGTCGTTCTCGGAGCGTGCCGGGATGACCGCGCCGTTGATGTTGGCCGCGGTGGCCGGCGAGATCTTGCTGGCGATGCCGCGCAGAAACGCGCTGTCGCTGTGGAACGCAAGGCCCAGCGACTGGTCGATGAAGTCGTTGGTGCCGGTCGCCGGGTTCAGAATCGGCGGTATCATGTCGGCGGGCAGGCCCTGACGCTCGTAGCCGGAGGTGGACAGGAAGTCGAGCTGGCCGCCGCGCTGGCCCACCAGCACGTTGGAGCCCGCCTGGCTCGAACCGCCGGCCAGATCGAAGCAGATGAACGGTATCTTTCCCGCGCCCTGAGTGGCGATGCCGCAGTTGGCGATGAGCGGCAGCAGTTCCGGCGACAGGGACGCGTGCGCGCGTCCCGGCCCCAGCGAGATCATGGCGCCACCGAGCACCGTGCCCGTGCCCATGATGAAACCCTGGGCGAGAAATTCGCGGCGCGTACGGGGCCGACGGTGATCCGGGTGCCGGATCGGATCGTCGTAGTTGCGCTTGCGGGGTCTTCGCATGATCAGTCCTCGCTCAGTCGATCACTCACTATTGAACCAACATGGCTGCGCTGCCGAGCACGGCGGCGCACGCTCCCTTCATGATGCGATCCACCCGGTCGGGCTCGCAGCTGCCGCCGCAGTTGGACAGCCGGTCGATGAGGTCGTTGACCTCGGTGTCGACGTCTGCCGCCAGCGGCTGCGTGGCGATGCTGCGACCGACCATGTGGTCGATGATGGGGTCGATCACCGCCGAGCGATCGGTGAACGCGCTCGCGAGCGGCGCGTTCCAGTCGAATGCCGGCCAGAAGTCTGCCCGTGCCTGGCTGTCGTCCACCAGCGCGCCGCAGTAGGCGATGGCCAGCTGCGTGATGCCCATCTGCTGCGATGAGATGAAGCCGGTGATCAGCGGCTGCACGGGCATGGCCTGGTGCACACGCTGGTACGTTGCCTGCACCATGGGCTCGCTGACGGGAACGCCGGTCATGGTTGCCATGGTGGCGTTGATCTCGGCGAAGTCGCGAATGCCGGCCAGCGGATTGCGCGGCAGATCCGGCGGCGCTGCTGGCGGTACCGGCGACGGCTCGACGTAGACGTTGGTCGCGCTCCCGAGCTGCTCGAAAGTGAGGAAGAACTCGTCCTCGTCCGGGCCCTTTTCCTGCGGGATCACGGTACCCAGGGCGGACAGGTACTGGCGGCCTTCGACGTCGTACTCGGCATCGTTGATGGTCAGGTCCAGATTCCGGTACGCCTGACCGACCGTGAGCTCGCGACCGTTCAGGCCGATGCGCATGCCGCGCACGGGGATGTTCCCCGGCATCGCGGTGTCGTCGAGGATCACGAAGAACGGCTCGGTGAACAGGTAGCCGTAGGAGTCGTACTGGCTCACCTGGAACACGATGTAGGCGTCGGGTATGCCCACGTGGTCGCTGACGTTGAACAGCAGGAAGTACTTCTCGCCGACGCCGACCTCGAAGTTCTCGTAGATCTGCTGCTCGCTCAGCACCCGATTGTGGATGGCCAGCAGCCGCACGGTGCCCGCCCAGCGGTTGTTGTTGTCCACCTCGCTGCCGATGGCCAGGGCAAACGTGTTGTCCCACTCGTTGAGCAGGCCGCCGGGCACCGGGTCCAGGTCGCCCGTGAACAGGCCGTTCACGTACAGACGCCGGCCGTTCACCGGATCGTAGGTCATGACCACGTGCTGCAGGGTCGCCTGCAGGCGCTCTTCGGCGTCCGCGGTAGAGAGCTGCGGGTCGCCGTTCTGATTGGTGGCATCGCTGCGGGCGAAGGCGTCGTAGTTGTACAGCGTCTGGCTCAGCATGAAGTTGCGCGAGTCGGGCCCGCCGCTGTAGGTGACGATCCGGGCCGGCCCGTCCTGGGTCACGTTGGCGGGCGCTACCCAGGCTTCGATGGTGAACTCGCCCGTGGCGGTGATGAGATCGTAGAGCTTGGCGCTGGCGGTGGTGGAACCCTGCGCCTTGCCGTTGACGAACTGCACGCCCCAGCCGCCGACCCAGTTGTACTCACCGGACAGGGTCAGGTTCAGTGAAGGCTCGATGCCGCTGGTGTCGTAGGCCTGATTGCCGGAGCCGGTCTTGAACTCGTACAGCGCGATCACGTTGTTCTCGTGGCGCCCGCCGGAGGAGGCGACGATGCCGTCCGGCAACCCCAGCGCCATGCTGGTCACCAGATCCGGGTCGATGGAGGTCACCGGTATGCCGGCGGCCATGCTGGTGATGGCGGCTTCCATCTCTGCGGCGTCGGCCGCGCAGTTGCTCCAGCAGTTGTGAAACTCCGAACCGAGACGCAGCACGAAGCGTGAGTTGGCCGGTGTCTCCAGATCGATCTTGGACTTGGCCGCGTCGTAGGCGGCGTCGATGTCGTCGCTGGCGAAGTACGGCGACTGCGGAATCGCGGCGCTGTCGGTGTGGCAGCCCGCGCAGTATTCGGTAAGCAGCGGATGCACATAGGTCGCGAACAGGGTCGGGTCCGCCGGGAAGTTGCGGCTGGATCCCGGGTCGCGCAGCGTCGGTGCGATGAGCTCGACGTCCTTGGCCACGGCGCCCAGCGTGTCGCCGGCCCAGTTTTCGATGTACGACTGAATGATGTCGGCGCAGGCGTTAGCGTCGGCCAGCCAGCAGTTGTGGCCGCCGCGCACCTTGGCAACCATGGTGGACATGCCCGGATCCGTGAGGTCCACCACGGTGTTGGCCGCCTCGTAGGCCAGGTTGATGTCGTCCGAGCGCACGAAGCGGGGATTCTGGTCGTTGTTGTGGCAGGAGCCGCAGCGGTTATTCGGCACCAGGTTGTCCCAGACGTTGAGCTTGAAGCTCTGCACGTCCGAGGTGGCCGGAGCCGGGCCGCTGTAGTTGCTCACGTCGGGCGTGCTGGTGAGCGGGTTGGCACTGGTGGCGGCGCCGCTGCCGCTGCCGCAACCGTGCAGGAAGGCAAGGCCGAGCAGCACGATAGTGGCGTTGCGTATCAGGCGTTGAATGCTCATGCTCTGCGTCTCCCCTCAGTCGCCCATGCAGTACACGGCTGACTCGGCGAAGGTCAGCTTGAGGTTGTAGCCGTTGCTGCGCAGCGAGTTGACCATGGCATCGACCTCGGCGCGGTCGCCGCTGTCCTGAGGTGGGCGCAGGCACACGTTCTCGAACACTTTTTCCACCTGGCACTGGGCGAAGGCATCGCTGTGTGCCAGCTCCTGCCCCATGGTCTTCGCGCCCGTGCCGGAGCCCGGCAGCGACGGGTCCCAGCCGAGCAGGGAGTTCTGGCCTTCGCGCCAGTAGTTGTCCCAGTGATCGTCGGGGGTGGCGTAGCCGTACTCGAAGTTGCTGGCGTTGTTGAAGTATTTCGACTCGACCCGGGTTCCGGTGGCCGGGTCGAAATCACTCACGCCGTTGTAATGAATCGCCCCGAACTCGCCGTCGGGGTCGGCCGCCACGTCGTATTCGTAGTCGTAGTAGGCATACGCCTGGGCCAGGGGGTCCATGCCCGAGTGGCAGCCGATGCAATTGTTCAGGAACACCCGGCTGTCGCCACCGGGGCTGCGCGACACGTCCTGGCGGATCCGGTCCGGGGCCCGCGTGGTGTCCATCACCTGTTCCAGGTCGTGGCACAGATGGTTGATGAGCGTGAAGCGGAACATGGCGCGGTTGGTGCCGTCGATGAAAAACGCCTTCGCAGCGGCGCGCGAGGTCATGACGCCGGCCGTGGCCTCGGGCGGCAGCCCGTTGCGGCTGGACTGCGGCACGCTCGTCAGGCTGTCGCGCAGGTTCACGCCCTGGTTTTCCAGCGCCTCGTAGTGGTCGTTGTTGCTCACGGAGTAGGCGGGCAGGCCGGGCTCGGTGCCCACATAGAGGATGTCGCCGCTCAGAATCTCGCGGAAGTCCACCTCGTCGCGCACGACGCCGATGACGGTCGCGATGTAGTCGTTGAGCGGCACGAACACGCTGCGTTCGCGGTTGGTCCAAGGTGCGGCAAAGTTCTTCAGGGTCACGCTGTAGAACTCGGGCGCATCGGTGGCGATGAGCGCTGCGGCCAGCGGGTCGTTGGCATCGATCTCGGCGGCCATGCTGGCCAGGGTGGCCTCGTCCGGGGGCACGCCGGCAATACGGTCGTGCAGGCGCTTGGCCTGATCACGACTGTCCGCCGACGCGCTGCTGCACAGCAGCGCCGTCAGCAGGAGCAATGCCGCAGAAGTCAGGTGCTGCCGGCAGTCTCTCGGCTTCATCTATGGCTCCTCTCGCTGGCGCCCGTGCGGTTTCTGGGTGCTTCGTCGTGCACGGACGGGGCCCACGCCTCCTTCCATGGAGGTCGAGTCGGGCGACTAGCTTCGTGGAAACGTCGCCGCGAGACCGTGACGGAGTTCACAGGCGAACAAACGGTTTGCGCGCTGTGACCCCCGTCACGCCCGGTGTCGGAACGCTGTGCAAGACTTCGTTGAGCTCGCGGTCGACGAGAGAAGAGGAATTGCCGTGTCGATTCAGGATGGAACTGATGCCGTGCGGGCAGCGCAGGCATGCGGGAGTGGACGCCATAGGGCCACATATGCGCGCTCGAGAGGCGTGTGGATGTGCGCTGCGGCGTTTCTGCTCAGTGCCTGCGGTGGCGGCAGCGGCAGCGGCTCCAGCACGCTGCTGGGCTCGGGACAGGATCCCGACCCGGTGGTGGTGGATTTTCCCATCGCCTACGTGAAGCGGCCGCTGCTTCTGGACGACAACGGCGACCTGATGCGCATCGACGTGCGCGAACCGGCAGACTTCATGCCCGGTGCGGAGCTGCTGCTGCGCGACCGAGCCTCCCCGAGCGCCGAGGAGCGCTCGTTGACCGCGGGCATTTTTCCTGATGACGCGGACGGCAACCCGCCGCTTTACGACGTGCGCGATCTGGAAGTCTCGTACGACGGCACTCAGTTGGTTTTTGCCCTGCGTGCACCCGAAGACCCCAACCTCGACCCCGACGAGCAGCCGACCTGGAACATCTGGCTGTACGACCACACGCTCGGCACGGTCACCCGGGTGATTCAGTCGGACATCGTCGCCGAGGACGGTGACGACATCGCACCGAGCTTTCTGCCCGACGGGCGGATCGTGTTTTCCTCTACGCGGCAGCGGCGCTCCAAGGCGATTCTGCTGGACGAGGGCAAGCCGCAGTTCTCTGCGCTGGATGAGGACCGCAACCAGGAGGCATTCACACTGCATGTGGTGAATGCCGATGGCAGCGATCTGCACCAGATCTCGTTCAATCAGAGTTCTGACCTCGATCCTTCCGTGCTGGGCGACGGTCGCATCGTGTTCAGCCGCTGGGACAACGTTGCCAATCTGGACCGCATCAGCCTGTACACCATGCATCCGGACGGTACCGCGCTGCAGCTCCTGTACGGCGTCCACAGCCACGACACCGGCCCCAACGGCGAGATCGTCGAGTTCATGAAGCCGCGCGAGCTGCCTGACGGCCGACTGCTGGTGCAGCTGCGTCCGCGGGCCGCGCAGACGCGCATGGGCGCCATCCCGGTGGCCATCGATACGGCCGCATTCGTGGAGCACGACCAGCCGACAGCCGCCAACCAGGGTCTGTTGGGCGATGCGCAGGAAGTGCCGATCCCGGGAGACATCAATCTGGATGACGCGACGCCCGCTGGGGCCGCTACGCCACCGTGCGCCCCCTGTTCGACGGTAGCAACCGGCTGCTGGTGGCCTGGAGTCAGTGCCGGCTGATCGACGAGATAAGCGATCCCGCCAACCCGGTGTACGCGCCCTGTCTGGATCAGTACCTGCAGGATCCGAACTACGTGGAGGCCGATCCGCTTTACGGAATCTGGATGCACGACCTGGAAGAAGACACTCAGCAACCCATCGTGGTGGGCGAGGAAGGTATCGCCTACAGCGACGTGGTGGTGATGGAAGGCCGCGTGGCGCCGCCCGTGATTCTGGATGGGACCGCCGGTATCGATCTCGACCCGGATCTCGTTTCGGAATCGGTGGGCGTGCTGAACATTCGCAGCGTCTACGATTTCGACGGCACGGCGGCCGTCGATCTGGCGGCGCTCAGCGATCCGCTGCAGACCACGGACGCCGATCGGCCGGCACGCTTCCTGCGGCTGGTGAAGGCCGTATCCATGCCCGACGACGATCTGGTGGATCTCGACGGTACCGCATTCGGCCGCTCCCAGACGCAGCTCATGCGGGAGATCCTGGGCTACGCGCGCATCGAGCCGGACGGCTCCGTGCGCCTCAAGGTACCTGCCAACGTGGCGTTCTGGCCCGAAGTGCTGGACGCCGACGGGCGCCGGATCGGCGAGCGACATCAGAACTGGCTGCAGCTGCGTCCGGGCGAGGAACTCACCTGCAACGGCTGCCACAGCGCGGCGAGCGAGCTGCCCCATGGCAGGGCCGACGCCGAGTTTCCGTCCGCGAACGCGGGCGCGCCGGCGGACGGCTCGCCGTTCCCGAACACCGAGCCGGCCCTGTTTGCCGACATGGGTGAAACCATGGCGGAGGTCTACACCCGGATCAACGGCGTGCCCGAGCCGACGGTGGATATTCTGTACGACGACGTCTGGACCGATCCGAACGTGCGCGCCAAGGATGCGAGCTTCAGCTATGTCTACGCAGACCTGCTGACCCCCGCCCCGGTGGATCCCGGCTGCGTAGGCTTCTGGAACGCCAACTGCCGCACCGTGATCAACTACGAGACCCACATTCACCCGATCTGGGGCGTGGACCGGCAGGTGTTCGACACCGATGGCGTGACGCTGCTGCGCGACGACACCTGCACCAGCTGCCACAACGTGGTGGATGCCATGGGCATGGCCATGACGCCGGCTGCACAGCTGGATCTTTCGGATGGGCCATCCGACCAGGAAGCCGCGCACTTCAAGAGTTACCGCGAGCTGCTGTTCAACGACAACCAGCAGATTCTGGACAACGGCACGCTCATCGACGAGCTGGTGCAGGCCACCGACGGCAACGGCGACCCGCTGTTCGTCACCGACGCCGACGGCAACCTGGTGCTGGACGCCAACGGCGACCCCATTCCCGTGCTGGTGCCGATTGCCGTGACCCCGACCCTGAACGTCGCTGGAGCCAATTTCAGCCCGCGATTCTTCTCGCTGTTCGAACCGGGCGGCAGTCACGCGGGACGCCTGAGCGCGGCCGAGCTCAAGCTCATCTCGGAATGGATCGATATCGGCGGTCAGTACTACAACAACCCGTTCGTCGTGCCGCAGTGAGCGGCCGCAGCCGAAAAGGACTACGGCATGAACATCTGCAAACTCGCATCGCTCTGGCTGCTCGCGGCGTGCCTGCTGTGGCTGCCTGATCGGGCGGTAGCCGCCGGCTGGTTCGAGGACTACGAACCGGCCGTGGTGGTATCGGATCCGTTCATCGAGATGCACACGGGCCCGGGGCGCGGATTTCCGATCTTCTACGTGGCCGGGCAGGGCGACGAGGTCACCATCCTCAAGCGCCGTACCGACTGGTTCAAGATCCGCTACACCGAAGGCCATCGCAGCAAGGAAGGCTGGGTGCACATCGACCAGATGCGCCACACCCTGGACCTGGACGGCAACGAGATCGAGTTCGGCCAGATGGGCCTGGCGGAGTTCTCGAAGCGGCGCTGGGAGGTGGGCATGACGGGCGGCGATTTCAACGGCGCCCGCACGATCTCGGGCTATCTGGGCTTCGCAGTGACACCGAACATCGCGCTGCAACTGGAAGGTACGCAGATTCTCGGCGACTTCTCCGACGGCAAGATGGCCACGGCCAGCATTCTCATGTACCCGTTTCCGAACTGGCGAGTGTCACCCTTCTTCACGATCGGCACCGGCATCGTGAGAACTGAGCCACAAACCACGATCGTGGCCGCCGAGGACCGGGAGGACGAGATCGTGCATGCCGGAGCCGGTGCTAACCTTTATCTGAGTGATCGTTTCATTCTGCGCCTCGAGTACAAGCGCCACACGGTGCTCACCAGTCGGGACGACAACGAAGAGATAAATCAATGGAAGGCAGGATTCAGCATCTTCTTCTGAGCCTGGTTGCTGCGTGCGCCAGCGTCGGGTTCGCGCTCGCCGCGCCCCCGGCACTGGGCGCCACGGCCGAAGACCTGGAGCTCGAACCGCTGGTGGTGCGTGAGCCCGAACGCAATCCGGTGCAGGTGGACGAGATCGACACCGAGAATTTCGAGATCGGCGTGTTCGGCGGCCTGATGTCGGTCGAGGATTTCGGCACCAATCCCGTGGCCGGCGTGCGTGTGGCCTACAACGTGACCGAGGACTTTTTCGTCGAGGGTGTCTACGCGCGCACGCAGCTCGACCAGACGAGCTTCGAGCGCCTTTCGGGCGGCGCGCAGATTCTCACCGACGACGAGCGGGACATGGGCTTCTACAACGTCTCCCTGGGCTGGAACCTGTTCCCGGGCGAGGCGTTCGTGACCAGCCGCTACGCGTTCAAGGGCGGGCTGTATCTGGTGGCAGGTGTGGGCAGCACGGAGTTCGGCGGTGACAACCGCTTCACCATCAACGCCGGCTTCGGCTACCGCATGGTCGCCACCGACTGGCTGGCGCTGCATCTGAACGTGCGCGATCACATGTTCGATTCCGATCTGCTGGGCGAGAACCAGACCCGGCACAACATCGAGTTTACCGGCGGGCTGACGTTCTTTTTCTGAGATTCATGGAGACTGGCCAGATGCGTACCCGACCCGTTCTGATCACCGGCCTGCTGCTGGCGCTGCTCTCGGCCGGCGGCTGCGGCTCCATGGAGCTCAAGCCCTGGGTCAGCCCGTATGAGCGCAACAACCTCGCCGACCCCATCATGAGCTTCAACCGGGCACCGGTGGCGCAGGCCTATCTGCACCACGTCTATCAGGCCAGGGAAGGCGCGCGTGGTGCCGAGGGCGGTTCGGGAGGCGGCTGTGGCTGCAACTGAGGTCTGGACCATGCCTCGGCTGATTGCGTTTGCGGGCCTGTGCGGCCTGCTCTTCGCAGCGCTGCCCGCGGGTGCAGCGGTGCTGCCGGAAGACCGTGCCGACGTCATGTACCACGGCTACAGCGGCGGCGGCCTGGAGGTGAACGGCCCCTCGGTGCTGGTGCGCAAGGCGTACAAGGACAAGGTATCGGTGTGGGGCAACTACTACGTCGACATGATCACCAGCGCCTCGATCGACGTGGAGGCCACCGCCAGCGAGTACAGCGAGCAGCGCGACGAGAAGAGCATCGGCGTCGACTATCTGCACGGCAAGACCTTCATGGGGCTGTCGTACACGAACAGCGAAGAGAGCGACTACACCGCGAACTCCGTGCGTTTCGGCGTCAGTCAGGATTTCTTCGGCGATCTCACCACCCTCGGCATCAGCTATTCGCGGGGCTGGGACGAAGTGCGGCGCAACGGCGACGACACCTTCAGCGAGGACACCACCCGTCAGGGCTACCGCGTCGACCTGTCGCAGATCGTCACCAAGAACCTCATAGTGAGCCTCAACTACGAAGGCGTCACCGACGAAGGCTACCTCAACAACCCGTACCGCCAGGTGCGTTATCTGGACCCGGCGGCCGCCCGCGGCTACAGCTACGAGGCGGAAGTTTATCCGCGCACCAAGACCTCCAGCGCCACGGCGCTGCGCGGCATGTACTACCTGCCGTACCGGGCTGCGCTCAAGGGCGAGGTGCGCTACTACACGGACACCTGGGGCGTGAGCGCCTGGAACGCCGAGGTAGCCTACGTGCACCCGCTGCCGGACGGCCTGACTCTGGACCTCAAGTATCGCTACTACGACCAGACGGCGGCCGACTTCTACAGCGACCTGTTCCCGTACGAGAACGCGCAGAACTTCATGGCCCGCGACAAGGAACTCGCCAGCTACGCCACCCACACCGTGGGCGCGGGGCTGTCCTACGAGTTCCCCACCGGCTGGTTGCCGTTCTTCAAGAAAGGCGAGGCCAACCTGTTCGTAGACTACATGCTGTTCACCTATGACGACTTCCGCGATGCCCGCGTCACCGGCGTCGTCGCCGGGTCGGAGCCGCTCTACGAGTTCGATTCGTACGTGATCCGCGCGTTCGTATCGTTCTGGTACTGACACCGGTTTAAAGGGCAGCACGAGCGATCGATCTGGTCGGGCACCGCGGGTCGACGGTTCCGAGGCACTTGCCGGACACGCTCAAGCCCATCCATGGGACGCTCGGCGCGAGGCATCCATGCCTCGCGACGGTCCGTCAAGTGCCCTTCGAAACCGTCGATCCGCTCTATCCAAGCGTCCGGGTTTCGTTTTACCCCAGCGCTCCCCAGGATCAGGTTTGCCAGCTGGAATTCAAGCTCCGCTGGCAACCGGCACTGGGTGCCGAATCGGGGCGCAGCCAGGACGGAAGATCGCTGCTCTTGGAATCAGCAGGCGCAGGGTCCCGACAGACCCTTTCCGGACCGTCGCGCAGCATGGATGCTGCGCGCCGAGCGACCCATGGATGGGCTTGAGCGTGTCCGGAAAGGGTCTGTCGGGACCCTGCGCCTGCGTACTCATGCACGCGCCTCCCGATCCGATGGCGTTCCTAGAGTCCTCCACAGTCCCATATAATCCGCGCCCATGAGCAAAGTCCGCACCAGAATCGCGCCGTCCCCGACCGGCGACCCGCACGTCGGCACCGCCTACATGGCCCTGTTCAACTGGGTGTTCGCCCGCAGCCAGGGGGGTCAGTTCGTGCTGCGCATCGAGGACACCGACCAGGCACGCAGCACGCCCGAGTCGGAGCAGCTGATTCTCGACTCGCTGCGCTGGCTGAACATCGACTGGGACGAAGGCCCCGACGTGGGCGGGCCGTTCGGGCCGTACCGCCAGAGCGCCCGCAAGCACATCTACATCGAGCACGCACAGCAGCTGGTGGAGCAGGGGGATGCTTTCTACTGTTTCTGCGATGCGGCGCGGCTCGAAGAGATGCGGGCCCGGCAGCGCGCGGCCGGTGAGACGACGCGCTACGACGGTCACTGTCTGGCCCTGAGCGAGGCCGAGGTGCATCGGCGGCTGGGCGCCGGCGAGCAGCACGTGATCCGCATGAAGGTGCCGGAGGAGGGCGTGTGCGCCTTCGAGGACGTGCTGCGCGGGCCCATCGAGATCCCCTGGAGCCAGGTGGACATGCAGGTGCTGATCAAGCATGACGGCATGCCCACCTACCACCTGGCCGTGGTGGTCGACGATCACCTCATGGAGATCACCCACATCCTGCGCGGCGAGGAGTGGATCAATTCGGTACCCAAGCACGTGCTGCTGTATCAGTATTTCGGCTGGCAGGCGCCGGTGCTGTGTCACCTGCCGCTGCTGCGCAACCCCGATCAGAGCAAGCTGTCGAAGCGCAAGAACCCCACCAGCGTGAACTACTACCGGCGCATCGGCATCCTGCCGGAGGCGCTGGTGAATTACCTCGGCATGATGGGCTGGTCGATGCCGGACGGGCGCGAGCTGTTCGGCCCCAGAGAAATGGCCGACGATTTCGAGCTGGCACGCATCCACCTGGGCGGCCCGGTGTTCGATCTGGACAAGCTGTCCTGGCTGAACGGCCAGTATCTGCGCGGCCTCGATGCCGATGCGTTCATGGATCGGGTGGCCGAATGGGCTCTGAACCGCGACAACCTGGCGCGGCTGGTGCCGCTGATTCAGGAGCGCACCGAGCGCTTCTCGGACCTGCTGCCTCAGGTGGGCTATCTGCTGGGCGACCGGCCGAAGCTCGACGCCGCTGACTTCGAGACCGATCGGCTGAGCGGCGACCAGATCGCGCAGATTCTGGATCACGTCTCCCGCGAGCTCGATGCGCTGCGCCACTGGCAGCGCGACGCGCTGTTCGAAACCTGCCAGGCGCTGGCAGGCTTCATGGGGTTGAAGATCCGCGACTTCCTGCTGCCGCTGTTCATCGCGCTGTCCGGGCGCCCGGTGTCGCTGCCGCTGTTCGATTCCATGGTGATTCTCGGCCCGGACGTGACCCGGGTGCGCATCCGCGAGGCGCTGCAGGCAGTCGGCGTTTCCAAGAAACAGGCCAAGCGGCTGGAGAAACTGCATCGCGATTTCGCGGCGGGACGGGGCGATTCGCCGCTGCAGGAAGAGGCGGGCTGAACACGGCGGCGTGTCCGGTCGACGGCCGTTCGCCGCTACCCCCCTCAGAACCTTGCATCAGAACGCTTCCTAACAACAGGAACCCGAAACCGATGATGGAGCTCGAATTCTACGGCGCCGCCGGACACGTCACCGGCTCCTGTCATGTGCTGCGCATCGACGGTTACACCGTGCTGCTCGATTGCGGCATGATCCAGGGCAGCGACGAAGACCAGGCGCACAACGAGGATGCGTTTCCGTTCGACGCGGCCGAGGTCGACGCGGTGGTGCTCAGCCACGCCCACATCGATCACAGCGGGCGCCTGCCGCTGCTGGTCAAGCGGGGTTTCAGCGGCGAGATCCACGCGCAGAACGCAACCCGCGCGCTGATCGAGATCCTGCTCAAGGACGCAGCCGGTATCGAAATGAGCTGGGTCCGGCGCGAGAACCGCTACCGCGCTGAGGCCCACAAGCCGTTGCTGCAGCCGCTCTACGACGTCGACGACGTCGATCGGGCGCTGAAGCTCACCCGTGGACACCGCTACCACGAGTCGTTCGAGGTGGTGCCGGGTGTGACGGTGCAGTACTACGACGCCGGCCACATCATGGGCTCCTGCGTGGTCGAGGTGACCATCGAGCAGAACGGCGAACGGCGGACGCTCGTATTCAGCGGCGATCTGGGCCAGTACGACTCGCCGATTCTTCGCGACCCGGAAACACCGGCCCGGGCGGACGTGGTGCTCATGGAGACCACCTACGGCGATCGCCGCCACCGCGAGCGCGCGGCGTCGCTGGTGGAGTTCGGCGAGGTGCTGCAGGAGGCGCACCGTGTGGGGGGCAACGTGCTCATCCCGGCGTTCGCCGTGGGCCGCAGCCAGGAACTGCTCTATCAGCTGGGCAAGCATTACGACGAGTGGGGCGTGAAGCACTGGCGGATCTTTCTCGACAGCCCCCTGGCCATCGAGGCGAGTCAGATCTACTGGGATTTCGAACACCTGTTCGACAAGGAGGCGGCAGAGTTCTTCCGTGGCGGTGAGACCATGCCGGCGCTGCCGAACCTGCACTTCACGCGCACCAAGGAAGAGTCCATGGTGATCAACCGCATGAAGCGCGGCGCCCTGGTGATTGCCGGCAGCGGCATGTGCAACGGCGGGCGCATTCTGCATCACTTCAAACGCGACATCGGCCACAAGCAGACCCATGTGGTGTTCACCGGCTACCAGCCGCCCGGCACGCTCGGCCGGCGGATCATCGAGGGAGCGGAAACCATCCGCATTCACGGTGAGCACTACGCCGTTCGTGCCCACATCCATACCATCGGCGGCTTCTCGGCTCACGGCGACCAGGAGGACCTGCTGCGCTGGTACAGGGGTTTCGAAACGCCGCCGCAGACCTATCTGGTGCACGGCGACCCGGATGCCTCGGCCGCGTTCCGGCGCCATCTGCACAACAAGCTGGATGTGGAGGCCGTGGTCGCGAAGTCGAAGCAGCGGGTAGATCTGCTCGCGCCGCCACCCGAGGCGTAACCGCCGTCAGAGGCGATACCAGGCGCCGAGCAGCTCCCGCAGCACGAATCCCGCCGAAAGCAGCGCGCCCACCAGCGGGAACCAGCGCGGGAACTCGATCACGCCTGCAGGCGCGCGCCCGCGTGCCTTGATGCGCCACAGCGCCAGATTCGCCAGGGTGAAGATGCTCAGCATGATCACCGAGGTGGTCGCGGCGAGGCCTCCGAGCCGTCCGAGCAGCGCGAGCACCACGATCAGACCGGTGACGATGAGCGTGGCCAGCACCGGCGTGCGCGTGACGGCACTCACCCGGCTCAGCGCACCGGGCAGCTGGCCGCGGCTGGCGAGCCCATACAGCACCCGGGACGCCATGATGATCTGGATCAGCGCGCCGTTGATGATGGCGAACAGGGCGATGACTCCGATCACCAGCGGTGTCTGGCCGGTATGGTGCTGGTAGAGCAAAGCGAGGGGCGCGCTGGATTGTGCAAGGTCCTGCGGCGGCAGGGCCAGCAGCGCGGAGACCATCAGCAGCAGGTAGATCAGCGTGGTAAAGCCCAGGGTCAGCAGAATGCCCAGCGGCAGAACGCGCTGAACGTCCTTCACCTCCTCGGCGACGTCCACCATGTCCTCGAAGCCGATGAAGGCGTAGAACGCGAGGCTCACGCCTAGAAACGCGCCTGCCCAGGGCGCTGTGGCGGACCCCGGCAGAAAGTCGACCCAGCGTTCGGGCAGGGCGGCAAACGCGTCGGCGCCGACGACGACAACCAGTAGCAGCCCGCCGGTTTCGACGATGGTGATCAGCGCGGCCGCGGTCACGGACTCGGCGATTCCCCAGATCGCCACGCCGCCGAGCAGCATCGCTATGCCGGTGATGGCCAGGCCGCGCTGCACGGGGACGAACTCCTGCAGGTAGCCGGTAAAGCCGTTCACCAGAGCAGCGGATGAGACCACGCCGGCCAGCACCACCAGCAATCCGACCACGAGCCCCAGTCGCGGGTCGCCGAAGCCCTGCTGAACATAGAGGGCGGCCCCGGCCGCGCGCGGATAGCGACCGGCCAGCTCCGCGAACGAACAGGCGGTGAAGCCGGCAATGATGGAGGCGATCAGGAACGAGAACGGCGCGCCGTCGCCCGCCACGCCGGCAATTTCCCCCACCAGGGCGTAGATGCCCGCACCTATGGTGGTGCCCATGCCGTAGAGCACCAGCATGGGCAGGTTCAGGGCGCGCTTCAGGGTTGGGGCGGATTCCGTCACGGGTCGGATGTTGACACACCGGTACCCCCTCCGTAAGCTTCCGGCCCTTCCGCTAAGGCGGAACCTCGTGTGGGGCCATAGCTCAGCTGGGAGAGCGCTACAATGGCATTGTAGAGGTCGACGGTTCGATCCCGTCTGGCTCCACCATTTCCCCCCTCAAAATCAGTATGTTGCGGAGCTTAAGTTCGGAGGTTCAAGCGCTTCCGATGTTGTTCGGTTGTTGTTCACCTGCGCCCTTGCGTCGCGGGCAACCGATTTTCCAGCGGCAAGAGCATCCGGGCTTTGTAGCGCTCTCACGAAGCAGCTCGGTCATCGGTAGGATCTGCCGATGGCGGCGATGGCGACGAAGATCAGTGAGCCTGCGACGAACGCGCCTACACGCTGAGTTCCGGCCGGCGCCTCCTCCGTCATTACCACTGCCAGTATGCCGCCCGCCAGAAGCGCCATGAGTGGCGTGGTGAACGCTACTCGATCGAACATCAGACCTGCCAGCGACTCGCTCAGCACCGCGCCAACCAGGACCAGCCGCAGACCCCGTTCGTTACCTGGGCCATGCAAGTGAGTTTCGAGTCCGATCAGGTGCACGCCCAGGACCAGTGCTGCCAGGCTCTGGGAGAGCCCGGCGTCAGCCGGGAACTTGACCAGCAGATATCCGCCTAGAAAGCTGTAGGCTATTCGCCCTCCGGCCAGTATGGGAGGGAACACTGCGCCAGCAATGTGGTCCCGCGCTCGCAGATTGAGGAACACCAAGTAAAGCTGGGCTCCGAGCAGCAACGTCAGGTAAGTCCGGAATTGCCATAGCAATGGCGCGCCCGGTTCGGTGCGTAGAATCGCCTGGTGGTTGGCGCCCAGCTTCGGTAACAGATAGACGACGACTTAGCCCAGAGCGAAACCACCGATCAGTGGCATCCACGTGTCCTGCCATACTTGCAGCAGCGCCTCGAGCCTGGCGCGCCACACGTGAACGGAAGCGACGGCGGCCGACAGCATCGCCGCGCGCAGCCATTCCACCGGTAGCTCCATGGCCGCGCGCCGATGACCGAATCAGTGGAACACGTAGGCGATGCTGATGCCGGGCCCGAATTCGTCGACGTCGTACAGATACCAATCGATGTCGCCGGGGTCGCCGTTCTCGAAGTCGATGCCCCGATATTCCATGAACGCCCCCAGATTCCAGGCGCGGGCAAATTGCCAGCCCACCGCGCTGCGCACCGACCAGTACGATTCACTGTCGCCGAAGCCCGCGACGGCGCTGCTGCTCCACATCACCCGGTCGGACAGGGCGACGGTATGGGTCAGTCCGAGCAGCGCGTCGTTCCAGTCGTCGTCCAGTCCGCGGCGCACCGCACCCGCAGGGCTGCCGGGCGGCGCTGCAATCTCAAGCGAATAGTCGTGGGAAGTGGTTCGTACCCCGCCGAGCACGCCGAACCTGTGACCGGACAGGTTGGCGAACTCATAGACGACAGACAACTCGCCGAATTCGATGTCCTGCTGGAAAGTGGTGGTCAGGGTCGGTTGCCCGAGCACGCGGATCTGGGATTCGTCCTCCAGCGCCAGATTGCCGTACCACAGATTGAGCCGCCATCTGCCCTAGGGAACCTCTGCACAAGTACGTGCAGATGATTGATACTTCTCGCCAGGTTGTCGAGGTATTGGGGACTGATGAAGCAGACGACGTTTGCATCGGCGGCGTGGGATCGCAAGGGCAAGGTGACGCGCCGCGAGCGGTTTCTCAGGGAGATGGACGCGGTGATTCCTTGGCCGCGGTTGATGCGCTTGATCGAGCCTCACTATCCGAAGGCGGGCGCCGGTCGGCATCCCCATCCACTGGAGCGGATGCTGCGTGTTTACTTCATGCAGAACTGGTTCAACCTGTCGGACCCGCAGGCGGAGGATTCGCTGTACGACAGCGAGTCGATGCGACGCTTCGCCGGGATCGAGCTGGCGGAAGATAAGATTCCGGACGAGTCGACGATCCTGCGGTTCCGCCATCTGCTGGAAGCCCATGATCTGACCGAGGCGATCTTCAACGAGGTGCGCAGCTTGCTTGAGGAGCGGCATTTGCTGGTGAAGAGCGGGACCATCGTCGATGCCACGGTCATTGCCGCGCCACCTTCGACGAAGAACGCCAAGCAGGCGCGCGATCCGGAGATGCGCCAAGGCAAGAAGGGCAAAGAGTGGCATTTCGGGATGAAGGCACACGTCGGCACGGATCGGCGCGGTATCGTCCACAGTCTGACCACGACCCATGCGGGTGCTGCGGACATCAGTCAGATGCCGGAGTTGCTGCACGGAGAAGAGCGAGAGATCTTTGGCGATCAGGCGTACTGGAAGGAGGCGGATCGGCAGGCGGCCGTCGAGCGGGGTATCCGCTATCGGGTCAACCGTCGCGGTACCAAGCAGCGACCGTTGACCGAGCACCAGCGCTACATCAACCGATGCCGCTCGAAGGCGCGAGCGCGAGGCGAGCACGCGTTCCATGTCGTCAAACGGCTGTGGGGCTTCAGCAAGGTCCGCTATCGCGGCCTGGCGAAGAACACGGCCCGGCTCTACACCGCGTTTGCGCTGGCCAACTTGTACATGCTCAGACGCAAGTTGTTGCCACGGGAGTGGTGTCTCTCGTGAACGGGATGATGGCCCGGAAGAGGCCAAAAATGGCCTCCGAGGGCGCTCAGCCGGTCGTTTTCCGCCCAAATTTCTGATGTTCCGAGCCAAATTCATTAATCCGGCCCTCTACACAGCTGCCTGTGCAGAGGTTCCCTAGAGGGTTGAAGCGCGCCGGCGACACGCCCCTCAGGCGAGCGGGTGGCCGGCAAACCCGAACGCACGCTCGAACGCGTACCCTGCTCTGATCAGCGTCGGCTCGCCCAGCCGCCGGCCCACCAGCTGAAACGCCTTGGGCAGCCGCTCTGCGCTGATGCCGGCGGGCAGGGTGATGGTCGGATGACCGGAGTAGTCGAAGGGCGCCGTGAAGGTCAGAAAATCCGCCGAAGCCTCGCTGTCGGAAGCCACCTGATTGATCGACGCGACGTCAGGAGGCAGCGTGGGCATGCAGGGCGCTATCATCACGTCCACGTCTTCCAGCAGGCTGTCGAACGCCACACGGAACTGCGCCCGGATCCGCTCCAGCGCCTGATATTGCTGTTCGGTGGCACCGAGCCCGAGCTCGATCAGGCCGGCGAGCACCGGTCCGTAGCGGTCCTTCATGGCCGGGTAGTACTTCTGATGCACGCGCGCGCACTCCACACCACAGGTGATGGACCAGTCGCGATAGAGCGCTTCGGTCTCGGCCGGCATGCGCACCTCCCGCACCGTCGCGCCCAGCTCCACGAACAGTTCGAGCGCGGCGCGCACGGTATCCACGACCGCCTCCGCGACGCCTGTGGAGACGTAGCCCCAGTCCACGCCTATGGTCAGGCCGGGCAGGCGCTCCAGCAGGTTGGCCGCATAGTTGGGCACGGGCTCGCCGAGGCTGGTGTCGTCATGCGGATCCTGTCCGGCGAGCACCTGCAGCATGCGCGCGGCATCCTCTACGCTGCGGGTCATGGGGCCGATGTGGTCCAGCGACTCCGCCAGCGGAAACGCCCCATAGCGGCTCACCCGGCCGTAGGTCGGCTTTATCCCCACGAGACCACAGCTTGCCGAGGGGAAGCGGATGCTGCCCCCGGTATCTGATCCAAGGGCACCGTAGGCAAGCCCTGCTGCCACGGCCACGCCGGAGCCGGACGACGAGACACCGGTCCAGTGTGCCGGATTCCAGGGATTCACGGGCGCGGTGATTTCCGGATGATGGACACCGAAGGCGCCTTCGGTGAGCTGAGTCTTGCCGACGATCACGGCACCGGCATCTTTGAGGCGCGCGACCACTGTGGCGTCCTCGTCGGGAATGAAGTCCTCCATCACCTTGGTTCCGCTCGCTGTCGGAACGCCGCGGGTGTAGAGCAGATCCTTCACCGCCACGGGAACACCGTGCAGCGCGCCCAGCGGCCTGCCCTCGGCACGTTCCCGGTCGAGCCGCTCGGCGCTAGCCAGCGCCGCATCATCGAGCACGCGGGCGTACGCGTGCAGCTTGGGCTCGAGCTCGTGAATTCGGGCCAGCAATGCCTGGGTAACCTGGGTCGAGGTCAGCTCGCCGCTCTTGATCCGCCGGCAGACCTCGCTCAGCGACAGATAGTGCGTATCGGTCATGCAGCCTCCTCGGCCCCTCCGGGCATCAGATCGAAAATCTTGCCCCGGTTGAGAATTCCTTTCGGATCCAACGCTCTTTTGACAGCGCGCATCAGCGTAATCTCCTCCGGACTGCGACAGATTTCGAGATAAGGCTTCTTCTCGAGCCCGACCCCGTGCTCCGCGGACACCGAACCGCCGACGTCGCGCAGCGGCTCGTACACGCAGGCTTCCACCCTATGCCGGTCTTCGTCGGCCCGGGAATGGACGCCCGCCACGATGTGCAGGTTGCCATCGCCCATGTGGCCGAAGACGAACAGATCGGCATCTGCATAGGCAGCGGCGAGCCGCTGCTGTACTGCTTCCACGTAGCCCTGCATGCGCGAGATCGGCAGGCTCACGTCGAACGCGAACGTGGGGCCGTCGCGAAAGCACTGCTCGACGTCGTCACGCATCGCCCACAGCTGCAAGCGCTGGGCCTCGGACTGGGCCAGCACCGCATCGACGATGAGCTCCTGCTCGTAGGCGTCCGCCAGCGCCGCCTCGACCGTGGCCTCGTCACAGCCCATGGTCTCCACGAGCACATAGAACGGGTAATCCTGGCCCACCGGCGGCTGGTTCCGGGCCGGCGCGGTGGTGACCTGACGGTAGAAGCCGTTCCACATGACCTCGTACGCTGACAACGTGCCGCCCAGCTTTGCATCCATGTGCTTGAGGAACCGCGTCAGCTTGTCGAACGCGTCCGTGGCCACGAACAGCGTGGTCCGCGTCGCCGGCCTTTCGCGCAGGCGCAGCACGGCACGCGTGACGATGCCCAGGCTGCCCTCGGTCCCGATGAAAAGTTGCTTGAGGTCGTAGCCCGCATTGTTCTTGATCATGCGGTTCATCGAGGAGATCACCGTCCCATCCGCCAGCACCGCCTCGAGACCGAGCACCATGTCACGGGTCATGCCGTAGCGGATCACCCGGTTGCCACCGGCGTTGGTGGAAATGTTGCCGCCGATGGTACAGCTGCCGCGCCCGCCCAGGTCGAGCGGGAACATCAGGCCCTGTTCTTCGGCCCGTTCCTGAATGTTCTGCAAGATCACGCCGCTCTGCACGATCATGGTGCGGTCGACGGCATTGACCTCCTCGATGGCATTCATCCGCTCGAGCGAGATGGCGACGTCGTCCGGCGCCGTGATGGCGCTCTCCACCAGGCCGGTGAGGCCCCCGTGCGCCACCACCGGCTGGCCATGCTCGTTGCAGATGCGCAGCGCCGTGCTGACCTCCTCGGTGGTGCGCGGCCGCACCAGAGCCTTCGCCTGAATGCTGTCCCGCCGCCAGATGCCGGCCTGGCGCTGACGAACTGCATCACCCGTGAGCACGCACTCGGCTCCGAGCGCGCCGATCAGAGCCGCTACTACGTCACTCATGTGTTCCTCCTCGTCACTGTGGCGTTTACTCCGGCGCGCTGGCCGTTACCAGGAACTGAGGCAGGCAGAACAGATAGGTGCCCGACTCTATGCCCTGCCTGGCCGTCTCCAGCAGCTGCTCGGCCTCGCCGGACGGCATCGACGAGAAGCTGCGGATGTAGCTCACCATATTGGTCAGCACGCCCATGCCGGAACCTTCCCGATCTACGATCGGCATGACGCTGACCCGGATGTCGCCGAAGCCACGGCCAGCCAGGGCGCCCGGCACGCGCCGGCCGATGTAAGGCTCGCGGAAAGCCGGCGCAGCCGCTGCGAAGAAGCGGTCGACCGTTTCCTTGCCCCAGGGCTCCACCACCACGAAGCCCCAGTCGCTGTCGATGACGTGCACACGTCCACCCGGTTTGAGCACGCGCTTGATCTCGTCGAGACTGGCGACGAGATCCGGCACGTACTCGAGCACGTTCTTGCAGACCACGCGGTCGAACGTCGCATCAGGAAACGGCAGCACGTGGTCCTGGACGTGATGAAATGCGAGATCGTCGCGGCCCGCGGCCCGCTCGGTCGCGTCAGCAACGAAACGCCGATTGATATCCACGCCATCGACCCGGCCACCGGGCTTCACCAGCTGCGCCAGCCCCATGGCAAAGAAACCCGGCCCGGCGCCGACGTCCAGAACCCGGTGGCCCGGGCCGATTTCGGCCTGCGCGACCAGCGCGCGCTGGCCATCGCGCCACTGGAACATCTTCTCGTAACGCGCGACTCGCTCGTCCTCGATGTCCTTCCAGTGCTCGGTATAGAAACTGTCAAGATCCACGCTGTCTCCCCCGCCTGCCTGGCGAACGGCTAGCATAGCGCGAACCGAGCCCCAGGAAAGTGACGTGCCCTTCGACAAAGCCTATTACGACCGCTACTACCGGGATCCGGACACGCGGGCCATGAGTCCCGCGGCGGCGAAACGCCAGGCGGCTTTCATCAGTGCTTACCTGCGTTATCTGAACGTCCCGGTCACGAGCATTCTGGATCTCGGCTGCGGACTGGGCACCATTCTGCGCGCGCTTGGGCGGGCCCGGCCCCGGGCGCGCTGCCACGGCGTCGAGTTCAGCGACTATCTGTGCCGGCGTTACGGCTGGGAGCGCGGGTCGGTCGTGGACTATCAGAGCCCGCGCGAATGGGACCTGGTGATCTGCAACGACGTGCTCACCTATCTGGACAGCCCTGACTGCGGCCGCGCCATCGACAACCTGGCAAGACTCACCAGGGGGGCCGCGTTTCTCGGCATCCTTACCGCCGATGACGAAGGTCTATACGACCCCCACCGTACCGATCCGAACCAGCACCTGCGGCCGGCTGCCTGGTACCGCCAACGCCTCGGCCGGCACTTCGTCAGCGTCGGCGGTGGGCTCTGGATCCGTAAACCGCCCAGCGTCACGCTGTGGTCGCTCGAGCGCCTCGACTGACCGGGCCTACAGTCGCCGCAGGTTGTCGTCCGGATTACGGTCGATCATCTTGTTGTAAGGATCGATGCCGACGCGCACGGGACGCTCCCGGGTACGCAGCTCCAGCACCTGCTCGCCCGAGTGGATGCGCCGCTTCTCCAGCAGGATCGGTTCCGGCAGATCCACTTCGGAAAGTGAATCATCGCGTTCGCCGAACAGCCCGACGTCGAAACTGTAATCCAGCGGCGCTTCCTCTTCGCGCCCCTGACCATCGGCATAGAGCTTGCTGGCATTGACGGTCATCCGTACCAGGTAACCGTCGCCGTCCTCGACCACGGACACGTCGCCGACGCTGAGGTCGAACAGAGTGATCTTCTCGAACAGGTCGGTGATCAGCTGCTGGTGCTCGGCCGGCGCCGCAGCGCGGAACGCGTCCACCAGATCCCGTGCCGTCGGGAACGGCGCACCACGCATCCCGTGCGCCTCGATGAACCGGCGCAGCACCTGATTCACCGTATCCTCGCCGAGGTAGTCACGCAGCGCGTACATCACCAGGCTGCCCTTTCGATAGTGAATGTACCCCTGATTCTCCACGTACATCAGCGGGAGCTCTTCGATCAGCTCGCCGCCACGTGAGCTCAGATAGTTGTCCAGCTCGTATTTCAGGAACCGGCGCATCATCTGCGGACCGAACGCCTGCTCCTGAACCATGAGCGCCGAGTACTGCGCCAGCGTCTCCACCAGCACGGTCATTCCCTGCATGCGCGCGCCGATGACCTGATGCGCCCACCACTGATGCGCCAGCTCGTGGGCGGTGACGTAGAACACGTAGTCGATGTTCTTCGGGTCGCGCAGATCGGCGACGAAGCCGATGGCTTCGGAGAACGGAATCGTGTTGGGAAACGACTGCGCAAAGCTCTGATAGCGCGGAAACTCCAGGATCCTGAACTGCCGATACTGGTAGGGTGAAAACGCCTTCGTGAAGTAGTCGAGCGAGCGTTTGCTGGCGTCGAGCATCGCCTGCACGTTGTATTCGTGCATGGGGTCGTGATAGACCTCCAGCGCAACTCCGTTCCAGCTGTCGCGCGCCACCGCATAGCGCGCGGAGGAGTACGACACGAACGGCCAGATCGGCTCGTCCATCTCGTAGCTGAAATAGCG
This sequence comes from Pseudomonadales bacterium, assembly GCA_041395905.1. Lineage (GTDB taxonomy): Bacteria > Pseudomonadota > Gammaproteobacteria > Pseudomonadales > Azotimanducaceae > UBA7803. The sequence continues at coordinate 54,885 of JAWKZP010000016.1, forward strand.
CCGGCCGTTCTCGGTCCACTCACGCTGCAGATAGCCCGGGGCGACCGCGATCTGATCCGGCGCAGTGCTGACCACCGTGCGAAATCCGCTGCGCGTGCTCACGCCCAGCTGATTGACGTTGAGCCAGGCCGGATCGCCGAGCGGGGGCAGCCGCTCCGCGGGCGGCAGGCCGTGCTCGCGACGCTTGTTGTTGTCATCGAGCTCCCGGCCGGCATCGTAGCCCAGCAGCGGCATGATCTCGGTGTTGTCGACGAAGGTGCCGTTGGCCACCAGACGCGTGGACGAGCGTTCGTTCACGAAACCCTCGTTGCGCCAGCTCAGGTTCCAGCGCAGGGTCGTCTCCGCGCCAACGGCCAGCGGCCGAGCAAAGCGGTACCGGTAGTAGCCCTGCTCCGCATCGACCTCTTCGAGCATGCCGCCATCGACGCTCATCTCATTGACAGTGAGCGGCCGCGCAAGGCTCAGATCCAGCACTTCCAGAGGCGCGTCGTTGCCGTTTCGCAGCAGCGCCTCGCCGCGCGACTCGAGACGGCGCTCCTCGGGAAACAGGTCCAGGGCGGCGTCGATGTCCAGCACCTGTGGTACCGGTTCGCCCTGCAGGTGCTTGTAGCGCTTTTCGTAGTCGGCCTGTGCAGTTTCCAGATCATCCTTGGTGCGGTATTCGTTGAGCACATTGGTGTTGTAGAAGATCCAGCCACCGAGACCCAGGAAGGCGGCCGCGGCGACGGCACCCGCCGCCAGCACAGGCATCGTCAGACGCTGACGTGCCGCCCGCAGACGCTGGCGCAGGTCGGCGGAGCGTCCGCGCGGAAACATCAGGTGTGCGGCAATGAGCAGCAGCACGCAGAACAGAGTCCAGTACAGGGAAAAGGCAACCACCGGCAGCACGAAGTGCCCGTAGCCGTTCATGTCCGAGTAAGGCGCGCTGGGGCGCGCAAAGTCATACAGGTGATGTTCGAAGCCGAGACTGCCCAGCGTCTGCAGGCCGAGAAACAGAGCGAGGAAGATCAGCATGCCGAGAAACTTGTTCGGCAACAGTACCTGAATGAGCACCGCCGGAACGCAGAACAGGTAGAAGAAGTAACCCGCCACGCCGAACAGTCCTGCGATGTAGAGCCCCAGCTCGTAGTGGTGATAGTCCTTGATGGTCTGAAACACCACCGAAGTGACGATCAGCACCAGCAGCAGCGACGAGATCACGAACCAGAGTGCGCCCACTTTCGACAGCGCCATGATCCAGTTCGGATAAGGCGTTGCATCGATGATGTCCGACATCCGGCTCTGGCGCTCGCGATGCACCAGCTCGCCCGAGTAATAGATCAGCACGATGAGCACGATGAACAGGAAGGCGCCCTGGCCGACCTGAACCATCAGTCCGGTCACCGGCAGCACCGGTGTGCCGTACATCTGCGCCGTTGCGCCGAAGAAACCGCTCAGAACGTTGAACATCCCGAAGGCGAGCAGAACATAGAACGGCACGCTGCGGACGATGCCGCGCACGTCCATGCGCAGCTGCGAGAACAGCCGGATGAGATCGGCGGCCAGCCCGGAACGCTGTGCGACCCGCACCTCGGTCCGCTGCGGTGCCGGCTGGATTCTCTGCGCGCGACGCCGCCGTCGCGGTCCGGGCGCCACGTCGAACCGGAAAGCCGCCGCGGTGCCCGCCAGCGCCACCAGCGCGATGCCGACCCACAGCAACCGATTGAGCAGCAGCGTGCCGGCGAACTCGGGCACGAGATAGTTTTTGTCGAACACCGTCCAGTAGCGGGTGATCTCGTTGAAGGCGATGTAGCCGAACGGGCCGCCCAGAGCCGCCTGGGCGATGTGCTCCTGATCGGTAACGCTGGCAAGCGTCACGTAGATCACCATGAACCCCAGCGCCGCCACGTAGGCGGCCAGCATCGAGCGGGTCAGCGCCGCTACCGCGAAGAACAGCGCACAGATCACGAACAGGTTCGGCACCGTCACCGCCCAGGCGGCGAACAGGTAGGGGCCGGCCGCGAACGGGCCGATGCGCTCGGGATCGAGCCAGGGCATGAAGCTCGCGATCAGCACGCCCAGCAATCCGGCCAGCACGGCAAGGGTGGCGAACAGCCAGCCGCCGGCGAACCGCCCGAGCAGATAGGCACGCGCCGAAACACCGGTCGCAAACAGAAGCTCAGCCGTCTTCGCCTCGTAGTCGCGGGTGATCGCCCCGGCAACGAAGGCGACCGCCGCGAACATGCCGAGAATGCTCAGCGTGTACTGAATCTGCAGGATCGCGTAGCTGGCATTGAGGTTCAGGTTGTTGCCGACGCCGCCCACCGTGAGCGACTCGGAAGCCATGGCGAGAAAACCCACCAGGGAAAACACGGTGGCAACCGCCAGAAACAGGGGCGAGCGCAGCTGATACCGGCACTCGAATCGCAGGATCTCCCACACGGCGACGCTCCTAGTCCAGCTCTACGCTCATGCCGTGCTGCAGCAGCGTGGCAAAGTACACGTCTTCCAGGGTCGGGACCGCGGCCGTGAAGCCCGCTTCGGGCGCAGACTCAGCCACGACCCTGATCTCTACCTGACCCGCCACCAGCCGCGTCGATACGACCGGCAGGCGTGCACGCAGCGCCGAAGCCTCGGCCATCGGCACGATGCGGCGCCACAACCGGCCATCGAGACGCGCCCGCAGTCGTTCGGGCTCGCCTTCCACGAGAATCCGGCCCTGGCCCATGATCGCCATGCGCGAACACAGATCCGCCACGTCCTCGACGATGTGAGTGGACAGGATGATGACCACGTCCTGGCCGATACGGGCGAGCAGGTTGTGAAACCGGCGCCGCTCCGCCGGGTCGAGCCCCGCCGTGGGTTCGTCCACGATGATCAGGCGCGGATTGCCGATCAGCGCCTGGGCGATTCCGAAGCGCTGCTTCATGCCGCCCGAGAACGTGTCGATGCTCTTGCGCCGCACGTCCCAGAGGTTGGTCTGGACCAGCAACTGCTCCACCAGGCTCCTGCGCTCGCCGCGGCCCGTCACACCCTTGAGCGAGGCGATGTGATCGAGCATCACCTCGGGCGATGTGCGCGGATAGGCGCCGAACTCCTGCGGCAGATAACCGAGGCAGCGGCGCAGTTCCGTCGGCCGAGCCAGGACGTCCAGATCGTCGAGCCGTACGCGTCCACTGTCCGGCGTCTGCAGCGTCGCCACCGTTCGCATCAGGGTCGACTTGCCGGCACCGTTGGGTCCGAGCAGACCGAACATGCCGCGCGGCACCGTCAGGCTGACGTTGTCCAGCGCCCGCACGCCGTTGGCGTAGGTCTTATGCAATCCTTCGATGACCAGGCCCGCACCGCCGGCCGCCGGCGACGCCGGGCTGGACTCGCTCGCTGCCCGGACGGCCGCGTCATTGCTCATAGCTGCTCCTTGGAGGTTCTCGATCCGACCAGGTCGCCAAGCAACGATCGGACCACCCGGGAAATTACCCTGTGCAACAGTACCTTAGCGAACGGCTCGATTCCGCTGACCGGTGAGCAGGGCGAAACTTCGGTCAATCCGACCAATGCTTGCAGGGAAACGGCCGGCACTCAACAATGTGTTCATGAGTGACCTGATCTGGCGCAGCGCCCGTAGCCTGACCGCCGCCATGCGGCGTCGCGAGCTCAGTGCCGAAGCGCTGATGAACGCCTGCTACGACCAGATCGAGCGCGTCAATCCCAGCCTCAACGCACTGGTCAGTCTGCTGCCGCGAGAGGAGGCACTGGCCCTGGCCCGGACCGCCGACACCCGGCTGGCACAGGGTGCGCCCGTCGGACCTCTGCACGGTCTGCCCATGGCGCCCAAGGATCTCATCGACGCCGCGGGCTTCCCCACCACGCAGGGCTTCGTGCCCTTCGCGCACCAGGTCGCCGCCCACGACTGCCTGCTCACCGCCCGGCAGCGCGCAGCAGGGGCTCTGTACATCGGTAAGTCGAACACGCCCGAGTTCGGGCTCGGATCACACACCTTCAACAGTCTGTTCGGTCTGACCCGCAACCCCTGGGACCCCGAGCGCAGCGCCGGCGGCAGCAGCGGCGGCGCGGCAGTGGCGCTGGCTACCGGCATGCTGCCGCTGGCGGATGGCAGCGACATGGGCGGCTCCCTGCGCAACCCCGCGTCCTTCTGCAACGTGGTCGGGCTGCGACCGTCCATCGGGCGGGTGCCCGACGACCGGCCCATGGCCTGGCTCGCCCGCCTGTCCAGCAACGGGCCCATGGCGCGCAGCGTCGCCGACGCCGCGCTGCTGCTGTCGGTGCAGGCCGGACCCGCGCTCAGTGATCCATTGTCGCTCGAGCGCAGCGGCCTGGAATTCGACGCGGCGCTGCATCGTGATCTCACCGGCGTGCGCATCGCCTGGTCGCCGGATCTCGGTCTGACCCCCGTGGATGGCGAGGTGGCGAGCCTCGTCGAGCGCGCCGCCGACACCTTCGCGGCCCTCAGCTGCCGGGTCGCAGCCGACGCGCCCGACCTGAGCGGCGCCATGGACGTGTTCCAGATTCAGCGCGCGGCTGCCCTGGCAGTGACGGGACGCACGCTGGAGGCCAGCATCCCGGACTGGCGCCGGCACGCCAAGGACACGGCGGTCTGGAACATCGAGCGGGGATTCGCGCTCGAGGCCGGCGACCTGCTGGAATCCGAGGTGCAGCGCAGCGCGATCTACCGTCGCGTCGTGCGTTTTTTCGACCACTACGACGCGCTGGTGCTGCCGGCCGCACAGGTGCCGCCGTTTCCGGCGGAGCTCGAGTGGGTCAGTGAGATCAACGGCCGCCGACTGGACACCTACCTCGACTGGATGACGATCTGCTGCGCCATCTCGGTCACCGGACTGCCCGCGATATCGGTGCCCGGCGGCTTCACCCGCAGTGGCCTGCCGGTGGGCATCCAGATCGTAGCCGGACCGCGCCAGGACTTCGAGCTGCTGCAGCTGGCATACCGCTTCGAACAGGCCACCGGCTTCGGTCAGACGCACCCGGAAGTCGCCACCGGTTAATCCGCCGGCGCATCCGGCCTATACTCGCGGGCAACGGCAGCAGACTGCGCCGCAGGCGGGAAGGGCTGAGACCAGGTGTCCTCACAGGCAGACAGCGGCGAACGGGCTGCAGCGGGCGGGTACGAACACATTTGTCTGCGGCCGCTTACACCGCATCTGGGCGCTGAAGTATTCGGTGTCGACCTGGCAAACCTCGATGCCGCCACCCTTGCGGAGATTCACCGCGCCTTCCTGGAATACATGGTGCTGGTGTTTCGCGGGCAGAATCTCACCCAGGCGCAGCACAAGGCGTTCGGGCGCCACTTCGGCGCGCTGCACGTGCATCCGTCCGTGCGCCATCTGGGTGCGCGCGGCGATCCCGAGCTCTTCACCATTCACACGACCCCCGAGTCGCGCTTCAGCAACGGCGAGGCCTGGCATTCCGACGTCAGCTGCGAGCCGGTACCGCCGCTGGCGTCGATTCTGTACGTTCGCGAACTCCCGGGACCCAGTGGCGGCGATACGCTGTTCGCAAACATGTATGCGGCCTTCGAATCCCTGTCGCCGCCCATGCAGCAGCTCCTGGCCGAACTGGACGCAGTGCACGATGGCCGTAAGGATCTGGCTGCATACGGCTATCATCTCAAGCCCGATCAGACCTATCCCTGTGCAACGCACCCGGTGGTGGTACGACATCCGGAGACCGGCCGCCGGCTGCTGTTCGTGAACTCCAGCTTCACCTCGCACATCGTTGGCGTGAGCCGCGCCGAGAGCGACGCGCTGCTCGGGCTGCTGTTCAATCACATCGAAGCGGAGCCGCGCTGCCAGTGCCGCGTGCGCTGGGAGCCGGGCACGGTGACCCTGTGGGACAACCGCTGCACGCAGCACCACGCGGTGTGGGACTATCACCCGCACACCCGCCACGCGGAGCGGGTCACCGTCGCCGGACATGTCGCGCCCGCGCGCTGAGCAATGGCGGTGAGCGCGGCAGCCGCGCCACGCATTCTGGTCGTGGGCGCACATCCGGACGATGCGGAGTTTCATGCGGGCGGTCTGCTCGTCGGCCTGGCCCGCCGTGGTGCCGCGCTGGGCATCCTCTGCCTCACCGACGGTTCCGCCGGCCACCAGACCCTCGGCCGCCAGGCGCTGGCGCAACGCCGACGCGGTGAAGCCATGACCGCCGCGGCGCTGCTCGAGGCGCACCTGGAGATCTGGGACGTCGCCGACGGCGAGCTGGAACCTACCCTGACGCTGCGTCACCGGCTGATCGCAGACATCCGGAAGTTCCGCCCGGACGTGCTGATCACCCATCGCACGGGCGACTATCACCCCGACCATCGGGCGACGGCGCAGCTGGTGCAGGATGCCTGCTATCTGCTGCGCGTGCCCAATGTGGTGCCGCAGGTCGCCCCGCTCGCCGAAGACCCGGCGGTGCTCGGCATGTGTGACTTCTTTCAGAGACCCGCGCCGTTCCGCGCAGACCTGGTCATCGGTATCGACCAGGACTTCGAAGCCGTCGTGGATCTGTTGGCCTGCCACGAGTCGCAGGTCTATGAATGGCTGCCCTACACTCAGGGGATCAGCATCGAAGGCGACCGACGGGCGTGGCTCGCAGGTTTCTACGGCCGCCGGCCGCGGGCCGTCGCTCGCCGTCATGGCGATGGTGGCAGCCGCTACTGCGAAGCTTTCGAGCTGTCCGAGTACGGGCGCCAGCTGGATGCCGCCGCGCTCAGGGCGTTGCTTTCACCGGGTCAGGCCGTCTGAAGGCGACCCGGGGCGCCCGCCGTCGCGGCGCAGCGCCAGCGCTTTCAGTCCAGGCTGGCGAGAAACTTCACTAGCGCCTCGCTGGTCGCCTGCGGTGCTTCCTGCTGGGTCCAGTGCCCGATTCCGGGCAGAAGCACCACCTCGCGCAGATCGCCGCACACCGCTCGCATCCCCTCCTCGAAGCCGGGGTTGTTGCGGATCAGATCCCGATCGCCGCTGATGAACAGCGCCGGCTGCTCGATCCTGCGGCCCTGAAACGCGGCCGAGAGCTCCCAGCTGCGGTCCAGGTTGCGATACCAGTTGAGCGGTCCGCGAAAGCCGTTACGCTGAAACTCAGCGGTGAAAAAATCCAGGTCCTGCTCCGTCAGCCAGGCGGGGAGCTCGTCGCAGTCCTGCAGCTGCTCCAGAAAGAAGGCCGTGCGCGGCAGCGGGTTTTCGACGAAGGTGCCGCGGTCCTCGGCGCTGCCCGAAGCGCCGTACAGCAGGCGCCGCAGGGTCGAGCGCACGTCACGCTGCAGCTCGTGTTCCGCAACGCCCGGGGTCTGGAAATACAGCACGTAGAAGAAGTTGTCGCCGAACATCAGCTTCATCGCCCGCGTCGGTGCCATGGGTCCGCGGTCGCTGACCGGTACCGACAGCGCAGCCACGGCGCGGAACACGTCCGGACGCCACAGGGCCGCGTTCCAGGCCACCGGGGCGCCCCAGTCATGGCCGACGATCACGGCCTGCTTTTCCCCGAGCGCGCGCACCAGGCCGACGATGTCACCGACCAGATGCAGCTGGGTGTAGGACTCCACGGCTCCGGGGGCGTCGGTACCGCCATAGCCACGCTGGTCCGGCGCCACCACGCGATAGCCTGCTTCGGCCAGGGCGCGCAGCTGGTGGCGCCACGAGTACCAGGACTCCGGGAAGCCGTGGCAGAGCACCACCAGAGGACCTTCGCCGGCCTCCACGTAGTGCATGTTGATGCCGTTGGTTTCGGCGTTCCCGTGCTTGAATTCCGTCACAGCAGCTCCCCCCGTTGTGCGCCCGACGCTGGTCGCTGCCCTGCGGCAACGCTGCTGACGGGTCGCGTAGTTATCCCGCGCGGCTCAAGTATGCTACATATCCGGGATGCGAGAACGATTCCGAACCGCCCGCTGCATCCTGTACCGGGGCGACGAGTATCTGCTGGCAGTCCACAGCAGCTTCCGGCGCAGCCGCGACCGCCGCTGGGGCCTGCCGGGCGGCCAGATCGAGTGGGGCGAGACGCCGCGTATCGCGGCGCAACGCGAGCTGAAGGAGGAACTGGAAGTGGTGGTACCTGAACTCATAGAGGTCGGCGCCTATTCCTACAAACGCGCCCTGCACATGGTGTACGCCGCACCGCTGACCGGCGAGATCGGCAGCTACGACAGCTCCGAGCTGCTCGCAGTGCAGTGGTTCACCGAGGCGGACGTGGCAGCGCTGCAGCGCGAGCAGGCGCTGCATGCAAACTACGAGCTCGAAGCCATCCGCCGTCTGAAGCGGCAGCTGGGAACATGACTCCCGAGCTCGCACAGCGCGGGGTCGAGACCCGCAGCGAGGCCGTCTATGCCGATGCGGTGAGCGAGAACGGTGACGCCGGTGTCATCGTGCGGCTGTGCCGTTACCCGGCCCTGGGAACCGCCTGGGTCTGGGGCCACCTGTTCCGCGACGGCGCCGTCTACGGCTACACCCACCACGAGCTCCCCTGCAGCAGCGACGAGACCGAGGTCGGCGCGGACCTGGCGCGCTACCATCTGTCGCGGCCCGGCATGCAGATCGAGCTGGTGCGCCGCGGCCCACTGCTGGAACCCGAGCACGGCAGCGCCAGCGCGCGGCTGCCGCTGCATCGCGGCAACCATCCCCCGCACGGGCCCGGCGAGCACCCGGGTGAGGTCACGCTGGATTTCAGTCCCGACGCTCGCCCGGTGAGCAACCTGCCGGGGCGCAACGAGATGCTCGGTCGCGTGACAGCCACGATCAGCATCGATGGCGAGCGCCGCTCGGTGACCTGGCGTGGGCACTTCCACGAGCAGGTGCAGAGCGCGCCGCGCTTCACCGCACCCTTCACCTACCTCACGTTGCGGGGGGACGGTCTGGGGCTGATCGCCATCCGGGTGGCACGCGGCACCCTGGGTCAGCTGATCCGCGACGGCCGGGCCACGCAGATCGGGGCCCTGCGGCTGGCGCCTCCCGGGCGCACGCGCCGACTCGCATTGACCCTGGCGGACGGCACCCCGCTCGAGGGCTGGCTCGAAACCACCTATGACTACAGCGTGCCGGTTTTCGACACGCACCGGCCGGGCACCCTGGTGCGCGGCGAGCTCGGCGGCGTCAGCCTGTCAGGCTGCGTGAACGACTACCTTTCCGACCAGCTGCGCTACGACCGCTTCTGAACCGGCCGCGCCGGCCGCGGCAGGTTACTGCTGCTGCTGCGCCTGCGCGTCGTGCACGCGGCCCTGAAACTCCTCCGTGGTGTTGACCTGCGGGTAGGGCGTTGCGGGCACCTCGCAGCCGAGAAACGCACACAGCGGTTGCCAACCTTCGGAAGCCTGATACACCAGCAGCCGGTCGGCCGGTACGGTGTCCTTGACCTTCTGGTTGTGGGCCAGATAAGTGGCGATGGCGTAATCCTTGTCCTCGATCCGGCCGTGGAACGTGCCGTCCCAGACCAGCTCGAAGGCCATTGCCGCCCACGCCTGATTCGCAGGATCGTCCGATGCACGCTGTGCCAGGCTGCCGGGATAGATCGTGCTCATGACGCTCTGGTACCAGCGCTCCGGATCACGCTCGGAGAGAATCACCCGGGCATCCGGGTAGTGGGCCATCTGCTCCTGCCAGAAGGTGCAAGAAGGCCAGTCGCAGCTCGATTGATAGCCCTCGAAAAGAGCGTCCCAGTCCACCGGCCTGCCGGCCGCCGCGTCGCGCCAGATGCGAACGTGGTCCGGGTGCTGGAACACCTCCATCATGTGATAGCACTTGTCGAAGCCCAGCTGTTCCAGCGCCAGCTTGAGCGACAGCGTGCCGTTGCGGCCGAATCCGGCGCCGATGACTCTGATCGTCATTGTCCTGTCTCCACCTCGAATGCCGCGCAGTGTAGCGCAGCGAGCCTCAGGAGGATCCTATCCGCTGCCTGGCCTTCTGCACTGCGGTGTCGATCGTTGCGGCGAACCGTACCAGCGGCGGTCTGATGCCATGGGCGAACAGATCCCTGCGCAGCGCATGCGAGGTGCCCGTGAGGTAGACGCGCACGTTGCGACGGCCCGCTTTGCGCGCCAGCCCCTCGATCGTGTTGGCCGCGGTCGAGTCGAGAAACGGCACGGCGCTGAAGTCGACGATCAGGGCCCGATGACTGTCCGCGATGCGATCGAGCACCGAGCCGATGGAGGCCGCGGCACCGAAGAAGAATGCGCCCGAGATCCGGTACACCACCACGTCCGGATCCCGGGCGCCACGCTCGTCGTAGGGCGTGCGCACGCCCGCCACGTCGTCGGCCCGATCTTCCTGCACGAGCGGTGCATCGGCAGCGATTGCCGTGATGCGGGACATCCGGTGTATGAACAGCACCGAGCCCAGGGCAACGCCCACCACGATGGCTTCGGTGAGGTCCCGCAGGATGGTCAGCAGCAGGGTTGCCAGCAGAACCGCCGCGTCGCCCCCGGACGCACGCAGCAGCAGCGCGAACGCGTGCTTCTCCACCATGTTCCAGGCCACCACCGCCAGCACCCCGGACAGCGCCGCCAGCGGTATGAAACTCGCCAGCGGCGCGGCCACCAGAACGAACGCGAGCAGAAACGCCGAGTGCAGCATGCCTGAGATCGGCCCGTGCGCCCCGGCCCGGACGTTGGTTGCGGTTCTGGCGATGGTACCGGTGACGCAGATGCCGCCGAACAGGCCGGACGCCACGTTGGCTGCGCCCTGGGCCACGAGCTCGCAGTTGGATCGATGCCGGCGGCCGGTCATACCGTCCGCTACGACCGCGGACAGCAGGGATTCGATCGCACCGAGCAAGGTGAAGGCGACGGCATTCGGCAGCACCACCAGCACCCGGTCGAGACTCAGCTCGGGCAGCGATGGCAGCGGCAGGCTGCCGGGTATGCCGCCGAATTCGGTGCCGATAGTCGCGACCGGGAGTCGCAGCCAGGCGGTTGCCGCGGCGGCGGCGGCCACGGCGATGAGCATCCCAGGCCAGTGCGGCCGGAATCGCTTGAGCATGCCGATGATGCCAATGGTCGCGACGGCAATGGCGACGGACGCGGGATCCCAGGTGGACAGGCTCGCATACAGCACCGGCAGCTTGTCGAGCAGCTGCCCGGGCTCCGGCTGGGTGAGGGTCAGCCCGAGCAGCCCCTTGATCTGACTCGCGAAGATGATCACCGCTATGCCGGCCGTGAATCCCACCGTCACCGGATAGGGGATGAACTTGATGTAAGTACCCAGGCGCAGAAACCCGATGGCCGCGAGCATGAGCCCGGAGAGCATGGTCGCCAGCAGCAGGCCATCCATACCGTGCGCCTGCACGGTGGCAGCGACCAGCACGATGAACGCCCCCGCCGGGCCGCCGATCTGGAACCGGCTCCCGCCGAGAGCGGATACCAGAAAGCCGCCGACGATGGCCGTGTACAGGCCCTGCGCAGGGGTCGCCCCGGAAGCGATGGCAATGGCCATGGACAGCGGCAATGCCACGATCGCCACCGTCAGGCCCGCCAGTGCATCCGCGCGCAACTGCGCCAGCCCGTAACCCTCCCGCAGGATGGTGACGAGCTTGGGCGTAAACAGCTCTGCAAATCCGGGGCTCGGCGAACTCTGGACTGGGTTCATGTCGTCATCTGGTCATGGCAAGGCATTGGATTCACTCCTGGATCAGCACCGGCTCGCCGAAGGCTCCAGCGGGGGCGCGGCGCGGGGCCATCATAGCGCCCGCCGCGCCCGGATATCAGGCGCGCGCGGCGACTGCCCATCAGGGCCGGCGAGCGGCATAATCCGAGCGATGCATCCCATCGATCTGGCCATCGTCGTCGGCTATCTGGTGGCCATCATCGTGGTGGGCATCCGGCTCAGTGGGCGGGTCAGGGACGCCCACGACTACTTTCTCGCTGGACGCTCTCTGACCTGGTGGGTGATCGGCCTGTCGATCATCGGCACCAACGTCAGTGCCAACGGCTACGTCGGCGCCTCCGGCGGCGCCTACAAGGTCGGCATCGCCCAGGCCAACTTCGAATGGATCGGCGCCATCCCCGCCATGATTCTGGCGTCGCTGGTGTTCATCCCGCTGTACTGGCGCGCCGGCGTCTACTCGGTGCCGGAGTATCTGGGGTTGCGCTACAACCAGTCCGTGCGACTGCTGTCCGCGCTCATCGCCAGCGTGTTCGCGCTGTTCGCCATCGGCGTGTCCCTGTGGGCGATCGCCCTCACGCTGCAGACCTACCTGGACTGGCCGATCTGGGTCGGCATCGTGGTCACCGGCACCGTGGTGGGGTTGTACAGCATCTCCGGGGGGCTGGCGGCGGTGGCGTTCACCGATGCGTTTCAGGTGGTGATCATGTTTCTCGGCGGCGTGGCCATCGTCGCGCTCGGCATCAGCGATGCAGGCGGCGTGGGCCGCTTTGCCGACACGCTCACAGCCGGGCATCCCGACCACCTGCAGGCCTATCTGCCCGCAGACCATGCCGACTTTCCCTGGCCCGGAGTTCTGCTGGGGCTCGCCATCGTGCTGTCCCCGGCCTACTGGTGCGGCAGCCAGGTGATCCTGCAACGCACTCTGGGCGCGCGTACGCAGTGGGACGCCAGCGCTTCGATGATGTTCGCGGCCTTCGCGAAAACCCTGGTGCCGCTGCTGATCGTCTTTCCCGGGCTGCTGGCGCTGGTGATGCACGCCAACGTCGAGTACCCCGACATGGCGCTGCCCTGGGTGGTGAAGAACGTGCTGCCCCCGGGGCTCTCGGGCCTGATGTTCATCGCGTTGATCGCAGCCCTGCAGTCCTCGATCGATTCCGGCATCAATTCCACGGCACTGATGATCACGCGCGACATTCGCGCCGTGCTCGTGCGCAGCAGCAATCCGTATCAGGAATTGGTGATTGGACGCTGGCTGACCCTGCTGATCCTGCTCGGCGGCATGGCTTTTGCGCCGTTCATCGGCGAGCTGGGCGGCATCTACTACTTCATCCAGACCCTGCTGTCGCTGTTTCAGGGGCCGATGCTGGCGCTGCTGGTCCTCGGCGCGCTGACCCGACATGTCACGCCCCGAGCGGGGCTGGCGACACTGATCACCGGCGTGCCGCTCGCGGGCGTTCTGCTGGCGGCCGGCATCAACATGCTGTACGTGGCCTTTCTCACGTTCTGCTACGCGCTGGCCGCGCTGTGGCTGCTGAGCTACCGCGGCACCGCGCTGCCGGAGGAGCTTCTGGATCGGCTGGTGTACCGCATCGCGCGACCGCGCGCCGCGGCGAAGGCGGAGCATGATCGTGCTTGAGTCCCTGCCGGTCTGGCCCGCTTATCTGATTACCGTAGCGCTGTTTGTCGGCATCGCTCTGGCCAGCCTGAGGCTGCCCCGCGACGAGCTGCTGCAGGACGCCCCCGACCGCGCGCGCTGGCGTGACATCCGCTGGTGGGCGGTGCTGCTCGCGGCGGTGCAGCTCGGCATCTACGCGCTGTTCCACTAATCTCCAACACCCTGCGGAGGTCTGCCATGCACCCCATCCTCGACCTGCAGCGAAACGCCGTTCTGCTCACCGTGCTGGCGCTGGTCCTGCTGAGCGCAGCGCCAGCCCAGGTTTCTGCCGGCGAAAAGCCGGTCGCCGACGCCGCGCTGAAGCTGTACGTCTTCGATTGCGGTCGCATCCACTTCGACGACATCAGCGCGTTCGACATCGGCGACGACGAGACTGAGATACGCGACCTGTTCGTGCCCTGCTACCTCATCGAGCACCCGTCGGGCCGGATGCTGTTCGACGCCGGCCTGCCGGTGGCTGCGGCAGGTCAGGGGGAGGTGACGCCGGAGCCGGGCATGCACCTGCACTACGCCGTCGCGCTCGCTGACCAGCTGGCGGCGCTCGGTCTGACACCTGCCGACATCGACCTGGTGGCGTTCTCACATCTGCATTTCGATCACGTGGGCAGCGCCAACCTGTTCCCCGAGGCAACGCTGCTGATCCAGGCGGCGGAATATCAGGCGGGATTCATCGATCGCGACAGCACCATCTTCGAGCCGGATCTCTACCTGGGGCTGGCCGAGGCGCCACGCCGGATTCTGAGCGGTGACCACGACGTGTTCGGCGACGGACGCGTGCAGCTGATCGCGGCGCCGGGGCACACGCCCGGACATCAGGTTCTGCTGCTGCGTCTGCCGGAAACCGGCAATCTGGTGCTGTCAGGCGACCTCTATCACTTCCGGATCAGCCGCGAACAGCGCCGCGTACCCGCGTTCAACACGGATCGGGCAGCATCGCTCGCCTCGATGCAGAAGGTCGAGGACCTGCTGAAGCGCGAGGGTGCCACCCTCTGGATCGAGCACGATCAGGCACTGGCCGACACCCTCGAACTCGCGCCCGCCTACTACCGATAGCGAGGCAGGCGCAATCGCCGGGCGCCGGCGCGTGCCGGTCGGTGCCGTTACTTCCAGTCCAGCTCGACGGGCGCGTCGGCCGCGACCGTCACCGTGATGGGCTCGGAAACCACCGGCGGGTCATGAGGAATGTGCAGATAGTTGCCGAGCACCAGCTGCAGCTTGTACGTGCCAGGCTCCAGCGTGAGCTGGGTCTCCGTCTGACCACCACCGAAATGGCGCACCTGGTCGCTGGCTGGAAGGGGCTTGGTGAAGTCCAGGTCATCCGGCGCGTTGATCAGCAGGTGATGGTGTCCGGTGTTAGCGACGTCGACGCCGGCCGGTGCCACCCCCATTCCGCTCAGACCGAAGCGCACGGTGAAGGTCGTGCCCACGACGTCACCATCGGCCGGGCTGATGAAATAGACCTTCGCGCCTGCGGGCGAGGGTGACAACGCCACGTCCGCCGCATGCGCCGCGCCCGTGAAGACGGCGGCAGCGACGATGAAGGCAGTTGCGATCAGATTAGCTCTCACTGATTTCTCCTGTAGTTGCGGATGGTTCCGTCGGCACGCGGGGATGCAGCCGGAACACCGGAATTCGGCGTCCCGCCCGGCCCGCGTAACGACGGTACCCGGGATAAACCGCCAGCGCCTGCTGCCAGGCCCGATCCCGCTCGCTGCCCGTCAGCTCCACGGCAGCAAAGGCCCGACGCTCACCGGCGATGGCACACTCGACGTCCGGATGCTGCCGCAGATTATGACACCAGGCAGGATCTCGCGTGCGCCCACCATTCGACCCGATCAGCAGCACGTCGTTCCCCGCCGGTACGTACAGCAGCGGCACCTCGCGGCGTGTGCCGGTACGCGCACCCCGGCAGATCAGCAGCAGCGCAGGGATGACGAAGCTGAGCCGCAGCCGTCCGGCGCTCACACGCATGAGCGGACGATCCACCCGGGTCGCCAGCGCCATGAAAGCGAGCGTCAGGGGTTTGAAGGAAACCGCCCACGCAAAGGCACGCCACAGCACACGCCTAGATGCGGTAAGCGGCACGGGCGCTATCGTGGAACAGCCAGCGCTTCTCAGCCGCCGAGGCGTCGGCCACGAGCTTTTTGAACGCGTTCCACAGCACGTGGTAGGAGCAGCTCTGCTTGTCCACGGGAAAGTTGCTCTCGAACATGCAGCGCTCGACGCCGAAGCAGTCGATGGCATGGCGGTAGTAAGGGCCGGTGGCGGCGACGATCTCGTCCGAGCCGGGCGGCCGTTCGCGCTTGTGAAAGCCGAAGCCGTTGATGGGCATCACCAGGCCGCCGAGCTTCGCGTAGACGTTGGCGCAGGCGGCAAGCTCGGCGACGTCGCGCCGCCAGCGCTCGAAGATCACCTCGCGCTGACCCTCATAGGGTCCGGTGCCCAGGGGCCCGCCGAAATGATCGAAGACGATGATGGTATCGGGAAACGCCCGCGCCAGATCGGTCAGCTCGGGAATCTGCGGATGGTACAGCCAGGCGTCGAACGACAGCCCTCTGCGGCCGAGCTCGGCAAAACCCCTGCGGAAATCCGCATCCAGCAGCAGACCCTGCGGAGGACTGGTGTGGGAATTGCGCACGGCATCGCTCGCGTCCCAGCCGGCGGCATGGCGGATGCCGCGGAATCGCGGGCTCGCGGCCATGTGCGCATCGAGCACCTCGCCAACCGCGGCGCCCAGGGTGAGATCCGCGAAACTGACGATGCCGGCACAGGCCCGCGTGTCGCCGTAGCCGCCGCTGGCACTCATGGCGGCCACCCCGTTCACGAACTCGGTCTCGCCTACGGGGCGCAGCGATTCCGGCCCGTCCGCCCGGTACATGCTGGCACACTCGACGAACACGGTGGCCACCACGTTGTGTCCGCTGCCCGTGTCTGCCAGCAGCTCGTCGAGCAGATAACGACTGTCTGGATGATCCCAGAGATGGTGATGGGGATCGACGATGGGGTGTTCCGGCTCGATGATGGGCTCGATCACCTGCGTCAGCCAGTCGTTGCGGATCATGCCGGTATGCCTGCCCGGATTCAGTAAACGACGACGGACCGGATGCTTTCTCCGGCGTGCATCAGGTCGAAGCCCTGGTTGATCTCATCCAGACTCAATGTGTGGGTGATGAGGTCGTCGATGTTGATCTTGCCGTTCATGTACCAGTCGACGATCTTCGGCACGTCGGTGCGCCCCTTCGCGCCTCCGAACGCGGTACCGCGCCAGACCCGGCCCGTGACCAGCTGAAAGGGCCGCGTGCTGATCTCGGCGCCGGACGGCGCAACGCCGATGATGATGCTCTCGCCCCAACCTTTGTGGCAGCACTCCAGCGCCTGGCGCATGATCTCGACGTTGCCGATGCACTCGAACGAGTAGTCCACGCCGCCACTGGTGAGATCGACGATCGCGGCCACCACGTCGTCCACCTCGGCGGGGTTGATGAAGTCGGTCATGCCGAACTTTTCCGCCAGCGCGCGCTTGTCCGGATTGAGGTCGACGCCGATGATCCGATCCGCACCCACCAGGCGCGCGCCCTGGATCACGTTCAGTCCGATACCGCCGAGGCCGAACACCGCCACCGTGGCGCCGGGCTCCACCCGGGCCGTGTTGATCACCGCGCCCAGCCCCGTCGTCACGCCGCAGCCGATGTAGCAGACCTTGTCGAAGGGCGCATCCTTGCGGATCCTGGCCACGGCGATCTCCGGCAGGACGGTGAAGTTCGAGAACGTCGAGGTGCCCATGTAGTGGTGCAGCTTCTCACCGTTGAGCGAGAACCTGCTGGTACCGTCCGGCATGACGCCGCGGCCCTGGGTTTCGCGGATCGCGCCGCACAGGTTGGTCTTGCCGGAAGTGCAGAACTTGCATTGCCGGCACTCGGGTGTGTACAGCGGGATCACGTGATCGCCCGGTTTCACCGAGCTCACTCCGGGCCCCACGTCCACCACCACCCCGGCGCCTTCGTGGCCCATGATCGCCGGGAACAGACCTTCCGGGTCCGCGCCCGAGAGGGTGTAGGCATCCGTGTGGCAGATGCCAGTGGCCCGGATCTCCACCAGCACCTCACCGGCCTTCGGCCCCTCGAGATGCACCGTCTCGATGCTGAGCGGTTGCCCTGCCGCGAACGCCACGGCCGCGCGCGTCTCCATGCCTGTCCCCCTTGCGTTGCTTTCGATCGATCAGCGCCCTGAGCGAGGCTAACGCCTCAGATCGCAAAAGCAATAGCGGCTACAATCAGTCATCGCCGCCGCAGAACCGACCCCGTTGCGCTTCGAACTCCGAGTCAAGAACTGGCAGAGCTACATCCCCATCGTGGATGTGGTGAAGCGCTACCGGCGCCGGGACTTCAATCACGATCTGATCGCCGGGATCATCGTCGGCGTCATCACGGTGCCTCAGGCGATGGCCTATGCCTTGCTCGCCGGGCTGCCGGCGCAGGCGGGCCTGTACGCCTGCCTCGTGCCCATGGCCATCTACGCGGTGCTCGGTTCCTCGAAGCAGCTGGCGGTCGGCCCGGTGGCCATCACCGCGCTCATGGTCGCCGCCGCGGTGGGTCAGTACGCGCCGCGCTACGGCGGCGACTACCTCGGCATCACCGCAGCGCTGAGCCTGCAGGCCGGGATCATCCTGCTGCTGCTGCGCCTGTCGCAGATGGGCGGCCTGGTGAACCTGCTGAGCCATCCGGTCATCGTCGGCTTCGTCAACGCCGCGGCCATCCTGATCATCATCAGCCAGATCGGCCCGTTTACCGGTATCCCCAGCAGCGGAGGGGCCGAGCCGGTGAGTCAGCTGCTCGCACTGGGCCGCAGTCTCGACGCGCTGAACCCCGTGACCCTGGGGATCGGTCTGGCGTCGCTGGCCCTGCTGCTGCTCGTGCAGCAATACGCTGCGCCGATGTTGTTCGTGGCGGGCCGCCGCTGGCGCCTGCGCGTGACCCGCGATCACCCCATCAGCCGGGTCGGCCCGGTGCTGGTCACCGTGCTCGCTGCGCTTGCCGTTGCACTGTGGCACCTGGACGGCGACTACGGGGTCGCCGTGGTCGGTCTGGTGCCGTCCGGACTGCCGAGCTTCACGCGGCCACCATTCGACCCGCAGATGTGGCGCGACATCGCCCCGTCCGCAGCCATGATCGCGGTGGTGGCCTACGTGGAGAGCTATTCCATCGGCGCGAGCCTGGCCACTCGGCAGCGGACGCGTATCAACAGCCATCAGGAGCTGATTGCCCTCGGCGCCGCCAACATCGGCGCAGCGTTCACCGGCGCCTACCCGGTCGCAGGCAGCTTCTCGCGCTCGGGCGTGAACTTTCAGACCGGCGCGCGCAGCCAGATCGCGTCGCTGATCTGCATGGGCGTCATCCTCCTCACGCTGCTGTTCTTCACACCCCTGTTTGCCCGCCTGCCCACCGCAGCGCTGGCTGCCATCGTGGTGGTGTCGGTGCTCGGCATCGTCGACTTCCGCAGCATCCGCCGGCACTGGGCCGTGTACCGCGAGGACAGCATCACCGAGCTGGTGACTCTCGCCACGGTGCTGTTCTTCGGCGTCGAGACGGGCCTGATCACCGGCGTCGCGCTGTCCATCGCCTTTTTCGTGCGCAAGTCGAGCCGCCCGCACATCGTGATCGTGGGCCGCATCCCGCACACCGAGCACTTCCGCTCCGCACGGCGCTACGACGTCGAGACCTTTCCCCACGTGGCCGCCATCCGGATCGACGAGAACCTGTATTTCGGCAACGCCAACCAGGTGGAGAACAAGCTGCTGAAGATCATTCAGCGCCGGCCCGGTACCCGCCACGTGCTGCTGGTGTGCAGTGCCGTGAACCTGATCGACATTTCGGGGCTGGAGATGCTCTACCGGGTGAATCAGACCTTCGACGCCATGGGCGTCAAGCTGCACCTCGCGGAGGTGAAGGGGCCGGTGATGGAGCAGTTGGAAGCCTCCGACTTCGTGATGAAGCTGACGGGGAGCGTGTTCTTCACGACCGACCAAGCCATGCGGGATCTGGCGGAGCGCGCCTGAGGGGTTGGGTGTTTCCAAGGGGCTGCGGGCCGGAGGGGGTTGGGAGGGCTGCGCGACGGCGCTCTGCGCTGCCCTCTCTGCGCGACTTGACCGCCAGGCGCCCGTCGTGCGCATGGCGGTCAATTCGCTTCGTTCGGCGTCGCTCAGACGCCCACCCAACCCCCTCCGGCCCCCAGCCCCCGCAAGGTCATCCCGAGACCCTCAGGCACGTTCGGCGCCTTTGGGGTGGTGCGCGCTTTGCGCGCCAAAGACATCCAGGGGCGGAGTACTCCCTCAACGCTCTTGTGGAGGCGGAACAACCAGGCTCGCCAGGAAGCGCGCTCGCGTGCGGGATGGCGCGGGGGTGTGGTGAGCGGCGCCATCTCCAGCGTCGCCGCGGAAGCCGAGCTGACCCGCGCAGCGGGGCGGATCGGCGACCAAGGGCAGCGCGGAGCGCCGACGCGGGGCGCCGATCACCACACCCCCGCGGCGTCCCGCACACCACGAACCACCCTCCCATGCACTCTGTAGTAAGCTCTCCCCAAAGCCATCCGGGGGGAGGAATCCGAAATGAAACTGGGACTCATGTTGGGCTACTCCGGCGCCGATCTGCGCATCCCCATCGAGCAGGTCAAGCTGGCCGAGCGCCTGGGCTACGATTCGGTGTGGACGGCCGAGGCCTACGGCTCGGACGCCATCACGCCGCTCGCCTATATCGCCGCCCACACCGAGCGGATTCGTCTCGGCACCGCGGTGATCCAGCTCGCCGGGCGCACGCCCGCCAACGCGGCCATGGCCATGGCGACGCTGGACAAGCTCGCCGGCGGCAACCGCGTGATCTGCGGCATCGGCGTGTCCGGCCCGCAGATCGTCGAAGGCTGGTACGGGCAGCCCTGGGGCCGGCCCTACTACCGCATCAAGGACTACGTGACGATCATGAAGAAGATCTTCGCCCGCGAGGCTCCGGTGAGCCACGAGGGCCAGGAGATCAGCCTGCCGTACACCGGCCCGGGCGCGCTGGGCATCGGCAAGCCGTTGAAATCGATCCTGCACATGAATCCGGACATCCCCATCTGGCTGGGCACGGGCATGGAGTCCACCGTGCGCCTCACCGCGGAGATCGCCGACGGCTGGCTGCCGCTGGGCTACGTGCCGGAATCGGCTCCGCTTTACGAAGACTGGATCAACGAAGGGCTCGCGCGCGCCGGCAAGACACGCGACCAGTTCGAAATCCAGACGATGACCCAGGTTCAGGTGACCGACGACGTGCGCGCGGCCCTGGACCGGCTGAAGCCCGGCATCGCGCTCTACGTGGGCGGGATGGGCCACAAGAGCAAGAACTTCCACAAGGAGATGATGGTCCGGCGCGGATTCGGCGAGGCTGCCGAACGCATCCAGGAGCTGTACCTGGCCAAGCGCAAGGACGAGGCCATCGCCGCGGTACCTGACGAGTTCGTCGATCAGGGCGCGCTGGTCGGGCCGGAGGCGCGGATTCGCAAACGCTTCCGCGCCTGGGAAGACTGCCCGGTTACCGGCCTCACCGTATCCGGCGACGAGCGCGCCATCCGCTTCATGGCGGAGTGCGCGCGGCTGAACTTCGCGGCAGAGTAGCGGCGGCAGCACTCGCCCAAGGCGCAGACAACGGGGCGAACACAGAAGGGGGCGAGACATGTATCCAGGCAAGTGGGCGCGCGAATTTCCGGACAAGTCCGCGGTGGTTCACGCGCTGACCGGCGCAACGGTGAGCTATCGCGAACTGAACGACCGCTCCAATCAGCTCGCGCAGCTGATGTGGGACAAGGGGCTGCGACCCACGGACCACGTCGCCATCTTCATGGAGAACAACCTGCGCTACTTCGAGGTGGTGTGGGCCGCGCTGCGATCCGGGCTGTATCTCACCACCATCAACCGCTATCTGACCGACGAGGAAGCCGGATACATCCTGGACAACTGCGAGGCTCAGGTGCTCGTGACCTCGAAAGCCCGCGCCGACGTGGCGAAGGCGCTGCCCGCATTCGCCCCCGGTTGCCACACGTGGCTCATGACCGACGGTATCGAGGACGGTTACGAAGCCTACGAAGCGGCCATTTCCGCCTACCCTGCCGAGCCGCTGGCGGACGAGCCCGCGGGGCAGTTCATGCTCTACAGCTCCGGCACCACCGGTCGGCCCAAGGGCATCGTGCGGCCGTTGAGCGGAACCAGGATCCACGAGGACGCCGGCCCCGTAGGCGCCCTGCAGCGGCTGCTGTGGGGTTTCGACGATAACACGGTGTACCTGTCGCCGGCGCCGCTGTACCACTCCGCGCCCATCGGCTTCTGCACGGCGGCGCTGGCGCTGGGCGGAACCGTCGTAATGATGCCCCGCTTCGACGAGATCGGTGCACTGCAGGCCATCCAGGATTTCAAAGTCACCCACAGCCAGTGGGTGCCAACCATGTTCACGCGCATGCTCAAGCTGCCGGAAGCGGACCGGAGCGGCTTCGATCTGTCGTCGCACAAGGTCGCGATCCACGCGGCGGCACCCTGCCCGGTGGGCATCAAGCAGCAGATGTTCGACTGGTGGGGGCCGATCATCTACGAGTACTACGGCGGTACCGAGCTGAACGGCCTGACCCACTGCGGGCCGGAGGACTGGCTGGCGCACCCCGGCACCGTGGGCAAGCCGGTGATCGGCACCATCCACATCTGCGACGAGGACGGCAACGAGCAACCCACCGGAGAACCCGGGATCGTCTTTTTCGAGTTGCCCGAGATGCCGTTCCGGTACCACAAGGACGAGGCCAAAACCAGGGACGCCCAGCATCCAAAGCACGCGAACTGGAGCGCCCTGGGCGACGTCGGCTATGTGGACGCGGAGGGTTTTCTCTATCTCACCGACCGCGCGACCTTCATGATCATCTCCGGCGGGGTGAACATCTACCCGCAGGAGATCGAGGATCAGCTCATCATGCACCCCAAGGTCGCCGACGTGGCCGTGGTGGGGGTTCCCGACGAGGAGATGGGAGAGGCCGTCAAGGCAGTGGTGCAGGTGGCCTCGGGCGTCACCGCTGACGCGGCGCTGGCAGAGCAGCTGCTGGCCTATGCGCGCGAGCACATCGCCCACTACAAGTGCCCCAGGAGCATCGATTTCATGGACGAGCTGCCACGTCTGCCCACCGGCAAGCTGTACAAGCGCCTGATCAAGGACGCCTATTGGGGACGCAAAGGATCGCGGATCGTTTGAGCAGCATCCGCTGCGACCGCCGCTTCGGACAGCCGCCGTGAGCACCCCGCCCGAATGCGACGAGCGCGCCCTGATCGAAGGCCTCATTTCCGGTGACCGCGGCGCGTACCGGGAGGCCGTGCGGCGCTTCAGCCCACGCCTGCTGGCTACCGCCCGCAGCATCGCCGGGCCGGATCAGGCCGAGGACGTGGTGCAGGAGGTCTGGCTGCGAGTGGTGGAGAAAATCCGCGAGTTCGAGGGCCGCGCCACCCTGCTGACCTGGCTGCAGCGCATCACGGTCAACGCCGCCATCTCGCAGCTGCGTCGGCAACGCCGCGAGGTGTCGGCGCCCGACACAGGCGGCGACCCGGATCACTCGGACTGGTTCGACGAGCGCGGTCACTGGCTGCCTGAGGTCATGGCCGGCGACCTGAGCTCACCGGAAGCGCTGCTCAGCGCGGCCGCGCTGCAGGACTGCATCGACAAACATCTGGCGCTGCTGCCGCCCAACCAGCGCAGCGCGGTGGTGCTGCGCGATACCGAGGAATATTCACTCGAAGAGATCTGTAACGAACTCCAGCTGTCTGCGTCCAATGTGCGCGTACAGCTGCACAGGGGTCGAATGAAGCTGATGCAGATGATCCTGACCTTCGAGCGGACCGGCACGTGCTGACCTGCGAGCAGGTCACCGCGCGCGCGAGCGCGCTGCAGGACGCGGAGCTCGGCCTGCGCGAGCGTCTGGCGATCCGTCTGCATTTCGTCATCTGCCGCAAGTGCCGGGCGTTTGCCCGCCGCCTGCGGGCCCTGCGTGGTCGCCTGGCCACCCGGGCCGCCGGCTCACAGGGGCCGGTGAGCGATGCCTTCATCGACCGGGTGCTGCACGCCATCGAACACAGACATCCCGACACCTGAGAGGAAACCTGATCATGATCACGACCAAACGCAGACTGAAGCCCATCGCCGCCGCGCTCGGCAGCGTCGGAGTCGCTGCCCTGGGGGTGGCCCATGCAGCCAACGTCAACGGCGAGCTGTTCCAGACCCAGGAGCTGCGCAGCGGCTACGAGCTGGCCGCCCTCGACGCCGAAGGCAAGTGCGGCGAAGGCAAGTGCGGTGAAGCCAAGCAGGCCGAAGGCAAATGCGGCGAAGCCAAGGACGCCGATGCGAAAGACGCAGAGGGCAAGTGTGGTGAGGCCAAGGACGCCGAAGGCAAGTGCGGCGAGTCCAAGGACGCCGAGGGCAAGTGCGGCGAGTCCAAGGATTCCGAGGGCAAGTGCGGCGGCAACGCCTGAGCCGGCCTGATCGGGCCCCGCGCGGGCCCACCTGAGCCACCAATCTCAATAAGGGAACCGCCGAGCGTGAGGTGCCTGGCACCTCACGTCGTCGGCGCGTGCTCGCCAAACGGGGTCTACTGGAGCCGCCCGCATGCCGCTGATCGATGTCCTTGCAGATACGCACCGCCGGCTGGTTGCCTCGCTGCAACCTGCCGACGGAATTCCACCACTGCTGCTGCGTCTCTACCTCGCACCGGTGATGGTCCAGGCCGGCTGGACCAAGCTGACGGCTTTCGACAGCACCGCCGCGTGGTTCGGCAATGCCGACTGGGGACTCGGTCTACCGCTGCCGCATCTGCTGACCGCGCTCGTGGTCGCAGCCGAGCTGGCGGGCGGTATCGCGCTCGCGCTCGGCCTGGCAACCCGCTACGTCGCCGTGCCGCTGATGGTCACCATGCTGGTCGCCATGTTCAGCGTGCACTGGCAGAACGGCTGGCTGGCCATCTCGGACGCCTCGAGCTGGCTCGCCAACGACCGTGTCATGGAAGCTGCAGAACGCAAGGCGCGCGCCATCGCGCTGCTCAAGGCACACGGCGACTACGCCTGGCTGAGCGCCCGCGGGACCATCACGATTCTCAACAACGGCATCGAATTCGCCGCCACCTACTTCCTGATGCTGCTGGTGCTGCTGTTTACGGGCGGCGGGCGCTACACCAGCGTCGACTACTGGATCGGCTGGGTCAGCAGACGTTGAGGCAGCGGATGCGGCGGCGGTCGCGAACGGCCCGCTATCCGTTGCCGAGAAAATCCAGCAGCAGCTCGTTTACGCGGTCAGATGCCTGATCGGTGATGAAGTGCCCGACGTCAGGCAGCACCTCGAAACGGTAATCGGCGGTGACGTAGCGCGCGGTGCCCCGAGCCGCCGCCGCGCCCACGGTGGCGTCCGCATCGCCCCACAGGTACAGCGTGGGGACATCCACCGCCGGCACGTCCGCCGCCGCCAGAGCGGTGCCCCGATCCGCCGCAGCCCGATGCCAGTTGAGCGCCGCATCGAGCGCCGGACGCTCGCCCAGCACGCTCAGGTAGGCATCTATGTCGGCCTCGGGCACCCCCTGCGCCGCCAGGGTCGTGCGCAGCCGCGCGGCGCCATCTGCCAGCAGCAGGTCCGCCGTGCCCGGATCGAGAAAGGCGCGATGGTGCTTGGAGCGTTCCGCCTGCTGCGGGTCGTCCGCCATGGAAGCGGCGAAAGCCGCCGGATGGGGCCGCGACAGCACGCTGAGCGACGCCAGGCGCTCGCCGTGGTAGGCGGCGAGCAGCCAGCTCAGCTGCCCGCCCCAGTCGTGGCCGACCAGATGCAGCTGCTCGTAGCCCAGCGTATCGGCCATGGCGAGCGCATCGGCGACCAGCAGGCCGGCCGCGTAGGCCGCGATTGTGTCGGGCCGGGCCCCGGCAGAGTAGCCCCGCTGGTCGGGGGCAACGGCGAAATAGCCGGCCGCCGCGAGCGGCGCCAGCTGATTGCGCCAGCTGTGGCGGGTCTGGGGAAAGCCATGCAGCAGCAGCACCAGAGGGTCGCCATGACGCCCCGCGACCTCCGCTGTGAAGTGCAGATCCCCCGCCCGTATGGTTTCCGTGCGGCTCATCGCGTGCGGCTCAGCGGCTGCCGAGCTCGGCGTTCAGCTCGTTGACGCGCAGCTCGCCCTCGCGGGTCTGGCCGCCGATTTCGAGAAAGCGCTGCATCGCGCGCTGAGCGCTCTCGGTACGCAACAGCCGCTGGAACAGATAGGCCTCGTCCACCAGCCCATCGCTGAGCGGCTTGTCGGCACAGTTGATCGACTCCTTGGCAAGCCGCACCGCTTCCACCGGGAACGACGCGATGCGCCGCGCCAGGCTTTCCACGAACGGACCGATCTCGTCTGCCTCGAATATCCGGTTGAGGTAGCCCCAGCGTTCGGCCGTCTCCGCGTCCAGGTCATCGGCGCCGAGGATCACTTCCATCGCCCGCCCGCGCCCGATCAGCCGCGGCAGACGTTGGGTGCCCGTACCACCCGGAAGGATGCCCAGCGGTACCTCCATCTGATTGATTCTGGTCTTGCCGCGGACGCCGAAGCGCATGTCGAAGCTGGCAGCGAGCTCGCTGCCGCCGCCGCCGACGCGCCCTTCGATCTGGGCGATGGTCACCTTGTCCATGGTGCGGAAACGCTCGCACATCTGGTGGTATTCGTTCAGCTCCATGTCGCGTTCGGCTTCGGAATCCGTGGGGAACTGCAGAATGGCCGATACGTCGAAGTGCGCGAGGAAGAAATCCGGGTCGGCGCTCTTCATCACGACGACCGTCAGATCAGGATCGGCCTTGAGCTCACGCGACAGCGCCGACAGCTCGAGGTAGAGCTGCGGCGTGATCACGTTGATGGGCGGCGCGCTCACCGTGACGGTCGCGAGTCGCCCCGCCTTCGCCACGCTGAGCAGCTGGTAGTCGTATGCCATGTCGTTCTTCCCCCGGAGTTGCTCCCTGACGTCAGCCCGCGCTGCTGCGTAGCACTGACGCCGCCAGTTACGCATACTCGCGCCGATGACCGAGCCACCGCAACCCGGGCTGATCTCCCCGCGGCAGCGTGCCTACACCCTGGGCGTGCTGGTGCTGGTGTTCACATCCAGCCACGTCGACCGGCAGATCGTCGGCATTCTCGGGCAGGCCATCAAGGAATCGCTGCAGATCTCAGACACCCAGCTGGGCGTGCTGAGCGGCATCATGTTCGCCGTGTTCTACGCGACCCTGGGTATGCCCATGGCCATGTGGGCCGACCGCGGCAACCGACGCAACATCATCACGCTCTCGGTAGCGCTGTGGTCGGCCATGACGGTGGCCTGCGGGCTGGCACAGAGCTACGCGCAGATGCTCCTGGCACGCATCGGCGTGGGGGTGGGCGAGGCAGGCTCCAACCCGCCGTCCCACTCGATCATTGCCGACCTGTACGCACCCCACGAGCGCGCCACAGCCATGTCGGTGTTCGCCCTGGGGGTCAACGTCGGCATCATGCTCGGCTACCTGATCGGTGGTTGGGTGAACGAGTGGCTGGACTGGCGCTGGGCGTTCATCGTGGCCGGCGTGCCGGGACTGCTGATCGCGGCGGTGGTGCGCTTCACGGTACGCGAGCCGCCGAGAGGCTACGTGGAGCAACGCACCGCGCAGGTGCAGGCGCCGCCGTTTCTGGCGGTTCTGCGCACCATGACCGCGTCGCCGATTCTGCGCCAGGTGGTGCTGGGCGGCACGCTGGCGGCATTCGCGGGTTACGCCCTGGTGATCTGGGTGCCCGTGTATCTGGTGCGCGTGCACCAGATGGGCACCGGCGCGGCGGGCTCTACGCTGGCGCTGCTGGTGGGTCTCGGCGGCGGGTTCGGAACCTTCATGGCGGGCTGGCTGGCGGACCGGCTCGCCCGCCGCAGCGAAGGCTGGCGGGCCTGGGTGGTGACCGTCGCTCTGGCCACGGCGATGCCGCTGGCAATCGTTGCGTTTCTGCAGCAGGGCACGCTGGCCACCATTCTCTGGTTCGTGCTGCCGGCCATGCTGGTGGGTGCCTACATCGGCCCGGGGTTCGCCATCGTGCAGTCCTACATCCCGCTGGAAATGCGTGCCGTGGCGGCCGCCATCAACCTGTTCATCGTCAACATCGTCGGGCTCGGCCTGGGTCCGTTCACCGTGGGCCTCATCAGCGACCAGTTGGCCGCAAGCCAGGGAGTCGACAGCCTGCGCTACGGGCTGCTGGCCATGGCGCTGGTGCTCGGCTGGTCCGCCCTGCACTACCTGCGTCTGGGCGTGCTCCTGCAGCGCCAGGCAAAATCAGGCTAAACTCGGCGCGAATCACAGAGGGTCGGATTGTCGCCATGCCCCGGATGCCGTCGCCGCTGAGCCCGCACCACAAGCTCTGGATTCAGCTGTTGGCGCTGAGCATGATGCTCGCCGCCAGCGCTGCCGGCGCAGCCATGACGCCGGCGGAGTGCGCCGCCATCGAAGCCAGCCAGGAGCGTCTCGCCTGCTACGACGGTCTGTTCCGCGTTCGAGTCGCAACGGAGACCACGGCCCCGGCAGAGCGGCTCGACCCACCCGCGCCGACGCCGGCGCACGAACCGGCACCGCCCGCAGCCGACCCGGCAGACGAATTCGGCCGCGAGCAGATGGTGCGCGGCAAGGTCGCTGCTGCCGAGCAGGCGGCGGAGCCGGAGGAGATCACCAGCCGGATCACCGCCATCGTCGGCCGCACCCGCGGCGAGGCCCTCTACGAGCTCGAGAACGGCCAGGCCTGGGCACAGACCACGCCGCGCTACCTGACCATCCGCGAGGGTGATCTGGTCACCGTGCACCGCGGACGGCTCGGCGGCTACACGCTGACCAACGAGCGCGGCACGTCCACCAAGGTGCAGCGAATCCGTTGAAGGCGTCTGGCGGCGGCCGAGCGGCGCCCGGGACCACGTCGGACAAGCGGCCGTAACCCCTTGACTTGATTCACCATTCGGGCATCCTGCCCCGGCGCGGCAGGGGGAGAGCCCGGCCGCGACGCAATCTGGAGAGAGTCACACAATCAAGGGGACGAAACCTATGGTGAAATTTCGCCACACCCTGCTGCTGTCTGCCTTCACCCCACTGCTGTTCTGGGCGCCTGCTTCCGCTGCGGAAGAGGCCCAGGCCAACGGCGAGATCGAGGAGATCGTAGTCACGGGTTCTTATCTGAAACGCACAACGGCCGATTCGCCGTCACCGCTGTCGGTGGTGACCAAGGCGGATCTGGATGAACTGGGTGCTGTCGACGTCAAGGACGTGGTCAACACCCTGACGTTCAACTCCGGCAACATCAGCCAGTCGAGCGCCTTCTACGGCGGCGACGACTCCACGGGTGACACCAGCATCAACCTGCGCAATCTGGGCGTGGGCTCCACCCTGGTGCTCATCAACGGCAAGCGTGCCGTAGCGACGAGCACCGACCAGTCCGGCAACGGCTACGTCGACCTGCAGGGCTGGATGCCGAATATCGCGCTCGAGCGTGTCGAGATCGTCAAGGACGGCGCGTCCGCCCTGTACGGCTCCGACGCCATCGCCGGCGTGGTGAACTTCATCACCCGCACGGAGTTCGAAGGCTTCGAGCTGCAGTACGACTATCAGACCGACGACGAGACCAGAAAGGCCACCGACCAGATGGTCTCTGCCATCTTCGGCGTCGGCAACGATCGCGGCAACGTCGTGATCTCCGGCAGCTGGCTGAACCGTGCCGGCCTGCAGATCGCCGACCGCTATGGCGACTTCGGCCGTACTGGCGTGTCCACCTTTGGTCAGCCGGGCCGCTACGTCGCTCTGGGTGCCATCACACCCGACACGGGCAGCTACTTCGTCCCGGGCGGCTCCACCAGCTTCGGCGCAGCTGCCGATCCCGATTGCGACATCGCCGCCGTCGACGACGGCCCGCAGGGCGTGCAGGGCACCCTCAACGGCCTGTGCATCTACGATTTCTCTCAGTTCTTCAACCTCGCTGGCGAGGAAGAAGTGCTGAAAGTGCACAGCACGGCGAAGTACGCGGTCACCGATACCTTCGAGGTCTACGGCGAGGCATCCTTCTCCGACAACACGTTCTTCCGCGGCAACTCGCTGTACCCGGACGTAACTTTCGCCATCGTGCCCGCCACCTCGCCCGGCCTGCAGCTGGATGCGGAACGCCGCGGCATCGAGCCGGTGCCCTACCTGGCGCTGCAGCGGCTCCTCGGCGGCACCACCAAGAGCCCGTTCGCGGACCGCCCGGTGAACACCGACACCCGCGTCGACCGCCAGTTCTTCAGAGCCGGCGTCGGCTTCACCTGGGATCTCGATCTGGGCGGCCGTTCCTGGTCGCTGGATGCCTCTGTGTTCCGCTCCGAGCAGAATCTCTCGGCCAGCACCGGTTCCGACACCGTGACGCGCAATACCGACCTGGCCTACAACGGCCTCGGCGGCCCGCAGTGCGACCCCAACACCGGCACGCCGGGTTCCGGAAACCTGGGTACGGGCAGCTGCTACTACTACAACCCGTTCGGCAGCAGCCGCTACGATCCGGTCACCGGCGAGCGCTGGAACACCGCCGATACCAGCC
This sequence comes from Pseudomonadales bacterium, assembly GCA_041395905.1. GTDB lineage: Bacteria > Pseudomonadota > Gammaproteobacteria > Pseudomonadales > Azotimanducaceae > UBA7803. The sequence continues at coordinate 84,765 of JAWKZP010000016.1, forward strand.
CCTGGGCGGCGAACCCATCGTTGACGGTGGCCGAGGCCGCGCGCCTGTACCAGAACCCCATCGATCTGTACCAGTGGATGGCCGGTCAGCTGCAGCAGCAGGGCGAGACCCGCCAGACCGTCGCCGATGCAGTATTCGCCGGCGACCTTTGGGACACCGACTACGGTGCGGTAGGTCTGGCCATCGGCGCGCAGGTGCGCCGGGAAGAGGCGACTGTCGACTACGACAAGAACTACAACGACAACAACTACAAGTTCGTGTACGGCGCCCAGGACTGGCGTGCGAAGCTGAACAGCTACGCGCTGTTCACGGAGCTGTTCTACCCCATCAACGACTGGGCAGAGCTGAGCCTGGCGGCGCGCTACGAAAACTACGACGAGATCAACGCCGACACGCTGGACCCCAAGGCGACCCTGCTGCTGCGTCCTTCCGACGATCTGTCCGTGCGCCTCTCCTGGGGCACGTCGTTCCGCGTCGGTTCTCTGCAGCAGCTGTTCGGCTCGGTGACCAGCCTGATCAACTCGTCCGACCCCTACTCGGGCACCGGCGGCCTGGCGTTCCGGCCGTCCATCTCCACGGGTAACGAGGATCTGAAGCCGGAAGACGCCACGGTGTTCAACGTCGGCTTCTCCTGGGCACCCACCGACGGGGCGCTCGAAGGTCTGTCCGTCGACCTCGATTACTTCAACTACGAGTACAAGGACATCATCACCCGCGAGCAGCACCAGGCTCTGATCAATGCCGACAACCTGTCGCGCTGCCCGAACGGTCTCAACAGCGATCCGAACGCCGGCCCCCTGTGCGGCGCCATCGACACCAACAGCGATGGTCTGCCGGAGCTGTACTCCATCGGGCCGGGCCTGCCGGACAAGGTGATCCGCAACGAGATCGGCGGGCTGCTGCGCACGGAAGCCTCCTATGTGAATGCCCAGAGCCTGGATACCGACGGTGTCGACACGAAGGTCGGCTACCGCTGGGAGATGGGCAACCTGGGTCTGTTCCGTGCCGAGGTGAACGCCAGCTGGACCCGGACCTACGACCTGGTGACGCCGGACGGCACCAAGATCGACGGCGTCGGCAGCCGCAACGCGTCCAACAGCGTCGGCCGCGCCATGCCGGAGTGGAAGTGGAACGCCAGCCTCGGCTGGACCCGCGACCGCCACTCCGCCCTGGTCACCGTGCGCTACATCGACTCCTACAAGGACGATGTACCGCAGGATCCCGTACGTGGTGCCTACTTCGGGTTCCACCCGGACATCGACAGCATGACCACGGTGGACGTGCAGTACAGCCTGCAGCTGCCGGCCTTCTCGTTCCAGGAAGAAGGCTCGAGCATCACCATCGGCATGAAAAACGCGCTGAACGAAACGCCTCCCAAGGTCAACGTCGACGGTGGTTACGATCCGTTTACGCACAACCCCATGGGCAGGATTTTCTATGGGCGCTACACGCTGAGCATGTGAGCCCGGCTGCAACCTGGACTCTGGAGCCCGCTGCTGCGGGCTCCAGAACCCCGAACTCACAACGCCGCTCTTACGAGCGGCGTTTTTTTTTGGGCATAATCGGTATCCCTATTCCGCAGGTGCCCGTCATGAGCAAGCCTGGCCACGAGGCCGTTTACCGCAACATCAACGCCCGCATCGACGCGCTGGCGGGCGAGTTGCTCGAGGTTTCTCACGCCATCCACGCCAATCCCGAGCTGGCGTTTCAGGAACGCTTTGCCTGCGATCTGCTGAGCAGCACCGTCCGGCGCCACGATCTGCCCGTGGAGACCGGCGTGTTCACGCTGGAAACCGCGTTCGAGTCGTCCTTCGCCGGTACCAGCCCCGGTCCGACGGTGGCGCTGCTGGCTGAGTACGATGCCCTGCCCGGCATCGGCCATGCCTGCGGCCACAACCTGATCGCCACCGCCGCGCTGGGTGCGATGCTGGGCCTGCAGGCGGTGCAGGACCAGTTGCCTGGCACGGTTCGACTGCTCGGCACCCCCGCCGAGGAGAAAGGCGGCGGCAAGGAGCTCATGGCCCGCGCCGGTGCGTTCGACCACGTCGACGCGGCGTTGATGATTCATCCGGCCGGAGTCAACCTCACCACCATGCCCTGTATCTGCGTGGCCGAGGTGCAGGTGATCTACCACGGACGCTCGGCCCATGCCTCCGCCATGCCCCACAAGGGCATCAATGCGCTGGACGGGCTGCTGCTGGCCTATCAGGCGATCTCGAACCTGCGCCAGCACATCCGCGATCAGGAGCGGATACACGGCATCGTCACCGACGGCGGCCAGGCGCCCAACATCGTGCCGGAGCGGGCCGCCGGCGAGTTCTACGTGCGCGCCGCCACCGAGCGCGATCTGGCAGCCCTCAAGCCGCGGGTGCAGGCCTGCTTCGAGGCGGGCGCCAAGGGCAGCGGCTGTGAGGTGGAGGTGATCTGGGCCGGCGTCGACTATCTGGATCTCAACACCAACCAGCCGCTCGCGAGGACCTTCCGCCGGCACGGCGAAGCGCTCGGCCGCGAGTTTCTGGAACCGTCGGCGCTGGGCGGCGCCGGCAGCACCGATATGGGCAACGTCAGCTACCGGGTGCCGTCCATCCACCCGATGCTGGCCTCGGCGCCTGCAAACGTGGTCATACACAATCCCGAGTTCGCCCGCTGGGCCGGCTCCGAGATGGGCGACAAAGCGGCCCTGGACGGCGCCCGCGCGCTGGCGCTGACCGCGGCCGAGTTCCTGCTGGCGCCCGACCTGCAGGCCGAGGTGCGCAAGGCTTTCGAGGTGTCCAAGGGCCTGGCGTGAACGTCTGGCTGTTCGGCTACGGGTCGCTGATCTGGCGCCCGGACATCGACTACATCGAGCGCAGCGTAGCGCGCGTCCATGGCTGGGCGCGCCGCTTCTGGCAGGGCTCGCACGACCATCGCGGCCTGCCCGACAAGCCGGGGCGGGTGGTGACCCTGGTGGCACAACCCGGCGCCGTGTGTGACGGCATGGCCTACCTCGTCTCGCAGCGCACCGCGGCGCGGACGTTCGAGGCGCTCGATCATCGAGAGAAGAACGGCTACCAGCGCCACGAAGTGCGTCTGGAACTCCCCGCGCAGCGCCATGAACCGGGTATCGTGTACATTGCACCGGTGGACAACTTCGCCTATCTCGGGCCCGCGCCGCTCGAGGACATGGCCCGCCAGATCCACGAGAGCGCCGGGCCGAGCGGCAGCAACCGCGACTATCTGCTCGAGCTCGCCGCAGTGCTGCGCGACATGGATGCCGAGGACGAGCACGTCTACGAGCTCGAGGCCGCGGTCAGGAGACTCAGCTGATGCACATTTCCTTCAGCGCCGAGCACGAGGCGTTTCGCGACGAGGTGAAGCGCTTTCTCGACGGCAACCTCACCGACGAGCTGCGCGACGCGCAGCGCTTCTGCCCGGGCATCTTTCTCGACTACGAGCACAACATCGTCTGGCATCGCATCCTGCATCGACAGGGCTGGATCGCGCCGGCTTGGCCGAAGCAGTACGGCGGCACCGGCTGGGACCTGACCCGGCGCTACATCTGGGCTACCGAGTCGACGCTCGCCGGCGCGCCGAGCCTGGCGCCCATGGGCCTCGGCATGTGCGGGCCGATGCTGATCGGCTGCGGCAGCGACGAGCAGAAGCGCTACTACCTGCCGCGCATCCTGTCCGGCGAAGATTACTGGTGCCAGGGTTACTCGGAACCCGGCTCGGGGTCGGATCTCGCCTCGCTGAAGCTGCGCGCCGCCAGCGACGGTGACCACTACGTGCTGAACGGCACCAAGATCTGGACCACTCACGCCCACTACGCCAACCGCATGTTCCTGCTGGTGCGCACCGACGACAGCGGCCGTCCCCAGGAGGGCATCACGTTCCTGCTGCTGGACATGGACACCCCGGGGATCACCGTGGAGCCGATTCTGTTCGCGTCGGGCAGCCACGAGGTGAATCAGGTGTTCTTCGACAACGTGCGGGTACCCAAGGCCAACCGGGTCGGCGACGAGGGCCGGGGCTGGACAGTGGCCAAATACCTGCTGGAGTTCGAGCGCGGCGGCGGCGGTACTGCGGCCCAGAAGACCGCGCTGACCCGGCTGCGCCGGCTCGCCGCGTCGATACCGACCCCGGACGGCACGCTCGCGCAGGACCCCGACTTCAAGCGCAAGCTCGACGCAGCCGAGGTGCAGATCGAAGCCATTCAATACACGGAGTTCCGCATCATGGCAGCCCTGTCACGAGGCGGCAGTCCCGGCCCGGAGTCGTCCATCATGAAGAACCTGGGCGCGGACATGGGCCAGCACCTGACGGAACTCACCGTGGAAGCCATGGCCAGCTACGCCACCCCCTATCAGCCCGAGGCGCGCAGCGTGGGCAGCAACGTGGCGGCCGTAGGGCCGGCCGACGGGGTTACCGCGTTCGCCCGCTACTTCAACCTGCGTGCCAGCTCCATCGCCGGCGGCAGCAACGAAGTCCAGAAGAACATCGTCGCCAAGCTGGTGCTCGGGCTGTAGCCACGCAAGCCTGTGCGGCGCGACGCGCCTCGAGCGGCGCCGCGCCGCTCCCCTGCGGGTCGTTCCTCACACGCCTAGAACGCACGCGCGGGCGACAGCATCTCAGCGAAGCGGCTCGGCCGACCGGCAAGCATGTCGGCTGCAGCCTGGCTCAATGCGGGCGCGGTCTGCATGCCCATGCCGCCCTGCCCCACCAGCCAGAAGAAGTCGTTCACCCGGCTGTCGAATCCGGCCGCCGGAAAGCGGTCCGGCAGAAACGTCCGCAGGCCCGCCCAGGTCTGACCGAGCCTGCGCACTTCCAGCGTGGTCATCTGCTGAAAACGATCCACCGCCACGGCCACGTCCAGCTCCTCCGGCTGCGCGTCGCAGGGTTCGCTGGGTGTCTCTTCCGCCAGCGAGACCATGAGCAGGCCCGCTTCCGGCTTGAAATAGAGACCGCCCTCGGCCCGGTGCACCAGTGGCCAGGCCGACACGTCACGACCGGGATCCACCAGCAGCGCCGTGCGCCGGTAGGGCTTCAGCCCCAGCGGCCGGACGCCCGCCAATGCGGCAACCTGATCGGCCCAGGCGCCGGCCGCGTTCACCAGCACCTCCGCCTCGAACGCAGTCTCGCCGACCCACACCCGCCAGCCCGGTGCGAGCTGCTCGATGCGCCCGACCCGGGCGTTGTTCACAACCCGGCCACCGGCGGCCACGAGGCGGCGCCGGAAACCATCCAGCAGACCGTGGGCATCGAGCCCCAGCGTGTTGGGATCGTCGATGACGCGGGCGATTCCCTCGGGCCGCAGTATGGGGACCCGGCGCAGGGTCTCCTCGACGCTGATCTCGCGAATCTGCGGACACAGCGGCAGCCACTCGGCGAGAAAGGCGTCGAGCTCCGCACCATGCTCGGCGTCGGCGATGGTGATGCAGCTCATGGGCTTGGCGCCTTCGGCACGGAAGTAGACGTTGCTCTCCACCGTGAGTGCATGCACCACCTCGTTCATGTACGACTCGATGGACACGGCGGCGGAGCGCCCGGAGGCGTGATAGCCGGGCTGCATCTCCGCCTCGAGCACCGTAACGTCGAAATCCGCCGCTGCACGGGCGCCGCAGGAGATGCCCGCGATACCGCCGCCGATGATGACCAGTCTGGGTTTCATGATGCCGCCGAGTTACCGCCCGCAAAAACCATGCATTATGATGACCCGTCACGCATCTGGGGAGAGCAATCGTGGGTGAATCGAAAACGGCGCAGGTACTGCGCGAGGACGACGACGGCCTGGCCGTGCTGACGCTGAACCGTCCCGAGGCGTTGAACGCCCTCAGCCCGAGCCTGTTCGTGGAGCTGCGGTCGCACATCGATGCCATCGCGGCCGAGACCGACAGCGTCGGCTGCGTGATTCTGTGCGGCAGGGGCCGCTCGTTCTCGGCCGGCAACGACCTCAAGGCTATCCAGGCGGGGGAAGTGGCGCCGAGCCGGCACTTTCAGGCGGAAACCCTGGACGCCATCGAAGCGCTGCCGCAGCCGGTGATCGCCGCCGTGCAGGGCCACTGCTATACCGGCTCGCTGGAGCTGGCGCTGGCCTGCGATCTGATGGTGGCGGCCGAGTCGGCCAAGTTCGCCGATACCCACGGCAAGTGGGGCATGTCGCCGACCTGGGGGATGAGCCAGCGCTTGCCGCGACGCATCGGCCTGCTCGCCGCCAAGGAAATGATGTTCAGCGGCCGCGTGGTCAGCGGTGAGGAAGCGGCGAGGATCGGTCTGGCGAACCGCTGCGTCGCAGACGCGGAGCTCATGAGCGCCACGATTGCCATGGCGCGTGAGTTTCTGAAGAACTCCTGGTTCACCCTGCGCGCCGACAAGATGCTGGTGAATCAGGGTCTGAACTACACGCTCGCCGACGGGCTCGCTTTCGAACGCAGCAACAGCCCCGGCCGCGGACCTGATCTGGAGGAGCGCCTCAAGCAGTTCGGCGCCTGAGCGGTGCGGCCGGCGACGGAGCGCGGACTCCGTCGTGCCGTGAGCTCTTGGCTGCGTCCCGGCCTCAGGCGACCTGGCCTCAGGCGTCCTGGCCTCAGGCCGCCTGAACCTTCAGCGCGGATCCAAAAATCGCCATTTCGGCGAGATAGGCCTCGTCCTGGGTCGGATTGAGCCAGGGCGCGGCCGTGGCCGTGTCGGTGCGGACGATGTGCAGCCCCTGCTGATGGACGCGATTGATGGCAATCTGCTCGGCCTGGCGCTGATCGCGACCGCAGCTCACCACCGTGCAGTAGCTGCTGCTGCCCGCATCGTCGCTCACCAGGTAAATGAACAGGAAACAGGATAGACCCGATCGTTCCAGCATGCTGCTCATGACGCCCTCCATCAAAGGACCCGGATTCGGGGATCCCCGGGCGACGCCCCATTATGGGGCGCCCTGTCAGTGCCCGGTTGCCGCCGCGCACCGCGTTGGGGCCCGATACCCGGCAAGCTGTGCGTTCGGAGCGGCTGGAGATCCCGCTGAGATCAGCATAGCAATCACTGTGCCAGCGGGAGCCCCGAGCCTCCGAAACGAGGAGAGCCGCTACCCGAAGAACGACCGCCGCAGCGTCGGCAGCAGCTGCAGGTTCAGACGATCTCGTCCATGGCGGTGACGATTTTGCCGACGATGCCGTACTCGACGGATTCCTCCGGGCCCATCCAGTAGTCGCGCTGGGTGTCCTTGGTGATGCGCTCGATGGTCTGGCCGGTCTGCTCGGCGATGACACGGTTTATACGCTCACGGGTCTTCAGAATCTCGCGGGCGTGAATCTCCACGTCGGACGCCGTTCCGCCGATGCCGCCGGCCGGCTGGTGGATGAGGAAGCGCGTGTTGGGCAGGCAGAAGCGGTGCTCGCGCGGGGGCGCCAGATAGATGTGGGTCGCGATGCTGCCAACCCAGCCGGTGCCGACGGTGCGCACTACGGGCTTGATGAACCGGATCATGTCGAAAATGGTGTCACCGGACTCGACGTGGCCCCCGGGCGAACCGATATAGATGGTGATCGGATCGTCGGACTCGTAGGCGAGCGCCAGGAGCTTCTCCGCGGTAGACCGCGCCACGTCGGTGTCGATCTGCCCGAACAGCGTCAGCGTGCGTCGGTCGAACAGCCGCTTGCCAAGGAACGGGCCCTGGCCCATCGCCTCTGCAGCTTCTTCCTTACCGTCGAGGTAGTTCATGCAATTACTCCCAAAAACGAACCGGTTACCTTAATCTAACGGGCCGCAATTCTACACGGGGGAGTCCCATGCCGTTAGCGCCCGAATATCAGGCCATGCTCGCCGCCATGGCCGAGCAGCAGGCACCGCCCATCACCGCGCTGTCGCCCGCCGAGGGCCGCGAGCTCTACCGCATGATGCGGCCTGCGAACCCCGAGCTGCAGGTTGCACGGGTCGAAGACCGCATGGTGCCTGGCCCCGAGGGCGATATCCCGGTGCGCATCTACACCCCGGCCGGCGCCGGCCCGTTCCCCGTGTACGTGAACTTCCACGGCGGCGGCTGGGTGATCGGCGATCTGGAGACCGCCGATGCGGTCAGCCGTGACATCGCCAACACCGCCGGCTGCGTGGTGGTCTCGGTGGACTACCGCCTGGCCCCGGAGCACCGTTATCCTGCGGCGGTGGTGGACAGCTACGCCGCCACCGGCTGGGTGGCGGACCACATGAGCGAGCTCAACGGCAACGGCCGCCTGGCCGTGGGCGGCGAGAGCGCGGGCGGCAATCTGGCCGCGGTGGTCTGTCAGATGGCCCGCGACGAGCAGGGGCCCGAAATCCACTTTCAGCTGCTCGCCTATCCCGTGACCGATTGCGATTTCAGCCGCGGCTCCTACTCCGAGAACGGCGAGGGTTACGTTCTGGAGACCGCCACGATGGCCTGGTTCTGGGACTACTACTGCCCGGATCCGGCACAGCGCCAGGAACCCCAGGCATCGCCGCTGCGCGCGGCGAACATGGGCAACCTGCCCCCGGCCCTGGTGGTCACCGCCGAGTTCGACCCGCTGCGCGACGAGGGCATGGCCTACGCCGAAGCGCTGCGTCAGGCCGGCAATCAGGCCGACGCCGTCTGCCACGAGGGGCTGGTGCACGACTTTTTTGCCACCGCGCAGATGTTCCAGGCCAGCCGACCCGGCTTCGAACACGCCTGCCGCGCCCTGCGTGAAGCGCTGGGCGGGGCAGCCTGAGCAGCGAGCCCTCAATCGCAACGCCAGCCGTGGCCGGCGGCGCTGCTCCGGATCCGGCGTTTCGTGACGTCGTGGCGCGGCTGCTTTCCCGGCCCGCCGAGGCGTTGCGCTTCCGTGCGGTAACCGGCGGCGTCTCCAGTGAGATCTGGCAGGTCTGCGACGGTGCACAGCACTACTGCGCCAAGCGCGCGCTGCCCCGGCTCAAGGTTCGCGCGCGCTGGGAAGCCCCGGTCAGCCGCAATGCCGAGGAGGTTCGCTGGCTGCGCACCGCGCGGCGCTGGGTCGGCGAGACCGCCGCTGCAGTCGTGGCCGCAGACGCCGACGCCGGCATCGCCGTGCTGGAATGGTACGACCCGGGCCGCTGGCACAACTGGAAGCAGCTGCTGCTTGGCGATCCCGGCGCGCGGCTGCAGGCGCCGGACGTCGCCCGCCATCTCGGCGAGCTGCTCGGCCGCATCGCGCTGCGGAGCAGCACAGCCCCTGAACTTGCCGCGGAGTTCGCCAATCAGTCACTGTTCGACGCGCTGCGCATCGACCCGTTCTTCCGTTGCCTCCTGCCCCGCCATCCACCGCTGGCGGCGCTGGTGGATCAGCTCGAGGCGCCCGGCCGGACGCTGATACATGGCGACTTCAGCCCCAAGAACCTGCTGGTCGACGCGACCGGCAGCATCCGGATACTGGATGCGGAGTGCGCCACCTGGGGCTGTCCCGGATTCGATCCCGGATACCTGATGGCACATCTGCTGCTCAAACACAGCGCCACCGGCGATCCGCTGCTGCTGGCCGCGGCGCGCGCCTTCTGGGCGGCCTATCTCACCGGGATCGGCGAACGGTTCGCGGACATCGAGATCAACGCCGGCCGCGTGCTGCTGGGCATGCTGCTGGCGCGCATCGACGGCAAGTCGCCGGTGGACTACCTGAGCGCAGCCCTCCAGGACAGTCTGCGCCGCCGGGCGCTGGAACTGCTGAGCGCGCCACCCGGACAGCAGGGCGCGTCCCTGCTGCTGGCGGGCTGGAGCCTGCCATCGCCATGACCACGCGGACGTACCTGATCGAGCGTGCAGAGATCCTGCCCATCTACGACTCGCGCGCACGCCTCACGCTCGCCGTGACGCTCACGACGGCGCACTGCAGCGCCACCGGCATCGCGCCCTCAGGGGCGTCGACGGGCCGGCACGAGGCGCGCGAGCTGCGCGATTCCGACGGCGGGCTGGCCAGCGCCTGCAGGCGCTTCGATGACGAGATCGCACCCCTGCTGCTCGGCCGCGACTGCCGTGAGCAACGGGCCCTGGACGAAGCCCTGGTGCATCTGGACGGCACGCCCGACCGGAGCCGCCTGGGTGGCAACACGCTGATCGCCACGTCCATGGCACTGCCGCAGCTCGCCGCGGCCGTCGAGGGTGTGCCGCTGTGGCAGCGCCTGTCCGAGACGACGCCACGTCACCTGCCGCTGCCGGAGATTCAGATCATCGGTGGCGGCGCTCACGCGCACGGCCGGCTGCCGCTTCAGGATTTCATGATCACGCCGCTCGGCGCGCCCGACTGGCCGACCGCGCTGGCCTGGAGCGCCGACGTGTACCGAGCCGCGGGAGCGCTCCTGAGCGAGCGGGGACTGCTGCGCGGCGTTGCCGACGAAGGCGGCTTCTGGCCGGAGTTCGACCGCTGCGAGGATGCGCTGGATCTGCTGCTCGCGGCGATCGAGCGCGCCGGACGCAGACCCGACAGCGAGGTCGCCATATCACTGGACGTGGCGGCCAATCAGTTCCATCGGGACGGCCGCTACCACATCGACGGCGACGTCCTGGCCGGCGACGCCTGGGTCGAGCGGTTGCTGTCCTGGACACGACGCTATCCGATACGGATGGTGGAAGACCCCTGCGCCGAGACTGACCCGCAGCACTACGCCGCGTTCTGCGCCGGCTTCGCGCCTGCAGGCGGACCCTGTGGCAGGCTCGTGGTCGGAGACGACCTGGTGGTCACCAGCGTGGCCCGCATCGAGGCGGCGCTCGCGGCCGGGCAGATCAATGCCGCGCTGATCAAGCCGAATCAGGCCGGGACCCTCAGCGAGGCGAAAGCGGCGCTGGACAGCTGCCCCGTCCCCATCGTGTCGGCGCGCAGCGGCGAGACGGAAGACACCTGCATCGTCGACCTGGCGGTTGCTTGGCAGGCTCCGTTCATCAAGGTAGGGTCGATCACCCGGGGCGAGCGAACCGCCAAGTGGAACCGCGGTCTGCGCATTCATCAGGCGCTGCAGCTGCCGCTGGCCCCGTTCCCCCTCTGACAGGAGACATACGAGCAATGCGTTACGTGCTGTTCTGCGAAGACAAACCCGACAGCGAGGCGCTGCGCCTGGCCACGCGGGAAGCCCATCTCGCCTACGTCGGGACCCAGAGCGGGCTCATCACCCTGGCCGGCCCCATGCTCAGCGACGACGGCCAGCGCATGGTGGGCTCGCTGTTCATCGTCGAGGCGGAGACTGCCGATGCGGTGCGCGAGCTGAACGCCAACGATCCCTACACCCGGGCCGGTCTCTGGGGCAACGTCGTGATCCGGCCGTTCCGCCAGGTCGTGCCGGCGCTCTGAGCGCCCCGTGAAGGTCATCTGGAACTACGACGCGGCGCCCGCGCTGCAGCGCGCGCTGGCAGCGCTGGCCGACGCCGGCCTGGAAGTGCATGTCTGCCCGGAATCGGACGACGCGCGCCTGTTCGAGCTGCTCGAGACCGCGGACGTGCTCTGGCACTGCCTGCGCCCGGTCGATCGACAGGTGCTCGAGGCCGCCCCGCAACTGCGCCTCGTCCAGAAGATCGGCGTCGGCGTCAACACCATCGATCTGCAGCTGGCCGAGTCCCGGGGTATCGCCGTGTGCAACATGCCGGGCACCAACAGCCGCGCGGTGGCCGAGCAGACGCTCGGCCTGATGCTGGCGCTGCTGCGCCAGACGGTGCGCTTCGACGCCGACGTGCGCCGCGGTAGCGGCTGGTCCTGGGATCCGATGCGCCAGGACGGCCTCGGTGAGATCGGCGGCCGCACCGTGGGGCTGGTGGGGTTCGGCAGCATCCCGCGCATCCTCGCGCCGATACTCAAAGCCATGGACGCCCGCGTGCTGTACACGGCGCGCAGCGCGAAAGCCGATACGGGTTGCGAGTTCACGGACCTGGACACCCTGGTGGCGGCGTCCGACGTCCTGTCACTGCACGTGCCGCTCACGGCCGAGACCGAGCGCCTCATGAACCGGGACCGGTTCGCACGCATGCGCCCCGGAGCGCTGCTGGTGAATACCGCGCGCGGCGGGCTGGTGGACGAGACCGCGCTGCTCGACGCGCTGCGCTCCGGACACCTGGGCGGCGCCGGTCTCGACGTGTTCGCCGCGGAGCCGACCCCGCCGGAGCATCCGCTGTTCGCCTTGCCGAACGTGGTGTTGAGCCCGCACGTCGCCTGGCTGACCGGGGAGACGCTGACCCGCAGCCTCGAGGTCGCCGCGGAAAACTGCCGGCGCCTCAGCGCCGGGGAGGCATTGCTGCACCGCGTGGTGTGAGTGTGCGCTGCCGGCGCCATGGCTCCGCCGCCGGCAGGCGCACGGCGCCGATGCCGGCCCCTGCGTGAGGGTGCCGGCAGCTGCATAAGAAAATCGCGATCAGTTTGGGCGCGTCAGCCTGGCCGGACGCGCCCGGCCAGGCCGAACTGAGAAACCCGGATCAGTCGACCCGGGCTTCGGCGTAGCCGGATACCACCACGGTGCCGTCCTGATTGGTGGTTTCCACCTTCAGCTTGACGATCCCGTCCGCCACCTCTTCCACCGTAGCCGTGGAATGCAGCGTATCGCCGGGCCATACCTGATTGGTGAAACGCACGCCGTACTTGGTGAGGCGCCCGTCACCGACGTAATCGGTGAGCATGCGCCCGGTCATGCCCATGGTGAGCATCCCATGCGCAAACACCGAGGGATATCCGGCCACCTTGGTGGTGAAGACCTCATCGGTATGCAGCGGGTTGTAGTCTCCGGAGGCTCCCGCGTACTGCACGATCTGAGTGCGCTTGAGGTCTTCCACGAGACACTCGCTGTAGGTGTCGCCGACCTTGAGGTCGCTTGCTTTCAACGCCATGTCCGTGCCTCCCCTATTTCTGATCCACCGGGCGTTCGGTGCGCACACCAACGCCACGGGCAGTGATGACGAGCTCGCCGTGCTGATCGCGATACTCGGTGACGCTCTCGGAGAACACCAGCTTCCCGGCCCGCTTGCTTTCCTTCTCCCAGGTCTTGCCCGGTTTGGTGGTGCCCGTCAGCACGTCGCCAGGCTTGAGATGCCGGTGATACTCGAAGTGCTGCTCGGCATGCAGACCGCCGCCACCGCCACCGCCGCCGCCGCCACCGCTCTCGCGCTTGATGCCGGTCGGCTCCTTGCCGGACCCGAACCAGGGCTCGCCGATCTTCGGCCGCAGGAAATAGTCGGGATCGAACTGGGCGCTCGCCTGCGCAAAGGTGGGCGGCGCGATGATGGTGCCGGGTTCGGTACCCTTGGCGTAATCCTCATCGTAGTAAATCGGGTTCGGGTCGCCGACGGAGCGAGCAAACATCATGATGTGGCTCGCCTCGACGGGAAACTTCTTCACTGCCATCTGTGTCTTCCCCTCTTGAATGAACAACGCAAAGGAAGCGCAGTATCGCGCACGCTCCAGGGCCGATCAAATGCGGCGCCGACGGCCGCGGGCAGGACGCTTCAGCCAAGAACAGGCAGCATCGAGCAGGGGTCGGGGCCGACCTAGCGGCCCTTGAATTCAGGTGTGCGCTTGTCGAGAAACGCGCTGATGCCCTCGACCTTGTCCTCGGTCTGCACCAGCGCGCCCTGGGCGTACTTCTCGAACATCAGAGCGCCCGCCAGGCTCGCTTCCATGCCGAAGTGCACCATGGCTTTCATGGTCCGCGGCACGAACGGCGCGAAGCCGGCCAGGTGCTCGGCCATGCGCCGCACCTCGTCGAGCAGCTGATCCTGCGGCACGACCCGCGTCACCAGGCCGATCTGCAGCGCCAGCTCCGCGTCGATGGGTTCACCCATGAGCAGCATGTGCATGCCCCAGCCGCGCCCGACGATGCGGGGCAACCGCGCCGTGGCGCCACCACCGGGGATGATGCCCAGCTTCCCTTCGGGCGTAGCGAAGCGGGCATTGGGGCTGGCCACGCGCAGATCACAACCGAGCGCCACTTCCAGACCGCCGCCCATGCAGACACCGTTGATGGCAGCGATGGTCGGCTTCGGCGTACGCTCGAGCTGATCAGCGAGCCCCTGCACGATGGGCTCCAGCGCCTTGCGGAAATCCCGGTGCAGCACTTCCGAGAGGTCGGAGCCGGACGCGAAGGCGCGCTCGCCGGCACCCGTGATGGCGATCACCCGCACCGCGTCGTCGTCGGCCGCGCAGCGCACCGCCGTCTGCAGCTCGTCCAGCGTCGCCAGCGAGATGGCGTTGTACTTGTCGGCCCGATTGATGGTGATCAGGGCCATGGGACCCTGCACCTCGTAGAGAATGTTCTCGTAGCTCATTGATCGGATCCGCGCAGCTTGTCGGTGAGGCCCTTCAGGCCGCTGCCCAGCGCATCCTGCACCTTGTCCTTGATCTGCTTTTCCGCCTGCTGCTGCATGCCTTCGATATCGAGCCCCTGGTTGACCAGCTCGCGGGTCACCGAACGCGTGATGGGTTCCAGCACCTGACGGGTGGCTTCGGCAACCGTGACACCGTTGGTCTTGCGGCCGATGCCGGAAAGCAGCACGTCGGGAATCGTGAGCGTCTTCTCGCCCAGCAGGTCCGAGTCCACCGACACGCGTGCGTTGGTGAAGCGCAGTCGGTCGATGATGAGCTTCACGCCGGACGCCTGGGAGCTGCTCTGCTCCGCGCCGCCTCGACCGACCCCGAGATTGTCCATGAGCTGCTGCAGATTGGTTTCCTTTCCGCGCACCACGGCCGCCACCTCAGCACCGTCGATGACCACTTCCTTGAGCACGACCAGATCGGTCGACAGATTCTGGGTATCGAGCACAACCTTGATCTGGCCGAGCTTGAACGCGCTGCCGCCCGGGAAGCCGCTCGGATTGGCCACATCGAGGCCGCGGATCTCGCCAGAGCCCTCGGTGAGCGACAGGTTCACCTGATCGACGCCGACGCGCGTATCCAGCGCCTGCGAGCCGTAGGTCTCGATGCCACGCTTGATCAGGTCGCCTGAGCTCATAAACAGATACACGCCCACCGCTACCGCGACGAGCAGCACGATGCCGATGATCCAGCCGATCACTTTCATGAGAATTCTCCGTTCACTCCATGTCGGCGACGAAGGCCTTCGCACGATCGATGGAAATCTCCATCTCGCGGATCAGCGCGGCGACGTCCGACTCGATGCCCGACAGTTCGCTCTTCAGCGAGGCGATGGCCTGGGCGTTGAGGTTGTGCTTGAGGTAGAGCACGTAGTCACGGAAGGTTTTCAGCACCGGCTCCATACGGCTCTCGGCCCGGCGCATGGCCTTGATCAGCTCGCCATACTGCCGCTCTGAGGCCTGCAGCTGCCGGGTGCTCGCCGAGCGCAGGCCGCGATCGCTGATCTGCCCGATCTCCTCGCGCCACTCGTCGAACAATGCCTCGGAAACCGATTCCACGGCGTCGATGCGGTCGGTCACTTCCTGGGCTTTGTCCTCCGCGTCTTCGAATGCGTCCGACAGCGACTCGTAGGTGGACTTCAGCTTTGACGGCGGCACGTCGACCACGCTCGAGAACTGCTCGAGCGCATCCTTGAATTCCTGCTTGGCATCCTCCTGAGCCTCCATGGCGTTCTCGACCCGATCCACGAGAATGTCGCGCTTGTGCACGCCCACCTTCTCCATGGCGCCGTAGTACGCGCTCTCACAGCCGGCGAGGAGCAGCCCCATCAGCAGCATCGAGCCGGGAATCAGGGCACGGGGGCTCCGACGCGCGCCAGCACGTTGCACAAAACCCCGCTGCACAGCACAAAGTCGCATGCGCGCTCTCCATCGCAACGGCCGCCGGCGTCGATGACAGCATCGTCGCCCAGAGGCCACAAAACTTAAGAACCAGGGCGGATTAGCGTAGGATACCGGGCCACTCTTGTACAGGCAGGTGCTGCGCGCCGTCGCGCCCGTGCACGATCTCAGCAACAACAGTGAAAAACCGCTGACAGGGAGCAAATCGGAGTCACACATGGAAGACACAACCAACCAGATCGCGGAGATGATCGATCCGAACCAGATGTCCGGATACATGGACAAGGCGGTCGAACTCGCAATGACCTACGGGCCCAAGCTGATCCTGGCGATCGTCGTCCTGATCGTCGGTCTCTGGATCATCAACCGCTTCGTCGCCGTCATCCGCAAGGGCATGGAAGCGAGCAAGACCGAGCCGACATTGTCCAGGTTCCTCTGCAACCTGGCCTCGATGGGACTGAAGGCACTGCTGCTGATCAGCGTCGCGTCGATGATCGGAATCGAGACCACCTCGTTCATCGCCGTTCTGGGCGCCGCCGGCCTGGCCATCGGCCTGGCCCTGCAGGGCAGCCTGGCCAACTTCGCCGGCGGGGTGCTGGTGCTCATCTTCCGCCCGTTCAAGGTCGGCGACTTCATCGACGCAGGCGGCGTTTCGGGAACCGTGTTCGAGATCCAGATCTTCAACACCATCATCAAGACGCCGGACAACAAGCGCATCATCGTGCCCAACGGCACGATCTCCAACGGCGTGATCACCAACTTCTCCGCCGAATCGACGCGACGCGTCGATTTCGTATTCGGCATCGGCTACGGCGACGACATCGCCAAAGCCAAGGCCATCATCACGCGCCTGGTAGAGGCTGACGAGCGCACGCTGAAGGATCCGGCACCACTGGTGGTGGTGAGCAATCTGGGCGAGAGCTCGGTGGACATCACCACACGCGTCTGGGTGAACGCCGCCGACTACTGGGGCCTGTTCTTCGATCTCACCGAGAAGGTGAAGGTGACGTTCGATGCGGAAGGAATCAGCATTCCGTTCCCGCAGCGCGACGTTCACCTGTACCAGCAAAGCGCCTGAGCTGGCACCGACCGACCGTCCCTGCGGGGCGGTCGGCATCTGCAAGCCGGCCGGCAGAAAAGGGGTTTCACACGGACAAAAAAAAGCCGCCGATCTGGAGAGGAAATCGGCGGCGCAATGGACCTTTAGATCAAGGTCTCAAGGGGATAGAGATCAGGTGTCTCGAGTCCGGCTCCGTCTTCTGAGCCGCCAACCCGCTACCAACCTGATGCTCACTATGCCTGGCAGCTGTTTCCAGAGAATTTCCCGGACGCCCCGGTTTGTGACATTTTGTTTCCCGGAGTAACGCCGCCCGCGGCAGCGCGCCCGATCAGACCCGGACCACCACGTCGGTACCGCCGTCGGGACCGTCTTCGATGGCGACCCGCCAGCCCTGCGCCTGACAGAGCTGCTGCACGATGGCGAGCCCCAGGCCGCTGCCGCCAGTGGTCACGCTGCGCGAGGCGTCCAGGCGGAAGAACGGCTGGAACACCGCAGCCCGCGATTCCGGCGGGATACCGGGCCCGGAATCGATGACGTGAATTTCCCGACCCAGCAGCCGGACGCGTACCGCATCCCCGTGCTGCAGCGCGTTGGTCACCAGATTCACGATCACGCGCTGCAGGGCGCCGGGCGCAAGCTGCAGACGCAGACCATCGGCGCCTTCTGACGAAAACGGGATGGGCTGCTCGAATCCGGTCAGCACATCTTCGACGAACGGTTTGAGCTCCACTTCCTGAGAGGCTTCGCCGGTACCGCGGGCGAAACGCAGCGCGTCGGTGACCAGCTGATCCATGACTTCCAGATTGCGCTCGAAGCGCTCGATCAGCCGGGGATCGACGTCGTCCGGCAGCAGTTCCAGAGCGAGGCGCATGCGCGTCAGCGGTGTTCGCAGATCGTGCGAAATGCCCGCGAGCAGGGTCGTGCGGTTGGACAACAGCGCGGAGATCTCCCGCGCCATGGTATTGAAGTTGCGCGCCAGCACCACGAGCTCGCGCGGCCCCTGTTCCGGCAACGGTTCGAAATTCTCGCCGCCACGAAAGGTCTCCGCGCGCTGCCCCGCCTGCACCAGAGGCCGGGTGATGCGCTGCACGATGAGCAGCGACGTCGCGAACACCACGCCGGCCCCGAGCGCAACGATGATGATGCCCACGTACAGGGGCTGAATATCGCGACGCTGCGACGAGAAGCCGATCTGCAGATCGAATCCGCCCATGGGCACGTCCACCCAGAGCAGATCTTCGCCCTGCAGAAGGGTGACAGCGGTGCCGAGGCGCCCGCTCAATCGGTCCTGGAGCAACGAGAGGTACGGCTGGCCGAGATCCGCCGGCGGCAGCTCGGCACGATCCGCCGAAATGATCAGATCGTGGCTCTGCGCCAGCTCGAGCTCGAAATAGGGGCGGGCCTGCGGTGGCAGCTCGACCCAGGTCTGTGCCGACAGCACCAGCAGCGCCGCCTCGTCGTCGGCAGAGCGCTCGGCGATGGGTCGGATCACGAACTGATTGAGCGCCACCACCGCGATGATCACGATGGCAAAGGCGCTGACTGCCAGAATCAGGTTGGTCCTGACCAGCAGCGACATCGGTCGCGGGGCCCGGTCCTCAACCACCGGGCCGGCGCCTGCCGAGCTGGCCGGCCGGCCGGCTTCAGCCACTACCGTCTGGGCAGAACATGTAGCCCTTGCCCCAGATGGTCTTGATGTAAACCGGTTTCGAAGGATCCGGCTCGATCTTGCTGCGCAGCCGGGTGACCCGCACGTCGATGCTGCGGTCGAAAGGCGAGCGCTCGGCGCCAGTGAGCAGATCGAGAATCCGGTCGCGATGCAGCACCTTGTTGGGATGCTCGGCCAGAATGGCGAGCAGATCGAACTCTCCCGACGTCAGCGGCACCTGGATGCCTTCGCGGCTCAGCTGGTGGGACGCCAGATCCAGCACGTACGGCCCGAAACGGACGCTCTGCCCGGAGACCGCGACGCCCTCCTCTGCGCGCCGCACACGCCTCAGCACGGCACGCACGCGAGCCAGCAGCTCGCGCGGATTGAACGGCTTGGCCACATAGTCGTCGGCGCCTACCTCGAGCCCTACGATGCGGTCGACGTCGTCCCCCTGAGCGGAGACGATGATGATGGGAATGTCGGTCTCGCTCTTCAGCCGTCGGGCGAGGGTCAGTCCATCTTCGCCGGGCAGCATGAGATCAAGCACGATGAGATCGACGGCATGATCCGCCAGATAGGCCACCATGGATTCGCCGCTGTCCACGCAGGTGACCAGAAACCCCTGCTTCGACAGGTACTCCTCAATCAGCTCGCGGATTTCCGGGTCGTCATCGACGACCAGCAACCTGGCAGTTTCCGGCGTCACCGTTGACGGCTCCTCGGGCCCCTGACCCTCAGGGGGCGTCGGTGGCAGCTGTGCGGGTCGGCAACGCCCCTTCGGACAGCGGAACGGGAATCTCCACCAGCGTACGCGGTGCCGCGCGAACCTGAAGACGCCGCTCGAATCCCGTGCCGAAGCTCTGCCGGGCGGCAGCCTGGGCGGCCTCGGATTCCGGCACGGGCCGGACCCGCACCACCTGGGTCTGAATGTGGATCACCCGGCCGTCGTTCTGATTGACCAGGCGTCCGTAGCGGCGCTCCGTGGTGATTCTCAGGACACCGCGCGGGCTCTTGTTACGCGCCATGCGGGTTTTCATCTCGGTGAGGAGCGCGCGGCGCTCGTGCACGTCCAGGGCATCCCACTGTGCCGCGAGCTCGGTGAGCTGCTGATCGCTGTGACCGGCATAGGGCAGCTCGCCCGCGCGCGGCGCGTCCGCGTCGGCAGCTACCGCTGCTCCCGGAAGGGCAATGGCGAGCACGAGCATTAAAACAGCTGACTTGATGGCTTTCCCCGGCAGAACGAATCAGGCGCAGCATATTCTCATCCCCGGCTGTTGCAAGGCCATTTCCGTAGGGTTTCAAAATGTAACTGCGTCCGCCGGGCGGGGTGCGGGCGGGCTGGACAGGCGGAGAAGCGGGGCCCTTCAGGGAACAACCCGGCGGACGGCGCCCGCCGGGTCATTCGCTGCTGCTGCCGGATCAGGCAGCTTCGAACAGGCCGGCAGCGCCCTGGCCGCCGCCGATGCACATGGTGACCACGCCGTACTTCTTGTTGCGGCGCTTGAGCTCACGCAGGATCAGGCCCGTCTGACGCGACCCGGTCATGCCGAACGGATGACCGATGCTGATGCTGCCACCGAGCACATTGTAGATCTCGTTGTCGATGCCGAGCGCATCGCGGCAGTAAACGCACTGGGATGCGAATGCCTCGTTGAGCTCCCACAGGTCGATATCGTCCAGTTTCAGACCAGCGTTTTCCAGCAGGCGCGGAATTGCGAACACCGGGCCGATGCCCATTTCGTCCGGTTCACAGCCGGCCACCGTGAAGCCGCGATAGATGCCGATGGGTTCCAGGCCGAGCTGCGCGGCGCGTTCCGCGCTCATCAGCAGGGTCATGGAAGCGCCGTCGGACAGCTGCGACGCGTTACCGGCCGTCACGCTGCCGTCCTCCTCGAATGCCGGCGGCAGGCCGGCAAGACCGTCCAGCGTGGTGCTCGGGCGGTTGCACTCGTCGCGATCCACCGTCACCTCGACACGGCTTTCCTCTCCGGTTTCCTTGTCGACCTTCAGCATCGTCGCCTTCATGGGCACGATCTCTTCGGCGATCTTGCCTTCCTGCACCGCTTTGGCGTAGCGCTGCTGGCTCTGCAGCGCGTAGACGTCCTGCATCTCGCGGGTAACCTGATAGCGGCGGGCGACGACTTCCGCCGTATTGCCCATGGCCATGAAGATTTCGGGCTTTTCCTCCAGCAGGCGCTTGTTCTGCTTGGCCTTGGCCGGCTCCTGGCGGGTGCGCATGGAGATCGAGTCGACGCCGCCGGCGATGGCCACCTGGGTCTGGCCGCTGGCGATCTGGTTGGCCGCCATGGCGATGGTCTGCAGACCCGACGAGCAGAACCGGTTGATGGTCACACCCGCAGTGGTGATCGGCAGCTTGGACAGCACCACCGCCAGACGCGCCAGGTTGCCGTCCTGCTCGCCGACGTGACTTGCGGCGCCGACGTAGACGTCTTCCACCTCATCGGGCGAAAGCTTCTGATTGCGATCCAGCAGCGAGTCGATGCAGTGCGCGAGCATGTCATCGGAGCGGGTCAGGTTGAAGCTGCCGCGGAAGGCCTTGGCAAGGCCCGTGCGGACGCTGTCGACGATTACGACGTCTCTCATGATTTCCCCCAGTTACCATATTGCTGCCGGATATCGGCAGGGTTGTGATCAGTCGGATCACAAGAGACCACAGGTCCTCTCCCAGAGATCCGCCGGAGGCCGAATGGTACCCGTTGCGGGGCAATGGATCTAGCGGAGCGGAAGGTCCGGCGCGCGAGCTCGGCGCGTTCCGATGCACTCGAGGCGGCCTGCATCGGGCCGAAAAAGACAGGGCGCGACCCTGGCCGATCCAGGTGCCGCGCCCCGGGGCAAAACGCTCGGCCCGCAGCGGCCGGCGCCGGGCCTTCAGGCCCTCACATCTCCCATTTGAAGTCCACCAGCGCGGTGACGCCGAGCGACTGCTCGATCACTTTCACGCCGTTCTGCTCGATTTCGACGGACTCGTCGAGCAGATTCTTGAGCCGCAGCTTCAGGGTGACGTTTTCTGTCGGAAAGTACTGGTAGACGAAGTCCAGCGAGTGGAACGGCTGCTCCATGGCATCGCCGATACCGTTGGTGCCGGCGAAGTAGACCCGCTCGCCGAAGGCGTTGTATGCCAGCGTGGCGCCATGCTTGCCGTTGGGCGAGTCGTAGCCGATCTGCACGTTGGTCACCCACTGCGACTGCTGGCTGAGACGCCGCTTGTCGTTGGTGATGTTGCCCACGCCCGGACCGGGCGGAATCTCGATCTCCGAATCGCTCAGAGTGAAGTTGCCCGCCAGGTAGAAGGCGTCTATCCAGTTGCCGACCCAGTTGCTGGCGAAGCCGAGCCCCTTGAGCCACTCCACCTCGGTGCCGTAGACCCAGGCCGTTTCTCCGTTGACGAAACTGAACAGCACGTTGTCCTCGGTCGCACCGACCTCCACCGTCTCGATCGGGCTGTCGATGTCCTTGTAGAACAGCGACACCGTGAGGTTGTCGCCATTGTCCCAGTACCACTCGCCGCGGACGTCGTAGTTGGTCAGATCGGACGGCGACAGGAACGCGTTGCCCCGCACGCGGGCCTCCGTGAGCGGGTCGATGTACTGCGACTGCGAGATCTCCCGCAGGTCCGGCCGCGCCACCGTCTGGCTGTAGGCGAAGCGGAGCTGGAACTCGTCTGACCAGAATCCGGGGTGGATGTAGGTCAGCGCCAGCGACGGATACCAGTCGTCGTCGTTGATGGCGGACTGGGCGATCTCCTCGGCGGTGAGGGGAATGCGCGGCGTGGCGTAGGCCAGCAGATCCACCGGCACCGACACCTGCTGGAAATTTTCCCAGCGGGCGCCGCCGCTCAGCCGCCAGGTGTCATTGAGCAGCAGGTCGAACTTGCCGTAGGCGCCTTCGACGATCTGACCGGCGAAGTAGCTCTCGGTGCCGAACCCGCCGACGCCCAGGCTGATGTTGATGCCGTAGTCGGGATCCAGCACGTTGGCATCCGAGAACACCTCGCTGGGCAGCCCGTTGTTGATCAGCAGGAAGTCTGCGGCGGTGCTGCCGATGCCGATCGAGGTCTGCGTGTAATCGCGACCTTTCCTGGCGTAGTCCCATCCGCCTGAGAGCTCGAGATCCCAGCCATCGCCGAACAGCGGCAGCGTCAGGTCGTAACCGTAGCTCTCGACGTCGTCCTTGAACTCGGAGAACCGGTACAGGCCCGTGGTCGTGCCGGGCCGCGCCAGGCTGTTGAGTATGTCTCCCGTGCCGGGATCCAGAGATTCGACGAAGCTGTAGCGGGCTTCATTGGGAATGTCGCTCTTGGCCTTCGCGTCCGAGTAGTACCAGCTGAAGCTGAGGTCGCGCAGCTTCTCGGCCCAGGACAGCCACTCCGGCAGCTTGTCGAGGGTCGCATCGCCGAGCTTGTGCTCGCCGAAGATCTGGTTCAGCTCCAGCTCACGCTCCTCGAAGCGCACGTCGGAAAGGCGGCCCTGTGCCGGTGAGCTGGTGTCGCCACAGTCATTGAACTGACCCTGCAGACAGCTCACCGACGTCGCTGCCTCATCCTCGGTGTTGCGCAGGTACATGCTCACGGTACCGATCTCGTGATCTTCGGTGAAACGCGCGCCCAGGTTCAGCGAAGCGGTGAGATTCACTTCGTTGATGGTGCGTTCCGTCTTGGAGTAGTCGGTCTCGGGATTGACCACGCGACGGTTGACGCGGTCCTTGTTGCGCCACTGATTGTCGTACGCGCCCAGCGCCAGAAAGCCGACTTCGAGGTCATCGCCAAGGAACCAGCGATAGCCGCCGGTTATCTCGCCGCTCAAATCCGGATCGAGCGACTGCTTCTTCAGGTCGATGTTGCGGTTGAGCCCCGTGGTGAGCTCGCGGTTGATCGCTTCCGCTTCCGCCAGCGTGTGGTACTGACCGTCGCGATTCAGAACCGTAAGGATGTTCTGCGGAGCGAAGCTGCCCTCGTAGGTGTCGATACCCTGCGCGATGTCGCGGCTGAGCTTGCGGGTGCCGTCGTCGGTACCCCAGTTGTCGTCGCTGCCGCCGTTGTAGGTAAAGCCGTTGTCACTGTCGAAATTGCGGCCCGACTTCACGGTGACGCTGAACACCGCATCTTCCGGCACCTTCTTGGTGCGGATGTTGACGTTGCCGCCACCGAAGGCAGCCGGCTGCTCGGGTGAGTAACCCTTCTGGACCTCCAGCGCGTCGATGATCTCCGCAGGAAAGATGTCCAGCGGCAGCACGTTGCGGGTAAGGTCCGGTGACGGCACGGATGCGCCGTTGAGCTGGGTGCTCGAATAGCGTTCCCCTAGGCCGCGCACGTACACGAACTTGTCGTCCACCAGCGTCAGACCGGGCACGCGGCGCAATGCGGCAGCAACGTCGCTGTCGCCGAGCCTCGAGATGCTCTCGGCATCGAGGAAGTCCATCGGTACGTCTGATTCGATACGCTCGGAAAGCACGTCCGTGGCTGCGGCCCTGTAGCGGCCGATCACGACGACTTCCTCGATGGGCCCGGTGGCGACCGCCACCTCGGGTTTCGGTGCCGCGTCTGTGTCGGCTTCCTGAGCGTGTGCGAGAGGCTGGGCCAGCGCGGTCACTCCAAGCAGCAGAGGCAACCCCCAGCGTCCGGCGAAATTGCGATTGTGTTTCATCATTCGACCTGCGAATTGAGCGGCATTGGAAAATGCCCTTCCCCCTGAAAGAGCCCGGATGCGGCCATCCGGGCCCAGGTTCTGAACCGTGTTCGGTCCGCGGCCCCGGAATCCTTACGGGTTCGGGAACCAGAGGGTATCGAGACCGAATACCCAGTTGGCCGTCCAGTCGTCGGCCCGCGTCACCGCACCGATGTGATCGCCCTCGGGGGTAATCGTCAGCGGGTTGCCCAGGTCGTCGGCGAATGCGGTGGGCGTGTAGATGCCGTCGAGGATCTGCAGCGCACCGGAATCGGAAGCAGCGATGATCACGTTGTTGGTGTTCTGCGCGTAGCCGCCGACGCCCGTATCCAGAACCCACTCCGCAACCGTGTCACCGTTCGCGAAGTTCGGATCGGCACAGGTCTCGTCCGGGTTGAACAGCCGGCAGCCCTTGGTCGGTTCCTGGCAGGCGATCAGCACGCTCTTGATGGACGACAGCGACGCAGCGTTGGTGTAGGTCTCGTCATCGTTCAGCTCGAGGCATTCGTTGCCGCTTCCGGACGGGCCGTTGAGCCTCGCGTAGCGGTCGGTGATGATGCTGTCGATCAGCTGCGAGGCGACGCCGCGCCGCAGCAGCGGGCCTTCGGAGTCGCCGTGGGT
Organism: Pseudomonadales bacterium; assembly: GCA_041395905.1. Taxonomy (GTDB): domain Bacteria; phylum Pseudomonadota; class Gammaproteobacteria; order Pseudomonadales; family Azotimanducaceae; genus UBA7803. Next base: position 109,451 of record JAWKZP010000016.1, read on the forward strand.
GCCGCCGTCCCAGCCGGAGATGATGCAGGTCATGTTGCGCACGGTCGGGTTGGTCTGAGGCAGCGCGTCGAACACGGTGCCCTGGTTGTCACCCTCGATGCAGCGGTTGCCGTCGGTTTCCCAGTGCACGACCAGCGCGTTATTCACGCCGCCTACCCAGCCATCGGAGTAGTCGATGGAGTCGTCGCGGGCGTACAGGGCCACCAGGTTGTTCACCACGACCGCGCCGCCGAAGAACTCGACACCGTCGTCATAGGTGCTGTACACCTCGATGTTGTTCACGGTGGTACCCGAGCCGATGGCGTTGAAGGTAATGCCGTTGATCTCGTCACCCGGTGCCGTCTCCGCGCCCGTGTGCTTGACCACCACGTATTCCAGCACGCCCGAGTTGTCGGCGTTGTCGTTGCCGCCGTAGTTGGCCGGAGCCCCCTCGGAAGGCTGGTCACAGGTGTCGTTCGCGCGTTGCGCATCGTCACACTTGTTGGTGATGCCGCGACCGTTGAGGATCACGCCACCCCAGAGCTGCACGTCGTTCGGCTGTGCCAGGTTGTTCACCGCGTCGCGCGTGGCGGTCAGGGTGATCGGAGCGGTCTGGGATCCGCGCGCGATGATCTGCGAACCACGGTTGACCATCAGGTAGGCGGTGTTGTCGATCCAGGCCAGCGTGCTGCCGGCCTCGATGGTCAGAGTCGCGGTCTGAGGTACGAACGCGGGGTTGGTGCCGTCGTCGTTCTCACCCACCACCAGACTGTTCTGGAAGATGTGCACGCCCGTGATGAACGGAATGGTGAGATCCACCACCAGTGGATTGTCCGCGCTGACGAAGGACGCGCCGTAGGTGCAGTTGGTGCCGTCGAAGGAGCCCTGGCGCAGCGTGTTCGTATCCGGGTCCGTGTAGTTGGCGCAGGGGTTGTTGCTGCCACCACCGGTGCTGGTGGAGTTGTCGTTTACCACGGAGTTGTTGTCAGCCGAGATGTTGATGTCTCCGCCGCCACCGCATCCGGCGAGAAGGCCCACCGCGCAGGCCGCCGCAGCAACGAACCGCAGGCTGTCGTGCATGAAAGTCATTGTCAGGAATCCCCCATCGAGGTTGCGTTAGTAATGGCCGAGTACAGGCCCAGTCCCAGCGGCCGCGAACGCTATCAACGGTCGGTGTCAGTTTCGTGACGCTGACATGACAGAACGATGAACGCTCGCGGGGCCGTCGTTTCCTGCTGCGGCTGCGGCTGGCCAGCACCTGCCCCTGCCGAGCTTCGAGCGCGGGAATCTAGCAGCGGAATGTGTCAGTCAGGTGTATGTCTGGCGTGGGCCGGAGAAAGCACCGAAGCGGCACGAGCGGGTGACGTCGGCGTATCCCAGAGGAGGCGGCGCGGGCGGCAGGCTCGCCGGATTCCCGCCCGGTTAATGAAACCATAACAATGCCCGCGTAGCGTGCGGCGTTCGACGACGCCGGAAACAGCCGCCTGCAGGCCACCATGGGCTATCGGGAATTGATCAAGAAGTACATCCGCCACCTGGAGCTGGTAGCTGGTGACAACTTCATCGAGCTGCCCAGCAACGAGCCGGTGCTGAGCAAGCGCGAGCTGGGGGAATTGAAGACGCTCGCCGCGGAAGTCGGCAGAGACGCCTATCAGGGCCACGAAGTGGACCGCGTCGGCAACTACAACTACCGCCTGCGCATCCTGATGAACCGGTACGCCCTGAGCGCCGACGACGTTGCCGAGCTTTGCGGGGTGGAAGCCACGCTGGTGCGCCGCTGGCGCACCAGCCCGGCGTCACAACGCTACCGCAGCATGAGCGAATCCGAGTTCACCCACTTCGAGCGTACATTGACGCGCTGGCTCGAGTCGGGAGCCGCCTGAGAACCGATGAGCTGCGCGCTGATCACACGCCCCGCGACCGGAGCAGCGGCCGCGGGCATGGGCGGCGGACCGACGGCCGCCCGGCGCGTAGCCTGGTAGAACTACTCGCTTTCCGGCAGACGGGCCGCTGCTTCCTTCATGGCATCATCCATGGCGGCCTTGGCATCCTCGGCCGTCTCCTTCGCCTTGTCCGTCGCGTCACCGGCAGCTTCCTTCACGGCATCTGCGGCTTCGCTGGCGGTCTGCTTGGCACTGTCAGCCATGTCCGAAGCGGCTTCCTTGGCTGCGCCCATGGCGTCCTGTGCGGTTTTGCCCATATCGGTGATGGCACCCTGAGCGGTCCCCTCGGCCTCTTTCGCTGCTTTTTCGGCATCACCCGAAGATCCACTCTGGCCACAGGCGGCGAGACCCAGCGTGACCAGCAGCAGCAGTACGTAGCGCGACATAACAGACTCCTATCAGTTTCGAACACGTGCCCCGGCGAGGTGTCCCGGCGAGGCGCTCGTGCAGGATACCCAATTCGATCCCCCACAGACACCCGCCCATCCCGAGCGCGCAGCGCGCCTCCAGCATCCCGGCGAGGCAACCGCGCGGCACCGCCATGTTAAGCTCTGCCGAACGAGGAGGCGTTCATGAAGACCGAGATTCTCATCCGCGACCTGTGTTTCGGCGAAGGACCCCGCTGGCACGATGGCACGCTGTGGCTGTCGGACATGCACGATCACAAAGTGCTGCGCCTGCGTACCGACGCGGCAGGACACGCGTCCGCGGAAACCATCGTCGAAGTGGATCACTGGCCGTCCGGGCTCGGCTGGTTGCCCGATGGCGATCTGCTGATCGTGTCCATGACCGACCGCCGCCTGCTGCGCTGGGACGGCACGCGGCTGGCCGAGCATTCGGATCTCAGCGCGCTGGCCAGCTTTCACTGCAACGACATGGTGGTCGACGCCAGCGGCCGCGCCTACGTCGGCAACTTCGGCTTCGACCTGCATGCCGCGAAAAAGCCGAAGCCGGCTGAGCTCATCTGCGTCGAGCCGGACGGCGCTGCGCGTATCGTAGCCCGCGACATGATGTTTCCCAACGGCGCCGTGATCACCCCCGACGGCCGCACGCTGATCGTGGGCGAATCCTGGGCGTCGCGACTCACCGCTTTCGACATCGCTGATACCGGCGATCTCGGCAATCGCCGGGTGTGGGCCGAGCAACCCGACGGCGCCCTGCCCGACGGAATCTGCCTCGACGAGGCAGGCGGCATCTGGCTGGCGTCGCCCACCACCAACGAGTGCCTGCGCCAGGAACAGGGCGGGCGCATCACCCACCGGGTGTCGCTCGACCGGGGCGCCTTCGCCTGCATGCTCGGCGGGCCGGACGGCCGCACGCTGCATATCCTGACCGCAGCCACGTCGGACCCCGAAGACTGCCGCGCGCAGCGTTCCGGGCAGGTGGTGGTCTGCGAAGCGCCCTACGCGCACGCCGGCGCGCCCTGAGCCATCGCATCCGAACGGCGCCGCGCATCACCCGGCGCCCATCGTCGCGCGAGCTGCATCTGCGCTCAGCGGGAACGTTTCCAGCAACGCAGCAACCGAGGAGACCACAGACCATGCTGCACGAAAACTATCAGTCGCCCTGGCTCAACGACGAGCTACGCATCCTGCAGGACGCTGCCCGCAAGTTCTTCCAACAGGAATTCGCGCCGCACAACGAGCAGTGGATCGCCCAGGGTAAGGTCGACCGGGAAGCCTGGCTCAAGGCAGGGGAAGCGGGCCTGCTGTGCGCGGCGATACCGGCCGAGTACGGTGGCGCCGGCGGCGACTACCGCCACGAGACGGTGATCATGGAGGAAATGCACCGGGCCGGCGTCGGCGGCTTCGGCAACCAGGTGCACAGCACCATCGTCGCCCCCTACTTTCTCCACTACGGCTCCGAGCAGCAGCGGCAGAAGTGGCTGCCGAAGATGGCCACCGGCGAGTGCGTGGGCGCCATCGCGATGACCGAACCCAATACCGGGTCGGACCTGCAGGCCGTGCGCACCACGGCGGTACGCGAAGGTGACGAGTACGTGATCAACGGCTCGAAGACCTACATCACCAACGGGCAGCACGCCAACCTCATCATCGTCGTCGCCAAGACCGATCCCTCCAGGGGCGCGAAAGGCATTTCGCTGATCGCGGTGGAAACCGAGGGCAACCCAGGGTTCAAACGCGGCCGCAATCTGAAGAAGCTGGGGCAGAAATCCGCCGATACCTCGGAGCTGTTCTTCGAGGACTGCAAGGTGCCTGTAAGCAACCGGCTCGGCGAGGAAGGCCAGGGCTTCGTCCAACTCATGCAGCAGCTGCCTCAGGAGCGGCTCAACATCGCCCAGGCGGCGGTTGTCTCCATGGAGCGTGCCATCGAGGTCACGCTCGACTTCGTGCGCGAGCGCAAAGCGTTCGGCCAGCGGGTGCTGGACTTCCAGAACTCGAAGTTCAAGCTTGCAGAATGCAAGACCGAGGCGCTCATTGCCCGTACCTTCGTCGATCAGTGCGTGCTCTGGCTGCTCGAGGGCCGGCTCGACGCCAGCACGGCGTCGATGGCCAAGTACTGGTGCACCGACACGCAGTGCCGGATCATCGACGAGTGCCTGCAGCTGCACGGCGGGGCCGGCTACATGGACGAGTACGAGATCTCCCGCATGTACGCGGATGCGCGCGTGCAGAAGATCTACGGTGGAACCAACGAGATCATGAAGGAGCTCATCGGCCGGACGCTGGGCTGAACCGGCAGAGGGCGCGGGCCGGATGCTGAACTACTGGCGATTCTACTGGCCACTGGCGCTGACCGGCCTCGCCATGGTGCTGTCGGTGCAGTTTCAGAACGCCGCGCTCGCGCGCTACCCCGAAGCGGTCCGGGAGCTGGCGGTGTTTGCGCTCGCCTACAGCACGTTCGGCTTCTTCCGCGCCTGCCTCAACTTCGTCTCGCAGCTGTCCAACGTCTATGCGCGCAGCCCCACCGGCACCCGGCGCACGTTTCGATTCGTCATCGCCGCGAGCCTGGTGATCGTGACGCCTCTGGTCGTGCTCGGCCACACGGATGCGGGCGAGACGGCGCTGCGTCGGCTGTATGACATCGACGCCTCTCTGGCCGCCCAGATCCGTGCCTACCTCGTGTACCTGGCACCGCTGGTACCCATCAGCGCGTTGCGCTTCTTCTACACGGGATTGCTGATTCAGGCGCGCCTGACCGGCTGGGTGACCTCGCTCAACGTACTGTTCCTGTCCAGCGTGATCGTCGGCCTCATGGTGGGCTTCGCCATGGGATTCCAGCCGGTGACGGTGATGGTGGGCGCCGAGGGTCTGGCCGGCGTGATCCATCTGGCGGCGACACTGTACGTGAAGCGAGTTCGCTACCGCCCGCCGGAACGCCCTGAACACGAGCAGCTGAGCTACCGGGAGCTGACGGCGTTCTTCGTGCCGGTATCCACCACGGGTGTCATGTTCGCGCTCAGCCGGCCGGTGCTCTACGCCTTCGTGAGCCGGACGCCGGGCGGTATCCTGGCCATCGCGGCCATGCGCGTGGCGTTCGATTTTTCCATGCTGTTTCAGCAGGCGGCCAATCAGTTCCGTCATTTCTTCGTCACGTTCGGGCTCGACGACCTGCCGGGCAAGCGCCGCTTCATGGCGCTGATCTGCGCCGGCATCACCGGCATCATGCTGCTGTTCGCGGTGACGCCGTTGTCGAACCTGATCTGGCGCGACGTCATGCGCATCCCTGACGACGTTCGCGCGCTGTCGGTGCAGGTGATCCTGGTGATGTGCCTGATGCCCGCGGTCATCATCTTCCGCAACTACTTTCACGGCCGGCTGATGGTGGAGCGCCGAACCGCGGGCATGGCCGCCGGCGGCATTCTGCGGGTGGTATCGATCTATGCCGCGTCTCAGGCGCTGTTCAGCCTGGGCTGGCTGAACCACATCACGGCCTCGCTGGTGCTGATTCTGGGTTTCGTGGTCGAGGCGGTGGTGGTAGTGCGGGCTGCGGCGCGCCCGGCACCGGTCAGCCGAACGGCCATACCTGACGGCTGAACGCGACCGCGAAGATGTAGCCGACGCTGACCAGCGCGCCGACGAAACCCACCAGCTTGAGCGATGTCGTCGTCGCGCGCATGGTGAGCACACCGAAGCCGATGTAAGCCAGCAGGCCCACCAGCTTGGCGCCGAGCCAGCCGGAGACCGGCGACAGGCTGAGCTGCACGGCCATGGTCACGCCCAGCGCCAGCAGCAGGGTGTCCACCACATGCGGGAGGATCTTGACCCACTTCTGCTGGCGCAGCGGTGAATCGGTGAGCGACCAGATGCCGCGCACGACGAAGCCGAGCACCGTGAGATAGGCCAGACCAACGTGCAGCATCTTCAGCATGGGTTACGATTCCTCAGCGGCTGGGCACAGGGGGCACATACGCGGCGCCCGTTCTCCAGAGAGCCGCCAAGATACGCCAGTTTCGCCTCCGGCAGAACCCGTCTGACGCGAGCGCCCGGCGCAGCAGCGGCCGCTGCCGGTATACTTGCCGCTTTCACGAATCACCGGGCAACCGACGATGCAAGGACCAACTTCCCACATCTACTTCTCCCAGCGCCTGCGCCTGCACTACGTGGACTGGGGCAACCCGGACGCGCCCACGCTGCTGCTGGTGCACGGCGGGCGTGACCACTGCCGCAACTGGGACTGGGTAGCCGAGGCACTGCGCCACGACTACCACATCATCGCCCCGGATCTGCGCGGTCACGGCGACTCGCAGTGGATGATCGGCGGCAGCTACAACCAGATCGACTACGTCTACGACATCGCCCAGCTGGTGCGTCAGACCACGGACGAACCGATCACCATCATCGGCCATTCTCTCGGCGGTTCGATTTCGCTCATGTACACGGGTCTGTACCCGGAAACCGTGACCAGGCTGGTGGCCATCGAAGGCATGGGGCCGCCGCCGCAGATGATCGAGCAGCGCATTAAACAGCCGGTGGAGGACCGTCTGCACCTGTGGGTGGAGGACCTGCGCAAAGCCTCGGGCCGTATCCCGCGCCGCTACCCGACGCTTGAAGAAGCCTACGAGCGCATGCAGACCGAGAACCCGCACCTCACCGAGGCGCAGGCGCGGCATCTGACCATTCACGGCAGCAACCAGAACGAGGACGGCACCTACAGCTGGAAGTTCGACAACTACGTGCGCGTGTTCGGCGTGACGGGTCTCGACTTCGAGCAGCAGTACCGTTTATTCTCGCGCATCACCTGCCCGACGCTGCTCATCCGCGGCACCGAATCCTGGGCTTCCGATCCGGCAAAGGACGGCCGGGCCAAACACTTCCGCAACGCGCGCGTGGTCAACATCGAGGGTGCCGGCCACTGGGTGCATCACGATCAGCTCGAGGAGTTTCTGAGCGTGACGCGGTCATTCCTCGAGGAATGACCCATTGAGCGCGCGGGCCGAGCTGCTGCATGCCTCGCCCTGGCAGGGCGTCTTCTTCGTCACCGGCGGTGGCTCGCTGCTGCTGTCGGAGCTGCTCACCACGCCAGGTGCCTCAGCCACGGTGCTGGAGGCGCGCGTCCCCTACGCTGAGCAGGCCCTGGCCGAGCTGCTCGGCCGGGCACCGGAGCAAGCCTGCTCCGACGGCACCGCTCGAGCCCTGGCGATGGCGGCGTTCCAGCGCGCGCGAGTGCTCAGGAGCGCGACGCCGTTCGGCCTGGGTTGCACGGCGAGCCTGGCCACGGGTCGTGTGAAACGCGGAACCCATCGCGCGCACGTGGCGCTGCAGACCGAGAGCGCTACCTACAGCGCGCATCTGACCTTCGACAGCAATCGCGAAGGCGAGGAGCAGGAGCTGCTCGAACTGCTCTGGCACGCGCTGGGTCAGGTACTGGCGCTGCCGCTCGAGCAGCTGCCGCCACGGGCGCCGGTCGTGGCCCACACGCCCGCTCAGCACAGCTGGCGCGAACTGATTCTCGGCGAGACGCTAGGCCACCCCAGCGCGCCGCACGACGGGGCCCTGCTGCTGCCCGGCGCGTTCAATCCGCTGCACCACGCGCACCAGCGCATGCTGGAGATTGCCGAAGCCCGAACCGGGCTCGGCGGCGCCTACGAGCTTTCCATCGTAAACGTCGACAAGCCGCTGCTGGACTACACGGAAATCGACACCCGTCTGCGCCAGTTCGATCGTCCGGTCTGGCTGACCCGGCTGCCGACCTTCATCGAGAAGGCCCGATACTTTCGGGGTGCCGCCTTCGTAGTGGGCGTGGATACGCTGGTCCGGATCATGGAACCCCGCTACTACGGCAGCGGCGCGGCACGCGACGCGGCACTTGCTGAGATCGCTGAGCTCGGTACCCGGTTCGTCGTGTTCGGCCGCGAGCTCGAAGGCCGCTTTCAGGTGCTGGCCGACCTCGATCTGCCGCACGACATTCGCGCGTTGTGCCTGGAGGTGAGCGAGGCGGAGTTCCACGAGCCCATCTCATCCACCGCGATCCGAACCAGCTGAGGCCGGCTCATTCCAGGTCTTCGAGACGACGCGGCCAGTTGTCCTTCAACAGGCGCGACAGGGAGCGGTCGGCCAGCAGTCGGCCCCCGGTCTGGCAGCGGGCGCAATAGTTGGCCTCGTTCTCGGCATAGCGGATGCGCTGCACCGGAGACCCGCACACCGGGCAGGGCTCGCGGTACTTGCCGTGCACCGCCATGTCGGCGTGAAAGGCGGTGACTTTACCGGGGAACCGGGCCCCGGCCGCCTCGCGGTGCCGCTCGGTCCAGCTGATCAGCACTTCCCGGCAAGCCTCGAACAGGCACGTCATCTCCTCGTCGGACAGATCCCGCGGCCGCTTGAACGGCGACAGCCGCGCGTGCAGCAGGATCTCGTCGGAGTAGGCGTTGCCGATCCCGGCGAACACGTGCTGGTCGGTGAGCGCCCGTTTCAACGTGTGGTTGCTGTCACGCAACCGCTCGGCGAACGTGGGCAGATCGATCTCCAGCACCTCGAGACCCCCGGGGTCGAGCTCGGCCAGCGCCTCGGCGCCCTGAACCAGGCGCAGCGATGCGCGCTTCTTCTTGCTCGCCTCGGTGAGCAGCAGCGTGCCGGTCGCGAAATCGAACGCCGCCAGGCCATTGCGTTTGGGTACCGCGGGCCGCTTGCCGGGCACGCCGCCCGCAGCGCGGCTCTTTGCCTCTCCCGCTGCCTCTCCCGCTCCGGTACTGGACAGATCCTGCCACTGCAGTCGGCCCGAGATCATCAGGTGCAGTACCAGATAGAAGTCGCCGTCCAGAGCGATCACCAGCTGCTTGCCAAGACGCCGACAACCGCGCACGCGCCGGCCGCGGACGTCCGCGATGCCGGGCGTGACGGTACGCAGCAGGAACGGGCTCGCCAGCCGGATGTCGACGAGTTCGGTGCCGACGATGCGCTGCTCGAGGTGCTCCAGATAGACGGTCAGATCCGGCAGCTCAGGCACGCTCTGCGCCCAATTCAGACATACGTACGACCGTGCGCCAGCGGCCACTGCGGAAGCGCCAGATCAGCAGGCTGCCCTTGACCACGTAGTCACCGACAAGCGCGCCGTACACCCAGATCACCGGCAGATCGAGCCAGGTGAACGCGGCCGCCAGCCCGCAGCGCATGCCGATCAGACCTATGAACGTCGCCATCAGCGGGAACCGGGTATCGCCGGAGCCGCGCAGCGCGCCGCCGATGGCGAAATCCACCGCCAGCAGCGGCATCATCGACCCCAGCATGTACATGAACTGCACGGTGTATCTGATGGTGAGCGGCTCGTCGCCGAGGAAGAACGTGGCCAGCTCCACCGAGTAGAAGATCACCAGCGCGCCCAGCGCGCCCATGGCGAGCACCGCAAAACCCAGCGCGCGCCAACCCGCCCGGGTCGCGCCGTCGTGGTCGTTGGCGCCCAGGTGCTGGCCCACCAGCGTCGATCCCGCGATGGAGAAGCCGAAACCCACGGTCATGCACACCTGCAGCAGGTTGACGCCGATGTTGTAGGCGGCAAAGGCCTCGGTGCCGTAGAAATTGCCTATCAGCATCAGGAAGATGAAGAACCCGATCTGGAATACGCCCTGCTCGACGGCCGCGGGGTAGCCGATGTCGAGCAGCCTGCGCAGGCGCTCCCGGCGCCACCAGCCGCCGCCCACGTGCTTCACCCGGAACTTGTTCTTGATCCACAGCCAGAGCAGCACGCCGGCGCCGACGCTGAACGACAATCCGGCCGCCACCGCTGCGCCGGCCACGCCCATGTCCGGGAACCCCCAGCGCCCGAACACGAACACGTACAGCAGCGGCAGGTTGATGATGTTGACGCCGAAGCCGATCCACAGCGGCGACCAGGCGTCCCCCGACGCGCGCAACGCGGCACCGAGAATGAAGTTGACCGCGAATGCCAGGTTGAACACGCACAGCCAGCGGATGTTGGAAGCCGCCAGCTCCAGCGTGTGCGGATCCAGGCCGAACACGCTGGCCACGTGATAGGCGAACGGCAGACCCAGCACCGTGACACCCAGCGCGAACGCGCCGGCCAGCACCAGCGAAGCCATGGTGACACGGCTGGCTTCGGTGTAGTCCCTCGCACCCCAGGCCCTGGCCACCAGCGCCGTGGTACCGGCGCTCACAGCCATCAGGATCGCCTGCATGGCGAAGAAGACGCGCTGCCCTGCGCCCACCGCCGCCAGCGCCTGCGCGCCCAGCGAACCGACGAATTTGGTCTGCACCATGCCGACCACGGTGAATGACAGGTTGCCGAGAATCGACGGAATCGCAAGCTGCCAGATGCTCGGCCGCTGCTGCTCGTCCCGTTCGGGTTGTATCTCTTCGACCGTTGCCACCGCCGTGCCTTACCTGATGCTGACTGCTAACATTGCGCGCTCGCTTACGCGCCGGGCGCCCCCGGCCACTGTTTGGGGACACAGGAACATGACCGAATACACCGACATCGGCGTCTCGCTGGACGACCACATCATGACCGTCGAGATCCGGCGCCCGCCGCAGAACTTCTTCGATCACTCGCTGATCAGCCAGATCGCGGACGCGTTCGCACAGGCCGACGACAACCCCGAATGTCGGGCCATCGTGCTGTGCTCCGAAGGCAAGCATTTCTGCGCCGGCGCCAACTTCGGCACAGGCAAGGACGACGGTTCCGGAAGCAACGAGTTTACCGAGGAAGGGTTCCGAAACACTACTGGAAAACTCTACACCGCCGCGGCGCGCCTGTTTGCCAACGCCAAGCCCGTAGTCGGCGCCATTCAGGGGGCGGCCATCGGCGGTGGTCTTGGGCTGGCGCTGGTGCCGGACTTCCGCGTCGCCTGTCCCGAGGCCCGCTTCGCTGCCAATTTCGTCAAGCTGGGCATCCACCAGGGCTTCGGCATCTCGGTGACCCTGCCGCGCATCATCGGCCAGCAGGCGGCAAACATGATGCTGCTCACCGGCCGTCGGGTCACCGGCGCAGAGGCTCACGCCATGGGGCTGGTGGACGTGCTCACGGACATGGACAACCTGCGCGCCGAGGCGCGCAAGCTGGCCGCCGAGATCGCCGAGAACGCACCGCTGGCCGTCAAGTCGGTGCGAGCGACGCTGCGCGGCGACCTGGCCGCGCAGGTGGCCACCGCCACCGATCACGAGCTCAAGGAGCAACAGTGGCTGCGCGCAACCAGCGACGCCCAGGAGGGCATCCGTTCCGTGGCCGAACGGCGCCCCGGCAACTTCACCGGCAAATAAGCAGGCAGGAGCAACAACATGGACATCGGCAAACTGGGCGTCTGGTACTTCCTCGACGGCCTTCCCGCGCCGGCTGCGGCCGCCGCCGCGCAACGCATCGAAGCGCTCGGCTACGGCGCGCTGTGGATACCGGAAACGGTCGGGCGCCATCCGCTGGTGGCGGCCTCATGGCTGCTGGCAAACACGAGCAAGCTGGTGCTCGCCACCGGCATCGCCAACATCTACCACCGCGAACCGGGCGTGGCCATGCAGGGCCAGAAGACCCTGGCCGAGCAGTCGGGCAACCGTTTTCTGCTGGGTCTGGGTGTCTCGCACAAGCCCCTGGTGGAGGGCGTCCGCGGCCTCAACTACGGCCCGCCCGTCGCGACCATGCGCAAATATCTCGACGCCATGGCCGCCTCGCCCTACAACGGCGCCGCGCCGTCGGAAAATCCGCCCACCGTCATCGCCGCCCTGGGGCCGAAGATGCTGGAGCTGGCGCGCGACAAATGCGCCGGCGCGCACCCCTACTTCACCTCACCGGAGCACACCGCCATGGCCCGGGAAATCCTCGGCCCGGACAAGTGGTTGTGCGTGGAGCAGAAGGTCATCCTGGAAACGGAACCCGCCAAGGCCCGGGCCCTTGCCCGTCCCGTGGCGCAGATCTACACGGGCCTGCCCAACTACCGCAACAACTGGCTGCGCATGGGCCTGAGCGAGGCCGACTTCGAGAACGGCGGCTCCGACCGGTTCATCGACACCACCTTCGCCTGGGGTTCCGCCGACAAGATCCGCGAGCGCATTCAGGCGCATTTCGATGCCGGCGCCAGCCACGTGTGCATCCAGCCGGTGAACCCCAATGGTCAGTTCGGTGATCTGCATTGGGAAGCTCTGGAGGCCCTGGCACCGTGAGCACCGACGACACCTTCTCGGGCAAGGTCGCCGTGGTCACCGGCGCCGCCGGCGCACTCGGCCGCGCTGTGGCAGATCACTTTGCCGGACGCGGCGCCACGGTGGCCCAGCTCGACGTGCTGGCCATCGACAACGGCCACTACTCGGCTACCTGCGACCTGCTGGATCCTGCCAGCTGCCAGGCAGCCGTGAACGCCATCCACGCCAAGCTAGGCCGCATCGACGTGCTGGCGAACATCGCCGGCGGCTTCACCATGGGCGAGCCGGTGCACGAGACCAGCGACGCCACCTGGGATTTCATGATGGGTCTGAACGCCCGCTCGGTGCTGAACATGGCCCGCGCGGTGGTACCGGTGATGCTCGAGCATGGGGGTGGAAGGATCGTCAACATCGGCGCCGGCGCGGGACTGCACGGTGTCGGCCAGATGGGCGCCTACAGCGCCTCGAAGAGCGTGGTCATCCGGCTCACCGAAGCCATGTCAGACGAGCTGCGCGGGCAGGGCATCAACGTGAACTGCGTGCTGCCGAGCGTGATCGACACCGAGCGCAACCGCCAGGACATGCCGGACGCGGACTTCTCGAAGTGGGTGACCCCGGCGGCCATGGCCAGGGTAATCGGGTTTCTGGCTTCAGAAGCCGCGGAGGCGATTCACGGGGCAGCGGTGCCGGTGCGAGGGTTGAGCTGACGGGTCAGTCGCAGGCAGGCGCTGCGAACAGGCTGCACCGACACAGCCGAAACGAAAAAGCCCGGCCTAGGCCGGGCTTTCTTTGCGGTGCGCACTCCGTTGTTCAGCCAGGCCGTCTGCGACGCATCAGCCCGATACCCAGCAGACCGGCGCCGAGGAGCGCGAGCGAACCCGGTTCCGGGACCGGTGTGGACGCCAGCGCTCCGTAATAGGGGCCGTAGTTGCCGCCGCCCCCGCACACCTCGTCGTTCGCTACATCTCCGCTTGTGGCCTCGACGATCTTGACCGCGGCACGCAGATGCCCCGGCGACAACACGCAACCGTCGAACATGCGCGCCTGGTCCGTTTGCAGGGTGTCTTCAGTCAGCCCATCGAACAACTCAGGCGTCAGGTCGAAACTGCTACCCGAACGAATGTAGCCGAAGATCGTATCCGTGAAGGACACCGCGACGTTGCATTGACCCGCCCTGCCCACAGGCGGTGAATCGCAAAGCTGCAGGTCGAAGCCCTTGTAATTCAGCGCATTGTTGAATTCTGCGCCTCTATTATCGACTTCGGATCGAACGCCATGTTCGAGCTGAACTCGATCTTGTTCGTGTCGTGGGGACCCGGTTTGTCGAGCACCGGAAGATCATCGAACGCGCCCGTGTAGTTCAGGTGGATCGCCTGCAGTTCCAGATCGACGGGGCCGTCCGGAGGTGCAAGGAACAGTCGCTGTATGGACAGCGACAGAACCCCGGTGACGCTGGTCTCCGCGATCGTCAGGCGCGCGATGTCGGGCCCCTGATCGCAGACGTTGACCCGGCTCCGGTGCCGCTGATCGTGCAATTGAACGTAAAGCTGACCGGCGACGCCCACGCGGATGCGGAAACAAGGCTTGCAGCACCCATCAGCAGATGTAACGCACGGCGAGAGAGGTTGAGTCGCCCTGAACCGAACGTCATCTTCTTGTACCCCAACTTACCCGCAACAACAGCCTGCGGTAACGGCTGACCATTCCAACGCAATTCCAGTGCCAGCTATCTACCACCTTGTTTTTCAATGAGATAGAGCTATCCACAGGCGTCAGCAGGCGACCTTGTAAAGATTTTCGACGCATTTGCGCGGGAACGAATGCGGACTGTCAAAAGTCCCGGCGCCAGCTGCTGACCCCTCACTGCGCCGCGAGCAGGCGCCCGGCACCCTGCACCAACTCCTCAAAGATCTCCTGCGCCGGCCTGACCTTCTTGATCATACCGATCCCCGTCCCGCAAACCCCGGGTTCACGTCCCCCCGCTTCTCACGGTTCGCGGCGGCCATCACCGGCCCGGAAATCATGCCCTGAAACGGCATGGGCAGCGGATCGCGGTGCTCGCGCACCCGCAGTCGGTCCACTTGCTGCGAATGATGCGCGCCGGCTTGCCCGTCACGGATTTCGACACCGTGGTGCCCTCCTCCGTCGCATCCACGATGGCCTGCTTCTGGAAGTCGAATATGTTGGCTTCCTCCGATGCGAGGAACACGGACCCCAGCCAGACGCCCTGCGCCCCCAGCATGAACGCCGCGGCGATGCCGCGACCGTCGACGATGCCGCCGGCACCCAGCACGGGCGTATCCCCCACGGCGTCCACCACCTGGGGGATCAGCGCCATGGTGCCGATGGGCGCATTGTGGCCGCCGCCGTCGTGGCCCTGGGCGACGATGATGTCGAGGCCGGAGGAATTGACCTGAATGGCATGGCGTACGGCCCCCACCACCGCCATCACCTTGGTGCCGATGGCGCGGAACTCCTGCATCCAGGGGCCCGGATTGCCGAGCCCGGAGGCGTAGACGGGCACGCGCTCGTCGATGATCACCTCCATCTGGGCGTCGAAGAACTCCTTGGTGAAGATGGCCGGCTCGTCCGGGTCACGCGCCTGCCGCAGCTCGTTCGGGTCCACGGCGTGCAGACCTTCGCGCTCCATGAAGGCGCGCGCGAAGACCTGCAGCTCCGGCACCAGCTCCGCGGGGCTCGAGCCCTCGCCCGCCGCCTGCTTCTCTGCCGCGCGCCGCACCGACGCGGGCAGCAGCGTATCGACGCCGAAGGGCTTGTCGGTGAGTTCGCGGGTGCGGCGGATCCAATCGCGCAGCTGCTTCGGGCCGCACGCCGCGGCGCCCAGCACGCCCAGGCCGCCGGCGTTGGAAACCGCGGCCGCCAGCTCCGGGCCGCTGGCCCCGCCCATGCCCGCCAGCACGATGGGATACTCGATTTCCAGGATGTCGCAGACGCGCGTGTGCAGATTCATGGTATCCCTCAGAGAGTCTGAAATTGTCCGTAGCCGCCGCGGAAGAACAGCAGCGGCGGGCTGTCGGCGTTCAGGATCTGCAGATCCCGAACCCTGCCGACCGCGATGGTGTGATCGCCCGCGTCGTGCTCCGCTTCCAGGTCACAGTCCACGTAGGCGATGACGCCTTCGAGCACCGGCGAGCCGGTGACCCCCGGGTGCCAGGCAAACTCCGTGAACTTGTCGATGCCGGTCTGGGCGAACACGTCGCAGATGCCCTTCTGATGGGCGGCCAGCACGTTGATGCAGAAGCTGCCCGAGTCGCGCAGCTTCGGCCAGCTGGTGCTGGTTTTCGCGGGTGCCAGCGCAACCAGCGGCGGCTCCAGCGACAGCGAGGTGAACGACTGGGCGGCAAAACCCGCCGGCTGGCCTTCAAGGCAGCCCGTGGCAATGACCACACCGGTGCAGAACTGGCCCATGGCGCTGCGAAACGCGCGAGCGTCGAAGTCGGCGCTGCTCCCCGCCATCACATCTCCCCGTCAGACCCAAACCCGGCATATTAGCGCCCGGCCAGTCGGCTGGCCAACGCCGCCCAGTCGGCTACAATCGGCCGCCGATTCCAAGCGACAGGAGCAGCGCAGTGGCAGATCTCGAAGGGTTCCGCGCAGAGGTCCGGAGCTGGCTCGAAGCCAACTGTCCGCAGTCCATGCGCACGCCCATGGCGGAGGCCGAAACGGTCTGGGGCGGACGCGGCGAGCGCTTCGTCAACCCGGATTCCAGAGTCTGGCTCGAACGCATGGCAGAGCGAGGCTGGACCTGCCCCACCTGGCCCCGCGAATACGGTGGCGGCGGGCTCACAGCGGACGAGGATCGTATCCTCCAGCAGGAGCTGCGCCGCATCAACGCCCGGCCGGCGCTGCAGAGCTTCGGCATCTGGATGCTGGGGCCGGCGCTGCTGGAGTTCGCCAGCCACGAGCAGAAGCTCGAGCATCTGCCGAAGATCGTCCGCGGCGAGATCCGCTGGTGCCAGGGCTACTCCGAGCCGGGCTCCGGGTCCGACCTGGCGAGCCTGAAGACCCGAGCCGAGGACAAGGGCGACTACTACCTGGTGAACGGCTCGAAGATCTGGACCTCCTATGCCGATCAGGCCGACTGGATATTCTGCCTGGTGCGCACCGACTTCAGCGCACCCAAGCATGAGGGCATCAGCTTTCTGCTGTTCGACATGGCATCCGAAGGTGTGAGCACCTCACCGATCCGACTGGTGAGCGGTGCCTCGCCGTTCTGCCAGACCTTCTTCGACAACGTCAAGGTGCCCAAGGGCAACCTGGTGGGCGAGCTGAACAAGGGCTGGACCATCGCCAAGCGGCTGCTGCAGCACGAGCGGCAGATGGTCTCCGGCATTGGCGGCATGTCCGCGCTGGGCGGCTCCGGCCGGCGCCTCGAAGATACCGCCAAGCAATATCTGGGCGAGGACCACGGCCGCATTGCCGATCCGGCCCTGCGCAGCAAGGTGATCCGCCACCGCGCCGACGACCGCGCCTTTCAGC
>JAWKZP010000017.1:0-121215 GCA_041395905.1 Pseudomonadales bacterium
GATGTCGATCACCGCGACGGGCACGCCAAGACGCTCGGCCTCGAGCTGCACGCCGCCGTTCGCCTCGGAGATGATGTGGTCGTACCAGGCCGCGAGCGCTTCCGGAATGACCTCGTGGAACGCAATCGCGGCCGGCAAACGGCCGTCGATCGGCTGCACGGCCTGCTTCAGGCTCGCCCGCTTGCGCTCGATGAGCTCCAGCCGCTGGTCGCCGTCCTTCAGGTAGAAACTGCTGACGGGCAAGCCGGACACGGCGTGCACGGACTGGCCGGCCAGGCCGGCTTCGTGCAAGGCGTGCTGGACGATGGCGCGATTCAGACCAGAGAAGGGATAGCCGTCGAAATGGGTCGGCTCGCCTTCAACCTCGCCGACGGCGAACAGCGTGTCGTCGGTCTCGTACTCGAACACCCGCTGTTCGCTGCCGTTCAGCCAGGTCACGTTGGAGCGACCGATCCGCGCGCGGGACGGGATCGCGATCAGGCGCCCGTCGGGCATCGCAACCTTGGTGAACGCATAGCCGTCGTCCAGGCCGATGCTGATGGGGTTCAGGGTCTCGCTGTCGGCCACGGTCACCTCCGGCTCGTCGGTTACAGGGTTCAGCCGATCACCTTGCGGAGATGGGCAAAGGGTTTGGCGCCGGCGGTTGCGCCCGGCGGCGTTGTCGGCGCCGCCGCGGAACGCGGCGGCAGCTCCTGGTCGCTGCGGCCGGTGGAGCGCGCGCCTTCAAGCCAACGGGAGAACGGCGTCGCTGGGATGGCGGGCGCTTGGTGCGCATGCCCTTCGCCGCGGTCCGGCTCAGCGGTGCGAAGCCAGCGTCCCTCCGCGAGGAAACCCTGCACCAGCAGCGACCGCAGCCAGTCTTGACCCCGCTTGCGCTGCAGATCCGCAAACCGCCGCAAGATCAATCGCTCCAGCACCAACCCCGGATCCAGGGTGATGCTGAGACGCTTTGGGGCATTGATTTCGGATACCGACACGGCGGCGCTCACGACAATGATCGATGCCGTGATTATTCGGTTGGGGGAATCGGAGACCAGAACAAACGTGTTCCGCCTCCGCAGCGATTCGCGCCCGCCGGACCGGGGCGTCACCCGATGTTCGGCATAGCGCGGAGGCTTGTCGGATCGGTGACGGGGTTCTCGTTCGACTGGCTGACAATCGCGGGCGCGTGCGGCGCCCGGCGAGCACCCGTGAGAATGTCCCCCGGCACTTCCCCCATCGCCTCGACGGCCTGCAACGCTTTCGCCGTGCCCTGTTCCAGGTCGCCCCGCGTCACACCGAGGAATCGATAGCCCACGGGACTTTGCAACACCCGTCTTACGACCCGGCCACCCTGGTGCAGCATGCCTTCGGTTTCATCGCGCGCGAGGAGACCGACATGACGCGCGCTCAGGATTTTGCAGACGAGCGCGTCGAATGCTCCGACCACGCGGGCAGCGTGAAAGGCGTAGGGGTTGCTGAAGTTGAGACTCACCCGAACCGGTTTCGTCGATGCGGGCGAGGCGACTTCGAGGGCGCCCAGCTCTTCGAACCGGCCCGCGATCGCTCGCCCCATGCTCGAGAGTTCCTGGTCCGCCCGGTCCAACGCATCGTGGATCTTCAGCATCCACCAATCGGCATACGGATCGTCGACGCGGGCGCCGTGCCACACCGATCGAACGAGATTGGCAAAGCCGATGAGTCCGATGATGGCCGGCTTGTCGGCGCTGTACCCACGACCCTTCACGAGCCGCTGTGCCTGACGGGTCTGCAACGTGAGGACCGCACCACCGCGGAGCACCCCGGCGCGCTCTGCGGGTTGTGCCGCAGGCGCGCCGTTTGGCGGCGATGTTGAGTCGGTGGTCGGCGAGTGGGTCACATCAATGCGCGCTCGGTGTCCGGTGAACTGGGTGCGGCGACCATCAACGCATGGATGGGATGTGGCTTGAAGTTGAAACCGCCGCGCGCGATGTCGTGCTTCCGGCAGCGGATTATTACAGTGTAATAATCGCGAGCACCGTCACCGGCGGTCAGCGAGACTTCCGCTCCGGGGTCTTTGGCATGTTCAGCAGCTTTCGGATCTCGGCGAGCGGGCTCTCACCGGGCGGTCGTGCCGCACGCTCCTTGCGTTCGCGCTCACGCTCCGCCGCTTCCTCCCGCATACGTTCCGCCTCACGCCGGCGTCGATCACGCTCGGCCTGGACCTTGAGGCCCAGGTTCGGCACGAATCCGCCGCGGTTCACCTGGACGCAGAGGTGGTGCAGATACCGGAGCTCGTCGTAGACCGGCTTGGCGCCGTGCTGCTCGGCCTGGAACCGGCCGGCCAGCTCGTCCAGGACCGGTTGCCGATGTTCCACGGGAATCGTCGCAAGGTATCGCGCCGCAAGCGCACGCTGGTTGTCCTTGAGGCGCTGTGGCACGACCAAGGCTTCGAGCGACACGGCCTCGCGCGCGGATTCCTTGGAATCTGTAGGTGTTGTTGTAGTTGTATTTTTATATTTACTACTACTACGTCGTACCGATTTCGATTTTTGAGGGTCCGGCTTCACCGCCTTCGAATTTTGGTCCTGGTTGCTACGAACGTTAGCGCCCGAGTTTGCCAAGCTCTCAAGGACGTCGGCGTTGAAGCTGAAGTAGCGGCGGTTGCCCCCGCGCTGAATTGCGTGGATGGCTTCGAGACGGCGCTCCATCGGGTTGACCGGCGCCAGCACGTCCTTCCCTGACTGGATGTCTTCATCCAACGACTTGGAGACAGCCGCCGCCACGCGGCGCACTCTAGCGTGGTGATGATTCGCCGCGTCCTCCAGGAACGCCATGTACCCAGGATCCAGGTGCAGCGCATCGGCCAGAGGTAGCGGCTCGTCGTGCAACGCATAGACGTTACCACCGAATCTCCCGTCCGCTTCTCTGCTGCGCGCACACAATGACAGCCATCGCGTCGCACGCAGGATCGCAATGGCACGGGAGACGGTGGAGGTTGACGACACGTTCGCCAAGCGCGCGATGTCGGCATAGCTCGGAAATACGGCCTTGGTACCGGAGCCGCGGCCACTCTGGCAGATGACCATCCACACCAGCTTGTCGACAGGTTCGAGGATCGGGTCCTGTACGACGACCACCGGGAAGGCGTGGTGCCAGTTGCCGAGGAAGAGCAGCGCGTCCGAGTTGGGGGCGCTGCCGCCGCGGTGTTTGCGGGAAAGCGTCTCGCGGATCAGGGCATCGAGGGCGTAGGTCTCCGGGCGGATTTCCGAGTCATCTTGCGCCATGCAATCGTGCGATCACTGTCGTTGGCCGCTAGCGGCGCGCTGCTCCGGCGGCGGCGAGGCCTGCGACGACGACGCCGTGTCCGACGGAGCGTACACGTCTCCATACTCCAACCAGCGCTGAACCAAGTTCCAGATCGCGCGCATAGAGGCACCGGACTCCTGCTGCACTGCCAGGTACTCCTTGGGATCGAGTGCTTCCTCGCCGGCCGATTCGAGACGCGCTGAAAGTGCACGCCACAAGCGGTGGCCGGTCTCCTCGTCCGGTTCCGGAGGTCGGCCGATGGCCGGGTCCACGGCGAGCATGCGGCGTAGCCGGGTGTATTCGCGCGATCCGACGCCGAAGAGGCTACGCATCATCTCGAGCGGTGCGTCGGCCTGAATCAAATCACGCTGCAGCTCCTCGGCTTCGCGCGTGGCGCGGAGGTTGCCGATCATCGGCCAGAACACGTCGCGATCGAGCGAAATGCTCAGACAGTGGGCCTGCAATGCGCCGACTCGATACAGGTCGGCGAGATTCAGCTCGCGCAAGGCTTCGATCTCCCTGGGCCCGAACCGCATCGCGCGGAGTGCGTGCTGGTCGCCCTCGGCCAGGCAGCGCATCGCGTAAAGCAATACGGCGGTGACGAGATCGGCTTCCTTGGTACCGATCATGCGCGGCCCCACAGCGCCTGGTCATCGGTTGCGGCGTTCCGACGCAGCGCCCGGTAGGTGTCCATGAGACCCAGCAAGTCCTGCCAGTCTCGGTCATCCAAGCGGCGCCAGAGTCGGTAGCCCATGTGCCCGGGGTCGAGTGTCCAGACGCTGGCAAAAAGTAGTCCGGCGTCTTGCTCGACCAGCGCACGTCTCAGAACAGACTCCTCCGGTAGCGCGGGCAGGAGAGCGTCGAGCGGCGCGACCGTGAGCTCCGAACACGCAGCCAGGTGCCACCACACCATCGAGACTTGCGCCAGTGCATCCTCGTCGAGTTGATCGACCAGGGCCGCATCCGGAACGTCACGCAGCAAGAAACCGAGTCCGTGACCGGAGAGCGGTTGGACGAGATCGCCCAGCCCGTTGCGCTGGGCCAATCGGCTCGCAAGGGTCCAGAGCCGAGCCCGCAGCGACTTCAGATCTCCGCGAGGGGTTGTACTGATGCTGACTGGTGGACTCTCGTCTTCGCTATCGTCCTCGGGTATCTGGTCACCTACGGGATCGTGGTATCCGGTACTGGCCGCCAACTTTGCCGCGGCTCGGTCTGTGCGCTCAGCGGGCGACATGGTTCCGTTTCGTGGCACGCGCGGCGCTTGGGTATTCTCATCGGAGGCCTTTCGGGCAGGCTCGATAGCCTCGTCAATCGGTTCGTCAAGTTCGCCGATTGCGTCTGGGCCGAAAGACTCCTGGTGACGTCCGGATAACCGCGCGTCGATCTCGAGGCTGACCGCATGGATGCTGCTATCGGCGCGCTCGGCAATTTCCGCTTCGAGCGATCGTCGCAGGCTCGCGATGTCCCATTCCGCAGTGTCGTAGCGACGGCACAAGGCATCGAACGTCTGGTCAAACTCGATTTCCGTGTCGATGCTTCGGCCCATCCAGATTGCGCGTGCTGCGCGTTCCAGCGAACGGATTTTGGCAACCTGCGGCCGCCCGATGCCGCCTTCCAAGGCCTGTGACAGAATCGGACGAAGCCGCTCGACCGCGTACGCCATCTGCGAGACGAGACCCTGGCTCAAACCGTATCCGCATTGCCGCAGCGCCTCCGCGAGGCGCGCCTGCGTGAAGGATTCTCCCGAAGCCTCCTCGAGAAACCGCTTCGCGTCGGCTACGGCCAGTGCCTTGTCGAGGAAGGCAAGGTCCCCGCGGAGGTCGTTCTCTTTGAGATGGGCGAGCAGGACGTCGGCCTCGCGGGTCCACGATCGGATCACGCAGGGGACAGTTGCGAAACGCCGGTCGTCGGTCTCCTCGAACAGTTCCTTCAAGATTCGCAGGCGAGTGTTCCCGCCAGCGTGCACGATGTAGTCGGTTTCGCCCGGTCGCTGGGTGACCACGAGCGGCTGGCTGAGACCGTCCGCCCGAATCGAGGCCTTGATGCGGTCGTATTCCGTGTTGGGCGCACGCCGGGGATTGTGTTCGTACGGGTGGATCCGGGCGACGTCGAGGGTCACGAGCTCCAGGACGTCACCGGGTGCCTCCCCGGCGTCGGCGTCATGCCGAGCCGCCTTGCGGGTCATGGCCGCTCTTCCGCGACCATGAGGTACGGCTCCTCACGCTCGAAGATCTCCGGATAGCGCACCAGGCTCTCGCGGGGCACGGTCTTGAGCCGGCCTCCTGAACGGGCCGCGACTTCCCGAGTCTGGACCTCTATGCGCGCCGCCATCAGGGCGCTCGCGTACCGGTGCTTGCCCGCCAGCTGGTAGAGGTAGGACACGGAATCGCTACAGACGACGGCGACATCCGCGCGCTCCCGCTTGCTTGCTGCTCTCAGAAAGTCTCTTAGCTCCATGCACAAGACATTAGCGTCATGCTCATTGTCTTGCCAAGAGTCTTTAGCAGGTTTATCTTTACCATCGTGCTAAACACGAACCCGGCGGATGCGATGAAGCGAAGGCATGAGACGGTTCGGCTGAGCAACCTCGAGCTGCTGGTTGCCGAAGCCGGATCGGCGGCCGCGCTTGCCCGCCTCGCCAGCACGAGCGAGTCCTACCTCAGTCAGATTCGCAACCAGCTCACGACGCCGAAGGGCACGCCCCGCGGTGTTGGTGACGACCTGGCGGCGAAGCTCGAGCGTGCCATGGGCAAGCCGGACGGATGGATGGATGAACCACATCGAGTCGCAACGGAGGAACATGCGCACTACAACGCCGAACCGGGCCCGGACGTGCGCAGCCTGCACCCATTGATATCGTGGGTTCAGGCCGGCGAATGGTCTGAAATTGCTGGGAATTTCGAACTCGGCGACGCCGAGGATCTATTGCCGTGTCCGGTCCGGTGTAGCGCGGATACTTTCGTGCTGAGGGTCCGGGGCGAGAGCATGGAGCCGAAGTTCCACGACGGCGATCTGATCTTCGTCGATCCACAAGTCGCCCCGGTCAGCGGGCGGTATGTCGTCGTTCGCCTGGAAGACTCCCAGGAAGCCACTTTCAAGCAACTCATCGTCGAAGAGGGGCGGCAGTATCTGAAGGCCCTCAACCCTGATTGGCCCCACCGCATCATCGAGGTGAACGTGGACGCGACGATATGCGGCGTCATCGTGTTCAAGGGAGAACTCGTATGACGTGCGACTGCATAGACGAGCTGATGAAGCCGGCGCAGAGTTACCGCGGTGCTAAGAGTTTTTTCTTTGTCGATAACGTTAGCACGATGCTAATGTTTTGTGCATCAAGCGATTCGACGAGGAAACGCCCGGCCGGCAGACCGCGACCATGGCTCCAGCACCGCGACGCAAGCAGACCCCATCCCGGCGTTCACGCCCGGTTGGACGTGATTCGGCGCTTCCTTCTGCGCGCCCGGCAGATGGCGGTCGCTGAACGACGCCATGTCGGTCAACTGGCTCACGATCAGGAAGTGCTCGGAGCTCACCGGCTACTCGGAGAACGCCATTCGCACGAAAATCCGCGACGGTGTCTGGCTCGAGGATCGCGTATGGAAGAAGGCGCCCGACGGGCGGGTGTTAATCAGTGTTGAGGGCTATCACCAATGGGTAGAAAGCCCCGAACCGGTGTCCGCGCCGTCAGCGCCTCGTCCATCGAGATCTCCTTCACCTATCAAGGGAAGCGCTGCCGCGAGAAGATCAAGCTCAAGCCCACCCCCGCTAACCTGAAGCGGGCCGAGCGCCATCGCGCCGCCATCCTGGACGCGATCGAAAAAGGCACCTTCGACTACGCCACCACCTTCCCGAAATCGAAAAACGCACCGCTGTTCAGCGACCAGCCCGGCGCGACGATTACCGTCGAGCGTTTCCTCTCCGATTGGTGGCGCGGTGAGGAGAAGGACCTGAAGGCCTCCACCCGCACCGTCGACAAGCGAATCGTCTTCAACCAGATCATCCCCGAGTTCGGTCAGCTCGCGCTCACGGATCTGAAGTGGCACATGATCCGCGACTGGGCCAAGTCCCAGGGCTGGAGCCGGAAGACCCAGAACAACAAGCTCAGCGTCCTTCGTCGGGCTCTCAACGAGGCCGTGGAGCAGGAGCTCATCCACAATCACCCGATGGCGAACAAGGTCATTCGCCGCCGCAAGTCGCGGAGCGAATCGGTAGCCAGCACGAAGTCCAAGATCGACCCGTTCAGCCACGAGGAACGTACTGCGCTCATCGGGGCCGCCAGGGGACAGCTCCAGAACCTGGTCCAGTTCGGATTCTGGACGGGGCTACGGCTCTCCGAACTGTTCGCCCTCAACTGGGGCAACGTCGACTGGATCAACGACCGAATCTACGTCGAGGGTGCGCTCACCCAGGACGCGGACGAAATCGAGGATACGAAAACGGAAGCTGGCGAGCGCACGGTCAACCTTTTGCCTCCGGCTATTGCCGCCCTGAAGGCCCAGAAGGAACATACATTCCTAAAGGCGCCGAAGTTTTTCAGAATCCGCATACGCGGGCACGATGGACAGGCGACCAGGCGCTTCGTACGCGGCAGTGGAACACGCTTTGCCGGCGAGCTGGTGTCAGGTACCGACCGCCCGGCCAGATGCGTCACACGTTTGCTTCGATGTCGTTGATGGCTGGAGAGTCGCCGCAGTGGGTCGCGGCGCAGATGGGTCATACCGACTGGACGTTCACGGCGCGGGTCTACTACCGATGGATACCCAAGGATGCTGGGGATGCGGGACACAAGGTGATGAAGCAATGGGGGTAGTAGGACTGATCGGTAAAGAGCGCGGCGTTCTGTTAATTCAACTTAGTTGATCTGTCATATGGAAATTGCAACTTCCTGGGTTAAACCTCCTCCGCAAATTGGAGGCTTGGACCACCTCGCCGTCCAGGCACCATGCATCAGCATCTACGGGCGCCTTCTGCCGGGCATTACCAACGTAACCGATCGCGCGCGTTACTATTCGTTTTACCCATGGCTGATTTGGAGTTTCGACCGCCGTGGCTTCACGAAATACGGTGACGAATTCAAAGAACGATTTCGCCGCGCTGACTGTCTCTTCACGCTAATCGCAGAGCGCCACGCCTACCACACCGGCGTTGACTACGAGGACCACGCCGGAAGCTATAGTCGGCAGCAACACTCTCGCTCCCGTTGCCAAAGCACTCGGTGATATGACACCCTGACGCTATCAGATTACTCCCTACGTGACGGCGCCAAAGCGCGCTACTTCACGAACCCGTTGGGCGGCCTCGGGCAGTACTACTTGGGCGTGATGCGCGAGCTGGGGATTTTGGACGGCGACACGGCTAGTGGGGTGAAATACACGCGACAGATCGGCCAAGTGATCGCCGAGCACATGGATGCCGGGTTGGACGGTGATCTTTTCCACTCAGTTGTGGAATCCAACACGGTCACCACCCAGCAGCTCGACGTATTGAGTACTGCGTGCCCGTGCCAGTTGCACAACAATGTTGGAGAGTCGGGCCTCCTTACCGAACTCTTTTTCTCGCGTGGGCTGTTCCACGACCTGGAAGCCCTGCCGCGTCGTCGCACTCTGCAATCAATTCTTCATCTTTCGACCCTGCTTGCAGACGACAACGTTGAGATTTCCGAAGCCACATTTCGCGCTTGCGCTTATTCCGGCGGACTTCCAAACGGCCAGTCGTGGTCGATTCCCGAATCCTTGGCCCAAAACCGCGCAAAGTGGTCAATCTATGCACGCAACGAGCTGTTGTCGGTCGCCACCCAGGGGCTCTTCTACGCATTGCTCGATGGCTACGAAGAGTCTGGTCGACGCTTTCACGCGAGCGCCCAGCTGGTGGACTGGTTTATACGCACTCCGGAGACACAGGCGGCACTCGACGCGATCGGCACCAGCCGGAGCTTTTCGCAGCTTGTTGAGACGGCCGCTGCACAGCTCCCACCTCTCACGAACTGGAAAGACCAAGACCACGAGATCCAATATGCCGAACAGCTGGTGCAGCTCTGTCGCAACGAGAAATCCGCTGAGAACCGCAGCGATATTATTACTGCGGCGCTCCGCATCCTTATCTCGCTGACTCAGCGCTCCTCAACCGAGCTCCATGCGTATGGAGACCTCGTCTTCGAGGATGGATACTTCAGCTATTACCCGATCAACCTCCGATCGTTCCGATTTCATGCAGCCAACACATGGCCTTCGATGACTGCGACCGAAGTCCTGAGATGGCTACTCCTACACTGGGGTATCGATAACCATCTGCGCGTCGCCCTGCGGAAACTCCGCGGACAATCCCAATCGACATTTCGCATTCGTCCTTCGGATCAGGGGCTGGAAGTTACCGCGATTCCTCCAGCCGTACACACGCGGCCCCGCTTCAACCAGGCTGTCCGCATCCTGAAGGATCTTCGCGCTCTTACGCGTGCGGATTCCGGACTGTGGATTCCTAGCGAAGTCGGCACCGCTATGCTGGGGCTAGGCGATGCTCCCTAGGCTGTCGCTCCTCGACGAGTTACGAAAGGGTGGCTACGAAGCCTCGCTGATCACAACTTTCAATGCTTACCTTCCCTTCTATGAAGAAGTGGTTCTGCGGCGCCTCATCAATGCCGGGGTCCGACACAACGTGCTTCTGATGGACGCCCAACAGTACAGCGTCTCGCTTCAGAACCATCCGCCCCGGCTTGCTGGTCGGAGCTACACATTGGCGCCCATCGCCGTTCCGGGCGCATTCCACCCAAAATTGATCTTTCTTGCAGGAAAGCAAAAGGGCCTTGTCGTCGTCGGCAGCCACAACATGACGCTCGCCGGTTTTGGATTCAACCGTGAACTCACGAACGTCATCCGCATCGGAGCGACAGGCGACGAGGCTGGGATCGCGGTCGCTGCCCATGCGTGGTCGGAGATTTTTCACTGGATCGATTCATCTTCCGAAAAGCTTCCGCAGCCGATCCGCGATATGGTCGCCCGCGTCAAAGACTTCGCTCCATGGCTGAGCGCAGAAGCCCCCGGGTCTGACAGCGAAGTTCAACTACTCGCTGGTAGAGCAGGCGCCCAGCCCCTCTGGGAACAACTCCGGAGTCTCATCACTGCCCCGGCGAAAGAGATCTTTCTCACCGGGGCATTCTTCGACGCGAAATTGACCTTTTTGAACCAGATAAATACTGACCTACAGCCGGAACGGCTCGTCGTGGCCCTGGACCCCGCCACCGTTGAGATCCCTCCCGATACGAAAGGCGTTTCCGGGGTTCGTTTTGTTCGTGCCGAAAACCTTGGTACCGACGATGAAAAGGACGTTGCTATTGGATACCTCCACGCCAAGGGGGTGTTCTTGCGTCTTCAGAACAACGACTGCGTTTTCGTTTCTGGAAGCGCGAACCCAAGCCGGCCGGCCTGGCTGGCCAATAAGGGCGACGGAAATACTGAGCTGATGGTGGCGCGCCTGGGAGCAAGCGCAGAAAGCGCGGCGAGTGAACTTGGCTTTGCTGAGATTCCTAATCTCCCACCTTTGGACGATAACGATTGGCAGACCATCGCGAACAATCGATCGCGGGTTGATAGCGAACCGACATCCGGCCCCAAGGTTGGCGTCGCCGTTGTCGTAGATGACGAGGTCCACATCGATGTGGGGCTCGCGATCGGACTTCAGAGCGCCACACTCATCTTACTCGATGCTGAGCGCCGTGAGATTGCACAAGGAATCGGACTAATAGAAGCGGATGACCAGTACGTTGCGACATTCGCTCGTGAGGCTCTGGCCCAGGCACGCTTTCTTCGATGCGCACTCGATAAGCAGACCGCTGCAGACTTGTTACTCCACCATGCACGTATCGTCGAAGAACAAGCGCGAACCGGGGTGCAGAAGCGGTTTAAGGATGCCTTGCTCAGCTTGCAAACCGACACGCCAAACATCGGGCTGCTCATTGAGTGTCTCGACAAGATTGTCTTTTCGGACGATGCGTCTCGGTCACCGGTGCCCCCAGGGCACGCGTCGTCACCACCGCCTACGGTTAGCGAGGAGGATTCCGAAACCGACAGCCTCGCTATAGACGTCTCCGATGTCAGCCGGAGAAAGTCGAAACATAGACTGACTCATAATAGCGACCTTGGCTACTTGCTGGACACTCTGATTTTTCATCTTCGATTTCACGAAGATCGAACGATGGAAACCGTCGATCGGTTGGGTCGTTCAGAGGAAGAGCAGGTCGGCGCCGACGACTCCGAGGATGCGGGCGAAGCTCATCTAACCGAAGACGATCGCGCTGAGCTTCTGACGCTTTGTCATGCGAAGGTCCGCACGGTCGTGCGACGCATGATCAAGCAGCTGACTGCCTACACCGAAGGGAAGCAAGCACTGGACGCTGTGCTTTTTCGGCTGCTAGGCGTTTTGGCCGTTCTTCGGGAGCTGCGAAGTTGCGATGGCCGTGTCCAGTGGGTGGATCAGGGGAAGACGACTGTTCCCTGCGAAGAGCGGGTGCGCTTATTTGAAGAGGTGATGTTCAGTCTTTTCGAAGGAAAGACGTCGCTTCTGCACATGGAGGCGCTCGGAGAAGAGTTGGCTGCCAGCGAGGACGTAGCGCGGCTGAAAGGTCTGTTGCTATGGCTCGCTTGGGACTGTGGCCTTCTCTTCGATCTGGATAAGCCCTTCATGGAGACTCCAGAAAAGCAGGCTGCGCGGCTCAAGACCAATGCAATGCTGCTTGCATTGGCCCAGTCTGTACAGGCGGATGAACAGGTAACGGAAGAGGCTCAACAAAGTATCGGCATCTTTACGACCAGTGATATGGATTGGCTGAATGTAGTACGCGGCCTGGCCACTCAATGTGATGCTGCCAAGCGAGGAGAGTTGGCGGCGCGTTCCGCAGACGAAGCTGAGCCGGGAGACGTGGCTATTCACCGAAACATTCAAAATTGGGACCTACGTGTCGTGGCCGGTGCCCGCGGAAATGCGGTTTCATTGATCAAGCTTACGCGAGCCAAAGAAAGGGTCGATTACATGCCGGAGCATTTGCTGACGACCAAACTCTACCCGGACCGGCCCGCGGCTCTGTCTGGTTAGTTTGCCGAGATTGAGCGCAGAGGAGAGCGACTCGTCGATGTCAATGGGGCGGAATACTTGCGGTTGGGCAGAACGGGACGACCGTGCGCGGAAAGCCGCCTTGGTCTTTCCGGACACCAAAGAGGTTTGAGCGAGATCGTGACGCGCGAGCCCGCAACGATCTGGGAGTTGCTGAGAAGCTGCGCCGAAAAGCTTACCGCGGAGGGACGAACGCCATTTAGCCGAGGCGATCTCATTACCTGTGTTCAACGTCGGGAACCACGATATGGACCCGACTCCATTAATCCTATTATTCAGGGAATCACGTCGAATCTGCGCGGCGGTGCACCCGGGGCTGTCGGGAAAAAACATCCTCTTCAGCGTCGCGCGCGGGCGATTCATTCTCTATCGAAAAGCGAAGCAGGCCGGGCATGTAGGCGATATGCCCTCTGCCTCGCACGATGCGTCCCGACCTCGACGCGCCGTTTCAACGCAGAACTCGACCGGCGAGGTCCCGCAACTTTCGCTTTCAAGAACGATGTTCGTGCTCCCATGTTCAGGACAGAAGTCACGCTCGGCGAGCACTTCTCAGGGGCCGTCTTTAGTCGATTTTCTGTCCCGTGAGTTGGCGCGTGAACTCATGACCCAGCGTGCCCGCAACGCGGAGCGTGCTTGTGTCGACGAGTCCACCCTGGCAAGAGCGATCGATAGATACGATGGCACCCTTTATGAGATTGCCCGCTTCGCCATCGATGAACTGATCGCGAAAGGCGCGCACGTGTTGGTACTCTCCGGCGGATACGGTGTCGTGCTGGCCACCGAACCGATCGGCATGTACGAAGCCAGGTTCCGAAATTCGATGTGGCCAGATCGGGTCGTGGAGCGCTGCCTCGCTGAATACGCGTCGAAGACTGGCATCACGACGGTAGTCGGGATCTTGTCGGGTTCGACTGGCTATGCCCAGGCGTTTCGCAGGACCCGTTGGCCATCGACGCTGTCGCAGGTCCTACTCGTAACACCGCAGCGCGGTACCGGTGCGATGGTCAAGGCGCCGAGAGCCCAGGGGGAGGCACTAGTCTCCATCGCCGCTTCAGGAAAGCTTGGTGAGCGATGGCGGAGCACCGATGACCTGGCCATGGAGATAGTCCGGATTGAAACGAGCTGACCCCGGAGCACTAATCGAGGCGCGTCGGATCCTCGCAGATGAAGCTAGTTCTTGCCCGCCCGCGCTGTTTCCATCCGATCGGACCGTCGCGAGTAACCCCGGTCTCTACTCATGGTGGGCCGACGGCGAGGCACGACAGCAAATAGGTGCAGTCCTGCATTCCGAGGTTCCACCGCTCATCTACGCCGGTCAAGCCGGTGCGACACAATGGCCGTCCGCAAGGAAGTCGTCGGCGACGCTGGCTAGTCGGATCCGATCGAATCACATAAACGGGAATGCATCTTCCTCCACGTTTCGACTCACGATATCGGCCATTCTGATGGACCCACTCGAGCTCAGCGTCGCCAGACCGGCCGACTGGACCCTGACGACCGAAAGCGGGTTTCCGCGTGGATCAAAGAACACCTCAAGTCTCGATCGCGCCCTATGCCGATCGTGACTCTTTGGAGGACTTGGAGAAGCAACTTCTAGAGGCTCTCGACCCACCGCTCAACCTTCAAGGCATGCCCTCTACGCCGATCAGAACTCGGCTGTCCCAGCTTCGAAAGCGAATCACTAACGGTTGAGTTTGCCCGCCGGCGAAGGGCGGCGGGCATCCGACGTCACGGGCACGATTCGCGGCTCGGAAATCGTGTCCGAAATCGTGTCTAACTGGAGCCCAAACTACCCCAAAACACCCCTAAAATTAGACACGATGGACATCTAAGTTATTGATTTATTGGCGGAGAGGGAGGGATTCGAACCCTCGATACGTTGCCGTATACACACTTTCCAGGCGTGCTCCTTCGACCGCTCGGACACCTCTCCTATCAGAAAATGGTGGCAACCCAAACCAGCCACACCCCGGCACACGAGTCCGATGTTACCGTTGCTCCCTTCCGGGCCTGGCGGGGTTCACAACGTATCGTTGCGAGGGGACCGGAGTGGGTCACCATTGAACCTAGGGGCGCGTATGCTACGCGAACCGCGTTCGGAAGTGTAGCAACGCGATCCTTGCCTATACTTCCCCTCATGAGCCACTTTTGGCGGACATTCCAATGACTTGGGCGCTCTTCGCGGTGCTCCAGCTGGCCCTGTTCACGGTCGCTGCCGTGGCCGCCGTGCTGCTGCGCAACCGGGAGCTGAAGCGCCGGTTCGCGGCGTTGGAGGCTGCCAGCGAAGCCGCGGACGAGACCGTGCAGGCTGCGATGCAGCGCTACGAGACCCTGGCCGCCGACGCCCGCGATGCCTGGCTGCGCACGCGGATCGAGGAGACGGCTGATGCCGCAGACTCGGCGGGCGCGTTTCAGCACCTGGTGTTCGCAAACGAGCTGGAGCCGCGGCCAGACTTCGAGCAGGAACTGCAGGCGCGCCTGGCGGCGGGCAGCGAGGCGAGCGAGCACTACCGGGCACAGTGGCAGGCGCTGCGCGAGCAGAGCTACGCGGTGGCAACCAACCTGACGGAATCGTACCCCCTCTCCCAGGCCGTGATCGCTCAGCTGTATGCCGTGTTCGAGCCCCTCGACCAGGCGTTCGGTGTGGAGCTGCCCGCGCTGCCGGAGGCGCCCGAGCGCGATCCCAGCGACGAAGCCGACATCGCCCAGGAGGCGGAGCACCTGCGTGCGGCCAACGAGCTGCTGCACCAGCAGCTCGAGAAGGCGCAGAACGACCTGGCCGGCTACAAGGCCACGGGCGAAGAGGCCGAGGAGCAGGCCGAAGACCTCAAGCGCCTGCTGCAGCAGTTCACCCGCGACAGCCGCGACATGATGAGCTGCATCCAGAACCTCGAGCGCGAGAACGCGCGCCTGCGCGAGCAGCTCGGCGAATCGGATCCCAGCGCCGACGGCGACCGCAGCACCCACGCTGCCTGAGCCCCGGCACGAGGCGGCTGCCGCCGCAGCGCTGGCCAACGCCTGGCCCTGCCCAGGGCCATCCGCTAGAGTCCCCGACTGCTCGGCTGAATCAGGCGGCTCGTGCGCACGGACCATCGCCCCTACTGGGCCAAACGCTGGCATCGCGCCATGGAGCGCGCCTACCTGCAGCACTTCGTGGCGCCGCAGCTCGATGCCATGGGCGATCACTGCAAGGTCATGAAGCCGTGGCACCTGAAGATCCACGGCCCGAACATCCGCTTCGGCCGGTGCGTGCACGTCATCGCCGGCAGCGACCGCAAGGT
Source organism: Pseudomonadales bacterium (assembly GCA_041395905.1). Classification (GTDB taxonomy): domain Bacteria; phylum Pseudomonadota; class Gammaproteobacteria; order Pseudomonadales; family Azotimanducaceae; genus UBA7803. Next base: position 15,651 of record JAWKZP010000017.1, read on the forward strand.
GCGGCTGACCACCTGGCGGCACGCGGCTGGTGAGGGTCGCATCGACGTCGGCGACTACTGCCTGCTGTGTCCGGGCGTGCGGCTCGATTCGGCGGTGCACATCGAAGTGGGCAGCAACTCCATGATCGCCGCCGGCGCGTACCTCACCGACGCCGACTGGCACGATCTCTACGACCGCACCGAGATCATCGGCCGCCACGGCAAGGTCACCCTCGGCGACAACGTCTGGATCGGCGACGGTGCCATCGTCTGCAAGGGCGTCACCGTCGGCGCCAACAGCATCGTCGGCGCCGGCAGCGTGGTGACCCGGGATATCCCCGACAACGTCATCGCTGCCGGCAATCCGGCGGCGGTGATCCGACCCCTCGGGGCGGAGCATCCTCTGCGGCGGCGCGAAGCCCTGCTCAGCGACCCGGAAAGGCTCGACGCCGAGATGGACCGGCTCGACCGCTACCTGCACGGCGGCAACACCGCCTTCGACTGGCTGCGCACGCTGGCGCGTCCCACACGCCGGGACTGAGCGTGAAGCTCACTGACGCGCGAGGCGCCAGCGCGGCGCCGCCGCGCAGGTTGTGCTGCGGAACGGGTTGATGTCGATTCCGCCGCGACGCAGGAAGAAGCCGGCAACCGTCAGCGCCTCGCAACCGCAGCGCGACTGCAGGTCGACGAAAATCTGCTCGATGGTGGCTTCGTGAAACGCCTGGTGGCGACGGTACGAGACCAGGTAGCCGAACAGCGCGGCCGGATCGATGGTCGGGCCGCTGTACTCCACCAGGATCGAAGCCCAGTCGGGCTGGCCGGTGACCGGGCACAGGCTGCGGAACAGGTGGGTATGCACCTGCTCGCCGGCGCACGGATGCACGGGATGGACCAGACGCAGCAGCGACGGATCGCGCTCGTAGCAACTCAACGACACCCCCAGCTCGTCCAGACACACGCCGGGCAGCCGGTCGTCGGCGCGCGGTATCGCCTCGAGCGGCACGATCTCGATGCGCACGGCTCCATCGAATGCCGCACCGAGATCCGCGCCCAGGATCTCCCCGAGCCGCGCCGGATCATCGAACTGCGTCTGCGCGAAGCCGTTCAGATAGAGCTTCATGGACTTGCTCTCGACGATGCAGCCGCTGCCGGCGTCCACCTCGATGCGCAGCGCTGCCACACGCGGGCGGCCCGAGCCGTCCAGCCACGAAAACTCATAGGCATTCCACACGTCCGCGCCGCGGAACGGCAGCGCGCCCGCAGGCACGAGCAGCTCGTCGCGCGAGTGGGCGCGGGCGATGGGATACAGACGGTCCGGCGCATAGCCCTCGCTGTACGCCGCCTGCTGGCCAAGGGGGTTGTCCATGGCGCGCACTAAAGGCGAGAGGCCGGCGCCTGTCAATCGCCGGGGTGCGATCGCAGCCGAAACGCGTTAGGGTGCCGGGCGCACTGGAGCCAGGAACCGCGCCGCTCATGCTGGAACAGTTTCAGATCTACGCCAAGGCATTTGCCAGCTACGCCTGGGGGCCCTGGTTGCTGGTGCTGCTGCTGGGCGGCGGCCTGTTCTTTCTGCTGTACACGCGGCTCGCGCCGTTCCGGCACCTGCCCCACGCCATCGACCTGCTGCGCGGGCGCTACAACCGCGGCGACGACCCCGGTCAGATCACGCACTTCGAAGCGCTCTCCGCCGCGCTCGCCGGCACCATCGGCATGGGCAACATCGCCGGCGTCGCGCTGGCGATCAGCATCGGCGGCCCGGGCGCCATCTTCTGGATGTGGATGACCGCGATTCTCGGCATCGCCACCAAGTTCTTCACCTGCACGCTCGCTGTCATGTACCGGGGCTACGACAGCGCCGGCGAGCTGCAGGGCGGGCCCATGTACGTGATCCGCGAGGGGCTGCACCGGCGCTGGCACTTTCTCGCCTACGTGTTCGCCATCTTCGGGCTGATCGGCGCCCTGCCCGTGCTGCAGGCCAATCAGCTGGTGCAGATCATTCGCGACGTGCTGTTCGTCGGCAACGGCTGGCTGCCGGCCGAAGGCGACCACTTCAGCTTCAACCTGGCGGTGGGTATCGGCATCACGCTGCTCACCGGGTTCGTGATATTCGGTGGCCTGCACCGCATCGCCGACGTCGCCAGCCGCGTCGTGCCGGCCATGACGGCGTTGTACGTCGGCGCAGCAGCCCTGATCGTGCTGCTCAACGTCGACCAGGTTCCGGCGATGCTGACGCTGATCGTTCAGGACGCGTTCACCGGCAAGGCGGCCGCCGGCGGCAGCCTGCTGGCCGTGGTGCTCTACGGTGTGCAGCGCGGTGCTTACTCCAACGAAGCCGGCATCGGCACCGAGGCGCTTGCCCACGGCGCTGCGCGCACCCGCGAGCCTGTGCGAGAAGGCCTGGTGGCCATGCTGGGGCCGGTGGTGGACACCCTGCTCATCTGCAGCGCCACGGCCTTCATCATTCTGGTATCCGGCGTCTGGCAGCAGGACGGCAACGGCAACGGCGTCACCCTCACTGCCGCGGCTTTCGAAGCAACGCTGGGGCTCCCGGGCGTGGTGATCCTGTTCGCCTGCGTGCTGGCTTTCGCCACCACCACGATCCTGACCTACTCCTTCTACGGCACCCAGTGCGCGAGCTTTCTGTTCGGCGCCCACCACCAGCACCATTACCACTGGGCCTACGTGGGCTTCATCATCGTCGCCAGCGTGGTGACGGTGGAGGCTGCCATCAGCATCATCGACGGCGCATTCGCGCTGATGGCGATTCCTACCATGGTGTCGGCGCTGCTGCTCGCCCCCAGGGTCAAAGCGGCAGCAGCAAGGTATTTCGACACGCTGGATCACCCCGAAGCCGGCACGCAATCGACCAGCCCGCCACGGAACTGACCGTCTTTCCTGTAGCGCGCCACCAACCGGTCGGCCAGGCGGGTCGGCTCCGGCAGGCGATACCCCGCACCACAGGCGAGCACCCAGGCCATGCTGCTGGCGTGGTCGGTCAGGTGCCCGGGGCTCACGTACAGGGGCTTCACGCCATCACGGGTTCTGAGCACCGTGCCGATCTGCTCGTCGCCGTCCATCAGCGGCGCCCACTCACCACGCTGTAACCCCGGCTCGGCGTGGCTGCCGCACAGGCGCGACTTGGCACAACCCACGGTCGGCACGCCGGTGATCAATCCCAGATGCGATGCGAGACCGAGACGGCGCGGATGCGCGATGCCCTGACCGTCACAGATGAAACCCTGCACCTGCGTTGTCACCCGGCGCAGCACCTTCAGCAGCACCGGTACTTCGCGAAACGACAGCAGGCCCGGCACATAGGGAAAGTCGAGCGGTGCGCGCGCGCCACGGGTTTCCAGCGCGCAGGCGCGGCCCACGTCCCAGACCACGGCCACGGCGATCACCGAATCTTCGAGAAACGCGCAATCGAGGCCCGCGACGCGCGCGGGCACGGGCGCGGGCTGCAGGCGCACGCGATGGCGCAGGTCGCTCTGCAGCGCGACGGCGCGCTTCGGCGTCAGCGACCAGGTATGGGGCGTTCTGGGTATGTGCACGGTCCACCTGTCCGCTCAGCGAGACAAATACGTTAGCATTCGAGCTCCCGCCAGGACCACGGACGACAGACCATGAACGACGGCTCCCGCCCCCTTCCCGATGCCCTGCGCGCCTCGAAACCGGCCACGGAGCATACTGCCCGCGCCAACGCCCGCGTGCTGGACGAGCTGCCGTTCTCGGACCGGCGCAGCTTCGCCGATGCGGCCCGCGGCTTCATTGCGTCCCTCGAGCCCCTGACCATCGCGCACGACCGCGGCAGCCGGGCTGCGTTCGACCTGTCGGCCATGGCTTTCCTCGATGCCGAAGCGCCGCCCACGGTGAACCCGAGTCTGTGGCGCCAGGCGCAGCTCAACGCGCAGCACCACGGCCTGTTCGAGGTGGTGGACGGCATCTACCAGGTGCGCTCGTTCGACATCGCCAACATGACGCTGATCCGGGGCGACACCGGCTGGATCCTGGTCGATCCGCTCACCTCCTCGGAAACCTCGCGCGCCGCGCTGGCGCTGGCGAATCAGCATCTGGGCGAACGGCCGGTGGTGGCCGTGATTCACACCCACAGCCATGCCGACCACTTCGCCGGCGTGCTCGGTGTCATCACCCAGCAGCAGGCAGCCAGCGGCGAGGTGGCCGTGATCGCGCCGGAGCACTACGTCGACGAATCCCTGAGCGAGAACGTGCTGGCCGGCAACGTCATGAACCGCCGCGCCACCTACATGTACGGCAACCTGCTGTCGCCGTCGGCCACTGGGTTCGTCTCCACCGGGCTGGGCGCAGCCCTGTCCATGGGCACTACGGGATTCGTGGTGCCGAACGACCTGATCACCCGCACCGGCGAGCAGCGCACCGTCGACGGCATCGAGATCGAGTTCCAGATGACCCCGGGCACCGAGGCGCCGGCCGAGTTCGTGTTCTATCTGCCCCAGTTCAAAGCGCTGTGCATGTCCGAGATCACTTCGCACCATCTGCACAACGTGTACACGCCGCGCGGCGCGCAGGTCCGCGACGCGCTGGCATGGAGCCGTCAGATCAACGAGTCCATCGAGCGCTACGGCGACCAGCTCGAGGTGTATTTCGCCTCGCATCACTGGCCCATGTGGGGCCGCGAGCAGGCACTCGAGTTTCTCACCAAGCAGCGCGACCTGTACAAGTACATCCACGATCAGACCCTGCGCCTGGCCAATCACGGCTACACCAAGGAAGAGATCGCCGAGCTGATCGAACTGCCCGACAGCCTCGGCAAGGAGTTCGCCAACCGCGGCTACTACGGCACCCTGCACCACAACGCGCGGGCCGTGTACGTGAAGTACCTGGGTTATTTCGACGGCAACCCGGCGCACCTCTATCCCCTGCCCCCGACCCGCGCGGCGGAGCGCTACCTGGACTACATGGGCGGCGCCGATGCGGTGGTGGCGAAAGCGCAACGCTCGTTCGAGGCCGGCGACTACCGCTGGGTGGTCGAGGTGCTGAATCACGTGGTGATGGCGCAACCCGGCCACGACGCGGGCCGCGCCCTGCTGGCCGACGCGCTGGAACAGCTGGGTTATCAGTCGGAATCGGCGCCCTGGCGCAACTTCTTCCTGTGCGGGGCGCTGGAGCTGCGTCACGGCCTGCCCGCCGGCAGCAGCCAGACCGGTGCCAGCGAAGGCATGGCCCGCGGCATGCCGCTCGAAAACCTGTTTCAGCTCATGGCCGTGCGCCTGAACGGGCCCAGGGCGGACGGGCTCCGTCTGCACCTGAACCTGAAGTTCACCGACCTCGAGACGCCGTACCTGCTGAGTGTCGACAACTCGGTGCTGCACGCCTTCCAAGGCCGCCAGAGCGACACGCCCACCGCCACGCTCACCCTCAGCAGTCTCGACTTCAAACGTCTGATGATGGGGCTCACCGACGCCGTGTCGCTGATCGGTGACGGGCGCCTGCAGATCGACGGTGAGCTGGCCGCGCTCGCGGGCCTCGCAGAGCTGTTCGACCAGTTCGAGCGGCGCTTCCCCATCGTGACGCCGCGCGCCGGAATCTGACGGACCCGTGCCCGGCCGTGGCTAGTCGGCCCGGTACCCGTAGCTGACGATCAGCGCTCGCGCCCCGTCACCGCCCAGAAAATCGAGAAATACCCGGGCAGCGGCGTTGTCCCGGGCGCGCTCGAGCAGAATCGCATCCTGGCGGATCGGGTCATAGCAATCCGGCGGCACATCCCAGCGGCTGCCCGACACCTCGTTGCGCGGGCTGAGCACGCTCGACAGCGCCACGAACCCCGCGGCCGCGTTGCCGGTCGCCACCATGGCAAAGGTCTCACCGATGTTCTGGGCGCGCACCAGGCGCGGCGCCACCACGTCCCACAGCCCCAGACACTGCAGCGCCTGGCGCGCGGCAGCGCCGTAGGGCGCGAGATCCGGATTGGCGATCGCCACGTGGCGCACAGCAGGCGTTGCCAGCACTTCGGCACCGGAGCCCGCCAGCAGCTGCGGGTCGGCACTCCACAGGGTCAGACGCCCCGAGGCATAGGTGAACCGGCTGCCGGCAACCCCGAGACCGCGCTGCTCGAGGATTTCCGGCCGCGCCTGATCCGCCGCCAGGAACACATCGAAGGGTGCGCCGTGACTGATCTGGGCGAAGAGCTTGCCCGTGGAACCCACCACCTTCCCGACGCGGTGACCGGTACGGCGCTCGAATTCGACGCTGAGCCCATCGAGGACTTCGGAGAAGTTCGCCGCGACGGCCACCAGCACCTGGTCGGCGCGCGCGGCGGTCGGATTCAGCACAACGAGAAGCAGCAACAGGGCCCGCGCCACTCGCTGACGCCGGCTGCGGTGGCCGTCTGGCACATGGGGTCTGAAGTGCATGGTGATCCCTGGCATCTGCGGCTTGCACGGTGGCGGCCGGCCGATCGAGCGACGGTACGACGACGCAGACCATAGCGAACACCGCCGGGCTTTGACAATGTCGACCAGGCAGCATGAAATTCACCGGCGGCGTCATGAAGTCACGCGGCGTACCGCGCACCGGCCCCGCGATCGGAGCCGCAACATGACAGGAGCAAGCCAATGAAGATCGTCAAGATCGCCGCCATCGTGATGCTCGTCTACGTCGGCATCGTGGTCGCCTTTGAATCGCTGATCGGCTACTTCCAGCCCGCGGGCGCAAGCACCATGGTGATCACCACCACCGGTGCCGATGGTGAAGCCGCAGATCGGGTGGTCGCGCGTCTCGAAAGCGACGGCAAGCTGTACGTGGCTGCCAATCACTGGCCGCGCGCGTGGTACCGGGAAGCGTTGGCGAACCCGGTCGTCGAGGTCGATCTCGGTGACGGCAGGCACAGCTACACGGCCGTTCCGCTCGAGGGTGCCGAGTACGACCGGGTCAATGCGGCACACCCGTTGGGGCCGGTGGTGCGGTTTCTCACCGGCTACCCGCCGCGGCGCCTGATGCGCCTCGACCCGGCCTGAGCGCTGCGCCATCTGACCTGGCCACAGTGACGCAGCCCTGGCGCAGCAGGCGCCCGGCGGCCGCTCAGCCCGGTACCTGACGCAGGCGCCGCAGTGCCCTGGGGATCAGCACGAGCAGCACCGTGGCGAATCCCAGAAGTGCCTGCGCGTGGCCCCCGCCAGCAGCGAGCGCCGGCACCAGGGGCGGCAGCGCCACCAGCAGCCCACCGACACCCAGCAGCAGCCGTGACGCCCGGTCCCAGTCTTTGCCCAGCCAGGGTACGTAACCCTGAATGCCCGCCACCAGCATGACGATTCCGAACACCGCCGTCACTGCTGAGGCCAGCAGCGCGGCGACCGAGTCGTGCAGGATCAGCGCAGGATCGAGCACGAACATGAACGGAATGAAGTAGATCACGCTGCCGAGCCGCATGGCCGCGATACCGGTGCGCAGCGGGTTGCTCTGAGCGATCGACGCGGCGGCGAATGCCCCCAGTGCGACCGGCGGCGTGATGAACGACAGCATGGCCCAATACAGAATGAACAGGTGCACGGCCATGGCATCCAGCCCGCCCTGCACAAGCGCGGGCGCCAGCACGATGGCGAGAAATATGTACGCTGCGGTCACCGTCATGCCGATGCCCAGCACGAAGCTGGTGAGCGCGCCCATCAGCAGCAGCAGCCACACCGAGTCGCCGGCGAAATACAGCAGATCGTTGACCAGGGTGCCGGACAGGCCCGTCATGGACAGCGCGCCGACGATCAGCCCGACCCCTGCCAGCACCGCCACCAGCTCTGCCAGCAGCCGGCCGGTCGCCTGCAGAAACGCCACCAGCGCGGATAGATTCCAGCGGTGCTCCGAGGAAAACTGATTGAGCGCCAGCAGCAGCGCAGTCGCGAAGTAAGGCGCCACCGCCTCGCGCTGCAGTACCACCAGCATGACAACCAGGGCAACGAAGGCACCGAGGTAGAACCAGCCGCTCTTCAGCGTGCGCCATACGGATGGCAGCTGTTCGCGCGGGATCCCGGCGAGGCCGGTGGCCGCGGCGTGGGCGTCCACCTGCAGGAACAGCCCGCCGAAGTACAGCAGCGACGGCACCGCTGCAGCCAGCGCCACCTGGTAGTAGGGCACTTCCAGAAAGGTCGCCATGACGAATGCGGTGGAGCCCATGATGGGCGGCAACAGCACGCCGCCGGTGGACGCGCAGGCTTCGACGCCGCCGGCGACCTCCGCGCGCATGCCGGAACGTTTCATGGCCGGAATGGTCAGCTGCCCGGTGGTGAGCACGTTGGTGACCACGCTGCCGCTCATCGACCCCATGAGCCCGCTGCTGAGGATCGCCACCTTGGCCGGTCCCCCGCGGACATGGCCGAGCAGGCCGAACGCGAGATCGAGGAAGAAGCGGCCGACGCCCGTGTGCTGCAGCGCCAGCCCGAACAGCACGAAGCCGATCACCAGCTCCGCGAAGGCGCGGAACGGCAGGCCGAAGATGCTTTCGATGCTGAGCACGTGGTAGGCGGCGGTCTCGCCCCAGGGCGCGGCGAGCCCCGCGAGCGCCCCGGGCAGCCGGTCCGCCACCAGAGGCAGCAGGGAGAAGCACAGGGTGATCACGAACAGCGCCCAGCCGCCGGCCCGGCGCACCGCCTCGAGCAGCGCAATCCACAGAGCCGATGCCATCCAGGTGGCCAGCGGCGGCGCGCCGAACTCCCAGCCCTGGTCCACGATCGCCTCGGCGTGCGCGAAGAAGTAACCGCAGCTGCCCGCCACCACCAGCGCCAGCAGCAGGTCCAGGACCAGAAGTCTGGGCAGCAGCAGATACACCAGCGGCAGCAGCGCCCCGAGCAGCACGAAGTAGTAGTGGGTCTCGAGCCGGATCCAGCGATCCAGCAGCGGCTCGCCGCCCAGCAGCCGCAGCATGTCCAGTGCCACGAACAGCACCAGCACCGCAATCAGCGCCACGAAATGGCCGAGCAGGCGCGATCGGCCGGCCACCCCGGAATCGCTCATTCAGCGCGCCAGACCGGATCGAAGCCGGCGGCCTCGAGCGCGTCGGCACGCCCGGCGAGCCACGCGGCCCGCGAAGCCTCCTCGGAGTCGAACGAGCGCGCCCTGTGCGCCTGCCACGCCTGCGCGAGCACGGCCTGGCGCTCCAGCAGGCGCTGGTTGTGCGCCTCGAACGCATCGCTCCACACCCCGGCGGCGCGCAGGTAACGCACCGCGCCCTCGTGGTATGGCACCACCCAGTCGAACAGCTGCCGATCCATGGCCCAGCCGATGGCTCCGGGATCGGAATCCTTGAAGTCGTCGTAATGCAGATGAATCGCCCGCGCCAAAGCGTAGACCTCGTCGGCGTCGGTGGAAGCCAGCGCGATGAGCAGCGGATAGGGATAGGTCGCACCCTCATGGGGATCGGCCGCACTGATGCCGGCGCCGCGCGTCGCCAGATGCGGCGTGAAGTACGGCGCGACCCGGGTCAGTGCCGCCCAGCAGCGAGCGTCATCGTGGCGGGCCGGCGGCCAGAAGATCCCGCGCGGCGAGGCCTCGAGCTTGCGGGTCGGCCCCGACACGGTGGTGGCATAGGCGGCATCGATCTGGCCATTGACGATGCCCGTCCACATGGCCTCGTAGCCCGGAAACTCGACCCGCTCGACGTCGTCCCAGGTGAGCCCGCCGCAGGCGAGAAACGCCTCGGTGGAGACGTTCAGCGACGGCGCGCCGCGCACGAAGGGTACCCGTCGGCCTTTGAGCTGGCTGAACTCGGTGATGCCGGTGTCTGCCGCCACCGCCAGCGCCTGATTGCTGTCACCGTTGGACAGCAGCACCAGGCGCACAGGCAGCGGTCCCCAGTCGGCACCGGCGAACTGAAACACGCCCTCCTGGGCGAAATAGGTGGCGACACCGTTGGCGGAAAACTGCACCCGGCCCCGTACCAGCGGCAGCAGTCGGGAAACATCATTCTTGCCCGGAATCACCCGCAGGGTGACGCCGTAGCGATCCTTGAGCATCTTGCCGATGCCCACGGCCTGGTTGTAGCCTGTGGTACCGAGGTTGTACGCGCTCCAGGCCATGGTGCGCGGCAGCGTGGGCTCTGCCGCATGAGCGGTACCGCACAGAACCATCAGACCCGCGAGCAGCACGCCACGAGGCCAGCCCGACACGCTGATGCGCCCTCCCCTGCCCGTCTGCTGCCCCATGGTTTCCCCCGCTCGACTCTGAGCAACGCATTCTAGCCCAGCGCACCTCCCGGTTCGTCATGCCATGCGGCGTTGGGCAACCCGAATGGCGACCCGCGTGGGCGGCGTGTGCGTGACGCGGTGGCCAGCGACAACCCGCGGCGCTACTCTTGCCGCTTCGCGGCACCGGCAGGAGGCGACAATGACCATCGTGGAGACCACCAGCGGCCCCATCGAAGGCCGGCAGAAGGACGGCGTGCTGCTGTTCGCCGGCGTGCCCTACGCGGCGGCGCCCACGGGCAACCTGCGCTTCAGAGCCGCGCAGCCGCACGAACCCTGGTCCGAGGTGCGCCCGGCCAAACGTTTCGGCGCAGCCGCACCACAGGTTCCCACGGGGGGACTCACGTCGAGCGCCGCGGTACGCTGGGACGAAGACTGCCTGACCCTGAACATCTCAACCCCGGCTGCCGACGACGCCCGGCGTCCCGTGCTGTTCTGGATTCACGGCGGCGGCTATCGCACCGGTCAGGGCGCCATCCCCTGGTACAGCGGCGCACGCTTCGCGCGCAATGGCAACCTGGTCGTGGTCAGCATCAACTACCGCCTGGGGGCCCTGGGCTTCACCGACCTGTCCCATCTCGGACCCGAGTACGCGACCTCCGGCGTCAACGGCGTGCTCGACCAGTTGGTGGCGCTGCGCTGGGTGCACGACAACATCGCGCGGTTCGGCGGCGACCCGACCCGAGTCACCATTGCCGGTGAGTCCGCCGGCGCGTTCAGCGTATGCACCCTGCTCGCAAGCCCGCTGGCACGCGGGCTGTTCCGCGCGGCAATCCCCCAGAGCGGCGGAGCGCAGCACACGCTGCCCAAGGCTGCCGGCGAGCTGATCGCAGAACGCTTCATGGACGCGCTGGGCGCCCGCAGCGCCGAAGCGCTCGAGGCCCTGGAAGTTCAGGCCATTCTCGACGCGCAGAGTCGCATCAGCACCGAGATCGGCGAAGGCGCGGGAACCCTCAAGACCTATGGGGTACCGGTTGCTCCGTTCTATCCGGTAGAAGGCAACGAGGTGGTACCGCAGACGCCCCTCGCAGCCATCGAAGCGGGCGCGTCCAACGGCGTCGCGGTGCTCACGGGGACCAATCGCCACGAGACCACCCTGTGGGGCTATGGCGACGTCACCGAGGAGCGTCTGGAACGCTTCGCCGAAGCCTACGGCGCGACCTCGACTCTGGACGTCTACCGGCGCACCCGCCCCCATGCAACGCCTGACGATCTGATGATCGCCCTGACCACGGACCACATGTTCCGCATTCCGGCCATCCGCCTGCTCGAGGCCCGAATCGCCGCGGACCCGGAGAGCGCCAGCTGGATGTACTGGTTCTGCTGGGAATCGCGCGCGTTCGAAGGGCGCCTGGGGGCGACCCACGCCCTGGAGATTCCGTTCGCGTTCGACAATCTCGACAAGCCGGGGGTGGACGTGTTCATCGGCCCCGGCGAGCGCCCGCAGATGGTGGCCGACGCCATGCACCAGGCCTGGATCCGGTTCATCAATGATCTCGAGCCCGGCTGGGCACCCTACGATACGGCACAGCGTCCGACCATGCGCTTCGATTCCACTACCGAGCTGGTGCTGGATCCGGACGGCGAGGAGCGCGCCGCCTGGACCGGCTTGCGCTGAGCACGGGCGCCGCACACGTAACAGGAGAACCAACGTGGAAATCCGGCAGCTGGGCCGCAGCGGGCTGAGGGTACCGAACCTGTGCCTGGGCACCATGACCTTCGGTCTTCAGGTGGATGCGGAGCGCAGCGAGCGCATTCTCGATGTCGCGTTCGAGCGTGATCTGACCTTTCTCGACACGGCGGATGCCTACCCGCTGGGAGGGGGTCTGGATACCGTCGGCGAAACCGAGCGAATCATCGGCACCTGGATGCAGACCCGGGGCAATCGCGACCGGCTGATCCTCGCCACCAAGTGCTGGGCACCCACGCGCCGCGGGCCCAACAGCTATGGCCTGTCGCGCCAGCACATCGTCGAGGCCGTGGAAGAGAGTCTCAGGCGGCTGCAGACGGATTATCTGGATCTGTACCAGGCCCATGCCTTCGACCCCAACGTACCCATCGATGAGACGCTGCGCGCGTTCGACGATCTGGTGCGCTCCGGCAAGGTCCGCTACGTAGGCTGTTCGAACTATCCGGCCTGGCGCCTCGCCCAGGCTCTGGCGGCCGCGGACCGGCTGAACCTGACGCGCTACGCCTCGGTCCAGCCGCGCTACAACCTGCTGTACCGGGACATCGAAACCGAACTGCTGCCGCTGTGCCGCGCAGAAGGGCTCGGCGTGCTGGTGTACAACCCCATTGCCGGCGGGCTGCTGTCCGGCAAGTACCGCCCCGGGCAGACCCCCCAGAGCGATACGCGCTTCACCCTGGGCACCGCAGCGCAGCGCTACCAGCAGCGCTACTGGGACGACACCCAGCTGGAGGCCGCAAGCGCCCTGCAGATGCTGGCCGAGCAGCGCCACCTCAGCCTCGTGAGCGTAGCGGTCGCCTGGGTGGTACAGCAGCAGGGCGTAACCTCCGCCATCATCGGCGCCAGCCGCCCCGAGCAGCTCGATGCCCATCTGGCCGCGCTGCACGTCGAGTTCGACGAGGAACTGCGCGACGCCTGCGACGCCGTCTGGTGGCGCCTGCCGCGACGGCCCACGCTTGAGGGCTACCGCTGACCTCCGCGGTCAGTGCCGGCGTCGTGCGCCAGCGTGTCACGGCGGTGGTGCTTTGCGGCGGCCGCGGCACGCGACTGGGCGGCGCGGACAAGCCGCTGCTCGCCTGGCGCGGAAGGCCACTGGTGGAGCATGTGGTCACGGCGCTGACGCCGCAGGTCGAACAGCTGCTGATCAGCGCCAATCGCAACCCGGATCAGTACCGGCGCTACGCGCCGGTCGTCACGGACCGGGAGCCAGGATACGCGGGCCCACTGGCGGGCATCGACGCGGCCCTCGCAGTCATCGACAGCGGGTTTCTGCTGGTGTGTCCGGGCGACGCGCCGCGCGTACCGCCGGATCTCGCCGCGCGCCTCGGCGCCGGCCTCGAGGAGTGCAACGCCGAAGCCGCGGTGGCTCACGACGGCACCCGCCGCCAGCCGCTGCACCTGCTGCTTGCAGGTACCACCGCGAAAGCGCTGCGCGACTACCTCGCCGCAGGCGGGCGCAGCGTCGCCGGCTGGCTGGAGCGGATTCGAACGGCGGACGTCGACTTCGCCGATTCGGCTCCGGCGTTCGTGAGCCTCAACACCTGGGATCAGTTCGACTGAGAGCCGAAGGTCCCGTCACTCGTCAAGGCTCAACCACAAGCGCAGCAGATGCCGCGGCCGTTCCGGATCGTCCGTGTAGGCGGTACGCGCGTGGGCGATGCAGTGGTTGGACAGAAACTGCATGTCGCCGGCTTCGAGCCACATATCCAGATGCACGGCCGGGTCGGCCGCAACGCGATCGTAGAAATCCAGCACCGCACGCTCGTCATCCGACAATGCCCCGCCCGCAAGCCGCTCCACCGAGCGCATGTACTCGCTGTGATAGAAGGTGCGCAGCGTGCCGTCCGCGTAGGCGCAGGGCGCGATCAGGCTGAAGGGCGGGCTGCCCGGGCGATGCTCACCGCGGCCGTCGAGCTTGAACGGCTCGAACAGGCGCGGCGTCAGGTCGGGCCGCTCGGCCAGCAGCTGGTTGAACAGCGTTACCGTGCTGACGATACGGCTCTGACCGCCCGTGCGCGCCGGCTGCAGACACAGCAGCCCCACGACGTCGGCGGCATCACAGTGAAAATCGATGTTGGCGCTGGTGCGGTAGAGCCGCACGAACGGGTCACTGCCGGCTTCGCCGTAGTCGGTGACGTGGCCGAGCAGCTCCTGCTGCGGATTCTGGGCGCCCGGGAGGCCGAGGTGATGACCAATGCCCCAGAAGGCGAGCGCGGCGTCATCCGCCGACCAGGCGGCGACCGGCAGCCCGCGCACCACCATGAATCCGCAACCGCGCTCGATCTCTGCACGCCAGCCCGCAATCCGGGCGGACAGGTCAGGGAGCGGAAACCGTGCACGCGTGACCTCCTCGAGCGTCAGGCCGGCGCGCCGCACCTGTTCCATGGCACGCTCGAGCGCGTCGACGTCCCCGGCGTCCAGGGTGCTCTGCCAGCGCTTGGGCCGGATCCGCAACTGTGCCCCGAGCCAGGCGGCCGGGCCGCCGAGCGGCGCGTCCGGCACCGCGCTGTGCGGACGCGTGAAGTAGCGGCGCGTCTGCGCGGCAAAACTGTGGTAGCTGCGCGCCGGCCCCATCAGAGGGCCCCGGCGCGGGTCACGAGCACATCTGCGACTGCTGATAGTTTTCGATCCCGACCTTTTCTATCAGTCCGATCTGGGTCTCGAGCCAGTCGATGTGCTCCTCTTCCGAGCTCAGGATCTCGCGGAACAGAGTGCGGCTGACGAAGTCGCCGACCGACTCGCAATGGGCGATGGCTTCGCGCAGCACGGGCACGGCCTCGAGCTCCAGACGCAGATCACACTCGATCATTTCCCGCGTGTTCTGACCAACGTAGAGCTTCCCCAGATCCTGAAGGTTCGGCAGCCCCTCGAGGAACAGAATGCGTTCCATCAGCGCGTCGGCGTGCTTCATCTCGTCGATGGATTCCTCGCGCTCGTGCTCGGCAAGGCGGCAGAGCCCGGCGTCCTGATACATCTTGGCATGCAGGAAGTACTGGTTGATGGCGGTGAGCTCGTTCTTGAGCACCTGATTGAGATAGGTGATGACCTTCGGGTCGAGTGATTTCATGGCTGTGTCCTGTTTCGACTTACCTCAGCATGCCGAAGCATCGCCGAGATTACAAATGTAACCTGATGATTTTAAATGCGTTTATGTCTGAATCCGAGAATCCACATCAACCCGCAGGAATAACGTTTCCTATTTGCAATCGCGAATGATTTGCATTTAAATACGCGAATCCGAAACGGGGCGCTGCTGATAATGTACGTCTGTCTGTGCAAAGCTGTCACCGACCATGAGATTGCGGAAGCCGTCGACGGCGGCATCAGCGACCTGGAGAGCCTCGAGCATCATAGCGGGGTGGGCACCGGTTGCGGCTGCTGCCGCGAGTTCGCCCAGCAGATCATCGACGCCCGCCTGGCGGAACGCACCAGCTACGCAGCCTGACCGCATCTCAGTAATCAACCAGGTCGTCCACGGCGTGGCCGCGCTTCGGAATGAGCATGGCCCGCTCGAAGCTGATCACCTCACTGCCATCCTGCTTCAGCCCCCGCGTGCGGATCCGCACGATGCCCTGATGGGGCCGTGACCTGGATTCGCGAATCTCCAGGACTTCCGACTCGGCGTAGAGCGTATCACCGATGAACACCGGGCCGGTCAGACGCACGTCGGTCCAGCCGAGGTTGGCGATGGTTTTCTGGCTCACGTCGGAAACCGACATCCCGGTTACCAGCGACAGCGTGAGACAGGAGTTCACCAGCACCTGCCCAAACTCACTCCTGGCGCCGTACTCGCGATCGAAGTGCAGCGGGTGCTGGTTCATGGTCAGCAGCGTGAACCAGGTGTTGTCGGTCTCGGTTATGGTTCGCCCCGGGCGGTGCTCGTAAACGGCTCCGACCTCGAAGTCCTCCAGATAGCGCCCGTAGGATTCCCGATAGCGCCGGTCGCCAACGGGTTTCGCTTCTGCAACCATGATGTCCTCCTGTGCCGATTGGCGCATGATACCCAAGCCGACAGCACAGCGGAGCGCCGCCATGAACCAGCCAGCACCCGGGTTCAGCAACCATCCGAACTACCGCGTAGACATCGCGCCGGCCGACGCGCGCCTGCGCATCCTGGTCGGCGGCCAGGCGATCGCCGATACCAGGGAGGCACTGCTGGTCACGGAGACCCGCCACCGCCCGGTGTGGTACCTGCCCATGGCTGACGTCGACGCTGGCGTGATTCGCGCGACGGAAACCTCCACCTACTGTCCGTTCAAAGGCCACGCCAGCTACTGGACCGTGCAGGTGGGCGATCAGGTTCTGGAGGACGTGCTCTGGGGTTACCAGGACCCCTATCAGGAGTGCGAGCCGTTGCGCGGCTACGTGTCGTTCTACACCGATCGCGTGCTGCTCGAGATCGACGGCGTGTCGCACAGCGGCCCGGATTCGGGACCGGGCCGGACGCGTTGACAGCGCCGGCGCGCGCGCTATCTTTCGCTCATGGCGTCCTGGCAGCGGAGTCCGCTCGTCATGCAACATCGGTTGAACCGACTGATCTTCTTCACGTTCTGCGCGTTCGCGCTGGCCTCCCTCACCCCGCGCGCGCGCGCGGACGGCCCGGTCATCGATCGCGTGATCATCGACAAGACCAAGCGCACGCTGATGCTGCTCAACGGCTCCGAGACCGTGCGCAGCTACCGCGTGGCGCTGGGGGGCGAGCCCAGCGGCCCCAAGCGCCGCGAAGGTGATCAGCGCACGCCCGAAGGGACCTACACCATCGATGCCCGCAATCCGGAGAGCGACTTCTTTCTGTCGCTGCGCATTTCCTACCCCAATGAGCAGGATCAGGCCCGCGCGCGCGCGGCCGGCTACAAGCCGGGCGGACAGATCATGATTCACGGGTTGCCCAACGGCCTGGGATGGATGGGCTCGCGCTATATGGGCCGCGACTGGACGGACGGCTGCATAGCCGTCACCAACAGCGAGATGCTGGAAATCTGGCGACTGGTGGACGTCGGCACGCCGGTGGAGATCCGGCCCTGAGCGGGTATCGCCGGCCGGCGCCGACGCGCCTCTGACGCACCTCCAACGAAAGAGCAGCGCCACGAGCCGAACCAGGGTCTCGAGGAAGGGACTGGTGGGTGCGCGCAGATTCGAACTGCGGACCTCTGCCGTGTGAAGGCAGCACTCTAACCAACTGAGCTACGCACCCGCGGCCGCGAAGCATACCACTACCCCCGCCGACGCTGAAGCACGGCCGGCGCACAAATACCGTCCCCGCGGAGCCGCCACGGAACCCGCTGGAACCGCCTCCGGCGACGCCGAGCGGTTCCAGCGCGCACCGGCGTGGTGCCTGCGCCCTGGGTCAGCGGCCGACGTAGACCGGCGTGCGCTTCTCCAGAAACGCCTGCACGCCTTCCTTGGAGTCCTCGGTCTGGCGCAGCCGGGTGATCTGCTCGATGGCCCAGCGCCCGACGTCGCGCCAGTCCGGTTCCAGCGTGCGCCGCAGGCCCGCTTTCAGCGCCTGCACGGCCAGCGGCGGATTGCCGGCGATCTTGCGGGCGATGCCCATGGCCGTGGGCATCAGCTCGTCATGTGGAACGACACGCGAAACCAGGCCGATCTCTTTCGCGGTCGCCGCATCGATCAGATCGCCCGTAAACAGCAGCTCGGCCGCGCGCTCGCGACCGACGAGCTGCGCCAGGCGGCCCAGCCCCGGGGCATCGCAGCACAGGCCACGGACAACGAACAGCTCGGCAAACTTGGCATTTTCGGAGGCGACCCGGATGTCTGCCATCAGCGCCAGCTCCATGCCCCAGCCAACGGCGGCGCCGTTCACGGCCGCTATCACCGGGATGTCGGTGTAGAGGAGCGCGTCCGCGGCAGGTGTCAGCCCGCCCGTATTGCGGGATCGATCGCGGAACTCTGCCGGTGCCGGCGCACTGCTGCCGAGGATCTGCTTGACGTCGTCGCCGGCGCAGAACGCCCGGCCCTCTCCGGTGATCACCAGCGCGCGGGCGCTGCTGCCGCGTACCGCATCTTCGAGCTCCGCATAGAGCTGGTAGTTCAGCGAGTTCATGGCTTCCGGTCGCGTCAGCGTGATCACGCCCACGTGATCCTGCTCCTCGTAACGCATTACCTGTTCGGACATCGGCTGCTCCCCTGACTTCTGTTCCGCCATAGTACTGACAGCGCCCCCCGACTGGCGAGTACGGGTACCGGCTGGCCTGCTTACCGGGATGCGGCGCGCGCGAGGCTGCACCGAAAACGCCGCCTGCGCCGGCTCCTGAGAAGCGCACTCTTGCGGTAAGCTGCCGGCCCCATGACCGCAGGCATGACCCTCAGCGACGTTCTCTGGCTGCTCGGCGCCACCCTGGCAATCACTCTGGTGGGGCACCGCCTGGCGGGACACGTCAGTGATCGCAGGGGCTTCTTTCAGGGTAACCAGTCGCTGCCCTGGTGGGCGGTATCGAGCTCGATCATCGCGACGGTGATCAGCTCGGTGACGTTCGTCTCGGTGCCTGCGTACGTGTTCAAGCCTGGCGGCGATCTCGGCTATTTTCAGATCCTGCTCGGGCTGATGCTTGGCAAGGTGCTGACGGCACTGCTGTTTGCCCGGCCGTTCTACGAGTCCACCGGCATTCAGACCACCTACGACTACATCGGCGGACGCACTCACCCTGCCATCGGCCAGCTGTCCATGGGCCTGGGCCTGCTGCTGGCCATCATCAACGCTGCGCTCAAGGTGCTCACCGCCTCGCTGGTGCTGAATGTCGTCACCGGCTGGACGCTGTCCGGCTGCGTGCTCGGCATCACGGCGTTCGCGGCCCTGTGGAGTGCCCTGTCGGGCGTGAAGACGGTGATCTGGACCGACCTGCTGCTGTTCGTGATCTTCACCGGCGGCGCCGTGATGGCCATCTTCTGGACGGCGGACACGGTGACAATGTCGATTGCCGATGCCGTCGCCGAGCTCGACGCGCGCGCCAAGCTGACTCTGTTCGACTTCTCCGTCGATCCCGCGGTGAGCTACACCCTCTGGGCCGGGCTGATCGGGGCGTCCTTGCTGAGTCTGGCCATGGCGGCCAATCAGGGAACCTATCAGCGCGTGCGTGCCTGCCGCAGCGTGGCCGATGCCCGCCGCGCGTACCTGTATTCGGCGATCTTCTACCTGACGCCGCTGTGCATGCTCGTGGTGGGACTGCTGATCAGCGTTTTCTATGTCGAGCACCCCCTGCCGGCCGACGTGCTGGAATCGCTCTCCAGCGAGCCGGACCGGATCTTCCCCTACTTCATCGTCACCGAGATCCCGCACGGGCTCGCGACGTTGCTGATCGCGGCGATCTTCGCGGCCGGCATCTCGACTCTGGATACGTCGCTGACCGAGGTGGCCGACGTCACCGTGAACAACCTCTACGCGCGCTACCTGCGCCCGCGCGCCAGCGAGCGCGAGTACGTGCTGGCGGGCAGGCTCAGCCTGGTGTTCTGGTCGGTACTGTTCGCCGCAACGGCATTGTTCTTTTCGCGCTTCTCCGCTGAGGGCCTGCTGGATCTCACCTTCAAGCTGCCGAACTATCTGAACGGGGCCATGCTCGCGACGGTATTGCTGGCCCGCTTCGCCATCGGCGGCGTGTGGAGCTATCTCGCAGGGTTCGCGGCAGCCGCGATGACCGTCGCCTGGCTGGCTGCAAACGGCGTCGGGTTCTTCTGGTGGTGCCCGGCGTCCGCCCTGACTATGATCGCTACGGTGTGGGCCCTGCACCGGGGCCGACCCGAGTGGCGCGGCATCTATCATGCGCGTCCGCTGCAGGAGGAGGCATGAGGCCACCGGTCGACTACATCGAACGTACGCGCGAGCAGTACTCGGCCCTGGGCTACCCGCCGTACGCCTGGGTCCACAACAGCGACACGCCGCCTTTTCAGCCGCTGCGCAAGCCGCTGGAGCGTTCCCGGGTCGGTCTCGTCGCCTCGGGCGGCATCTATCGGCAGGGCCAGGTCGCTTTCCACTTCCGCGACGACTTCAGCTTCCGGGTGATCCCCCGGGACACGCCCAACAGCGAGCTGCGCGTCACCCACTTCGCCTACGACCTGACCGACGCGCGCGCCGACCCGAACGTGGTGTTTCCCCTGGAGACCCTGCGCGAGCTGCAGCGGGCCGGGCGCATCGGCGAGTTGGGACCCAACGCCTATACCTTCATGGGTGGAATCTACTCCGCGCGCAAGGTGCGCGACGCCCTGGCGCCGGCGATCGCCGAGAGGTTGCAGAAGGACGAGGTGGACATCGCCATCCTGGTACCTGTCTGACCCGTGTGCCATCAATCCGTTGGATTGATCGCACGAGAACTCGAACGCCGCGGCATTGCGACCCTGTGCCTGTCGAGCGCCTACTCCATCACCGCCTCGGTGAAGCCGCCGCGGGCGGTGTACGTGGATTTCCCGCTGGGCCATACGGCCGGCAAGCCGGGCGACAAGGCCCTGCAGCGGCGCATCATGATCGATGCTCTCAACGCTCTGGAGACGATCCTGGAGCCCGGCAGCATCCGCATCCTGGATTACCGCTGGTCCGACGATGACGCCTGGAAGGACCGGGTCATGCGACCCGCACCACGTGACTCCGGTGGCAGCGAGGGAGCGCATAGAGACGACCGCGTCGAGCGCCACGACCGGCCGCAGTACCAGACGGACGACGACCGCCTGGCGGCCGAGGCGGAACTCGCCCGCAACGGCTGTCCGAGCTGCGTGTTCCCGAAAGCGCCCTGAATGCCCCGTTTCCTGCGCTGAGTCACAGCGCCGTCGTCGAGCAGGTCGCATCCCGGCGGCCCCTCCCCGCCTAAGCTCAGGGATCGACGAATACGCGAAACAGCGGAGGTTTCCATGCGCCCGATCCTGCTCGCAGGCGTCCTCGCCGGGACGCTCGCGCTGGCCGGTTGCGCATCGACTCTCACCGAGAGTCAGTGCCTGGCCAGCGACTGGCAGACGGTAGGCTATCGCGACGGCATTGCCGGCGTGCAGAGCTCACAGCTGCTCAATCATCAGAACGCCTGCGTGAAGCACGGGGTCGTTCCGGATCGCAACGCCTACCTCGCCGGCTGGCGCGAAGGCGTGTACCAGTACTGTCAGCCGGGCAACGGCTTCGCCGTCGGCGAGCGTGGCGCCGGTTACGCCAACGTGTGCCCGGCGGAGCTGGAAGATGCGTTCCAGGCCGCCTACCGCGAAGGCCGGCAGCTCTACGTCGCGCAGTCGGAGATCAACCAGATCTACGCCGGCATCTCGCAGCGCGAGGGACGCATTCAGTCCATCAAGCAGGAACTGGCATCGATCACGGCAGCGATGATCAGCCCTGAGTCGACGGCGGCGGACCGCGCTGCGATGCTGCTGACGGCGAAGGATCTCGCCGAAGAGCAGGGCCGGCTGGAGGAAGAGATTCAGTCGCTGAAGGCCGAGGTGGCGTACAAGTCCGAAGAGCTGCGGGCACTGCGCACCAGCCTCGCTTCCGTGGACTACTAGTCCGCCCCTCAGCGGGCCGGTGGGCGCCAGGAAGTACCGACCGGCCTGTTTCGGCGGCGCACGGCCGCCGTAACCGCCTGGCAGCACCAGCCGCCGCAGTCGCCGGCGGCACTAGCCGCCGAAATCGTCCAGCAGGATGTTCTCCGGCTCCACGCCCAGGTCTTCGAGCATCTTCAGCACGGCTGCCACCATGGGCGGCGGCCCGCAGAGGTAGTACTCGCAGTCTTCCGGTGCCGGGTGATCCTTCAGATAGTTGTCGAACACCACCTGGTGAATGAAGCCGATGTGGCCCTCGAAGTTGTCCTCCGGCAGCGGATCGGACAACGCAACGTGCCACTCGAAGTTGTCGAAGTCCTTCGCCAGCTGGTCGAACTCCTCGGTGTAGAACATCTCCCGCAGTGAGCGCGCCCCATACCAGTAGCTCATCTTGGTGGTGCGGCCCTTGCGCTTGAGTTCGTCGAAGATCTGGGAGCGCAGCGGCGCCATGCCGGCACCGCCGCCGATCCAGATCTTCTCGGCGTCGGTATCCTTGACGAAGAACTCGCCGTAGGGGCCGAACACCGTCAGCTTGTCACCCGGCTTGAGGTTGAACACGTACGAAGACATCTTGCCCGGCGGCACGTCCATGCCCGGCGGCGGCGAGGCGATCCGGATGTTGAACTTGAGGATGCCCTTCTCTTCCGGGTAGTTGGCCATGGAGTAGGCGCGAATCGTCGGCTCGGTCACCTTGCTGTGATACTTCCACACGTCGAAGCGGTCCCAGTCGCCGTGGTACTCCTCCTCCACGTCGATGTCCTTGTAGTCCATCTCGTAGGGCGGAATCTCCAGCTGCACGTACCCGCCGGCACGGAAGTTGACGTTGGCGCCTTCCGGCAGCTTGAGGTTGAGCTCCTTGATGAAGGTCGCGACGTTCGGATTCGACGTGACCTCGCAATCCCAGCGCTCGACCCCGATGGCATCCTCTGGCACGCGGATCTTCATGTCCTGCTTCACCGTCACCTGGCAGGAAAGCCGCCAGTTGTCGGCGATCTCACCGCGGGTGAAGTGCCCCTCTTCGGTGGAGAGAATGCTGCCGCCGCCTTCGTCGACCTGACAACGGCACTGGGCACAGGTGCCGCCGCCGCCGCAGGCGCTGGCCAGGAACACACCCTTTGAGGCCAGCGTGCCCAGCAGCTTGCCGCCCGCGGGTACCACCACCGCCTTGCTGGGATCGCCGTTGATCTCGATGGTCACGTCACCGCTGCTGACCAGCCGCGAGCGCGCCAACAGGATCACCAGCACCAGCGACAGCACGGTCACGGTGAACATGACGACGCCCAGGAGAATCGTGGGATTAATCATGCGACTGCTTCCTCAGATGTCGATGCCGCCGAACGACATGAAACACAGGCTGATCAGGCCTACGGAGATGAACGTGATGCCGAGGCCGCGCAGCCCTTCCGGCACATCGCTGTACTTGAGCTTCTCGCGCACGCCGGCGAGCACCGTGATGGCGAACGCCCAGCCCACGCCGGCCCCGATCCCGAACACCGTGCTCTCTGCAAACGTGTAGTCACGCTCCACCATGAACAGAGACGCCCCCATGATGGCGCAGTTCACCGTGATCAGCGGCAGGAACACGCCCAGCGCGTTGTACAGAAACGGCACGAAGCGATCGAGGAACATCTCGAGAATCTGCACCATGGCCGCGATCACGCCGATGTAGGACAGCAATCCGAGAAAACTCAGGTCCACGTCCGGGAAGCCGGCCCAGGCAAGCGCGCCCTCGCGCAGCAGGTAGTTGTACATGAGGTTGTTGATCGGCACCGTGATGCCGAGCACCACGACCACCGCGATCCCCAGGCCTATGGCCGTGGAGATCTTCTTGGAGATGGCGATGAAGGTGCACATGCCGAGAAAGAACGTCAGTGCCATGTTCTCGATGAACACGGCCCGGATGAACAGGCCAAGGTAGTGCTCTAGCATTACATGGCCTCCTTGTACTGCAGGTTCGGCGCGATTTCGTACTCGGCGTCCTCTACCTGCTCCTTCTTCCAGGTGCGGATGCCCCAGATGAACATGCCGATGATGAAGAATGCGCTCGGCGACAGCAGCATCAGGCCGTTGGCCACGTACCAGCCGCCGTCCGTCACCCGCGGCAGCAGCTCGTAGCCGAGCAGGGTGCCCGCGCCCAGCGGCTCACGCACCAGCGCCACCGCGATGAGAATGGCCGAATAGCCGGCCGCGGTACCGAAGCCGTCGAGTGCGGAAACCCAGGGCGGGTTCTGCATCGCAAACGCTTCCGCCCGCCCCATGACGATGCAGTTGGTGATGATCAGGCCGACGAACACGGACAGGCTCTTGGAAATGTCGTAGGCGTAGGCCTGTAGGAACTGATCCACCACGATCACCAGCGAAGCGATGATGGTCATCTGCACGATGATGCGGATGTTGGTGGGTATCACGTTGCGCACCAGCGACACCGCCACGTTGGACATGGTGGTCACCGCGATCACGGCGGCGCACATCACCAGCGTGGTGGACATGTTCACCGTCACCGCGAGCGCCGAGCAGATGCCCAGCACCTGCAGCGTGATCGGGTTGTTGTTCAGAATGGGATCGACCAGAACTTCCTTTGGCGTTGCCATGTTCGCTTCCCTTCTCGATCAGGAGGTTGCTTTGAGGTTCTCGAGGAATGGCCCGAAGCCGAGCTCTCCCGTCCAGAACCGCACCAGATTTTCCACGCCGCGGGTCGTGAGCGTTGCGCCCGACAGGGCGTCGACCTCGTGCGCCGCGGCTTCGCTCCCCTCGGGTGAGCGCGACTTCACCAGGCGCACCGCCGGGTCCCCGCTGCCGTCGAACAGCTTCACCCCGGGCCATAGCGCCTTCCAGTTGGGGTTGTCCACCTCACCGCCCAGACCCGGCGTCTCGCGCTGCGAGTAGAACCCCAGACCCGCCACCGTTTTCAGGTCGCCCTCGATGGCCAGATAGCCGTAGAGGGTGCCCCACAGGCCGTAGCCGCGCACGGGCAACACCACCCGGTCGATGCCGCCGGCCGGGTTCTCATGCAGGTACACCAGCGACACGTTCTCGCGCCGGCCGATGGTGGCGATGTCTTCGCTGTCGCTGAGCTCCTTGGATTCCTGCGGGTCCCGTGCAGCTTTGATCGGATCGTAGCTAGCCGGATCCACCGAATCGGTGAACTCGCCGGTATCCAGATTCACCGCGCGAACCTTGAACTGCGCAAACAGCTCGTCCACACCGCGGCCCTGCGCGTCGACGTTGCTGTCTTCCGGAAGCATCCCCGCTGCGCGCAGGATGTTCTGCTTCTGGTCCAGCTCCTGGTTGAGCTTCTGCTGGGGCTTGAATACCACCGCCGCCGTGGAGACCACGATGGAGCACACCAGACATACTGCGACGGCGACTATCAGGATGTTGCTGAGACTGTCTTTGTTTCTCTCAGGCACGGGCAAGCCTCCGCTTGATGTTGCGCTGTACCACGAAATTGTCGATCAGCGGCGCGAACAGATTGCCGAACAGGATCGCCAGCATCATGCCCTCCGGGAACGCGGGGTTGACCACGCGGATCAGCACGCACATGACGCCGATCAGCATGCCGTAGAACCAGCGCCCGCTGTCGGTCATGGCCGCCGAGACCGGATCGGTGGCCATGAAGATGGCGCCGAAGGCGAACCCGCCGAGCACCGCGTGCCACCAGAACGGCATCGCGAACATGGGGTTGCTTGAGGCCATGCTGTTGAACAGCAGCGAGGTCGCCACCATACCGATGGCCACCCCGGCAACGATGCGCCAGGCCGCGATGCGGGTCAGCATGAGAATCGCGCCGGCTATGAGTATGGCCAGCGTCGACGTTTCGCCCATGGATCCGGCCATGTCTCCCAGGAACGCCTGCACCCAGGACACCCCGTAGTCCTGGCCGAGCGCGGCGTTGCCGAGCGCAGTGGCCCGCGTGTAGCCGTCAACGGCCACCCATACGGCATCTCCGGACATCTTGGCCGGATAGGCGAAATACAGAAACGCCCGGCCGGTGAGCGCGGGGTTGAGAAAGTTCTTGCCGGTACCGCCGAATACTTCCTTGCCGATCACCACACCGAAGATGATGCCGAGAGCGGCCATCCACAGGGGCGTGGTGGCCGGCAGGGTCAGCGTGAACAGGATGCTGGTAACGAAGAACCCTTCGTTGACCTCGTGACCGCGCTTGGACGCGAACCAGATCTCGAAGGCGATGCCGGCAGCAAACACGACGATGTAGAGCGGCAGGAAGTAGGCCAGTCCGTGCACCACGCAGTCCCAGATGCTGTTGGGGTCGTACCCGGTCAGCGGGTCGAGGATGATGGCGCGCCAGTTGCCGACGCTGGTGATTCCCAGCGACTGCATGACCTCGTTGGCCTGGTTGCCGACGAAGTAGCTGCCCACCAGCACGGGAATCCAGGCGCACATCCAGACGGTCATCATGATGCGCTTCAGATCCAGCCCGTCACGCACGTGAGAGGCGCCGGCAGTGACCTTTCCGGGCGTGTAAAGTGCCGTATCGATGGCCTCGTAGGCGGGATACAACCACTCGAATTTGCCACCCTTCTCGAATTGCGGCGCGATGCCGTCCATGAAGGAACGCAAACTCATCTCAACCTTCCTTTTCTATGGTGTCCAGCATGCGGCGAAGCACGGGACCGTACTCGTACTTGCCGGGGCACGCGTAGGTGCACAGGGCAATGTCGTCCTCGTCGAGCTCGAGGCAGCCGAGCTTGATGGCGTTGTCGATGTCGCCGACCAGCAGCGCGCGCAGCAGCTGGGTCGGCAGGACGTCCAGCGGCATGACGCGCTCGTACGCTCCGACCGGCACCATGCCGCGGGGGCTGCCGTTGGTGGTCGTGGTGAACTGCAGCGGCTTGCTGCCGATCCAGCGCGACAGATAGATGGGCAACACGGAGTGTCGGTCGGTTCCCGGCGTCAGGTAGCCGAACAGGCGCCGCTCCCGGTCTTCGGCCAGTACCGAAACCTGCACGTGATAGCGGCCCAGATAGCGCTCGGCACCGCGTGCCGTCCGGCCCGCAAGCACCGACCCGGAGATGACGCGGAACTCACCCTGCTTGAGCTGTCCGGCCGTGAGCTGCTCGAGATCCGCACCGAGACGGGTGCGCACCATGCGCGGTCGTTCCACGCCCGGACCCGCCAGCGCAACCACCCGCTCGCACCACAGGCGCCCCTCGAGAAACAGGTAACCGATGGCGATCACGTCCTGACAGCCGATGAACCATACCGTCTTGGCTGCGCTGACGGGATCGAGGAAGTGAATATGGGTACCAGGCAGGCCCGCCGGGTGCGGCCCGCTGAACGATTCGCTGACCACGCGCGCGTCGCTGCCGGACGGCAGCCGCGCTTCGGGAGCGTGACAGACGAACACCTTGCCCGGGGTGAGACGCGCCAGCACGTCGAGCCCGGCTGCGAACTGCACCGGATGCTCCGCGATCACGAGCGTCGGATCGCCACCCAGAGGGTTGGAGTCCATGGCCGTGACGAAGATCGAATGCGGCTCGCTGTCCAACGCCGGGACCCGGCTGAACGGCCGGGTGCGCAGCGCAGTCCACAACCCGCTCGCGCGCAGCTGCTCCACGACGGCCGCACGCTCCAGCGTCGCAACGGCGGACGGCTCGTGGCTGGAAAACTGCTCCGCGGCGTCTCCCTCCAGGTCGATCACCACCGATTGCAGCACCCGCTTGGCGCCCCGATTGATGGCGCTGACGGTGCCCGCTCCCGGGGACGTGTAGACGACGCCCTCAGTCTTCTTGTCGGTGAACAGGGGCTGACCGAGCGCTACGCGGTCACCTTCCTGGACCAGCATGGTGGGCTTCATGCCCGGATAGTCTTCCCCAAGCACGGCCACCGAGCGGACCGCCCCCGCGGTGTCTATGGCCGCTTCCGGCCGTCCCGCGATGGGCAAATCCAAGCCCTTCTTGATTTTGATCATGGACGAAAACGTTCCCGCAAACGTGATGCCGGACCGGCACTGTCACGGCCCGGACGCTGAATATCGAGGATCCACCGGACCAGACGACCGGAAGGCGCGACGCGCGCTGTGGAGCCCCTGCTGGCGCAAAGAGGTCGTCTTTCAGCGCTCGGCTGAGACCCCGGCAGGCCGCGCGAATTATAGTGAGCCGAGGCTCACATGCCAACGTCTGGGCGGGATTCGCCCCTCAGAATCCCTGATGGACGACATCCTTGGGGATCAACGGGTAGGAGATGCCGGCCCATTTCTGCACCACCCGTACCACCTGACAGGCGTAGCCGAACTCATTGTCGTACCAGACGTAGAGCACCGCACGGTTGTCCTTCACGATGGTGGCTTCGCTGTCCACGATGCAGGCATGGCGGTTGCCGACGAAGTCGGAGGAAACCACCTCGGGCGACGTGGTGTAGTCGATCTGTCGCTGCAGTTCCGAGTGCAGCGCCATGTAGCGCAGATACTCGTTGACCTCTTCCAGCGTCGTGTCGCGGGACAGCGTCAGGTTGAGAATTGCCAGCGACACGTTGGGCGTGGGCACGCGGATCGCGTTGCCGGTGAGCTTGCCGTCGAGCTCCGGCAGCAGCTTGACCACCGCGGACGACGCCCCGGTTTCGGTAATCACCATGTTCAGGGGTGCGGCGCGGCCGCGCCGGTTCTTCTTGTGATAGTTGTCGATGAGATTCTGGTCGTTGGTGTAGGAGTGCACCGTCTCCATATGCCCATGCACGATCTCGAACTTGTCGTGCATGGCCTTGAGAATCGGGACGATGGCATTGGTGGTGCACGACGCGGCCGCCAGAATCCTGTCTGTCGGTTCGACAATCTGCGAGTTGACCCCGGAGACGATGTTCTTGATGGCGCCCTTGCCCGGTGCCGTCAGAATCACCTTGGCCACGCCCTTGCTCTTCAGGTGTCGGGACAGGCCCGCTTCGTCACGCCAGGCACCGGTATTGTCGATGACGATGGCATCGTGGATGCCGTAGCTTTCGTAATCGATCTGGTCCGGACCGTCGGCATAGATCACGCGGATCACGTTGCCGTTGGCGATGATGCAGCTGTTTTCCTCATCCACCCTCAGGGTGCCGAGAAAGCTGCCGTGAACCGAGTCTCGGCGCAGCAGGCTCGCGCGCTTCTGCAGGTCGTCGGCACTGCCCTTGCGGACCACGACGGCGCGCAGCACCAGCTGGTGGCCGCTGCCCGTCTTCTCCACGAGCAGGCGCGCCAGCAGGCGGCCGATACGGCCAAAACCATAAAGCACCACGTCCTGAGGCTTCGCCAGCGGCGGCACGTGTCGCCCGATGACCTCGGCGCACTCACGTTTGACGAAGTCCATGGGCGTCAGGCCATTGCCCGCAGACTCTTCCATGTAGCGGGTTGCCAGCTTGCCCACATCGATGTGCGACGGACCGAGATCGAGCTGAGCCAGCGCCTCGAGAATGGGATAGCTCTCGAACTCGGAAAGCTCGTTCTGCGCCACCTGCCGCACGTAGCGGTGAGTCTTCATCAACTGCAGAACGCTCTGGCTGTGCATGGCGCGGCCGTAGCAGTAGGTGACGACGTTGGCCCGGTACAGGCGCCCGATGATCGGGATCATCGCCTCGGCCAGGGCTTCGCGTTCTTTCCAGTCGGGGAAGTAGTCGTCGAGACTCGGTAGCGCCACGGTGGTTCCTCGCTGTGATCTGACCGGACCTCGGCGGGGTCCATATGGACCGGAAGCCTCTGTCTGGGGTCGTTCGGAGGGCGCGTATTATCAGAATTTCGCCAGGGGGCCGCAACCGGACCGGAGCGCCCCCTTACAACTGCTCTACAGGACCCGACAAAGGGCTAACGGAAGCTCGCGTTGATGCGCTCCAGAGCGGCGTTCCCCGGACACAGATCGCTCTCGTCGAGCTCGTTGAGCGGCCGCGTCACGGTATCCAGGATCTGGTGACAATCGGACGCCTCGGGATCCACGTAAAGCAGCCCCGTGACCACCTCGCCGTCGGCCTGGCGCTCCTGAACGTGGGTCAGCGCCGCCACGCGATCGTGGGGATCGTAGTGGGCGTCGAGCTTGTGCAGCCGCAGCACCGAGCCGTCGGGCATGCGCACCTCTTCGCTGGTGCCGGGGGCGTAGTCCGCTGTGATCTCCTGCTGCGGCAGGAAGAAGTCGGTGGCTACCACGCTCTCTGCGTGGCCGCGCACGTGATCGTAGCTCTTGGTGGAGCCGTTGTGATTGTTGAACGCGACACAGGGCGAGATCACGTCGATGAAGGCGAAGCCCCGGTGCATGAGCCCGGCCTTGATCAGCGGCACCAGCTGGCGCTTGTCGCCCGAGAAGCTGCGGGCCACGAAGCTCGCACCGATCTGCAGTGCCATGCTCACCAGATCGATGGGCTCGTAGAGATTGGGGGCGCCCTTCTTGCTGGTGGAGCCCTTGTCGTTGGTGGCCGAGAACTGGCCCTTGGTGAGGCCGTAGGTGCCGTTGTTGTCCACCACGTAGAGCATGTTGATGCGCCGGCGGACGATGTGCGCGAACTGGCCGAGTCCGATCGAGGCGGTATCGCCGTCACCGGATACGCCGATGCAGTAGAGCTCGCGGTTGGCGAGATTGGCGCCGGTGGCAACCGACGGCATGCGTCCGTGCACGGAGTTGAAGCCATGCGAGCGGTTGAGGAAGTAGCTCGGCGTCTTCGACGAACAGCCGATCCCGGAAATCTTGGCGAAGCGATGCGGCGGCAACGACAGCTCGGCGCAGGCCTGCACGATGGCGGCACTCACCGAGTCGTGACCGCAACCGGCGCACAGCGTCGACACGGACCCTTCGTAATCCCGCCGCGTCAGCCCGAGGTCGTTGACCTTGAGCATGGGGTGGTGGACCCTGGGTTTGGCAACGAACGTCATGATTTGACCCCCGTCAGCCGCGGCAATCTGCTCGCGGTGTAAAACTCTGAAAC
The DNA here is from genome assembly GCA_041395905.1 of Pseudomonadales bacterium. Classification (GTDB taxonomy): domain Bacteria; phylum Pseudomonadota; class Gammaproteobacteria; order Pseudomonadales; family Azotimanducaceae; genus UBA7803. Next base: position 45,948 of record JAWKZP010000017.1, read on the forward strand.
CTGTCGCTGAATCGTATCTGCCGAGATCGACAGGCCGCCGTAGTAGAGCACCGACAGGAGCTTGGCCGGATCGAAGCCGCCCTCGTTGACCAGCAGCGTCTTCATCTGCGCGTCGCGGTTCTGCTCCACCACGAACAGCAAATCATGGTCCTCGACGAACGCGAGCACCTCGGCACCGAACGGGAACGCCCGGATGCGCATGGTGTCGAGCTCGACGCCCTCCTCGCCCAGCAGATCCAGCGCCTCGCGCATGGGCAGCGCGCTGGTGCCGAAGTAGATGATGCCCGCCTTGAGCCCGCGGCTCTGGATCTCGGCCTTGGGGACCAGGGTCGCCGCGGTGCGCCACTTGAGCGCGAGGCGCTCCATGTTGCGCTCGTAGGCTTCCGGTGATTCGGTGTACGCCGCGTACTCGTCGCGCGACGTGCCGCGCGTGAAGAACGAACCCTTGCTCGGATGCGTGCCCGGGTAGGTGCGATAGCCGATGCCGTCGCCGTCCACGTCGAGGTAGCGGCCGAAACGCTCGAGCTTCTCCAGCTTCTCGGCGTCGAGCACCTTGCCGCGGTCATAGCGCCGCGCGTCGTCCCACACCAGCGGCTCCGACAGGTTGTCGTTCATGCCGAGCTCCAGGTCGCTCATGACCAGCACCGGCGTCTGCAGACGGTCAGCGAGATCCAGGGCGGCGGCGCCGAAGTCGAAGCACTCCCGCGGTGTCGACGGAAACAGCAGCACGTGCTTGGTGTCGCCGTGGGATGCGTAGGCCGCGCTGATGAGATCCGCCTGCTGAGTGCGCGTCGGCATTCCGGTGGACGGGCCGGCACGCTGAATGTCGAAGATGACCGCCGGAATCTCGGCGAAGTACGCGAGCCCGAGAAACTCGCTCATCAGCGAGATGCCGGGGCCGCTGGTGGCGGTGAAGGCGCGCGCCCCGTTCCAGCCGGCGCCGATCACGATGCCGATGGCGGACAGCTCGTCCTCGGCCTGGATGATGGCGAACTTGCGCTGACCGGACTCGCGGTCTACGCGCAGCTGGTTGGCATAGCGCTCGAATCCTTCCGCCACCGATGTCGAGGGCGTAATGGGATACCAGGCACACACGCTGGCGCCACCGTACAGCGCGCCCAGCGCTGCGGCGGTGTTGCCGTCGATCATGATCCGGTCGCCGACCAGGTCGGCGCGTCGGACCTGAAACGGCAGTGGGCACTCCAGATAGGTCTGGGCGTACTCACGGCCGATGGTGAGCGCGCGCACGTTGGGCTGGATCAGCGCGTCCTTGCCTTTGTACTGCACCGACACCATGCCGGTGATGACGTCGAACTCGATGTTCAGCAACGCCGCCAGCGCGCCCAGGTAGGTCATGTTCTTGAACAGGCCGCGCTGCTTGATGTCGTCGAACTCGGGCAGCAGCAGCGTCGCGATGGGGATGCCGATCTCGTGGATGTCGCTGCGGCGCAGCTCGCGCGCGAGCGGCTTGGAATTGTCGTAGAGCAGATATCCGCCGGGCTTGACGCTGGCCACGTCCTCGGCGTAGGTCTCGGCGTTCATGGCCACCATGATGTCCACACCCTCGCGCCGCCCGAGGTAGCCCTTCTCGCTGACGCGTACCTCGAACCAGGTCGGCAGGCCCTGGATGTTGGACGGGAATATGTTGCGCGTCGCCACCGGTATGCCCATCCGGAACAGCGCCATCGCGAACATGCCGTTGGCGCTGGCGGAGCCGGACCCGTTGACGTTGGCGAAGCGGATCACGAAATCGTTGTAGGTGGTGCTCATTCGGCGTACGACCCCAGTTGCGGCACGTGAATGACGGATTTCTGCATGTCCCAGGCGTTGGTCGGGCAGCGCTCGGCGCACAGCCCGCAGTGCAGGCAGACGTCCTCGTCCTTGACCATGACCCGGCCCGTGGGCAGCTCCGCGGAAACGTACAGATCCTGGCCGGCATTGTTCGCGGGCGCGGTGAGGCGGTGGCGCAGCTCCTGCTCCTCGGCGTTGCAGGTGAACGAGATGCAGTCCATGGGGCAGATGTCGACGCAGGCGTCGCACTCGATGCACAGATTGTCGCTGAACACGGTCTGCACGTCGCAGTTCAGGCAGCGTTGCGCCTCTTTGGCGCCCAGCTCGCGGTCGAAGCCGAGCTCCACTTCCAGGCGGATGTCCGACAACGCCCGCTTGCGTTCGACGTGAGGCACCAGATAGCGCTTGGCGGGATCGTGCTGGCTGTCGTAGCTCCACTCGTGCACGCCCATCTTCTGGCTGATCAGGTTGACGCCTTCGGGCGGCCGCCCGCTCTTGGCGTCGCCGTTCTGGCAGAACAGATGAATCGAGATGGCGGCCTTGTGCGCGTGCGCCGAGGCCCAGATGATGTTCTCGGGGCCGAACGCCGCGTCGCCGCCGAAGAACACCTTGGGATTGGTGGACTGCAGCGTTTCCTCGTCCAGCACCGGGCAGTCCCACTTGTCGAACTCGATGCCGATGTCGCGCTCGATCCACGGACAGTGGTTCTCCTGACCGATGGCCATGAGCACGTGGTCGCATTCCATGAACACGTCGGGCTCTCCGGACGGCTCGTAGCGCAGGCGACCATCGGCGCCCCGTACCGGCTTGACGCACTCGAACACGATGCCCTTGAGCTTGCCGTGCTCGTGCACGAACTCTTTCGGCGGGCGGTTGTTGATGATGGGGATGCCTTCGCTCATGGCATCCTCCTTCTCCCACTCGGACGCTTTCATGACCTCGAACGCGGACCGCACCACCACACTCACGTCCTCGGCGCCGAGCCGCTTGGCGGTACGGCAGCAGTCCATGGCGGTATTGCCTCCGCCCATCACGATCACCTTGCCTTCGATCCTCGTGGTATGACCGAACGCGACGCTTTCGAGCCAGTTGATGCCAATGGAGATGTGCGCGTCGACCTCCGCCCGGCCGGGCAGATCCAGGTCACGGCCCCGGGGTGCCCCGGTACCCACGAAATAGGCATCGAAGCCCATGTCCAGCATGGCTTTCATGCTGGTGACCTCGTGGTTGAAGTGGCACTGCACGCCCATGTCCAGGATCAGGTTCACCTCTTCCTCGAGCACCTTCTCCGGCAGCCGGAATGCGGGAATCTGCGAACGCATGAAACCGCCGCCGCTGGCGTCCTTTTCAAACAGGTGCACCTCGTAGCCGTGAGGCAGCAGATCCCGGGCCACGGCCAGCGATGCCGGACCGGCGCCGAGCAGCGCCACGCGCTTGCCGTTCTTCTGCTCCGGCACCACGGGCATGAAAGGCCGCACGTCACCCTTGTTGTCGGCGGCGACCCGCTTGAGCCGGCAGATGGCCACCGGCTTTTCTTCGGTGCGCACACGTCGGCAGGCCGGCTCGCAGGGGCGGTCGCAGGTACGTCCGAGGATCCCCGGAAACACGTTGGAATCCCAGTTGAGCATGTACGCCTCGGTGTACTTCTCCTGGGCGATCAGGCGGATGTATTCGGGTACCGGGGTGTGCGCCGGGCAGGCCCACTGGCAATCGACAACCTTGTGGAAATAACGCGGATCGAAGATGTTCGTGGGTTTCATGCGACCATACGCCAGCGTGACAGCACCCGCTGCCAGCCGGCTGAGTTCCTCCATCCTAGCGACGACAAAAGCTGCAACTAAGCAAAACCATTGAACTTTACCCCGACCGCGGGGGCGTGCCAAGCAGCGGTTCCAGCCGACTGAGCACATCCATGCCGAGCAGTCCGTCGGCCTCGGGCGGTGCCTGGTCCAGCACCAGCACGTCCAGGGCATCCAGACCGAGCCCGCCGATCTGCACGTCGCGTACCCGCAGCACCCGGGCCTCGACGATGCCCGCCGCGGTGCGTACCCGCACCACGTTCGGTAGCGGCTCACCACCCAGGCGGGCGGCCACTGCTGCCGAGACCACGGTCGTGGTGGCGCCCGTGTCCACCAGCAGCCGGACGCGGTTGCCACCCATGCGCGCCGGCACGTACAGCGCCCCGTCCGAGCGTTCCACCGGGATACCTTCGGCCGCCGCCAGGGCAAAGTGCAACTGTGTCTCCAGATCCGCCCTCTGCTCGGGCGTCACCCCCACCAGGCCGGTCTCGCTCAGGGTGCGACGGGCATCCTCCAGCGCCCCGGTGCGCAGCTGCCAGCGTGCCAGCTCGAGCCGGTGCCCGTCGAAGGCAGGATCGCGCAGCGTCAGCGTGTCGAACAGGCGGACCAGACCCGGGTAGTCACGGCGACTGACGAGCTGCGCCTCCAGCACGTTCACGATCAGGCGCATCTGTTCGCGGGCTTCGGCCACGGCAGCCGGATCGTCGACCCCGCCGAGCAGTTCCAGCAGCGGGTCGAGGGCGGCCTCGAGCTGGCCCTGCATCTGCCGTGCCGCACTCTCCAGCAGCAGCGCATCGACATCGAGCGGGTTCTCCACCAGGAAGGCATCGAGCAGATCGGCACCACGCTGACGGTCGCTGCTGCGCAACCAGTCCTGCACCTTGGCCAGCAGCGCCCGCCGCAGCGTCGCGGCAGCCGCGTCCGCACCGGCGCGCACCAGCCGGCTGTGCTCGGCGACCAGTCCCGACCAGTCGCCGCGGGACAGCCAGGGCTCCAGCGACGTGGTGGTCGCCGGGCCGTGCGCGCCAGCATCGGCATGGGCCAGCTCGGCCATCGCCGCCCCGCGCGCCGCGCCGGCGGCGGGTGCGACCTGCGTCACGACCTCGGCAGCACCCCACCAGCGGCCCGCGAACCATCCGCAGGCGAATCCGACCAGCAGCAGCAGCGCGCTCCACAGCACCACGCGCATCACTCACTGACTCCGACGGCTCATGCCCGTAGAATACGCGAGCCTCACAGCGCCTTCGAGCAGCGGACACGGCACACCCCGGCAAATGACACAGAAAATCGATCCGTTCACACCGCCGCCGCCTCCGGGTCCCGGCCAGCGCAGCCAATGGTGCGAACTGCACGGCGCCGCGACGACGCTGGCCACCGCCGCCGCGGCGCGCGCCCACGGCGGGCTGACGCTCGTGGTCACGGACAGTACCGGCGCCACCCAGCGCTGGCAGAGCGAGCTCGAGTTCTACGGCAGCGATCTGGAGGTGCTGCGCCTGCCGGATTGGGAGACCCTGGCCTACGACGCCTTTTCACCGCACCAGGACATCGTCTCCGAGCGCCTGGCGACGCTGCAGACGCTGCGTCGATTCGAAACAGTGGCCGGCGCCGGCAGCTTGTCGGAAGCGCGCCCGCGCGTGCTCGTGGTATCGGTGCAGACGCTGCTGCAGAAGCTGTGCCCGCCAAGCTACATCGACGGTCACAGCGCCACCCTGCGCGTCGGCCAGCGCTTCGACATTGCCAGCGAGCGCGGGCGCCTCGAAAGTGCGGGCTACACTGCGGTGGAAACGGTCACCAGCCACGGCGAGTTCGCCGTGCGCGGCTCGCTGATGGACGTCTTCCCCATGGGCTCGGAGCAGCCGATCCGGGTCGACCTGTTCGACGACGAGATCGAGAGCCTGCGCACCTTCGATCCCGACTCGCAGCGCACGCTGGAGCGCATCGAGACGCTACGCCTGCTGCCGGCCAAGGAGTTCCCGATGGACACGGCAGCCATCGCGCGTTTCCGTGACTGCTGGCACAACACGTTCAATGTGGACGTGCGCCGCTGCAGCGTGTATCAGGACGTCAGCCACGGCATACCGCACCCGGGCGTGGAGTACTACCTGCCGTTCTTCTTCGAAGCGCTGGCCAGCCTGTTCGAGTTCCTGCCGGCAAACACGCTGGTGGTCGAGGAACCCGGAATCGATGCCGCGGCGACTCATTTCCTGGATGAAGTCGCGCAACGACATGACAGTCTCGGTCACGACCTGGAACGACCGATCCTGGAACCCCAGGCGCTCTACCTCGACGGCCAGGCGCTCAAGACGGGGCTGAACCGCTACGGGCGGATCCAGCTCAATCAGGCAGGACGCCATGCGCGCGAATTCGCGAGCCGGCCCATGCCGGTGCTCGAGGCCAACCCGCGCACCCGCAACCCCGCCGAAGCGCTGCTGAACTTTCTCGACCATCATCCTCGACCCACCCTGTTCGTCGCCGACACGGCGGGCCGGCGCGAAGTGTTCAGCGAGTTTCTCGCCCGTGCCGGAATCCGCCCGCGCGACGTCGACGGCTTCGCGGAATTCCTGGACAGGTTTCAGACGTCCGGGCCGGCCCCGGGCGAACCACCCGAACACGCCATCTGCATCGCGCCGCTCTCCCGGGGGCTGTCGCTGGCCGGCCTCAACGTCATCAGCGAAAGCGAGGTGTTCGGCCATCAGGTTCAGGAGCGACGCACTCGCTCCGCGCGGGCGCTGGACCCGGAACAGATCATCCGCAATCTCACCGAGCTGCATCCGGGGGATCCCGTGGTGCACATCGAGCACGGCATCGGCCGCTACCAGGGTCTGGCGACCCTGCAGATCGACGGCACCGACCAGGAGTTCCTGACGCTCGAGTACGCCGAGCAGGCGAAGCTGTACGTCCCGGTCACGGCGCTGCACCTCATCAGTCGTTACGCGGGCGCCGACCCCGACTTCGCGCCGTTGCACCGGCTGGGTTCCGATCAGTGGGAGAAGGCCAAGCGCCGCGCCGCCGAGAAGGCCTACGATGCCGCGGCGGAACTCCTGAACATCTACGCGCGACGCGAGGCCAGCCCGCGCTTCCGCTTTACGGATCCCGGGGCCGACTACCAGCGTTTCGCCGAGCAGTTTCCATTCGAGCTCACGCCGGATCAGCAGCGCACCATCGATGAGGTGGTGGCAGACCTGTGCTCCGAGCGCGCCACGGATCGTCTGATCTGCGGCGACGTGGGCTTCGGCAAGACCGAGGTCGCCATGCGGGCCGCCTTTCTCGCGGTGCAGAGCGGCAAGCAGGTGGCGGTGCTGGTGCCGACGACGCTGCTCGCGCAGCAGCACCACGAGACCTTCCGTGACCGTTTCGCACCGTGGCCGGTGCAGATCGAGGCGGTATCGCGCATGCGCTCCGAGGGTGAGGTGCGGGAGATCACCGACCGGCTCGCCAGCGGCCGGGTGGACATTCTCATCGGCACGCACAAGCTGCTGAACGTGGCCGACCGGTTCCGCGATCTGGGGCTGGTGATCATCGACGAAGAGCACCGGTTCGGCGTGCGCCAGAAGGAAAAGCTGCGCGCCCTGCGTGCCGAGGTGGACGTGCTGACGCTCACCGCCACGCCGATACCGCGCACGCTGAACATGGCCATGAGCGGGATCAGAGACCTCTCGATCATCGCCACCCCGCCTGCGCGACGCCTGTCGATCAAGACCTTCGTGATGGAGCGCCGGCGCGGCGTGATTCAGGAGGCCATCAGCCGCGAGCTCATGCGCGGCGGCCAGGTGTTCTATCTGCACAACGAGGTCAAGACCATCGACGCACTCGCCGAAGAGCTGGCGGAGTGGGTTCCCGAGGCACGCATCGGCGTCGGTCACGGCCAGATGCCCAAACGCCAGCTCGAGCAGGTGATGAACGACTTCTACCATCGCCAGCTGAACCTGCTGGTATGCACCACCATCATCGAAACGGGGATCGACATTCCCAATGCCAACACCATGATCATCGACCGCGCGGACCGCTTCGGCCTCGCGCAGCTGCACCAGCTGCGCGGCCGTGTGGGCCGTTCGCACCGGCAGGCCTATGCCTATCTGCTCACGCCCCACCCCAAGGCCATGACCGCGGATGCGGTGAAGCGCCTGGACGCGATCCAGGCCGCCGGCGATCTGGGCGTCGGCTTCACGCTGGCCACCCACGACCTGGAGATTCGCGGCGCCGGTGAGCTGCTGGGCGAAGATCAGTCCGGGCAGATCGAATCCGTGGGCTTCGCCCTGTACACCGACATGCTCGATCGTGCCGTGCAGGCCATTCGCTCGGGCCGGACGCCGAACCTGGACGCGCCGCTGGAACCGGTCAGCCACGAAGTCAATCTGCATACGGGCACACGCATTCCCGAGGCCTATCTGCCGGACGTTCACGGCCGGCTGATCATGTACAAACGCATCGCCAGCGCCGCGACCGATACGGAGCTCGACGATCTGCGAGCGGAGATGGTGGACCGCTTCGGCCCCCTGCCCGATGCGCTGCGCCAGCTGTTCCTGGTGACCGACCTCAAGCTGCGCATGCAGCCGCTGGGCATTCTGCGCCTGGATCTGTCCGCCGCCGGCGGCAAGCTGGAGTTCGGCCACGACACCACTGTGGACCCGCTCAAGATCGTGAAGCTGGTACAGGGCCAGCCGTCCACCTACCGACTCGACGGTGCAACGCTGCTGCGGGTCAAGCGCGAGCTGCCGCAGTTCGAGGACCGTCTGCAGTTTGCGCTGGATCTGCTGGAGAACCTGAGCGCGCCGGCGGGCGTCGGTCGGGCGGCGCAGGCATGAGCCGCGCTGGCGCAAACCCGGCAGGGCGGGTTCTGACGGCAGCCGTGCTGATGCTCCTGGTCGCTCCGCCCGGACATGCGCGGCTGCGCGAGAACCTCGAGGACTATCTGCAAAACGCCTGGTACGCGACGGAAGTCATCGTGTTTCAGCGACCGTCGGCACTGGAGTACCTGGACGAAGAACGCCTGGTGCAGACCGCGCCGCGCCAGTTTCCGGCAGGGCTGAGCGGTCTGACCGATCCCTGGGCGGACACCGCAGCCGGCGATGACGCCTGGTGCTGGCCGCTGCGCATGGAACAGTATCCGCCCGTGGCCGCGAACGGACCGGAAAATAGCCGGCTGCGCTCCGGCGAGGACGATGTCGGCGACCTCAACGCCGCGATCAGCGAGCCCGATCGGCAGACACGACCGGACCTTCAGGAAGCCTCACAGGACCCGGGCGCAGAGGAAGCGGCAGCAAGCCTACCGGTACCCGTCGTCGAGCCGGTGCTGGCGCCGGACCCGCTGCTGGACTTCCTCGCCGCGGTAGCCGCGTACGAGGCCTCGCTGGAACGGCAGAGCTACACCTGGCTGCCGGACGATTCGCTGACCCTGAGCAGGGAAGCAGGCCGGCTGGCTCGTGCCCCCGGATACCAGGTGCTGCAGCACGGGCGCTGGTTACAGCCCGTGCCGCCGCGGGACGCCCCGCAACCCCTGCTGATTCAGGCCGGCACCCGGCTCGAAGGCGGCTGGCAGCTCGAAGGCACGCTGGACCTGTCGCTCGGCCGCTATCTGCACTTCAACGCGCGCCTGTGGTACTACGAACCGTTGCTGGGTGCCGCGCCCATCAGCGTGCCGCTCGCGGCTGGCGCCGGAAACCCCGGGCCATCGCCGGAGCCGGCGACCGGCGCCGGCCCGGAGAGCCTGCCCGCGCCGCCTGCGGGCGCCTATCTGCTGCTTGCCGAGAGCCGGCGCATGCGCAGCGGCGAGCTGCACTATCTGGATCATCCCAAGTTCGGCGTGCTCGTACGCAGCGATCCGGTGCCGCTGCCGCAGTCACTGATCGACCGTTTCGCCGAGCTCAAGGCGCTCGAACAGAGCGATCAGTAGCCGCTCGACGTCGCGCATGCCGGCACGGCTGACGGCTTCGATGGTGGGTATGTCGATGGCGTGCTCCGCGCGCCCGGCGGCCGGATTCACCACCAGCGCCAGCGCCGCGTAACGCAGGCCGCGCTCGCGCGCGAGCCCCGCCTCCGGCATGCCGGTCATGCCCACCAGCGTGCAGCCGTCGCGCTCCATGCGATCGATCTCCGCGGCGGTCTCGAAGCGCGGGCCCTGGACGCAGCCGTACACGCCGCCATCCGCAACCGCGATGCCGCTCACGCGCGCCGCATCCAGCAGCTGCCGACGCAGCCCGGCGTCGTAGGGCTCCGTGAAATCCACGTGGATGAGATGCTCAGGCGTGCTGAAGGACTGCTCGCGACCCCAGGTGTAATCGATCAGCTGATGCGGCACCACCACCGTGCCCGGCGCCAGCGCAGCATCGATGGCACCCACCGTGTTCAAGGCGATCACGCTCTCCGCTCCCAGACGTGCAAGCAGATCCAGGTTGGCGCGGTAGTTGATCAGGTGCGGCGCGATCCGGTGCGGCGTGCCATGACGCGCCAGCAGCAGCACGTCCTGCCCGGCAACGCGTCCGCGTCGCGGCGGCTCCGAGGGGGCGCCGTAGCTCGAGGCCGTGCGCGCCTCTGGCGTGGCAACCGGCTCGAAGGCGCTGGCGAACTCCAGCAGCCCGGACCCGACGATCAGCGCGATGCCGCTCATGACACAGCCTCCGCATCGGGCGCGAGGGCGTAGATCGCCGGCAGGTTGCGCCAGTAACCCTGGTAGTCCATCCCGCAGCCGAACAGGTAGCGATCGGGACAGCGCAGCGCGGCGTAGTCGACGCTCAAGGGCCGCGGCGCAGCCACCTCCTTGTCTACGAGCACAGCCGTGAGCACCCGCCGGGCGCCCGCATCACGGGCCCACCGGCACAACTCCGCCAGCGTGACCCCGCGATCGAAGATGTCGTCCACCAGCAGCACCGTCCGGCCCTCGAGGTTCTGCTCGGGCCGGTGGTGCCAGCGCAGCTCGCCGCCCTGCGTCCGGTCCCCGTAGCGGCCCACGTGCACGTAGCCTAGCTGCAGTGGAAAGGCCAGGCGCTTCATGAGCTCCGCGCTGAACGGCAGGCCGCCGTGCATGACCGTCAGCAGCAGCGGATCGGCATCGACGAGCTCGAGCGCCAGCCGCACGGCAATCTGGTCGATGGCCAGGCCCACCTGCTCCGCGGGTACCAGGCAATCGGCACCCTCGAGCGCGGCAAGCGCCTCGCGCGGACCAGCCCCGATCACGATTCGTTGGGCTCGATATGCAGCGTCTGCGTCGGGAACGCCACTTCGGCGCCGTGCTGCTCGATGATCCTGGCGATCCGCAGCAGCACGTCCTGCTTGATGGCGTGATACTCGGCCCAGACCGTGGTGCGGGTGAAGGTGTAGACGAAGAAATCCAGTGACGACGCGCCGAACTGGACGAAATTGACCATCAGCGTACGGTCGTGGTCGATGTCCGGATGGCCTTCGAGCATGGCTTTGACGTCGGCCACGATGGCTTCGAGCACGTCGATGTCCGCGTAGCGCACGCCGATGGTCTCGTAGATGCGCCGGTTCAGCATCCGCGACGGATTCTCCACGGTGATGCTGGTGAAGATCGAGTTGGGCACGTACAGCGGGCGCTGATCGAAGGTGCGGATGCGCGTCAGGCGCCAACCGATTTCCTCGACGGTGCCCTCGATCTCCTTGTCCGGCGAGCGGATCCAGTCGCCCACGGAAAACGGCCGATCCAGGAAGATCATCATGGCCCCGAAGAAGTTGGCCAGCAGGTCGCGCGAAGCGAACCCCACCGCGATGCCGCCGATGCCGCCGAATGCCAGCACCCCGGACACGCTGACGCCGAGGTTCTGCAGCGCCACCAGCGCGCCGGTGATGAGCACGGAGGCGCGCAGCAGCTTGCCCACCGCGGTCGCCGTGGTCTTGTCCACCGGGTCCGCGCGATAGGCGGGATCGGTAAGATGCGCTTCGGCGAGCGCGATGAAACGAACGGTAAACCACACCCCAAGAACGATGATCAGCACGCCGCGCACGTCATCGACGTAGGAGAACAGATCGGTCTGGGCGCGGCCGCCTACGAGGTCAGCCGCGGCCGCGATACCTAACACCCAGATCGCCCAGCCGAGCGGGCCGCGCGCCGCTTCCAGCAGCGCGTCGTCATAGACGTTGCGCGTGGCCTGCAGCCGGACACCGAGCTTGCGCATGAGCACCCGCGCCAGCAGATGCACCGCGGCGGTGGCAAAGACAACGCCGAACACCTCGAACACCCAGGTGTGATCGACCAGATAGCGCCAGATGTCTTCAATCATCGATCAGAAGTACCGGACCAGCTCCAGCTGCAGATAGTCGTCGCGCTGCAGATACGCGCTTTTTTCACCGAAGATCGCCGGTGCTGTCCCGGGCAGTGGCGCCGCGGCAGTCACGGCACCGCCGAACAGGCGGCTCTCCAGATTGAGGTTCCAGCTCGCGCCGAGCCGACGGCTGGCCTCGAGGCTGAACACATACTCTTCGGTGTGCACGTCCCAGATCAACCCGAACAGTGCCTGAGTATCCGCCAGATCGTTGAGCGACCAGCGGGCACCCAGCGCCAGGTCGTGCTCGAACAGCGTGTCCGGCGCCCGCTCGTCGCGCTCGTCGTACATGTACTCCACCACGATGCCGAGATCAGCGCGCGTATCCAGCACCCCGACCAGCGTGCGCTCGAAGCCGACGTTGGCGGCGGCGTAGCGCGCACCCATACCGCTGCGTGTCAGAGCTTCCAGCTTGAATGCCCAGTCGTTCCAGAGGTACTGCGCGTCGAGCCCGGTCTGGTCGATGATCCGATACTCCGGCACCAGCACCCATTCGCCGGACGCCTGCTGCACCGGCACGAACAGCGGGTCGCGGCTGGTTCCCGAGAAGTGATGCACGCCGAAGCTCAGCGGGCCGATGTGATGCGAATAGCGCACCGCGCCGTCGACGCGATGCCAGCGGGCCCCGGACTCGTAGCGGGCGTCGTCCTCGTCTATCGGCAACGTCGGCCGCAGGCGCCCGTCGCTGCCTGGAAACGTGCGCTCGCGGAAGCCCACCAGGGCATACAGGTCGAGGATGCCCCAGTCGCGCACCAGCGACAGATGCGCCATGGGTTGCCCCAGCTTGTCCTCGCCATCGATGTTCTCCACCAGATCCGTCTGGTTGATGATGTCCACCAGATGCTTGAACTCGGTGACGCCCCAGAACACCTGCTTCACCCCCAGATGCAGGTCCCAGTCGTCGCCCACCAGGCTCCAGTAGAACTCGCGCAGGTCGAAGTGGGTGCGCTGGGAGTCCTGCAGGTCCAGCCGCAGAAACGGGCTCGCCGTCAGGCTCTGGCGGCCATCGTCCCAGCTGCGGTAGTAGTCCACGCTGCCATGCAGCGACGGCTGAAACTGGTCCTGGCCTTCTATGCCGGTCCGGGCGAAGGTACGCGCCTCGAGGCCGACGTCGATGTCCACCTGGGCATCGCTGTCGGCTCGCTCCGCCGGCCGGCCAGGCGGGGTGTTGCGCGGCGTCGGCCGCAACTCGCTGCCCGGCGCTGCCGCGAACGCGCTCTCCTCCGCGCGGCCGGGGCTCGGCACCGGGCGCTGCGACGGGGTCGCGGGCGGCGCCGGCGCAGCCGGACCCGGCGCGATCAGGGCCGCAGATTCCTCGGTGGGCACGGACGAGGTGATGGTATCGGCATGCGCAACCGCGCCATGAATGATCCAGAAGCGCACGTCCTGGGCCTGCGCCTGGCGTTCGAGCTGCGCGCGCGCAGGCGCGTCCAGCGCCGCCGAGCGCACCCGGTACCAGCGGCCTTCGCCGGCGAACACTTCCTCCACCACGATCTCGTGGTCGAACAGCGCGCCCAGACGCGCCGCCCAGCTGGCCGCATTCTCGGGACTGCGGAAGCTGCCGAACACCAGCTGGTCACCGACGCGCGCCTCTGCCGTCGCCGCAGCGGATGGCGATGCCGGAGCCGCCGCGGCCAGTGCGTTCGCCGGCGCGACGCTGCCGGCGATCAGCGCTAGCCAGAGCACGAGCGCACCGGCCCGGGGCATCAGCGCGCCCTCAGCAGGCTGTTGGTGGAAAAGTCCCGATCCGCCGACAGCCCCACCGCGAACTGGTAGTTGCGCCACAACAGCTCGGTGCTGCGCCCGGTCTGCAGGTTCTCCATGCGCATGCTGCCGGGCTTCCAGAACCGATCCTGATAGAGTGCATAGCCGCCGACGCTGAGCACCTTGAGCGGACGTCCAGCGACATCGAAGTAACGGATGCCCTCTACGCGCAGCGTATCCGGGTCGAGCAGGACCTCCTGGCGCGAGTAGCCCGAGTACGGGTCCGTCGGAACCCGTTCCACCTGATAGCAGGTGCGCTCCCCGCAAGGCGCATCGTCGAGGCGCCGATAGCTGTACTTCTCCAGCTCCTGCAGCGTCATGTCCTCATAGGCGAACTCGCTCGACAGGAACGGACCGGACTTGTTACGCGAGGCGATCTTCTTGACCCGGGTCTGAGCCGGCAGGTACAGCCACTGATCGTCGGGCTGGTCGTGGTGGCTGTAGCTCAGCAGCGCCGTGCCGCGAATCGGCTTGGGCGTATCGAACAGCACCAGCAGGCGGTCGCCGTCACCCTCGATCTCGAGCTGACTGATGCGCAGCTCACGACGGGTCTCTGTGCCGCGCCGGTCACGCAATACCATTTCGAGGTCGACCTGCAGATCCTGATAACCGGAATCGCGACGGTCCTTCTCGCGGAACAGCGCGAGCCCGGCCTGTTCGGCCGACAGCCCCTCGAGCGACACTGCGGCGGGCAGCGCGGCAACGGGTACCCCCGTCGGGGTCCCGGCCACGGCCGACAACGGCCAGCCGGGCAGCACCAGCCAGAACGTCAACGTCCAGAGCGTCAATGTCGATCTTCGCCGCGTCAATCCTTCGACCCGAGCTTCCTCAGCAGACGCCGCGGATGTTATGCAACGGCACAGGGACTGTGCAAACGTCCATATAGCTGTATATACTCCCAGGCTACTGTATATCCAACCAGGCAGGATCATGGATAATCTCACGCCCCGTCAGGCCCAGGTGCTGGATCTGATCAAGCGCCACATAGACGATACCGGCTATCCGCCGACGCGGGCAGACATCGCTCAGGAACTGGGATTCAAGTCACCAAACGCCGCAGAAGAGCATCTGAAGGCGCTGGCCCGCAAGGGCGCCATCGAGATGATCCCGGGCACCTCGCGCGGCATCCGGCTCCCCGAAGAAACCGGGCTGCCCATCATCGGCCGCGTCGCCGCCGGCAGCCCTATACTCGCCGCCGAGCACATCGAAGACCGGGTCAGCATCCCGGCCGGCTTCTTCCGACCTCGCGCCGATTTTCTGCTGCGCGTGCGCGGCGACAGCATGAGCGAGATCGGTATTCTCGACGGCGATCTGCTTGCGGTGCACAAGACGCCGGAGGCCGCCAACGGGCAGATCGTGGTGGCGCGCATCGACGACGAGGTGACGGTCAAGCGGCTGCAGCGTACCCGCCAGCGCAGCAAGGTGCTCCTGCTGCCGGAGAACGCCAACTATCAGCCGATCGAGGTGGATCTGACCCGCCAGGCGTTCCAGATCGAGGGCCTGTCCGTGGGAGTCATCCGCCAGAGCGTCTGATCGCTCAGCGCGTCTCGTCGGCGCTACGGCTTTTTCGGAGTAGCGGCCCTATTCTGAGCTGCGGCTTTTATCTGAGCTGCGGCGCCCCGCCAGCTTCTTCGCGGCGGGCTTCTTCTTCGTCGCCGGTCGTTTCTTCGCCGCCGGCTTTCCGGCCGAAGTCTGCTGCTCCACCCAGCGGCCTTCCTGATAGACGGCGCGCCAGCCGGTGGCCTTGCCGTCCTCTTCCGACTGCACGTACTGCTGCTGTTCCTTGCGGCTGTATCGGATCACCGCCGGTCGACCTTGCGGATCCTGCTCAGGCGCAGAGAGCAGGTAGCGGAACTTTGCGTCCAGCTCGTTGGCGTGCGGCTTCAACTCGCTGACCAGGGGTGCCCTGGTCTCCCGGTGCTTGGGAAACTGGCTTGCCGCCAGAAAAACGCCGGAGGCGCCGTCACGCAGCAGATAAAAGTCGTCCACGTTCTCGCAGCGCAGCTCCGGCATGGGCACGGGATCGGCCTTGGGCGGCGCCGCCTGGCCGTTGCGCAGCAGCTTGCGGGTGTTGCGGCAGGTTTCGTTGGTGCAGCCGAAGTACTTGCCGAAGCGCCCCGACTTGAGCTGCATTTGCGCGCCGCACTTGTCGCACTCGATGACCGGCCCCTCGTAGCCCTTGATGCGGAACTGCCCGGTCTCGACGGCAAACCCCGGACAGTCCGGGCTGTTGCCGCAGACGTGCAGTTTGCGCGTCTCGTCGATCAAGTAGCTGTCCATGACCGTGCCGCACTTCGGGCAGGGCCGCTTCGCGCGCAGGACACGGGACTCACCTTCCTCGTCACGATCCACGTCGACGGCCTCGTCGCCGGGAATCAGGTTCATGGTATTGGTGCAGCGTTCCTTGGGCGGCAGGCCGTAGCCCGAACAGCCCAGAAACACACCCGTGCTGCCGGTGCGCACCTGCATGTGGCGCCCGCAGCGCTCACAACGGATGTCCGTGTCTATGGGCACGTTGCCGCGCATGCCCCGCTTCGAATCCTGCGCCTGCCCCAGCTTGCTGCTGAAATCGTCGTAGAACTCGTCGAGCACGCCGCGCCAGTTCAGAGAGCCGTCCGCGACCTGGTCCAGCTCCTTCTCCAGATGCGCGGTGAAGTCGTAGTCCATGAGGTTCTCGAACTGTTCGAGCAACCGGTCGGTCACCAGCTCGCCGATTTTTTCGGCATGGAAGCGGCGGTTGCGCAGAGTCACGTAGCCGCGATCCTGGATCGTCGAGATGATGGCCGCATAGGTCGACGGCCGGCCGATTCCACGCTTCTCCAGCTCGCGAACCAGACTCGCCTCGCTGTATCGCGGCGGCGGCTTGGTGAAATGCTGCACCGCCTCCACGTCAACGAGCGCCAGAGCTTCGCCGACGTGATAGTCGGGCAGCGGCGTATCGTCGTCGCGCGCACCGGCGCGCGATCCGCCTGCGTCACGATCCGCACTGGCATCGCGGTCCGCGCCGGCATCGCGGTCCGCGCCGGCTTCCGGCGCATCCGCGCGGTCGCGCCTGTCCACCAGCGGGACGCGGGTGAAGCCGTCGAACTGCAGGATGCGGCCGCGGATCTTCAGCTCGAACTCACCGGCCGCCACCAGCACGGTGGTGCTCAGGTACTCGGCCGGCAGCATCTGGCAGCGCTGGAACTGAGCCCAGATCAGCCGGTACAGGCGTACCGCGTCGGCCTCGACCCCCTGAAGCATTTCCGGCCGGGTGCCGACGTTGGACGGCCGGATCGCCTCGTGAGCCTCCTGAGCGTCGGCCTTGCTGCTGTAGCTGTTGGGACTCCCGGGCAGATAGTTGGCACCGTACTGCGTGCCCACGTAATCGCGGCAGGCACTCACCGCCTCGGCACTGAGATTGGTGGAGTCCGTGCGCATATAGGTGATGTAGCCGGATTCGTACAGACGCTGCGCCAGCGTCATCGTCTTCTTGACGCTGTATCCCAGCCAGGTGCTTGCTGCCTGCTGCAGCGTGGACGTTATGTAGGGCGCGGTCGGGCGCGTCCGGGTCGGCCGGTCCTCGCGGCTCTTGATGTGAAAACTGCGCTGGCGCAGTCTCGCCATGGCTTCTTCGGCGGCAGCGGCGTTGTCCGGACGGAAGTTCTGCTCGCCGTCCTTGACCACCTGAAAACGCAGGGAGCCTGCCGTTCCGGTGCGTTCCAGGTCCGCGAATCCCTCCCAGTATTCTTCCGGCTTGAAGGCACGGATCTCGCGCTCGCGTTCCACCACGAGCCGTACCGCCACCGATTGCACGCGCCCCGCAGACAGCCCCCTGGCAACCTTTTCCCAGAGCAGCGGTGACAGTTCGAAACCGACCACGCGGTCGAGAAAACGCCGCGCCTGCTGGGCGTTGACGCGGTTCATATCCAGCTCGCCCGGGTGCGCGAACGCTTCCTGAATGGCTTTGCGGGTAATCTCGTTGAACACCACCCGACGGTAGCGCGACGGATCGCCGCCGATGGTCTCACGCAGGTGCCAGGCGATGGCCTCCCCTTCCCGGTCGAGGTCGGTCGCCAGATAGATCGTGTCGGCCTTCACCGCCAGCCGGGCCAACTCGTCGACCACCTTCTCCTTGCCCGGAAGCACCTCGTAATCCGCGCGCCAGTCGGCATCCGGGTCCACCCCCATGCGCTTCACCAGCTGCTGGCGGGCCCGCTCCTTCTTGTAAGCGGCCTTCTGCTCCGCAGACAGCTTGCGCGTGCGCGCGGCCTCCTGGGCACGTGCCTTGGGATCGGCCTTGCGGCCGCCGGAAGGCAGGTCGCGGATATGCCCGACGCTGGATTTGACGATGTAGTCCTTACCCAGGTAACGGTTGATCGTGCGCGCCTTGGCGGGGGACTCGACGATGACGAGGGAACGGGCCATTTAACTCCAGGAAAGAAAGCCAGGTGAAATCAACAGATGTACCGCAGCATTCAGACCGAATCAGCGGCGAGGCGGGCGCCGTTATAAGGCGAGCCTGAAACGGGTGTCAAATCTTTCCTTCCTCGCGCGCCGCCTCGAGCTGTCGCTCGAGCGCATCGAGACTGGCGGCGGCTTCACGCAGAATCTCGGCAATCCCGCCGACCCTGGCGACGTCCGGCGAATCCGCCGCGGCCGTGCCGGAGGTGGCGCCAGACGCGCCGACGGTGCTCGGTTTTTCCAGCCAGTACACGGCCACGAACAGGTCGGCGACCTCCACGCCGATGACGTCCTCGGGAACGCGGGCGAGGATCGACGCCAGCGCGTCCAGAGTGTTTCGAAGCACCGGATCCGACGGCTTGCGGCCGACCTCGAACACCCAGCCGGGCACTGCGGGCAGCCCGTTGCTGCCGCGCAGAAGCCGCCAGCCGGGCTGCAGCCGGAGCTTGCGCGGCAGCGGCTGCTGGTAGGCGGCGCACTCGATGACCGGCTCCAGCACCCGGCCGCCGGACGTGACCCGCTCGCTCAGCTCCGGCTCGAGCTTCGGCACCCGCACCATCGTGACATTGAGGCCCGCCTCGCGAGCCGCCTGGCGCATGCGCGCCAGGCGGCGATCGCGGCGGCTCGGGCGCAGCCACAGTATCGGCCCGAAAGCGACCAGCAGAACGATGAGGATGATGACCCAGGCCAACGTCGATGCCTCCGCTTGTGAGGGTGTGGGTTTGTGTGTATCGTCGCCGCAATCCTCGTCCGGAGGCAACATGACCGAATACCGCCGCATCATGCTGGCTGTCGATCTCACCGAGGAGTCCAACGTGGTCGCGCAGCGGGCACGTCGTCTTGCCGATGCCTTCGACGCCGAGCTGCACGTGGTGCACGTCATCGAGCCGCTGAGCCTGGCCTACGGGGGCGACATCCCCATGGACCTGTCCACGGTCCAGGACCAGATTCACGAGCAGGCCAAATCCCACCTGGCGGAGTTCGCCAGCCATCTGGGCGTGCCCCCGGAGCGCCAGCATCTGATCTTCGGCCGTCCCGAAAGCGAGATTCAACGCACTGCCGATTCGGTGAATGCCGACGTCATCGTGGTCGGCAGCCATGGCCGCCACGGCCTGGCGCTGCTGCTGGGCTCCACCGCCAATGGCGTGCTCCACGGTGCGCGCTGCGACGTGCTGGCCGTCCGGGTGGGTCAGGTCGAATCCGAACAACAGGGTTGAGGCCCTTTAGCGATCGTGCAGTTCCGCTCCCGGGTGGCGTGCCCGCTGCTGTTGCGCAGCGTGATCGCCCTTGCTTCGATGACCCTGCTCACGGCCGGCATCCCCGGGGCCGCTGCTGAGGACAGCCTGTACCAGCAACGGGTGCTCTACCGTCAGGCGCTCGATCACCTCACCGCCGGTCGCACCGACGCCTTCAGAGTGGCCAGCCGGCGCCTCGCCAGCTACCCGTTGCGGCCGTACCTCGACTACTACGATCTGCAGAGCCGCCTGTCGCTGGTGAGCGATACGGAGATGGCCCGCTTCCAGGCAGCGCACGGAGATCTGCCGGTCGCATCGATCATGTACAACCGCTGGCTCAAGCGTCTGGGCGCTCGGCGCGAGTGGGGACGTCTGCGCGCCAACTACCAGCCAGGCAACGACGTCGAGCTGAACTGCTACTACCTGCGGGCCCTGCACGCGCTCGGGGATACGCAAGCGGCGTGGCAGGGCGTGGGCGAGCTCTGGACCGTGGGCCGTTCCCAACCCAAGGCCTGCGACCCGCTGTTCGATCTGTGGATCGAGGCCGGTCAGCTCACCGAGAATCGGGTCTGGAGCCGAATGCAGCTGGCGCTGGACGACAACGAAACCCGACTGGCCCGCTACCTGCTGCGGTTCTTCAAAGGCCCCCTGCGCCGCTGGGCTCAGGCCCTCTACGACGTGCACGCGGACCCGGCGCAGGTCAGCCAGATTCAGCTGCCGGACGGCGCCGAAGCCGAGCCGGCACGGGTCGTGGTTGTGCACGGTCTGAAACGGCTCGCCCGCCGCGACCCCGACGCGGCATGGCGCGCCTGGCAGCGCTTCGCCGACAGCGATGCCTTTCCTGACGGCCAGCGCCAGGACGTGCGGGAACGGCTGCTGGTGGCACTGGCCAGAGAGGGCAGATTCGAGGACGGCGCCCCGAACCAGGGTTCGCCGGAGTTCATCGAGGACATGGCCAGTGCCGCCGTTGCCGTCGAGAACTGGCCACAGGCGCGCACCTGGATCGAGCGCCTGCCGGCGGACGCGCTCAATAGTCACCGCTGGCAGTACTGGCTCGCCCGCGCGCTCGCGCGCACCACCCTCAACTCGGAGCGGGCCCGGCTGACCTATCGCGCGCTGGCTCAGGCGCGCGACTACTACGGCTTTCTGGCCGCGGAACAGGTGGGCGCGCCGCTGCGCCTGAACGGCGCTGAGCAGCGTCCCAGCGCGGCTGAGCTGGACGCCTTGCGCAGCCGCCCTGAGATCACGCGCGCCCTTGAGCTCTACGCAGTGGGCGATCTGATCAATGCCCGCCGCGAGTGGCTGCAGCTGCTGCCGACGCTGAGCGACTCGGAGCAGGTTCAGGCGGCGCAGCTGGCTCAGCAGGTCGGCTGGCTGAGCGAGAGTATCCGGCTGGCGAACGAGGCTGATCTGCGCGACCAGCTCGATCTGCGCTTCCCCATGCCTTACACGGACGTCTATCAGCGGGTGAGCCACGTCACCACCGTGCCGCAGGCTTTCCTGCTGGCCATCACGCGCCAGGAAAGCATCTTCGATCCGCGCGCCCGTTCGAGCGCCAATGCGCGCGGCCTGATGCAGCTGCTGCCCACGACCGCCACAGGCGTCGCACGGCGCGTGGGCTTGACGCCGCCGGAGATCACCGACCTGTACAACCCGGCGACCAACGTGGAACTCGGCGGTCACTACCTGGCATGGCTGCTGGAGCGCTACGGCAGCCGCCGGCCGCTCGCCGCCGCCGCCTACAACGCCGGCGAGAACCGTGTGGACGGCTGGATCGCGCAAGCCAGCGGCCGCGCCATGGACGTCTGGATCGAGACGATTCCATTCCGTGAAACGCGCAACTACGTCAAGAACGTGCTCGCCTTCGCGCAGGTCTACGGTCAGCTTCTGGGCGACTCGCCACCGATGCTGCAGGTACACGAAGCTACCGTGCCGTGATCGACATCGGCGTGAACCTGCTGCACCCGCAGTTCGACGCGGATCGCGACGCCGTGCTGGCCCGGGCGGCCGCGGCGGGCGTGCGGCAGCTGATCGTCACCGGCACCGATCTGGACACCAGCGCAGCCGCCGTCGAGTACTGCCGGCGGCACGACGCCCGGAGCACGGACCACGGCGTCAGGCTGCATTGCACCGCCGGCATCCACCCCCATGACGCGGGCTCCGCTCCCCCCGGCTGGCGCACGCGCATCACCGATCTGGCGCGCGCCCCGGAGGTGGTGGCCGTCGGCGAGACGGGCCTGGATTTCTTTCGCAACCTGTCGCGCCGCGAGATCCAGATCGAGGTGTTTCGCGCCCAGCTGGCACTGGCGCGGCGGCTCGGAAAGCCGCTGTTCGTGCACGATCGTGACGCTGCCGATGCGGTCAGCACGGCGCTCCTGGATGTGCTGGGGGACCCGGCATTGCCCGGGCGCCTCGCCGCGGATGCACCGCCGGTGGTCGTGCACTGTTTCACCGGCGACGCCGGCGCGCTGACGCGTTACCTGAACCTCGGCTGCCACATCGGCATCACCGGCTGGGTTTGCGACAGGCGCCGAGGCGCGGAGCTCTACCGCATCGCCGGGCGCATTCCTCTCGACCGCCTGCTGATCGAAACCGATGCGCCCTTTCTGCGGCCACAGGCGGACCCGGGCCAGGCGGCGGCTGCGGTGCCGTCCGGGCGGCGCAACGAGCCTGCACTGCTCGGCGCCGTGGCGGCGACGCTGGCGCGCGCCTATGGAGGGCATCTGTCGGCGCAGAGCCTGGCGCGTCTCAGCGCCGCCAACGCGCGCCGCGTGTTCCGACTGCCCCTCAACGGCTGACGCCGACCAGAGCGGCCACCGCGGCGCGGTCGAACGGCCAGTCGAGCTCACCGTCCGGCCCGACCAGCACCGGCAGCCGCGCGCCGTAACGTTCGAGCAGCGCTTCATCGGCGACCACATCCACCGTTCGCAGGGCAACACCGCGCAGCTCTGGCATACTCAACAGCATGTCCAGAGCCCGGTCACACAAGGTGCATTGGTCGGTGGTGAGCAGCGTCAACAGGGGTTCGGCCACGATGAGCGGTTCCTCGATGAATGGCACGGGCGCAGCGCCTTGAGCAGCCAGCGCTTCGCCGACGCACCCGGGGCGGCAGGCTATCCCCTGCCCATCTCCGGCCCGCTGTCCTGGCAACCCGGACCAACAGGCTACGAAGCGCGCCTGCGCCTGTCCAGGGTACCGGCGGGCAGCATCCTGGTGCCCAGCTTCGCCTGTCTCGACGACCTCGGCCATCGCTGGCGGATCGAAACGGCGCTGGGTGATTGCGCGCTGGCTCCGGTCCCCTGGGATTGCGGTCTCGACGACCCGCAGCACGGCAGCGCCCGCGCCGACGCGGCCCCGGCCGGTGTGCTGACGAGCCAGGTGGATTGCTTTCACGTGCACTCGGAATTGCCCCACGCCGAGCTGGTGCTGCGCACGACGGCGAGTTCGCGCCCCTCTCACTATCTGGCCGTGCTGTCCTGGCGCGCACGGGCGCTCAGCGAGGTGCCCGTGCCGGACGGCAGCGCCGCGCTGACCCGGAACCCGCCGGCGCGCAGCCAGATGACTCGGCAAGCGGCCCTGGCACCGCGCATATGCTCGCCCACCTGCGTGGCCATGCTCCACGAACACTACACCGGGCGTAACGATCACGATGCCATCGTCGCCGAGTGCCACGACCCGGCGACGGATCTCTACGGGGTCTGGCCTCTGGCACTGCGCGCGGCGAGCCGGCGCGGACATCTGGGAGCCGTGGAGGTGTTTCCCGATTGGCAGGCACCGCTCGCGGCGCTGCGGGCCGGCGTCGCGCTGGTAACGAGCATCCGCTACGCGCAGGGCGAGTTGCCGGGCGCCGCGATCGCGGCCACCGCAGGCCACCTGGTGCTGGTGCACGGCGTCACTCCGGAGCGCATTGCCGTCAACGATCCCGCTGCGGCGACCGACGCGCAGGTGCCGCGAGGCTATCCGGCGGAGGCGTTCAGCAGGGCCTGGCTTAGGCACCGCGGGGCGGCGTATATTCTGCCGCCATGAGGTATTTCCTGCGTTTCATGCTGGTGGCGACGGGGTTCGCACTCACCACCGCCGGGCTCATGGCATGGCATGCGCGCGGTTTCAGCTTCTCCGGCGTGTGGTTCGAGAACGGCGCGCTCGCGCTGCACCCGCTGCATCTGCTCATCGTCGGGCTGGCAATGATTCCCCCGGCGCTCTGGGAGATATTCGTGCTGGAGCATGCCGCCGCCAATGACCGCTGAGCCTCGCGTGTACCTGCGACCGGCCGCGCGCCGCGATCGCACCGAATTTCTCGAGCTGATGCAGGCCAGCCGGCATCTGCACGAGCCCTGGATCGCGCCGCCGCTCGGCAACCTGAGCTTCCACGGCTACATCAACCGCACCCAGCGTGACGATCACGAGGGGCATCTGGTGTGCCTGAAGGAAAGCGATGCGCTGGTGGGCGTGATCAACATCAACAACATCGTGCGCGGTTCGTTTCTGAGCGCCTCGCTCGGCTACTACGTGGGCGCACCGTACGCAGGTTTCGGCTACATGCGCGAAGGCCTCGAGCTGATCAAGCAGCATGCGTTCCGCACCCTGGGGCTGCACCGGCTGGAAGCCAACATTCAGCCGGACAACCACGCGTCTCTGGCGCTGGTGAAGCGCTGCGGCTTCACTCGGGAAGGCCTGTCACCGGCGTTCCTGTACATCGCGGGCAGCTGGCGCGACCACGAGCGCTGGACAGTTTACGATCCGCGCACCACCCTGCATCCGAGCGAATACACGACCACGACTCCCTTCGGCAGCTGGCCATCGCCCGTCAGCGCCGCCGCCATCGCCGCCGGCGCGCAGAGCCTGACGAGCTGCACGCATGCGCCGGCGCGCTCTACTGCTGGAGAGCCGGGCCGACCGAGGGCGGCCGCTCGACGCCGATGACCTGGCGCGAGGGAGGTCCAGCCCGTGAGCTGACCCCGGCGCCGTTCAACGTGCGCAGCCGGGTTCACGAGTACGGTGGCGGTGCCTACCTGCCCACGCCGGAACAGGTTCTGTTCGTCAACTTCGCGGATCAGAACATCTACCGGATCGATGCCGCGGGGGCGATCACGGCGGTCACCCGGTCTGCCGACACCGAGCGCTTTGCCGATCTCGCCTGGGACCATGCGCGCGCGCGCGTGCTGGCGGTGTGCGAGCGCCACCGGGCCGACGGCGAGCCGGTGAACAGCCTGGTCGGCATAGACCTCGGCGGACAGGTGCGCGCCCTGCACGAGGGTCACGACTTCTACGCCGCACCGCGCCTCAGCGCCGATGGCGCGCAGCTGGCGTTCATCGCCTGGGATCACCCCAACATGCCCTGGGACGGCACCATGCTCAAGGTCTGCGCGCTGGACGCCCAGGGGACGGCCCAGGCCGCCACGCTGGTCGCCGGCGGGGCCGGCGAGTCGGTGCTGCAGCCCCTGTGGGGCCCTGCCGACACGCTGCTGTTCGCCAGCGACGCCGGCGGGTTCTGGAATCTGTACCGCTACGACGCGGATGGCCTCTGCTGCCTGCACGAAGATGCCGCGGAATACGCGCAGCCGCCCTGGACCTTTGCCGGCGCCGAGTTCGCAGCGTTGGACGCGGGACACCTGGTGGCGCGCCGGGGCCCGGCTCAGCGCGCCGAGCTGGTGCTGATCGACACGACGCACGGGTTCGCGGCGCCGCTCGACGATGCCTGGGCCGACTATCAGCAACTGTGCGTGAGCCACGGCGCAGACGGCGCCAGCCATGTGGCCTTCATCGGCAGCGCCGCCGATCAGGCACCGGCAATCGTGCGCATTGCCGTGGACGGCAGCACCACCGAGGTCGTGCGCCGCGCCGCCATGCCCGAGCTGCCGCCCGAGCTGATCAGCCACGCGCAACCGATGCGGCTGCGGGCACGGGACGGCGGCGATCTGTTCGCCTATTACTACCCGCCCCGCAACCCGCGGGTCAGCGCACCCGCCGGCGGGGCGCCGCCGCTCATCGTGACCACCCATGGCGGCCCCACGGCGGCAGCCGGCCGCGGCCTCAATCTGCGCGTGCAGTATTTCACCAGTCGCGGGTTCGCCGTCGTCGACGTGGACTACCGCGGCAGCGCCGGCTACGGACGCGTCTATCGGGATGTCCTCAAAGGCCGCTGGGGCCTGCTGGACGTGCAGGACTGCGAGGACGTGGTGAGCTGGCTGGTGCGCGAACGGCTCGCGGATCCCGAGCGCGTTGCCATACGCGGCGGCAGCGCCGGCGGCTACACGACCCTGTGCGCCCTGACCAGCAGCAGCGTCTTTCGCGCCGGCGCGAGCCACTACGGTATCGGTGATCTGCGTGCGCTGGCGCGCGACACCCACAAGTTCGAGTCGCGCTATCTGGACAGCCTGATCGGCGGCGAGCAGGCCCTCGACGAGCGCTCGCCGATCCACCATGTGGACCGCTGCCGCTGCCCGGTGATCTTCTTTCAGGGCGCCGACGACCGCGTGGTGCCGCCCGCTCAGTCTCGGGAAATGGCGGAAGCGCTGCGACGCAAGGGCCTGCCCGTCGCATACGTCGAGTTTGCCGGCGAGGGCCATGGTTTCCGGCAGGCTGCGCATATCGAGCAGGCGCTGGCCAGCGAGTACGCGTTCTATTGCCGGGTGTTCGACCTGCACCCCGAGCAACCCCTGCACAACGTGGAGATTGCCAACCTGTGAGTAACGACCTGCCTCGTGTCGCCGTGCTGCAGGGCGGCCCGTCGGCCGAAGCCGAGGTGTCCCGCTCCTCCGCCGCCGGCGTTGCCCGGGCACTGGCGGAAAAGGGCCATGCCGTTGACCTGGTGGAGCTCGATGCCGGCTGCGCCCGTCGCCTGCTGGCGCTGGATCCCGACGTGGTTTTTCCCGCGTTGCATGGGCCGCCAGGTGAGGATGGCACGGTGCAGGGATTTCTCGAGATTCTCGGTCTGCCCTACGTCGGCAGCGGCGTTCACGGCAGCGCCACGGCCATGGACAAGAGCCTCGCCAAAGCCGTGTTCCGTCGCTGGCAGCTGCCGGTGGCACCGGAGGTCGTGATCGATTCAGGCACTCCTGCGGTAGAGGCGGAGCAGCGCATCCGCGCCGAGCTCGGCGCGCAGGTAGTGATAAAGCCCCTGGCCCAGGGGTCCGCCATCGGCGTCACCCGGCTGGCCAATGGCGGTGAGCTTGCCGGGCCGCTGGCCGCGGCTCTCGGCTACGGATCCGGGGTGCTGGTGGAACCCTTCATTTTCGGCCACGAAATCACGGCCGGCGTGCTCGATCTCCATGGCACCGAAGCACGCGCCCTGCCGGTGATCGAAATCCGTACCGCCGGCGGCGAATGGTATGACTATGCCAACCGCTACACGGTCGGCAAGAGTGAGCATCTGCTGCCGGCGCCGTTGCCGCAACCGGTGCTCGACGAGATCCAGCGGATCGCCCTCAGTGCTCACCGCGCGCTGGGGTTGCGCGATCTGTCACGCGCTGACTTCATCGTGACCGACGATCACCGGATCGTGCTGCTGGAAGTCAACACGCTGCCCGGAATGACACCCACCAGTCTGTATCCGGACGCGGCAGCCGCCATCGGCTTGCCGTTTCCGGAGCTGGTCAGCGCCCTGGTGCTGAGCGCCCGGCGGCGCGCCGGCTGATTCCCGGAGACTTCAGGCCACAGCGTCCTGCGGCACCTGGGCCGCATCCGTTTCTGCTGCCACCTCAGCGGTCGCTGCCGTGTCGACATCATCGGCTGCGACGGCATCCGCATCCGTATCGGTCACAGCGGTACGCGCATCACCGCCTTCGGCCACCTGCTGCTTGAGCGCGTCGATCGGCCCGTCGAGCAGCGGCGGCAACAGCGACTTGACCATGTGCACGGCGCTCTCGCCGTCCAGCACCTCGCTGGCAGACTCGATCAGCGAGCGCTGTGCGTCGGCAAAGAACTCGAGCATCTGGCGAACGTCACCGTCGCGGCCGGCGAGCTGCCGCAGCGCGGCGTCCCCATGGCGGCCCTCATGTCCACCGCCGCTCTGATAGTACCGGTTCACGTCGACGCTGCGAGACATGCTCATCTTCAACGAGAATTCCGCCAGCTGGCCACTGTCGAACTCCAGGTCCTGCAGCCGTGCCAGAGCATCGCCCACGGAACCACCGAAGAAGCCGTTGGCAACCTCGACAACGCGCGCCAGCACCTGGTCCACGGCCGCCTGCTCCGCTTCCGACAGGTCGCCGGCAACGCTCATGTTTACCACCCGCTGGCTGTCCCGACTGCTCTGCTCGAAGCGCACGCGATCGCCGTCGTGCTCGCGCCCCCTGAACCGGGCCTTGTCCAGACTGTCGAGCTGACTGAAGTCCAGCGAGATTACGTCCCCGTCGCGGGTCTTGAGCTCGAGCTTGAGAGAGGTCTCCAGGGAAGCCTGCAGATGCCGCAGCCGGAACTTCTGATAGTCGGCCGCATTCAGCGATTCGATGGGCAGCTTGACGGTGCCGTCCGCGTCATCCGAGGCATCGGCCGGCACCGCAGCGGCATCGTCCACGGCGTCACCCGCGGGCAGTTCCGGGGCGGGCGCGGGCAACGGCTCCACTGCCCCGCTGCTGGTCCCGGGCGCTGCGCCTGCCGCAGCCGGCACCTGCTGCGGGTAGGCCATGAACACCGGCAGGCCGAATGCGACGAAGACCGGGCTCATGAATACGGGCATTGCCTGCAGCATGGGCATCATGCCGAAGCCGCCCACCGGACTCGCCATGGCCCCGCCATACTGCGGGTACGCGCTCGAAGTCAGCGAGTTGGTGGGGTTGCTCACCACATGCCCGCCCTGTGCAGTAGCGCCGGTGCTGGTCGTGGCGGGCATGGCGGCGGCACCGGACCCGGCGGCCGTCATGGCCGGATAGCCCATCTGCGGCGCCACCATCAGGTATGCGGGGGCCATGTAGCCCAGCAGAAAAGGGGCAGTCGACGGCTGCGCCGTGCTTTGCGGCGCCGCAGCGGCGCTCGGCGCGGAAGCTGCCGGTTGCGACGCCGGCGCCGCAGCGGCGCCCGGTTCGGCGGCAGCAGGCGCTGCCTGCATGCTGGTGAAGTTGTATCCCGGCCATGCGGGATAGCTGAAACCAAATCCAGGTTGCACGTTCATTGCGGCCGTCATCCTTTCCGGTCAAGCGGTGACGACCCGTCATCGGTCGTCTAACCGGAATTAGCGGCCGCACACGGCGGAACTTTAGCCGTTGCGATGGGCCGGGCGTTGATCCCCCGGCCGGTGTGGTATCGGCGCGCGCGGTGCCGCGCCGCGCACCGTCCGCGCGCTGCAGGTCGTGCTAGAGGTCGTAGCCGCGTTCGTTGTGCGAGCTGACGTCCAGGCCCTGAACCTCGTCTTCCTCGGCCACCCGATTGCCGACCAGCACGTTGGTCAGCGCCAGGAGCCCGGCCGTCACCAGGGCCGTGTACAGCAGCGTGGCGCCGATACCCACGGCCTGCACGGTCACCTGGCTGACGATCTGGATGTCCTGCTGCCCGCTGAACAGACCCAGCGCGCTGCTGGCGAACACACCGGTGAGCAGCGTGCCCAGAATCCCACCGACGCCGTGTACCGGAAACACGTCCAGGGAATCGTCGATGTGAAGCGTACGCTTGAGGTAGTTGGTGGCGGAGAAGCAGACGAAACCGGCCGCGATCCCGATCACCAGGGCGCCTGCCGGCCCGACGAAGCCCGAAGCGGGTGTGATCGTGCCGAGACCCGCCACCATACCGGTCACCGCGCCCAGGGCGCTGGGCTTGCCGAAGCGGATCCATTCCGCGATCAACCAGGTCATGGCCCCGGCCGAAGCCGAGATGTGGGTCACGAACATCGCCATGGCGGCATCGCCGTTGGCGGCGAGCGCGCTGCCGCCGTTGAATCCGAACCAGCCGACCCAGAGCATGCCCGCGCCAGCCACGGTCAGGGTCATGTTGTGCGGCATCATGGCCTGCTCGGGGAAGCCGCGGCGCCGGCCCAGCATCAGTGCGGCAACCAGTGCCGCTGTGCCGGCCGTGATGTGCACGACGATGCCGCCGGCGAAGTCCATGACACCCAGCTCGGCCAGCCAGCCGCCGCCCCAGACCCAGTGACATACGGGGGCGTACACCAGCAGCAGCCACAGGCCGCTGAAGATCAGCACCGCCGAAAAGCGCATGCGCTCGGCGAAGCCGCCGATCACCAGCGCGGGGGTGATGATGGCGAACGTCATCTGAAAGAGCGCGAACGCGGTCTCCGGCAGATCGCCGCTGAGGCTGTCTTCGCCCACGCCCGCGAACAGCGCCTTGCCCAGGCCGCCGACCAGCCCATTGCCGTCGCCGAATGCCAGGCTGTATCCCACGAGCAGCCAGAGCAGGGAAACCAGGCAGGTGATGCTGAAGCATTGCATGAGCACGCTCAGCACGTTCTTGGTGCGTACCAGTCCGCCGTAGAAGAGCGACAGCCCGGGGATCGTCATGAACAGGACCAGCGCCGTCGAAGTGAGTATCCAGGCGGTGTTGCCTTCACTCAGATCCGCCGCCAGCGCCGGCATCGCAAACAGGACCGCGCACACGGCCCCCAGCCCCTTGTTCATGAGCATCTCCCCTCGTATTCCCACGATGCCGCCGGCGAGCGCCGACACCCGGCGCAACCCGCGATTGCTTGGTATGCGTTGTGCGGGGAAATGTACGGAATTCGGTGTGTCGACGCCAGCGCCGCGTCAGAGCGTGCTGAGCGCGCGAATCAGCGCGGGCCCTTCGTAGATGAAGCCCGTGTAGATCTGCAGCAGGTCCGCGCCCAGATCCAGCATCTGCGCGCCGTCGGCCCGGTTCATGATGCCGCCGACGCCGATCAGCGGCACCTCGGGCCCGAGCAGCGCACGCATCTCAGCCACCACCGCCTGCGCCAGGGGTTTCAGCGGGGCGCCGCTCAGGCCCCCCGCTTCAGTCGCAGGTTCCGCCGGATCGAGACCCGGACGGGTAATGGTGGTGTTGGTCGCGATCACGCCGTCCAGCTCGAAGTCACGCACTGCCGCGGCGATCAGCTCCAGATCCTCGCGCACCAGATCCGGCGCGATCTTGACCAGCACCGGCACACGCCGGCGGTGACGCGCCGCCAGCGCCGACGCCGTGTCCTTCACCGGACCGAGCAATCCGGTCAGGGCAGCGCCGGATTGCAGGCTGCGCAGCCCCGGCGTGTTCGGCGAGGACAGGTTGAGGGTGAGGTAATCGGCAAACGGGTATACGGCCTCGATACACAGCTGGTAGTCGGCTACCGCGTTTTCCAGCGGCGTATCCTTGTTCTTACCGACGTTGACACCGACGATCGTGCCGCCGAGCCGGTCACGCTGACGCAGCGCGGCCAGTTCCGCCGCCATCGCGGCAACGCCGCGGTTGTTGAAACCCATGCGGTTGATCAGCCCGCGCGAGCGCGGCAGCCGGAACAGGCGGGGGCGCGGATTTCCCGGCTGCGGGCGCGGCGTGACCGTTCCGACTTCGACGAATCCGAAACCAAGCCGCGCCAGCCCCTCGATGGCACGCGCATCCTTGTCCAGACCGGCGGCAAGACCGACGGGGTTGCGGAATTCGAGACCCAGCAGCGAACGCTTGCGGCCGGCAAACGGCGTCAGGCGCCCCGGCAGCGCGCCATAGGCGCGCAGACCGGCGAGCGCCAGATCGTGAACGGCTTCGCCGTCCATGGCGAACAGCGCTGTGCGGATCAGTGGGTACATGGCGCGCTAGTGTAATGGAGCCGCGCGTCGAAGGCTCACCGGACTCTGGCCAGCTCCTTGAGGCGATTGTCCTCGCCCACCACCATGACGAAGGTCCCGCGCACGCCGCCGCCGCTGACGAATGGCCGCAGGGCGGCCGCCGGAAACCGCAAGCGGCGCCCGTAGCGGTCGATCGCCTGCACGCTGGCGGCGCTGCCGCGGTAGTAGCGCAGCAGCTCGTCCGCAGGAATGCACAGGTCGAACTCGTAACGACGCATGAACGGGCCCGGAGTACGCGCCGACGCCTGCGTGGAATCGGCCTCACCAAGAACTATAGCCTCCGGGCAGGGTCTGATCGGAAGGTGCCGGATGTAATTCCGCCATCGACAGCTACAATAGCCGGCTTTGCCCCACGCCGCCGGAATAGAAGTATGAATGTCACCGAGAGCCCGCAACAGGACAAGGTCCGCGCCGTCACCAGCTGGCTGACCCAGCGGATCATCGGCCAGGAGGCGCTTCTGGAGCGTCTCGTGATGGCGCTCCTGTGCGGGGGCCACCTGCTGGTGGAGGGCGCGCCGGGGCTGGCAAAGACCCGCGCCATCAAGGAACTGGCCGCTGCCGTCGAAGGCGACTTTCATCGGATCCAGTTCACGCCCGATCTGCTGCCGAGCGACATCACCGGCACCGAGGTTTACCGGCCGGAGGACGGCTCGTTCAAGTTTCAGCCCGGGCCGGTGTTTCACAACCTGCTGCTGGCCGACGAGGTCAATCGCGCGCCTGCCAAGGTGCAGTCGGCGCTGCTCGAAGCCATGGCCGAACATCAGGTGAGTGTCGGCCGGGAGACCTTTCCGCTGCCGGAGCTGTTTCTGGTGATGGCGACCCAGAATCCCATCGAGCAGGAAGGTACCTACCCGCTGCCGGAAGCCCAGCTCGATCGCTTTCTCATGCATGTGCGCGTCGGCTACCCGAGCGAAGCCGCAGAAACGGAGATCCTGCACCTGGTGCGCGCCGAAGCAGGGGCCGATCAGGTGCCTACGACGCCACCCTACCGGCTCACTCAGGGCGACGTGTTTCAGGCCCGCCGCGAGTTTCTGCACATCTTCATGGCCGAACCCGTCGAACGCTACCTGGTGGCACTGATCATGGCTACCCGCGAGGCCCGGGGCGAACTCGCCCAATGGCTCGAGTTCGGCGCCAGCCCGCGCGGCACCATTTCTCTCGACCAGTGTGCGCGTGCACTCGCGTGGCTCGGCGGTCGCGACTTCGTGACCCCGGACGACGTTCAGGCCGTGGCCCACGACGTGCTGAGGCATCGCCTGATTCTGAGCTTCGACGCCGAGGCGCAGGGGGTGACCACGGACCAGGTGATCGACGTGCTGCTCGAGCAGGTGCCGGTGCCCTGAGCCAGCGGCATGAGTGCTCCCCGACCCGAGGCGATGCTCCAAGGTGCCTATGTCGATCTGCAGGATCTGCTGGCGCTGCGCTACCGGCCGCTTACCGAATCACGCCTGGGCGCAAGCGTGGTCAGCGCCCGCGGCGGTACCCGCCTGTCGAAGCAGCGCGGGCGCGGCATCGACTTCTCGGAGGTCCGGCCGTATCAACCCGGCGACGACGTGCGCACCATCGACTGGCGGGTCACGGCGCGCCGCAACAAGCCCCACACCAAGGTGTTCCGCGAAGAGCGTGAACGGTTGACGCTGATTTTCGTGGACCAGAGCCAGTCGATGTTCTTCGGCAGCCAGGTGCGCCTGAAGTCGGTGGCAGCGGCTGAATACGCCGCCCTTGCGGCCTGGCGCGCGATCCAGCACAACGATCGCGTCGGTGGGCTCGTGTACGGCAACGACGCGCTCGCCGTGCACAAGCCGTACCGGAATCTGAAGCCCATGGCGCGGTTCCTCAACGATCTGGCCGGTTTCAATCGATCCCTGCGGGCCGGCGCGCCGCTGCCGACGCGCGATCATCTCGCCGAAGCGCTGCTGCGCATCCGGCGCCTGGCGCGCAGCAACTACCGGGTGTACTTCGTCAGTGACTTCAACCACGTCGGCGACCTGTGGCGCGACACGTTCCGCGCCCTGTCACAGCACAATCAGGTGATTGCGGTGCGCGTGTTCGACCCGCTCGAGGAAGAACTGCCGCCCGCGAACCGCTACACCGTCAGCGACGGCGTCGAGCGCTGGCAGTTCGACGCCGGCAGCCGGCATCTGCGCAGTCACTACCACGCGCGCTTCGAGTCGTCGCAGGCGCGCTTCGAGCGCCTGTGCCACGATACCGCCGTGCAGCCGGGCCTGCTGCCGACCAACCATCCGGTCGCGGAATCGGTCGGGTGGCTGTGATGGATACGGACGTACTGCAGCAGCTGCGCGACATTCACCTGCCCGCCGACCCTTCCTGGTGGCCGCCGGCGCCAGGCTGGTGGCTGCTGGCGCTGCTCGTGCTGCTGGCGCTGGCGCTCCTGGCGAGGCGCCTGCGCCGGGCGCTGCGTGCACGTCTGCCGCTGCGCCGGGCACGGCAGCTGTATGCCGGCATTCATGCGCGCTACCGTGCCGGGGAGCTCAGCGACGTCGAGTACGTTCACGCCAGCAACGAGCTGCTCAAGCGCGTATTCGTGCATGGGCTGGATCGCCCCGGGGCGCGCCGCGCCAGCGGTGCCGAATGGCTGGCGCTGCTCGACCGCGAACTGGGCACCAGCGAGTTCAGCACCGGTCCCGGCCGCGTGCTGGGCGATGCACGCTTCGCGCCGCGTGTGGACGTGGCGGCAGCCGAGCTCGACGACCTGATCGTGCGGCTGCTGCGCAGCGTCGGTCCGGGGGCCGACGCATGATCGAGCTGCTGTGGCCATGGGCGGTGCTGCTGGCGCCGCTGCCGGCGCTCCTGCGGGCGCTGGCGAAGCCGGCGCGCGCGCGCCAGGCAGCATTGCTGGTGCCCGATGTTGCCAGCTTCCAGGCTGCGGAAAGCGGCGCCACCCTGGAAGGCCGCGCCGGCGTGCCCTGGCGACTGCTGGTTCTGTGGCTGGTGTGGCTGGCGCTGGTCGCCGCCGCCACGCGGCCGCAGTGGACAGGCGAGCCGGTGAGCCTGCCGGTGACCGGCCGCGACCTGATGCTGGCGGTGGACATCTCGGGCAGCATGGGCACCGAGGACATGGAGCTCGGCAATCAGCTCGTCAACCGTCTGACCGTGGTCAAGAACGTCGTGGAAGACTTCGTCGCCCATCGCGAGGGCGATCGTGTCGGCTTGATCCTGTTCGGTACCAGCGCCTACCTGCAGGCGCCGCTCACCTTCGATCTTCAGAGTGTCAACCGCCTGCTCACCGAAGCGCCGGTCGGCATCGCCGGCGGCAAGACAGCCATTGGCGACGCCATCGGGCTCGCGGTCAAACGCCTGCGCCAGCGTCCGGCCGGTGATCGGGTGCTGATCCTGCTCACCGACGGTGCCAACAACGTCGGCGAGGTCACCCCCATCAAAGCCGCGGAGCTGGCCACCGCGGAAGACATCCGCATCTACACCATCGGCGTCGGCGCCGACGCCATGCGTATGCGCAGCCTGTTCGGCGTGTTTTCCTCCGGCATCATCAACCCTTCAGCCGAGCTCGATGAGGACACGCTGAAAGCCATCGCCAGCACCACGGGTGGACGCTACTTCCGCGCTCAGAACACCGCCCGCCTGATGGAGATCTACGACATCATCGATGCGCTGGAACCCATCGAGCAGGAAGCAGAGACTTACCGGCCGATCGCGGCGCTGTATCACTGGCCGCTGGGGCTCGCCTGGCTGCTGATGTGCCTGATCATTACCAGCGAGCTCGGGAGATGGCGCCGTGCTTGAGGCGATCCACTTCGTGCGACCCTGGTGGCTGCTCGGCGTCATTCCGGCTGTGATGCTGGCGCTCCTGTGGGCGCAGCGGCGACAGAGCACGTCGCACTGGGAGTCCAGCATCGCGCCGGAACTGCTGGCGGTGCTGCTCGAGCCGGTCGGCCCGCGTGCCTCCAGAGCGCTGCCGGCAGCTGCGGGCGCGGCCCTGTTCGCGGCGGCCGTGGCGCTTGCCGGTCCAAGCTGGGAGCGCCTGCCTCAGCCGGTGGAGCAGCGCAGCGATGCGCTGGTGGTCGTGCTGGATCTGTCGCTGTCCATGTTTGCCGACGATATCGCACCTTCGCGTATCGTACGGGCACGCCAGAAGATTGCCGACGTCCTGCGCACCCGCCGCGAAGGCTTCACGGCACTGGTGGCATACGCCGGCGATGCCCACGCAGTGGTTCCGCTCACCGACGATACCCGCACCATCGAGAACCTGCTGTGGGCGTTGAGCCCGGACATGATGCCGGTACTCGGCAGCAATCTCGGCAGCGCGCTGGACGTAGCCCACGAGCTGTTCGAAAACGCCCACGTCAACCAGGGCCGGGTGCTGCTGGTCACCGACGGCATCGACCAGATGAGCGACGCCACCACACGCCGGGACCCGAACTTTCCGCTCTCCGTGCTGGGTGTCGGTACGCCGGGCGGCGGCACCATTCCCCTGGATTTCGTCAACCAGCCGGGCCAGGTGCTGCGCACCCAGCAGGGCGAGGCCGTGGTGGCCCGCCTGGACGTGGAGCGCCTGCGCAACGTCGCCGAGGCGGGCTACGGCCGCTACCGTACTCTCACACTGGATGACGGTGACATCACCGAGCTCCTCAGCACCCCGCTGCCCGGCGAAGACGAGACCACGGCGGTGGATCGCGAGTTCGACACCTGGGCCGATCAGGGATTCTGGGTGGTGCTGGTACTGGTACCCCTGCTGCTGCTGGCGTTCCGCCGCGGCGCCATTGCCTGCGTCGCGCTCACGCTGGTGCCGCTGCTTGCTGCAGCGCCAAGCGAAGCCGGCGTCTGGGACGACCTGTGGCAGCGGCGCGACCAGCAGGGCCTGCAGGCCCTGCAGGAAGGCCAGCCGGAGATGGCCGCAACCCTGTTCGAAGATCCCGCCTGGCGGGCGGCCGCAGACTACCGCAGCGGCGCATACGATCGCGCGGCGGCCGAGTTCAGCGCGCACGACGATCTGACCGCCACCTACAACCTCGGCAATGCGCTGGCTCAGCAGGGCGACTTCGAAGCGGCCGTCGCCGCCTACGATCGCGTGCTGGCCGCCGACCCCGATCACGAAGATGCCCGCTTCAACCGCGATCTGCTGCAGCGCGCGCTCGATCAGCAGCAGT
The DNA here is from genome assembly GCA_041395905.1 of Pseudomonadales bacterium. GTDB lineage: Bacteria > Pseudomonadota > Gammaproteobacteria > Pseudomonadales > Azotimanducaceae > UBA7803. Next base: position 82,126 of record JAWKZP010000017.1, read on the forward strand.
CGCAATCACAGAACGAAGATCAGAATCAGCAGCAGGGGGGCCAGAACCCCGAGAACAGCGCCCAACCTCAGGGTGACGGACAGACGCCGCAGGAGCAGAGCGAGGACGAGCAGGGCTCCCCAAGCGAGGAGTCCGAGCAGCAGGAGCAGGGGGACAGCGAGCAGAGCGAGGCGGAGCAGAGCGCCGAGGGCGAGCAGCAGGAATCCGCCAGCAGCCGCGACGAACGCAAGGACGCGCTGGAGCAATGGCTGCGCCGGGTGCCTGACGATCCCGGTGGCCTGCTGCGGCGCAAGTTCCAGTACGAGACCAATCAGCGCTTGCGCCGGGGCGAGTACGGCAGCCGCGACGCGGAGAAAATCTGGTGAGGCGGGCTCCCCGGCTGGCACCGCGGGCCACTCGGCATCGGCCGCGGCTGCACTCCCGCTGGTTGCCGGTCGCCGCGGCGCTGGTTGCGGCACTGCTCTGGGCAGGCGGCGCCACGGCGGAACTGCGGGCCAGCATAGAGCCACGCACCATCGACGAGCTCGGCACCGCACGCCTGAGCATTCGCGTCGACGGCACCACCGGTGCTCAGGGCGTACCGTTGGACGTCACGCCGCTCGAGCAGGATTTCGAGGTGCTGGGCACCCAGAGTGCAAGCCAGTACCGCTCGATCAATGGTGTGGTGCAGAGCTGGATCGAGTATCAGGTCACCCTGCGTCCGCGTCGCTCCGGCACGCTGGAGATTCCGGCGCTGAAGATGGGCGGCGAGACGACCACGCCCCTGCGGCTCGAGGTCAGGCCGGTGGCCGACGACGTTCGCGACGCCATCCAGCGCATGGTGTTCTTCGAATCCACGCTATCCCGCAACCCGGTGTACGTGCAGGGCGAGACGGTGCTCACGCGGCGCCTGTACTACTCGAACGAAGCCCAGATCTACAGCGATCTGCCCGGTGCGCCCGAGGTCGCCAACGCAGTCGTCATGCCGCTTGGGGAAGCCCGCTCCAGCTACGAGTTCCGCGACGGTCAGCGTTACGGCATGGTCGAGCAGCGCTTTGCCCTGCTGCCCGAGCAGAGCGGCACCCTGGTCATTCCGTCGATCTCCGTTACCAGCAGCGTAAAGCTGCAGAGCGGCGGGCGCACGCGCCGCTCAGGCGTGCGCGTGAGCACCGAGCGCCTCGAGCTGACCGTACTGCCCATACCCGACAGCTACCCGGCCGACCAGCCATGGCTGCCGGCAACGGACGTGCAGATCCAGGACCGCTGGGAACCGGACGCGGATCGCTTCGAGGTCGGTCAGCCCATCACCCGACGGTTGCGCATCGAGGCACACGGCAACGTGGGCTCGGCGATACCACCGCTGATTCCGGAACTGCCCGAGGCACGCTTCCGTCAGTATCCTGAACCGCCGGACCTGGACGACGACGCCAGCGGCGGCGAGATCGTCGGCAGCCGTGTCGAGGCCTTCGCCATCATTCCGACTACCGCCGGCACGACCACGCTGCCGCCGGTCACCCTCACCTGGTGGGACGTGGTCCGCGATCAGCTGCGCACCAGCACCAGCGCGCCGCGCACCCTGCGCGTGGCACCGGGCCCTGCCGGCAGCGGCAACACGCCTGCTCCCCAGGCTGCAACACCCGGCCCGCCGCCGGCCAGCGCCACGAACGCGCCGGCACCGGAGGACACACCCTCGGAGCACGAGCCGGTACCTGACAGTGAGCCGGCCACCGGCGCGGCTCCGGGGGCGGATGATCTGCCCAGGTATCTGCTGCCTGCCGTGGCGGCGCTGTCCCTGGGCGTTCTGCTGATACTGCTGCGGCGGCCACTCGCGGCGGCGCTCGCGGGGTTGAGGCGCGCCGCGCCCGGACACCCCTCAGACCTGCCAGGGCATCCGCGCCGCAGCCGTCCGGCGCAGCTCGGGCCGCTGCGGCGGGCCCTGCAGCGCGCAGCCAGCGAGGAGGATGCGGCCGCAGTGCATGGCGCCCTCATGCGCTACCTGGCTGCGTTCTACGACCTGCCGGCAACCACCGCGGTGCAGCGTTTCCGGGCGGCCGGTCATGGCGCGGCCCTCGACGCGTTGAACGCCCTGTGCTACGCGCCACCGGCAGACGATGCGGGGCGCCCGGCAGCCGAGGTCATGAGCGCGCTGATCGCGGCCGTGCAGCAGCTCCACCGGCAGCGTGGCAACACCCCGACCGAACCCCTGCCTGAGCTCTATGCCTGAGGCTCGGCGAGACTCTTGGTGACGATCTCGTAGAGATCCGGCGAGAGATCGGCTGCCTCGGCGACGCGTTCGAGCGCACCACGCATCAGTCGCTGACGGCCCGGATCGTAACGACGCCAGCGGGTGAGCGGAATCGCCAGGCGTGCCGCTACCTGCGGGTTGCTTGCATCGAGCGCGACGAGCGCCTGCGCGAGAAACGCATAACCGCTGCCGTCGGTCGCGTGAAAACCGCGCGCGTTCAGCTGCGCGAATGCGCCGTAGACCGCCCGCAGCTTGTTCGGATTGCGGGCGTCGAACGCCTCATGCGAGACCAGCTTCGCCACCTGCGCGGCGCCGTTCAGGGGGCTCGAGGCCTGCAGCGAGAACCACTGGTTCATCACCAGCGCTTCATGACGCCAGCGCGTGCCGAAATCGGCGAGCAGCGCCTCGCGCAGCGCACCGTCTACGTGCGCCGCGCGAGTGAGCTGCAGCAGCGCGGCGCGCCGATCCGTCAGATTGTCCGCCCCGCGATACTCGGCTTCGATCAGCGCGCCCGCGGCCGCCCCCGGCAGCGCCTGGCCGAGATAGCTCAGGGCCACCTGCTTGAGCGTCCGCCGCGCCATGTCCACAGGCTCGGGGCTGAACGCGCCTCTGGCGCGATTGGCATCGAACAACTGCTGCCAGCCATCGACGTAGCGCCCGGCGATCGCTGCGCGCATACGGTCGAGCACGTCACACAGCGCCAGCACGTCGATGCCGCGCAGCTGCTCGAGCAGGTAGTTTTCGTCCGGCAACGTCAGCATGGCCGCCAGCAGGCACTTCTGCTCGGCATCGTCCGGAGCGTCGATGGCCAGCTTCAGCAGCGCGCCGAACAGCTCCAGCAGCCCCTCCTGCGGCGCTCCGCCGAAACGCAGCAGGCGTTCCACCTCGATGGAGACCAGCGTCTGCAGCGCATCCCAACGGGCGAAGCCGTCGCTGTCATGAAGCACGAGGAACTCGAGCTCCCCGGTCGAACGCGGGAAGTTCACGCGCACCGGCGCTGAAAAACCACGCAGAAAGCTCACCGCTGGACGCGCGGAGGGACCGCTCACGCTGAGCTCTACCCGGGCCGAGCGCAGGTGCAGCAGCAGGCTGGTCCGGCCGGTGTGTGGGTCACGCGACACCGCCACCGGGTCGCTGCAACGCAGCTCCAACGCGTCGCAATCCAGATCAATCCCGTCACCGTCGAGCAGCCCGAGCAGCACCGGTATGTGAAACGGCAGTTTGTCCGGTTGCCCCGGAGTGGCCGGACAGTGCTGCGCCAGGCTCAGGGTCAGGCAGCCGTCCGCCCACCGCGCACTCACGTCGACGACCGGAGTCCCTGCCTGTGAGTACCAGCGTTGAAACTGCGTCAGATCGACATCGCTGACCGCCGCCATGGCGGCAACGAAATCGTCCGTCGTGGCGGCACTGCCGTCGTGGCGCTGGAAATACAGGTCCGTGCCGGCGCGAAACCGCTCCGCTCCCAGCAGCGTATGCAGCATGCGCACGACCTCCGCGCCTTTCTCGTAGACCGTCGGGGTGTAGAAGTTGGAGATCTCGAGGTAGCTGGCCGGCCGCACCGGGTGCGCCATGGGGCCGGAATCCTCGGCAAACTGCACCGCGCGCAGGAAGGTCACGTCCTCGATGCGTTTCACGGTGCGCGAGTGCAGATCCGACGTGAACTCGGCATCGCGGAACACGGTGAACCCTTCCTTGAGGCTGAGCTGAAACCAGTCCCGGCAGGTGACACGATTGCCGGACCAGTTGTGAAAGTACTCGTGGCCGATGATCCCCTCGACGCGCTGATAGGTGGCGTCGGTAGCCGTGTCTTTCGACGCCAGCACGGCGGAAGTGTTGAACAGGTTGAGCCCCTTGTTCTCCATCGCGCCCATGTTGAAGTCTTCGACGGCGACGATCATGAAGATGTCGAGATCGTACTCGCGGCCGAATGTCTGCTCGTCCCAGCGCATGGCACGCTTGAGCGACGCCATGGCGAAGTCGCAGTGACCGATGTTGTGCGGCTCGGAATAGATGCGCAGCGTGACCTCCCGTCCCGAGCCGGTGGTGAAGCGGTCCTCCAGCAGCGCCAGATCGCCGGCCACGAGCGCGAACAGATAGCTGGGCTTCGGAAACGGATCGTGCCAGGTGACCGACCGGCGCCCGTCATCGAGCTCGACGTCGGCTACCGGATTGCCGTTCGAAAGCAGCACCGGGTAACTGCCCGCGTCCGCGATGATCGTCGTCGTGAAGCGGGCCAGGACGTCCGGCCGGTCCTGATAGAAGGTGATCCTGCGGAACCCCTCGGCCTCGCACTGAGTGCAGAACATCCCGCCCGATTTGTACAACCCCTCCAGCGCCGTGTTCTGCTCCGGATGAATCCGCGTGACGATGCGGATGCGGGCTTCTCCGGGCAGATCGAACAGCGTCAGGCTCGAGTCGTCGAGCCGATACTCGTTGCTGCCGAGCTCGACGCCGTCGATGCTCACCGAGACGAGCTCCAGCGCCTCGCCGTCGAGTCGCAGCGGTGCCTGCGCCTGCGCCTCGACGCTGCGCACGACCCGCAGATCGCTGGTCACCTCGGTCACCCCGTCACGGATGTCGAACCTGAGATCGACTTCCTCGGTGCGGTAGTCGGGCGCACGATAGTCGGCAAGCAGAACCGCCTTCGGATTACCATCTCGCATCATTCGAACATCTCCATCTGATCCGCCGTGACCAGCGACCCGGACGCGGGTGACGAAACGCGCACCCGATAGGCGCGGTGCTGGCGGATGTTGAGCACGCCCCGATCGAACAACAGAAACTGACCCTTGATGCCGAGCAGGGTTCCCTCCACCCGGGTCTGGCGCTCGAGACGCCAACGCGCAAACGCGGTGCCGTAGCGCAGCAACGGGTAACGCAGTGTGTGCGCGATCGACTGCTCGAGCCAGCGTACTTCCGTCGGCAGCTCGAGCGCAGCGCCACGCAGCCGGTCGCGCAGCGCTGCCAGATCCAGGGGCGGCGCGTCGCCGCGCACCAGCGCTCTCCAGTCGGTGCGGTCGCTCAGATGTCTGGCCAGGGCCACCTCGGCAAGCCCCGCGAGCTGTCGGGTGGGTGCCTCCAGAATGACGAGCCCCTGGGTTGCGCCCTGATCGAGCCAACGGCCCAGCTCCTGCCCGCGCCGGGTGAGGCCGACCTTGGCGCCGGCCGAGTTGGCCAGGTACACCAGGTGCGGCTGCATGCAGAAGGACACACCCCACTCCGGCTCGCGGCAGGTGCCGGCGGCATAGTGACATCGATCCGGGCTGACCACGCACAGATCGCAGCGCGCCAGCCGCTGAAAGCACGGGTAGCAGTAGCCCTGGCCGAAGCTCTTGCGGGTGCGTCGCCCGCAGTAGCAGCAGGCTATGTCACCGAGAAACTCGATGGCCAGCGGTGCGCCGAGCAGCCCGTCGAGCGCAAGCATCGTCGCGTCGACAGCCCCGGTACCCGGTCCGGGGCGGGCATGCAGAACGAGCTGGTAGCTGGCCGGAGCGGCCGCGTCGCCCGGCGCAACGGCCATCCGTTCCAGGTAGCCTTCCAGCGGCTCAAAGTCCACGGGCGCGCCCGTACAACCCCGCCCCCAACCCCAGCAGGATACCCATGCCGAGACCGATCCAGTGGGCGGCGTTGGCCACGTGCAGCCCGAACGGCTCGGTGATGCCGGTGCTGAACACCACCAGAAAGAACAGCAGGCCCCCGGCGAGCCCCCGGGGGAGCTGCCACAGCGGCACCGCGGCACGCAGGCGGCTCATCACCAGCACCAGGCCCAGCAGTCCGTAACCGACGCCGGACAGCCCGCCGAACAGCGGCCCGCCTCCCAACGCGTACTGCCCCAGGTTCGAGACCACCGCGATGAGCACGACGGCGGCGACAAACCCCGGCGTGCCCAGGCCACGTTCGACGCGACGGCCGAACTCGATGACCACCACGCAATTGAATGCCAGATGCAGCACGGAAAAGTGCAGGAATATGGGCGTCAACCAGCGCCATACCTGAGCCTGTCGCAGCAGTTCCGCCAGATCCGGCAACACCGCCGGCGGGCGGCTCAGATCGACGATGGTGAGCAGCGCCACCAGCGTCCCCGGAGCACCGCGGGTGATGGCCAGGCTGAATGGAAACACCAGTAGCGACAGGCCGATCAGCAGGGTCAACCCGGGATAGGCCGCGAGCGCGCTCAGCAGGCGCATGCCATGCCCGGAGGCGGCGCCAGCGGCGGCGGCTGTCTCCTGCGGCTCCACTGCAACGATGCGCACCCGGCCTTCGCGCCAGGCAGCGTAGGCGCGACGTACCGCCTCGGCGTGTCGGGTGTCGGCCACGTCCAGCACCTGCACGCCCCGCTCCTCGTAGACCCGGTGTGCGACGCGCTGCTGCCAGAGCGCCGCCGAGAACGGTGCCAGGTCGACGTCGAGGCTCACTTCGATCACACGCATGAAGGAAACCGGTTGAGGTAGTAGACTCGAGATCCACTGTTACGGGATCAACCGACAGATGCAAGCGGTCGACGCGGAAGTTCTCAATCAGGTTCATGACTGGCTGCGCGACGGCCACCGTTGCTGGCTGGCGACGGTGATCGAAACCTGGGGTTCCTCGCCGCGCCCGGTAGGATCGCTGTTCGCATGCGACGCCCGCGGCCACGTCGTCGGCTCCCTCTCCGGCGGCTGCGTGGAAGACGACCTGCTCGACAAGCTCACCCGCGGTGAGCTGGCGGCAACCCGGCCGCAGTACTTCCAGTACGGCATCACTACCGAGGAGACCGAGAAATTCGGCCTGCCCTGCGGGGGTTCGCTGCACATCGTCATCGAACCGCTGCAGGCCACGTCCGAGCACGGTGCGCACTTTGCGTTCCTGCGGGAAACCCTGGCCGAGCGCGGCTGGGCGCAGCGCGAGGTCAACCTGCAGACCGGTGCCAGCACGGTGCGACGTGTCGACGCATTCGCGCCACTGGAATGGTGCGCCGACACCCAGGTGCTGCGGCACGTGTACGGCCCGCGCACACAGCTGTTCATCATCGGCGCCGGCATGGTCTCCAAATACCTCGCGGAGATGGCCCGTACGCTGGATGTTCAGGTCACCGTGTGCGACCCGCGCGAACACCTGCTTCAGGACTTCGGCGTTGCCGGCGTGACGCTGGTGAACGACATGCCGGACGATGCGGTGCGGCGCCTCGCCAGCGACCCGGCCTCGGCGGTGGTGGCGCTCACCCACGATCCGCGCATCGACGACATGGGCCTCATGGAGGCGCTGACCACCGACGCGTTCTACGTCGGCGCCATGGGATCGACCCGCACCTCGGCCAGTCGCCGCGAACGGCTGCGGGCGCTGGATCTGACCGAAGCGCAGATCGCCCGTCTGCACGCTCCCATCGGGCTGCCCATCGGCAGCAAAACCCCGCCGGAGATCGCCATCGCCATTCTCGCCGAGCTGATTCAGGTGCGGCATCAGGCCGAGATCCGCGTCGCGCCGCAATCCGCAGATGCAGCTGCGGCTGGAGCCGCAGGCGCGGCTGCAGGCGGCAGCGCCTGAGCTCCGCATGAGCGCGCCGATCGGCGGCGCCGTACTGCTCGCAGCCGGCTTTTCGCGACGCTTCGGCAGTGACAAGCGGCGCCACCGCCTGGCCGGCGGCGACATGCTGATGATCGCCACCGCGCGACGGCTCGCCGCCGCTTTCGAGCACCTCGTCGTGGTGCTGAGACCGGAGGACGACGCGCTCGCCGCCGCACTGCTCGAAGCACAGCTTCCCGCAGCACTCCAGATCGTACGGTGCGGCGATGCCAGCGACGGCATGGGCCGCTCGCTGGCAGCGGGTGCAGCGGCCGCGCACGCAGCCGGGTGGCACTATCTGTTCGTGGCCCTCGCGGACATGGCCTGGGTCGATCCGGCGACCCTGACGCGCCTGCGCGAGGCCCTGATCGCGGCCCAGGCGACGGACCCGTCAGCCATCGTGCAGCCCGAACATGACGGCAGGCCCGGACACCCGGTAGGGTTCGCCAGCGGCTGGTTCGACCAGCTGGAGCGGCTGCAGGGCGACGCCGGCGCGAGACACCTGCTGCAGCGCCCCGACGCAATGCCCGTACGGGTGGCGGTGGCCGACCCCGGCGTGCTGCGCGACCTCGACCGTCCCGAACCAGGTACCTGAAACGTCCTGACGCCCGGCAGCCTCAGCTCTGCGACGGGCGGCCGCCCAACCGGCTCGCCCAATCGAGCTTGCTGCGGCAGGACTCGAAGAAACTGTGCCCGAGCGGATAGATGAGACGCAGCGGCGCCGCGTACTTGCCCACCAGCACGGCATCGCCCGTGTTCAGATTGAAGTCCACCTGCGAGTCGCAGCTGATCTGGGCGTTGTTGGCACCGGTGGCACCGATGACGATCCGCAGCTGCGACTGGCCACGCACCACGAGCGGGCGCGACGTCAGCGTATGCGGAAACATGGGCACGATGACGATGGCATCCAGAGACGGATGCATGATCGGCCCCCCGGCCGACAGCGCATAGGCCGTGGAGCCGGTGGGCGAGGCGATGATGAGACCGTCCGAACGCTGGTCGTAGACGAACTCGCCGTCGACGTTGAGATCGAACTCCATCATTCGCGACATGCCGCCCGGATGCACCACCACGTCGTTGAGCGCCGGTGAGCGCCACAACTCGCGGCCGCCCCGCTCCACCCTGGCCTCGAGCAGGAAGTGATCCTCGGTGGTGTAGCGGCCCGCCAGCACTTCCGGAAGGCCGCTCTCGATCTGGTCCGGCGCCATGTCGGCAAGAAAGCCGAGCCCGCCGCGATTGACGCCGAGTACCGGCACGCCGCTGTGCGCCAGGTCGCGACCCACGCCGAGGAGGCTGCCGTCACCTCCCACCACCACGATGAGGTCGCAGTCGTCACCGAGCGCGGCGCGGGAGCGCACCTCGCGGGTGTGGCCGTCGATCATGCGTGCGGTGGCGTCCTCGAAGATCACGCGCACGCCGTGACGGCGCAGGCACTCCTCCACCGCCAGGACGCTGTCGAGTATCTCCGGGCTGTCGCGACGGCTGATCAGCGCAACCGAAGAAAATGAACCGGCCATGGGCGTCTGCTGTCACAGGTCAGAGCGCACACTACATGGCCACCCGGCAGCGGACAATGGTTACAATCACCCTCCGCAAGGTCCCAGCGAGGCGCCAAGTCCGGACATGAACCGATCTGTCGACACCCGCTACCTCGACGCCGTCGAGGCGGTTCGCAACGCCGACGGCGTGGTCGGCAGCGCGGTGCTGTGGGCGCTCATGCGTGAGGAAGCAGAGCGCAAGGCCGCCGAGGAGCCCATTCTCGGCAGCTACTTCCACGCCACCGTGCTGAACCACAAATCCTTCGGCGCCGCGCTGTCGTTCCGCCTGGCCAGCAAGCTGGACAATCCCATGCTGCCCACCATGCTCATTCGCGACGTAACCAGCGAAGCCATGGATGCGCATCCGCAGATCCTGGCGGCAGCCGCAAAGGACATTCTGGCAGCCTACACGCGCGACCCGGCCTGCCCGGACCTGTCGACGCCATTCCTGTTCTTCAAAGGCTTTCACGCGCTGCAGGCACACCGAATCGCCCACTGGCTGTGGCAGTCCGGGCGGGAAACCCTGGCACGCTTCTTTCAGAACCAGATCAGCGTGACGCTGGGCGTGGACATGCATCCGGCGGCACGGATCGGCTCGGGGCTGATGCTCGACCACGCCACCGGCATCGTGATCGGCGAGACGGCGGTCATCGAGGACGACGTCTCGATTCTGCACTCGGTGACGCTCGGCGGTACGGGTAAGGAGGTCGGCGATCGGCACCCGAAGATCCGTCGCGGCGTGCTGCTCGCAGCGGGCTGCAAAGTGATCGGCAACATCGAAGTCGGCGAGTACGCCAAGGTCGGGGCTGGCAGCGTGGTGCTCGACCACGTGCCCCCGGGCGTCACCGTCGCCGGCGTACCGGCCAGGGTGGTAGGTCGCACGGAAGGACACGTGCCGGCCCTCGAGATGGATCAGCGGTTCACGTGAGCCGATCCGACGCGCCCGTGCGCGTCGTGCGCGTTCCTGAGCCCCGGCAGACGAGTGGGAATCGATCGATGGCAGAACCGAAATGTCCGGAGTGCGGCGTGCAGGGCATCGAGCACATCGTCTCGAAGGAGAGCAGCGAGCGTTCGCGCTCGCGCCAGCCCTGGTTTCTGGTGGTTCACTGCAACGCCTGCGGGCACGTCTACGACGTGATCGCCAAACACGTGTTCAGCCAGGCGACGCCGCCGCGATTCGTGCTGCCGAAGGCAGACTGAGCGCCCTTCAGCCGGCGACCTCGGCTTCAGCCGGCGACTTCGGCTTCAGCCGGCGACTTCGGCTTCAGCCGGCGACTTCGGCTTCAGCCGGCGACTTCGGCTTCAGCCGCCAGACGCTCCCGCGCACGCGTGATGAACTGGGCCATGACCTCGCTGCTTTGCGCGCCCGGAATCGCAAACCGACCCGCCAGCAGGTAGAAAGGCACGCCGGTAACGCCGATCTGACGTCCCAGCTGCAGGTACAGCTCCACGTCGGCGCTGCCCTCGGTTCCGCCCAGAAACTGCTCCGCCGCCCCGGCATCGAGCCCGGCTTCTGCCGCAGCGCGGGCCAGCGTTACGGGGTCGCCGACGTTCTCACCGCGCCGGAAGTAGTACTGAAACAGCACCTCGGCGAGCTCGTGCTGGCGCCCCGAACCCTCCGCCCAGCTCAGCAGGCGGTGGGCCAGAAAGGTGTTGGGCGCGGTGTCGATGGCCTCGAAGTCGAGTTCTAGACCGATACCCCGCGCTTCCTCGACGATGCGCCGGTAGATTTCCCCAGGCTGCGCGCCTTCGCCGAAGCGCGCACGCATGAACTGCGCGCGCGGCATGCCTTCAGGCGGCAGCTGCGGATAGAGCTGGAACGGCCGCCAGGCAACTTCTACGCCCTCCCCCGCGGCGGATTCCAGCACCGCGTCCAGGCGCCGCTTACCGATGTAGCACCAGGGGCAGACCACGTCCGAAAAGATCTCGATCAGCATCGTGCTGGCCTCGCCGCAAAAGAATCCCGATTATACGGCCAACCAACGACAGGAGCGGGTCATGCAGGTTGGACTGGTTACGGGGACGCGTCAGGTGTCGCTCATCGACATGCCGGAACCGGTGCCGCAGCCTGGCAAGGCGGTCGTGGAGATCAGCTATTGCGGCATCTGCGGCACCGACGTTCATGCCTACGTTTCCGGCGCGCCCTACAACCCGGCGATCTGCGGCCACGAATGGGTGGGACGGGTCGCCGCAACCGGCGCCGGCGTCGATGGCGTGCGCGAAGGCGACCGGGTAGCCATCGGTGTTGCCAGCGCCTGTGGCCGCTGCCCCACCTGCCGGCGCGGGGACGCCGGCCATTGCGAGGCTGCCTTCGCCGGCGCCATCGGCGCCGGTCCGCTGGCGGCGCCCCATGGCGGCTTTGCCAGGGCCATCGCGTTCGAGGCGGAACGCCTGTACCGGGTGGACGCCAGCCTCTCCGACGAGCAGGCGGCGCTGCTGGAGCCCGTGGCGGTAGCGGTGCACGCGGTGCGGCGCACGCCCATGCGCCTGGGGAATCAGGTCATCGTCCTGGGCGGCGGGCCGATCGGACTGCTGGTGCTTCAGGCCGCCCGCGCCGCGGGCGCCGGCCGCACGCTGCTGCTCGAACCCGAGCCGACCCGCGCCCGCCTGGCCGCCCGGCTCGGCGCCGACCTGGTGCTCGATCCCCGCGCCGCCGACTGTGGCGGGCGTATCGCCGAGCACCTTGGCACAGGCGGCGCGGACGTGGTGTTCGAGTGCGCCGGCATACCCGAGACCATTCAGCGGTCCGTGGAGCTGGTCCGGCGCGGCGGTGCAGTTTCCCTGGTCGGCGTCCCCACCCTGCCGGCAACCATCGATGCCGCCTCCTGGCTGATCAAGGAAGTGCGCCTGTCGAGCTCCATCGCCTACCTGCACGAGGAGTTCGACATCGCTCAGGAGCTCGTAGCAGGCGGGCGCCTGGACGTCGCTCCGCTGCACACCGGCACGGTCGCTCTCGGCGAGTTGCCCCGGGCATTCGCGGCTCTAGCCGAGCACCCCGCGCAGGTGAAGATCCTGGTGGATCCCCGGCGCGCGTGAGCGCCTGGCTGCGGCGCGCGGGTCAGACTTCGCCGCGCAGCAGCCCCTGAAGCCGGCGATTGCGCTCCTGCTCGTGGCGCAGCGCCGCCTTCAGCTTCTGGATCTCCTCGCGCGCGCCGCGGATCTGCTCGAGGTAGTTCTGCTGCTGCTGATGCAGCTCGTCGCGGAACTTGGCCTGGATCTGAGCAATCTGGTCACGATGCTGATGCGTGAGCTGGGAAAGGTTCAGGCGGCCCTCCTCGCCGAACACCGCCGTCAGCTGCGCGTCGTAACGCCGGTGTTCCGCCAGGGCGGATCCCGAGGGCCGGCGCGCGGCGTTGCGTGGCCCGCCGTCAGCCACGGCACGCAGGCGTTCCCGGTCGTCTTTGCCGGTGCGGCGGGCCTGGGCCGGCCGTGCAGCGAAATCCGTGCCCGGGCGCTTGCCGTTGACCGGCTTGGGCAGCGGCTCCGATTCGAGATCGCCGGCAAACCCGCCGTCGACGTCCAGCACCCGGCCGCTATCGCCGGTGCTGGCGGGCAGATCCCAGTCGTCGCCCGGGCCGGGCAGCGGCTTGATGCCGAGGCTGTTGCGCCAGACCAGCTTCTGGACGCGTTTGATGGGATGGTCATCGCCCTGCCCTGCGGGTTCCCAGAGGTGCACGGCATGCCAGGGCACCGGACACTGGCTGCGGCAGGCCAGACGGAACGGGCCCACGTCCACGATCTGAGGGCCGGGGCCGGCATTCTCCACCATGTAACGCAACGGCAGGTTGAAGGTCGGGTCGAGCAGCCCTTCCTCGGTGACGCGGAACTGAAAGAAGGCAACGCCACGGACCGCGAGCCCGGCGCCCACCACTGCGTACGCGGCTCGCACAACACTCGCTGCGCGCTCGGGCAGCGCCGTCTCGCCGGCCACCAGCGCCTCGAAGTCTTCCATGCGCAGCTCACGGTCAACGGCGGTTCCATCCGCCGCGAACAGCACCACGATCTCCTGCAGGCCAGTCTGATCCGTCATTCGGCTCCTCATCGCATCCAATGCTCGAGTGATGCACCTGCAGCCGCGCGACCGGATGCCGGAGCAACGCGGCCGACCATCGGTGCAGATGATTCCTTTATGCGATGGGATTGAAACAGAACGGCCGCAAGGGGGCCGCGCGCCCCATCACGGGGCGGCTGAGACGCGGATCAAAACTCGTAGGCATCCACCCACGCAGGAGCCGGATCGGTGCTCTCGCTTACCGTCTCCGGCCAATCCTCACCGCGGGCTTCGGGTTCTGCCAGCTCTTCCAGTTCCATGACACTCGATTCCAGTTCTTTCGATCTATGCGCAAAGCATAGTCAACGGCCGTTACAGCGCCATGAAGGTCATGGCGCCTCATCCTGGCCGAATCGTGCGGCCGACGCTGAGCAGCTCAGCGATGTCGCCGTAGTGAAACGCGGCGCGGCGCGGGCTGTGCGGGGTCGCCGGGATCGCGGCCGACTGCGCCTCGCGCTGCAGCTCCTCGGCGTAGATCATGGCATCGCCGCCGACCCGACGGACGTCGACGATCCGGTAGCGGCCATCCGCGAGGGAGAAGCACTGTCCTACGAGGTTTTTCATCGCTGGGCTCTGACTGCAAGCTCGGCGTCCAGATTACCTGTGGGCGATGAAGCGAGGGTGACGGCTTTGTAACGGCTTTGCCGATTGGTGCAAGTCGCCACCCCGTGGCGGAACGCGCCAGCTCCCGACACCGAGATCGAGAAAATAAACGATATATATCAGCGAGATACGTCTGGCATCAATTCTGCATCCCAGCGTCTGACGAGGTCGCGCCGGACCGCCGGCGCGACCTCGACCTACCAGAGACTCATGGGGATCCGATGATTCGCAAACTGTTCTGGCTCATCTCCGGCATCGTTCTGACGCTCGTGGGTGTCGTCGGTCTGCTCGTTCCGGTGCTTCCCGGCATTCTGCCTCTGCTGGGCGCGGTGGCCTGTTTCTCGCTGGCGTCGGCGCGCTTTCACCGCCACGTCGGCAAACCGCTCGGCCACCGGATGGCGCGGCATCCGCGCCTCAGGGACCTGAGCTGGCGCTGGCGGGCCAGCGCGGGTCTGCGCCCGCTGCAGCGCGCCCGCCTGCTGGTGCTGGCGGCGGTTGCGGCCGCCCTGCCGCGCAGCAGCGCGGATCGGAGCGCGGATCGGAGCGCGGGCCGGGTGCGCTGAAACCCGACGGGCTTTGCACGGCGCCGGCTGGCCGCTACCTTTAGCCAGACACTCGAGGAGCACCCAGTGGCCCGAATTCTGGTGACCGGCACGCTGGCTTATGACGACATCGGCGTCTTCCACGAGCCGCTCGCGGCACACACGCGCACTGTCAAGCTGGCGCACCTGCACCGGCAATTCGGGGGTTGCGCGATGAATCTGGCCTCCACCCTGCGGCGACTCGGCCAGCAGCCCACGCCGCTGGTGTACGTCGGCGACGACTACGCGCCCGACTACCTGATGCACGTCGAAGGCCATGGCATCGACGCCAGCGGCATCATCGCGGTCCCTGCCTCATCCTGCGCCAGAGGCATCATTCTCACCGGCTCTGACGGCGCTCAGTTCACCGCGTTCTATCCCGGCCCCACCGGCGAGGAACGGTTTGCGAGCGATCTGCGGCGCCTGGCGGGCAATCCTCCCGATGCGCTGATCATAGCGCCGGATCTACCCGCCAAGATGCGCGAGGCGGCCGGGAACGGACCGCGGATCGCACTGCGCGCCTGGTGCCCCGGCCAGTATGCTGAGCTGCTGGCCGCCGAGGACGTACGCGCCATCGCAGCGGGTTGTGACCTGCTGGTGGCAAACCGGCACGAGTGGCAGGCGTTGTGCCGTCAGGTGGCGGCCGACGATCTGCTCGCTCGGCTGGGCGAGGTGGTGGTTACCGACGGACCCCATCCGGTGCGGCTGCTGCGCCAGGGCCTGACGCAGCCGGTGCCGGCGCTGGCTTCAGAGCGCGTACGCGACCCGACCGGGTGCGGGGACGCCTTTGCGGCCGCGCTGGTGGCCTCACTCACCGCAGCCAGCGATCCGGCACGCGCGCTGAGCGACCCGGCGGCGCTCGTGGCCGCAGTCCGTGCTGGAATCGAGCAGGCGCAACGCTGCCTGCAGCACGAAGGCAGCCAGAATCATTGATGCCGAGGTGCCGGCAGGCCGCGACGAAGCGGTTCCGGCCGGCGCCCGCCACGCCCTGGCGTGTCGATCCCAGTTACCTGATGCAGGTTCAAATAATCTCTCTTAACCCATTGAATTATGGTTGATCGCTGATTCAGAAACTGATAACTTGCGCGCCGAATTTGCCCTGCCGGTGATTCCCGGGAGCTGAGCACGCAACGTGTCCGCACGAGACGCGCGGCCCCGATCACGCCTTGCGAATTCCCGGAACAACCAAAACAACCGGGATACTTTGAGCCGCCCACGGGCGGCTTTTTCTTGTTCCTGCCTCACGCACTTTGCTGCCGCGCACAGATTCATGCGTCAGATTGAATTATTCATTCGTTTAATTAATACTCCTGGCCATGAGCAAGGCCAGACCCCTGCGCGGCGAAGGTACCCGCGACGCGCTGATCCAGGCGGGTATCGAGATCTTCGGGCGCGACGGCTTTCACGCAGCCTCGAGCCGTTCGCTGGCGGCGGCGGCGGGCGTCAATCAGGCGCTCATCGGTTATCACTTCGGCAGCAAGCACGGCCTGTACCTGGCCGTGTTCGAGCACGTCACGGCCCAGCTGGCCGACCAGCTGGTGCCGGTTGCAACCCGGGTCGGCGTCGAGATCGCAGCAATCGAGCACAGCAGCGGCAAGCGGGAAGCGCGCTGCATCGACGCGATGGAAACGCTGATGTTCACCATGCTCCAGTTGCTCAGCCAGCCCCAGACCGCGGGCTGGGCCAAGCTGATCGTACGCGAGCAGCAGGAGCCCACCGAAGCCTTCGATATCCTCTACGACGGCATGATGGGCAGAATGCTGGGCGTGCTGACCCGCCTGGTCGCGCTGGCCGGCGCGCTGGACGAGCGCTCGCAGGAAGCGCGTCTGTGCGCGCTCACGCTGGTGGGTCAGGTACTGGTGTTCCGCGTGGCAAATGCGGCCCTGCAGCGGCACCTGGGCTGGCACGAAGGTATCGGCAGCGCAGAACTGAACGCGATCCGTACGCAGCTGCGCATCAATCTGGAATCCCGGTTCGGCAGGAGAGGCAAATCGTGAAAAGGCGCGTGGTTGCGGCCCTCGTGCTGGTCGCCGCGGCGACTGCAGCGCTCGTCTGGCAGCACCCCTGGTCGGACGATCACCAGGACGACGGCCTGGCGCTGTATGGCAACGTGGACATGCGCGAGGTCCAGCTGGGCTTTCGCGTGGCGGGCCGGCTCGCGTCCATGCACCTCGAAGAAGGGGACGCCGTGACCCCAGGCGCGCTGCTGGCAACGCTCGACGACCAGCCCTACCGCGAGGCGGTCGCTGCCGCTACCGCAGCGGTAGACCAGGCCGAGGCGTACCTGGCGCGCTTGCTCGCCGGCTCGCGACCGCAGGAGATCGAGGCCGCGCGCGCAGCCGTCAGCGAGGCGCAAGCGGCTCTGACCAACTCTGAGAGCGAGTACGCACGCCAGCAGCAGCTCATCAGCCAGGGTGCGAGCAGCCAGCAGCTTCTGGATGCCGCGCGGGCGCGGCGCGATCAGGCGGCGGCGCGGGTCGCGGGTGCCCGCGAATCTCTCGCGCTCGCCGTGGAGGGCCCGCGCAGCGAGGACATCACCGCTGCCAGGGCCGCGCAGGCGTCCGCCGCGGCGCGTCTGAGCCAGGCCGAGACGCAGCTCGACGACACCCTGCTGCGGGCGCCGGCGCGGGGCGAGATTGCCGTGCGGATCCGCGAGCCGGGCGCGATGCTCGGCGTCGGCGAACCGGTCTACGTCGTCACCCTGAACGATCGGGTGTTCGTACGCGCCTACGTCTCGGAGCCCGACCTGGGCCGGACCGCTCCCGGAACCGAAGTCACCATCAGCCGCGATGGCGGCGAGCGCACCTATCATGGCCAGATCGGGTTTGTGTCGCCGCGCGCCGAGTTCACACCGAAGAGCGTAGAAACGCCGGACCTGCGCACCGACCTGGTGTATCGCCTGCGCATCGTCGTGACCGACGCGGACCATGCCTTGCGCCAGGGCATGCCCGTCACGGTAACCCTCGGCGCAGCGCCGTCCGGTCGCTGACATGGCCAGCGCCATCGAAGTCGATGGGGTGCACAAGGCGTTTGCCGGCAAGGACGCGCTGCGCGGGATCCGCGCACGGATCGAGGCCGGGCAGCTTACCGGCCTGGTGGGGCCGGACGGCGCCGGCAAAACGACGCTGCTGCGTCTGATCGCCGCGCTGATGCGGCCCGATGCCGGCACGCTGCGGGTCGCCGGGCGCGACGTGGTGGCGGATTCCGCAGCCATTCACGAGCTGATCGGCTACATGCCGCAGCGTTTCGGCCTCTACGAAGATCTCAGCGTGCTGCAGAACCTGCGCCTCTATGCTGACCTCAAGGGCCTGGACGACGCGGCGCGGGCGGCGACCTTCGAACAGTTGCTGCACTTCACGCGCCTGGGCGACTTTACTGCGCGCCCCGCTGGCAAGCTCTCGGGCGGCATGAAGCAGAAGCTTGGGCTGGCGTGCGCCCTCATGGGCCGCCCGCCGGTGCTGCTGCTCGACGAGCCGAGCGTCGGCGTGGACCCCATCAGCCGCCGCGAGTTGTGGGAGATGGTGCAGGCGCTGGCCGGCGAAGGCATGGCGGTGGTCTGGTCTACGGCCTATCTCGATGAGGCCGAGCGCTGCGAGTCCGTTCTGCTGCTCAACGACGGCGAGCTGGCCTTCTCGGGCGCCCCCCGGGAACTCACGGAGCGGCTGCGCGGACGCAGCTGCCGGATCGACGGGATCCGCAGCGACCGCCGTCGGCTGCTCACCCGACTGCTGCAGCGCGAAGACGTGCGCGACGGTGTGATCCAGGGTGATGCCATACGTATCGTGCTCAGGGGCCCGGACGCGCGGGATGCCATCGACGCCGCCCTCGCCGGGCAGGCCGCGAGCACCGCGCTGGTGCCTCCCCGCTTCGAAGATGCGTTCATCGATCTGCTCGGCGGCGGCCCCGGCGGGCGTTCCGCCCTCGCCGAAAAGATGCAGCCGGTGTCGGGCGAGCGGGCCGTGATGGTGGAGTGCCGCAATCTCACCCGCCGCTTCGGCGATTTCACCGCCACCGACGACGTCTCGTTTGCGGTGCAGCGGGGCGAGGTGTTCGGATTGCTCGGCCCGAATGGGGCCGGCAAATCCACCACGTTCCGTATGCTCTGCGGGCTGCTGCGGCCAACGGCCGGGCGCGCGGAAGTGGCGGGGTTCGATCTGCGCCGCTCGCCGGCGGACGCAAAACGCCGGCTGGGTTACATGGCGCAGAAATTCTCGCTCTACGGGCTGCTTTCGGTGCGTCAGAATCTGGAGTTTTTCTCCGGCGCGTACGGCCTGCGCGGCCACCTGCGGCGCGAGCGCATCGACGAGATGATCGAGGTCTTCGGCCTCCGGAGCTACCTGGACGATGCGCCCGACACCCTGCCGCTGGGGTTCAAGCAGCGCCTGGCGCTCGGCTGCGCGCTGATGCACCGCCCCGCGGTGCTGTTCCTCGACGAGCCGACCTCGGGCGTGGATCCCATTACCCGCCGCGAGTTCTGGCTGCACATCACCGGTCTGGTCGCCAAGGGCGTGACGGTACTGGTGACCACGCATTTCATGGACGAAGCCGAGTACTGCGACCGGGTCGCGCTGATCAATCGCGCGCGTGTCATCGCCCTCGACCGTCCCGACGCGCTCAAGGCCAGCGTCGCCGACGCCACCCTGCCGGAACCGACCCTGGAGGACGCGTTCGTACGCCTGGTGGCGCGCTACGACAGCGCCGACGCGCGCCCGGAGGTCGCGTGAGCGGCGCGGCGCGGCGCCTGCGGGCACTGATCCGCAAGGAGACCATCCAGATCATGCGGGACCCGGCATCGCTCATGATCGCGTTCGTGCTGCCGCCCATGCTGCTGTTTCTTTTCGCCTATGCCGTATCGCTCGACGTGCGCGGCGTACCCTTCGGTGTGGTGCTCGAAAGCGATGCTCCGCAGGCGCGATCGCTTGCGGCAGCGTACGCCGCGACACCCTATCTCGCGGTGCGCGTGGGCCGCGACCGGCGGCAGCTGGAAACGCAGCTGGTTTCCGGACACATCAAGGGTTTCGTCGTGATCCCGTCGGATTTTACGCAGCGCCTGACACGGACCGACCGCGCCGTCATCCAGATCATCACGGATGGCTCGCAGCCGAACACGGCGGCGTTCACGGATGCCTACGGCCGGGGCGTGTTCAGTACCTGGCGCGCCGGCCAGGCTGGTTCCAGCCGCCAGGCTCCCACCGTGGAGCTGGAGCCGCGCTTCTGGTTCAACGCGGAGCTGGAGAGCCGCAGGGTCCTTCTGCCCGGTGCGATCGCCATCGTCATGACCATGATCGGCACCCTGCTCACGGCCCTGGTGCTGGCCAGGGAGTGGGAACGCGGCACCATGGAGGCAATGATGTCGACGCCGGCCCGCCTGCTGGAGATGCTCATCGGCAAGCTGCTGCCTTACTTCCTGCTGGGACTCGCCACCACCGTGCTGTGCACCCTGCTCACCGTGGGCGTGTACGGGGTACCGCTGCGGGGCTCGGCGCTGGCCCTGCTGGGGCTGAGTGCCTGCTTCCTGCTGCCTGCGCTGGGTCAGGGGATGCTCATCTCCACGCTCACCCGCAATCAGTTCCTCGCCTCCCAGATCGCCCTGCTCACCGGATTCCTGCCGGCCTTTCTGCTGTCGGGCTTTCTGTTCGAGATTCACAGCATGCCCGCCTGGATCCAGATGCTCACCCGGATCGTGCCGGCCCGCTACTTCGTGGAAGGGCTGCAGACCCTGTTTCTCGCCGGCGACGTCGGTGCACAGCTGCGTGCCGATGCTCTGGCGCTGCTGTTGCTGGGCGCCGTGCTGTTCGCTGCCATCGCCCGCGCCACCCACAGGCGCCTCGACTGATGCTTTACCGGCTCGCCATCCTGGTCGCCAAGGAGCTCATGAGCTACCTGCGTGACCCGCGTACCCGGGTGATCCTCATAGGCCCGCCGCTCATGCAGCTGGTGATCTTCTCTTTCGCCGCGACCCTGGAAGTGCGCAACGTCGACATCGCGGTCCTCGACCAGGATACGGGACCGCTGTCACAGACATTCATGGACCGCGTGAGCGCCGCCAGCTTCGTCGGCCATATCGTGCCGGTCACCGACGTGACCCGCCTGCAGGAGCTCATCGACCGCCGCGAAGTCCTGCTGGGGCTGCGCTTCGCGCCGGACTTCTCGCGCAGCATCGAGGTGGGGCAGGCGGCCGTCGTGCAGGTGCTGATCGACGGCCGCCGCGCCAACGCCGGCCAGATCACCCTGAGCTATCTGGCGGTGGTGGCCGCGCAGCTGGGCACCGAGCTGCACGAGCAGCGCCTCGGCGTCCGCATTGCCGACCCGGTGCTGACCCAGCACTGGTTCAATCCCAATCTGATCTACCAGTGGTTCATAGTGCCCGGGCTGTCCGGGGTGCTGGCCATGATGATCGCGCTGGTGGTCACGGCCCTGTCCATAGCCAGGGAGCGCGAGATGGGCACCTTCGATCAGCTTCTGGTCTCACCCATGACGCCGCTCGAGATCATCATCGGCAAGACGATTCCGGCGCTCATCATCGGCGCGGTGCTGGCCAGTCTGATGATCGCCGCCGCGGTGCTGCTGTTCCGGGTGCCGTTTTCGGGAAGCTTCGGTCTGCTGTTCCTGAGCCTGCTGCTGTTCATGCTGTCCGTGGTGGGCATCGGTCTGATGGTTTCCTCGGTGTGCCGCACTCAGCAGCAGGCCATTCTGGGCGCGTTCATGACCGCGGTACCGCTGATTCTGATTTCCGGCTTCGCGACGCCGGTGGAGAACATGCCCTGGTGGCTGCAGTACGCCGCTGAGGCGAATCCGCTCAAGCACTACCTGCTGATCATTCAGGGCTCGTTTCTGAAGGCCTTTCCGCTCCAGGAGATGCTGGCCAACTCGGCACCCATGGCGCTCATCGCGCTGGTCACGCTGAGTGTTGCGACACTGTTCGTGAAGAGCCGTCTGCAGTGACGGGCCACTGCCCGCTCAGCCGCGCCAGTACGCCTTGGTGACCAGCACGAACACGGTCATCAGCTCCAGGCGCCCGAGCAGCATGGCGCCCGCCAGCAGCCACTTTGCCGCATCGGGCAGGGACGCGAAGTTGCCGGCCGGTCCGACGATGTCGCCGAGACCCGGGCCGACGTTGGTCACCGCGGTGACCGACGACGACAATGCGGTCACCAGATCCAGGCCCATGGCCGCCAGCGCCACGGTGAGCACGATCACGGTAAGGCCGATGGCGAAGATGAACGCAACCAGCGCGGAGGTGATGGACGGATCGACCCGGCGGTTGTTGAGCCGCACCACGAACACGCCGTTCGGGTGAATGAGCTTGCGGATCTGCGTGGCAAACATCTTCAGCGCCAGCTGAATGCGGAAGATCTTCACCGACCCCGCCGTGGATCCGGAGCACCCGCCGGTGAACATGAGGAACAGAAATTCCGCGGCGAAGAACGGCCCCCACAACGTGTAGTCGGTGCTGGCGAATCCGGTGGTGGTAATGGTCGACACGACGTTGAACGTGACCACGGTGAATGCGCGACCGAGCGAGTACGCGGGGTCGTTCAGCAGCAGGGTGCTCAGTAGCGAGATTACCGCCACCATCAGCAGAAAGAACCGCACCTGCTCGTCGCGCACCAGCGCCCCGGGGCCTGCCTTGAACGCATGCACGAGTACCAGAAACGGCAGGCTGCCCAGCAGCATGAACGAGCTGCTGATCCAGAGCATGGCGTTGCTGTCGTACTTACCCATGGAGGCATCGGAGGTGGAGTAGCCGCCGGTGGAGATGGTGGTCATGGAATGGTTGATGGCATCGAACGCCGACATGCCGAACAGCCAGTAGAACAGAGCGCACAGCATCGACAGCCCCGCGTACAGCAGGCCGATCCGCGACGCGATGTCGCGCGCCCTGGGCAGCGACTTCTCGCTCCAGTCCGAGGATTCCGAACGGAACAGGCGCATGCCGCCGACGCCCACCATCGGCAGGATCGCCACGGCCATGAGCATGAATCCCAGCCCGCCGACCCACTGCAGCAGCGAGCGCCACAGCAGAATGGCGGGCGACATCTCGTCCAGGCCGGCGAGCACGGTGGACCCGGTGGTGGTGATGCCCGACATGGACTCGAAGAAGGCGTCGGTGAAGCTGATGTGCTCGTGCAGAGCGATGGGCACGGACCCCGCTACCGCCGCGACGATCCATACCAGAGTCGTGATCAGGAAAGCGTGACGCGGCAGGATGTTGACGCCGCGCTGCCGGAACAGCGCGTACATGACCAGCGCCGGCACCAGGGTGAACGCGGCCGAGTCCAGGAACGGCTCGTAGTCGAGACCGCCGCTCCACCAACCCACCAGGGCAGGCACGAGCATCAGGTCGCCCATGGCGATCATGGTCACGCTGACGACGAACAGAATGGGACCGGGCTGCACGGCAGGAACGACTTCACCTTGGGCGAGCGCTACTGTATCGGCAATGCGCCGCGGCGGCCAATTGCGCGTGTGCCGCTGACCGGGCGCCGGCCGATTGCGCACGACCGGATAGGACATGCAAAGTGATGCGGATTGATGCACTCTCCTGCCCGTCGCATCAGTGCCGTGGGGAGGCCCCGTGAGCGTTCGCCAGCACAGCCCGGAGACCCAATGCGCGCGTGGCGGCGCAACGCCCGCCACAGCGCCGGCCCCGACGCTGCGCCTGATGCTGGTGCTCGTGGGGTGCCTGCTGATCCTGCCAGCGTTGCCAGGCTGTGAGCATCCCGACGGCGTTTCGGTGTACACGCCGGTGGAGCGGCTGCAGTTCGCAGATCCATTGCTCGGAGCCTGCGTGCGCGCCACCGCGGAGCGCTTTCAGTGGCCCACCGCCGGCCGCATGGAAACGCTGCACTGTACCGGCAGCGGCCAGCAGCGCATCGGCTCACTCGAGGGCCTGGAGGCGCTGCCCAATCTGCAGGACCTGAACCTCGCTCACAACGCGATCCGCGACGTGACGCCACTGCAGGGACTGAAAAAACTGGCACGCCTGGATCTCGGGTTCAACCGGATCGACCGGATCGAGGCCCTGCCCTGGGCCATGCACATCGACCTGAATCACAATCAGTTGAGCGATCTCGGCTGGGCATCGACGACCCCGGCGGTGCGGACCCTGCTGCTGGAGTACAACCAGATCGACGATCTCACGCCGCTGCGTGAGCTGCCCTGGCTGTCGGAGCTGCGCCTGAGCGGCAACCGGATCAGCCGCCTCGATGGTCTGGAACAGGCCGACCGGCTGAAGTACCTGGATCTGTCCAGCAACCGGATCGCAGAGCTCGGGCAGCTGCGCGGGCTGCGCCAGCTGACCATGCTGCAGCTGGCGGGCAACGTGATCCACGACGCCGGGCCCCTGGCCGGCCTGCTGGAGCTGCGCAATCTGGATCTCTCGAGCAACGCGGTTCGTGACGTCTCCGCCCTGGCGGGCCTCGCGAATCTCAAACTGCTGGACCTGTCGGACAATCCGATCACGGACGTGTCCGCCCTGCAGGTCTTGAGCGAGCTGCACGAGCTGCGTCTGCGCAACACGCCGGATCTGCCGTGCGAGCAGGTGCTGCTGCTGTCGAAGGCCCTCGGCGAGCACGTCGTCAACGCCGGTTCGGACTGCTTCGCGGCGGACAGGCGGCCGTGAACGCATCCCCCGTGGGCCGCAGCCCGGTGCGGAACCTCGCCGGGGGAGCGCTCTCTAAAGAAGCGTATTCCGACGGGGAGAACCGAGTGGCCGGATCGCGTACGGCGCGCCTGAGCTCAATGAAGATTGCCCTGGCGCTCGGCATGACGATCGTGCTGCTGACCGCGCTGACTGCGCCCGCTTCGGGCAGCAGCCCGAACGATCCCCAGCTCGAGGTGATCGACGGTGACACCCTCGATCTCAACGGTCGCACGCTGCAGCTGGCGGGAATCGACGCGCCGGAGCTCGGGCAGTGGTGCCTCGACGGCGATCATCTGTACGCTTGCGGCATGGCCAGCGCCCTGGAGCTGCACAAGCTCCTGACGCTGGAAACGGTCACCTGCTCGCCCGCCGCCCAGGGCGATGGCACCTACGACTGCCTCACGCCCCGCGGGCCGCTCGCCGAGCTGCTGGTAGAACAGGGACTGGCCGTGAGCCGCAGCGGCGGCGTGCTGAAGACGGCGGAAACCGCGGCACGCCGGGTGCCGCTCGGCATCTGGCGCGGCGCCTTCATCGATCCGGCGGACTGGCGCGACGGTACCCGACTGGATGCCGAGCGCGCAGCACCCGAGCCCTGTCCGGTGCTGGGCACGCTGATTGGCGCGGTACGCGCGTACCTGGTACCCACCGACGCCGACTACGCCGCGCTGGAGGCGCAGCCGGGCGCTGTCCTGGAGCGCTGGTGCAGCGACGAGCAGGCGCGCGCTGCCGGCTATCTGCACGCGGCCGGCCCATTCCTGCCGCGGCAAGTGGGCACCTGAGGCGTACGCAGCAACGCTATCGGGAGTACACTGAGCCGCATGAACCGTTCCTGGCTGGATAGCGCTCCGCGCGTACCGCTTGCCCATGTGCCGACCCCGCTGGTTCCTCTGGACCGGCTGTCGCAGGCACTCGGCGGCCCCCGCGTGTGGCTCAAGCGTGACGATTGCACCGGGCTCGCGACCGGCGGCAACAAGACGCGCAAGCTCGAATACCTGCTGGCGGACGCGCAGGCGGCCGGTGCGGATACCATCGTCACGTTTGGCGCCGTGCAGTCGAACCACGCCCGTCAGACCGCCGCCGCCTGCGCGGCGGTGGGGCTGCCGTGCCACCTGATTCTGACGCGCCGGGTGCGCTGGTCACACCCGCTTTACGAATCCAGCGGCAACGTGCTGCTGGACCGGCTGCTGGGCGCCACCCTGCACCTCGTGACACCGGACGCAGCGTCCGCCGCGGCCCGCGAGCTGACCGGGCGGCTCGAAGCCGAAGGCCGGCGCCCCTACGTGATTCCCACGGGCGGCTCCGATCCGGTAGGCGCGCTGGGCTACGCGCGCTGCGCGCTGGAGCTGCTCGAGCAGAGCCGCGAGCGCGGCTTCACACTCACCGACGTGATGCATGCAACGGCGAGCGCCGGCACCCAATCCGGTCTGGTTGCGGGATTCGCAGCCCTTTGCGGTGACGGCAGCCTGCCCCGGCCGCGGGTGCACGGCATCGACGTCTACAACCAGACCCCGGAGCGGCTGAACGAGGCGGTGCTCACCATCAGCCGCGAAGCCCTGCGCAGGCGCGGCGCCAGCGGCGACATCGAGCCCGCGGACGTGCGGGTCGACAACCGCTACGTCGGCGAAGACTACGGGATCCCTACCGAGGGCACACTGGAGGCCATCCGCCTCCTCGGCAGCACCGAGGGCGTGCTCATGGATCCCTGCTACTCGGGCAAAGGCTTCTCGGGACTGATCGACCGCGTACGTCGCGGCGAGTTTGCACATACCGAAGACCTGGTGTTCATCCACACCGGCGGCGTCGCGGCGCTGGCCGTGTACGACAACGCCTTCGCGACCGACTGAAGCCGGCCGGCCGCTCAGGCATGCTCCCCGGCGCAGCGCGCGGCGGCCGGGTACTCGCGCAGCGGCCGGTGACTAAGGCAGGCCCAGGAGCGACCGCGCCTGTTCCGGATCCGCCACGGGGCGCCCGCAGCGCCTCGCCAGGGCCACGGCCTCGCGCACCAGCGTGCGGTTGTCGCGCTCGCGGCAACCGCTCGGCTCCAACCCCACCTGCAAATGACCGCCAAGCGCCAGTGCCCGCTCGGCAAGACCCGACGCGATCACGTCGCCGCCCTGCAGCGACACCAACCAGGGCACATCGTAGCCATCGAGCATGCCCAGATAGGCGTCCAGCGAGGCCGCCGTGGGCGGCAGCCCGAAACCCACGCCCGGACCGCCGAAGTAGAGCTTGATCATGGCGCCGGGCGGCAGACGCCCGGCCTCGAGGTAGCCCACCACGAACCTGAGGAAACCCGGTTCGAAGATGGAGATGCTCAGGCCCACGCCCAGTCTGCGGCAGGCCTCCACCATGTAGACACCGTCGGCATAGGTATTCTGATAGACGAGCTCGCCCGGCCGCGGCGCGCCGTCGGGACCGAACCGGCCGATGTTGGTCGTGCCCGGATCCACCAGCCCCTGCGCCAGCACGCCGGCACCCGCAAGCGCCACGATGTGGGCGTAGCGCTGCTCGATGGAAATTCCCGGGCCGCCGCCGGCCATCGTGGGATAGAACAGCGCGTCGGGACGTTTGCGGAGCACGGCACGCCAGGCATCGAGGTAAGGCCCGGGATCGTGGCGTCCATCGCCGCCGAGCACGGGATCGTCGGTGTGATTGTGAATCACCGCGGCACCGGCTTCGAGACAGGCCAGCGCGTCGGCCGCCACCTCGGACGGCGTGCGCGGAACGCGCGGGTTCACGCTTCTCGGCAGGCTGCCGTTCAGCGCAGCTTCGATGATCACCGGATCGGGAGCTGTCACCCGCACCTCGTCGCCGACGCGCTCGCGTGACGCACGTTCAGTCACCCCGCCGGCGCCGGTTGTAGCCGCGGGCATCGTAGGGCTCCAGCTTTTCCAGCCACAGCTGCTCGAGCACCTCGAGATCCGCGCCCGGATCGTAATCCTGCCGATCCAGGGGTTCCAGGGTATCCACCGTTTCGAACTCGAAGGCGTCACCGCCGTAACGGTTCCAGTCTTCCTGCAGCGCCAGCACGCGCTCCCCGTTCGCTTTCAGATCCCGTTGGTGTCGATTCAGCCGGGCACGCACGTCCCGGCTGGCACCGACGTAGCACTTGCCGTTGCGCGTGTTGCGGATCACGTAGACACCCACGGTCTTCGGAGTGCGCTTGTACTCGTCTATCAGTGCCTTGCGGCGTGCTTTCGAATCGTCACTCACGCTCTGTCTCCCTGCGGATTCGCTTCGCGAGGGCGCACTCTAGCAGGAAAACCCAGCGCGGCGTTCGTCACCCCCGATTGATTTCGATCAAAACGCCGACGCCCGATTGCCGGATGATCTGCTCGTCAACGAACGGAGAACGCATCATGGCCGCCCTCGCAAAGGAAATCGCCACGCCGGTATCGGAAACCTATGAAACCCTGATGCGGGTTTCGTGGAACTTCGACTACGCCGGCCAGGTGGCAAAGCTGGACGATCTGTATCAGCGCGCCAAGGAAAATCAGTGGAACGCGGCGGAGCTCGACTGGGATACCCCCATCGATCCCTCCAATCCGATCATCAAGGCCGATCACAGCCAGTACGGGCGCATGCCGTTCTTCAAGAAGCTGTCCAGGCAGCAGCAGGAGACGTTCATGGCGCACTCCACCGCGCAGATGCTCTCGCAGTTTCTGCACGGCGAGCAGGGTGCGCTGCTGACCGCCGCCACCGTGGCCCACGGCGTCCCGGACATGAAAGCCAAGTACTACGCCGCCACCCAGACCGTGGACGAAGCGCGCCATGTGGAGGCCTACGACCGCTACGTCAACAAGATCGCCATCCACTACCCCATGGTGCCCTGGCTCAAGCAGCTCATCGACACGACCCTGCAGACCAACAATTTCTGCAAGGTGATGATCGGCATGAACATGATCGTCGAAGGGCTGGCGCTCGGCGCCTTCAACAACATGTACAAGCAGACCGAGGAGCCGCTGCTGAAATCCATCACGTTCAACGTCATGCGGGACGAATCCCGGCATGTGTCGTTCGGCCACGTGTACCTGACGCCGACGGTCGCCGCCCTGCACGCCGATGAGCGCGAGGACCTGGCGCAATTCGCGCTCGATGCGGTGAAGATCCTCATCGACGGCCAGGCCCAGCCCATGGACGCCGGCTTCCTCAAGGTGCTCGAGGTGAGCGGTATCGATCCGCAGGATTTCGCCGCCGGCATGCGCGAGGCCGCCGAGCTCGGCATCACCCGCGAGCTGCCGCCGGGACAGATTCATTCGGTGAAGGATCTGATGATGCCCGCCCTGGTGCGGGCGGGCCTGGTCACGCCACGTACCAAGGCGCTGTTCGAGCAGGCCGGCATACCGGTGAACGCGGATCTGCGGGTGCTCGAGGCCATGGAGGACCGCAAGTCCGACCTGAACGTGCTGAACGCCGAGCAGGCCGCCTACTGAGGCGGCCGCTGCGGCTTCCGACATGCAGCTCGATCAGCTCAGCGCGCTGTCGTTGCTCGGCGCGTTCCCGGAGCCGACGCTGGTGATCTCTGCGGAAGGAATCATCCAGTTCGGCAACGCGTCCGCCCGCGAACTGCTGGGGGTCGACTCACTGGCAACCGGCGAAGCCATTACCGCCTACCTGCCGGAACAGGAGCGCTCCCGACTGCAGCCGCTCACGTGGCTCAAGCGGTGGGCCGATCAGCCGCGGGCGCCTGAGCTGCGCCACGTGCACCTGATCTGCCGCACCCGCGACGGCAGCAGCAAGCCCGTCCGGGTGCGGGTAGGCCGGCTCGACACGACGCCGCCCTGCTACGTGGTCATGCTGCAGGACATCAGCGACGAGCAGGCACGTCAGCAGCAGACCCGCCAGGCACATCGGCTGGCGGCGCGGGTGCTGGCGATTTCCGCCGATGGCGTCCTCAACGTCGACGCCAACGGCATCATTCTGTACGCCAACCCCAGTGCCGAAGCCCTGTTCGGCTATGCCAGCGGCCAGCTCGCGGGATCGCCCCTGACCGACCTGCTGCCGCAACGCCATCGAGCCGCGCACGCCGGATTCATGCAGCGGTTCGCGCGCGAGCCGGCGCCTGCACGGCTCATGGGCGAGCGTGCCGAAATCACCGGGCTGACCCGGAACGGCGAAGAGATCCCCCTGGAGGCATCCATCGCCAAGATAACCACCGATCAGGGCCTGGTGTTCAACGCCCAGTTGCGCGATCTGCGCGCCCGCAAGGCCGAGGCCGCGGCACTGGCACGCTCCCAGGCGAGCCTGCGCACGGTATTCGAGCATGCGCTGCAGGCCATGGCCCTGATCGCGCCTGACGGCACCGTGCTGGAGATGAACGCCGCGGCCCGCCAGCTGCTGCCGCCCGGCGCGCAACCGCAGGGCGCCCGATTCGCGGAGCTGCCGTTCTGGTCGGAGGATCCTGCAGCCACGGCCACCCGGCTCGGCGAAGCCATTGCCCGATGTCTCGCCGGCGAGTTGTACCGCGCCCGCGCCAGCGTGCGCCTGCCGGACGGCAGCGAGCGGTCACTGGACTTCTCGCTGTCGCCCGTGCACGAGGGCGCCGAGGTGTTCGCCATCATCGCCGAGGCCAGGGACCTGGCGCGAGCTGCGAGCTGAGACGTGCCGAGCATCACGTACGTGGAACACAACGGCACCGAGCACACCATCGACGTGCCGGTGGGCACGAGCCTCATGCAGGGGGCGGTGAACCATATGATCCCCGGCATCGAAGGCGACTGCGGCGGCCTGTGCGCCTGCGGCACCTGCCACGTCTACGTAGATTCCGCCTATCAGGCGCTGACGGGTACGCCTGACGAGCTCGAGCAGGGCATGCTCGAGTTCGCCTTCGATGTCGACGACTCGAGCCGCCTCTCCTGCCAGATCACCGTCACCGAGGCCATGGAAGGCATGCGCGTGCGCATGCCGGCACGCCAGTACTGATCGCGCCCGCGGCATCGGCGGCTCCCGCGGGCGGGCTTCATGGCTGAATCGTTGCGCCTGCGCCAGCGCTGGACGGCGCGGGGCAAAGCATCAACAATGGGCATCTCATGCGTATCCCCGGATTCCCCGAACAGTGCCCGCGATGGCTCGCTGTGCTGTGCCTGGCGTTGCAGCCGCTGGTGGCCCAGGCGGCCCAGGCGCCCGCATCGCTGGCCGCGACGACCCTGGAGGACGCCGCGGCCAGTGACGACCCGGAGCAGGCATTTGCCGGGTGCGTGCTGCGGCTGCAGGACGTGGCACGCCGTCGCGGCGTCGCGGAGGACGTCGTAACCTCGGTGCTCGGTCAGGTGCGGTACAACGGCCGGGTGATCGAGCTGGACCGACGGCAGCCCGAGTTCACGCAGACCTTTGCCGACTACTTCAACGCGCGGGTCACGGACACCCGGGTCCAGCGCGGCCGCGAGCTCCTTGCGGAGCAACGCGAGCTGCTTGCCCGGGTGCAGACCGAGAGCGGCGTTCCTGCCCAGTACCTGGTCGCTTTCTGGGGCCTGGAGACCAACTTCGGCGGCTTTCTCGGCCGCATGTCCGTTCCCGATGCGTTGGCAACCCTGGCCTGCGACGGGCGCCGCGGCGAGTTCTTCACCGACGAGCTGGTAGCGGCGCTGCGCATCATCGAAGCCGGTGATATCGACGCCGCGGGCATGGAGGGATCCTGGGCCGGCGCGGTCGGGCAGATGCAGTTCATGCCCACCAGCTTTCTTCGCCATGCGGTGGACGCCGACGGCGACGGAAAACGCGATCTGTGGAGCAGCGCAGCAGACGCGCTGGCGTCCGCCGGACACCTGCTGCAGAGCGCCGGCTGGCGAACCGGTGAGCGCTGGGGACGGGAAGTGGTTCTGCCGCCCGGGTTCGACTATGCCCTGGCGGGCCGCTCGCATTCGGCAAGCCTGACACAGTGGCGCGCGCTGGGCGTTACCACAACCGCGGGCGAGCCGCTCCCGGCCATCGACCTTCCGGCCCGCCTCCTGGTGCCGGCCGGCCATGCCGGCCCGGCGTTTCTCACCTACCCGAATTTCGACGTGATCATGCGCTGGAACCGCTCGGAGTACTACGCGCTCGCGGTGGGCCACCTGGCCGACCGGATCGCCGGCGCCGGTCGTCTCCACCAGCCGCTCCCGGATACCGGCATGCGCCTCACCCGGACGCAGGTGCAGACATTGCAGACGCAGCTCCAGACCCTGGGGCACGATGTAGGCACGCCCGACGGCGTCATCGGCCCGGCGACGCGCGCGGCGCTGGCCCAGTTTCAGCGTGCCAGCGGCAGAGTACCCGACGGCTATCTGGACGCGGACCTGCTCCGGGCCGTCGCCACGGCCGCCGCCGCCCTGGAAACATCCGCCGGCAACTGAGCGCAGGGCGCTTCGGATTCCCCTTATTTGCCCGCGCCGGACCGGGAGGCAAAGTCCGGGCATGTTTACCAAGGCCGTGCATCAGGCTCCCTGCAACGAGTGCCCTACCCGTCAGCTGTGCCTCGCCCAGGGGCTCGACGCCGAGGGGCTGACCGAGCTGTCGAGCTGTGTCGACGCCAGCGCTCCTTTGGGCCGCGGCGACTATCTGTACCGGGCGGGTGATGGCGCGGTGAGCAGCTACGTCGTGCGTTCCGGGGTGTTCAAAACCATCATCGTGACGCCCACGGGCGAGGAATACGTCACCGGCTTTCACTACCCGGGCGAGCTGATTGGCATCAGCGCGCTGGCTACCGGGTGCCACACGGACACCGCCGTGGCGCTCGATACCAGCACGGCCTGCCGTGTGCATCTCGAAGAGCTGCCGACGCTGTGGGGCCATGGCAGCGGTCTGTCGCTGCTGCGGCTGATCGGTGAGATCGAGCAGGCGGCACAGCGGGACCACATCAACCTGAGCCAGGGCAAGGCCGATGCCCGGGTTGCCGGATTTCTGATGAGCCTGTCGCGGCGCATGCACCGGCTGGGCCGCGATCCGGACGTGCTCTACACGCCCATGAGCCGTACCGACCTAGCGAGCCATCTGGGCATGACGCTCGAGAGCCTGTCACGGGTTCTCAGCCGGTTTGCCAAAGCGGGCTTCATCCGCGCGTCGCGACGCGAGATCGATCTGGTCGAGCTGGAAACGCTCGAGACGCTGGCGGGACACCTGCCCGAATGAGTCGAGCCGCCCCGCCCGCAACGTGCCGATAGCCATTACTCTCTCGAACGAGGAACCCGACCCAATGCCGCGCAGCGCCGACGCCATCTTCGACCCGGAACTGATCCAGCGTTACGACGTCAACGGCCCGCGTTACACTTCGTACCCCACGGCGAATCTGTTCACGGAATCGTTCGGCGCAGCCGACTACCGCCAATCCCTCGCAGCGCTTTCGCAACGCCCGGCGCCGCTACCCCTGTCGCTCTACGTGCACGTGCCCTTCTGCGCGACGATCTGTTACTACTGCGCGTGCAACAAGATCGTGACCGCCAATCGGCGTCATGCGGATGCCTACCTCGAGCGCCTGCACCGCGAGATCGAACTGATGGGCAGGCTGCTGCCGGAACGGCGCCACGTCGAGCAGCTGCACTTCGGCGGCGGCACGCCCACCTACCTGAGCGACGCTCAGTTCCAGAACCTGTTCGCGGCATTGCGCCGGCATCTGGGCGCCGTGCCGGACGAGGCCGCTCGTGACTACTCCATCGAGATCGATCCGCGCACGGTGGATGCGCGGCGCATCCGCTTTCTCACCGGCCTCGGCATCAACCGGATCAGCATCGGGATCCAGGACTTCGATCCCGCGGTGCAGGCGGCCGTGAACCGGATACAGAGCGAGGCCGAAACCCGCGCGGTCATCGAGGCCGGTCGCGATGGGGGCGTCCACTCCGTGAGCGTGGACCTCATCTACGGTCTGCCCCTGCAGACGCCGGAGCGGTTTGCGGCGACCCTGACGAAGACGCTTGCTCTGCAGCCGGATCGGATCGCGTTGTACAACTACGCGCATCTGCCGCAGCGATTCAAGACTCAGCGTCAGATCAACGTCGTCGATCTGCCGTCGGCACAGCACAAGCTGGGACTGCTGCAACTGGCGGTGGCCACCATTACCGATGCCGGCTACCACTACATCGGCATGGATCACTTCGCCCGTCCGGACGACAGCCTCACGAAGGCGCAACGCGAGGGCGGATTGCACCGCAACTTTCAGGGCTACACGACGCACGGCCACTGCGAACTCGTGGGGCTGGGCGTGAGTGCCATCAGCAGCGTCGCGGGAACCTACGCGCAGAACGCCAAGACCCTCGAGGACTACTACCGGCTGGTGGACTCGGGCGAGCTTCCCGTGGAACGGGGCCTGCGTCTCGACTCGGAAGACCTGCTGCGGCGCGATCTCATCGGCACCCTCATGTGCCATTTCCAGCTGAACGTCGCAGCATTCGAGCAGCGCCACAGCATCTGCTTTGCGGACCACTTCGCCGAGGCGCTGGCCAGGCTGGCACCGCTCGCAGCCGACGGTCTGGTGCGGATCATGCCTGATCGTATCGAGGTCACGGCGCGCGGGCGCTTCCTGATCCGCAATGTCTGCATGGCGTTCGATGCCTACCTGGGCGAAACCACCCAGGGTTTCTCGAAGGCGATCTGAGGAACGCTGCGCCGCACGCCGGGAACCGCCGGCCCGTGCCGGCAGCCGGTCAGTCGCAGATGCCGGTCAGCTGGGCGTAGCGCTGCAGCAGACGGCGCCGCCAGTCGACCGCTGCCGCCGCGGCCAGAGCTTCGCGCGACGAGCGCGCCTCTTCCCTGATCTCGGCTTCCAATTCGAGCCAGTCGCCGGCGCTCAGGCGCTCTTCCAGCAGCGGCAGTATGCGCCGCTCTTCCAGCGCGATGTGCGCACGCTGCACGTCCAGATAGCTGCAAACCTCGGCGCACAGGGATTCGTCGCGCGGGGCACCGGCAGCGAAACCATGTACGATCTCGCGCAACGCGTTGGTGCGGCTCAGCATGCGCTCGTGCTCGGCCAGGTCCAGGTAGACCATCTGGCGCTGTGCCGGCGTGACGCAATTCTGCAGCAGCCGATCCAGCACCCGGTTTTCCTGGGGATAGTGCACGCGGTCGGAATACTCGCTCAGAAACTCCAGCAGCGCGGCTACCCGCGGCCAGTCCGGCGCGGCACCGCAGACCTGCTGCTGGGTAAGCTCCAGCACCCGCAGCATGCGCACGTGATCGTCCTCGAGCTGCTGCTGCAGACCGGCCAGCAGATCGCCCGGACTGCGCCCGGCGACTGTGATCACGCCATTCACTCGGGAAACCTGACCCGCACTGCCAGGACGTCGCATGCCACGCCGTGCAGCACGCCGCTGGCCGTGGAGCCGAGCAGGCGGCCGAGACCATGGCGGCCATGTGTGCCCATGACGATGAGATCCACCCCCAGTTCTTCGGCCAGCGCGCGGATCTCATGGGCGGGCGCACCCAGCACTACCCGCGTATCCGCGGCGGGCACATCGTAGCGCTGCGCCAGATCGCGCAGCTGCGCAGCGGCCGCCTTGAGCGCCTCTTCCTCGAAAGACACCGCGCCGCTGCTGATGGGCGCCATGTCGAGCCCGCCATACACCTGCGTCAACGGTTTCACCACGGTCACGAGCGACAGCCTGGCACCATGTGCCTGTGCTGTCGCGTGGGCCTTATCGAGCACCTGGATCGACTCTTCGGATAGATCCACCGCCGCGAGTATGTGTTTGTAAGCCATAGCCGAGACCCGGTATCTGCGACCGCAGCAGGCTAGTGGCAGCGACGCCAGCGGAATATCGGGGGATTTACCTAGGGACTCCCCGCGCGCACTCCGACGTCGAGCCGCGATTACCGCCGCGCGCGGGATGCCAAGGCTGCGGGATCTACCCAGTTGACACTGGCGGCCCGCTATAGGTTCATAGACCCGTCACTCACCCGGCGCGGGAGCCCGCAGTTGAACAACGACCAGATCAGAACCAAGCTGCAGACAATGCTGACAGAGCTGCAGAACCGGCGCGATCGGGTGGCACGCCACACACGTCATCGCGACGAGCCGCTGCCATCCGACTTCGCGGAGCAGGCGGTCGAGCTGGAGAACGGCGAGACGCTGGTCGCCCTCGATCGCGAGATGAGCGAAGAGATCAAACAGATCGAGCAGGCTCTGCGGCGACTCGACGCCGGCACCTACGACGAGTGCGCAAGCTGCGGCGAACCCATCGGCGAGGAACGCCTCAAGGCGCTCCCCTACGCGAGCCAGTGCATCGACTGTGCGGGCTGAACGGCGCCGGACGGGCCCTGGAGACAGGACATGAAAGAACCCCTGCTCAAGCAGGTCATGACGCCGTTTCCGTTTGCCGTCGAGTTGTCGGCGCCCATCGGGCGCGCCCGGCAGCTGATGATGGAGCATCACGTGCGGCACCTGCCCGTCACCGACGAGCACGAGCTCAGGGGGCTGATCTCCGATCGCGACATCAAGCTGCTGCTGGGGCCGGAACTGGGTTCGCCGGATCCGCGCGAGCTCACCGTCCAGGATGCCTACGTGGAAGATTGTTACATGGTGGACATGGAGCAACCGCTGCGCGTCGTGCTGCGTGCCATGGCGGAGCGCCACATCGGTGCCGCGGTGGTAACCGCGCACGGCCGCCTGGCCGGCATATTCACCGCAACGGACGCCTGCCGCGCGTTCGCCGATCACCTGGACGCCCAGTTTCACTCCGGCGAGGACGAGCCTCCGGAAGTCGCCTGAGCCGCCACCACGTCGCGGAGCTGGCGCGCCAGCAGCGCGAGATCGGTCGCATCACCCGTATCCACACATACCACCGTCGGCCCCGGTGCCGGCGGCTCGAAACCGGCCAGCTGCGCCTCCAGCACCGTGACGTCCGCTTCGGAGGGCTCACCCGGCTGTCCTGCGCGGGCCAGAACTCGGCGCCGCAGCAGCGCCTCGTCGGCAGTGCAATACAGCACCAGCACCGGCAACCCGATGCTGCGGGCGAGTTCAAGAAACTGCTCGCGCCGCGCGGCCTGCAGGAAGGTCGCATCGACGATGACGGTCTCCCCCTGCCGCGCCAGCGACACCGCCAGATCCGCCAGCCAGTCGTAGGTTTTGCGTGAGCGGTCCGCGGTGTAGAGCCCGGCCGCGATGCGGGAGCCGCTGTGCGCATCCGGGGCGAGCCCAGCCAGTGCCTTGCGGGCCACGTCCGAGCGCAGGCGGATTGCCGGCAGCAACGGCACCAGTCTCGTCGCCAGGTAGGACTTACCGGAGCCGGACAGCCCGCAGGTGAGAATCAGGCTTCCAGGCGGCGAGCGCAGATGCTGCGCGCCCCAGCGCAGATGCAGACGCATGCGCGGCCAGTCCGCCTGCAATGCCGCCACCTTCGCCCGAACCAGCGAGCGGTAGGCCGCGTAGTGCCGGAGCAGCACCAGGCCGCCGTAATCACCGGAACCGTCCAGGTAGCCATCGAGAAACGCATACGCCAGGTCGGCACGGTTTCGCACCAGGCAATCCATGAACAGAAACGCTATGTCGCAGAAGGTATCGATCCAGCGCAACGCAGGGTCGAACTCCACGCAGTCGAACGCGACGACCCGGTCCCCCATCAGCACCATGTTGCTCAGATGCAGGTCGCCGTGGCACTCGCGCACGCGGTGCTCACTCGCGCGCCTGCAGAACCACGACGCATGCGCCGACAGAGCATCCAGAGCCGCACGCTGACACCGTCGCAGCACGGCACGGTCGGCGGCCCCCAGCGAAAGACCGGCCAGGGTGGCGAAGTTTTCCCGCACCGGCTGAAACTCGCGCGCCACGATGCGGCCGTTGCGGGCCCCGGGCAGCGCCCCGTGCAGGGCCGCCAGCGAGACGCCGAAGTCGTGCAGCAGGGTGCTGTCCAGCCCATCCCGGGCCAGCAGACGGTCGAGCTGGCGCTCCGGCGGAAACTGACGCATGCGCACCGCCCACTCGACGATCTCGCCCCCGCCGCCCACTTGCACCGCGCCATCCGGCCGGCGCGTCAGCGCCACCACGTCATGGTACAGTTCCGGCGCGAACGCTCGGTTGCAGCGCAGCTCTTCGCGGCAGAAGTGTTCTCGCCGCTCGAGCGTGCTGAAATCGACGAAGGGGAAGCGCACCGGCTTCTTGAGCTTGTAGGCATAGCTGCCGGTAAGCAGGACCCAGGAGATGTGGGTCTCCACCAGACTGATCTCGCCGCAGGCGTGGGGGTAGGTGCCGGCGTCGAGCAGCGCCGACAGATGGGGAGGCAATGACATGCAGACGCCGGAATCGCTGCGGAAACGGCAGTAAACGGAGCGCCGGCGACGGCCTCTACTAGGGGAACTACGGATAGCCCGGCCGCAGCCTGGACCCGGAGCATCGGCCGGATGAATTTCCCGGCCGTCGTTCCGGGGCGTTTTTCCGGACGATGGGAGCAATCGTACGAGATGAGCAGAGCAACCCTGAGCCGCCGCTGGCGCTGCCTGATACTCGCCCTGATGCTGGGTTGCGGGCCCTGCGCGGCGCTGGCTGACGACACCGAAGAAGCGGACGCACCCATCGCCCAGGGCCGCGAGCTGTATCTGCGGCAATGCGCCCGTTGCCATCAGCGCGACGGGCGGGGCATCGACAATCTCTATCCCAACCTGCGTGACAGCGCCGATCTCTGGACCAGGCGTGAGCGGCCGGTGGAAGCCCTGCTTGCTGGCCGCTCCGGACCCCTGTCTCTGGGCGAGCTGACCTACAACAACGTGATGCCGAACCACGGATTTCTCGGCAACGAGGTGATCGCGGCCACGCTCAACTATCTGCGCGAGGCCTGGGGACCCGGCGGCAAGCCCTACACCACGGAGGAAGTGGCCGCCGTCCGGCTCAAGCTGATGCAGGACCATCCGGGCAGCTACTCGCCTCTGCCCGACGTCAGCCCGCTCGAGGAGATGGGTGCCGTCCAGTACGTCACCAGCGAAGGACCACCCATGTCGGTGAGCGACTTCGAGCGCGCCCGGCGCATCTACTACGGGCGCTGCACCGGCTGTCACGGCGTGCTGCGCCAGGGCCTGGCGGGCTCGCCATTGACACCCGAGCTCATGCGCGAACGCGGCACGGCCTACCTTCAGGCCGTGATCAATTACGGATCCTCCGCCGGCATGCCCAACTGGGGCACCTCCGATCAGCTGGACCCGGAGGACATCACCCGTCTGGCGCTGTTCCTGCAGCACCCGGTTCCGCAACCGCCGGACATGACGCTGCGGGAAATCCGGGATGGCTGGCAGCAGCCCAGCCCCCTCCCTGCACGGCCCGCGACCCCCGAGCACGACTACGACCTGGACCAGCTGTTCGTCGTCCTTCTGCACGACACCGGCGAGATCATGCTCATCGACGGGCCGAGCCGCGCGGTGATCACGCGCGTCGCGGTTGGTCGCAGCCCGCATCTGGTGACGGCCTCCGCCAGCGGGCGCTACCTGTACGTCATCTGTCGCGACGGCACGCTCAGTCAGGTGGACCTGTTCGCCGACCCGCCCGTCCGCAGCGCTTTCGTCCGCGTCGGATTCGAGGCGCGCGCGGTGGATGCCTCGCGCTATGCCGGATACGAAGACCGCTACGTCATGGCGGGCGCCTACTGGCCGCCGCAGCTGCTGCTGCTGGACGGCCGCACGCTGGAACCACTGCGCCTGGTATCCACGCGCAGCTTCGCCAGCGGCACCGACCGCTACCATCCCGAGCCGCGTGTGGAGGACATTGCCGGCTCCGTCCACCACCCGGAGTTCATCAACCAGATCAAGGAGACCGGCCACGTCTACCTGTTCCGTTACGACGACCTCGACCCGCTGCAGATCCGCGATCTGGAAACGGCGCGCGAGCTGCGCGCCGGTAGCTACAGCCTGGATGCCCGTTACTACCTGACGCCGGCCGACAGCAACGCGGTCAGCGTGCTCGACGTCGAGGCGGAGCGTATCGTCGCCGAGATTCCCGCCCGCGTCTTCGGCGGCGG
>JAWKZP010000018.1:0-109504 GCA_041395905.1 Pseudomonadales bacterium
AACGGGAGTTCGTTGTAGTAGTCGTTGCCCCGATATCCGATGGCGTAGGTGTTCACCGGCGTCTGCGACAGCGAAGACATCACCCCCACAATCGCGCTGGAGTCGATGCCTCCAGAAAGGAATGCACCCAACGGAACGTCGCTCACCATCTGCTTGCGTACCGATGCGACGAAGGTTTCTCGGATTTGCTCCACCCATTGCGTTTCGGTCACGCCGCTGTCGACCTGCGTCGGCAGGCTCCAGTATTTGCTGATCCGGCAGCCACTGAGATCCCACACGAGCATGCTGGCCGGGGGCAGCTTTCTTACGTCCTTGAGCATCGTGCCAGGGGCAACCGCGTAGCCCAGCGACAGATAGTCCTGCAGGGTCCGCGCATCGATGTCGTTGCCCGCCATCCCCGAGCGCTGAAGGCTCTTCAGCTCAGACGCGAACGCCAGATCGCCGCCGGATCGGCTGTAGTAAAGCGGCTTGATGCCCATCCTGTCCCGCGCCAGAACCAGACGCTCCTGGCGGATGTCCCAGATGGCGATGGCGAACATGCCGTCGATGTGCTCCAAGAAATCGAGTCCGTACTGCTCGTAGGCATGCAACGCCACCTCGGAATCCGAGTGCGTGCGAAATCGATGACCCTGACGCTGCAGCCCGTCACGCAGCTCCCTGAAGCCGTAGATCTCGCCGTTGCAGACGATCCAGATGGATTCGTCTTCGTTGGCGATGGGTTGATGACCGCCGTCGAGATCGATGATGGACAGGCGTCGCATGCCCATGGCAACCGGGCCGCGGATCAACATGCCGGCATCATCTGGGCCTCGATGCACGATGGCGTCCAGCATGCGCTGCAGCGCAAACCGGTCAGGCGGCGTGCTGCCGCCGCGCCGGACTATCCCTGCAATGCCGCACATAGCACGTCTCTCATGGAAGATGCTTCACGATCGGCGGCCCCATCACCCGGGTGACTGCGACCGGCAGCCGACGCCAGAGCGCTACAAGCGTCGCGAATGCCGGGTTGTCCGCGTTGAGCTCCGGCAGAGCCCCCCCGTCGCGCAGCCAGTAGTACCAGAACAGCGGATGCTCCTCGGCACCCCACTGGCGTTTGAACCTGTAGGTTCCGGAGTCGCGCGTGCAGCGCCCGAAGTCGAACGTGTCGTAGCCGTTGCTCAAGGCCCATTGCAGCAATCGCCAGTACAGCATCATGTTGGGGCTGAACTTGTTGTGGCTGCGCAGCGAAGACGCCCACGGAATCTCCAGCCGGCGCCCGTAACCCAGCACAAGGCCGGAGGCCACCGGTTTTCCCTCCATCCGCACCACGCCTACTCTGGCTTCCGAAAATGTGTCCAGCACGGCCTCGAAGAAACGTCGCGTGTAGACGGGCGTTCCCAGGTCACGCATGTTGACGGCAAACACGTCGTAGAACTCGCGCAACAACTCCGCGCCACCAATGGCAAATTGCGCCCCGGCTTTCTCGGGCCGCCGAATCTGCGCCCGCAGCTTGGGTTTGAAACCAGACCATAATGCGTCTTCGTTTTCCGGGAGCGTCAGAAGCATCGTCACCTTGCGCGTGCTGACCGGCAGGTCCAGCTCACTCGGCGCGTCATGGCGAAACTCCACGTGTCGGCAACCCAGTTCTCGCGCTTTTCGTTGCGCTGCATCCACCAGCGCCTGCAGGACTTCCGGCGTGTCCGCTATCGCGCCGCCGTAGTTCACGTATGGCATGGAGACCATGAAGTTCCCGAACAGTGGGCTTTTCATGTGCACCAGGGGCAGCACGCCAGCCCAACGGCCATCAGCGTCCCGGGCCGCCAGGTACAGGCTATGCTTGCCGAACACCCGCCGGATCAGACCGCGCCATTCGTAACGATGGTACAGGGTCGCCGTCCGCGAGCGCTCCAGATATCCGTTCCATCGACCCTGCTCACCGTCATCCACCTCGAAGACTGTCACGCGCATGGGGCTCGATTGAATGGCGGCAGGGGATGCTGACACTACCGTACGCTCTCGGGGCGCAGCGTGATCGGGTTCACCAACGAATGGCTTAGTGGGGCGATGCCCGCCGAATCCTTTGCTTGCGTCATCCGGTCACCCATCAGATTCGATCAATTCGATCCGGGAGCAGTTTACCCCCTGGCGCCCATATGGTTGTCGCTGGTTTGCAATGTGTTGGTGCCGCGGCAGTCGCGGCTGTAACAGCAAAACCTCACGAAGAAACCAGGGCTCTGTCGCGGGACGCCGTAAGCGCCCGATAACGCTGCCGCAGGAAACGCGAAGCCGGCCGTTCCACACACTGGGTGACCAACGTGGCGAGCAGCAACGCACCTGCCGTGGTGAGGACGATCGCGCTCACCGGATCCATGTGATGATCGCCAAGCCACTGCAGTACGTGATAACCAATATTGCGATGGATCAGATACAGGGCGTAGGAAATCGAGCCAAGCCATAGAGTAACGCGCCCCACCATGAAGCTCAGGTGTCCGGACACAGCCAGATACATCAGCGCAAGCACCCCAGCGCCGACCGCCAATCCTTCCCAGCCCGCGATTAGAAACTCCACCATCAGAGCAAGGGCTACGATCGCCCCTTCCCAGGCGTTCCAGCGGCGTCCGTGCGCCCGGTAGAACAGGATGCCGATGGCGAAGTACGGTGCGTAGTCGGCGGCCGTAAAAATCGCGAACCAGTCCCGATCCGGCGCCCGCACTCCGTCGGCGAGCATCACCCAGGCAGCGCTAAGACACAGCCAGCCCGCAACGCAGTGCAAGGGATACCGGTGCAGGCCAACCGCAAACAACCAGGCAACGTTCAGATAGAAGGCCAATTCAACCGCCAGGCTCCAGTAAACGTTGTCGAAATTCGAAACGCCGACGAATACCTGGAACATGGAGAGGTTGGCAACGAAGCCGGTCAGCCAGAATGGGTCACCAAATCCCAGCACGCCGACCAGCGTCGCAGCGACCAGGGTGATCCAATAGGTGGGATAGAGCCGCGAGAAGCGCAACGCCGCGAAATCGCGCACGTTGTGACACTTCTCGAGGGTAAGGAAGATCACGAGCCCAGATATGGCGTAGAAGAGCCTGACCGAATAATTCCCCGCGGCGTTCGGTACGATCACCGGGATCTCGCCGATATACCGATCCCAGAAAGGGATGTAGTGGCCCAGGGTGACAGTCAGCGCAGCCAGCCCGCGCAGCACGTCCACCTCCTGCAGTCTGCGGCCTCCGGTGATGCCCGACTGCGGGGCGCCAGACTGAGCGTGGACTTCGGCCATTGTCCTCTCCGTGACGGATCACAGCAGGCGGCGCAACTGCTCCGATGCAGGTTCGGCAAACGCCGCGACCAATCCCAGCACGCCAACCACGCCAACGACACTGGCTGCGAACGCGGCGTTCAGCCGAATTCGGCGACGCTCGAGTTCCGGGGTGGAGATCCGCGCAATGGAACCGAGCACGGCGTAGCCGTTCAGATTGAGTTCCTGGGTGCGGAAGAACACAGGCCGCAGCAGGCTGAAGAGAATCGCGACGCCCACGCCCATTCCCAGCGCCACGACGAACACGCCTACGAGAAACAGCCCGCGTGGCGGCCCCACCGGCTTCGTGGGAGCAAACGGCGGGTCGATGATCCGAAACTTGACGTTCTCGCTGCTGGTGCCGACTCGCTGAGAAGTCTTCAGATTCTCCCAACGTTCCAGCATTTCCTGATACCGGGCCTGAACGACGTCGTAGTCGCGGTTGAGCCGGGTCAGTTCCGCTTCAACCTGAGGAATCACGTCAACCAGGTTTTTCAGACGGTCGACGTTGGCTTGTCGTTCCTGAAGCGTCGCCTGCAGGCTGGCAATCTGCACCTGCACGTCGCTCAGCTGGATCTTCATGTTCTGGTAGACGGGATTCAAATCCAGGGGCGACGATGCCACCGGGCCACTGTCCTCGGGCGGCCTGGACGCCAATTCCTGCTGACGGCGCTGCTTGAGTTCCTCCAGTAGCGACCGGGTACGGATAACCTCCGGATGCTTGTCCGTGTATTCGAGCGAAAGCGATGCGAGCTTCTGTTCCAGCTCCGCGATCTGCCCATCAAGTGCCGAGCCGCCGCTCCCCGCCCCAAGGCCGGCCACGGGTGTCATGATTCCGAACACCGGCTCCTCACCGACGATCTGTCGCTGCAATGCGGCCCGCTTCTGCTGCTCGATTCGCAGCTGTTCTTTCACAGATTCGAGTTCCGATAGTGCCGTCTGCAGCTGCTGGTAGTAGTCGCCGGCCTCGCCGGGCATCATGCCCACGTTCTCGCGCTTGAAGTTCTTGAGTTTGTCTTCCGCCTGCGTAAGGCGCTGCTCGTAGTCCTTGATCTGGGCCTGCAGAGTCGCTTCCGCCTCAGTGGAGTCCTGGGTCTTGCTGCCCAGGGTGTCTTCTACAAAGGTGTCGAGCAGGCTTTTCACAACGGTCAAGGCGGTGTCGCGGTTGGTGTCCTGAAACGCGATCTTGTACAGCCCCTGACGGTCACGCGAGATGTCGATTCGGCTCTCGAGCGACACGAGGCGCCGTTCGTACTCCGCAGGTGTCTTGGATTTGACGTCGAGGTCGATCTCGCGGCCGACGGCTTCGAGATTTGGTCGGCTGACGATGGTCCGGGTCATAATGCCAACCTCGTTCATCACGTCCGATTCCACGGACAACCCGCGCAGCAGCGGCTTGAGCACGCTGTCGGTGTCGACATACACGGTCGCGGATGCACCGTAGGTGTTCGGTAGAAGGTACACGTAGGTCCAGCCGACCAGGCAGATGGCCCAGGTCACTGCTACCGCATACCAGCGATAGTTCCATACGCCATAG
The DNA here is from genome assembly GCA_041395905.1 of Pseudomonadales bacterium. Taxonomy (GTDB): domain Bacteria; phylum Pseudomonadota; class Gammaproteobacteria; order Pseudomonadales; family Azotimanducaceae; genus UBA7803. The sequence goes on from JAWKZP010000018.1 coordinate 4,815, forward strand.
GCGTAGTGGATGGCCAGATCGACGATTTTCTGAAGCTCGTTGCCTTCCGTCGTCGGTTCACTGCCGGTCATGCAAGACGTTCCGTGGTTCTGCGTAGGTACATTGTAGGGGCCGACTGTGGAGCCCGTGTGGCTCGATTATTGCGACTTTGTATCCTGCAGCTCGCGCGCGAGGATTTCCACGATGCGCTCGGCGGCATGTCCATCCCATAACTCCGGCACGCGGGCAGGCCTGATGTCCCCGGACATTACCCGATCAACCGCCAGCCTGACCTGGTCCGGGTCGGTGCCGGCCAGCACGTTGCTGCCGATCTCAACGGTGATGGGCCGCTCCGTGTTGTCCCGCATGGTGATGCAGGGCACCTTGAGGTACGTGCTCTCCTCCTGAATGCCGCCGGAATCCGTGATGATCGCCCTGGCGCGGTCAATCAGCGACACGAAGTCGAGGTACCCCAGGGGATCCACGATCCGGATATTGGCCTGACCCTCCAGACGCTTCTGCAGGCCGTGGCGCTCGAGTGAGCCGCGCGTGCGCGGGTGCAGCGGCAGCACAATCGGATGATAGCCGGCCGCGTGTTCGATGATCGAAAGCACATTGGTGAGCCGGGGCGCGCTGTCCACATTGCTGGGGCGATGGAACGTGCCGACGAAGTAGGCCCCAGGTTCGAGGCCAAGGCGTTCGGATACCGCCAGCGCCCGAGCCTTGCCGAGGTGGCCGACCAGGGTGTCGATCATGACGTTGCCCACGTGGAACGCCTTGCCCGGCACGCCCTCCCGGGCCAGATTTTCCATGCCCGAGGGCTCGGTTACGAACAGCAGATCCGAGAGCTTGTCCGTCTCGATCCGATTGATCTCCTCGGGCATCTCCAGATCGAAGCTGCGCAAGCCGGCCTCGACATGAACAATGGGGATGCCGTGATGCTTGGCCACCTGGGCGCACGCCACCGTGGAGGTCACGTCCCCGACCACCAGCACCGCGTCCGGCTTTTCCCTGCGAACCACCGGGTCGAAGCGTTCGGCGATGCGTCGGATCTGCTCCATCCGCTCGCCCGATCCGACTTCGAGGTTGATTCGCGGCGCAGGAATTCCCAGGTCTTCGAAGAACACCCTGGACATGCGGTCGTCATAATGCTGACCCGTGTGGACGATTACGCCCTCCATGTCCTGGCGCGCGGCCATGGCTGCCATGATCGGCGCGATCTTCATGAAGTTGGGCCTTGCGCCCGCCACGTTCAGAATCTTCACTTGAGGCAGAGCCTGTCCTTCGAGACCGGGCGAATTATACGGAGCCGCCGCCGGGCGCGTGCTTCAGGGATGTAAGCGCCGCCGTCGGCTCACAATCCGAGCACCAGCTTAGCCATGATGTTGCGCTGAATCTCGTTCGAGCCCGCGTAGATGCTCACCTTGCGTGTGTTGAAGTAGTCCTGCGCGACCCCATTGGCATAGGTCGGCCCTACCGGCTGAAAGTTGTCGCCGGGCGCCGGCGTCGACTGGTCCAACGGCAATGCGTAGTTGCCTGAGACCTCCAGCGCCAGTTCCGTCACTGCCTGCTGCAGCTCGGTGCCTCGGGTCTTGAGCATCGATGACTCGGGCCCGACGTTCTGCCCCGCAGCCAACGCCCCCAGAATTCTGAGTTCGGTGAACTCCATCGCCAGCACCTGGATCTCCACGTCCCGCAGGCGCGCCTGGAAATCCGGATCGTCAGCGTACCTGTCACCGGCGCCGTTCAGCTCGCTTTCCGCCATGGCCTTCACGTGTTGCAGAGAGCCCTTCAGCGCCGGCGAATAGGCGTTACCCCGTTCGAACTCCAGCAGGTACTTGGCACAGGTCCAGCCCTTGCCTTGCTCGCCCACCAGATTTTCCTTGGGAACCTTCACGTTCTCGAGGTACACCATGTTGATCTCCTGGAACCCCACCTCGGGCTGGTCCAGGGTGATGATGGGATTCACGGAAACGCCCGGCGAGGTCATGTCGATCAGCAGAAAGCTGATCCCCATCTGGCGCTTCTCCTCCTGACTGGTGCGTACCAGGCAGAACATCATGTCGGCGTACTGAGCCATGGTGGTCCAGGTCTTCACGCCGTTTACCAGGTAATGATCGCCCCGGTCCTCCGCCTTGGTCTTGAGCGAAGCCAGGTCGGAACCCGCTCCCGGCTCCGAGTACCCCTGGCACCACCAGACGTTGGAATTGAGGATATCGGGGAGATACTTGTCTTTCTGTGCCTGGGTGCCGAACTTCATGATCACCGGGGCCACCATGGTGATGCCAAACGGCACCACGCCCGGCGCGCCGACACGGGCACGTTCGAGATCGAAGATGTAATTCTGCGTGGCGCTGAACCCGGCACCGCCGTACTCGGCCGGCCAGTTCGTGGCCGCCCAGCCCTTCTCCGCCAGCTTCTTCTGCCACCGCACGATGTCGTCCTTGGAGATCTTGCCGAGTGCGCTGCGCCGCTGGCGCTCCCGCACTTCTTCCGGCCAGGCGGTTTCCAGCCACGTCCGTACTTCCCGCTGAAACGCTCGATCCTGCTCGCTGAATTCGAAATTCACCTGTGACTCCCTGACGTCGGCTTCCGGCTGCAACGGCCCTGCGGCGCCCGTGCGGCGCAGACCGCGGCGGATTGTAGCATCCTACCCGTCGGGTGCATTCGCCCCGAGGCTGGGGCAAACTTGAGCGCTTTGTATCCGGTTGGAGGGGACCCCGGACATGAGCGAAGCCGTACGCAGCGCGCAGTTTTCCGCCGCTTACCGCTGGTACGCGCTCGTGCTGCTGGTGCTGGTCTACATCTTCAACTTCATCGACCGCTCCATCCTCGGCATTCTGGTTCAGCCCATCAAGGAGGATCTCGGCGTCTCCGATACCATGATGGGATTTCTGGGCGGTATTGCCTTCGCCACCTTCTATACCTTCCTCGGCATTCCCATCGCGCGTCTGGCAGACAAAGGCTCGCGGGTCAACGTCATCTCGATCTCGCTTGCGCTGTGGAGCGGTGCCACCGCGCTGTGCGGGCTGGCGCAGAATTTTCTGCACCTGCTGGCCGCCCGCATCGGCGTCGCCGTGGGCGAAGCCGGCGGCAGCCCGCCGTCGCACTCCATGATCTCGGACATGTTCCCACCGGAGCGCCGGGCTACCGCGCTCGCGATCTATGCCCTGGGCATCCCCATCGGCACCATGCTCGGCAACCTCGGCGGCGGCTGGATCAATGAGGCGTTCGACTGGCGCACGGCCTTCATGGTGGTGGGTGTTCCAGGCGTCGTGCTGGCGTTGATCGTGCGGCTCACGCTGCGCGAGCCGCCGCGCGGCGGCGCTGAGGGCATTCAGATGCCCAAGGGAGACGCGCCCCCGCTGGTGGAGGTCTTCCGCTACCTGTGGGCGCGCAAGAGCTTCCGCTACGTCTCCTTCGGCGGCGCCCTGCACGCCTTCGTCGGTTATGGCGTGGGCTACTGGATCCCGGCCATGTACAACCGCAGTCACGGGCTCTCCACAGCCGACATGGGCGAGGCGCTGTTCTATCTGGGCTTCGCGCAGATTGCCGGTACGCTCGCGGGGGGGGTCGTCGGGGATCGCCTCGGCGCGAAGGACGAGCGCTGGTACGTCTGGCTGCCGGGGCTGGCGACGCTGGTGTCCATCCCGTTTACGACCTTCGGCTACCTCTACCACGACCCCCACGTCGCGCTCTGGGTGATGTCCATGCATTACTTCCTGGGCGCTTACTACCTCGGCCCGACGTTCTCCATGACCCAGGGGATGGTGGGGTTGCGCATGCGCGCCGTTGCGTCGAGCATCTCGCTGTTCATCCTGAACATCATCGGGCTGGGGCTCGGCCCGCAGTTCACAGGGATCCTCTCGGACCTGTTCAACGCGTTCACCGATCTCGGCAGCGAGTCGCTGCGCTGGGCACTGGTGTGGAGCCTGGTGTTCAATCTGATCTCCGCGCTGCTGTATCTGGCCGCGGGGCGAACGCTCCGGGCTGACCTGGCCGCGGGACGCGCATCGTCGTGACCCTGGCGCGGCGGGGCGTTAGTTGAACGCCTCCGCCAGCAGCTGGTAGCAGCGCACCCGCTGCGCAAACTCGTGGGTTATCGACACCACCGAGAGCTCGGTGGCGCAAACGGAAGCCGCGAGCTCACGAAGCTGAGTAGCCACCCGTTCCTTCGTGCCGAGTATCTGGTGTTTACGGCGGCCGTCGATGCGCGCGCGCTCCTCCGCCGTCAGCTGGACCGCGGCCGCCTCCGCGACCGACGGAAACGGCAGAAACTCCCCCCGCTCGACGCGGATGCGCCACAGATCGCGGCAGGCCGCCAGCCGTTCCGCCTCATCATCGCTATCGGCACAGAGTACGAATACGCCCAGGTTGATGCGCGGCTCGGGATTTTCCGGCGATGGCCGGAACCGTTCCCGGTACGTGCTGCACGCTCGCTGCAGGTGATCCGGGTTGATGAAATGGGCGTAGGAGAACGGCAGCCCGAAATGCGCCGCGATGCGCGCGCCATCCTCCGAGGAGCCGAGCATCCACAACTCGGGCGGGCGCTCGAGCGAGGGAGTCGCAACCACGCGTGCAAGCGCCTCGGTGAGGGGGGTTTCGTCGGTCAACCAGGCGCGCAGGTCTGCAATCTTCGCCGGAAAGTACTCGATGCCGACCTGATTGCCATAGGCGAGCGCTGCCGCGGTGAGACCATCGCTGCCCGGCGCCCGGCCGATGCCCAGGTCAATGCGTCCCGGGTGCAGGGCTTGCAGCAGCTTGAAGGTTTCCGCGACCTTGTACGGGCTGTAGTGCATGAGCATCACACCGCCGGAGCCGACCCGGATTCGACTGGTCGCGCCGGCGATGTGGCCGATGAGAATCTCCGGCGCGCAGCCGGCGAAGCTGTTGGACCCGTGATGCTCGGCTACCCAGTAGCGGTGGTAGCCGAGCGATTCGGTGATCTGGGCCAGGCGCACCGAGTCCTGCAATGCCTGCCGGGCCGTCGATCCGCTGGGGATCGGCGACTGGTCGAGCACGTTGAGAACGAGGTCGCTCACGTCACAGCCCCGCGGCGCGCGCCTGCTCGACCAGGGCTTTACCGACCACCCGGATGGCCAGCGTCTCCTCGGCACCTTCGAAGATCGATAGCACCCGCGCGTCGGCGAAGTAACGGCTGACGGCCGATTCCTCCGCGTAGCCCATCCCGCCGTGAATCTGCAGGGCCTCGCGGCAGACCCATTCCGCCGCCTTGCAGGCAAACAGCTTCACCAGACTCGCCTCCATCTGCCCGCGGTTGTCGTCCATGAGGCGTGCAACGGCGTACGTGAAGTGCCGGCAGGCATTGAGTTGAGCCGCCATCCTTGCGTACTTCGCCAGCGTCAGGGGGAACTCCGCCACCGGCCGCCCAAACACCCTGCGATCGGCCCCGTAGCGCAGCGCCGCCTCCATCGCCGCCTGCATGAGCCCGCAGGCCCGCGCAGCCGTCTGCAGCCTTCCGCCCATGAAGCCGCGCATGGTGTAGTAGAAGCCCTTGCCCTGCCCCGCGTCCTCGCCTACGAGCGCATCCGCCGGCACGAAGAAGTCGTCGTAGAACATTTCGTAGGAGTGCATGCCACGGTAGCCCAGAGTGGCGATGGCGCGCCCTGTGACCATGCCCCCGCCTTCCTGGCGATACTCGAAGTCGTGGCCGTCGCTGGTTGGCTTCTCGACGATAAAAAGCGACAGTCCCTTGTGCGGGGGCCTGATCTCGACATCGGTGCGAGCGAGAACCAGAATCGCGCCGGCTTTCCCGGCAAAGGTGCACCAGGTCTTGCCCCCATTGAGCAGCCAGCCACCTTCGGTACGCGTTGCCTTCAACGCCACGGAAGCCACGTCCGAACCGGTGTTCGGTTCTGTCACAGAGATGGCACAAAGCGTCTCGCCAGAGGCGAGCGCCGGTAGCCAGCGCAGCTTCTGGGCTTCGGTGCCTCCTTCGAGCAGAGCGCGGGCCATGAACTCCGGGCGCGTGATCAGGCTGCCCGCGGCCCCCAGCGAACCACGCGACAGCTCTTCGGTGACGACCACCATGCCCAGGCTGTCCTCGAAGTTGTCTGGCTTCAGGCCGCCATAGCGCTGCGGTACCGACAGTCCGAAGCAACCCATCTGCTTCAGCGGGGTCAGGATTTCATCTGGAATCATGCTGTCGGTGCGGTGAATGTGCTCCGCACGCGGCATCACTACGTCGTCGGCGAAGGCGCGGAAGGTCTCACGCATCATCGACTTTTCTTCGTCCAGACCTACCACGGGCAGATCGCCGCTGCGCTCGAGGATTCGAAGTCCCAGCGTTTGTAAGCTTCCAGGAGAGAGCGACTCCGCGACGACGCTCTGCCAGTCAGCTGGGAAGTCTTCAGTCCGCAATCCGATTGCGGGCGCGCGTAACTGCAAACGCTGAATGGTGTTCGCCACGGCCTCTGCGGCGAAGGTCTGCGCAAGAGCTTCCAGAAGCTCGCGGTCTGGCCCCGTGGCGCCCGAAAGCGCAGAAAAACCCGCCGCGGCGGCCTCGACTTCGGCAGTCGCAAAAGCGAGCTCGTAGAGCTCGATCTGCTCGCCATCGAGGTCGCCCGACAGGCCGCTCGCAGCAGTCTTCAGAAGTTGCTGCGTGCAATCGAGCAGACCCTGCAGTCGTCCGCCAGCCGATGTCGCGGCCATCGATGATTCCACCATCTGCAAAGAGAGGGCGTATTAGATGTATACGCGCATCGCGGCGCAACCCGTGCCCCGAATCCCTATGCGTTTTCCTGGTCCGGAAACGAAAAAGCCCAGCACAAGGCTGGGCTTTGGGAAACAGCGCAGGATTACTGTGTCGGTCAGGTAGCCTGTTTGCGACGCATCAGCCCCAGCGCGAGCAGGCCGGCCCCAAGCAGCGCCAGCGAGCCGGGCTCCGGCACGGCAACCCGGTCAGCCAGCACGACGTTGTCGAGGAGCATGCCGATGTTGTCGCCGCCCGCGGCGCCAAAGCTGATCGAGATCACTGCGGGATTCCAGAGCGTACCGACGTCGAAGTCGAGGCTGAACGTCTGGAAGCCATCGTTCTGCGCGAGAGTAAACGGTTTGATTGGCGCCAGTGCCATCACCCATCATGATCGCCACGTTCGCCGCAACCAGTTCCGCGGCGCTGCTGCGATGGTTGCCCGCCAGATCGAAAGACAGGGTGGCCGCCCCAGTCGCCAGGCTCTGGAGATGGCCCATGATGCCGGCATTCTGAGTCGAGCCATCGAGGTCCACGCGTCAGTCCGTTGCCGGGCAGAAAGTCGAAGAAACCGTTGCCGATGAGGTCCACCGTGCCGTCCAGCACGGTCCAATGGGCGAAGCTGTTGTAGTTCAGCGCGCCCACGCCGCCGTTCTCACCATCGAAATTGTCAGAAAAGATGATTGCCGCGTTGGCTGCGCCAGCGAGGCTGATCGCGGCGATTGCAACCATGGCTTTACTGAAGTACTTCACGTCGACTCTCCTGCATCCGCTGAAGCCGGGCGGCCCCATGCATTGTGTTGTCCACTGAGAATGATGCACACCGCGTGCCAGAATCTTTCTGGTTCTATTTCAACGAGTTAGAACAGGCGAAAGGGCGAGCTGTAAAATTTCCCTACAGACGCCCCGCAGACGGTGAAAACAGTGTCAAGTTCGCTGACACCAGAGCCCGGCGACGCCCGAGATCACGTCAGCCGTGGGCCCCGATGATGCACACCGCGGCCACGTTTCGACATTCGCGAGCCGCCCAGGTTGTGGGTCATGCCGATGGACGGGTTCGCCAGCTGTTCGTCCCCGCCCGGCCCTGCAGCTGCAGGTACATCTCATAGAGCATGCGGATGCCCGACGCGCCGATGGGATGCCCGAAGCACTTGAGCCTTGCCGTCGATCTGGCAGGGAATCCCGCTGTCGGCATCGTAGAAGCGTCCATCACGTCCTTGATGGCACCGCCTTCGGGGACAGCTGCAGGTCCTCCATGGTCACGAGTTCCGTGATCGAGAAGCAGTCGTGACATTCGAACATGCTCACCTGGTCCCGCGGCTTGTCGATGCCAGCCTCTTTGTAAAGCTTCTGCTTGGCCGCGATGCGCGCGGTATGGAAGTAGCTGCCGTCCCAGGAGTTGTGCCCGGACTCGGAACCGTTGGACAGCGCCAGCTGCAGGGCTTTGACCGTGACGATGTTGGCCTTGCCCAGGCGCTTGGCGATCTCCGGGTGGTGACGATGGCGGCCGCGGCACCATCGGAGACGCCACAGCAGTCGAACAGACCAAGCGGCTCGGCAATGAGCGGCGCGTTGATGGCCTGATCTTCGGTGATCTCTTTCGCAGGTGCGCCTTTGGGGGTTCTAGCACCGTTGGCGTGGCTCTTTACCGAAATGTGGGCGATGGCGCGCTTTCAGGTCTTCGCGCTGCACCTTATGCTTGGCGCGGTAGGCGCTGGCCAGCTGCGCGAAGTTGCCCGGCGCTGAGCCGTTGTCGCCCACTGGGGGTTCAGCGTGCTGCCGAGGCTGCCCGGCAGGCCGCCGTAGCCCGTGTCCTTGAGCTTCGACGCCCACTGCCAGCGCAATGTCGCAGGCGCCGGAGGCCACCGCGTACACGGCGCCGCGGAACGCCTCGGAGCCGGAGGCGCAGAAGTCTTCGACCCGCGTGACGGCGATGTTGGGCAGGCGCAGTGAAATGGAGAGCGGCAGCCCGCCCTTGCCCACGTTGATCTCTTCGAAGTGCGTGGAGAACCAGGCCGCGTCGATCTCTGCTCATGTCGACGCCCGCGTCGGCGATGCCGGCCTCGGTGAACGCCTCCACCATCAGCTCCTCGGCGCCGCAATCCCAGCGCTCGCCGAACTTGGAGCAACCCATGCCCAGAATGGCGACCTTGTCCTTGATACCCGATGCCATAGCTAAACCCTCACTTTGGACCTGAGTTTTCGGCGCGAACAGGACACGCTTTCCAGAAATACTGCACGAACCCTGGAATCATCCTTCGACTTGATCCGGAACATCATGCGCACCGGCATGCCGACCTCGATGTCGCCCACATTAACATCGGTGAAGTCGGTCATAAACCGGCCTCCGTTCTCGAACGTGATCATGCCGTAGTGGGACGGCGGATCCGCCGTGTAGGTCAGATAGTCGGCCGACCAGGTCAGAATGGATGCCTTCTCCTCGCGGAACGGGTACGGCTCCTGGGAGTTCACCGCCCGGCACTGGGGGTTCACGCAGATATCCGCGCGCGGAAACTGCAGGGTGCCGCACTGGGTGCAACGCCCGCCCACCAGCCCCGTGAGCATGTCGCGCTTGCGGTAGGTGACGGTGAGCGCCGTTTTGTAGTCGTCGCGCTCGGCGCGCATGCCCTTTTCCAGGGTGATCAGGTCGTTGAACGCCAGGTATTTCTGATAGTTGCTCTCTTCCTGACGGTTCTCGAGGGCTGCCACCACCCCGCACTCCGGCTTGAAGCTCGACAGTCGATCGGTGGCCTTCAGCACGAGGGCGTCGCAGCCCTGACCGAAGCTCACCACCAGCACGTGATCACCGGGCTGCACCCGGGTTTCCAGGGCATGCAGCAGCATCACCAGCGGGTGCGCGGTCCCGGTTTCACCGAGCACACCGTCGAGGTTGCCGCAGACGGCTTCGCGGGCGATGCCGCACTGGCGGGCGATGCCCTCTACCGCCCGGCCGATGGTGCTCGGCATCACGAAGTGCGCCACGTCGCCGGATTTCAGGCCCGCATTGTCCAGAGCCCTGGCGACCACCGGCGGCACGATCCTGGCCAGCCCCTCGTCACGGATCCAGCGCTCCTCCCAGGTGTAGTCGAACTCCTCAGTGGCGGCGCGGAAGTGATCCACGAAGTCCACAGTTGCGCTCTGGGCGGCCACGAAATCCAGCAGAGTGTCGCGCTTGCCCACCGCCACGGCAGCGGCGCCGTCACCGTAGGCGAGTTCTCCCGCGCTCGCCGCCTTGGTGCGGCGCTTGTCGCTGGCCGCCACCAGGGCCTCGTCATAGAGGCCGCCGGCCACGGCCCCGAACGCCTGCAGCAGCGCGCCGGTGGCAGCCTTCTGGCTCGCTCCGACATCCAGGGACGCGATCTCTTCGGAAAGTCCCAGCGCCGTGGCCACGATGCCGGCATTCTGGCGATCGGCGAACGGCGCGCTGGTACTGGCAAAGTAGACGGCACCGGGCGCCGCCTCGCGGCTGTTCAGGCAGGCGCGCCCCGCCTCCACCGCCATGGTGACGGCATCCTCGTCCCAGTTGCACATCGAGCGCTCGCCTTTGGCCTTGCCGGCGAGACCCGGATCCGCCCATACGTGCGCGTCGACGATGGCCTTGCGCTGCAGGCGCAGCCGCGGCACGTACGCGCCGAAAGCGGTAATTCCTACCATGTTTCGCTCCTATCCCCCTGAAGGCCATTCACTTTGCCGACACAAATAGAACGCGCCGATGCGCGTAGAATGCGCCGGATTATGTCAGGCTCACCGACAAACCCAAAGCACGAGGGCACGCGCCTCAACGCGCTGTCGTTCGACGTGGAAGACTATTTCCAGGTCTCTGCGTTCGCGGACGTGGTGGATCGCACGCGCTGGAGCGAGCATCCGCTGCGCGTGGGAGCGAACACACGCAGGCTCCTGGAAATTCTTGCTGAACGCGACGTCAAGGCCACTTTCTACGTGCTGGGATGGGTAGCCGAGCGCGTGCCGGAGCTCGTTCGCGAGATTGCCGCAGCGGGGCACGAGGTAGCGTCCCACGGCTACAGCCATCAACTCATCTACCGCCAGAGCCCGCAGGTATTCCGGGAGGAGACCCGGCGCAGCAAGGGCGTGCTGGAGCACCTGATCCAGCAGCCGGTCTCGTCTTACCGGGCAGCCAGCTACTCCATCACCAGGGGCTCGCTGTGGGCGCTCGACATCCTTTACGAAGAGGGGTTCACCCAGGACTCGAGCATCTTCCCCATACGCCACGATCGCTACGGGCTCATGGGTGGTCCCCTGCAGCCGCACTATCTGGAGCTGCGCAATGGAGGACGCCTGCTCGAGTTCCCGATCTCCACGCTGCGGATCCACGGGGTGTCATTGCCCGTGTCCGGCGGCGGCTACTTCCGCCTGTATCCGTACGCGCTGAGCCGGCTGCTCGCGCGCCGAGTGAACGCCGACAACCGGCCCTTCGTGTTCTATCTGCATCCCTGGGAGGTGGATCCCGACCAGCCGCGTGTGGACGTGGGGGTGTTTACCCGGTTCCGTCACTACAACAATCTGGATCGCTGCCGCAGCCGCCTGGAACGGCTGCTGCGCGACTTCCGCTTCGGCACCGTGAGCCAATCGGTTGCCGCCAACTATCCGGACGCCGCGGCGCTGCCAGTACACCGTTACTGAGCCTTTTCGGGCATCCGCAGTGTTCCCCTGCCGACGGCTTGCATAAAATGCGCAGCTTTGCGGCAGAACCGGTATCGGCATGCAACCCAACATCGAAGCCCCACGCGACTACTTCATGGACCTGCAGGACCGCATCGTCGGCACGCTCGAGGCACTCGACGGCAAGACCCGGTTTCTGCGTGAGGAGATCCCCGGCCCGAAAGGGGCGCTCTCCCGCCCGCGGGTGCTCGAAGACGGCGGCGAGATAGAAAAAGCCGCAGTGCAGTTCACCCACAGCGTCGGCGATTCGTTGCCGCCCGCTGCCACCGAGCGCAACCCGCATCTGGCCGGCCATGGGTTTCAGGCCACCGCCATCTCGCTGATCGTGCACCCGCGCAATCCGTACGTGCCCACCACCCACGCCAACCTGCGCTTCTTCATCGTCGAGGCGGATGAGCCGGTGTGGTACTTCGGCGGCGGCTTCGACCTGACGCCCTATTACGGGTTCGAAGAGGACGCGGTGCACTGGCACGGCCAGGCAAAGGCAGCAGCCGGCGCCCAGTATGCAGCGATGAAGCAGGCCTGCGACGAGTACTTCTATCTGCATCACCGGCAGGAGTGCCGCGGCATCGGCGGACTGTTCTTCGATGACTGGTCGGCCGGCGGGTTCGAGGCGAGCTTCGCACTCACCCGGGCCATCGGCGATCACTTCCTGCCCGCCTACGAGCCGATTTTCCGCAGGCGCATGACGACGGCCTACGGCGAGCGCGAGCGGGACTGGCAGCTCTATCGACGCGGCCGCTACGCCGAGTTCAATCTGGCCATCGACCGCGGCACCAAATACGGCCTGCAGAGCGGCCGCCGGGTGGAATCGGTGCTGGCTTCCCTGCCGCCGCTGGTGAAGTGGAAATACAACTACCAGCCCGAGGCTGGCACCGAAGAAGCCCGTTTACTTACCGATTTTCTGTCCCCGAAAGCCTGGGTCTAGCTGTGGATAACTCTGGGGATTATTTTTGGATAGCTGTCACCAAAGCGTCATCTCACCTTGATTTCAGCATTGTCTGACACGATTAACTATTTATTTTCAATAGGTTACAGACGGGAACTATAACAATTATCCTAACGCCTCGCTAACTTGGGCCCTGCCGCCGATGTGCATAAATCTGGTGCGGCTCCCGGTTACGGGGCGTTTCCTTCAGTAACAACCTTCAGGTGATCCTCGACCCGCGCGACGCCGGGCACGGACTGGACGACCTCGATCGCGTGGGCTCTGCGGGCCGGATCGGGCATCTCGCCATAGAGGTACACGACGCCACGCACGACCTCCATGTCGATGGCCAGCGACTTGATATCCGGGTCGTGCATGAGCTTGAGCTTTACCGCCGACTGCAGTGACGCGTCGTCCAGAAACTCCCCCAGGGTACGGTGACTGTCGCTCGTGTACCCCTGGCAGCCCGCCGCCAGCAGCGCGGCCACGAGCAACGCCGTGAATCCTGCAACCCTTCTCAATCCGCGCATTCTGTGTGCTCCTCGCCGGCTGCCGCGTACAATGACGCCGCGAAAAATAACACGGAGACCTCCATGAGCGAACTGACGGTGCTCGCCGAAGGGCTGCGCTTTCCCGAAGGCCCCATCGCCATGCCCGACGGCAGTGTCATTCTGGTCGAGATCGCCCGCGGCACGCTGAGCCGTGTGCGCGACGGCAAGGTGGAGGTGATCGCGAAGCTCGGCGGCGGCCCCAACGGCGCCGCCATCGGGCCGGACGGCCACTGCTACGTGTGCAACAACGGCGGCTTCAAATGGATCGAGGCCGGCGACCGGCTGTTCCCGGGGGAAGAGCCGGAAAGCTATGCGGGCGGGCGCATCGAGAAGGTCGATCTGGAGACGGGCGCCATCGAGGTGCTCTACACCAATTGCGAAGGCCAGCAGCTGCGCGGCCCCAACGACCTGGTGTTCGATCGCCACGGCGGCTTCTGGTTTACCGATCACGGCAAGACCCGCGCGCGCGAGCGCGACCGCACCGGCGTCTACTACGCCAAAGCCGACGGCTCCTACATCGAGGAAGTGATCTTCCCCATGGAGGGGCCGAATGGCATCGGCCTGTCGCCGGACGAGGACGAGCTCTACATCGCGGAGACCACCACGGGGCGGCTGTGGGCCTACGAGCTGTCCGGCCCCGGGCGGTTGAAGGGCGAGCGCGGCGACAAGCCGGACGGCGGTCGACTGGTGGCTGGACGTGCCGGCTACTTCCTGTTCGACAGCCTGGCGGTGGACGCTGAAGGCAACGTCTGCATCGCCACCATCATCGACGGCGGCATCACCATCCTCAAACCGCGCGGTGGCGAGCCCGAGTTCGTTGCCATGCCCGACATCGTCACCACCAACATCTGCTTCGGCGGGACGGATCTGAAGACCGCGTACATCACGCTGTCTTCCACCGGCAAGCTGGTGAGCATGCCGTGGCAGCGTGCCGGCCTGCCATTGAACTACCTCAACACCTGATGCGGGTTCTGCTGCTCGCGCTGCTGCTTGCCGCGCTGCCCGCGGCCGCGCTCGAGCGGGTGCATTTTCTGATTCCCGCCGGCCCTGGCGGCGGGCTGGACAGCACGGCGCGGGCTCTGGGCGCGGCCATGGCCGAGGCGAAGCTCGTCGAGCGGGCGTCGTTCGAGAACATGACCGGCGGTGGCGGCGGCCGTGCCATGAGCCACCTGATCGAAACCGCGCCGCGCCAGCAGGACACCCTGATGGTGAACTCGACCCCGCTGCTGGTGCGCTCGCTGCAGGGATTGTTTCCGCACACCTGGCGCGACCTCGTGCCCATTGCCGGGCTCATCGCCGAGTCCAGCGTGATCGCGGTACGCAGCGACAGCCCGTTCGGGGATTTCGCCTCGCTACGCCGGCAACTGCTGGACAGCCCCGGCGCGCTCACGGTGGGCGGCGGCTCTGTGAGGGGCAGTTTCGACCACGTGGCGCTGGCCATGATGCTCGAGCCCACCGGCATCGCGCCGCGTGCGCTGCGCTACCTGCCCTACGACGGCGGCGGCAAGGCCATGCTGGCGCTGCTCGGAGGAGAGATCGACGTGCTCTCCACGGGGCTCGGCGAGGTGCTCGGCTACGTTGCCAGCGGCGACGTACGGGTGCTCGCCATCAGCTCCAGCGTGCGCAACCCTGCCCTGCCCGACGTACCGACGTTGACAGAACTCGGCTTTCCCGTGGAGGTGAGCAACTGGCGCGGGGTATTCGCGGCACCCGGCACACCGGAGGCACAGATCGCCGCGCTCAGCGCCGCGGTGCAGGCCGCCACTGCCACCGAAAGCTGGCGCGAGGCGCTCGCGCGCTACGGCTGGGCGCCGCAACTGCTGGAGGGAGATGCGTTCGCGCGCTACCTCGAGCAGCAGGAAGCGCAGCTCGCCCGTGCCATGCGCGAGCTCGGCTTCATCCGCTGACCGCCGCGCAGCCGCCGCCACGTAATGGGTTACCGTGCGCTTGTGCTCCTGCTGCTGGCCGTGACCGTCGGCTACCTGATGCTGGCCCGCAACATCGAGCTCGACCCCTGGAGCGCAGAGGAGCTGGTGACCAGCCGTACCCTGCCTACCCTGTACGGCGCGCTGCTGAGTCTGGTGCTGCTGGCGCTGCTGATCACGCGCCATCCCGGAAATCTGGCGGCACGCCAGATCGCGCGCACCGGTTGGATGTTGCTGATGCTGGTCGCCTTCGTGGCGCTGGTGCCGCTGGCGGGGATCTGGCCCGCCTCGGCGGCGCTGCTGCTCGGCGCGCTGCTGCTGCTGGGTGAGCGTCGGCCTGCGGTCCTGCTGGGTCTACCCTCCGGCATCGCGCTGGTGGGTTGGCTGCTGGTGGAACAGCTGCTCGGCATCTACGTGCCGGGCGCCGGCCTCTGGAGCGGCGCGTGATCGACGGCATCCTCACCGGCTTCGCCACGGCGCTCGCGCCGGACAATCTGTTCTGGGTGCTGGTCGGCTGCCTGTCGGGCACCGTGATCGGCATGCTGCCCGGGCTCGGTCCCATCACCGCCATCGCGCTGATGATTCCGGTGAGCTACAACCTCGACCCCGCCGGCGGTCTGATCATGATGGCCGGCGTGTACTACGGCGCCGTGTTCGGCGGCTCGACCTCGGCGATCCTGATCAACGCGCCGGGGGTCGCCAGCACGGTGGCCACTTCCTTCGACGGTTACCCGATGGCCCGCGAAGGCAAGGCCGGACGGGCGCTGGCCATCGCAGCCTACGCGTCGTTCGCCGGCGGCACCCTGAGCGCCGTGCTGCTGATGCTGTTTGCCGGCTACCTGGCAGCCGTGGCGCTCGAGTTCCAGAGCCCCGAGTACACGCTGCTGCTGGTGCTGGCGCTATCGAGCACCGTGGTGTTCGCTACGCGCGGTCAACGCCTGTCGGGCCTCGCTACGCTGCTCATCGGCCTGATGCTCGGCACCGTGGGCACGGATCAGCTGGCCGGCGTGCAGCGCTTCACCCTGGGCCGGCTCGATCTCGCCGACGGCATCAACTTCGTCATCGTCGTCATGGCGACCTTCGCCCTGGCCGAGGCGCTGCGCATGCTGCTGCAGGACGAGCAGCACCCCCCGCAGACGTTCCACGCGACCCAGTTGAGCGTGCCGCGCGAGCAGGTGCGCAGCCTCGCGCCGGTGGTGGGGCGCAGCTCGCTGCTGGGATTTCTGGTGGGGGTGCTGCCGGGTGCGGGCGCCACCCTGGCCAGCTTCTTCGCCTACGACCTCGAGAAGCGTATCGGCAACGGCAGCCGGGAGTCCGGCGTGGCAGCGCCCGAGGCGGCGAACAACGCGGCGTCCACGGGCTCTTTCGTGCCGCTGCTGACCCTCGGCATACCGGGCTCGGGCACCACGGCGGTGCTGCTCGGCGTGATGCTGAGCTACGGCCTGCAGCCGGGACCGAGGCTACTGGAAGAACAACCGGACGTGTTCTGGGGCGTGATCGTGAGCATGTACGTCGGCAACCTGATTCTGCTGCTTCTGAATCTGCCGTTGATTCCCTACCTCGCGCGGCTGGTGAATCTGCGCCCGCGCGTGCTCATCCCGCTGGTGCTGGTGTTCGCCTTTCTGGGCGTGTATCTGACCACGCTCAACCCGTTCGATCTGGCGCTCATGCTCGGGCTCGCGCTGCTGGCCCTGGCGCTGCGCTGGTTCGGGTTCCCGCTGGCGCCGCTGCTGCTCGGCTTCATACTCAGCGGGCTGCTGGAGGAGAATCTGCGACGGACCCTGTTCCTCGCCAACGGCGACCCGGGCTTTCTGCTCGAGCGGCCGGCAGCCGTGGTCATCGCCGGGCTGTGTCTAGTAATCTGGGCGGTGCCGCTGGTCCGTCAGATCCGGGGGCGCGAAGATTGAACGCCACGGGCCTGCACCCGCAGGCCAACCAGCGACAGGAGGAATGCGCACATGCCGATGCTGCAACGGGAAGCCTGCAGGATTTTCTACGAAGTTGCCGGGGACGGACCCACCACGCTGCTGCTCACCCACGGCTACAGCGCCACCTCCTACATGTGGCGCGGCATCGTCGAGGCGCTGAAAGACCGCTACCGCCTGATCACCTGGGACATCCGCGGTCACGGCCGCTCCGACAGCCCCAGCGACCCGGCGGCCTACAGCAAGGCGCTGGCGCTCGGCGACATGCTCGCGCTCATCGACGCGGCCGGCGCAGACCGGGCCATCCTCATGGGCCATTCCCTCGGCGGCTATCTGTCGCTGTCGTTTCACGTGGAGCATCCGGACCGGGTGGGCGGCCTGATCCTGGTGGGGACCGGGCCCGGCTACCGCAACCCTGAGGCGCGCACCGGCTGGAACGACCAGGCGGAAGGACGGGCGAAGTTCTTCGAGACCAACGGGATCGACAATCTCGAGCTCGCCGAAGCCCACGGCAAGCAGCACCGCAGCGCCGAGGGCCTGGCTCTGGCCGCCCGTGGCATCCTGGCCCAGCACGACGGCCTGGTGATGGAGAACCTGACCCGGATTGCGGTACCGACGCTGATCGTGGTCGGCGCGGACGACAAGCCGTTTCTCGGCGCGAGCGACTACATGGCCAAGCGTATCCCCGGGGCGCAACTGGTGACGCTGCCGGATGCGGGACACATTCCGAACATCGATCAGCCGGCCGCTTTCGAGGCCGCGGTCGGCGGGTTTCTGGCCAGGGTCGCTGCCTGACTCGCGCGCCGGCGGGGACTTCCGGCCACACTGAGCAAGCCGCCGCGGCGTCGCTAAAGATAGCCGATCTAATTTCTGTGAACTGGTGAGGGTAGGACGTGCGCAGACCGTTTGGCGCCAGCCGAGACGAGGGGACGAAGAGCAGATCAACCTGACGCCCATGCTGGACGTCGTTTTCATCATGCTCATCTTCTTCATCGTGACTGCAACCTTCGTCAAGGAAGTGGGCCTAGACGTCAACCAGCCGGACGAGGACAAGCCCAAAACCGTCGACCCGGACAAGAAGAGCATCGTGGTGCGCATAACCGACCGCGATCGCATCATCATCGCCCAGCGCGACGTCGACTGGCGCTCCGTGCGGGCCAACATCGAGCGTCTGCACGCCGAAAATCCGGAAGCCCCGGTGATCATCCAGGCACATCCGGAGTCCTCGACCGCGGCCATGATCCACATCATGGACTCGGCCCGGCTCGCAGGCGTCTACAACGTTTCCCTGGCAGCCGAATAGCCGCCGAGCATCCCCGGGCGCGGGCACGGCGATTTACCCTGCCCGTCCGCCCAACCGCCTGCCTGAATTCTTTTGAACCGCACCCGGTGCTGATGCCATGAGCCGGACCATCGATCTGCGCAGCGACACGGTGACCCGGCCGAGCGCGGCCATGCGTCAGGCGATGCATCAAGCCGAGTTGGGCGACGATGTGTACGGCGAGGATCCCACGGTGAACGCGCTCGAGGCGCTGGCCGCGGACCGGCTCGGGCACGAGGCGGGACTCTTCGTCGCCAGCGGCACCCAGTCGAACCTGGTTGCCCTGCTCACCCATTGCGGCCGCGGCGACGAATACATCGCCGGCGGCACCGCGCACTGCTACAAGTACGAAGGCGGGGGTGCCGCAGCGCTGGGCGGCATACAACCGCAAACGCTGCCCTTCGAAGCCGACGGCACCCTGGACCTGCGGGCCGTGGAGCGGCTGGTGAAACCCGATGACCCGCACTTTGCGAGGACCCGCCTGCTGTGCCTGGAGAACACCCAGGCCGGCCGCGCCACCGGGCCGGCCTATTTCGAGCTGGCACGCGCATACTGCGATCGCCTGGGGCTGGCGCTGCACCTGGACGGCGCGCGCCTGTTCAACGCCGCGGTTGCCACCGGTTGCGACGCCCGCGACATCGCCCGGCACTGCGACTCGGTGTCCGTCTGCCTGTCGAAGGGGCTCGGCGCGCCGGTGGGCTCGGTGCTGGTCGGCAGCGCGGCGTTCATCCACGCGGCGCGGCG
Source organism: Pseudomonadales bacterium (assembly GCA_041395905.1). Lineage (GTDB taxonomy): Bacteria > Pseudomonadota > Gammaproteobacteria > Pseudomonadales > Azotimanducaceae > UBA7803. Next base: position 23,580 of record JAWKZP010000018.1, read on the forward strand.
CTGGCGCAAGATGGTGGGCGGCGGCATGCGCCAGGCGGGCGTGCTCGCAGCGGCCGGCATCTACGCGCTCGAGCACAACGTCGACCGTCTTGCCGAGGATCATGACAAGGCCGCGAGGCTCGCCGCGCTGGTGAACGAGCGCTACCAGGGCGCAGCTGCCCACCACACCAACATGGTGTTCGTCGACCTGCCGGAAGCGGAGCTGTCGAACCTGCGCGAGCGCTTCGCGCGGCGCGGCATCGTGATCCGCAACGACCGCTGGGTGACCCATCTCGACGTCAGCTTCAACGACATCGAGACGGTGGGCGACGCCCTCAGAGCAGGCTGACCAGCGCCACGATCGCGCCCGTGTTGCAGGTAACCAGCGTGCCGGAGATCAGGGTCTTGGGGCCGATCTTCAACAGCTCCTCGCGTCGCTCCGGCACCAGCGTGCTGAACCCGCCGAGCATGATCCCGAGACTGCCGAAGTTGGCGAATCCGCACAGCGCGTAGGTCATCACCAGGCGGCTCGAGTCACTGAGCGCGCCCTGACTCAGGCCCGCCATCTGCAGGTACGCCACCAGCTCGTTCAATATCAGTTTGCTGCCGAGCAGCGCGCCCGCGGTCTGCGCCTCCTGCCAGGGGATGCCGATCAGCCAGGCGACGGGTGAGAAGATCCAGCCCATGACGCGCTCCAGGGTCAACGGCGCATCGCTCACCATCACGCCGCTGAGCAGCTGGTTCACCAGCGCCACCAGGCTCACCAGAACGATCAGCATGGCGCCGACGTTGGCGGCCAGCCGCAGGCCGTCGTAGGTGCCGCGGGTGATGGCGTCCATCATGCTGGAGTAGCTGAGCCCCGCATCGGCGTACTCGGCGTCGGTGGCGGTCTCCGCGGGAATCATGATGCGCGAGACGATCACCGCGCCCAGCACGTTGATCACGGAGGCGATCAGCACGTGGCCAAGCGCCCCGGGCACGGTGTTCATCAGCACGTTGGCATAGAGCACCATGATGGAACCCGCCACGGTCGACATGCCGCAGGTCATCACGGTGAACAGCTCCGAACGCGACAGCCGCGAGAGATAGGCGCGGATCACCAGCGGTGTCTCCACCATGCCGAGAAAGATGCTGGCCGCCGCCGCCGTACCCACGGCGCCGCCCACGTCCAGCGCCCGGCGCAGCACCGAGCCGAAGGCGCGGATCACCAGCGGCAGCACGCGCCAGTACCAGAATACGGCCACCAGCACGCTGAACACGATGATCTGCGGCAGCACGCGAAACGCGAAGATGTAAAGGGCACCGGCCTGATCGATCTGAAACGGCGCGTCACCGCCGCCCAGGTAGCCGAATACGAACCCCGCACCTGCGGCCGTTGCCGACTCGATGGCGTACACCACATGGTTGAGCAGCAGCAGCGTATTGGCGACCGCAGGCACGCGCAGCAGCAGCAGGGCCAGCGCAATCTGAATCGCGAGGCCAATGACCACCGGACGCCAGCGCACCGCGCCACGCGCTTCGCTCAACAGCCAGGCGAACGCCATCAAGAACACGATCCCGAGAACTGCCTGCATGACGCGCCGCTACCGTTGCTTGCGCGGGATGATAAACACAGACAGCACGTAGCGCTCGAAGAACCCGAAGTAGCCTTCGCCCTGGTCCATCACGCGATTGGGTTCGTGCTCACCGACGTAGCGCAGGCGGAACCGGCCCGCTGCCCAGTCGGCATCCACCTCGGCCTCCATGAAGCCGATGAACTTGCCCACCAGTGGGTTCACGGCCTTGTAGCCGGCTTCCTTGGCGCTGAACACCAGGGCCGGAAAGCGGGCGTCTTCCTGCTCGACGCGTTGCAACTCGGATGCGGTGAGCAGCTTGCGATGCAGCGCCGGCGTCACGCGATCGGCTTGTTCGAGATCTATGCCGAGGCTGGCGCAGGTGTTTGCGCGCGCCACCGCAGCCACTACGAGATCGTCCGCATGGGTGATGCTGCCGGTACAACCCTCGGGCCACAGGGGCCGCCGCGAAGTGTCGCGCCCGATTGCGCCCGCCGGCAGCCCCAGCAGCGCCATGGCCCGGCGCGCCAGCACCCGCCCGGTAGCAAACTCATTGATCCGTTTCGGCACCGCGCGTTCGATGGCCTGGCGCTCCGCGGCCAGCAGCTGCGCGCCGCAGTCCCAGGCGTGCGCCACCACCATCTGAGCACCCGGCAGCGCGGGCAGCCAGTGGGGGCGCGCGAGCTGCAACGGCGGTAGCGATTCCCATTCCACCGCCGAATTGTCGTGCAGGGTGCTTCCGGATACCATCCGCCAAATGGGGGCAGGTAAGATCATTTTCCTGAACGGCTCCTCCAGTGCCGGCAAGACCACGCTGGCCATCATGCTGCAGCAGCTGCTCGACGAGCCGTATCAGCACATCGCGCTGGACCAGTTCCGCGATGGCATGCCGGGGCGCTTCCGGGGCCTCAACTCGCCAGCCGGCAGCCCCGGCGATCTGGGGCTCAACGTGGTGCCGACCCAACGCGAAGGCGAGCTGGTCACCGAGGTGCGCTTCGGTGCCCACGGCGAGCAGGTGCTGCGCGGCATGCGCCGGGCCATCGCCGCGTTCGCGCGCGAGGGCAACAACATCATCATCGACGATCTGCTGTTCAAGCCCGACTACCTGTACGACTACGCCGAGGCGCTGGACGGCCTGGACGCCTGGCTGATCGGCGTGCGCTGCAGCCTGGAGGTGGTCAATCAGCGCGAGCGCAAGCGCAGCGGCCGCTTCCCCGGCACTGCCACATCGCATTTCCACGAGGTGCACGCCCACGGCGCCGAATACGACCTGGAGGTGGACACCAGCGCCAGCACGCCCCGCGATTGCGCGGAACGCATCATTCGACGCCTGGCATCGCCGCCGGAGATATTGCGGCGTCTGCTGGCCACCGCCTGAACGGGTCGCACTCGCACAAGCTGAACGGAGCCGAAGGACGGCCGCGGTAGTGGCCCGGTTCGTGACGCTCGCGCGTTGCGGGCGCGCAAAGAAAAACCGCGCCCGGAGGCGCGGTTTGAGTCTCCCCAGACTCTAGAGCTCAGGCGATCTGACGCGCCGCTGCCCGCGTGCGGCGCAGACGCAGCGCACCGAGACCGAGCAACCCGGCGCCCAGCAGGGCCAGCGAGCCGGGCTCAGGTACCGAGGTGCACTGCTCCCCGGCCAGCGCGTAGCTGAACGTACCAATTCCCCAGATGTTGTTGGGATCGATATCGATGCGCGAGATCGTGTTGCAGCTTCCGGCGGCGCTACTCGACATGTACACGCCGAACGAGCGCGTGGCACCGGAAGAAACCGGGTAGCTGTTCAGCCAGCCCGTCTTGGCACTCTGGCCGCCACTGGCGTAGGCGTCGATGTTCACTACGCCCCGGAAGCTCGCGCCCACTTCAAACGTGAACGCCACCACCGCCAGGTCTTGAAAGTCGATTGAAATCGTGTGCGACGCCGTGGTGAAGATGGGCAGGTCGGCACTGCTCGGCGTGCTCCACCAGCTTGGTGTCGTGCTCGCGAGCTGCAGCGTGGAGGGCGCTTCGGCATCGCTCAGCACGATCTGGCCGCCATCGACGTTGCTCGAGATGACGCCGGAGGTCGGGCTCCAGGTGCCGGTCACCGGCGCAACGGAATGCGGGCCGGACAGGCCGCTGCCGGTGGCAATGTTGATGCTGCCGTCTGCGGAGCTCTTGAGCAGCGTGGCATTGGCAGACACTGCCGCAAACGCCAGCAGGGTGGCGGAGGCGGCGACGCTAAGGGTTCTGAATAACTGCACGGTGTTACTTCCATCGAATGATCAGACCCCTATTACGATACAAGCATCGTGCCAAAAATCTTTTTGTTAAATATCAATAAGATAGAATGCAAGTGTAGTGTAACTGTCAGAATTTCCGACGCACTCAGAGAGCAGGCGCCATGGCTGTACAGAGATCTTTACAGCAGCCGTCCCGCCCTCCTCAGCCGGCATCGAGGCGTGCTGCCAGCAGCTCGATGCGGTCATTGCCGAAGTACATGTCGTCACCGTCGAGAAACATCGTCGGCGACCCGAATCCGCCCCGCTTGATCAACTCGTCGGTGGTGGCGCGCAGAAGGTCCTTGCAGCTCTGCTCGGAAATCATGGCCATGAAGTCGCCGCCATCGAGCCCCGCGGCCTCGGCGATCGCCCGCACCTCATGGTCCTGGGAGATGTCCGCCAGCTCGCCCCAGTAGCGCTGAAACGCCCTGCGCGCATAGGGCACCAGCACGCCGGCCTCGATGGCGACGAATGCGCCGCGCATCACTTTGACGCTGTTCACCGGAAAGACCGGCGGCGCGCCGATGCTCACGCCGACGTAGCGCGCCCAGTCCTGCAGGTCCTTCTGGTAGTAGCGTGCCTTGGCCGGCACCGGCTTCGCGCGGTTCTCGTACACGCTGGGATTGATGCTGTTGAAGATGCCGCCCACCAGAATCGGCTTCCACACGACGGTGACGTCGTCTTGGGCCGCAAGGGGCTGAATGCGCTCGAATGCGAGGTAGGTCCAGGGGCTCGAACAGTCGAAATAGAAGTCTACGGTATGCATGGGCGTTCTCCGGTGCGCCGCGCAAGCATAGCGTCTGAACCCCGGGACTGCAGCGCGTGTGCGATGTACGAACGGGCAATCTGTACCCGGGGTGCACGACCGTAGCGCGACTGCAGCTGTACTTTGGGTACAGGTTGACAGCGCCAGGCAAAGACCGTCTCATCAGACGCTGTTCAGGAGGGGAACACGCATGAAATTCACCTGGTTCAATCTGATGCCCTGGCCGTATCTGCCCGATGATTTCCGGGAGGAATACCGTTCGGTCTGGGTCGACATTCCCAACAGCCTGTACGACCCGGTGAAGGGTCACGAGCTGTACAACGTCTATCTCGACGAGCTCGAGTACGCCGAGTCGCTGGGCTATGACGGCATCGGCGTCAACGAGCACCACGCCAACGCCTACGGTCTGATGCCGTCACCGAACATCATGGCCGCGAGCCTGGCGCGACGCACCTCGAAGTCCGCCCTGGTGGTGCTGGGCAACTCCATCGCCCTGTACAACCCACCGATCCGCGTGGCCGAGGAGTTCGCCATGCTGGACGTCATTTCCGGCGGCCGGCTGCTGGCCGGGTTCCCGGTGGGTACGTCCATGGACACCAACTACTGCTACGGCCAGATACCGGCGCTGACGCGCGAGAAGTACAAGGAAGCTCATGACCTGATCATGAAGTGCTGGGAGGAGGACGAGCCGTTCGCCTGGAACGGCCGCTACACTCAGCTGCGCTATGCCAACTGCTGGCCGAAGCCCATCCAGAAGAACCCGCCGATCTTCATTCCCGGCGGCGGCTCGCTCGAGACCTACGACTTCTGCCTGGATTACGACTACGTCTACTGCTACCTGAGCTTTTCCGGCTACAAGCGCGCGAAGCAGCTGATGGACGGTTACTGGCAGCGGGTCGAGGAGCGCGGCAAGGATCTCTCGCCCTATCGGGCCGGCTTCGCCCAGACCATCGTGGTGGCGGAATCCGATGCCGAGGCCGAGCGCGACTACCGCGAGCACATCGACTACTTCTACAACCGCTGCCTGCACGTCTACCCGGGCTTCGCCGACGCGCCCGGCTACCGCACCATCAAGACGCTGAAAGCCAACGTCACCACGCAGATGACCCGCCAGGCGCTGGGCGACGTGTCGAAGATGAGCTGGGATCAGCTGGTCAACGACGGCTATGTGATCGCCGGCAGCCCCGACACCGTGACCGAACGCATGAAAGACCTCATCCACTCGCTGCGGGTCGGCAACATCTTCTGCCTGATCCACGTGGGCGACATGCCCAAAGAGAAGTGCGAGCGCTCGACCAAGCTGTTCGCGGAAGAGGTGATGCCGCGGCTGCGCAACGAGTGGCCGGAGTTCGCAGACGATGACCGCTTCTGGATTCATCCCATCACCCAGGCGCCGCGCGCCGGTGCAGCCGCGGTGGGGGCGTGACGATGGAGAGCAGACTGATCGACGTCGCCGGCCCCAACGGCATCACCTCACGCGTGCGCGTCTACCAGGGCGGTAAGGGCCCGGACCTGCTGTTTCAGCACGGCGCCGGCGGGCTGATGCCCGATGATCCCTTCCTCGAGCGGTTGAGCCAGCACTACCGCGTCACCGCCCCGCTGCTGCCCGGCTACGAAGACTCCGAGGGCGGCGATCACCTGCGCACCATGCTGGATTTCACGCTGCATGCGGCAGACGTGCGCAAAGCGCTCGGGCTCGAGCGGGCGCTGATCGTCGGTCACTCCATGGGCGGCATGATCGCGGCGGAGATGGCCGCCATCGCCCCGGACAGCATCGACCGCCTGGTGTTGATCTGCCCCGCGGGCCTGTGGATGGACGAGAAGCCGGTAACCGATCTCTTTGCGGCGCTGCCGTTCGAGCTGCCCGGGCTGCTGTTTCACGATCCGGAGAAGCACGGCGACCTGCTCTCCGCCGGCGGCGACCTCAACGATCCCGAATTCCTCACGGATTTTCTGGTAGGCAACGCACGCCGTCTCGGCACGGCGGGCAAGCTGCTGTTTCCGATCCCGGACCGGGGTCTCGGCGACCGCCTGTACCGCATTTCCGCGCGCACGCGGATTCTCTGGGGCACGAGCGATCGGCTGATCGACCCGGCCTATGGCAAACGATTCGCCGAAGCCATTCCCAACGCAGAGCTGATCACCATCGGCGAAGCCGGGCACATGCTCCCCTACGAGCAGACCGACCAGGTGCTCAGCGCCATTCAGGCGCTGCACAACGAGTAGCGGCCGATGACCGACAGCGATCGCGTCGAGGCGCTCAAGGCACTCATCGACGCGGCCGAGCGGGTGGTGTTCTTCACCGGTGCCGGGCTCTCCACCGAGTCCGGCATTCCCGACTTCCGCAGCCCCGGCACCGGGCTGTGGACCAAGATGAAGCCGATCCAGTTTCAGGACTTCATCGCCAGCGACGCGGTCCGCCAGGAGTCCTGGCGGCGGCGTTTCACCGGCGAGCGCACCATGGAGACGGCCAGACCCAACACGGGCCACTATGCCGTCGCGCATCTGATCGACACCGGCAAAGCCATCGCCGTAATCACCCAGAACGTCGACAACCTGCACCAGAACTCGGGCGTGCCGGACGACAAGGTGATCGAACTGCACGGCAACGCCAGCTACGCCACCTGCCTCTCGTGCCACACGCGCTACGAAATGGCCGACCTGGAATCCCAGTTCCGCCGCAACGAGCGCGTCGACCCCTGCTCCCGCTGCGGCGGCATCATCAAGAGCGCAACGATCTCCTTCGGCCAGTCGATGCCCGAGCGGGAGATGGCGCGTGCCCAGGCCGCGGTGGAAGCCGCAGACCTGTGCATCGTGCTGGGTTCCTCGCTGGTGGTTTATCCGGCCGCCGGCTTCCCCGAGTACGCCAAGCGCCTCGGCGCGGGGCTCGCAATCGTCAACCGCGAGGAGACGCCGCTCGATCCGATTGCGGATCTCGTACTGCACTCGGAGTTGGGGCCGACGCTGGGGTATGTGGCTGGGATTAACTGATTGTTGCCGGCACGCAGGCCGGGCGGGGGAGTCGGGGTCTCGCTCAGGCGCTCCGCGCTGCCCTCGGTCACCGGAGTTGCCTCCGGTCCTTCGGACCTAAGTCAATCCGGTTCCCTCGGCTTCGCTGAAAGGCCCCCGACTCCCCCACCCGGCCTGCACGCCTGGATCGTTCCGTAAATTCAGGCTGTGATCACGTCGACGTCCCGAGGCGTCCATGATGATCCAGGCGTCTCGAGCACCTCGATGAGTCAACGCCCCAGATACCGAGACGCGACCGGCCGACGCTGGCGCCGCAACGATCAAACAGGGTCTGCACCGCCGGGGCACACTGAACACACCCGGGCCGCGCGTCGGTAGGGGATAGCGGGGGCCTCTTAGCGAAGCCGAGCGAGCCGGATTGACGGCCCTCAGCATGAGGGACGGCAACTCCGGTGAGGGAGGGCAGCGCGGAGCGCCTGAGCGAGCCCCCGCTATCCCCTACCGACGCGAGGCCCGGCGTTCCAGGCATCTCCCAGACGCAAATGCCAAAGGTTGACCCAATCGCGGGCCACCCTCACCGAGTCACGGTCAAAAGCCGATCCGCAAACCGCTCGATATCCTGCAGATGCCTGCAGGTATCCACCCGCAGACAGAACGGCGCGTAACTGCGCATGAGAGAATCGCCCTCCCCCCACGCTTCTCGGTCCTCGGGATTGAGCCAGAACACCTGCTTGACCCGTTGCGACAGCGAACGCATGACGTCGACACGGGCGTCGAAGTAGTTGCCGCGGCCATCGCCCAGGAAAATCAGCGTGCTGCGATTGTCGAGTTCCTGGTGCACCAGATCGCGCAGATCCACCAGCGCGCGGCCGTAGTCCGTGGTGCCCTTGCCCCAGACGAACATGGCTTCTTCCACGGCACGCTCCATACCCTGCTCGGCGAACAGGCGGGAGATCTCGCCGAGCCGGTTGGAGAAAGCGAAGGTTCGCAGATTAGGCAGGACGTCCGAGAGGTTGTACAGGAACAGCAGCAGAAAACGCGCGATGCGGGATACGGAGTTGCTGAGGTCGCAGATGACGTAGACGGTCGAGGGCTCCTGACGCTTCTGCCGCCAGTGCAGCTGGAACAGCGCACCGTCGTAGGCGATGTTCTCGCGCAGGGTACGCTTCAGATCGAGCACGCCGCGCTGGGAGCGCTTGCGCCGGCGCCGGTGCTGGCTGGCGAGGCGCTCGGCGAGCTTGCGCACCACACGATCGACCTCGTGGTAGTAGCCCGGCGGCAGCTGGTCGAGGTTGCTGCGCAGGGCGGCATCGAGAATGGCGCGCTTGCCGGACGCATCGACGCGCAGTGCGTACTGCTGGTCGACGTAGCTGCGCACCTGCTCCTGCACGTACTGACGCAGGTAACGCAGCAGGCTCGCGAGCTCGGCGTCGTCACGGATCTCGCTGCGTTCCAGCAGCGCGTCGAGCTCCGGAAGCTCCAGGCCCTGGATCAGCGCAGCAACGATTCGACTCTTGTCGCGCAGCGAGCTCATGGCGCCGATGTCCACGCGCTGTGCCTGTTGCTCCACGAGCCAGGCGAGCTGGCTGCGATCGCTGTGCAGAATCGCCGAAACCACCTCCTGCAGGCGCGCGCTCGCGGCCTCCGCGAGCACCTGCAGCACCTGCTCGCGATCGACGTGACGGATGAGCGTGCGCTTCGGCGGCTGTTGAAATGCCAGCTGATGAAAGAAGCGCTCGAAGCACTCGGCGAAGCGGGCTTTTTCCTCGCGCGTCTTGGCCAGCGTCAGGGCCAGCGCGTCGCGCAACAGCGACGGATCCTCGACACCCACCTGACGCACCACCGCGAGACCGTCCAGGGTTTCCGCCGGGGACACGGGCACATCGGCGCTGCGCAACGCGTGCACGAAGCGTGCGAGGGTGATTTCCATGCAGACATTCTATGCCCTGGGGCAGCGAGGAATCGACGCCGGCATACGCGACCGGCAATGGCCATGAATGTACCGCGCGGGCAGCCCTCTGCAGGCCTTGCCCGGCCGCGCCGCGTCGGGATAGTGTGGCGCGATGTCAGCCAGCACCTCTGAGAACAGCACGCTTTCAGACCAGCTGCGAAGCTGGGTGCTCGCCCTCATGCCCGCGTGGCGTGCCGAGCACCTCGGCGGCTTCATCTATCTCGAAGGCGGCTACAGCAATCGCAACTACCGCTTCAGCTACGAAGGCGGCGTCTACGTGCTGCGCGCGCCGATCCGCCCGCGCCCGTTCGTCGACCGCGAACGCGAGCTCGCTTTCTACCGCACGGCACAGGTGCCCGACCTGCCCGACGTGCTGGCGTTCGATGTTGCCAGCGGCCGCATGATCACGCGCTGGGTCGAAGGCCCGTTGCTGACCGACGTGACGGTACAGCCTGAAGACGCCGTCGACTACCTGCAGGCGCTGCACCGCGTGCTGCCGGCAACGGACCGCCGCTACGACCCGGTGCAGCAGGCGCGGGAGAACCTGGCCGCGTTCCACGCCCCCGCCTGGGTCGCTCGGCTGGCCGACAACTGCCGGATGCAGACCACCGCTGTGGCGCCCTGTCACAACGATCTGAACCCGTGGAACGTGATTCTCAGCCCCGACCGCAGCCGCTGGATCACCCTGGACTGGGAATGGTTCGGCAACAACGACCCGCTGTTCGACCTGGTGACGCTGCATCAGGGGCTGGCGTTCGCCGAGTCCGCGCTCCCGGAGATGGCGCGAGCGCTGCTCGGCGAACCGGTGAGCGACGGTCGTCTGATCGGCTGCCTCACGGCTTTCTGGCTGCGCGAGTACAGCTTCGCCGGCGCCGAAGTCGCCGCCGGCGACACGCGCGCTGAGTTGGCAGAGCAGCGCGACCTCGGCGAGTCGCGATTGCGCGCACTGCGCTGATTGCCGAAGCGCGCCGCAAGCGCGACTCAGATCTGGCCGTTGGCGCGCCGCTCAGCCTCCTGGCGCCTCGTCGCCTTCGAGCCATTCCTGCATTGCCTCCAGTGCCGTCTGCAGCCGGGTCTGACGGGCCCCACGGATCACCCTGTATGGCGCGCTCAACGACTCGAGCAACGCGACATGGCGCTGGAACAGGCGCTCGCGATCATGGGGCGACTCGCGCAGCGGGTCCGGCTGCCAGGGAATGTCCGGGGCCGCGAGCAGGTACAGGCGCGGCGTCAGCAGGGTCAGATCCGCCTCCAGCCGCGCGTCGAGCGGGCCGTACTTCTCCTCCCACCAGATGCGGATCACGAGCAGATCGGTATCGGCGATGACCAGCGGCGCACCGCTCTCGAGCGCTGCCGTCTCGGCAGCGAGCTGGGCCTCGGCGATGGCGAGCAGATCCTCTGGCTGGTAGCCGGCGCGCCCGGCGAGATAGCTGCGGGCGACCTCCGGCACGAGCGGCGCGCCCAGGTGTCGGGCGAGCGCCTCCGCCAGGGTGGTCTTGCCGCTCGACTCGGGCCCCGTCAGGCAGACGAGGCGAGCTCGTTCATGCTGCGTTTCCATGCCTGCCAACCCATGATCGCCATGCCGAGGTAAATCCCGTACAGCACGGCGTAGAAGTCGATGTCCTTGTAGACGTACATGCCCGTGGCGATGACGTCCACCACGAGCCAGATGATCCAGTTGTCGATGTATTTGCGCGCCGTCATCCACATGGCGGCAAAGCTCATGGTGGTGGTGGCGCTGTCCCAGTACGGCAGATCGGCGTCGGTGCGGTTGTCGAGGAACCAGCCCATGGCGGCCGTGCCCGCGGCAACGGCCACCATCAGCAACCACCGTGTACGGGCGGGCGTGAAGGTCACCGGCAGATCCTGCTCGGCCCGCCGCGATCCGCCATACAGCCAGTAGTACCAGCCGTAGCCGTTCATCAGCACGTAGTAGGCGTTCAGCAGCACATCCGCGTACAGCCGCTGGTCGACGAACACGGCCACCGAGATCACGGAGTACAGCAGCCCGATGGGAAACGTCCACACGTTCTGGCGGATGAGCAGCCATACGCACAGGATCCCGGACACCAGGCCGGTGAACTCGAGCCAGGCCATGGCGCGAAGGGTATCGAGCAGGTCGGTCAAGGTGGACGCCGAGCTGGGCGGTGGGTCGCCGGAGCCGCTACCTTAGGGGCGCGCCAGGGCCGGCGCAACGATTCCGCCGGTGCAGGACGGGCTCAGGCAAGCAGCCGGACAGGTCCGCCGCCAGGCTCATTCAGAGCCTCGGCGTCGCCCTCCGTGAACGACTCCCCCAGGCGCAGGCACCGGTACTCCAGCTGAAACGGCACGAGTTCGCCGAGGCCGTGGGCAGCGCCCTCCGGGTGCGGATTGCCAAGCTGCTCACCAATGCGCTCGAGCAGCGCTTCGCTGAACGGAATGAATACTTTCATGGTCGAATTACAGACGATCTTGCTGCATCGCGCCCGCACGAATCCTGGAGTGACGCCCGAGGGTGATGGAGGAATGCTGCAGAAGCGAAGGTTACAGCCGGTCCAAGCTGCCCATACCGGGCGTATGCCAATACCGCTAAAATCCGTGCCAACTTGAGCAAGGAAGCCACCGATGGCCAGATCCATCGCGATCGTCGAGGACGATCCGGACCAGCGCGCCAACTACGCAGACGCCATCACCAAGAAGGGCTATCAGGTGCATGCGTACGCCAGCCGGGAGGAGGCGCTCGAGGGCTTCGAGCGCGAACTGCCGGATCTGGTGATTCTCGACATCATCCTGGGCGAGGAAGTGGACGCCGGGTTCCAGCTGTGCCGGGACCTGCTGGCACGCGCGCCCAGCCTGCCGGTGATCTTTCTCACCGAGCGCATCAACGAGATCGACAAGATTTCGGGCCTGCGCCTGGGGGCCTGGGATTACCTGCCGAAGCCCATCAGCCTGGACTACCTGGCCGAGCGCATCTCGTCGCTCTTGCGCATCAACGCCGTGCGCGCCGAGCAGAAGGAGGCCGAGAGCCCTACCGCCAAGCGCGTGGGGGACCTGGTGCTGGATCAGGACGCGCTGCTCGCGTCCTGGAAAGGCGAGCGCATCGATCTGTCCGGCACCGAGTTCCGCATGCTGGCGAAGCTCGTGCGGCAGCCGGGACATGCGGTCAGCTACGAGTCGCTGATGAACGCCACCATGCAGAGTCTCGTGACCAACAACACCATCAACACCCACATGCGCAACATCCGCAAGAAGTTCGAGAAGCTGGACAAGAACTTCGCCTGCATCAAGAGCGAATACGGCTTCGGTTACCGCTGGACGACGGAGGCCTGAGGGCGCACGCGTGAAGCTGATGCGCCGCATCCGGGGCCCCCGCCTCGGCACCAAGATCATGCTCCTGGGCCTCACCCTGCTGGTGGTGCCCTGGTTCAGCTATCGCCAGCTGGTCGAGATGGAGCGCCTGCTCATTCAGGGCCAGTCCAACGCTCAGCTGCTGACCGCCAAAGGCATATCGACGCTGTTCAACGGCCGCGAGGATCTGTTCAACGATCTGCCGGTGACGCTGGAAGATTTCGAGAGCCTGTACGCCCACCCGCTGCAGAGCGCGGTGCGCCTCGACGGCCTGGTGGAAGACTGGGGCGACGGGCTCGCGGACAAGGCGCTGCAGTTCGGCAGCCCCAGCGGCACGGCGGACGGCGACTTCAAGCTGCTGCTCGGAGAACGGGGCGGCCAGCTGTACGTGCACATGGCGATTCAGGATCCGGAACGGGTGCCCAGAAGTACCGAGTACCTGCGCCTGGACAATGCCGACCACGTGCGCCTGAGCTTTCTGCGTCCGGACGGCGAGGACGGACGCATCAGCCTGACCTTCACCGAGCCAGGCGTGGTCACCGCCTACGAGATGGATGCCGACTGGCGCTTCGCCGCCACCGGCACCGCGAACAACGAAGTGCAGGGATTCATGGCGGAAACCGATGGCGGCTTCAACATCGAGTTCCGCATGCCCCTCACCATGCTCGGCTCGTCGCGCTACTTCGGCCTCGCCTTCGTGGACGTGGATGACCCCGTCACCCGCGCGATCCGCGCCATCACCCAGACGCTGCCCACCGCCGGCAAGGAGAGCTTCAACCTGGTGGTGCTGCGCTCACCGGAAGTGCTCAACATCGTTCAAGGGCTGGGCTACTCGGGCGCGCGGATTCTGGTGCTCGATGCGCAGAAGCGCGTGCGTGCGGAGACCGGTACCAACGTGACCGCCGCGGAGGTCTCGGACAAGGAGCGCTTCCTCGAGATGCTGCAGCGCTGGTTCGAGAAGGTTCGTCCCTGGGTGCACCGATTCATTACGGGCGAGCGCTGGCAGCCCGCGCAACCACCGGTGGAAGACGCCGAGGCCACCGCCGATACGGTGATCAAGAGCTCGCTTGCCGGCGATCCTCTGGCGCTGCGGCGCAGTCTCAGCCCCACTCAGGAAGTGATCATGGCCGCGCACCCCATCGTGTCGCGCAACGCCGTGATCGGTGCCGTGGTGGTGGAGCAGAACATCAACGAGATCCTGAGCTTTCAGCGCGCGGCGCTGGAACAGGTGATCCTGGTTTCCATCGTCAGCCTGTTCGCGGTGTTCGCCGCCATGCTCGCCTTCGCCGCACGGCTTGCCTGGCGCATCCGCGGCCTGCGCCGGGAAGCCAGCGCGGCCATCGACCAGTACGGGCGCCTGCGCATCGGCGAGCTCAAGCGTGAGATGAACGCGGGCGACGAGATCGGCGATCTGTCCCGCAGCGTTTCGAGCATGCTCACCAAGCTGCAGCAGCACAATACCTTTCTCGAGAGCATGCCGCGCACGCTGCGTCACGAGATCAACAACCCGCTCAACACCCTGTCCACCTCGTTGCAGAACCTGGCGGAAGAGAACCCGGACGTGCGCGACAGCAAGTACCTCGAGAGCGCCAAGCGCGGCGTGATGCGCATCGGCGCCATCGTGCAGAATCTGGCGGACGCGGCAAATCTGGAGGAATCGCTGGAGGCCGAAGAGCTCGAGGTGATCGACATCAACGAGCTACTGCAGAGCTACGTGGCCAACTGCCGCCTCACGCATCCGAAGTGCGAGTTCCTCTACCGCGGACCGGGCCACCCGGTGCATGCCAACGTATCCGACTACCGCATCGAGCAGCTGCTCGACAAGATCATCGACAACGCCATCGACTTCCACCGCGCCAACAGCCCGATCAAGGTACAGCTCGACGTGTTCCGCGACACGCTGCAGATCACCGTGGCCAACCGGGGTCCGCTGCTGCCGGAAAAGAGCCAGTCGCTGTTCGATTCCATGGTGAGCCACCGCGGGCCGCAGAACCGGTTGCACTTCGGGCTCGGGCTGTACGTGGTGCGCATCATCGCCGAGCACCACGGCGGCCTGGTGCGGGCCGTGAACCTGCCGGATGGCTCGGGGGTGGCAATTCTCGTGCAGCTGCCGCGGGTGGTGCGTGCCGACGAACGCAGCTATTCTCAGGAGCGGCAGCTGCCGCGCATCGTCGCCAACTGAGATGGGATCAGGCCAGCCGGTACTCGCCGTCCATGGTGGGCTCGCCGCGCGTGACCAGATCGCCCTTGGCCACGAGATACTCGATTGCGGCCAGCACGCTGCGCGCCGCGGCCGGGTACATGAACTCCGGCGTGCCGGTGTACATCATGGGCACCATCTCGCGGATCTTGTGCACGCCCTTGCCGACGCATTCCAGTATCTGCGCTTCCCGCTCCTGGCGATGCGCGATGAACGCCCGCACCAGCGTCTTCGGATCCTCTATGCAGGGCCCGTGGGTGGGCCAGTAGACGGCATCGTCACGCGCCAGCAGGAGCTCGAGGCTCCGCATGTAGGCGGCCATGTCGCCGTCCGGCGGCGAGATGATGCTGGTGGACCAGCCCATCACGTGGTCGCCGGTGAACAGGGCGCGGTCCTCACGCAGCTGGAAGCACATGTGGTTAGAGGTGTGGCCGGGCGTGTAGACACACTCCACCGACCAGTCGCCGCCCTCGATCACGTCGCCGTGGCGCACCAGCTCGTCGGGCTGAAACGCCATGTCGCCGCCCTCCTCCACCGGCACTCCCTGCTCGAGCTTGCCGGCGCCGTGGGGGCCGTAGGCAAAGGTCGGCGCGTCGCTGTGCTCCTTGAGGAGTGCGCAGCCGGGTGAGTGATCCATGTGCGTATGGGTGACCAGCACGTGCGTGATGCGCTCGCCCCGGGTCGCGTCGAGAATGTTCTGGATGTGCTGGGGATCCGCCGGACCGGGATCGATCACGGCCACCTGACCCGACCCGAGGATGTAGGTGCCCGTGCCGTAGAGCGTGAAGGGGCTGGGATTTTCCGCGATCACGCGGCGGATGCGCTGGCCTTCGCGGCTGACCTCACCGTAGTTGAACGTCAACTCCCGGCGAAACGGTATCTGCACGCCCATTACATCCTCACTCCAGCGGGCCGAACGTGGCGCGAAAGGATAGGTTTTGACCGCGCCAAAAGCAACGCGGTACCGGGCCCCGCTACCAGAGCAGCCACAGGATGGTCAGCGCCAGCACCACGGAGCCCGCCACAAGGGCCGTCTGCAGGTTGCGCAGCCAGGGCCGGTTGCCGGCAGCTATCGGCACGTCCTTGAACACCAGGCTCACGTTGCCCAGACGCAGCACGTCACCGTCGCGCAGCTGCATCGTGCGGATCTGCTCGCCATTGACCCGACTGCCGTTGGTGGACATGAGGTCGGTGACCACCGCGCCTTCCGGCCGGATGATCAGCTCAGCATGGCGGGCGGACACCGTGCGGTCGCGGATCACCAGGTCGCAGTCGCTGTCGCGGCCGATCAGCGATCGCCCCATGGGCGTTCGGAAGGTCAGCCCGCTTACCGGCTCGCTGGCGCCGAGCAGAAACGCTCCGGTCTCAGCAGGAAGCTCTCCGGCCACCGGCAGCAGCGCCTCGGCCTGGGCCGCGTCGACCACCTCGATCTCGCTGGTATGGGTGCTGGCGGTGCCCCCGGACAACACCGCATCGGAGAGCGGCACCGGCGTCGCCGGTCGCTGCTGGCCCTCGTGGGGATTGACCGGCGTGAGGTCGCCGCCGCGGCCGATGAGCTGGTAGCGCAAGGTGTCGAACGCCACCTCGTCGCCGTGAAACAGCCGGCAGCCGCCGACGATGCGGGCGCCGTTCACGAACGTGCCGTTGGAGGACCCCAGATCACGCAGCCAGACGTGGCCGAGATAGGCGAACAGCTGCGCGTGGTAGCGCGACACGTGGTCCCCGGACAGGCGCAGCGCATTGTCATCGGCGCGACCGACGCCGATGCTGTCGTCGACAGGCACTCCGTTGCGCTCGCCGAGCCGGTGCAGCGCCCAGTTCTCCGCCTCGCCCGGCTGGCTGGGGGCAGCGTCGACACGCAGCTGCTCCTGGCCGACCTCGAGCACGTCGCCCGGCACCAGCCCCACGGGCTCGGCCAGATCCACGGCGTTCAGCCGGAAGCTCGCCTCCCCCAGGGGCAGTGCCCGGGGCCCGCGCGCCGATACCTCCAGGCGCATGTGAAAATCCAGCACGTCTTCGCCGGCAAGCACCAGGTCGTTTTCCAGATGACGCCCGAGGGTCATGCTGCCTTCGATGGGAATTCGCTCACCCTCCAGCTCAATAAAATATTGAATATCAGAGAGTTGGGTCATCTTTTTCCCACTGTTCTCGAAGCTCGCGCCAACGGGCGACGCCGGGTGTCACCGTAAGAGCCAGCTCGAGATAATGGCGCGCATCCTCGGTCATTCCAACCGCGTACGCATCCTCCGCAACGCCGGCCAGCCGCTCGGCGCATTGCTGCAGCAGCACGCGCGCCTCGGCGTTTTCCGGGTCGATGCGCTCTACCTCGCGCAGAATCGACACCGCGTTGCCGGTGGGCGGCTCGGTAACGAAACCCTGACTCAAGAGCTCCCGGGCCCGGGCCAGATTGGCCGCCACCGCGCTGCGCCGGTTCGCCTCGGCGTCCAGGCGGGTCTTGATCTGATTGACGGCGTCCGGGGCCAGACCCACGGCACTCGCGCGGTCGAGCAGCGCCCGCACGCCGTCCAGGTCGCCCGCAGTAAGTCGCTGGGTGGCTTCACTCAGGAGCTGGGAAACCACCTCGTTCAGCCCCTGGGTCGCGATCACGTTGTCCGGATCGGTGGCCAGCACCCGGTGATAGAGCTCGGCGGCGTTTTCCCCGGGCGGATTGATGAGCGCGCCGGCCTCCCGGTACCTGCTCGCCTGCTGCAGCAGATCGCTGATGGCGGTACGCAGGGTGTTGGCCTGCTGAATCTTCTCGCGCACCAGCGCCAGCTGCGGCAGCGCGTTGTTGGCGGCCGTGGCGCGGTCGAGAAAGCTGATGGCGCCGTCCACGTTGCCCTCGTCGGCCGCGTTGGCGGCGAGGGTGGCATAGTGCTGTGCGAGCGTATCGAGCTCCGCACGGGCGGTGGCGTTTCCCGGCGCGAGTCGCAGCACCTCCTGATAGGCCTGGATGGCGGCCGTCGCTGACGGGATGTCCGACAGGCCGTGACTGCGCAGCAGCGCCTGGGTGCTCGCCAGCAGGTTCTGCGCGTGGCGCCGGTCCGTGAGCTGCTCGGCGAGCGCCGTGAGTGACGGGTCGTCGGGAAACGACTGCGAAGACTCCGCCAGCTTGGTCTCGGCCTGGGCGAGATCGCCCGAGGCAAGCGCACGCTCGATGTCGGATCGCCATTGCGCCGCCAGCCCATTGAGCGCGTCGAGCGCCCCCGGATGGTCCGGCTGCAGGGTCAAGACCCGCCGGTACGCGGAAACGATGGCCGCCAGGCTCTGGTTGGGATCCTGACGCAGCGAGCGGGCGTTGTTCCAGGCCTCCTGCACCGTCGGGTCGTCGACGATGCCAGCCACGGCCAGCAGGCGCATCACCCATTGCGGCTCCTTCACCGCCACCAGCGAGGCCCCGCCGATCAATGCCACCAGCAGGCTCACCAGCACCACCTGGCGCAGCACCTGACGGCGACGCAGGCGCTGCGAGCGGTCCACGCGCGCAGGGTCGCGCACCGTGGTGAGCAGCGACGAGCCCACGGCCCGGATTTCCTCGGTGGACACCGCCTCCTGGCGGATGGTCGCGTTCGGCAGCGGCGTATCCGTGCGCACCGCTTCCAGCGCCTCGGTGAGTTCGCCACCGGACTGGTAGCGATGATCGGGTTTTTTGGCCAGGCAGCGGTCGATTACCGGCTGAAACGGGGCCAGGTAGTTGGGTAGACGCGGCACCGGTTCCTGCAGGTGCTTGATGCCGATGCTCACAGCCGAATCGGCCTTGTACGGCACGTCTCCGGTCAGCATCCGGTAGAACACCACGCCCAGCGAGTAGAGGTCCGAACGGGCGTCGAGCTTGCGCCCGGCGGCCTGCTCCGGGCTCATGTATTGCGGCGTGCCCACCACGGTTCCCGCACGCGTGATGGACGGGTTCTCGTCGGCCACCCGGGCAATGCCGAAGTCGCTCAACACCGCGCTGCCGTCCTCGCGAAACAGGATGTTTTCGGGCTTGATGTCGCGGTGAATGAAGCCCTGGGAATGGGCGTAGTCCAGCGCCCGGCCGATGTCGCGCACGACCCGGATCAGGTCCTGCACGTGGATGCCACGCTCCATGCGGCGGATCAGGTCACCGCCCTTGATGTACTCGAGCACCAGATAGAGCAGATCGTTGTGCGCACCGACGTCGTAAACCTGCACGATGTTGGGGTGGCTGAGCTGGGCGTTGATGCGCGATTCCTGAAGGAAGCGCCGCCGGAACTGCGGATCCCGGGCAAAATCCGGAGACACCACCTTGAGCACCACCTGGCGGCCGAATTTCTTCTGCACCGCGAGGTACACGCGGGCCATGCCGCCGCGACCGATCTCACGCTGGATCTCGAAGCCGGGCAGCTCCATCAGCTGTCCCCGAGCTTGAGCAGAGTGATGTCACCCTCCACCAGGTTACCGAGTACGAACCGCCCGGCCAGCACGATGCGCTCGCCATCGAGGCTCGCAGCCAGACCGCGGCCGTGGGCCAGGCCGTTGATGCACTGGTCGCTGTCGAACATCCAGGGCCGGTCGTCGATGGTGAGCAGACAGCGCGGCACGGCCTGCAGCGGCCGGGTCATCACCAGCGTGCCGTCCTCCCAGTGCTGCAGATGCATGGAACCATCGGGCTGCTGCTTGACGCCGTAACCGTTCATGCGGTTGTCCGCAAACTGGCCCCGGAACAGGGTGCCGTCACGCCAGTAGAACAGCCCCAGACCGGCGCGCTTGTCGTCGGCAAACTGGCCCACGTAGCGATTGCCGTTGGGCCACTGAAACACGCCCACGCCCGACTTGACGCCGTCCACGAACAGACCCTGATAGCTGCGTCCGTCCGGCCACTCGAACACGCCCTCACCCTGCAGCTTGCCGTCGACGAACGCGCCGCGATAGCGCTCGCCGGAGGCCCAGGTGAACTCGCCCTGGCCGGTGCGCTGGCCGGCAACGAACAGGCCCACGTAGCGGTCGCCGTTGGCCCATACGAACTCGCCGAGACCATGCATGCGATCGTCGCGGAACTCGCCCTGGTAGACGTCCCCGTTCGGCCAGCGCAGCACGCCCTTGCCCTCGCGGCGGTCGCCGGCGAAGTCACCATCGTAGGTACGCCCGTCCGGCCAGTAGTACACGCCCTTGCCGTCCATGCGATTGTTCAGGAACTGACCTTCGTAACGGTGCCCGTCGGCCCAGGTGTAGACGCCCTCGCCGGTGCGGCTGCCGTCCCGGATTTCGCCCTCGTATACGTCGCCGTTGGGCAGCTCGATGCGGCGCGGATCCGCGCCGGCGGATCCGCTGGCAACCAGCCCCAGCAGCACGAACAGGCCCAGGGCCAGCAGGGTGCGCAGGGCCGCGCCCCGGCCGGCCGGGATCCCCGGATCAGCCGCCATTTGCCGTGCTCGCCGCAACTTCATTAGACTCCAGAGCAACCTCGCTCAGATTAATGGAATTGGACCAGTTTTTCTTCCTGGGTTCCTGTGTCGCCATCGGCGTGGTCAGCGGTTTTCTGGGCGGCCTGCTGGGCATCGGCGGCGGCGTGGTGATCGTTCCCGCGCTGGTGATCCTGCTGGATGCGCTGCAGTTTCTCGACCGCGAACACGTCACCGCCGTGGCCGTGGCGACGTCGCTGTCCTGCGTGCTGTTCACGTCCATCTCCGCCGCCACGACCCAGATTCGCGCGCGCATGGTGGAATGGCGCATCGTGCGGCGCTGGGCGCCGTTTCTGGTGCTCGGCAGCTATCTGTCCGGCTGGGTGGCTACCGCCCTGCCCGTGCCCGTGTTCCGGGGCTTCATCGGCGCTTTTCTGCTGTTCGTCGCCTTCGTCATGCTCACCAGCTGGAAACCGGGTCCGCACCGCAGTGCGCCGGGCATCCTGCCGAGCAGCCTGCTCGGCACCGCCGGCGGGCTGGTCTCCGGCATCGCCGGGATCGGTGGCGGCAACGTGGTGGTGCCCACCCTCATCTACTTCAACACGCCGGTGCATCGGGCCACGGCGACGTCGAGCACGCTCGGCGTGCCCATCGCGCTCGCGGGGTCGCTGGGCTACGTCACGGTGGGCTTGGGTCTGGATCTCGGCCCGGGCATGCTGGGCTACGTCTACCTGCCGGCGTTTCTCGCCATCGTCGCCAGCGCCGTGGTCACCGCGCCGCTGGGAGTCAAGGTCGCCCATCGCGTGCAGGCGCAGCCATTGCGCCGTGCCTTCGGCGTGCTGCTGATCCTGGTATCCACCCGCATGCTCTACACCGCCTTCGGCTGACCCGCAGGCATGCCGCTCAGAGATAGCGCAGCTGGATCGCGTCCGAGTTCTTCTCGGCGAGCACGTCGGAAATCACGATCAGCTTGTCACCCACGTTCATGCCTTCGCGCTCGCGCAGAATCGACAACGCCCGCTGCAGCGTCTTCTCCGGTTCGCTGCTGAACTCTATGCGGTGGCTGAACACCGCGCGATTGATGGCCAGGCGGCGGCGCGTCTGGCTGTGGTTGGTGAAGGCGTACACGGGGACCCGCTGCGGCCGGGCATTGGTGACCAGATCGGCAATGATGCCGCGCCGCGTGATCACCACGATGCCTTTCGCTTCGATGTCCTCGGCCAGCGCTACCGCGTTTACCGCGATGTGCTGCTTGTCGTTGTCGGCCACCAGTTCCTTCTCGTAGCCGAGCCCGGGCCAGCGTTCCGAGCGCAGGGCGATCTCGTGCAGCTGCGCCACGCAGCGCACCGGGTGCGCGCCCACGCTGGTCTCGCCGGAGAGCATCACGGCATCCACGCCTTCGTAGATGGCGTTGGCAACGTCGGTGACCTCGGCACGGGTGGGGATGGGATTTTCGATCATCGACTCGAGCAGGTGCGTGGCGACGATGGAGCGTTTTCCATACAGCGCCGAGGCATGCACGATACGCCGCTGCACGTTGGGCAGATCGGCGATGTCCGTCTCTATGCCGAGATCGCCGCGCGCCACCATCACGCCATCGGCGGCCTGCACGATCTCGTGCACGTTGGTGACGCCTTCCTGGTCTTCGATCTTGGCGATGACCTTGACGTTGTTGACCTTGCTGCCGAGCAGCTCGCGCAGCTCGTGAATGTCCTCGGCCGTGCGCACGAAGGACAGAGCGATGAAATCGACGTCGTGCTCCAGGCCGAACTGAATGTCGAAGCGGTCCTTGGCCGTGATGGCCGGCAGGTTCACGCGGATCCCGGGCAGGTTCACGTGCTTCTTGCTGCCCAGCGTGCCACCGTCGATCACCCGGCACACCAGCTGGTGACCGTTTTTCTCAAGCACCTCGAAGTTGATCAGGCCGTTGTCGACGGTCAAGCGGTTGCCCACCTCGAGCACCTCCACCAGCTCTTCGTAGTCGATGCGGATGGAGCGCGTTTCAACGTCGCCGGCGCGCACGCTCACGGTGACCACGTCCCCGTTCTTCAGGTTCATGGGCTCGTTGACTTCGCCGGTACGGATCTCCGGGCCCTGGGTATCGAGCATGACCGGCACCGGATAGCGCACCTTGCGGTTCAGAGTCTTGATCCAGTTGATGATGCGCGCGGCGCCCTCGTGATCGGCGTGTGACATGTTCAGGCGCACCACGTTCATGCCCGCGTGGTACAGCGCCTCCAGCTTTTCATAGCTGTTGGTGGCCGGGCCGATGGTGCAGATGATCTTGGTGCGGCGGATGCTCATCCCGAAATTCCGTTGTTCGTGGCGCGCAGTCTAGGGAACCTCCGGGCGATCTGCACGCCAGAAATCGGCCAGGACGCTCCCGACCTCGCCGCTCGGCACCCGCTGCGGATGCCAGTGAGCGGGGTAGAACTGCCGGAACTCCGGGCGCAGGAAGCGTTCGTCCACCAGGCACAGCACGCCCCTGTCCCGCGGGCCCCGCAGCAGCCGCCCGGCCATCTGCAGCACCTTCACCATCGCCGGTTGCCGATAGGCCACCAGTGCCCCGTCCAGGCCAGCCGCGTCGAAGTAATCACGCACGGCTTCGCGTTCGAGGCCGGGGGGCGGCAGACCGACGCCGACACAGACCACGCCGGCGAGCGTGACGCCGGAAAAATCCACCGACTCGCCGAACACGCCTCCCAGCACCACCAGGGCCAGCTGAGGGCTGCGCGCCTGGCGCAGAGCCTCGATGAAAGCCATGCGCGCGGCATCGTCCAGCCCCGGACGCTGCACGTGCAGCGCCCGATCCGGGAAGCGCGCGGAGCAGGCCGCGGCGAACTGCTGCAGGTACTCGAACGACGGGAACGCCACCAGGTAGTGACCGGGGGCGGCGCTGAAGACCCGGTCAACCAGCGACACCAATGCCTCGAGGCTGCGAGCACGTGCGCGCAGGTATGTGGGAACATCAGGAACCACGAGCACGGCCAGCTGATCCGCCGCGAACGGATTGCCGGCGCGTTCCGCCGGCGCGGACTCGAACCCATGCAGGCGCTGGTACAGCGCGAGCGGCGAAAGCGTGCCCGAGAAGCGCAGATTGGCGCCGTAGGCGTCGAGGCGCTCGCGAATCCACCCGGCAGGATCAAGACAGATCAGCCGCAGCCGGACCTCCCGACCCGGCGCCTCGCAGCTGTAGACGAAACGGCCTTCGCGCAACCACTCCCCCGCGCGCAGCCAGCGGCTGGCATTGAACAGCAGCTCTGCACAAGCCGGGTGGCCTTCGAGCGGCAGATCGGCTGCGGCGAAGGCGTCGACCCAGCGCTGCAGCGCGCGCAGCAGCGCATCGGGCGCATCGATCAGGCGGGCCGCGGCATCGACACCCTTGCCGAGGTGTCCGAGCTGACGGTTCAGACCACGCAGGCAGCGGCCGAGCGGTTCCGGCGGCGCCTCGGCCAGTGCCGCGCGCACCGCGGAGCGCTCGAGCTCGAGCGACAGCATGTCGCGCACCCGTGCGGTGAGCTGGTGGCTCTCGTCGATCAGCACGGCGGCGCGCGGATCGCGGGCAAACCGCTGCAGCCGCACGACGGGGTCGAACAGGTAGTTGTAGTCGCCGATCACGACGTCCGCCCAGCGCGCCGCATCCAGTGACAGCTCGAACGGACAGACGTGGTGCGCGCGCGCCACCTCCTCCACCACCTCGGGCACCATCCGCTGCCGCGACAGCAGCGCCGGCAGGGCGCTGGCAATGCGATCGTAGTAGCCGCGCGCATAGGCGCAGGCTTCCGGCTCGCAGGCAGCGCCCGGGGTCAGGCACACCTTGTCCCGGGCCACCAGACGCACCACGCGCAGGCTCCGGGCTTCCGGATCCATGCGCTGCAGGGCATCTTCCGCCGCGATGGCTCCGGTACCGCGACTGGTGAGAAACAGCACCCGGCTCAGGGCGCTGTGCTGCAGAGCGCGAACCGCCGGGTACAGCACCGCGGCAGTTTTGCCGCTGCCGGTGGGCGCCTCCAGCAGCAGCGACTCGCGGTCGCGGAAGGCCCGAAATGCGCGCCGGGCCATGGCCCGCTGATGCGGTCGGAAGTGCTCGTACGGAAACGCAAGGCCATCGAGCCAGACGTCCCGGGCCGCACGGTGAGCACGCTGTCGTTCGAGCCAGGCATCGTAGCGGCGCAACGTATCGTCCAGAAATGCCAGCAGCTCACCGGCGCTGCACAGCGATTCGAAGCTGCGCACCTCGTCAGTATCGGGATGGCAGTAGACGAGGCGCAGGCACAGCAGATCCTCAGGCGCGGTTACCGGCTCCCGTGCGGAACCCGGGCCGGCTGCCGCATTCAACAGCTCGCGCACCAGCAGGCCACCGTACAGGCGCAGCTGTGCCCAGTGCACGGCCTCGCTGTGCCTGTGCAGGCGCTCAGGGTCCGCGCGCGACGTTTTGAACTCCTCGAGCAGGGGCGGCGTCGCACTCAGATCGCAACCGTCGATGCGCCCGCCCAGGGTGACCGGCACCGCGCCGAGGACCGTCTGCAGGCTCACCGCGCGCTCGCACTGATAGGTCCCGCCGCGCCGCTGCTGATGCCGGCGCTGTGTCCTGATGCCTTCCTCTGCCCTGGTGCGGCTGTCCAGGCGTGCATGCAGGTCGCCGCGGCGGTGCACGAATTCCGCGAGATCACGAACGGCCAGACGCTCACTCGCCGCGGATGCCGCGTCGGACACGGGCGTCACGGCCGGAACTTGAGCAGCCGCGCCGGCCAGCCGAGCTCCGGCAGCAATGCCAGCCAGACACGCTGCGCGCCCTGCAGCTGATCGGTGGGAGCCTTCACCTCCACCAGCTCGACGCGCCCCGGCCCGTTCAGCACCAGCAGATCGGGAAAGCCGTTGCGCAGCCTCGGCAGATCGTGGATCACGGTTCTGCCCAGGGTCAGCAGCCGTTCCTCGGGAACCTGCGCCAGCAGCAGCTCCACGAACTCCGGCTGCCACAGCGACCAGGACACCAGCTGACTGGCAAGACCGGACTTCTGCTCCAGCGTCCGGCGCAGCTGCCCGGCCACCGCGCCGGGGCGCGCCAATGCCGCGACCTGAGCGGCCAGCGGCGCGCGCCTGGCGGCCGCGAAGTCGGGCCAGAACAGATCCCGCGGTGCGCTCTGAAAACGGTGTGTGAAGGCGCCACGGACCGGCGCGAAGATCTGCTCCCAGAACAGCAGCCCGGCGAGCCCGAGGGGAAAGCGATTCTCGCTGTGCCAGCCACGCCCGCCGTCGGTCACCAGGCAGCTCAGGGCATGCTGCTCGATGCTCTGCGGTCTGGCGCCCGCGAGCGCGCGCACCTCGGTGGGCACCTCGAACCGCCGGCGACCGCGCGACCGCGCGGCCAGATCTTCTTCCTCGGCGCATCGCGGCGCGCGCGCCATGGCCTCGGCCAGTGCAGCCGCACCCCGGGCATCCTGCAGGCGCGTGAGCAGCCGCAGCCGCCGCTGGCGCGCCGGGTGCATGTCACTCAGGGCGTACGCAGTGAGCGCCTCGTCGAACTCGCCCCGGCGCTGATGCCAGTAGCCGAGACGATTCAGCGTGCGGTTGCGCTGACGCTGGCCGATACGCGTGGACGCCGGCTGCCAGAGACGGCGCAGCAGCGCATCCGCCAGCTGCGGGTGGGCATCGAGCCGATGGCTCAGCGCAGCCATGCCGAGCAGGCTCAGGTACTCGTCGAGCTCGGCGCGCGCAGCGAACGGGCGGGTTCGCGCGCCGAGCTCGTAGCGTTCGAACGCTACGATGCCGAGATCCTCCACCACGAAGCTGCTGAGATCGTGACGGGCATCGCCGAAGTACAGAATGCGACAGACCTGAAAGGCGCCGAAGGCCGACACGGTCACCCAGCCGAAACGGCGGGCGATACGCGCACGGATGAGCGCGTCCGGGTAACGGCCCACGCAGGCCAGAATCCAGGCAGGTTTGCCGGGCGCGTGCACCGCCGGGAAGCGCTCCGCGAGCTCCGCTCTGGTCAGCAGCTGCGCCAGTGCGTCGGCCGGGATCGGTCCGTTGCGCTGCACCAGGCCCCGGCTCTCGAGCTCGCACAGCGCAGCTTCGGTGTCCGCTACCTCGGCGTAATTCAGCGAGTCGACGCGCAACCAGGGCCCCTTGCGGCTGAGCAGCCGCGCAAACAGCCGCTGGGCGTCGCTGCCGGCCCCGAGAAAACCGTCTATGAAGTCGAGCTCGCCCACGTTCAGCAGATCGCGGTCACGCGCACGAACCGCGCCCAGCACGTGGCGCAGGTTGGCTGCATAGTAATCGGGGGGCGGTGCTTCCCGGGCGTCGAGCTTGGGCACGTCCTGCTTGCACGCTGAGGTCCGGTACCGGATTATACGGGGGTCTGTATATATGTACAGTTGAGTCAGTCAACAGCGGCCCGGAGCCCGGTGAGGCGTGGTCCTTCAGGCCCGGAACATCAGGAACCCATTTCGATGAGCAGTCATCCCTACTGCATCTGCACCAGCGTCAGCCAGAAGGCACTCGACGCGCTGCTCGAGGCCAGCGGTCAGGGCACCTACCGCGACGATCACCCCTGGCTGGTGGCGCGAGACTTTCTCGAGGCGGCGCGGCAGGTGGGTGAACGTCTGCCGGTGCTGTTCGCCGTGGGCACACCCGGCACGTTCAGCCACTGGGGGTTCATAGAAGCGCTGCGCGTGGTCGAGCTGCATCGCGCGACCTGGGAGACGGCCTGCAGCTTTTCGCGGCTGAAGGCCGTAAACCCTATATGGACGGACCTGGACAGTGTGTTCCTGAAACCGGCCGGGGAGCAGCTGGAGCGCGAGGCGCGCGAAGGCATCCGGCAGCACCGCTATCCCCTCACGGTGGCCGAGCTGCATCCCTATGCCATCTGCGAAACGCCGGCGTTCATCCTCAACGAAACGGAATAGCCTGCAGCGGCAAAACGCCTGCGCGGATGCCCAGGCACCCGCAAAGCCGATCCGCCCTACTTGGCTTCGCCGACCGCCTTGGGCTCGCCGTGAATGCGCAGCCAGACTTCTTTACGGTGCACCGCCGATTGCTTCGGCGCATCGATCCCTAGATGCACTTGGCTGCCGCGAATCTTCAAGACCTTCAGCTCGATCTCGTTGTCGATCATGATCGACTCGCCGGCACGCCGGGTAAGAACCAGCATGGTGTTCCTCGCAATCCTTTTCTGCCCGCGTAATGTACTGGCGGCGGGGCAAGCGTTCTGTGACGCCGTCGCAGCTTCTCGTCACGGCTTCGCGCGGGGCGCAGGCGGAACGCGATCCGCGTCGCAGCCCGCTGCGCGACACCGGTCGCAAAACTCCGGCCGCTGCCCCCATTGAGGGCAGGCTCTGTCAGCTTTCTTAGGTTTCCGCCCCGGCTTCTCTGGAAGCCGCGGATTCCCTGGAAGCCGCGGATTCCCTGGAAGCGGCGGACTCGCCGGAACCCTCGGGTTCGCCAGACGGCGCAGATTCTTCCGCAGCCCCGGATTCGTCTGAAGTGACCGGATCGGATTCATCCAGCAACGCCTTCGGCAGCGTGCGCTTCACCGGCGCGCCGAGTTCGCGGAACTGCTCCACCTGACGCAGCAGGTTACCCTTGCCCGTGGTCAGCTTGGCGAAGGCGGCACCGTAGGTCTTCTCGGCCACCTGCAACTGCCGACCGAGCGCCGCCATGTCCTCGACGAACCCGCGCAGCTTGTCGTAGAGGGCCCCGGCACGGCGGGCAATCTCCTGGGCATTCCGGTTCTGCTTCTCGTAGCGCCAGACGTTGTGAATGATCCGCAGGGTCATCATCAGCGTCGTCGGGCTGACGATCACGATGCGCTTTTCGAATGCCTCGCTGAACAGCTGCGCGTCCTGCTCCATGGCCATGGTGAAGGCCGCCTCTATGGGTACGAACAGCAGCACGAAATCCAGCGACCGCACGTCATCGAGGGTGTCGTAGTCCTGCTCAGCCAGGCGTTTGACGTGGGCGCGCAGGCTCGCAACGTGCTGGCGCCGGTGGGACAGCCTGGCGTTCTCCTCCTCCGCCGCCAGCGCCTGCTCGTAGGCGAGCAGGGAGAGCTTGGCATCCACCACCACGTCCTTGTCGTCGGGCAGACGAATCAGAACATCCGGACGCTTGACGCTGCCGTCGCCGTCCCGGCGCGACTGCTGCAGAAAGTATTCGTGATCGAGCCGCAACCCGGAGCTTTCGAGGACGCGCTCCAGCACCAGCTCGCCCCAGTTGCCCTGCACCTTCACGTCACCTTTCAACGCTCGGGTGAGGTTTTCCGCTTCCCTGTTGATGCGCTCGCTGCTGCGCTGCAGATTGCGGACCTCGGTGAGCAGGGACGCCCGATCCCTGGTCTCGGTGGTGTACACGGTTTCAACGCGCTTGCGGAATTCCGAGAGCTGCTCCTTGAACGGGTCGAGCACACTGCCCAGGCGCGCCTGATGCTGCTGGCCCTGCTGCTCGAAGATCCGGCCCGCGAGCAGCTCGAACTCCTGCTTGAGGGCCTCGCTGTTGCTCTGCAGCAGCGCCTCTTTCTCGGCAAACGACTTCTGGGTTTCCTCCAGCCGGGCACGCAGCGCCGCCTCGGCCGCCTGCCGCGCCGCCAGCTCCTCGAGCCGGCGGGCGAGCTCGTCACGCACAGAGCTGAGCTGATCGGCCAGCTGCTCGGCGCGCCCTTCGAGCCGGCTCAGCTGAGCCGAACGTTCGCCGAGCCGGGTTTCACTGACCGCGCGCTCGGCAGCGTGCAGCTGTTGCGCTGCCAGCGTGCTTTCCCGGCGGGCTCTGCGCACGCTGCGCCTGAGCAGCACCATCCACACAACGCTGGCCAGCAGCGCCCCGGCGAGCGCCGCACCACCCAGCCACCAGCCGACGAACGGCCAGGCAGGCAGCGCAACCGGCATGCCGGGCGATCAGCCCCCGCCCTGCTCGGCCTTGCGACGTGCCGCCAGATAGTCCGGATCGCGTTTCTCGAGAAACGCCGATACGGCTTCCTTGTGCTCCGGCGTCTGGTAGGCCTGCTGCAGCAGCTCCATTTCGCGCTGCTGCACGCGGGCCAGATCCGCATCGCAGCCATTGGCATTGATCAGCTGTTTGATCCAGCGCAGCTGTGGTCCCGGGTTGGCCGCGATCGTCCTGGCCATGGTCATCGCCTCGTCGAGCAGCTGCTCGTGCGGTATCAGGTGATCCACCAGCCCCATCTCGTGGGCATCGCGCGCGCTGTAGAGCTTGCCCGACAGGCACATCTCGCTGGCGCGACCGAAGCCCATGCGCTGCACGAGAAAGTGCGAGCTCGCAAGCTCCGGCACCAGGCCCATCTTGATGAAGCCCATGGCAAACTTGGCCGTCTCCGAGGCCATGATCACGTCGCAGGGCAGGATCATGGTCGCGCCCACGCCGACGCTTGCGCCGTTCACGGCCGCGATGATCGGTTTCGAATTGCGCAGCAGTTGCACCCAGTCCTTGCGCTCGCCACGGGCAGCACCGGGTTTGGCGCCGTCGATCTGCGCCTTGAAAGTGTCCTGAATATCGGCCCCGGCGCAGAATCCCCGTCCGGCGCCGGTGATGATCATGGCGCCGATCTCGTCGGTGGCATTGCAGTGGTCGATGGCGTCCACGAGCTCGGCGCTCATCTGATAGGTCCAGGCGTTGAGCCGATCGGGGCGGTTCAGGGTCATCACGCCGACCCCGTCGGTCACCTCAAAGAGAATCTGCTCGTAGCTCACGCGTTCCCCTCCTGTGATTGAACTCGAATCGCTTGTGTTAGTATGCGCGAAATCCGCATGGATGCGACAGTCGCCGGGATGCAGCCGTTGAACGCGCCGGAACCGGAACCGACAATTCTGATTCTCGACGACGACGCGGCGCACGCGGCGAGCGTGCGCGACCTGCTGGCCGTGCGCGGGCATCGGGCGGAGATCTGCACCGACCCCGGCACGGGTCTCGAGCGCCTCGCCAGAGGCGACGTTCAGGTTCTTCTTCTCGACATCAACATGCCCGGCATCACCGGCCTGGACGTGCTCGGGTATCTGCGCGACCACGACCTCGACGTGAAGACCATCGTGGTTTCCGGCGAGTCGGCCCTGGACAATCTGACGCCGATTCTGCGCCTGGGCGCGTACGACTTTCTCAGCAAGCCCTACGACCCGCAGCAGCTTCTGCTCAGCGTCGGCAATGCCATGGATCGCTGTCGCCTGGAGGCCGCCAACCGCGCAATCAGCGCCCGCGCGGATGCCGAGCACGCGCTGCACGAGTTTCTGGTAGATGCCTCCCAGGATCTGATCTATATGCTCGATGAGCAGGGGCGCTTCCGCTTCGCCAACAACCGTCTGCGCGAGCTGTTCGCCGCCGATCCCGCCGAAGTTGCCGGCAGACCCTGGCCCGAGGTGCTGGGCAGCGAGCTGGCCGCGCAGCTGCGGCACCACTTCGACGAGCGGCGCACGGGCGAGCGCGCCACCCGGGATCTCGAGATCGAGTTCGAACCGGAGCCGGGCAGCAGCCTCACTCTTGCCTGCTCGGCGCGGGGACTCTACGAGAATCGTCAGCACGGCAGCACCGGCCGCTTCATCGGCACCTACGGGGTGCTGCGCGACGTCACCGAAGCCCGGCGCGCCGAGCGCGACCGTTTGACGCTGCAGAACCAGCTGCAGCAGGCGAGCAAGATGGAGGCCATCGGGCAGCTGGCCGGTGGCATCGCCCACGACTTCAACAACATCCTCGCCAGCATCATCGGCTATGCCGAGCTCATACAGTCGTCGCGGCACCGTTTCAGCGAGGACAAGATCGACAGCTACCTCGGCGAGGTGGTGGCCGCCGGCCATCGCGCGCGCGACCTCATCTCGCAGATGCTCACCTTTACCCGCGCGAACCGCGGCGCGCCGCGCGCCGTGGACATCGTCGAAGCCATCAACGACGTGTCGCGCATGCTGCATGCAGCCATTCCCGGCAACATCCGCGTGGACACGGAATTCGCCGACGATCTGGTGCAGGTGCGCGCGGACCCCGTGCAGTTGCAGCAGATCATCATCAATCTGCTGGTGAATGCCCGCGATGCCATAGACGGCGACGGCCGGATCAGCGTGCGCGTCACCCGCGACGTCCAGGAGGCACCCTGCGCCGCCTGCGGCAAGCGCCTGGATGGCAAGCACGTGGTGATGGCGGTTGCCGATACCGGGCACGGCATTCCCGAGCCGGTGCGCGGGCGCATCTTCGAGATGTACTTCACCACCCGCGAGCCCGGCAAGGGTACCGGCATCGGCCTGTGGCTGATCAACAACCTGATCCACGAGTACGACGGGCACATCACGGTGGAATCCGCCGAAGAGGCCGGCACCACCTTCCGGGTGCACCTGCCGCTGGCTGCAGACGATGACGAAGCGGCCGCCAGCCCGCCGGCAGAGGACGTGGCGGCAAGGGGTACGATCGTGGTGGTGGACGACGAGATCTCGGTGGGCAACTACGTCGGCGAGGTCCTGCGTGATGCGGGCTACGACGTCATCGTATTCAACGAGAGCCCCAGCGCGCTGCGCTACGTCGAACGCGAACGCGCCAACGTCGGCCTGCTGATCACCGATCAGACCATGCCGCTCATGTCCGGTACCGATCTTGCGGACCGGGTCCGCCAGCTGCGCGCCGACCTGCCCATCGCGCTGATCACCGCTTACGCCGGGGGCAGCGACCTCGAGCAGCTGCGCGGATTCGGAATCGACGCCCTGCTGACCAAGCCGTTCCGGATCGATCAGCTGCTCGGCATGGTCACCGGGCTGCTGGTGCGCGAGGCGCCCGTCAGCCCTCAGTAGCCGGTCTTCTCGCGCTCCTCGGTCACGGTGCCGCGGGCGGCCGCGAGTTCACGGCCGGCGGCGCCGAGCATGAACCCTGCATCGCTGCCGAGCGTAACCATGTTGAAGCCCGCACTCAGATAGCGCTGCGCATAGGCGAGGCTGGAGGTGTGGATGCCCACGGCTATGCCCGCGTTGCGACAGGCTTCCTGAATGCGCCGAACCGCTGCCGCGTGTTCCGGGTGATCGGTATCCCCCACCGGCGGCAGACCGAGCGCCAGACCCAGATCCGCCGGACCGATGTACACCGCGTCGAGCCCCGGAGTGGTCACGATCTCCTCCAGGTTGTCCAGGCCCTCCCGGGTTTCGATCATGCCGATACAGGCGATCTGGCCATTGGCTTCGGCAGCATAGCCGCGCCCGCCGTACAGGGCCGCGCGGATCGGTCCGAACGAACGATTGCCATCCGGTGGGTAGCGGCAGGCGGCAACAGCCTGCAGAGCTTCGGCGCGGTTGTTCACCATGGGTACGATCACGCCGTAGGCACCGGCGTCGAGCGCCTTCATGATTTCGTAGGGCTCGTTCCAGGGCACGCGTACGATCGGGGTAGCGGCGCTGCGCGAGATGGCGGGCAGCATGTGCGTGAGATCTTTGTAGTCGAGCAGTCCGTGCTGCAGGTCGACGCAGACCCAGTCGAAACCGAGCTGCGCCAGAGATTCAGCCGTATGGCTGTTGGCCAGCGACAGCCAGCAGCCGATGGTCTGCTCGCCTGCCCGCCAGCGGGCGAGCGTCATATTCTCACGCATGAGGTTCCTCCCCTGGGTTGTGCTGACAGCTAGCATAGCGCGTGCGAGAATCCCATGCGCGAAACGATGCGCGACACGACGTGCGCTGCCCCGGCAGCGCCTCCAGGGGAGACCAATTGCCGCAATCCATCCAGGGCGAGGATCTGGCGTCGACCATCGCCGCCATTACCGGGCCGGGGGGCGCCTACGAACTGACGGACGCGGTCGTCGACGGCGTCTCGTTGCGCGTGTTCCGCAATGCGCCCGCCAACCTGCGCGAGCTCTACCGTTGCGGTCTCGAGTTCGCCGAGCGCGACTGCTACGTCTACGAGGACGAGCGCTACAGCTACGCCGAGGTCTGGCGGCTGGCGGCGCGCACCGCCAATGCGCTGCGCGCGGCCGGCGTGCAGCCGGGCGATCGCGTCGGCATCGCCCTGCGCAACTATCCGGAGTGGGTGTTCGCGTTCATGGGCATCACCGCCATCGGGGCGGTGGCCGTGGCGATGAACGCCTGGTGGTCCGGCGACGAGCTGCGTTACGGCGTCGAGGACAGCGGCCTCGGCTGGCTGTTCGTCGATCAGGAGCGCCTAGATCGGGTATCACCCTGGGCGGCCGAGCTCAACCAGGGTGCAAACGGTCAGGCACTCAAGCTCATCACCGTGCGCTGCTCGAGCGCCGAGCACGTTTCCTGGACCGACTTTCTCGACGGTGCGGGCGATTCCATGCCCGAGCCCGCAGTCGCGCCCGACAGCAATGCGCTGATCCTCTACACGTCCGGATCCACGTCCCATCCGAAGGGCGTCCTGTCGACCCACCGCGCCGTGATTCACGCGCTGCTCGGCTGGGAGTGCGCCGCGGCGATCGCCACGGAGCTGTTCCCCGGTCTGGCGGATACCTCCGGCACGCCTCAAGCCATGATTCTGTCGGTACCGCTGTTCCACGTGTCCGGTCTGAACGTGCAGCTCCTGAGCTCGTTCCGTCAGGGCCGCAAGCTGGTCGCCATGTACCGATGGGACGCCGGCGACGCCCTGAGGATCATCGAGCGTGAACGCATCACCCAGTTCAACGGCGTGCCCACCATGTCCTGGGAGATCGTGCAGCACCCGGATTTCGAGCGTTACGACACCTCGAGTCTCACGTCCATGGGTGGCGGCGGTGCCGCCATGGCGCCCGAGCATGCGCGCCAGATCGAGGGCCGGCTCGCCGCTGGCGTGGCCGGCACGGGCTATGGCATGACCGAGACCAACGGTCTCGGCACCACGATTTCCGGCGAGGCGCTGCTGGCAAGACCCCGCAGCTGCGGCCGTCCAACGCCGCCGCTGGTCGAGATCCGCATCGTCGACGATGTCGGCGTCGAGCTGCCGCGCGGACAGACGGGGGAGATCTGGATACGCGGTCCGATGAATTTCCGCTGCTACTGGAACAAACCCGAGGCCACGGCCGAAACGCTGACGGACGGCTGGGTGCACACCGGCGACATCGGTCACATGGACGACGAGGACTACGTCTTCATCACCGACCGGGCCAAGGACATGGTGATACGCGGCGGTGAGAACATCGGCTGCCAGGAGGTGGAAGCCTGTCTTTACGACCACCCGGCCGTCTCCGAATGCGCCGTGTTCGGGCTACCGGACGAGCGCCTGGGCGAGACGCTGGCTGCCGTGGTGATGCTCAAGCCCGGCGCGCACGCGGACGCGCAAACCCTGAAAACGCACCTTGGCGCGCATCTGGCCCGGTTCAAGGTCCCGGAGCACATCTGGATTCAGCGCGAGCAGTTGCCGCGCATCGCTTCGGGGAAAATCTACAAGCGCGGCCTCAGAGAAGCCGCCATCGCCCGGATGCAACGCAATTGAGCAACATCCCCCTGAGCAGAAACCAATGAGCACAAAGAAGAAGGTCGTCGTTCAGCTGCCAGCCATGGCCCGCAACGCCAGCGTTGAAGAGCGCTACGCCCTGGAGCTCGAAGCGCTCGCGCCCATCGCCGAGATCGTGGAGGTGGAGGCTGCGACCCCTGCCGAATTCGCAAGCGCGGCGCGCGATGCCGACGCGCTCATCACCTCCTGGGGCATACGGATCGATCGCCAGATCATCGAGTCGCTGGAACGCTGCGTGGTGATCGGCGTCGGCAGCGTCGGCGTCGACATGGTGGACGTCGAAGCAGCTACCGAAGCCGGCATCGTCGTCACCAACGTGCCGGATGTGTTCATCGAGGAGGTGGCCGACCACGCCATGATGCTGCTGCTGGCGGCGGTGCGCCGCACCAAGGAAATGGATGCCCTCGCCGCCCGCGGCGACTGGTTTCAGGGCCGCCCCCAGCTCAATCAGGTTCCTCGCCTCATGGGGCGCACGCTGGGCCTGTTTGCATTCGGCAATGTCGGGCGCTGTGTTGCCCGTCGGGCGCAAGGCTTCGGGCTGCACGTGATCGCCCACGATCCCTATGTGAGTGAGCTCGCCATCAGCGACTGCGGGGTCGAGCCCGTCGGTTTCCACGAACTGCTCGAGCGGGCCGACTACCTGTCGGTGCACGCCCCCTTGAATGCCGAAACGCGCCACCGCCTCGACCGGGCCGCGTTCGAGCGCATGCGTCCCGGCGTGGTGATCGTGAACACCGCCCGCGGCCCCATCATCGACGAAGCCGCTCTGATCGCCGCCCTCCAGAGCGGCCACATTGCCGCGGCCGGCCTCGATGTGCTGGAACAGGAACCGCCGAGCCCGGACAATCCCCTGCTGCGCATGGGCAATGTTATCGTGACGCCGCACGTGGCCTCCGCCACCACCCGCATGCGTCCGGAAACCCGGCGCCGGGTGGGGCGCGAGGTAGCTCTCGTGCTGCGCAATCGCTGGCCCATGAGCTGCGTGAACCCGACGGTGCTGCCGCGGGCGCCGCTGGAACGCTGGCAGCCCTACCCGATGAATCGCGGCCCGAACCGCTGACCGGTGGAGCACCGATCGACATTCGAGCAACAATGAAACCCAACAGAACCCACAGCCAAACGAGGAAGTCGCCACAATGAACAAGACGATTCGCCTGTCCGCGCTGATGCTGCTGAGCCTGTGCCTGGCACCGCTCGCCGCCGCCGACGTCAAGGAAAAGCTCGAAGCCGCCATGGCGGCGGACAGTCGTCCGCAAGCCGACAAGGATCGCGACGCGAACCGTAAGCCCGTGGAAACGCTGGCGTTCTTCGGCCTGAAGGACGACATGCGGGTACTGGAGCTGCTGCCGGGCGGTGCCTGGTACACGCGCCTGCTCGCACCTGTGCTGCAGGAAAAAGGCAAGCTTTACGCGGCCATCGGCACTCAGCGCGTGGAGGCAATGCTCGCCTCAGGCGAGCTCACCGGTGTCGAGGTCGTGCAGACCAAGGGCGAGTTCGTGCGCCCCGAGGGGCAGCGGCGCTTCCAGCTCGATGGGCTGGAAATCCCGGTGGACAACCTGGACATGGTGCTGACCTTCCGCAATATGCACAACTTCACTGAGCAGGGCCGCAAGGACCTCAACGCGGCGACGTTCAAAGCCTTGAAGAAGGGCGGCCTGTACGGCGTGGTGGACCACACGCGCCGGCACATGCAGGAAGACAACTACGAGAACTGGCGGCGCATGGACCCGGTGGAGATGATCAAGGAGATCGAAGCCGCCGGATTCGAGTTCGTCGACTACTCGACGCTGCACTACCGTCCCGACGACGAGCTCCGCTACGAGGTGGGCCGCAAGACCGTGACCGGCAACACCGACCGATTCACGCTGCTGTTCCGCAAGCCCTGAAACCGGCGTGACCCGCGGCTGCCGGGCCTGACCCGGACATGTCGCTGATCAACCGCCTGTTTGCGCGGCCTCCGCTGCCGGAGGTCGCGCAACGCAGCTTTCACTACGAGCAGCTCACCGAGCTGACCCTGCCGGTGGCGTTCACGCTGCTCGAAGGCGGCATCGTCGGCGTGATCGCAGCCAAGATCTATCAGGTGCCGCCGCTGGTACTGGCGGTGATCACGGCCGCCCCTATGTTCGGCAACCTCTCCAGCCTGCTGTGGAGCCGCCTGGCCAGCGCCCGCGCCAAGGTGCGCTTCGCCAGTGCCGTGCAGGCGCTCACCGTCGCCTGCGTGCTGGCCATTGCCCTGGCACCCACCGATCACTGGGGCGCCGCGCTGCTGGTGGTGAGCATGGTGCTGAGCCGCGTGCTGATCGCGGGGATCATCACCGTGCGCAGCGTGGTCTGGAGCCTGAACTACGTGCGCGCGGTGCGCGCCCGTACCACCGGGCGCCTGCAGATCATCACGAGCCTCGTGACTGTTCTCGTCAGCAGTGTGGTCGGCCCGCTGCTGGATGCCGACCCGGACAGTTTCCGCTGGGTGTACTTCTCGGGTGCTCTGTTCGGGTTGGTCGGCATCGCGTTCTTCAGCCGCGTGCGGGTCATCGGCGAGAAGCGCCAGCGGGTTCTGGAGCGTCGCACGCGACGGAGCACGGATTCCGGTGGCGGCGGCTTTCTGCGTGTGCTCCGTGAAGACCGGCGCTACGCGCGTTACCAGACGGCCATGTTCCTGGCCGGGTTCTCGAACATGATCATCGAGGCGCCGCTGGTCTATCTGGTGACCCGGACCCTCAATGCCAGTTACACCGAATCCATCGCCATTACCATGGTGATCCCGTTTGCGGTCAGCGTGCTGACGCTGCCGATGTGGGCGCGCTACCTCGATCGGGTTCATGTCGCCGAATTCCGGGCCCGGCAGAGCGTGCTCTGGGTGGCCTCACAGCTGGTGCTGTGGGGCGGCGCCCTCGCCGGCTCCGTTCTTTGGGTGGCCATGAGCCGGCTGGTGATGGGCATCGCCCGGGGCGGCGGCGCCCTCGCATGGCAGCTGGGTCACAACGACTTTGCGCCCAAAGACCAGCTGTCGACCTACATGGCGATCCACGTGACGCTCACCGGGGTACGCGGCGCCACGGCACCGTTTCTCGGCATGCTGTTGTACGTGGGCTGGTCCGGCTTCGCGTGGCTGCCTGAATGGCTCCCCGGCTTCAGCGGCATCGAAAGTCATCTGTTCGCCGTGGCCGCGCTGATCTCGGCACTGTCGTGGCGCGGCTTCCGGCGCCTGCATCGGGACATGCAGCGGGAATCCAGGGCCTCCGTGAACGCGGATTGAGCAAGCACCTCAGACTTCGCTGCCCGACCGGCAGATCGCGTCCTGGCGCGGGGACGTTGGCTATTTTCCGAACTTGTGCCGCAAGGTGTACCAGCTCGGGTACGGAATCGGTCGCGGATCCTTCTTCGAGGTCCAGAAACGCACCACCCGCCCGTCCGAGAGCCTGAGCGCCTTGGCAACGTCCTTGTTGGACAGCCCTTTGCGGTCCATCCACTCGCGCAGCTCCTCGGCACTGGGTGGGTACGTCTTCATCGGCACCAGAGCAGCGGTTCCCCGGCAGCGAACGCTACCCCGCTGCGGCTACGGCGAACCAAAAATTCATCAAAAGTTCATTTGAGTGTCATAGTAATGTCACGTAAAGTTTTTCGCCAACGCTGAGATAGGTTATTTTTACCTAATCGAGCGAGTCACCCTGGCAGCCGTAACGGGCTTCAGGGCCCAAGGACACCCTGACGGAGGTGCAACCATGGTCAGAACCGGAATACTGTTTGCGATCGTCGTGCTGGCTGCCGCGTGCTCGAGCAGCAATGCCCCGGCACCAACGCATTACTGGGAATCCAGCAACGCGACCACCAAGGCGCGCTACAGCCTCGACAATCAGGCTTGTGAGAACCAGGCAGCGGTGGGCGAATCCGGCGTGATGAAAGCCCAGACTGATTCGTTCGACGCCTATCGTGAGTGCATGACCAGCAAGGGGTACGTCCTGCGCACTTACTGAGCGCGCACACGCGATCCCGACCATCTGAGCAGTCCGGGCTGCATGCCGGGCTGCTCAGTCACCGCAGACACGCATACAACGCCCGCACGAGCCGTCCCACCCGACTTTCGGAATCCGTACCGCCCCACAGCTGATTCATGGCGTAGCCAACGCCGATTTTCAGATCCGGATCAGCGTACCCGAGCGAGCCGCCGGTGCCTGTATGGCCAAATGCCAGTGCGTTCGGCCCGAGCTCTCCGCTGGTGTTGAGATTGACGCCGCGGCCGCGACGCATGGGGTAGCCAAGCACCAGATCCGGCGCCCTCCCCCAGGCTTCGGTCGCGAGTGCACGCACGGTGGCCTCGTCGAGAATCCGAACGTCGTCGACACGACCACCGCCCGCCAGCGCTGCATAGATCCTCGCTATCCCCCGGGCATTGCCATGACCATTGGAAGCCGCGATCTCGGCGCTACGCCAGGCGCTGCTGCACGCGTCGGCGAACGGTCGAATGAGGGGTTCTGCATGGCCACAGCGTTCAGCGGCGGCAACTGCGGGCGCGCTTCACGTCCGGGTTCAGGCAGACGCGCGCGGTTGGGCCCGATCAGATCCGCAACGCGATAGTGCTCGGACGCAGGCAGGCCAATATGGAAGTCCGCGCCCAGCGGCTCTGCCACGCGCACGCGCAACAGGGTGCCGAGACTCAGCCCTGTGGCCCGTCGCACCAGCTCGCCAGCCAGATAGCCCCAGGTCACCGCGTGAAAGCCTGCCGCCGTCCCCGGTGGCCAGTATGGCGCCTGACATTCGAGCCGCCTGCACATCCCGGACCAGTCGTACAGATCGGTCACCGCGAGGGTGTCGTCGACGCCGCAGAGACCGGCCTGGTGCGAAAGCAGCTGTGAGACCGTCAGGCCGCCGGTAGCGGCACGCAGTTCGGGCCAGTAGTCACGAACGGGCGCGTCGTAGTCGAGCTTGCCGTCATCGACCGCCGCCGCTACAGCGGCCGCCGCCGGACCCTTGCCGGTAGAGTAGACGTTGACCAGCGTGTCTCGAAGCCAGGGCCGTGTGCAGGCCCGATCCTGGTATCCGCCCCAGAGATCGACCAGCACCTCGGAGGCGCGCTGCACCGAGAAACTCGCCCCTACTTCGGCACCGTGCTCGAAGTTGTCCCGGAACACCTCGCGCACCCGCTCGAACCCGGGTGCCACGAATCCTTCAACGGGAAACTGCATGGCAGAAGCTGGCTCCGCCGGTCAGCACGCCCGGACGGCCAGAGTGCGCCCTCGGCACGACGCCCGCGGCGCTGCAATACCGTGGATGCTCTTGTAGAATCCGCCCGCCTGCCCAGGTGTTGGAATTGGTAGACAAGCTGGATTTAGGTTCCAGTGCCGTAAGGCGTGCGAGTTCGAGTCTCGCCCTGGGCACCATCAGCGAGCGCGCTGGGTAACCCCTCAGCCCGATTTGGCACCGGAGTTCCCGTGGTGCCCTGCGTCACTGCGCAGCAGATCCACCGCGAGAAACAGCAGCGGTGATATCACGAGCAATCCCAGCAGACAGTACCCGGCCAGTTCCTGCACGATGGCTGACTCCTTGAGCGATAGGGTTCGAATTGGGGCGCGAGTTTAACACCTGCGCGCTGCGGAGCGGAGTGCCGCCCGCGCCAGAGTCCGCGGCGGGCCTTTGCGACTGCACCTGCAATCGAGGGTCGTTGCACGACTTCGAATTCGCGTGCTGCCCTATGAGCCGATGGTGCCCGGGGCGGGACTTGAACCCGCATGGCCTTGCGGCCGAGGGATTTTAAGTCCCTTGTGTCTACCAGTTTCACCACCCGGGCGTGACCGGGCGCAGCAGCGCGCGCCCGATGTCGCCGGCATGATACAGAACTTGCCGCAGGCAGTAGAATGCGGGCTCGAAATCGAGCAACGAGTCTGCAATGACGTTCAAAGCGCTGGCCATCGACCTGGATGGCACTCTGCTGGTCGGTGAGGATCTGCCCGCAGACAACATCACCGCCCTGCGTGCCGCGCGCGATGCGGGGTTCCAGATCATCATCGCCACCGCCCGCTGGATTCAGATGGCGCAGCGGGTCGAGGCGGAGATCGGCATTCACGGCCCGGTGATCGCCTGCTCCGGCGCGCAGGTGCACGACCCGGTACTGGGCCGCGATATCTTCGACGAGCGTCTGCCCGCCGACTTCACCGAGGCGCTGTACGCCATCTGTGACGACGAGCGCTGCATCGCCACCATCACGGTCGAGGACGAGGTGTTGTTGAAGCTCGACGGTGAGCCGGACATGTCGCAGATGCCGGGCGAGATGCGCTGGGTGCCCAAGCTGACCGGTGTGGATGCGAGCCTGCCGCGGGTGGCCAACATTCAGGGCTCGGGCGTCTACCGACGCATCAAAGAGGAGCTTCAGCCCGAGTTCGCCGACAAGGTCCATTTCTTCGACAGCATTGGCCCGTCCGGCAAGGTGATACTGACCCTCACCTCGTCCCGCGCCAGCAAGGGCGAGGCCCTGCAGCGCGCCTGCACGCACCTGTCGCTGTCGCCGTCCGAGGTGATCGCGTTCGGCGATGCCGAGAACGACATCGAGATGTTCCGCATCGCCGGCGCCTCCGTCGCCATGGGCCAGGCGGACGCGCGCACCAAGGCAGCCGCCACCGCGGTCACGGCACGTAACGACGAGGCCGGCGTCGCGCGGGCGGTGGAACGCCTGCTGGCAACGGGGCGGCTCGACTGATGGATGCGTTCAAGCTACCCGCCAGCGACGGCCGGCCCGTGCACGTGTATCGATGGCAGACCGAGACCTCGCCGCGCGCGAGTGTGCAGATCGCCCACGGCATGGGCGAGCACGCGGCACGCTACGACCACGTTGCCCGACGTTTGAATGACGCCGGCTACGTGGTCTACGCCAACGACCATCGCGGTCATGGCGAGACTGCCGAGTCCGGTGCGCACGGCTACATGGGCGAGGACGGCTGGAACCGGACGATCGACGACGCCCAGGCACTGAACGCGCACATCGGCGAGGCGCATCCGGGACTGCCCCGGGTGCTGCTCGGCCACAGCATGGGTTCCATGCTGAGCCAGCAGTTCATCTACCGGCACGGCGAGCACATCGATGCGCTGATCCTGTCCGGATCGCCGGGCCTCGGCGGCGCGTTCTCACTGTGGTTGTCACACACCCTCGCCCGCCTCGAGCGCTGGCGGCTCGGCCCGGACGCCGAAAGCGTGCTGATGCAGCGGCTGATCTTCGGCGATGCCAACAAGCCCTTTGCGGCACCAGAGGCCAGCGGCTTCGAATGGTTGTCACGAGACAGCGAGCAGGTGCAGCGCTACGTCGACGACCCGCATTGCGGCTTCGTGCTGCGGGCAGGCAGCTTGAGCGATCTGTTTGCGGGGGCCCGCGAGGCGCGCCGCCGCGAGCACATCACCCGAGCGCCCAGACGTCTGCCTGTGTACGTGCTTTCAGGAAGTGCCGATCCCGTGCACGACGGCGAGAAGAACCTGCGCCGCCTGCTCGATCGCTATCAGGCGCACCTGGAGAACGTGGAGTACCGATTGTATCCCGAAGGGCGCCACGAGATGTTCAACGAGACCAACCGCGACGAGGTGCTCAGCGACCTGATCGAGTGGCTGGAGCGCACCCTGGACGCCTGACCCTCAGTCCTGGCGGGCCGCGTCGTCGCCTTCCTGTGCCACGCGCAGGTGCACCTCGTTCATGGCTTCGTAGATACGTCGGGTCGCGTCCGGTACCTCCGTGCCAGGCTCGAAGTAGATCGGGTCGAGCACGTGGGCGCCGGCCGGGCCCGGATGCAGCTCGCGGCTGCCTTTGGGCCGCAACTTCGCGAGCCCGGTGAGAAACACCGGCACCACGGGCACGTTTTTCTCCAGCGCCAGAATCGAAACGCCGTGGCGGAACTTGGCCATGTGGCGGCTCGTGGAGCGTGTGCCTTCCGGGAAGATCAGCAGATTGCAGCCCTTGTCCAGCAGCCACTTGGGATAGTCCAGCGCGCGCGAGCCGCCTCCGCGCTGAATGGGGAAGGTCCCCATTGCCAGCGACTGGTACCAGGGCTGCATGACGAGTTCCTTGCGGCCCTTGACGAACCAGCGATCGGCGGCGGCACCGGAGTAGATGTTCCAGCGGATGCGGAACGGCAGCGACGCGTTGAGCACGATGGCATCCATGTGGCTGGTGTGATTCGCCACCACGATGCAGGGGCCCTTGATGCGGTCGAACTTGTGGCGCCCCGTCACCGTGAGCGGCTTGCAGTACCTGTGCACCCAACGGTCGTAGGCATGCCAGCGGAATGCCAGCCGGCCGAGCTTTGCCCACCAGGTGATCTGCCAGCGGTGCGGCCCCACGCTGCCGGCCTCCTGCGCGATCAGGCGGCTGAACAGGTCGTAGTCGATGGCGGGAAGGATGTCGGTGTCAGCGGTGGTACCGATCTCCTGGGACAGAGTCGCCCGATAGGCCTTGAAGTTGTCCGGCGCCTCGAAAATGGTGCACTGGTCCCACTCGCCCAGCACGCGGTAGCTCTCGATGACTTTCGCTTCCCAGCGCGCCAGCGCATCGTGCACGCGCAGCAGGCTTTGCGGGTCCTCCCGGGCTGCGCGCATACCTTCGGAGTGGTAGCGCATCAGCATGACGTATACCGGCACGACGTCAGGCTCCGCCCGTGGACTTA
This sequence comes from Pseudomonadales bacterium, assembly GCA_041395905.1. Classification (GTDB taxonomy): domain Bacteria; phylum Pseudomonadota; class Gammaproteobacteria; order Pseudomonadales; family Azotimanducaceae; genus UBA7803. The sequence continues at coordinate 67,007 of JAWKZP010000018.1, forward strand.
CCCTCCAGCATCTCGACGAAGGCGTTGATGTCCATGGCCGGGAAGGTGGTGACCTTGATGGTACCGCGCGAGCCGAGCTCCATGGAGATCCGCGACATCACCTCGTTGGTCGGCGCCTCGATGATGTTGATGAAATCGTAGCCGCCGAGCACGGCGTACTGCGACATCACCCGCGCACCCATGGACTCCACTTCCTTGTTCACTTCCTTGAGGCGCTCGGGACGCTGCTTGAGCGTCTTGCGCCCTTCGTCCGTGAGCGTGCTGAGCATGATGTACGTCGCCATGGTTCTCCCCTACCTTGACTGCGACCAGTCTACGCGAATTCACCGCGGCAACCAGCATTGTAAAGCTCGCGTTGCACGGTTTAGGATGCCGTTTTGTGGGGAGGAGCCGCGCATGAAGGCTGCCGTTTTCGGCGAGCATGGGCAGATCCGCGTCGTCGAGCGCGAACGTCCCGAACCCAGACCCGGCTGGGTGGTGCTCGACGTGTCCGCGGTGGGCATCTGCGGCAGCGACCTCAACCTGCTCTATGCAAGCGACGGCAGCAAGGGCGTGCAGCCCGGTCACGAGGTCGCCGGCATCGTGAGCTCCGTAGGGGACGGCGTCGACCTCGCCAGCGGCAGTCAGGTCGCGGTCGAGCCCATCCGCAGCTGCGGCACCTGTTACTACTGCCGCTGCGGCAAACACAATCTGTGCACGTCCGTGCGACTGTTCGGCTTTGCCGCCCCTGGCGGCATGGCGGAGTGGATGACCGTACCCGCATCGGCCCTGTATGCACTGCCGCCGGATCTGCCCGTATCCGTTGCAGCTCTGGCCGAGCCCATGGCCGTGTGCGTGCGCGGTGCGCGCATCGCGCGCCTGGACATGCACGATCGGGTGGCGATTCTCGGCGCGGGAAGCATCGGCCTGCTGTCTATCGTCGCTGCCCGTGCGGCGGGCGCGGGCGAGGTGCTGATCACGGCCCGCCACCCGCATCAGCAGGAGCTGGCGCGGGCGCTCGGCGCCGATCAGGTGTTCGATTCCCACGCCGCCCTGCTGGCGGCGGTCGGCGACCAGCACGTGGACGTGGTGATCGAAACCGTGGGCGGCAAGGCCGACACCCTGGACGAAGCCGTGCAGATCGCCCGCAGCGGCGGGCGCATCGTCATGCTGGGCGTGTTCGAGGGCAGCCCTTCCATTCCTGGCATGGCGTTCTTCGTCAAAGAGCTGACCCTGGCGGCTTCCAACTGCTACGGGCGCGAATCGCGCCAACCGGATTTTGCCATCGCCGTGCAACTGGTCAGCCGTCATGCCGGTCTGTTGGCCCCGCTGGTCACCCACACGTTCAGTCTCGATCAGGTGGCCAACGCCTTTGCCACGGCCGCCGACAAGTCCAACCGTTCAATCAAGGTGCAGGTTCAGCCATGAGCACTTTCAAGAAAATCCTGATCGCCGTCGACCTCGACGAATCCTCAGCCCGCTACGTGCTCGAATGCGCGCGCCAGCTAAGCCCCCAGGCGGAGTTCGAAGTGATCCACGTGCTCGAGCGCAGCCACTTCTACAACATGGGCGACCCTGCGTTCGCCATGATCGACGACCTGCACCTGCGCGTGGTCGGCGAAGCCAAGGACTACCTGCAGAATCTGTGCGTCGACTTCGGCATCCGTGCACACCAGCTGCTCGAGGGTCACGCGGCAACCGTCATCCAGCAGCACGCCGACGAGGGCGACCACGATCTGATCGTGCTCGGCACGCACGGGCGCCACGGTATCCGCCGCCTGCTCGGCTCCACCGCCAATGCGGTGCTGCACGGCACGGGGCGCAACGTGCTCGCGATCCGCGTGCCTGGCGGAGATGTGGAGCCGAAGCCGGCCAAAGACAAATACCAGCACGTGCTGGCCGCCGTCGATCTCTCGGCAGAGAGCGACCAGGTGCTGGATGTCGCGCAGATGACCGCACAGCGGGAAGGCGCCGCCTTGAAGATCGCCCACGTGATCAAGCCCTTTCACCATGCTTACGCCGGCATCAATCCGAGCACGCTCGCGGACATCGGCGTGCAGTTCGAGCATGAGGCCGACAAGCAGGCGCGCCAGCAGCTCGCCGAGATCGCGCGCGGCCGCGGCTTGAAGGAGACCGATACCGTCGTGCGTCACGGCGCACCCGCACCGGAACTCCACGGCATCATCGAAGAATTTGCCTGCGATCTGCTGGTGGTGGGCACGCACGGCAAGCACGGCGTCGAGCTGCTGCTCGGATCCACGGCCAACGCCGTGATTCACGGCGTGACCTGCGACGTGCTCGCGGTCAGGATCCGCTGACGGTCAGGATTCCCTGACGTACTGCCCCGGCGCCGGATACAGCGGCGGGTGTTTCTTGGAACCGATTTTCTTCGGTGCCGGCACCTGTTCGCCTCCGTGCGCCTTCAACCAGTCGATCCAGTGGAAGGTCCAGGACCCGCTGTGCTCCTCGGCCGTGTGCAGCGCCTCGTGCGGATCGGCAGGCAGCTCCCGCGGGATCCAGTAGCGCAGGTGACGGTTGTCGAGCCGCCCGCTGATGGTTTGGGTATGGTTCTGATTGGTGAGCACGAAGGTAATGTCACCGCCGAACAGCTGCGTGCTGCGGTAGCAGGCTTTCCACGGCGTGATGTGATCCGTGGTGCCGGCCATGAGATACACCGGGTAACGGATCTTCGACAGATCGATACGCTTGCCGAGAATGCGCTTCTCTTTCTTGGCGATTCGGTTGTACTGCGACAGGTCGAGAAAGTCGCACTGCATCTCGGCCGGTACCCGCGTGTAGTCCTGAGACCAGAACAACAGCGGATGCTTGAGCGGCGCCTCCCCCAGCAGGTAGTTGCTGCGGAAGAAGTTCATGATGTTGTCTTCGATGCGCAGCAGCGCGAACATTTCGAAGACGTTGCGCTCGGTGAACACCCCCCGGGTGCGCACCATGGCTTTCTGCGCATCGACCGATCGCTCCGAGACGAACAGGCCGAAGTCGCTGTCTTCCGGCCGGAAATCCAGCACGTTGACGAACAGTGACAGGGTCTCGACCCAGTCCTCGTCGCGCGCGCGCAGGGCCCCGGCTGCGGCCGCGGCCACCAGCCCCCCGGCGCACAAGCCCATGAGGTGGATCCTGTCCTGCTTGGTGATCTGCCGCATCACGCGGATGGCGTCGATCACCCCGGCCGCGTAGGTATCCAGGTTCCAGTCGCGCTCGTCTGCGGTGGGGTTCTTCCAGCTCACGGCGAACACGGTGATGCCGGCGTCGAGGAGACGCTGAAACAGGCTGCGATCAGGGGTCAGATCCCCCAGGTAGAAGCGGTTGACCTGACTGAACACGTACAGGAACGGCACCGCGGAAACCTCCGCAGTCTTGGGCGTGTACTGAATGAGCTCGAGCAGATCGTTGCGGAATACGACGGCCCCTTCGCTGGCCGCCACGTCGCGGCCCAGCTCGAAGGCGTTGCGGTCAGCCACCGACGGGTAGCCGTGGTTGTAACGCAGGTCTTCCAGGAAATTCCGGAATCCCTGAACGAGGCTGGCGCCGCGGGATTCTCCCACCTTGCGCAGCGCCTGAGGATTGGCCAGGAGCGCGTTCACCGGCGCCATCACGTCCTTCGCCGCATCGAGCACGAAGCGGGCCCGTTCGCGCTCCATCCCATCCAGACCGGAACGCTCCAGCCAGTGATCCAGCGACCGCGTCCAGGCGACATACGACTGGCCGATGCGCTTGAACAGCGGATTTTCCTTCCACGCCGGATCGGCGAAGCGCGGATCCTTGGCATCCGGGCCGATGTCGCTGCGACCCAGCAGAATCTCGCCCAGGTCAGTGCTGAGCTGACGGCCCGCCTCCAGCAGTGCCCGCGGCTGCGCGGCCGCCTCCTCGATGATGGTGCCCCAGGTATCGATGATGGCGCGCGTGTCCACGCCGAACGCGGACGCCGCCGCCACGCCCTCGGTACGTTCGGCGATGGCGTCGATCCAACCCGGCCTGCTGCCGGTTTCCTGGCCGCCGTTGCCGCTGCCCGTGCTGTCGTCTGATGCTGCCACTGCGCCTCCCCTGGCACGGGCCGCGCGGACCCGCTGCTGCTGTAGGGTTGATGTTAGCTCAATCGGTACCCGCGGTGGATCACGGTCCGCTGCGGTTGCCGTTGCCGAGCAGGCTGCGCGCCGCCATGCCGGAGATCATACGAACGAGCCAGCGCGGTTGATAGCGGCTCCAGGTAACCGAAGCCTGGTTGACCAGCCCGGGAATCCGGATGACCTCGCCGGCCATGCAGGCCTGATAGCCCTCGCGGGCCACCGATCTGGCATCGGCCAGCAACGGACCCGCAAGCTCGAGCCCCGGAATCTCATCCATCATCTCGGTGCGCGTCGGACCCGGGCACAGGGCCGTGACGGTAACGCCGGTATCACGCAGATCCTCCGCCAGGCTTTCCGTGAGCGACAACACGTAAGCCTTGGTGGCCGCGTACACCGACAGCCCCGGCACGGGCTGAAACGCCGCAACCGATGCCACGTTGAGTATGCGGCCGCTGCGCCGCGCGACCATGCCGGGCAGCACTGCCATGGTGAGCTCCGTGAGCGCGCGGATGTTGAGATCCAGCAGATCGCGCACGTCTGCCTTGCGGTAGTCCTGGAACGGTCCAGACAGCGCGACGCCCGCATTGTTGACCAACACGTCGACGGTGCGCCCGAGATCACCAAGATGCTCCTGCAACCTGGCAGGCCCGCGCGACTTCGAGAGGTCGACGCCGACCACATCCACCTCGACGGCTCCGCCGATCTGATCGGCAAGGGCCCGCAGCCGGTCGGTGCGTCGCGCGCTGAGCACCAGGTCGAAGCCGTTGCGGGCAAATTCGCGCGCCAGCTCGGCGCCGATTCCAGAGGAAGCGCCGGTGATCAACGCGACACGACGATCTGCCATGGAGGGCTCTCCGCTACGGGTGGATGTTCCGATTCCTTAAGAAAAAAAGCCCGTAACTCAAAGAATTACGGGCCCTTTTTCAGTGGCGGTGTTGCTCGCTGCAACGCCGCCTGGGGGTAGCCTCAGGCTGCGGCGGCCTCGGCCACCTGTTCGACGCCTTCGCCGGCAGCGCTGAACACCGAACGCAGTGCCGATCCGGAATGCTCCACGGCCTCGCGCAGAATCTCGCCGCGCGCCTTGAGGTCATCCTGCATGCCCTGCCACAGGGTCTGACCGTACTCGCGCTGCAGCTCGACAAAGGCGCTGATCTCGCGCACTTCGGGCAGCTTCTGGAAGTAATCCTGATTCAACTCCACGTAGCGCTTGAAGTTGTCGGCGCTCAGCTCGGCAATTTTGCGCATGGTTTCGGTGTTGATCTCAAAAAGGTCACGGCCCAGCTTGGCGGCGGTCTCGATCGGGTTCATTGCGGTCTCCTGGCTAACTCACCAAAGTATTGAACGGTATCGCTGCGTGCATGCCTCGCAACTGCGTTCCAAGCGAGACGGTGCTGCAATGCACAACGAATTGTGCACCACACAATTCGCGCCTGCAAGCTTTTTTTGCGCAGCGCACCATTTTCTTCTTTCAGGCGGCCTTGTCCTGATGTTCGCGCACTTCCGCCTCCTTGCCGGCCGCCGGCGCCGTGGCTTTTTGCGACGTGCGCCCGGCAGCGGCTGCGGCCCCCGCGCGGGCCTCGGCACCGAGCTTGGCGATCGCCACGGGAGCCACGGACACTTCCGGCGCGCTTGTCTCCCGCAACACCAGGGAGGCGAGCTCCATGAATGCCGCCAGCATGTCATCGCGCAGCGCATCCGCGTCGGGGACCGCCCGACGGCAGGCCGTGATCCCGAAGAACAGCTGCTGCTGATAGCTCTGCACGGTGATGTTCAACCCCTGACCGTGGGCCGGAATCGACACCGGGTAATGGGTCAGCACCCGCGCGCCCAGGCTGTAGAGCTGCTGGCGCGGCCCAGGCACGTTGGAGACGACCACGTTGCAGGGCATCCGCCACCATTCGGCGTCAGCCAGATTGGCACGCTCAGCCGCCTGCATTCCCAGCGACAGCAGCGAAGGCAGCCCGGGGATCGCCACATCACTGTCATAACTCGGCGCAAAATCGCTGATCACACCCTTGGCGGCCCCGGACGAGCGGGCGATCTCGAGCAGACGCTTGACCGGATCGGCCTCGTTGCTGGCGAAGCTGACCAGCATCATGGATACCTGGTTGTTCAGCGACTTGTCACCCGGACGGCGCAGCGATACCGGGCAGCCGGCGATCAGGGACGCATCCGGCAACTCGCCCGTGCGCTCCAGATAGCGCCGCAGGCCCCCGGAGCAGATGGCCAGAAACACGTCGTTCACCGTGGTGCCGGTGCGCTTGCCGATGGACTTGACCTCAGCCAGGGGCAGTTCGCCCGTGGCGTACGTGCGCGAGGCATAGACAGAACGGTTGAATCGCGTGCGCGGTGCCGTTTCGGCGGCCGCACCAAGGCCCTTGGCGGGATCGAAGCCGCGCTGCGCCAGGCGCCAGGCGGTTTCCGCGTGCGTCATGGCACGGCTCGCCTGCCGGATCTGAAACTTCAGAAAATTCTCGAACGCACCCGCCAGCAGAGAGGCCGGGTTCTGGGTCCGTCGTGCCGTTTCGAAGTCGGCCGGCGGAGGCGGCACCGGCTGCACCTCCGGAGTCGGGTCCATGAATGCCTGAATGGCTGCCTGGCCGGACACACCGTCCAGACACGAGTGATGCGACCGGTTGTAGTAGGCGATGCGGCCACCTTCGAGCCCCGTCAGCACCCACATCTCCCACAGCGGCCGGCTGCGATCCATGGGAATGGAGTGCAGCCGCGCGATGGTCGCCTCGAACTCGGCGCGCCCGCCAGGTGCGGGCACCTCGGCGTGCAGAATGTGGTTGTCGATGTCGAACTTTTCATCGCGCACCCAGATCGGGTGGTCGAGGTTGAACGGCACGGTCTGGAGCTTGTTGGTGAAATAAGGGATGAGATGAATGCGCTGCATTGCCAGCTTCTTCAGCTCGGCGATGAATCCGGTCTCGCCCACTCCTTCGGGGAGCTCGAGAATCTGCACCGAAGCGATGTGCTGAGGCGTTCTCGCGGATTCGCTGTAGAGGAAGCCTGCGTCCAGGGCTGCCAGTTTGTGCACCGTTAGGATCTCCTGTGTGGGTGACCGCATGGGGTTAGAGGTCTCGCTCAGGTATGCGTTCAGTATTCTCACCAGCCGACGTTCGACGTGGGACTGCGGTGACTGCCTGCTCCTCTGCCCGGTGACAAACTCACCGAACCGCACGCCGGATCAGTCGTCGCAATCTTCCAATGCAATCGCGATGCCAACCTCAACTGAGCGCTAACCAATTGAACCAGAAAGTATTTATCGGCGATTCCCGCACAAGCCCGTGCTGAATCAGAGTGCATACCGAGGTGCGGCTGCACCAGCGCGGTGCGCTGCCGTCTTGAGGGCGCGCATTGTACGGATCCCGGATGACAGTTCAATGGCTAAACAGGCAAATTGTCCGACCAAGGGTCATATCGCAGCGCACCAAATTCACATTGACCGCGCGTAACTTCTTGGTAACACTCGATCGATTGTCGAATCGAGTGGCCTGCGTGTATCAGCCCCTGGATGTTCCCGAGCAGCGAACTGCGTCGCCGTCGCCCTGGCATTCGGCGCTGGAACTGCCGCGCGTGCTGCTCGAAGTCTGTGCGCTGGGCTACAGCTGGCCCCTGCTGGGCGGCGACGCTCGGGGCGACGGGCACCCCGTGCTGGTGCTGCCGGGGTTTACCGCCGGCGACGAGTCGACGGTGGTGCTGCGCCGCTACCTCAGCCGCCTCGGTTATGAAGCCCTGCCCTGGCAGCTCGGACAGAACACGGGGCGCTTCGAGCTCCAGGAGCGACTGCTGCGGCATTTCGAGCGCCTGACCCGCAGCTACTCGCGCCGCATCAGCCTCATCGGCCAGAGCCTCGGTGGCGTATTCGCCAGGGAAGTAGCCCGTCAGTTTCCCGAACAGGTCCGCCAGGTGATCACCCTCGGCAGCCCGTTCTCCTCGAGCGGCCCGGAGACCACCAACGCCATCGTCGGCCGCCTGTTCCGGTATATGTCGGGCATGTCACACAACGAGATGCGCGACTACATGCTCGAGTTTCCGCAGACGCCGCCGCCCGTACCCTCGACCGCGATCTACAGCAAGACCGACGGCGTGGTGCACTGGTCAGGGTGCCTCGAGTATCCGGGCGATCAGGCTGAAAACGTCGAGGTGTACGGCAGCCACACCGGCATGGCGGTCAATCCGCTGGTGCTGCACGTGATCGCCGATCGGCTTGGGCAGCGCGAGGGGGCGTGGCGGCCGTTTCAGCGCAAGCGGGGCTTGCGGGCCCTGATGTATCCGGAACCGGAAGTTAAGGAAGTAACGTGCGCGAGCTCAAGAAGTACCCGAACCGACGCCTGTACGATCTGACCGACAGTCAGTACGTCACGGTCGAAGACGTTCGCAAGCTGATCACGAAGGGCGAGAGCATCCACGTTGTCGACAGCAAGGATGGCAGCGACATCACCCGCTCCATCCTCCTGCAGATTCTCGCCGAGCAGGAGGCCGAAGGTCACGAGCCGGTTCTCACCAACCGCGCCATCGAGCAGATCATCCGCTTCTACGGCCACAACGCCGGCAACCTGATCTCGCGCTACATCGAGCAGAGCATCCTCAACTTTCTCGACTATCAGGATCAGCTGCGCCGGCGCATGCGCGAGATGCAGGATCTGAACCCTTTCAACTTCATGCGTCAGGCGATGGAGCGGGCTTTCGGCGACTCCCGCCGTGGCGGCACGCGTCCGAAGGAACCCTCCGACGAGGATTGAAGGCGCGTCCGATCAGCGGGCGCGACCGTGATAGCGGGCCAGAGCCCGCGCCACCTGGCGGTACACCTGTGCATTGACCACCAGCCCGACGTGAGAACCGGGCACTTCGACGTGCTCGACGTTGGGGCTGGCTTCGTCCCGGGCCGCCTGCCACGACACGACCCCATCGGTCCGCGAGTAGATGGCGGTGATTGGGGTTTCGATGGGACGACGCTGACGCTGCTGCTGCACCCGGTTTATGCGCTCGATGGTCATGCCGGCCTCCCGCGCCACCCAGCGGCCGATGCTCGTGCCATGCACGCCGCCCCGCACCGGCGAACCGAGCGTCACCACTGACCTGACCAGGTCCGGGCGTTCACGGGCGAGCTCGCGGGCCAGCACTCCGCCGCGGCTCCAGCCGACCAGACTGGGCGGCTCGCCGGTCTCGCGGGCGAGCGTCTCGATACGGCTCAACATGAGGGGCAGATAACTGAGCATGGCGCCCCGGTTCACCCCCAGCGACCAGGGATGCACGTCGTAACCGAGCCCATTCAGGAACCTGCGCAGCAGCCAGGTGGCGCTGTCGTCGGCCATGAAACCCGGCAGCACCAGCACGTCGCCGGTACCGCCCGGCTCCATCATTCGAAGCATCGGCAGCTGCAGCAGGAGGGCCGAGGCTTCCGCGGCGAGACGACCCTCCAGCAGCATGTAGAACCCCGGGGGCGGCGCGACTCGATCACTCTCCGGCACGGCTGCGACCATTCAGCGGTTGAGCGTGGCAATGTAGCCGGTGTGCGCGCGAAGGAGCAATCCTCGGCCAGGGACCGGTCGATTCACGCCGCGATCGGGCAAAAAAAACCCCGACCCGGAAATCCGGCGGGGTTGTCGTCGCTAGGAGGGAGCCGCCGTTCCACGAGGCCCGAAGGCCCTGCGGCGCGCGGCTCCCAAGCGGGGTATCGGAACCCGGGTGCTGCCAGGTCAGGTCACGAGCATCGCGATGACGATCAGCGCGCAGGCAACCCCGACCAGGACGGCCACGTTCACCCCGATCTTGCGCATGGTTGCGGAATCTTCAGTCTCCAGGTAATGCATCTGACGCTCTCCGAGTTGGATGGCCAGACGTTACCGCGCGCACATCACTGTGCCTTGATCATGATCAAGTTCGCGGCACTACCGACAGGTCGTGCCGCGAAAATCGAAGTATGGAGGCTGGGGTCGGAATCGAACCGGCGTACGCGGAGTTGCAGTCCGCTGCATAACCACTCTGCCACCCAGCCGAGCCGCGATGCGCCAGTGACCCGGCCTGCTGCAGGCCTGGTCCGACGCTCGGGAGGCGCGATTCTAGCGAGGTTCAGGCCGCAACGCGACCCTCTGACGCAGTCGCCCGCTGGTACTGAGTCCCGTCAGGGCGCGTCGGGTCGCGGGTTCTTGGCCACGGGCCGCGCCCCGCTTCCGGTATCGCTGCGCGAGCGCTGCTGCCAGCCGCTGCGCAGGGTTGGCCAGGCGGCGTTCAGGTACAGGCACATGGACCACAGCGTCATCACCGCGGCAACGTAGAGCAGCGCGTAGCCGAGAATCACCCAGGGATCGTCGAGAACCGGCGGCCGCGCCAGCAGCACCACCAGCGCGACCATCTGGAAGGTAGTCTTGACCCGTCCGAGCCACCCCACGGACACCACGCCGCGCCGATTCATCTCGGCCATCCATTCGCGCAATGCGCTCACGACGATCTCGCGACCCACGATCACGATGCCCGGCAGGGTCAGCCACAGGTTGTGGTGGTGCCCCACCAGCAGCACCAGGGCGGTGACGACGATGAGCTTGTCCGCGACCGGGTCGAGAAACGCGCCGAATGGTGTGGTCTGCTGCAAACGTCGGGCGAGGTAGCCGTCCAGCCAGTCGGTAAACGCGGCCACCGCGAACAGGCCTGCGGCCATAAGATAGGTGCCCTGCCCCGGGATCACGTACACCAGCACGAACAGAGGCACCAGCAGGATGCGCGACAGGGTCAGCAGGTTGGGCAGGTTCATGAACTGATTCTAGTGCACCGGCTACTCGGAGTGCAGCGCGCCGTAGATATCACGGGCAAGCTTGCGGCTGATGCCCGGGACCTTGGCGATCTCCTCTTCACTCGCGCCGCGCACGGCGGTCATGCCGCCGAAGTGCGTCAGGAGCTCGCGGCGGCGCTTCGGCCCGACCCCGGCAATCTCGTCGAGCTCGGAATGGCGCCGTTGCTTCTGACGGCGCTGTCTGTGGCCGGTGATGGCGAATCGGTGCGCCTCGTCACGGATCTGCTGCAACAGCAGGTCCGCGTCCCCCTGAACCGGCAACGCGATTTCCTCGTCCCCGAGAATGTATTTCTCGAGCCCGGGCTTGCGCGTCGGACCCTTGGCGATGCCGAGCACCACCACGTCATCTACCTGCAGCTCGTCCAGCACCGCACGGGCGCGGCCGAGCTGGCCCTTGCCGCCGTCGATCACCAGAACGTCGGGCAGCTTGCCCTCGCCCTGTTTCAGTCTCGTGTAGCGACGCCGCAGCGCCTGATCCATGGCGCCGTAGTCATCGCCGGGCGCCACACCCTCGATGTTGAAGCGCCGGTAGTCGGATTTGAGCGGTCCGTTGCTGTCGAACACGACGCAGGAAGCGACGGTCGCTTCACCCATGGTGTGGCTGATGTCGAAGCATTCGAGCCGCTGCGGCAGGTCGTCGAGACCGAGCGCCTCCTGCAGCGCCACCAGCCGGGCATAGACGTTGCGCTTGTCCGCCAGGTAGGCATTCAGGCTGTATCCGGCGTTCTCCTGGGCCATGCTCAACCAGCGCGCACGCTGACCGCGCACCTGATGTGCCACGCTGATCCGGCGCCCGGCAGCGCTGGACAGCGCGTCCTCGAGCACCGAGGCGTCGCTGCAGGCAACGGACGTGATGACACTGCGCGGCAGGTCGCGCTCCTGACCGCCGAGATAGTACTGCGACAGAAACGCCCCGAGCAGGTCGTCATCCGACAACCCCAGCTCGTTGCGCGGAAACCAGGTGCGCTGCCCGAGCAACCGCCCGGCACGCACGAACAGTGCCTGCACGCAGCTGACGCCATTGCCGGCCACCAGCGCAAACAGATCGACATCGCCGTCCGCAGCATGAACGTACTGCTGCTCCTGGACCCGGCGCAGCTGATTGATCTGATCGCGGAATTTCGCAGCGCGTTCGAAATCCAGCGCGTCGGCCGCCTCCTGCATCCTGTTCTTGAAGATCTCGAGCACGGCGCTGCTGCGCCCCTCCAGGAACAGCACGGCGAGCTCCACGTCCTCGCGGTACTCGTCTGCGCCCACCAGGCCGACACAGGGGCCGCTGCAGCGCTGAATCTGATACTGCAGACAGGGCCGGGACCGGTTCTTGAAGAAGCTGTCGTCGCAATGCCGCAGGCGAAACAGCTTCTGCAGAATGTTGAGGCTGTCGCGCACCGCGCCGGCCGACGGAAAGGGGCCGAAGTAGCGCCCGGTTCTGCGCTTGGCGCCGCGGTGGAACGTCAGCCGCGGGAATTCGTCCTCGGTGAGATAGATGTAGGGATACGACTTGTCGTCGCGCAGCACCACGTTGTAGGGCGGCCGCTCCTGCTTGATGAGGCTCTGCTCGAGCAGCAATGCCTCGGTCTCGCTGCTGGTGACGGTGATCTGGATGTCGGCGATCTTGGCCACCATGGCGAGCGTCTTCGTCGCCAGCCCGGAAGCGCGGAAGTAGCTGGTGACCCGATTCTTCAGGCTGCGCGCTTTGCCGACATAGAGCACCGCGCCTGCTGCGTCGAGCATGCGATACACGCCCGGCTTGTGCGGGAGCGATTTCAGGAATGTCTCTGCTTGAAAGTCGCCTTCGGACACTGCCGCGTGATCACCGGCTGCAGGAAGGCGCCCACTATAGAGACGGGCTATTTGCGGAGCAACGCCGCAACCCGGGCAAGCACCCGGTCGAGCATGGCGGCCGTCAGCCGGCCGGTGTTGGTGTTCTGACGGCTCGGGTGGTAGGTGTCCACCACCCAGAGCGCGGGCGCCAGCCGGTGCTGCGCGCCGTGACCGAACACCGGCGGCGCCGGCCTGACCGGATGCGTGCCCCACAACTCGTCCGGGAGGGCGGCAACGACCGCTCGATGGGCGACGTGTCCCAGCGCCAGCACGCAACGCGGGCGCCGCACGGACGGATGCCACAACTGAGCCAGCTCCGCGCTCAGATACCCCCGGCAGTTGCCGAGTTCCGCCGCGGTCGGCCGGTTGCCCGGCGGCACGCACTTCACCGCGTTGGTGATGCGTGCTCCAAGCAGACTGGCCTGCGCGGCGTCCGCACCCGATGCAAAGCCGTGACGTGCCAGCGCACGGAACAGAAACGTGCCGCTGGCATCGCCCGTGAACGGCCGGCCGGTACGGTTGGCACCGTGCAGACCCGGCGCCAGGCCGACGATCAGCAACCGTGCATCTGCACGTCCCCAGGCGGCAACCGGCGCGCAGTGATACTCCGGATGCGCGCACCGCACCTCATCGAGGTAGCGCGCCAGGCGCGGACACTTCCGGCACACCGCAAGCTCCGCCAGCAGATCCCGGGGAACGGTCCTGCCGCTCGCGGCTGCAGCGGGGCGGTGCGCATCAGCCGGCACTGAGCCCCGCACCGTCGCCAGCGGGGCTCGCGAGCATGCCGTGGCGCGCGGCCAGCAGCGCCAGCTCCACGTCGCTGCGCACATTGAGCTTCTCGAAAATGCGGTATCTGTAGCTGTTGACGGTCTTCGGGGAGAGATGCAGGCGGCTCGAGATGTCCTGCACGCGCTGGCAGTTCACCACCATCATCATGATCTGCATCTCGCGATTCGAAAGCTGCTCGAGCGGTTCTTCCTCGTGGCCTTCGAAGGCGCTGACGGCCAGGTCCTGGGCAATGTCCACACCCAGGTAGCGCCTGCCCAGGAACACCCGCCGGATGGCGGTGACCAGCTCGTCCATGGAACCGCCCTTGGTGAGGTAGCCCGACGCGCCGGCGCGCAGCGCCTGGGCCGGAAACGGTTTCTGCTCGCAGGCGCTGAGAACGATCACCCGGATGTCCTGCTGCAGCCGCACCAGTCGCCGGGTCGCCTCCAGCCCGCCGATTCCCGGCATCAGCAGATCCATCAGGACCACGTTCGGTCGCAGTTCGCGCGCAAGCGATAATGCCTTCTCGCCGTCGTCGGCCTCACCGACCACCTGCACGCCCTTGACGCCCTCCAGCATCTTGCGCAGGCCCAGCCGGAACAGCCCATGATCGTCCACCACCAGCACTCGGATCATCTCGCCCCCTTGTCCGTCGTTTCTCATTCGGACGATCCACATTAGGCGCAGGCGGGATCACGAACAACGCCGTACGGGTGCTTTCTGCCCCGGTTTCAGGAAATCTCCATATTGCGATGTGAAGCTGATATCAGCCGGTGAATGCCTGCAGGCCGGTCTGGGCGCGCCCGAGAATCAGCGCGTGAATGTCGTGCGTACCCTCGTAGGTGTTCACGGTTTCCAGATTCATGACGTGGCGAATCACGTGAAACTCGTCCGAGATGCCGTTGCCGCCGTGCATGTCGCGGGCCGCGCGGGCCACGTCCAGGGCCTTGCCGCAATTGTTGCGCTTCATCAGCGAAATCAGCTCCACCGGCAGCCGGTCTTCATCCAGCAGACGGCCCATGCGGATGCAGCCCTGCAGGCCGAGACTGATCTCGGTCTGCATGTCGGCCAGCTTCTTCTGGATGAGCTGATTCGCCGCCAGCGGCCGGCCGAACTGCGAGCGCTCCAGGGTATAGGTGCGCGCCGCGTGCCAGCAGAACTCTGCCGCTCCCATGGCGCCCCAGGCGATCCCGTAGCGGGCCCGGTTCAGACAGCCGAAAGGCCCGGCGAGACCTTTGACGTTGGGCAGCAGGTTGGCCTCGGGCACGAACACGTTTTCCAGCACGATCTCGCCGGTCACCGATGCGCGCAGGCTCATCTTGCCTTCGATCTTGGGCGTGCTGAACCCATCGAAACCGCGCTCCACCACGAAGCCGCGAATGACGCCATCCAGCTTGGCCCAGACGACCGCGAGATCGGCGATGGGCGAGTTGGTGATCCACATCTTGGCGCCGTTGAGCACGAAACCGCCATCCACCGCTTCTGCGCGCGTGATCATGCTGCCGGGATCCGAGCCGTGATCCGGTTCCGTGAGGCCGAAGCATCCTACCCACTCCCCGGTGGCCAGCTTCGGCAGATAGCGCTGGCGCTGGTCTTCATCGCCGTATGCGTAGATGGGATGCATCACCAGCGAAGACTGCACGCTCATGGCCGAGCGGTAACCGGAGTCGACCCGTTCTACTTCCCGGGCCATGAGCCCGTAGGAGACGTAGTTGACTGCCGAGCAGCCGTACTTCTCAGGCAGCGTCGCCCCGAGCAGCCCGAGCTCACCCATCTCGTTCATGATCTCGCGGTCGAACCGCTCTTCGCGGTTGGCGCTGAGCACACGCGTCATGAGCTTGTCGCGCGCGTAATCACGTGCCGTGTCGCGGATCATGCGCTCCTCCTCGGTGAGCTGCGCATCGAGAAAGAACGGGTCGTCCCAGGCGAACGGATTGCGGTCAGACATGTCAGTTTCACTGCTTGCGAGGCGGAAGGCGAAGGCTAATGGACCGCCCCGGACACTGCAATCTGTGTATACTGCGCGCCGTTTTCACGGGGACACGGAGCCTGCGCCATGGCGCTCGACACGGCAACGCTCAATCAGCTTCTGGACACGGTCGACCGGTTCGTGCGCGAGCGGCTGGTCCCCCTGGAGGCCCACGTCGCCGAAGAGGACCGGATTCCCGCGGAAATCGTCGAAGAGATGAAGGCGCTCGGACTGTTCGGTCTCACGATTCCCGAGGCGTACGGCGGGCTCGGCTTGACCACCGAGGAAGAGTGCCGCGTGGTCATGCTGCTCGGTCGCACCGCACCGGCGTTCCGGTCCGTGATCGGCACCAACAACGGCATCGGCTCCCAGGGCCTGGTGATGGACGGTACCGAGGAGCAGAAGGCCCGCTACCTGCCGAAGATGGCCTCCGGCGAGATCATCGGCTCGTTTGCCCTGACGGAACCCGACGCCGGTTCGGACGCCGGGTCGCTGACCGCCAGCGCGCGCCGCGACGGGGACGAGTACGTCATCAGCGGGACCAAGCGCTACATCACCAACGCGCCTCAGGCGCAGCTGTTCACCGTGTTCGCGCGCACCAGCACAGAGCTTCCCGGAGCGCGCGGCGTGTCGGCGTTTCTGGTGGACGCGCAGCTGCCGGGCATCACCCTGGGCCAGCCGAATCGGAAAATGGGCCAGAAAGGCGCCCATGTCTGCGACGTGATTTTCGACGACTGCCGGGTACCGGCGGATGCCATCATCGGTGGCGCCGAGCGGCTCAATCAGGGCTTTGCCACCGCCATGAAGACTCTGGATCGGGGGCGCCTGCACATCAGCGCCCTGTCCGTGGGCTGCGCCAACCGGCTGATCGACGAGTGCCTGGCGTTCGCGACCCAGCGTTCTCAGTTCGGGCAGCCCATAGCTCAGTTCCAGCTCATCCAGGCCATGCTGGCCGACAGCAAAGCCGAGGCGTATGCCGCCGAATGCATGGTGCTCGACGCCGCCCGGCGCCGCGACGCGGGCGAAGCGGTAAACACGCTGGCATCCTGCTGCAAACTTTTCGCCACCGAAATGGTCGGGCGGGTAGCCGATCGCGCCGTGCAGATTCACGGCGGTGCCGGCTACATGGAGGAGTACGCGGTCGCCAGATTCTTCCGCGACGTGCGCCTGTTCAGGATTTACGAGGGCACCAGCCAGATTCAGCAGACGATCATCGCGCGCAATCTGATCCGCGACGCCGGCTGAACTGCCGCCGGCGGCTCAGGGCTCTAAAGACAGGAACAGCGTGAACGTGGTGCCCTCACCGGCACCTGTCTGCACCTCGATGCCGCCGCGCAGCTCGTTGACGAGCCTGTGCACGATCGACAGTCCGAGCCCTGCGTGATCGCCCCCCTTGGTGCTCTGTTTCGGCTCAGCGAGGCGCGCCAGAACCTCGCGCGGCAATCCGGGGCCTGAGTCGGCTACCGTGATCCGGACGCCCTCACGCCCCTCACGGAACACGCCACCCGCACTCGCCACCGTCACGGTGCCCCCGGCCGCCGCTTCGATGGCGTTGCGAACCAGGTTGTTGAGAATCTGTGCCAGACGGTGCTCGTCGCTGCTGATCATGAGCGCACCGAAACTCAGCGCCGCGCTGAGCTGCACGTGATGATCCAGAGCGTAACCCTGGTGCAGCTCAACCACCGTACGCACCAGGGCGTTGACATCCAGATCCGCGAACACCACTTCCGCGGCGGCTGGCGCGCTCTCCTCGATCGGCGGCAGGTCGCGCACCTGCGCGATGATCTCACCAGCGCGGCGCAGCTCCGTGTCGATCATTCTGATCTGCTGCACCGCGTCCGGTTCGTGCGCGAGCCGCAACTCGAGAATGTGCAGGTAGTTGTGCACGATGGACAGCGGATTGTTTGCTTCGTGCACGATCTCGCGCAGACGCTTGTGCTCGCGGCTGCGGTAGCGCGTGAGACGATCGTCCTCCGGCACAGCCCGGTCGCCGGCACGATTCAGATAGCGCGCCAGCTCCTCGGCATACAGGGCCATCGTCGATTCCTGGTCGACGTCCTCGTCCACCGCGAACACCAGAACGCCCAGCGCGTCGCCACCGGTGAAGCGCAGCGGCATGCACACCGCTTCGGGTGTCTGCATGCGCCGCAGAATCTGTCGGTCGATCACGGCCTGATCGGTGCGGTCCATCAACTCGGTCCGTTCACCCAGGCGCGCGCAGCGCGCAACGATGCTCGCGCTGGAATCGAGGCCGATGTGGAGGTTGCCGTTACCGAGCGGCGCCCCGCCACCGACGCCGGCAGCGTTCACGGCGCTCAGCAGTGTGCGCGCAATGCCGGACTGGGCCGACGCCTGCTGCTCACGCAGCAGCAGCAGCGGCACGGAGCCGAACAGGCTGCGGGACACCAGCTCGTGCACCAGGCTCAGTGCCCCGCGGCTGCCGCGGGAAAGCTGCAGCCCGTCGAACAGATGACCGAGAATGCCCATCTGCAGCCGCAGCCACAGCCGTTCGGCCCAGTCGCCATCGGGATCCACCACCAGAGCGAGCGATTGCAGAATGTCCTGCAGCCGCTGTTCCGCCAGCGCGCCCAGGGTCTGGAAGCGCCCGGGTTCGACGTTGAGCAGCGCCAGGGCGAGATCCTGCACGCTGCCCGTGTCCATGACATCCTGGGCTTCGACCACGGCAAACAGACGATGATGCAGCGATGCATCCTCGAGCAGCTCCGGGCGCGCGCCACGAAACTCGAGCATCTCCGTCAACAGGGCATCGTGCGGGAGGTTGACGCCGGAGCTGGCGAGCAGAACGCGCCAGCGCACCGCAGTGGGATCAGCCAGGCCCAGCTCCTCGGCCAGCACTTCCGCGAGCACAGCAGAGGCGAGCACCGACTGCCATTGATCGAACCCCAGCCGCGCGGCACCGGACACGGCCAATACCGCCCACGCCTGAGCGGAGGCGAGATCGCGGAACCGGTCCGGCTCCAGGTCACCTATTGCGGATTTGAGCGCATCGGGTTGTGCGGGACAGCGCAGCAGGCGCAACCAGCGCCCCAGCAGGTCGGCGTCGCAGCCCACCAGCAGCGTGAAGCGCTCGACGTCCTGGGGGTCGAGCGCCGCCGTCTCCAGATATCGGTAGATTACCGCCTCAGGGGTCACCCCTGGTCTCCCGTATCGCCAATGGGGCGGCATCCGCGCATAACGCTGCTAAGATGCGCCCGGGCGCCGCGTGTCCCTGTGCAGTCCCCGAATTGCGTGCTGCGCCCGATCTGTCGAGCGCGGATTTTTTGTGACTCAGCGCACTATTCTACTGCCGGCGTGGCGACTCGCTCGTGGCCACTTTGTAAAGCCCGCAGCATCCTAAATGTTTGTTTTTCAGATAGTTAAAGGTCTTATTTAATGTTCGCCACCGAATTTGACCGTGCCGAAGCAGCCGCCGGCGGGCAGACGCCGGGTTCGCGCCAGACGTCCGGCGACGATTCGTACGTACGCAGAGGTCGATGATGCGCTTTGTCTGCTTCAATGCCAACGGTATTCGGGCCCGCATGCACCAGCTCGAAGCCATCTGCGCGGCCCACGACCCCGACGTGCTCGCCATTCAGGAAACCAAGGTCGCAGACGACGCCTTCCCGCTGCAGGCCATTCGGGACCTGGGTTTCGACCACACAGCGTACTTCGGGCAGAAGGGCCACTACGGCGTGGCGCTGCTGTCCCGGCTGGCGCCCCAGAACGTGCAGCTCGGCCTGCCCTGGGGCGGAGCGGATCAGCAGCGTCGATTCGTCAGCGCCCGCTACCCTTGTGGTGATGGCCACGTGCGCATCATCAACGGCTACTTCCCGCAGGGCGAGAGCCGTGATCATGCCGTGAAGTTTGCCGGCAAACGCCAGTTCTACGCCGACATGCAGCGCTATCTCCGAGAGTACTGCTCAGCCGACGAGCATCTGCTGCTTGCAGGCGACATGAACGTCGCACCCGAAGACGCCGACATCGGGATCAGCGACCACAATCGAAAGCGTTGGGTGCGCAGCGGCAAGTGCAGCTTTCTGCCCGAGGAGCGGGAGTGGTTGAGCGGGCTGATGGCCTGGGGCCTGTACGACAGCTACTCCGCCTGGATTGCTGATCGGCCGCGGCTGCAGAGCTGGTTCGACTACCGCAGCCGCGGTTTCGAACAGGACCCGAAACGGGGATTGCGCATCGATCTGATTCTGACCAGCCGCAGCGTCACCGACGCCATCACCGACTGCGGGATCGATCACACCATCAGGGCCCAGGAACGGCCGTCAGACCACTGTCCGATCTGGTGCCATTTCGATCTGTAATCGGCGGATCTCATCGCGCAGCGACTCGGCGGCTGCCCGCGCGGCCGCTGCGAAGTCAGGGCCGTCACCGGCATAGAGCACCGCCCGCGAAGCGTTGATCACCAGCCCATGGCCGCTGCTGTCCGACCCGGCCGCAAGCACCGCTTCCAGGTCCCCGCCCTGCGCGCCGATGCCAGGAACCAGGAGGGGCATGTCGCCCACGGCCGCGCGGATACGGCGCAGGTCATCGGCATAGGTGGCGCCGGCCACCAGCATCAAGTTGCCATGGCTGTTCCATTCCGCGGCGGCTCGGGCGACACGCAGAAACACCGGATCGTCCTCCGGATGATTCTGCAACCAGCCGCTGTCGGGATTGCTGGTACGGCACAGGACGATGACGCCGCGATCGGCGAACGCCAGATACGGCTCGACGCTCTCGTGCCCCAGATAGGGGTTGACCGTGACCGCGTCGGCAGCGAAGCGCTCGAATGCCTCGATTGCGTAAAGGCGCGCGGTGGCGCCAATGTCGCCGCGCTTGGCATCGAGTATCACGGGGATCTGGGGGTGGCGTTCGTGGATGTACGCAATCAGATCGGCAAGATCCTGCTCGCAGCCGGCGGCGGCGAAGTAGGCTGCCTGGGGCTTGAACGCGCACACCAGGTCGGCGGTGGCATCGACGATCTGGCGGCTGAAATCGAACAGTGGCCTGGCCGAGTTGTGCAGGGAAATCGGCATCCGCTGCAGGTCCGGATCCAGCCCCACGCACAGCAACGTGTCGTGCTCACGCCAACGACGCTTGAGCAGATCGACGAAGGGGGCACGTTCAGACACGCAGCGATGATACCCGAGAGTGCTGAAACGCGTCACTTACAACTGACTTCCGGCGGCACAGCGAGACCTGGTGCACGTTCCAGACGAACTCACCCGGATACTATGAAACATCTGCACCTTGTTGATTTTTATAGATAAGGCATCGGTCAAGAACGGGTAACATAGCGTTTACCCGCGGCTGGCACGAAACTGGCACCCTAGCCTGAGAACGATCCACCAGGACGAGCAGTCATGTCTACGGAAAACGTGATCGATCTGGACAACGTGCGCGTCAGGGCCCGGCAGCGGTCCCTGGACAAGCGCATGCATCCGCGACTGGACAGCGAAGACCGTCTGTTCACCCAGGTGGTGCTGTCGGCCGACGATCCCGACCTGGTGGGCACGACCCTGTCCTGCACCGCGATAAATCTGTCAGTGGGCGGTATCCAGTTCCGTACCGACGCGCCGGTACCCACCGGTGCCCTGCTCGATCTCTGGGTGGACATCTCCACCCGCCCGGGCAAGTTCTTCCTCGCCGGCGAGGTACGCTGGAGCCGGCCGGCGACCTCCGACCCGAGCGGCGAGCGCGAGTGGTTCATCGGCGTGCAGCTCAAGTCCGGTGCCGCGACGGACATCGCTGCGTGGCGCGAGTACCACGCCAGCGCCACGACACGCTGATGGTCATCGCCCGGAGCCCCGAAGCGCTCCTCGGGCCCGGTACCCACCCCTTCAGGGGACGCTCGAGATCTATGTAAGCCCCCTGTAAGAATCCTGTGCGCTGGGTCACTGTGCAAAGGTCGCCCGTATCTCAGTCGTAACGAGCCGAAGTTGCTGTAATTCCCCGTACAGCCACATACCGACGGGCTCCGCCGTGTCTCAGACCAAAGTCGTGCCGCTGCACGTCGCAGAACCAAGCCGGACAAGGATCCCGCCGATCCTGAACAGCGTGCGTCAGCAGTCCAAGCGCCGTCTGAGCGAGCTGCTGGGCAGCCTGTTCGATCTCACCGACGATGCCCTGTTCGAGCTGGCCGACCGGTCCGGCAGCGACGCCGGCCAGCATATGTACTTCGACGCCATGCGCCAGCTGCGCCTGAACCGGGCCGAGATCATCGCGCGGTTCTTCAGCGCTCTGTACGCGGGCTTCGATGCCATCTTCAGCAGTCCGCCGTCCGAAGGCGGCGAGCACACAGCGGATCAGTTCGGCCTGGTGGACAACGACTCGCTGGAGGTTTCGGTTGCCATCGCCGGTATCTCTTCGAAGATCACCAGCCGCTTTTCGCTGGAGATCATGGAGCTCACCAAACGTATCGACCATCTGTGCCAGGTTCGTGAGGTCAACGAACGCACCAACCCGCTCGGACCGCAACAGCTGAGCGAGAGCTTCGCTCACGCGATCGACGAGGTAGACGTCGACATCCGGGTGCGGATCATTCTGCTCAAGCTGTTCGAGCGGCTGGTGATGGAACGCATCGATCCGCTGTACGCTGACGCCAACCGGATGCTGGCCGATGCTGGCGTTCTCACCGACCTGCGCAAGACCCTGCGCCGCGGACGCAGTCAGGGCCACCCGGCGCAACGCGCGGCGCGGCGTGACGGATCCGGCGGCGCCGGCGGCCAAGGCAACGCGACAGGTGCGCAGTCACCGGCTGGAACTGCGAACGAGCACTCCGGAACCCATGGCAGCGAGTGGTCGGGTGCCGGCGCAGATGCACCGCAGCCCACCGCTGCCGGCGCCCGTTCAGGCAGCCAGCCGGGTGCGGGCCAGTCGGCAGGCGGCGGTGCGGCCGGGTTCGCGGGCACGGATTTCGGCGTCATCCAGCGGCTGCTGGAACGCGTTCGCGGCACCGACATCGTGCCGCCGGACCCATCCTCCGTGCTGACCACGCCTACGCTGCTGCAGGTGCTGAGCTCGGTGCAGAGCGAGGTGGAACAGGAGCCCATCACCATAGAAGAGGTCCCGCCGCTGCTCGACGTGCGCCACCTGGTGGTCGCCAGGGCACCGGACGTGACCGGCCATGCAATCGCAAATCT
Source organism: Pseudomonadales bacterium (assembly GCA_041395905.1). Taxonomy (GTDB): domain Bacteria; phylum Pseudomonadota; class Gammaproteobacteria; order Pseudomonadales; family Azotimanducaceae; genus UBA7803. The sequence goes on from JAWKZP010000018.1 coordinate 89,564, forward strand.
GGGCCGCGCCGATGAGGACGTCGTCAACTTCATCGGCATGCTGTTCGACTACATCCTGAACGATCGCAACCTCGCGATTCCCATGAAGGCGCTGATCGCCCGGTTGCAGATACCGATCATCAAGCTGGCCATCATCGACAAGGGCTTCTTCAACCAGCCGTCGCACCCGGCCCGCCAGCTGCTCAACGAGCTGTCCAGCGCCGGCATCGGCTGGAGCTCCGCGGCGGAGCTCAAGCGCGACGCGCTGTACAACAAGATCGAGTCGGTGGTCTTGCGGGTTCTCAACGGATTCCGCGGCGACGTCAGCCTGTTCGAGCAACTGGTGATCGAACTGCGCCAGTTCGTCAAGCACGACCACCAGCGCAACGCCCGCATCGAAAAGCGCGTCCGCCAGGCGGCCGAAGGCAAAGCCTTGACCAGCGCGGCCAAGCAGACGGTGCAGAAGCTCATCAACCAGAAAGCCTGCGGCCTGCGCCTGCCCCACGAGGTCGGCCGGTTCATCAGCGAGATCTGGAGCAAGGTTCTGGTGTACGCGTGCGTCAAGCACGGCGAGCGCTCGGAACAGTGGCAGCGGAGCGTGCAGAGCCTGGACGAGCTGCTCTGGAGCCTGCAACCCCTCGCCTCGCTGGAAGAAGTGGAGCGGCGCGACGCGCTGCTCGAGCCGCTGATCGAGTCGCTGGACACCGGCATGGCCGGCATCGAGATTCCCGACAACGAACGCAGCGCTGCGCGGGCGACGCTGCGCGAACAGCTCGAAGAGATCGGCCGCAACGACCGTGCCTATCTGGAGGAAGACGCCGTTCCGCAGATCGACAGCAGCTTCGAAGCCCTGGCGGAGGTCGTGCTGCTGGCGCCGGACGAGGTCGATCAGCCCGACGACCAGCCGGCCCAGCCGGAGTTCGTGGCTAGAATCAAAGCCTTGCAGGAAGGCGTGTGGGTGGAACTCACAGAACCGGATGGCACCCTGCTGCGCTGCAAGCTGTCCGCTATCGTGAAGCCGGGTGAACGCTACGTGTTCGTCAATCGGCGCGGAATGAAGGTTGCCGAACGTTCGCGCATGCAGCTCGCCTGTGAGCTGCAGGAAGGACGCCTGACCCTGCTCAAAGACGCCGAGGTCTTCGACCGGGCCCTGGAAGCAGTGATCGGCAACCTACGCCAGCTGCACGAGAACCGGCCGCAGCCGTCGTCCCACTGAGCCGGCTCGGCCCCGTTTCAAGGGCACCCGGCACAAGCCTGTCAGGCGACCGAGCGCACCAGGCTGGCCCGATACTCCGGATCCTGCAGCAGCCGCTCCACAGTATCCACCACTGACTGCGTCTGTGCGTCCACTTCGAGGTTGACGCGTGCGCCCACCTCGATGCGGCCCAGCGTAGTCCGCGCGATCGTCTCCGGAATGAGGCAAACGCTGATGGCCGTATGCTTCCTGTCCACCGTCGCGATCGTCAGGCTCGCACCGTCCAGCGCAACGAAGCCCTTTTTCGAAAGATATTTCACGAGCTCGGCCGGGACGCTGAAATGCAGATTGCGCTCGTTGTCCCCCTGATCGATGCGCTCAAGGTGCGCAACGCCCGAGACGTGCCCGGAGAGGATGTGTCCACCCACCTCGTCGCCTACCCGGAACGAACGCTCCACGTTCACCAGGCTGCCGGGACGCAGCTCCCCCAGGTTGGTCAGACGCAGCGTCTCCGCAATCACGTCGAAGTGGACCACGCCGTCGGACACGCCGGTGACCGTGAGGCAGGTCCCGTTGATCGCAACCGACGCGCCGTCGAGGACACCCTCGGCCAGAGCCCCGAGCTTTACGCTCAGACGGCGCAGGCCCGGCGCATCCTCGATTGCGGCGACCGGACAGAGCGATTGAACGATTCCAGTAAACATGCGCTGCTCCGAGAAACGGCTGCTCCTAGAAATGGAAAGGGCCGTTCGCAGACGGCCCTTCCTGGACTCACCCTGCCCGCTGCCGGGCCGACCCCATCAGATGGCTGCCTCGAGCTCTGCTCTGCGGGTCTTCTCGCGATCGATGTAGGTGATCCACTGCTGACAGATGCGACGATTGCTCTCGTCCTCGTCGCGACGTGATTCGTTTCGGCAGGAGACGAACGACGAACGTGCGGTGTCGAGCTTGTCGTCGTTGTACAGGCACATGCCTTTGACGATGTAGACGTTCTGAACACCGCGCAGGCCGCCCTTGTCCAGCGCGTTGTCGGCCGCGGTGACGCATTTGTCGTACTCGTCGTTGTCCAGATACAGCTGCGACAGACGCTCGTAGATCTTGCCATCATCCGAGAGCTTGCCGGCCTGTTCGAACACAGGAATTGCCTTCTGCACTTCCTGCGCCAGCTGCCAGGCCTGGCCCAGGCTCTGCAGGTTGCGTGAATCCTTCTCGATGATGCCGTCTTTGATCCCCTTGTCCAGCACCTTGGCCGCACGGTAGGGCACCTCTGCCTGCATCAGCAGGCCGGCGAAGTTGGTCAGGTCGGTTTGCTGATCCAGAAAACCACCGGCGTAGGCCGCTTCGTAGGTCCACAGCGACTCTTTCTCTCTGTTCTGCTGTCCGAGAATACCGGCGAGCTGAATCCAGTACTGGCGCTTCGGATAATCGCGAACGAGGATTTCCAGCACCTCGAGCACCTTCGGCCAGTTCTCCTGCTCGTAGTACAGGAAATTGAGCAGCGCCCACCAGTTCTCCTTGAGCTCGAGCCCACGCTCCTTGGCAAGCGCGATGCCGCGCTCGATCATGGTGGTCGCCGCCGGATAGTTCTGCATGGTGTAGTAGACCTGCCCCATGAAGATCAGCGGGTCGGGACCGGGGTTGTTTGCCACCTGGATGTAGCGCTCCATGTAATCGAGCGCGTCCTGGTATTTCTCCGTCACGAACGACAGCTGTGCGACCGTGTAGATGCCCTGCTGCTCCATGCCTTCCGGGATGTCTTCGCCCTGGGCCAGCATTTCCTTGTAGTCGGCAATGGCGCGGTCGTAGTCTTCCATGAGGAAGTAGATGTAGGCGCGCGTGTTCAGCGAGGTGCCGATCTCGTTGCCGTTCATCCGGTTGCGGCGCTGCAGCATGTCGTTGATGCCGGTCACAGAGCCGTCTGATAGTCCTTGGCGTCGATGGCCTCCCGAACCTCGGCGAGCTCTTGTAGGTGGCCTCGCTGGAGTGGCCGGCAGCACGCGCCGCGTTTTCTGTTCCGGCGGTGCGTTCCTCGGCGGCCGCGGCGGAAGCGCCGGCGCCCAGGGCTCCACCCACTGGAGCGAGGCCCGGCGATCAGCATCGCCGCGGCAATGATAGCTATGTACTCAGCATGTTAGGCTATGCCTCCCAGACAACGGCTCACGCTCAATTGGCCAGCTCGAAGGTGATACGGTTGCGTACGCCGGCCACGTCGATGGCTTCGCCGTTCACCACCTTGGGTTTGTACTTGAACTTGAGCGCCGCGTTGATGGCCGCATTGTCGAAGATGCCCGGCGGGCTTGATTCGATGACCACCGGATTCTCCACGGCGCCGGTCTTGGTCACGGTGAACTCGAGCAGCACGAAGCCCTCGATACCGCGGGTCTGAGCACGTCTGGGGTACACGGGAGCGACCTTCACGATGGGCAGGTACTCACCGTCGGAGCTGAATCCGCCGGTGCCGCCCACATTGAGATCGACGTTGACCTGCACCGCACCCACGTCGACACCCACCGACACGTCACTGGCGTCGAAATCGGGCCGGGGCATGTCAGGCGGCGGTTCATCCGGCGGGGGCGGCGGCTTGGGCTTGCGCTGCTTGGTCTGAATGTCCTGATCGTCCTGCAGGCGAACGAAATCGACGATCTTGCCCTTGATCGAGTCGTCGAACGGGCTCTTGTCGCTCTTGATGAGTGCCTGCATGAGCAGAAACAGCGCGAAGGTCGCCACCGCTCCCAGCACGACTCGAATATATAGCGCACCACCATATCGCTACCCCTAGCTTTCCGTGGAGATCGCCACTTCGGTCATTCCCGCAGCCCGGGCCGCATTGAGTACCGCCGTGAGCTTCTCGTACTTGGCCGCCCGGTCTGCCTGAACCACCAGGCCGCCTTTCGGGTTTTCAGCATGCAGCCGCTCGATGTACGCGCGAACCGAGGCTGGATCGACCCGCTTCGTCGATCCAGATGTCACCGTTGCCGCTGATAGCCACCAGCACGCTGACGGTTGGGCTTTCTGCTCGGCGGTCATCGCCTCGGGACGAAGCACGTCGATGCCCGCCTGCTTGATGAACGTGGCAGTCACGATGAAGAAGATCAGCATGATGAACACGACGTCCAGCATGGGCGTCAGGTTGATGCCGTCCGATTCTTCCTCGCCCTTGGCTATGGTTCGTCTCTGTTTGCGCATACTGCTTTCCTACCCTTTCCGCCGTTCCGTCTCGCCTATCCGTCCAGACAGTTGCGAACCGGGTTCAATGGTCCATCGTCAGGTGATCTTGAAACAGCTCTGTTTCGAAATCCACCTTGCGTTTGACGATCGTACTGCCCAGCAATCCGGACAGGGAGGCGATCATCCCGGACATGGTCGGGATGGTTGCCATCGACACCCCCGCGGCCATCGATCGGGCGTTGCCGCCCTGAGTGGCCATGGCATCAAACACCGAGATCATGCCCGTCACCGTGCCCAGCAGTCCCAGCAACGGGCACAGGGCCACGCAGGTCTGGATCAGCGGCAGGCTGCCGGTGATCTTTTCCGACGCCTCGGAGATGATTCGATCACGTACCTGGTGCGCGCTCCAGGAGCGCCGCTCAGCGCGGCTCTCCCACAGCTGCGTCGCGTCGCGTACCACGCTCTTGTGCTCGGTCTGGAAATACCAGAGGCGCTCGACGATCAGCGTCCACATCAGGAACGTGAGGCCGGCAATGAGCCAAAGCACATTGCCGCCCTGCTCCATGAAGGAAATGATGTTTATGTAGGCTTCATGCATAGCTGCTGCCCGCCGATCAGCCCAGGGCCTGACCGGAGCGTTCAGCGTGCTCGGCAACCAGACCCGCGCTCTGCTCTTCGAGCACGTGCATCAGCGACCGCGCCCGGCTGGCAACGATCGAGTGCAGCAGGGTCATGGGAATCGCCACCACCAGACCTTCCACAGTCGTCATGAGCGCCGTGGAGATACCGCCGGCCATGGTCTTGGGATCACCCGTACCGAACAGCGTGATCGCCTGGAAGGTCAGGATCATACCGATCACCGTACCGAGCAGACCGAGCAGCGGAGCGACCACCGAGATCACCTGCAGCAGCGTCACGTTGCTCGAAATGCGCGGGATTTCGCCGAGAATCGCCTCCCCGAGCTTCAGCTCCAGGGTTTCGAGGTCCACGCTCTTGTTGTCCTGATAGACCTTGAGCACGCGGCCCAGCGGGTTACCCGTATCGGGCGTCTCGGACTTCTTCTGCGAATTGACCTTGGCGGCGATGACGGACAGCTGGAACAGCTTCCACAGCGCCAGGATCACGCCGATGATGCCGCCGAGCAGAATCACCGAGCCCACGTAGCCGCCCTGGCCGTCGCAGAACGGCAGGTAGCACTCGCCGGTGGTGATGCCGCCGGTCAGAGATCCGACCCGCTCGCCGACCGTTGCGGCCTGGATCAGCAGGCTGAGCAGCGAGCCGCGGGTGGGATCGACTGCGAATGCCACGACCTCGCCGGGGGCTGCTTCCTGAAGGTCTTCAGCCGTGTTGGTGAAGCGCGCGGCCGGCTGGCGTGCGAGCTCGATCAGAGTACCGCCATCCACCGGGTCGTACTGGATGTATTTGCCGTCGGCGATCACTGCGAACGCGCCGACACGGATGACTTCGGTTTCTTCCTTGTCGCCGTTGTTCTTGGTCACGGTGGCCGGGAACTTGACGACCTTGCCGGACTGCGTCATCTCGCGCTGCAGCTCGTACCACAGGGTCTCCATCTCGTCGATGGTGGCCAGCTCGCTGGAGGTGCCCATCTTCTTGGCCAGCGCATCGAGCCACTCGCCGCGGTTGGGAATCTGGGCGCTGATCAGCGATCCTTCGAACAGACCGCGGGTGTCGCCCGCTACCTGCTGCAGCACGCCGAACAGCTCACGCAGCGAACCCAGCCGCTTGTCGAGCTGCTCCTGCAGATCACCGATGCGGATCTCGTTCTCTTCGAACTGGGTTTCGAGACGCTCGGAGCGCTGCTCCTCGCGGGTGCGCTCCGCCTTGGCATCGGCCAGCATCTTGGCCTGCTGATCTTTCTCGCGGCGGAAGGTCGCTTCGCGCTGCGTATGCTCCTTGGATTCGACGACCTTGCGCTCTTCGACGAGCTTCAGCAGGTCGTCGAGGCTGCTGGCCTCGTTGACCACCAGGTCGTCGGCTGCTGCCGGAGCGGCGGCTTCTTCAGCCCACGCCGAGGTGATGAACAGGCTCGCGCCCGCGAACACAACGCCGGTCAGTGCGGCATTCAGATACTTCTTGGAAATGCTCATTCTGCTGCCTCCGCGCCTTCAACCGGCAGTATCAGCATGTCGACCGACAGCTGCTTGCGCGCCATCCGAATGCCGTTACGGATCGGTGTCGTATAGGAATCGTCGAGAGGCTCCCACTGGCCGCTCTTCGGGTTGAACATGCCGGTCTCTTCGCCATCGGGGGTCTGGTAGACCAACGCGATGCGGCCGACCTTGAGCACGTCGACCTTACGTTCCGAACCGCCGACGTTGATCGTGTCACCGTAGGCTTCCATGGTGCGGCCGTACTCGTTCTCGATCTGGTAGGCGTTGAGAATCTGACTGAACTTCTCGGAAACGGCGACGTCGGCGCGATCCATCATTTCGCGCAGGCGCTCGATGCGGTCGGCGCGCTCGTCCTCGAGGAACGGCAGGTCGAGTTGCACGAACTGCTCCAGGCCATCGATCATGCGCAGCATCAGAGGCGTGATCTGGCGCTCGATGAGGGTGACCTCATCGATGGAGCGCGAAATCTTCGCCATCTCGCTTTCCTGATTGCCGATCTGCTTCTCGAGCTGACGGTTGTAAACCCGCAGACCTTCGATCTCCTTGAGAACCGTCTTGTACTCGGCGAGCAGCTGCCGGGTCTCTTCGGTGAGCGCATCGATCCGCGATTGCGAACGCTTGGCCTGCACGTTCAGCTGATCTGCCACGCTGTAGATGTCGGCCAGCGTTGCTGCCGTAGCGGTACCGCTCAGCGCGACGCCTGCCGCAAGGAGCAGCGACGCCGACAACCTAGTCATCCGATTTTTGTTCATACGACTTCCTACGGGTTTCTACCGGTTCTCGATACCGCTACCGGCCGATGCGGCACACAACCGCGGCGCGGGCGTCGCAGGTTCTGAATCCGTCAGCGGTAGCGTAATTATTGTCGGCTGCGAACAGCCAAATCTGCGGGCAGTATGCCCCGGGCACACTGTTGATGCCCCGCCCCATTTCCGTGGGGCGAAGGATCAACAAACACCCCGGCGAAGTCAAGCGCGCGGCCCCGCCGCGCGGCGGCGCACGCCGGGAGGAGCCCCTTTGCTCAATGCATGGGTTCCGCGTTGCCGCCTTGGGTGCGCGCACGCATGATGTCCTGGGCTGCCCTGGTCATCTCGTCCCACTCTCTGCGTTTGTAGCAAACGCGCTTCTTGAAGTGACTCCCGGTCTGCTGAATTTTCCTGCAGATCACCTTGTCAGGATCCTCGACAGTGGCGTTGTACGTGGCCACGGCAGTCTCGGCCTCGGCATCAGACGGTGCGGCAGCGGATGCCCGAAGCGTCCCGCTGCCGAGCACCAGTGCGACGGCAGCCGCAATACCCCAGCGCAGTGCGCTCACGCCAGCTGCTCGGCGAAGAACTCGAGTGTGCGTGACTTCGCCAGCTTGGCGCTGGCAGCGTCGTAGCTCGCCCGGTGATCGCAGTTGAAGCCGTGGTCCGCCTCGTACACGTACACGCGCACGTCGGGCTGAGCCGCCTTGATCTTTTCGACGTCATCCATGGGGATGTGCGCATCTTTCTCGCCGAAATGCATGATCACCGGGCAGCGCGCTTGCCGGTTTGCCTCGTTGGCAACGCCGCCGCCGTAGTAGGAAGCCGCCGCCGCTACGCCGTCGAGCTCGCAGGCGGCGCGCCACGTGAGCAGGCCGCCGAAGCAGTAGCCTACGACGCCCACCTTGCCATGCACGGATGCCGCATCGATGGCCGCCTGCACGTCCTGCAGCGCGAGCGCCGGGTCGAGCTTCTGAAACGCGATCTCGATTCCGCGGCCCATGTCGGGCTGCTGGTAGCCGAGCTCGATGTTGCGCTCCACGCGGTCGAAGATCTGCGGCGCGATGGCGAAATAGCCGTCCGCCGCGTAGCCTTCCACGACCTCACGGATGTGCTGGTTGACGCCGAATATCTCCTGAATCACCACCACCGCGCCCTTGGCCGCGCCATCCGGTGATGCCTGGTAGGCGCCCAGCGTGAAGCCGTCGGCCGATCGCAGTTGTGTCACTTCTCCCATGATTGTCTCCTCTCGACTACTGATGCATGTCCCGCCTCGAGCGGGCGATTCTAGCGACGCTCCGCCCTGCGGTCTGCAAGGGCAGCGCGCCGCGTCGATCTTCGACGGAAGCGTTCCGGCGCTGGTCAGCGTCGCGCCAGGGGTAGCTGATTGAGATGGTGACCACCGTCGAGAATCAGCGTTTCCCCAGTAATCACGCCCGCGCCCTCGAGAAAATACAGAATGACCTCGGCAATGGTATCCGGCGTGGTGGTCAGCTTGAGCGGAGTCGCCTGCTCCAGGAAAGCGCGCGTGCGCTCGTAGTTGTCCGCGCCCATGCCCTGTTTCAGCCATTCGCCCTGAATGAACCCGGGGCATACCGTGTTGATCCGGATCTCCGGCCCCAGCACCCTTGCCAGTGACAGCGCCATGGTGATCATTGCGCCTTTGCTGGCGGCATATGCGATGGAGCTGCCGATGCCCATGACCCCGGCAATGGACGCCACGTTGACGATGCTGCCACGCCCGCCCCGGCGCATGGCCGGCGCGACCGCGCGTACCATCTGAAAAGCACCGACGGTGTTGACCGCGTAGATGCGCTGAAAGTCCTCGGCGGACAGCCCCTCGAGATCGGCGTGCTCGCAGAACTTGGTGGTGCCGGCATTGTTCACCAGGGCGTCGATCCGCCCCCAGCGCTCCTCCGCCGCCCGCGCCAGCGCCCGGCAGTCGGCATCGCTCGCAACATCGGCCTTCACCACCTGCGCCTCGACGCCCAGCGCCTCGCACTCCGCCCGGACGGACTCCGCCCCATCGGCGTTGTGCGCGTAGTTGATCACGACGTTGCAGCCCTTCTCGGCAAGCTGACGCGCCGTCGCCGCGCCGACACCCGAGGACGATCCGGTCACTATCGCTACTGCCCCTTCCAGATCCATCTCTCTGTCCCCTGCTCTGGCTAAGAGAAGGCGCGAAGCTAGCAGAGCTTGGGGGATCAGGCCAACGGGGTGGGCGGGGCGGCACGTTGCCGGGCCCGCTCCGCCGGCCTGACGTCGCACAACCCGGCATCTCTCGAAACCCCGGCAACGTGCTGCCTCTGACCCCGCTGGCCGGCCCCCGACCCGGTGTTTACACCCCCCTCGCAACTTGGTCGCCCAGCACCCAATGAATTAGACTGCGCGCCCTTGCGCTCGCAGGCCGAGCACGGTCCAGGAGGAGCAGAACAGTGGCATTCGCAGGATTCGATCTGAACGGCAAGGTGGCTCTGATCACCGGGGGCAACGGCGGTATCGGGCTGGGCATGGCGGAGGGTCTGGCCCAGGCGGGCGCTGAAGTCTGCATCTGGGGGACCAACGAGGCCAAGAACGCCGCGGCGCTGGAACGCCTGCAGAGCCACGGCACCCGCTGCAGCGCCTTGCGCTGCGACGTCGCGGACGAAGGGGACGTCGAGCGCTGCTTCGAGCAGACACTGGCGACCCACGGCCGGGTCGACGGCTGTTTTGCCAACGCCGGCATCGGCGGCCGCGGAACCCGCTTCGACGACATGACCGACGAGGAGTGGCAGCGCATTCTTTCCGTCAACCTGGATGGGGTGTTCTACACGTTCCGCGCGGCCACACGGCACATGCGGGAACGGGCCGGGTACGGTGACGCGTTCGGGCGCCTGGCCGCCACGGCCAGCCTGGCCGCCGTCTCCGGCCAGGCGCGCGGCGAGCACTACGCGGCTACCAAAGGCGGGCTGGTGTCGATGATCAAAGCGCTGGCTGTGGAGTACGCGCGCTACGGCGTGACCGCGCACACGATCCTGCCGGGGTGGATCGAAACGTCCATGACCGAGGGGGCCTTCGGCAACCCCAAGTTCGTCGATAACGTCATGAAGCGCATTCCCATGCGGCGCTGGGGCCAGCCGGAGGACTTTGCCGCCATCGCCGTGTACATCATGAGCGACGCCAGTGCCTACCACACGGCCGAGACGTTTCTGATCGACGGCGGCTACTACGTCTTCTGAAACTGGTCTTCTGAAACTGGTCTTCTGAAACTGGTCTTCTGAACCCGATACTCTGGAGCTGCAGCGATGATTGAGGCGGTACTGTGGGACTTCGGCGGCGTGCTGACCACCAGCCCGTTCGAGGCGTTCAACCGTTACGAAGCGGAACGCGGTCTGCCGGCGGATTTCATCCGCACCGTCAATGCCACCAACCCGGAGAGCAACGCCTGGGCGATGTTCGAGTCCAGCCAGATCTCGCTGGATCAGTTCGACGAGCAGTTCGCGCGCGAATCCCATCAGCTTGGCCATGAGATCCGCGGCCGCGACGTGGTGGCCCTGCTGTCCGGCGACATCCGGCCGCGCATGGTCGACGTGCTGCGCCACTGCAAGCATCACTACAGCGTCGCGTGCATCACCAACAACGTGAAGTCGGGTCAGGGACCGGGCATGGCCCGCAGCGGCGAGCGCGCCGGTCAGGTGGCCGAGGTAATGGCGCTGTTCGATCTGGTGGTCGAGTCAAGCATCGAGGGCATCCGCAAGCCGAACCCGCGCATCTACCAGATCACCTGCGAACGCCTCGGCGTGGATCCGGGCGCGGCAGTGTTTCTCGACGATCTGGGTATCAACCTGAAGCCCGCCCGCGAGCTGGGCATGCGAACCATCAAGGTACTGAGCGAAGCGCAGGCCATCAGCGATCTGGCCGCGATCACCGGCCTGGATTTCGACGCCACGCGGTCCGGCTGATCGGCATTCATTCGCTGCGCTGCGCCAGCAGCTGCTGCACCGCGGAGCGCGCCGGAATCGAAGGCGCCGCACCCGCCACTGTGACTGCAAGCGCCCCGGCAGCTGCCCCCTGGCGCAAAGCCTGGGCGAGCGAAGCACCCGCCAGCAGACCCGCCATGAGGTAGCCGGTGAAGGCATCTCCGGCCGCTGTCTCGTCCTTTGCCTGCACGGCAATCGCCGGTACGTAGCCGGCGCTGTCCGGCGCCCGCCAGCGCAGCCCCTCTGCACCCTGGGTCAGCACCACCGCCGCGGCCGGGAAACGTTGCGCAAGCACCTCGAGCGCCGCGGCCGGCGCATCACGTCCAGCCAGGGCCGCGGCCTCGATCTCGTTGACGACCAGCAACGCCACGCTGCCGAGGTCGTAGTGCTGCTCGCGCCCGTCAACCGGGGCGACGTTGAATGCGACCCGCGTTCCGCGGGCGGCCGCCGCCGAAAGCACGCCAGGGAGGTCGTTGATCTCGTTCTGCAGCAGCAGCCAGTCATCGGCCGCACAGGCGTTCAGTGCCGCTGCCACATCGGCGGGCGTGACCGCGCGGTTGGCGCCACCCGCGATGACGATGGCGTTGTCGCCGTCGGGAGCGACCTGGATCACGCCGTGCCCCGAAGGCTCCGCCACCTCACGAATGCCACCCACATCGACGCCTTCGGCGGCAAGCACCTGGCGCAGCAACGCCCCGTCTGCGCCGATACAGCCGAAGTGGGCCACCCGGGCCCCGGCTCGCGCCGCCGCCAGCGACTGATTCAGCCCCTTGCCGCCGGCGTGCCGCGCGTAGCCGGTGCTGGCCACCGTCTCGCCAGCGCGCGCCAGGCGGGGCACCTCATAAACATGGTCGATGCAAAGCGAGCCGAGATTGACGAGCTTGCTCAAGGGCCTTCCCCTCCTGAGACCGTTCCAGTGAAATGCAGGGCCAGCGCTGCGGCAGTGTAACCCGGGCGCGATCCTGCTGCGGCAGCAGCGAGCGCCTCCGCGATCTGCATTGGAGCAACGCCATGGCCCGTCAACCTGAGCAATCCGCCTCCGGACAACCAGCCGCGGAACCCACCGCGGCGGAGCGCGGCTTCGCAGAACGCGCCGTCGCGCAGCTCTATCACAGCTGGATCACGGGGTTGATCCTGGCCCTGGCAGCCCGCAAGGGGGCGGCTACCGCCGAGGAGTTCGTGTTCCGGCTGTTCCGCACGCAGCACCTGGAAAAGTTCCTCCCCGGGCTCGACAAGCTCGGGCTGCGCGGCCAGCCCCACGCGGTGGCGGCGGCGAAGTACCACTACCTGTCCAATCAGCTGGGCGGCGTCAAGGTCGAGTACTACGAGGAAAGCCCGATCAAGGCCTGGGTGCGCTACCCGCCGCCGCGCTGGATCTGGGCGGGCACGGCAATCTGCGGCATTCCCTCCGAGGTCAATCGTGCCATGCTGCGCGGCTGGCACGCACACAACGGGGTCAGCCTCGGCAACCCCCGCCTGGGCTTCGTGTGCACCGGCACCACCGTGGACGGCCAGCCGGGGCTCGAGGGCTACTATCTGGAGCACGCACAGCCGTTGAATGAGGACCAACGCCTCCAGTTCCGACCGGAGCAGCGCTGCCCCGCCATCGACCCCGCGGCGCTGCCGCGACTCGACGCGGTGGACTGGCCGGCAGAACGGCAGGCCAAGGCCTACCGCAACTACGCCATGGAATATCTGCGCAACGGTCTGCCGGTTCTGGTTTCGCTGCTCGGTCCTGAGGAAGCACGCTACATCGGCCGCATCGCCGCGCTGCAGATCGGCATGCACGGGTCGGATCAGCTGCTTGCGGAGCTCGGTCGGGCCCCGACGGACACCGCCGGCTACCTCGATGTGCTGCAGGTGGTGCTGGAAGCCAGCGGTGACCAGGTGGTGCGCGAGGACCAGGCGCTGGTGCAGCGCGACTGGCGGCTGTTTCGCGGGCTCCAGGTCCATCCGGTGGTGCGCGACATCTGGCTCGCGCTGTTGGAAGGTTTGCTGGCAACCCAGGATCGCTTTCTGCGCCTGCGCGCCCAGGCATCGGGGCATGGCGGCTTGAGGTTGACGGTGGCGCGACCCGATCCAGACTGAGCCGCAGCGCTGACCGCCGCGGCTGTCAGCCGCCTTCGATACGCTGCATGAAAAACACCTCACTGTCCGGATTCAGAGGCTCGAGAAAGGCGTCCTGGTAGATCTGACCGTCGATGGCGACGGCGCAGCGCGCAAGCACCGCATCACAGCCCGGCCAGCGCGTACTCAGCGCCGCCAGCAGCTCGCGAAAGCTGTGCGCCTGCACCTCGAACTCCCGCTGCCCGCCCACGTGGACGAGCAGATGATCGGGAAACACGACCCGGGCCATGGCGGTAAATCGGCCTCTGCAATCCGGCGCGGACAGGCGTCACAGGGTGATGCGCCCGCGTCGGCTGAGGGCGACGACCCTCAGCAGGCGCGGACGCGGACCCTCAGCCGCCCTGGGCCTCGATGGCCGCCAGCACCCGCGGCGGCGACAGCGGCAGATCCGCTATCCGGAATCCGAGCGCGTCGCGTACTGCGTTCGAGGCCACGGCCAGCGGCGCCACGATCGGCGTTTCGCCAACCCCGCGCACCCCGTACGGGTGGCTCGGATTGGGGACCTCGACGATCTGGGTGTCGATCATGGGCAGGTCGGAGGCCACCGGAATCCGGTAGTCGAGGAAGCCGGCGTTCTGCATCACGCCGTTGTCGTCGTAGATGTACTCCTCGTTGAGCGCCCAGCCGAGACCCTGCGCAGCACCACCCTGCAGCTGGCCTTCGACGTACGCCTTGTGGATGGCGCGTCCGGCGTCCTGAATGGCGGTGTAGCTGAGCACGTCGATCTTGCCGGTCTCGCGATCGACCCGGAAGTCGGCGATGTTGACTGAAAACGCGGCCCCGGCACCCTGGGCATTGAGCGAGGCGCGGCCGAGCAGTGGCCCCCCGGTGCGCGCCGCGTTGGCAGCAATCTCGGCGAGACTGAGCGGCTTGACGTCCACGTTCAGCCCCGGGGCCGGCACGGCATGGCCGTCTTCCCACGAGACCTGATCCGCGTCCACCCCCCAGGTTGCGGCAGCGCGGGCCTTGCACTGGGTAATGATGTCCTCGCACGCCTGCACCACGGCCATGCCGGTGGCGAAGGTGGTGCGGCTGCCGCCGGTGACGTTGGAGAACCCGGTGGTCTCCGTGTCGCCGACCAGCGCGCGCACCGCCTTGTAATCGACGCCCAGGGTCTCGGCCGCCATCATGCACATGGACGCCCGCGAGCCGCCGATGTCCGGATTGCCTTCGATGACGGTGACCGTCCCGTTCTCGTTGATGTGCACCTCGGCGCTCGATTGCATGCCGACGTTGAACCAGAAGCCCACCGCCACACCGCGGCCCGCGCCTTCCGGTACCGGCTTCGTGTAGCTGGGATGGACGCGCGCCGCTTCCAGGCAGGCCTTCAGCCCGATGGCCGGGAACTTCGGTCCATAAGGGGCCTGGGTGCCCTGGTCGGCCGCATTCTTCAGCCGCAGCTCGATGGGATCCATGCCGAGCTTCCGGGCCAGCTCGTCCACCGCACACTCCATGGCGTGCATCGACTGCGGCGCCCCGGGTGCCCGGTAGGCGGCGACCTTGGGCTTGTTGACCAGCACGTCGTACGCCTCGACGTGAAAGTTCTCCAGCATGTACGGCGCAAAAATCGACATGGCGCCGGGGCCCACCGGCGCGCCGGCAAAGGCGCCCGCCTCGTAGGCCATCCAGGCCTTGGCGGCGGTCAGCGTGCCGTCCTTCTTTGCGCCGACCTTGATCTTCACGTGCGTGCCGGACGTCGGCCCGGTGGCGCGAAACACCTCCTCGCGGGTCATGGCCATCTTCACCGGTCGGTGGGCCTTGCGCGAGAGCATCACTGCCAGGGGCTCGAGGTACACCACCGTCTTGCCGCCGAAGCCGCCGCCGATCTCGGAGGCCACGAACTTCAGATCGGCGATGTTCATGTTGAGCACCTTTGCCGTCTGCGCGCGGAACTCGAAGTGGCCCTGCGTACAGCACCAAACCGTGGCCTGCCCGGCTTCGTTGACGCTCGCCGTGCAGGCGTGGGGCTCGATGTAGCCCTGGTGCGCCATGGGGATGCGGTAATCGCCTTCGACGATCACGTCGGCGGCGGCGAAGCCCTCTTCGACGTTACCGCGCGCCAGCTGCATGACCGCAGCAATGTTGGAGGGTTTCTCCGGCTTCTCGGGCAGGTTCTTGGTGAAGCAGTTCTCATCGAGGAGCGGCGCATCGGGTGCCATGGCGGCGTCCACGTCCAGCACCGCCGCCAGCGGTTCGTACTCGACCTTTATGGCGGCCAGCGCCGCCTCGGCAATCTGCAGCGACCTGGCGGCCACTGCGGCCACCGCATGGCCGTGGTAGAGCACCTTGTCACGCGCCATCACGTTCTTGGCCAGATCGGAAACGTCGCCTCCGCCCTCGCCGCCGATGGCGCCGTGCTCGGATTCCGGGAAGTCCGCGCCGCTGATGGCGGCGTACACCCCAGGCATCGAGAGCGCACCCGAAAGGTCCACTTTCTTGATCCTGGCGTGGGCATGCGGGCTTCGCAGCACCTTTCCGTAGATCATGTTGGGCAGATTCTGATCGGCGCCGTACTGCGCCCGACCGGTTACCTTGTCGACCCCGTCGGGCCGGATTGGCGAGGAACCTACTACTTTGAAATCAACAGCTTCAGCCATGTTCGTGATTCTCCTTGAAACCGGTCTTGCGTCCCGCGGGGCGCGCTGACGATGCCCGCGAGCGATACTCAGGCTGGATGTGCCAGCTCCCTGGCGGCGTCCTGCACTGCGCGGATGATCTTGTCGTACCCGGTACAGCGACAGAGGTTGCCGGCGAGCCAGTAGCGGATCGTGGTCTCATCGGGATCCGGATTCTTTTCCAGCAGCGCCTTGGTAGCCACGATCAGCCCGGGGGTGCAGATGCCGCATTGCAGCGCCGCGTGCTCCAGAAACTTCTGCTGGATCGGGTGCAGACCGTCGCCCTGGGCAATGCCTTCGATGGTGGTGATCTCGGCGCCCTGACCCTCGACCGCCAGCACCAGGCAGGAGCACACCAGACGGCCATTCAGCAGCACGCTGCACGCGCCGCAGTCGCCGGTGGCGCAGCCTTCCTTGGTGCCCGTCAGCGCCAGCTCTTCACGCAGAACCTCGAGCAGGGTCTGCTGCGGCTCGCAGAGAAACTCCGTTTCCTCGCCGTTGATGGATGTGGATACCTGTACTTTGTTCATACTGCCTGTCTCCTGTTGCTCTGCTCAGCCGCGGGCCCGGTCGCGCGCAATGGCTCCGGCCCGACGGCACAGCACCGCGACGACTTTGCGCCGATAGTCCGCGGTGCCGCGCTTGTCGCTGATGGGTGACGATGCTGCGCTGCAGGCGGCACCCGCTGCAGCCAGCGCCGCCTCGTCCACTTTGGAGCCGATGAGCGCGTCCGCCGCCGCCGGAACCAGCAGCGCCGTCGGCGCCACTGCGCCGATGGCAACGCGCGCGGCGGTGCAGGTACCGTTGCCATCCAGGGTCACGCTGACGCCGCAACCGGCGACCGCGATGTCCATCTCGGTGCGCGGAATGAAGCGCAGATAAGCGTCGCCGCTGCCGGCCGCCGGACGCGGAAATCGCAGTCCCAGCAGGATCTCACCCGGCTGCAGCGCATTCTTGCCGACACCCACGACGAACTGCTCGACAGGGAGCTCTCTGTTGCCAGCAGCGCCGGCGATCACGCACACGCCGGCGTTGGCAATCATCGCCGGTATGCTGTCCCCCGCGGGCGAGGCATTGCAGAGGTTGCCGCCCATGCTGGCACGGCCCTGAATCTGGGTCGAGCCGATCAGATCCGATGCTTCCAGCAGACCGGGGAACAGCGCCTTCAGTTCTTTGTTTTCGTTGAGCACCGCGCTGGGGATGGCCGCGCCAATGAACACGCTGTCGGCGCCGATGTCGAGCGCGTTGGTTTCCTTGAGCTTTTTGATGTCGACGATGGTGCGGGGCGAGCGGTCGAGCGAGCGCATCTGCACCAGAACGTCGGTACCTCCGGCCAACAGCTGGGCGCGCGCGCCCTGCCTGGCATGATCGTCGAGCAGCGCGATGGCTTCCGCCAGCGTAGCAGGTGCCGCGTAGGCAAAGGCTCCCATGGGTCCTCCCCGTTTCTGTTTCATGAGTCTGATCAGCGCCGCAATCTAACACGAAGCGTTTCAGGTAGGGAGGGTCTCGCGCTGGCAGGCGCCGGGTCTTGATATACTCGGACCCCTTCGCTGCCGCCCCGGCAGCAGACCGGATCAGCTCATGCAAAGCGACACAGTCAGAGCGGCGCCAACGGACGTCGACCAGATTCCGGACCCGGTCCTGGACGGGCCGGCGTATCGCGAGCACCTCGCGACCCTCGCGGGGCGCTGGACCGAGGCGCTCGCTGCGACGGGCTGCGATGCTGCCATCATCGCGGCCGGCGAGGATCGCAATTACTTTCTTGACGACCAGCCGCCGCCGTTCCGGCCCAACCCGCATTTCGCCCAGTGGATCCCCGAGGGAGATTGCCGCCAGTGCGCCCTGCTGATCCAGCCCGGTGAGCGCCCGCAGCTGTTCTTCTTCCAGCCGCAAGACTACTGGCACCAGCCGCCACAGCTGCCACAGTGGGCCTACGAGCACATGACGGTGCGCGCCTTCAGCGATCCGGGCGCGCTCCAGGACGCGCTGGCCAGCGCCGCGGCGCGCACCCGCCACACGGCTTTCATCGGCGAATCCGCACCGGGCAACCTGCCGGTGAGCTCGGTCAATCCGCCCGCGCTGCTGAACCATCTGCACTATCTGCGCGCGTGCAAGACGCCATTCGAGCTCGACTGCCTGCGTTGCGCCGCCGCGCGAGGGGTGCGCGGCCACCTGGCCGCGCGCCAGGCCTTCCTGTCCGGGGCCAGCGAGTTTGCCATACACATGCGCTACCTGGAGGCCGCGCAGCAGGTGCCTGCCGAGCTGCCGTACAGCTCCATCGTTGCGCTCAACGAGCACGCGGCGGTGCTCCATTACCAGCACTACGACCGCCGGCCACCGGCTCGGCGGCGCAGCTTTCTGATCGATGCCGGCGCTTCCTGCCGCGGCTATGCGGCCGACATCACCCGTACCTATGTGGTCAGCGCGGCGGACCTGGAAGCACACGCGTCACGGGAAGCCCACGGGACATTCGCAGCGCTGATCGACGACCTCGACCAGGCGCAGCAGCAGCTGATCGCCGACATCCGCCCGGGTCAGGACTATCTGGCACTGCACGAGCAGGCCCATCGGGCGATCGCGGCCATTCTGGCGAACCACAGCGTCGTGCGCTGCAGCGCCGAGCAGGCGTTCGAGCAGGGGCTCACGGAGACATTCCTGCCTCACGGTCTCGGCCACCTGATCGGCCTGCAGACCCACGACGTCGGCGGCACGCTCAGCGGGGCAGACGGAAGCTCGCGGCCGCCGCCGGCGCGCTACCCGGCTTTACGCCTGACCCGGCGCATCGAACCGGGCCAGGTGTTCACCATCGAGCCCGGCATCTATTTCATCGGGCAGTTGCTCGACGCAGCGCTCGCCGGCAGCAGCGGCTCGCTGTTGAACGCCCCGCTCATCGCAGCGCTGCGCGAGTACGGCGGCATCCGTATCGAGGACAACGTGCACGTCACCGCAGGCGGTGCCGACAATCTGACGCGCCGCGCCTTCGCCGCGCAGGCGGATGGCTGATGCAGCTCACCGTCGAGCGCCTGTTCAGCGATCCGCCGCTCACGGGCAGCCTGCCCTCCAGCGCGCAGATCGCGCCTGACGGAAGCAGCGTCGCCTTTCTTAGAGTCGCCGGCGACGACCGCGAGCGACTGGATCTGTGGCGCTACGACGTGGCGGCCGGAACCAGCACCCTGTGGCTGGATGCCCGTCAGCTGGCGGCCGTGGCTGGTGCCGGTGACGGGCGCGGGCAGGGCCTGCAGCAAGCCCGCGAGAGCGCGGCCGAAAAGGCGGAGCGCGAACGCCGGCGCCAGTTCAGCAGGGGCATCACTTCGTTCACCTTCAATGCCGACGGCAGCGCGCTGCTGCTGCCCGTGGAAGGCGCGGGCTACCTGCTCGATACGCGCAGCGGCGGCCTGCGCCGCGTAACGCCGGCTGACGGGCGCCACACGGACCTGCGGTTCTCCCCTCGTGGCAGCTCAGTCAGCTACGTGCGTAGCGGCAACCTCTACTGTACCGATCTGGCCAGCGGCGAGGAGCGCGCGCTCACCAGCGACGGCGGCGGCACGGTCTGCAACGGCCGGGCCGAATTCATCGCGCAGGAGGAAATGCATCGCTTCGATGGCCACTGGTGGTCGCCCGACGAGCGCTTCGTCGCCTTCACGCGGGTCGACGAGTCACCGGTCCCCGAAACGCAGCGCTACGAGATCGAAGCCGACACCATCAACGTGATCGCTCAGCGCTATCCCTTTGCGGGCGGCGCCAACGCCGAGGTGCGGCTGCTGATCATAGACCTCGGCAATGGTCAGGTGCGCGAGCTCGACTATCAGACGCCAGGCGGCGACGGGCCGTGCGCCGATTACCTGGCCCGTGTCGACTGGCTCGGCAGACACCTGGTAGTGCAGCGTCAGAGCCGTGACCAGAAGTCACTGACGCTGCTGCGTTTCGATCCCGCCAGCGGCACGTGCGACACGCTGCTGCGGGAACAGGCCGATACCTGGATCAATCTGCACGACAACTTCCGCGGCATCGACGCAGAGC
>JAWKZP010000019.1:0-100471 GCA_041395905.1 Pseudomonadales bacterium
CCCACGGCGACCCTGCTGTCGGCCTGCATGATGCTGGAATACCTGGGCTTCGCGGCCGCGGCGGCGCGCTTGCGGCACGCCATCGCCGCCGTGTACGCGGACGGCTCGGCACTCACGCCCGACCAGGGCGGCAGCGCGGGCACCGAGGCATTCTGTGCCGCAGTGGCAGGCAACCTGTAACGGGCGCCCGGCGGCGGCGACCCCTCAGGTCACGCCCCGCTTCGGCAGCGACCAGCCCCAGACGATGGCGCTGCCGCGCACGGCGAAGCAGGTCGCCGCCGCCAGCCACAGCGCCGGCAGGTTAGCGACGCCCAGGGCGAGCAGCGCCACGTAGGCCGCCGCTCCAGAGAACGCGGCCGTGGCGTAAATATCCTGGCGGAGCACCAGCGGAATCTCGTTGCAGACCACGTCGCGGATGATGCCGCCCAGTACCGCGGTCACCACCCCCATCGCGACGGCTACGGTCGCCGAGCCCGAGAGCGTCAGGGCCTTGGCGGCGCCGGCCACGCAGAACACCGACAGTCCCACCGCATCGGCCCACAACAGGGCGCGCTCGACCCGTTGAATGAGCGGCGCGGCGAAGAACGTCATGAGCCCGGCCGCGAGAATCAGCCACAGGTAGATCGGGTCCTGCACCCAGAACACGGGCGCGTCGAGCACCATGTCGCGCACCGTGCCACCACCGATGGCGGGCAGCAGCGCGATGGCAACGAAGCCGAACAGATCCATGCCGCGCCGGTCCGCTGCGAGCGCGCCGCTGATGGCGAACACGAACACACCGAACAGATCCAGCCAGTACAGCACGCAGCGCCCTCGTTCCCGGCGGCCACCGTCCGGCCGCCACAGTCAGATACCCGCAGTCTAACGGAGCCGGTGTGCCTTGTTGACGCCGGGTGTGCCTGCGATCATCGCCGCTACGCATGCCGGTGCCGGAGCGCGTCGGCGACAGGGAGATGCAGATGCTGTTCGGATCCGACAACTGGGCCGGCGTCGCGCCGGAGATCCTCGCGGCGCTGACACGCGCCAACGAGGGCGCCGCGCCGGCCTACGGCGACGACGCCCTGACCCAAAAGGTTCAGCAACGCTTCGCCGAGCTGTTCGAGACCGACTGCGCCGTGTACTTCGTGGCGACGGGCGGCGCGGCCAACGGCCTGGCCCTGTCGGTACTGACGCCGCCCTACGGCATGGTGCTCTGCCATGAGGGCAGCCACGTGCAGACCGACGAATGCGGCGGCCCCGAGTTTCTCACCGGCGGGGCCAAGCTGCGCACGGTTCCCGGTGCCGATGGCAAGTTAACGCCCGAAGCGGTGCGCTCGGCGCTGGCGGCGTTTCCCAACCACCCCCCGCACAGTCCGCCCGCCGCGGCACTGACCCTGACGCAGGGCACGGAGTGCGGCACGCTCTACGAAGTCGCGGAAGTCGCCGAGCTCGCCGCTACGGCGCACGAGTTCGGCCTGGCCGTGCACATGGACGGCGCGCGCTTCGCCAATGCGGTTGCCGCGACCGGCGCCACGCCCGCGGAGCTCAGCTGGAAGGCGGGCGTCGACGTGCTGTCGTTCGGCGGCACCAAGAACGGCTGCCTGGCTGCGGAAGCGGTGGTGTTCTTCGATCGATCGCTGGTGCGTGATTTCGAGTACCGGCGCAAGCGCGCCGGCCACCTGTGGTCGAAGATGCGTTTCATTGCCGCCCAGTTCGACGCCTATCTGCAGGATGATCTGTGGCTGCGTCTCGCAGCGCACGCCAACGCCATGGCGCAACGCCTTGCCGCTGGTCTGGCGGCGCTGGAAGGCGTGGAGCTCTGCTACCCGCCGCGCATCAACGAGGTGTTCGTCACATTCCCGGCGGACGCCGCCGAGCGGATGCGCGCTGCCGGCGCCGCGTTCTATCCGTGGGTCCTGCCCGGCGACCCGGCCGGCGGCCGCATGAACCGGCTGATCGCCTCGTTCCGCACCAGCGAGGCAGAGGTGGACGCGTTTCTGGCCCTGGCGCATGCCACGATCGCAGACCTCAGCCGCTGAACGGGACCGATGGTCAGGCGAAGCCCGGCAGGTCGAACACCGCAAGCACCCGCAGCAGCTCGTCGCGCGAGCCGGTGCAGCGCGCGGCGCCGCTGGCAATGGCCTCGGTCAGCCTGAGCTTGCCGGTCAGCAGGCGGATCCATGTCGCCTGATCGAGACTGAGCGCCAGGTCCGCATCGGCGCCGCTGGTAGGCACCGCCACGCAGCCGCGCACATGCAGGCCGGCCGCGGCGCCGTTGTCGAACTCGAATCGAATCTCACGATCGAGCCCCTCCGCTCGAGCCGGATCGAGGAGCACGCGCAGCACCGGCACCGCCTGCTGCGGCGGCTCCCCCGCGAGTTCCTCAGCGCGGAATCGGTGCGTGCGGAAGCGCGACAGGTCGATACTGCCGTCCAGTTCCAGCGCCCGGGTCAGGCACCAGTTGCGCAGATTGGCCGAGGTGGTACCACGGGCCACGCCGCGCAGCGCCCCGGCAAGGCGCTGTCGGTCTTCGGGCGTGCCGGCGTCGGCGCGGCCGTCTGCGCCGCGCTCGCAGCGCACCAGCCAGCTGGCGAGCTCTATGGCCCAGCGGAAGTCGCCCGCCGCGAGCGCGGCGTCGACCTGCGCACGTACGTCTGCCACGCCACCAAACCCGTCGATCAGGCGCCGCGCCCGCTCCGGTGCCGGCACAGGCAGCAGGTTGGCCTCGTCCTCGTCGAACCAGCCGAACAGGCCCGCATGAATCTGACGCACGTGGTGCTCCACCAGGCCGTAGAACTGCCGGGTGAAGTGGCTGCGCTGGAAACGTTCCGGCAACTGCACGAAGCTGGTCAGCTCGTTCAGCGAGAGACCGCGGTTGGCGCCGCGCACCGTCTGGTCCCACATGAACTGGATCGCGTCCCGATAGTCCAGCAGCGCCGCGCGGATCTCGGCGCGGCCGCTGAGCGGCGGTCCGTGAGTACCGATGAGGTGCTGGGGCGCGAGTTCCAGCAGGTGATCGAGCCCGTCGAGCACGACCCGCGGATCTCTGTACGCTTCGCCGCGAATGGCGAACACGTTGAACAATGCCGGCCACAACAGGTTGTTCACCGTGAGGTCGTAGGCCGGAAAGTGAATCGTGATGGAATCGTCGGCGTCCGACGGTGCCGGTACCAGCCGCGCTTCGAGGCCGGCAATCGTAAACGTCTGCGGCGCGTCGATACGGTGCGCCGCAGGCAGGTAGCCGGGCGTGTATGGCGCATGATCCGGGTTGCGGAAGAACAGCCCCAGCCCGACGTTGACCAGCGCGTCGGGGCCTTCGCCGGGCAAGAGCACGCCGAACTGATGCACCACCCCACGGCTGGTGCGCGGCCCGACCTCGCCGCTGTAGCGGCCCCGATTGAGGTCGATACGATCGTGACCGTAGATCTCAAGGCGCCCGTCCACGGTTTCGCCCAGCAGCGCGCGGGTACCATTGACGTAGTGAAAGTGGCTGTAGATGCAGGCTGCCACAGGAGTCTGCGTTACCCGGCGGATTTCCTCGAGCGCGCTGGTCATCTCCTCGATGCTCTCGCCGGTGTCGATGACGATGAGGCCCTCCGGCGCCTCGACGAAGGTCTGATTGGACAGGCCATTGCCCACCAGACACCAGGCGTGTTCGCCCACCGCATAGAGGCGCCGCTGCAACCGCGTCGTGTGGGCAATGCTGTCGGGATGCGCGATCTGCCCGCGGGGACCCGCGACGCCTGCACCCGGCTCGAATGAGGTCCCCAGTGTGCCATTCGAATCTGTGCTCATGACGCCCTCCCCCCTGCCAAGCATCCACAGGCCTAGGATCGGGCAATGAGCACCACGGCTCAAGCACACGTTGCCCGCCGCCCACGCAGTCGCTATAAGCAGAGCGTCGTTCGATCGCACGAATGAAGGAACAAGCCGATGACTCCGTATCTCGATCTGCAACCGGGGCGCAGTGTCGTCGCCCCCTTCACCTTCGACGGTCTGCAGGCGGTGCTCGCCGCGCAAGCGGGTTTCGAAGCGCTGTACATGACCGGCTTCGGCACGGCGGCCAGCTTCGGCCTGCCGGACCTGGGCCTGCTGACGATGACCGAAATGGTCGAGCGGGCGCAGGTGCTGGCGGGCGCCGCGCGCGTGCCGGTGATCGCGGATGCCGATACCGGCTACGGCAATCCGATCAACGTGATGCGCTGCGTGCGCAGCTACGAGTCCGCGGGCGTCGCCGCCATTCACATCGAAGATCAGGTGTTCCCGAAACGCTGCGGATTTCTACAGAACAAGGAAGTGATCGCGCCTGAGCAGATGGCGGCCAAGGTACGCGCCGCCGTGGACAGCAGGGACGATGCGCGATTCCGCATCATCGCACGCACCGACGCCCTGCAGCCCAATGGCTGGGACGATGTCTGCCGACGCGCAGAGCTGTATCTGGGTGCCGGCGCCGACCTGCTGTTCGTCGATGGGATTCGCAGCCGCGAGGACCTCGACGTCTACTGCCAGCGCCTGGGACAGTTTCCGCTGGTGTACAACGGCATGCTGGAGCCTGTGGCGGATCTCTGCGCGCGCGGCTTCGCCCTGGTACTGCACCCGGGCACGCTGATGCGCCACATCGAGGATTTCCGGAGCAGCCTGCAGGCACTGGCCGGCACGGGCGAGATATCGGTATCGGGCTCGAGTTTTCGCGACGCGATCGCAGCGCTGGGTGTCGCCGACGTGCTGGCGCTGTCGGAACGCTACGAAGCCTGAGCGCGTCAGGCGACCGGGTCTGTTCATCGCGCATTCACAGCCGAAGAGCGCGCTACACTGCACCTCCACCAACTACGGGAGACGACACATGAGCCAGGCCGCCACAGTGGAATTCGGGATCGGGCTGCGTCGGCTCGATAGCGTGGCCGCAAACGCTGCGGAAGCCGAAGCCCTGGGCTACGACTTCGTCTCCACCGGCGAGCACGTTTTCTTCTACGGCCCCATAGGCAACGGCCTGATCTCCCTGGCGGCAGCCGCCGGCGCCACCCGGCACATCAAGCTCATGAGCACGATCACGCTGGTGCCCTTGTACCCGCCCGCATTGCTCGCGAAACAGGTGACGTCGCTCGACATCGTGTCGGGCGGGCGCTTCCATCTCGGGGTCGGCGTGGGCGGAGAGTACGCCAAGGAATTCGAAGCGTGCGGCATACCGGTGAATCAGCGCGGCGCGCGCACCGACGAAGCGCTGGAAATCCTCGAGCGCCTGTGGCGCGAAGACGACGTCTCGTTCCAAGGTCGCTTCACCCGGTTGCCCGGCGTTACCCTGAACCCGAAACCGGTGCACAAGCCGCATCCGCCGATCTGGATCTCCGGGCGCAGCGACGCGGCCATGCGCCGCTGTGCGCGCTACGGCACCGGTTGGCTGCCGTACATGTACACGCCCGAGAAGCTGGCAGAAAGCATCCTGAGCATCGCCCGCCTTGCTGCCGATATCGATCGCGCAGATCCGGTAGCGCCAGGGTTGTTCATCTTCTTTGCCGTGCACGAAGACCGTGACGAGGCAATCCGCATGGCCAGCGAGCGCCTGTCGATCCAGTACAACCAGGACTTCTCGAAACTGGTGCACCGCTACGCACTCGCGGGCAACCCCGGCGACTGCGTGGCGCGATTGCGCGAGTACGTCGACGCGGGCGCCCGAACCATCATTCTCAACTCGGCCTGCCCGGCCGACTACGTCGCCGCCAACGAGGCGCTGCTAGCGCGCGAGGTGCTGCCGCAGCTGCGTTCGTCCGCCGGTCAGCCCAGCCGGTAACCGAACAGATTCCAGTAGTCGAGCCAGAGCAGGACGGCCGCACCTGCGGCCAGGTTGGCCAGGGCCAGCACCTTCGCACGAACCGGGGCGGTACGCCGCAGGCGCCACAGCTGGACGAGCAGAATCGCCGCGGCCGCCAGCGGCAGCGCCAGCAGCGCAAGCATCAGCGGCGGCGCACCCTTGAACAGCACCTGCGGATCCGTGACCGCCAGCAACGCACCCATGGCAGCGAAGAACATCAGCAGCAACCCGTCCGCCAGCGCCCCCGCGCGCCACAGGCCGACGCCGGGCGCCGGGCCGTGAGCACGCGCCAGCACCAGGTAGCCGAGCAGCCAGGCCACGACGCCCAGCAGAACCCAGGGTGTGACCCAGGACGCAAGGAACCAGGGCACGCGTTCGTAGGCGCCATTGCCGATGAACAGGTGCGCTGCCGGCCCGCCCGCGCCATCCGCCGCGATGTCGAACGCAATGTAGCGCGGGCCGCCCGCGTGCCACTGCAGTAGGCCCGGTCGGACCTCGACGTACTCGTCGCCGCCCAGCATGACACCGCGTGCGGTGGGCCGGACGCGGACGTCATCGAACATGCCCGCTATGCGCTCCCAGGTATGCCGTGCGGCGACGACGGTGCGGTAGCTGCCGGCATAGCTGGCCACCCGCAATGCCGCGTCGGAGCTCGGCAGCGGCACCGGCGCTGCTGCGGGCTCTGTCGGCCACAATGCCTGCAGCAGCGCACCTGAAAGCTCGCGGTTGAACCGCGACGCCGGCGCGAACCTGCCCAGAGGCTCGAGGATGTTGCGGTTGTGCACCACGAACAGCCCGAAGCCCTCCTCTGGCACCAGCAGCAGCCTGGCATTGAAACCCGTTGCCTGACCGTCCTTGTACAGCACCCGCCGCGCGCCGTGGTGAAACTCCGCAAAGCCGTAGGCGCGCCCGTCCGCCATGCCGGGATGCCTGAAATGCGTGGCAAGCTGCGTTTCGCACAGGGCTGCAGACAGACCGCCGCCGGGACACACGAGCAGCGCGCGCAGGTAACGGGCCATGTCCGCCGCGGTGGTGTACAGCCCCGCCGCTGGGCTGGTCAGGACGTAGTCCCGCGCGTAGGGCACGAACCCGTTCCGGTCACGGTTCCAGGCCCGGGTCAGACGCTGCGCCAGCTCATCCGGGATGTGCACCTGCTCGAAAGTCGATGAGGTCATGCCCAGGGGCTCGAACAGGCGCTGCTGGACATAGGCGGCGAAGGGCCGGGCTGTGAGACGTTCGAGCACCCAGCCGGCCAGAACCGTGTGGTGATCGTTGTACGCGATCAGCCTGCCCGGTTCGATGAAGCGCGGTGGCAGATGCTGCCGCAGGTAGGCGTCCAGACCCGTCACCGCCGCGGGCGAGCGCACGTGCTGGCCGAACAGCCGCTCGTTGAACCCCGCTGTGTGCGTGAGCAGATGGTCCAGCGTCAGCGGCCCGGTCAAAGGCGGCGTGACTTCGAGCGGGCGCAGCAGCGGCCCAAGGTCGTCTTCCAGCGTGACCGCACCGCTGAACACCAGGTCCAGCACGGCGGTGGCGGTCACGGCCTTGGAAACCGAGCCGACCCGGAACAGATCACGCTCCGGGTCCACCGGAGTACCCCGCAACGGGTCGTTGACGCCGTAACCCAGCAGCAACGGCTCCGCGCCCCGGCGCACCACCGCGATGGCCGCACCCGGGATGTCCAGAGCCGCCAGCTGCCCGGGCACGTGCGCGTCCAGCAGCTCACGCACGGGATCGGCAGCGGCCGCGCCTGAGAGCGTCAACGCAGCCACCAGCACCCAGCCCCGCAGCCGACGCATTACGTTGACGCCCGCAGATAGCCGAGAAAGGTCTGCACGAGTGCCCGTGTGAGCGCCGCATCGTCGCCCTGACAGGGGCTGGGGCTGCTCTCGGGAAACAGTATCTGATCGCGCATGGCGCTGAACGTGAACGCGAGCCCGATCTGCAGACGCGACTGCACATCCCGCCCGGCCACGTCGGCAGCACATTCCAGCAGGCTTGCGACGAGATCGGGAACCAGCGCATTGATCTGCCGGCTGCGGGCCGCAAAGGCGGGGCTCGCGCCG
The DNA here is from genome assembly GCA_041395905.1 of Pseudomonadales bacterium. GTDB lineage: Bacteria > Pseudomonadota > Gammaproteobacteria > Pseudomonadales > Azotimanducaceae > UBA7803. The sequence continues at coordinate 7,855 of JAWKZP010000019.1, forward strand.
GCGCGGGCGGTGAGCACGAGGGTGCGCAACAGGCCCCGGTAGCGGCGGTGATAGCCCACCAGATCGGCGATGAGGTGTCCGGCGCGTGCTTCCAGCGACCACTGCTGCGCGCGCGCCTGCTCGATGCTGTGCTCCAGGAGCGCGCGCATTTCCTCGGCGTAGCGCTGATCTAGGTAATCCAGCAGACCTGCCTTGTCGGCGAAGCGCGCGTAGAACGCGCCCACAGAGGAACGGGCGCGGCGTGCCAGCGCGCTTATGGTGACGTCGACCCAGAGCTGCTCTTCGAGCAGCGCCACCGCCGCGTCGACGAAGCGTTCCAGCGTCTGGCGGCTGCGGGCCTGCTGCGGGCGCTTCAGCACCGGTGAGGGAACACGGGCTGAAGCTGGGGCTCCTTTGCTCATACTGGTCGAAGGTCAGATCAGAATAAGAATTCGTATTCTATTTATGGACAGGGCTCCGTCAAGCCCCCGTCGGCACCGGCACGTCTACGCGCCATTGCGTATGGCCGGCGCCGTCGGATGGGTCGAAACTTCCGCATCTCGGGCTGCACGCCATGCTCGGCGCGGCCTTGAAAAGCACACGAACAGGAGGTTGTGCGATGCGACGGACGAATAGACGGGCCGGGCGAGGGACCGCGACCACACTTGCCCTGCTGCTGATGCTCGGCGGCTGTGCCGCCACCCAGGGGCCGCAGGAGCAGGCCGGCATGGTGATCGGCGGGGTGCTGGGGGGCGTGCTCGGCTCCGAGGTCGGTCACGGGCATGGCCAGACCGCCGCCGTGATCCTCGGGACGCTGGCGGGTGCGGCGATCGGCGGCTCCATCGGCCGCTCCATGGACGAAACCGACCGGCTCAGGACCGGTCTGGCACTGGAGAACGTGCGTACCGGCGTCTCGACCACCTGGCACAACCCGGACACCGGCTATGACTATGCCGTGACCCCGACCCGGACCTACGAAAGCACGTCCGGCCCCTGTCGGGAGTTCACTCTGCAGGCCAGGGTCGGCGGCAGCCCGGAGCAGGTTTACGGCACCGCCTGCCGGCAGCCGGACGGCAGCTGGCGAATCCAGTAGCCGGCCCGCGACGCGCGGTCGGCGTCACCCGTCAGCCCGTGCGCCCCGGCACGGGCTGAAATCCCTGCTGCAAAGTGCGACCATTTGCGGTTTGCAGGGCGCCAGGCGCGCCCGGACCGACCAGCAGGGAGCAGCAATGACTCATTTCGACGTTCTCATCGTGGGCGCAGGTATCTCCGGCATCGGTACGGCGCGGCACCTGCTGGACAAGTGCCCGGGCAAGCGTTTCGCGATCCTGGAAGGCCGCGATGCCATCGGCGGCACCTGGGACCTGTTTCGCTATCCGGGCATCCGCTCCGACAGCGACATGCATACCCTGGGCTACGACTTCAAACCCTGGCGCGAGGCGAAGGCGATCGCCGATGGCCCATCGATCCGCCGTTACGTGCAGGAAACCGCGGACGAGGCAGGGATCACCCGGCACATCCGTTTTCGTCACCGGGTCCTGAACGCCGCCTGGTCCAGCGAGCAGGCGCGATGGACGGTCGAGGCTCAGCGCCTGGGGGCCGACGGCAATGCCGAAGAGCTCGTACGCTACACCTGCAGCTTTCTCAGTATGTGCGGCGGCTACTACAGCTACGACAAGGGCCATACGCCGGACTTCGAAGGCGTGGGCGACTTCCGCGGGACCATCGTGCATCCCCAGTTCTGGCCCGAAACGCTCGAATACGCGGGCAAGCGCGTCGCCGTCATCGGCAGTGGCGCCACCGCCATGACCCTGGTGCCGGCTATGGCCGAGCGCGGCGCCCAGGTCACCATGGTGCAGCGCTCCCCCACCTACGTGGTGTCACGCCCGGACCAGGATGCCATTGCCAATGCGCTGCGCCGGTTCCTGCCGGAGAAGCTCGCCTACGCCCTTACCCGCTTCAAGAACGTCACCGCGCAGCGCTTCTTTTATCAGCGCTCTCGCATGCGCCCGGAGCGCGTGCGCGAGATGCTGCTGAAGATGGTGCGCAAGGAGCTCGGCGACGACTATGTCGCGCAGCATTTCACGCCGCGCTACAACCCCTGGGATCAACGTCTGTGCCTGATCCCCAACGACGATCTGTACGACGCCATTCGCTCCGGCAGGGCAACGGTGGTCACCGACAGCATCCAGCGCTTCACCGAAAAAGGTCTGCTGCTGGGCTCGGGTGAGGAGATCGAAGCGGACATCATCGTCACCGCGACGGGGCTCGAGCTCGTGGTGCTCTCCGGCGTGGCGTTCACTGTCGACGGCAGCCCCGTGAACTTCCCAGATACATGGACCTACAAGGGCATGATGTACTCGGACGTGCCGAACATGGTGCAGACCTTTGGCTACATCAACGCATCCTGGACCCTGCGGGCGGATCTCACGTCGGAATACCTGTGCCGCCTGCTCAATCGCATGGACGAGCTCGGCGTGCGCCAGTGCACGCCGCGTCTGCGCCCCGAAGACCGCGACATGATGCCGCGACCCTGGATCGAAGGGTTTTCAGCAGGCTACATGCAACGGGTGATGCACCTGTTTCCCAGACAGGGTGACCGCGATCCCTGGCGCAACACGCAGAACTACGCGCTGGACAGAAAGATGATCCGCAATGCGCCGCTCGAAGACGGCGCGCTGATCTTCGACAATCCGGTGGTCGCCGGCGACGCGGCGGACCCGAGCGCTGCACCTGCGCAGCAGCGACAGGCAAACGCGGCCTGACCGGCAGGAACCGCTGCGCGGATCTCGACTGCGCGGGACCTCAGTGCTCCGACGTCTGCGACGTGCTGCCCAGGTCGTGTGCGGCGCTGCGCAGATAGTCGAGAATCAGCGCCGTGTCCGATTCGTCCAGCACCGAGTCGAAGCGCGGCATGCCGCGCGGCAGGCGCGCACCCAGCAGCACGATGGCATCGAACGAACCCTCCGTCTCGGGCGAGACGTATGCGAGGTTCGGGATCGCCCCGCCGAGCGCACCCACGCGGCCGTGACAGCTGCCGCAATGCGTCTGATAGAGCACCTCGCCCTGTAGCAGCGCGTCCGGAGACGCCGTTGCCGGCTGCAACCACACCACCGGCGCCGGCCGCTCGGGCAGCGCCGGCAATCCGCCGTCCGCGCCGAGCTTGAACGCCAGCAGGCGCCCGCCGCCGAGGTTGTCGATCTCGGACGAGTCGCTGCCGCGGGAACGCCCGGCCCCGCCCCACCCGGCAAGGAGCAGCACGTACTGCTCGCCGTCGAGCCGGTAGCTCACCGGCGGGGCGATCACGCCGCGCTGGGTCTGATAGGACCACAGGCGCTCACCCGAGTCGGCGGCGTAAGCCACCAGCTCACCCGAGGCGCGACCCTGGAACACCAGATTGCCGGCGGTGGCGAGCACCCCGCCGCCGGGCATGTCCAGAGGCACGCGCCAGCGCTCGCGCTGGCCTGCCGGATCCCAGGCCAGCAGCATCGGCTGCGGATCCGGCGGATCCTCCGGCACTGCTTCCGGATGGCGCACCTGCAGGGTGCGATCGACGCCGACGTTACGGGTGGTGCGATCGAAGTTGAAGCCCTCTTCGTTGGCGTACAGAAAATCGGCGGTGCGCCCGGGTATGTACACCAGGCCGGTGACCGGGCTGTAGCTCATGGGGTGCCAGTTGTGGCCGCCCAGCGGACCCGGGCGTACCCAACGCGGTTCGTTGGCATACTGACCCTCGGCGCGCTCCACCGGGCGTCCGCTCTCCTGATCCACGTGGCTCGCCCAGTTGATCGGAATATAAGGCTCTGCCGAGATCAGCTCGCCCGTTTCCCGGTCCAGCACGTAGAAAAACCCGTTCTTCGGCGCCTGCATGGCCACCTTGCGCAGGCGTCCCCGCAGCTCGAGATCTGCCAGGATGATGTGCTGCGTGGCCGTGTAGTCCCAGTTGTCCCCGGGCGTCGTCTGGTAGTACCAGCGCATGCGTCCCGTGTCCGGCTCCACCGCCACGATGCAGGAGAGATAGAGGTTGTCGCCACCGCCCGGTGAGCGCAGGTAGCGGTTCCAGGGCGAGCCGTTGCCGGTGCCGATGTAGAGCAGATCGAGCTCAGGATCGTAGGCCATGGAATCCCAGGCCGTGCCGCCGCCACCGGTCTGCCACCACAGATCACCGGTCCAGCTGGACAGCGCCTGCTCCAGATGCGCGCCTTCCTGCGGCAGGGTCGGATCGCCGGGCACCGTGTAGAAACGCCAGCGCTGGGCGCCGCTGGCCACGTCGTAGGCGGTGACGTAGCCGCGGGTCCCGTACTCGGCACCGGCATTGCCGATCACCACCATGTCCTTCACCACCCGAGGTGCGCCGGTGATGGTGTAGGGCCGCGCCGGATCGACCGTGAGCGTCTGCCACAGGCGCGAGCCGTCGTGCCGATCCAGGGCAATGAGGCGCCCGTCGAGACTCGCGACGAACACCCGTTCCCCGGCCACCGCCACGCCACGATTCACCGCGTCGCAGCAGGCCCAATAGCCGGTCTGCCTGGGCACCTCGGGATCGTAGCGCCACAGCTCCGCACCCGTGCGCGCGTCCACCGCGATCACTTTGCTCCAGGGGGTGGTGACGTAGATCACCCCATCCACCACGATGGGCGTCGCCTCGTGACCGAGGCGCTCGCCGGTGTCCAGATACCAGGCGAGCCCCAGCCCCGACACGTTTGCGGCATTCACGTCTTCGAGGCGGGCGAATCGGTCTTCCTGAAGATTGAAGCCGTGATAGGGCCAGTCCACGTCCGCGGCGGGCACCGCCGGCCTGTCGGCGGTCGCGGATTGCTCGGGCTGCTGGCAGGCGCCCAGCGTCATCAGCGTGAACAGCGCCAGCGCGAGCCGGAGCCCGCTAATGCCGGTCCACATCAGCGCGGACCTGCCATCCGGCCTATCCAGCGCATCCGGCCCAGCCGGCATCGACCCGCATCGCTTCGACATCGGCTTTCCCCCTCGCCTGCCGCCGTGCGCGAGCTCCCCTCGCGCGGCGCTCCCTGAGCCCAGCCCTGTATACCCGCTCGGCGCCCCGCTTGCCAGACCACGGCTGACGCCGAACCGGCTACCAGCCGCGCGGACGTTACGCCGCCGCGGCTCTGGGCCCGCCCGTTGCGGGCTGCCATGGCCCCGCCATGAGGAGGAGTCGCCTGTTCGTCACCCTCGCTGCCCTGGTCGCGCTGATGCCGGCGGCAGGCTGCAGCCCGGACAACCCGCGAGCCAGCTCGAGCCAGAGGCACGCATGCTCAACGCTCGCCTGCGCAAGCCGGTCGGAATCAACACCTGACCCGCCGGCGCGTGTAGACTGCGCGGTTTTTACCCGAGCTGCACCGGTGTCCGAATTTCCCGTCGCCTATGCACGCCGCACGCTGCTGTTCTCGCTGGTCAGCGTCGGCATGGGTTTCACGGTACTGTTTCCCGTGCTGGCGCCGCTCGGGCGCGAGATCGGTCTGTCGGAGATCCAGATCACCGGCGTCATCGCGGCCTCTTCTCTGACCGTGTTTCTCACCAGCCCGGTCTGGGGCCGGGTCAGCGATCACTGGGGCCGCAAGCGCGTCATGCTGATCGGCCTGTTCGGCTTCGCGGCCGGCACGGCACTGTTCAACTCGGTGCTGTACGCCGGGCTGTCCGGGCTGCTCACCGGCTGGCTGCTGTTCGCGACCCTGGTGGTCGCACGGATGATGCACGCCGGCGTGATGAGCGCGTCCATGCCGGCTGCCAATGCCTATATGGCCGACATCACCGATGCCGCGACCCGCACCCGCGGCATGGGCGCAGCCGGCGCCGCCAACAATCTCGGTTCGATTCTGGGCCCGGCGGTGAGCGCGCTCGCCGTGTTCTCGCTGCTGACGCCGCTCTGGGTCATGGCCGCGGTGGCGGTGCTCAACGGCCTGTTCGTTTTGCGCTTCCTGCCGGAACCGCCGCGTCAGCGGCACCCCACCCGCATCCAGCGCCTGAAGTACAGCGACCGGCGGATCCTGCCGTTCATCATCGTCGGCGTGATGATGTTCACCGGCACCGCCCTGGTGCAGCAGACCATGGGCTTCCGTTTCCAGGACGCGCTTGGCCTGTCGGCCGGCGATACCGCAAAAACCTTCGGTTTCGCCATGATGCTCTCGGCGGCGGCCTCGCTCCTGGCCCAGGGGTTCATCGTGCAGCGCCTGACGCTGGCGCCGTTCACCCTGCTGCGGCTGGCGATTCCACTGCTGATCGTCGCCTTCAGCATCATGGCGGTCTCGGATGCGCAGCTTTGGCTCACGCTCGCGATGATGATCCAGGGCTTCGGCATGGGTCTCGCCGGGCCCGGGTTCATGGCCGGCGCGTCGCTCGCGGTCTCACCGGCCGAGCAGGGTTCGGTGGCCGGCGTCGCCGGGTCCTGCGGGCCGCTCGGTTTCACCATCGGCCCGCTCATGGGCGGCATGCTCTACCAGCTCAATCCGCACATGCCCTACGCCGTGGCCGCAGGGCTTTACGTGCTGCTGTTCGTGTCCATGTTCTGGATCGGCCGGCGCGTGCAGGTGCACACGGACTGAGGCCGGCGAAGCGCGCTCAGTGTCGGTAGAGGTGCGCGTTGCGCAGCATGTATGCGGCGCCGTGCGGCCCGTTGATCACCGCGTTCTCGCCGTAAATCGATTCCTTCTGAGCGGCATATAGGCCACGCCGTGCGCCGAGCGGCGCGAGCTCGAGCGCGCGTTTCCGCGTAAGCCCGAGGAGCGCATCCGCCTCGGCCACCTGCTGGACGATGCCGGCCGCCAGCGCGTCCGGGCCCGTCCAGCGGCGCGCCAGCTGCACGGTTTCGAAGAACACGTCCAGCGCCAGCTTGTGGCGGAACAGAGCCAGCTCGGGCTGCGGGATGGCCATGCCGAGCTGCATTTCGTTGGCGCACAGAAAGCCGCGGTCACTGCGCATGAAGCGCACGTCGTGGCACAGCGCAAGCATGAACCCGGCACCGAACGCATGCCCGTTGACCGCGCACAGCGTCGGCACGGGAAAGGTGATGATCCGGCCCATGAGGGCCATGAACTCGGCACCGAACGGCTCCCGCTCGCCCCCTGCTGGATGCGCGTCGGGGGCGGCGACCCAGTCCAGGTCCAGACCGTTCGAGAAGAACTTCGGGCTCGCGGATGTGGTGACCAGCGCGGCCGGACCCTCCGAGGCTTCCACCTCGTCCAGCGCCTCGGCGAACGCGCGCACGAAGGTCGTGTTCCAGCGGTTCTCCCCCGCCGCCATCGTCAGCGTGAACACGTCGCCATCGCGATCCAGCTCGATCATGCCCGTTGTCTCCAGGTGTGGTGCAGGCGCCGAGTCTGCGGCTCCCGCAGCACGGGTTCAAGCCGCGGGGACGCGCCGTTCAGTCGCCCAATGGTTCAGTCGGCCGGTCAGTCCGGCCGGTCAGTAATGCGGCGGCGGCGGCTCTTCGGCTGCGTCCCCGGGCGCGCCTGCCAGCTCGTGGAGCTGATCCACCAGCACTGCCAGCGACCGTTCCAGCTCGGTTATCCGCGCCTGCTGGGCCACCAATGCGTCGTTCAACGCCGCGATGGTGTCATCCTGAAACGCGAGGCGCGCTTCCAGATCGTAGATGCGACCCGCCAGGTCAGCCGGCATCGTCGAACGCCTGACGGACCCAGCCGAGCAGCTCCTCGTCCACGTCGGCGGGCTCGTGCAGCGCCACCTTGTACTGACACATCCGTCCCGGAGGCTCTGCGCGCAAGCGGTCAGTCGGGGCCACGCCTTTGAGGTTGAGCCCCAGGTCGACGCGCGTCTTCGTCGCGGGACCGATCGTGGCGAACTGCTTCGACCGCCGCAGACTGACGTAGCTCTTCTTCGGCGCCGACTCGAACGCGCCAAACCCGGCAATGGCCCGCATCAGCTCGTCGTGGATGGGTCGCAGGGCTGCTTTCGGCCCCGTGTAGATGGCGTCGAGAGGGTCCGCGCTGGCCGCCGCGCCGCCGGGATCCGCCAGCGCCTGGCGGTACAGATGCGCGAGCATGTTGGCGTGCCCGTGGGTGAGGCCGAGCTCTGTCTTCAGCATCGAGACGATCTGTCCATGCTTTTCCGGGGCCCTTGCAGCAATGAACTCGCGCAGCTCGGCGATGGTGCGCCCCGTGAGCCTTTCGATGTTCGCAACCTGAGTCTTGAGCGCCTGATCTATGTTGGCCATGTTCCGGGTTCCCCAGCCGAGACCCTACCATGCTCAACGACGCGCACGTCAATGACAAGCCGTCGCCACTTCAGCCACGAGCCGCCGTCCGCGATCCCGGCGGCGGTGGCGTCGGCACATCCTCGGGAATGCTTCGAGCCAGCTCTTCGCTGACGCCGAGCTCATCCACCAGAAAGCCGATGCGATCGTGCAGCGCCGCTGCCAGAATCCGGCCAGCCGAATCGATACGGACCCCCTGTCCGGCCGCGACGCCGACGCGGCCGCCATCGCGCACCAGATTGAAGGTAAGCTCGAAGTTGAAGGGGCTCCAGTCGCGCGTGGCTTCGTGCTGGGCACGGAATCGATCGGCCGCCACCGGCCATTCGTCGATGCGGCAATCGAACGGTTCCGGCCGCTGCAGCGAGCGCCAGCGGATTGCATAGTCGTCGCCGAGCCAGTGGCCCGTGACCCCCCAGGCGCCATTGCCGACGACCGACTCCTTTCCCTCGATGATCGGCAGAGGATCGACGTGCAGAATGGACGCGTCGACGATGAAGCGCCCCTCTTCGAGGTGCACTATCACCGTGCCGTGATTCGGCGGAATGTCAGGGGCCACCATCATGGTGGCGACGCCGCGCTGGGCAGAGAAACCGAGGGTCTGCAGCAACGCGCACAGGGCGCCGTTACCGGCCCAGCAGGTGCCACCGACTCCGTGGCGCAGCCAGGCTTCGAAGAAGTCGTCGGGATCGTCGCCCGGCAGCGGCGTGCCGGCACCGGTGCGAACGGCGATCAGCTTGCGCGCGTTGTCGAACGGCACGCGCCGACACCACGCGGCATAGACTGCGGCGAGCCCGGCGCGGTCAGCCGTTGGGGCACGCGCAAGGCCGAGCCGCTCCAGAACGCGCTCCACCAGGTGCTGATCCATATGCTCGCTCCGAGATTACGTCTGCCCATATACTCCGGCGAACACCAGGCCTCGGGCAAGTAGGGGGATCGATCATGTTGAAGCTGTTCTACTTCCCGGGAAGCTGCGCCCGTGCCTCACACATCGCACTGCGTGAGGCGGGGGCCGAATTCGAGCTGCAGCTGGTGGACTTCGCCGCGGCCGAGCAGCGCGGCGATGCGTACCGCAGAATCAACCCCAAGGGGCGCGTGCCGGCACTCGAGACCAGCCGCGGCACGCTTACGGAAACGCCGGCGATTCTCGCCTACATCGCCCAGAGCTATCCGACCGCCGGACTGGCGCCGCTCGACGATCCGTTCGAGTTCGCGCGCATGCAGGCATTCAACAGCTATCTGTGTGCCACCGTGCACGTGGCGCACGCGCACAGCCGCCGCGGCGAGCGCTGGGCCGACGATGCCGCCGCCATCGCTGAGATGAAGCGCAAGGCACCGGAGGTGATGGCCGCCTGTTTTCAGCTGATCGAGGACGCCTATCTCGATGGACCCTGGGTACTGGGTGAGCGTTACTCCGTCGCCGACCCGTACCTGTTCACTCTCACCCAGTGGCTGCCCGCGCATCAGATCGACTCGACGCGCTATCCGAAGGTGCACGCCCACCTCGAGCAGATGCTCGAGCGGCCCGCCGTGGCGGCAGCGGTACAGGCGGAGTCCTGAACGCCAGCGAGCGCGGCGGCCGCCAGTTCCCGGTCGCAAAGTCCCGGCCACCGCGGGCCGGGGGGTATCAGCTCAGCAGATCACTCGGGTGCGGCGCCCGCTCCACCAGCGGCAGCACGTTCGGGGTGTAGAACTCGCGGAAGTTGACGCCCGCACGATGGGCCTCCAGCGCCTGCTGCGACTGCCAGCGTTCCACCAGCAGAAACACCCGCGCGTCCGACTGAGAGTGGTATACCTCGAAGCGTTCGCAGCCGGGTTCGCGGCGCGAGCGATCCGCAGTCTCGGTCAGCAGCGCGCGCACGCGCTCCACGTCCACCGGGTTCCGGACGGTGAGGATCACGTTGAGATGAATCATCGCGCGAGCCTCAGATCACCGCCTCGATCAACGACGGGCCGGGCTCCGCGAGCGAGCTCGCCAACGCCCGATTGAACTCCTCCGCCGTCGTGGCACGCCAGGCCGGCACGCCCATGCCCTTGGCCAGGGACACCCAGTCGAGGCTGGGATTGCCGAGATCGAGCATGCTCATGGCCTTGGGGCCCGGGTTGTGCGCGCCCACACGGCCGAACTCGACCTGCAGGATGCCGTACTTGCCGTTGGCGAAAATGACCGTGGTGACGTCGAGGCGCTCGCGCGCCTGGGTCCACAGCGCCTGCACGGTGTACATACCGCCGCCATCCGCCTGCAGACAGACCACGCGCCGATCAGGACAGGCCACGGCGGCACCGGTAGCCGCCGGCAGACCGTAACCGATGGAACCACCGGTAAGAATCAGCCAGTCATGGGGTGGGGCGCCCCGGGTGGCGTGAGTCGCGCCGCCGCCCGAGGTACCGCCCTCGTCCACCACGATGGCGTTTTCCGGCAACAGGTGGGCGACCGCTTCGCCGATGGTGCGCGGGCTGAGCGCGCCTTTCGGCAGCGCCGGTCGTGCCAGCGGCAGCGTGTTCGCCGCCACCTTGCCGATGCCGAGCGCCTCCCCGAGCGCAGCCAGCGCTCCGTCGACGTCGCCGTCCCGCTCCACCAGTGTGTGCAGCGCGCAGCCGTCGGGCGTCAGCCAGTTGGGCTTGTCCGGATAGGCGAAAAACGTCACCGGCGGTTGCGTCGACACAAGAACGAGGTGTCTGGTGCCCGCCAGCACCTCGGCCGCCTGCTCGCCGAAGTAGGGCAGACGCTGAACGTCCACCCGTCCGGCGCCGCGCTCGATGCGCGGCACGAAGGTGTCGGCCATCCAGCGCGCGCCGCTGACCTGGGCAATCCGATCGAGCAGCGCGGTTCGCTCGGCGCTGAGCACGCCGTTGACCAGCAGCACGGTCGGCTCACCGGAGCGCAGCGCCCTGGCGACCTCGTCCACGCGGCTACCATCCACCGGCTTGGGCGCTGTGCGCGGCAGCGGCGCAGCAGACGCCGAGGTCCGGGTCCAGGCAGTGTCCGCGGGCAGGATCAGCGAGGCCACCTGCCCGGGCGGCGACAGCGCCGCCCGCACCGCCAGTGCACCGTCGGCCGCAACCTCGTCCGCCGAGGCCGAAACCTTGACCCAGCCGGACACCGTTCTTGCGATCCCCTCGACGTCGGAACTGAGCGGCGCGTCGTACTGCCTGTGATAGGTCGCGTGCTCACCCACCACGTTCACCACCGGCGTATGCGCTTTCTTGGCGTTGTGCAGGTTGGCCAGGCCGTTGCCGAATCCCGGACCCAGGTGCAGGAGGGTCGCGGCCGGCATGCCCGACATGCGCCCGTAGCCGTCCGCGGCACCGGTGACGATGCCTTCGAACAGGCCCAGCACACAGCGCATTTGCGGATTGGTGTCGAGCGCTGCAACGAAATGCATCTCGGAGGTGCCGGGATTGGCGAAGCAGACGGTGACCCCGGCGTCGACGAAGGTCTGTACCAGGCTTTCCGCGCCGCTGCGATCTCGTTCGGTCATTCGGTGTGCTCCCCGCAGGTATGGTCGTTTGCAGGCCGCAAGAGTAACCGATCGATCCCTGCCAGGTGCAGCATGGACGAGAAACGGGTGACCCTGTTCACGCCGCTGAGAATGTTATAGTGTATCGCCGTCATGACGGCGCTCCCCACCCTGCGACGAAGTCTGCCGGCACTGCTGCTGGTGCTGTGCCAGGGGCTGCTCGTGCTGCACGACAGTCAGCACGTCGTTCCCGAGTTCAGTCACTGCGCGGTCTGTCAGGCCCACGCGCCGCAGATCGCCGAGCCGCCACCGCACGATCTGGTGCCGCTGCCCGTGTTCGTGGTGCGCGCGCTGTTACCCCTCGAGCAGCTGGCAGCGAACGCTGCACAGCCGCGCCTCGCGTTCCGGTCACGCGCCCCGCCGAAGAGCCTCAGCTGATCCGAACACGCCGACCGCCAGCCCGGCGGAGCGGCGAGGTCCAATCCGTGGAGGCTCGAAACATGTATGACCGTTACGCGCGCGGATTGCGCGCCCGAATCCCGTTGCTCATTGCACTGTCGCTCGCCTGGCATCCGGCTGCAGCCGCGACAGATGATCAGACCCGCGCCGAGGTCGAATCCCTGCGCCAGGCACTCGCCGAACTGCGTCAGGACTACGAAACGCGAATCGCTGCGTTGGAAGCGAGGCTGAACGCAGCGTCAGCCGCAGCGCCCGCGGCTGCAGCGCCTGCGGCACCACCATCCGTTGCTGCCGCAGCCGCAGCTGCTCCTGCGGTGCCGGCGACCGCCATGGCCACAGCCGGCACGAGCGGTACCGCCGGCGTTACGGGAAACCGTGACTTCAACCCCGCCATCGGCGTGATCTTCCAGGGGCAGGCCTGGAAATCGAGCCTGGACGAAGATGAGACGGACATTCCCGGCTTCCCGCTCGGCGGCGAAGCCGGACCGCTGCCGCGCGGTCTGTCCATCGCCGAGACCGAGATCGGCATCAGCGCGAACGTCGACGATCTGTTCACCGCCAGGCTCACCGCACCGGTGGTGATCGAGGACGGCGAATCCAAGATCGAAGTGGAGGAAGCCTGGATCGAGACCATCGGCATGCCTGCGGGCCTTTCGGCCCGCTTCGGACGCTTCTACTCGGGCATCGGCTATCTCAACGGCAAGCACTCGCACGCCTGGGACTTCGTCGACCAGCCGCTGGCCTACCAGGCCTTCCTGGGCAATCAGTATCTGGATGACGGCGTGCAGCTGCGCTGGCTGCCCCCCACCGACCTGTACGTGGAGCTCGGTGCCGAGCTGCTGCGCGGTGATCGGTACCCGTCCGCCGGCGCTGCGGATGGGGGTGCCGGTGCGCAGTCGCTGTTCGCCCGCATGGGTGGTGACATGGGCATGAGCAGCAGCTGGCAGGCCGGCCTGTCCTATCTGCACAGCAAGAGCCGCGAGCGCGCTTCCGGTCCGGAGGACGCACCGCTCCTGTTCTCAGGAGACAGCGACCTCGTGATTGCCGAGTTCCTGTGGAAGTGGGCCCCTCAGGGCAACTGGAAGCAGCGCAACCTGATCGTGCAGAGCGAGTTTCTGTGGCGCAACGAGGACGGCCGCTACCTGCTGCCCGACGGCAGCGAGCCTGACATAGACCAGGACCAGACCGGCTGGTACGCGCAGGTGATCTATCAGCCCATGCCTCAATGGCGCGTGGGCGCGCGCGTCGATCTGCTCTCAGCAGACAACCCGGGCGCGCTGTTCGACGGCACGCCGCTGGCCGACGACGGCAATGACCCGCGGCGCTACACCATGATGGTCGACTGGTCACACAGCGAGTTCAGCCGACTGCGCTTTCAGTACGCCCGCGACCTGTCTGCGACGCGCGCCAACAACGTCTGGGGCCTGCAGTACATTCACAGTATCGGCGCCCACGGCGCCCACAGCTTCTGATCCCAGGAGGTAGCCGTGTACCGATTTGTTACAGCTCTGGCATTGACCCTGGCCTCGCTCGGCGCCCAGGCCGAACTGCGCGTGTTCGCGTGCGAGCCGGAATGGGCCGCGCTGGCCACCGCCATCGGCGGCGACCGGGTGGCCGTGAGCAGCGCCACGACCGCCCTGCAGGATCCGCACTACATCCAGGCCAGGCCCAGCCTCATCGCCCAGGTGCGGCGCGCCGACCTGGTGGTCTGCAGCGGCGCCCAGCTCGAGATCGGCTGGCTGCCCATGCTGCTGACCAAGGCAAACAACGCCAGCGTCCGGCCGGGCACGCCGGGGTTCCTGGAAACCAGCGCATTGGTGCAGAGGCTCGAGGTGCCGGCCAGCGTCGACCGAAGCCAGGGGGACATGCACCCCCAGGGCAACCCGCACGTGCAGATGAACCCGCACAACATCACCGTCATCGCCCGCGCGCTCGCCGCGCGCATGACCGCGCTCGATCCCGAGGGCCCCTACCAGGCCGGGCTGGACGCGTTCCTGGAACGCTGGCTCGCGGCCATCGCCAACTGGGAGCTGCGTGCCGCGCCGCTGGCCGGCAAGCGCGTGATCGTGCATCACAAATCCTGGGCCTACCTGGAAGACTGGCTGAAGCTGACCGAAGTCGCCCAGCTGGAGCCGGTGCCCGGCGTGCCGCCCACCGCCTCGCACCTGAGCACGCTCCTGGCGCAGCTGGGCAGCGATGGCAAGGGTGCCGACTTCATCCTGCGCGCGCCTTTTCAGGACGACAAGCCTTCGACCTGGCTGTCGCAACGCACGGGGATTCCCCAGGTGATGCTGCCCCTTTCGGTTGGTGGCAGCGCGAAGGCAACGGATCTCTTCGGCCTGTTCGACGACGTGCTCGACCGCCTGCTGGGCGCGTCGCAATGAGCTGGGAGCTGCTGGACTGGTCGATTCTCGGCCCGGCGATCGTCGCCGGGCTGCTGGTGCTCACCACCCACGTGCCGCTCGGTATCGAGGTGCTCAAGCGCGGCATCATCTTCATCGACCTGGCCATCGCCCAGGTGGCCGGTCTCGGGGTGATTGCCGCCAGCGCCTTCGGCTGGGAGGAGCACGGCTGGCAGGTGCAGGCGGCGGCCGTGGGCGCCGCGCTGGTGGCGGCCGCGGGTTTGAACTGGACCGAACGGCGCTGGCCGAGCCGGCAGGAGCCTCTGATCGGCATCCTGTTCGTGCTGGCGGCAACCGGTGGGATTCTGCTGCTGGCGCAAAATCCCCATGGCGGTGAGCATCTCAAGGATCTGCTGGTGGGCCAGATTCTGTGGTCTACCTGGCCGGGCCTGGCACCGATCGCGGCGCTCTACGCCGTGCTGCTGACCCTCTGGGTCACGTTGCGGCAACGGCTTGGACAGATCGGCTTCTATCTCACCTTCGCCTTTGCGGTGACCGCGTCGGTGCAGCTGGTGGGGGTGTACCTGGTGTTCGCGAGTCTGATCATTCCGGCGCTCGCGGCAGGCGCGCTGCAGGGCCGAAGCCGGATCGCAGCTGCCTACGCGATCGGCGCCGCATCGTACGTGCTCGGAATCGCCCTGTCGGCCATGCTGGATCTGCCCACCGGCGCGCTGACGGTATGGAGCATGGCCCTGGTCGGGACACTGGCCGGGTTTGCCGTTGCCGGGCGCGCGCAGCGCGCGAGCGCTTGACCCGAGATCTCAGAAGCGGACGAGCACACCGGCTGCGATCAGCAGCGCGCCTGTGAGCACGGTCATCAGGGTACTCGAGACGAAGTAGGGAAAGACCATCAGCCCGAGACCGGCAATGAACGGAACGACGGCGCTCTGCCGGCGACCGTAGGCGAAGAAGCCCATGCCGATGGCGCCGAAGAGCACGCCCCAGAGCAGAGTGGCGTCGCTCATGCGCCGCTTCCCGGCAGGCGTTGCCTGCGAAGTGACACGTTCACACCCTGTTCCTCTTGCCCATGCAGAAAGGTTAGCAGTTCGACCACCACCGTCGCTCGCGGGTTCCCCGCAGGCGCTCGCGATTCGCACTGTCGCGACGCCCGTCACGAAAGGCGGACAACCGTGCCCCGGGGGGCCCCTCAGGCGTGCAGCCGTACCGTTGCCCCGCCGGGCGAAGTCACCTCGCCGGCCGCGTTTTTCACCCAGAGCTCGAGCGTCACCCGCCGCTGCCCGGCATCGATCGCCGCTATCCGGCCGCCGGTGATCAGGGTCTCACCCAGATAGGTGGCGCTGCGATTGCTGTAGTGAAAGCGTTCGAGGATGCCGTGCTCATCGAGCCAGTTGGCCACACACTGCGCCAGCCAGTCCCCCTGCAGCGGCCCGTCGATGACGATGCCCGGATGCCGCTCGACGCCGGTCGTGTAGGCCTCGTCGTAGTGAATCCGGTGCGGATTCCAGACCGCGGCGTTGTACAGAAACAGCGTCACATTACTCGGTTTGTGCTCACGCTCCGGCAGCGCATCGCCCACCTTCAGATCACCAATGCGCATGGCTACCTCGCGATGCTCGTCTGCTTCTCGACCAGAACCGGCGCCCCGGCGGCGTCGGTCACACGCAGCTCGCGCTGCGTGAAAATGAGCGGGCCCTGGCGGCCGACCTTCTCGTACATGTCGACGATGCGGCTCACACCGGTGAGCCGATCGCCGGGCCGGATGGGCCGTTGCACCAGGATCTCCACACCACCAGCCATCACCCGCTGCAGCGGCAGCTTCGGCCCCGCATTGCGCCCGCGCGGCAGACCATCTGCGCGCAACTCGCTCACCTGCCGCAGAGGACCGAACAGGTTGAAGATGAACATGAGCGGCGCTTCGTCTCCGAGCAGGTACTTGTCGAGCTGCTGTTCGGTGGCGATGGCGTACTTGACGATGTCGCGGCGACTGACTTCCACCACCACCGGCGGCTCTTCGTGGCCGATCCAGGCACGGTGCTCGTCGGTCAGCAATCCTGCCACGTCGTTGCTCCCGCTCATGTGATCACTGCCCGTCGAATCCGATGAACGATGCCACCTCGGCCACGGGCCGCCGCTTCGACACCACCTGGTTGGCCGGAAAGCTGTCGTCCGGATAGCCCATGGCGACGCAGATCATGATGACCTGGTCATCGGGAATGCCCGCATGCTCCCGCACCACAGGCGACTGCATGATGCCCTGGCTGTTGACCACCGCGCCGAGCCCCCGGGACCAGGCCGCCGTCACCAGCCCGTTCACCACCGCGCCGCAGTCGAACTGAGCGATGTCCCCGCCCTCCAGTTCCCGGTCGTAGGTCACCACCACGGATACCGGCGCGTCGAACTGCCGGAAGCCCCGCAGCACCCAGTCCTGACGGCGCTCGGCGTCGTGACGCTCGATGCCCATGGCCTGAAACAGCTGCACCGCGATTTCGATCTGACGCTCGCGGTGCACCCCGGCGTAGGCACCGTGGGAGCGGATCTCCCGCGACGGCGGCACCCCGGCCAGATTGCGCTCGGTGTTGCCTTTGCGGATGCGGTCGAGCGGCTCGCCCGTGAGCACGTAGAAATGCCAGGGCTGCGTGTTCATGGAGGACGGCGCCCGTGTAGCCAGCGCGATCACCTCCTCCAGGACCTTCTGCGGCACCGGGTCGGGCTTGAACCCGCGAATGCTGCGCCGGCCGTTGACGACTTCCTCGAACTCCACGTTCAACACCTCCTGATTGGCGTCAGATTGCACTGCGCCGGTTTGTTGTCAGGCGAACATCATCCCCATACCGTGACGCTGTGCAAGACGCAGAGCGCACGCATCGCTCGTCCCGGCACGGATCGCCACCAGGGAACGGCGCGCGCATGCGCCGCTTTGATAGACTCCTGATGCACAGGGAGCCGCCAATGAACGAACCGCACTTCGAGCACCTGCTGCTCACCACCGAGGCCGGCGTGGCGCGATTGACGTTCAACCGGCCGGGCCTGCGCAACGCGTTGAACCAGAAGATGATGGAGGAAATCGGCTGCGCTGTGGATCATCTGGCCGCGCGTGCGGATCTGCGCGTGATCGTGCTGCGCGGCGCCGGCGGACACTTCTGCGCCGGCGGGGACCTCAATACCATGCGCGATCCGCCGCCCCCGGACGCAGACGGCCAGGACCCCGAGTACCGGCGCTATCGCGTGTTCGGCGACGTTCTGGCGCGCCTGAACCGGCTGCCCCAGGCAGTGATCGCCGTGGTGCAGGGCACCTGTGTCGGTGGCGGCTTCGGCATGGCCGCGTGCGCGGACGTGGTGATTGCCGGGCAGAGCGCCCGCTTCGGTCTGCCCGAGCCGAGGCAGGGATTCATCCCCTCGCAGATCATCCCGTTTCTGGTCCGGCGCGTCGGCGAAGCGGCAATCCGGTGCATTGCCGTCACTGCCAGCGTCATCGATGCGGCGCAGGCGCTTCGAGTGGGCATGATCGACGTTCTGACCGCCGACGCCGAGCTCGAGGCGGCGCTCGCGCGCGAACTCGACGGCCTGCACCGGGCCGCCCCGAATGCCGTCGCCGCAGTGAAGCGCCTGGTGCTCGACTCCTCCCAGCGGCCTCTCGACGAAGTCCTGGACCAGGGCGCTGACGCCCTGATGGCCCTGCTGCGCGGCGAGGAAGCGGCCGAGGGAATTGCCGCGTTTCTGGACAAGCGCGCGCCCCGCTGGTCCCGGTGAGCACCCACAGGCGGTGCCCGCGATGCGGCGGGCACCGTCCCGCGGACTAGCTCTGATCGTCCACCGTCGCGCCGGGCGCGTTCTTCATCACCGAATCGATCGCGCTCTGGCAGGCGCTGGCAGAGTCATACATCTCGCTCTGGCCGATCACCTGGCTGTTGCCGGCCTTCAGCACGAAGTAGGGCTTACCAGACTTGGACTCACGCACCTCGAAGCGTCCCTTGTCAGCCGCGTTCTTCTTGACCGACTCGATACCGCTCTGGGCGCTGGTTTTTGACTTGTAGCCTTCGCTCGCAAGGATGTTCTGGCCATTCGTCGACTTGAGTCGAAAGCGGAATTCACCCGCCTTGTCTTTGTAGAGCTCGAACTTCGCCATTGGAATGTCTCCTGTTCTTTCGTTGCTGTTGTGTTTGCTGTTTATCCGCTCGCGTGCGGTTCAGTCCGCACGCGTTTCGAATGCTGCTCACCGTTCAGAGGGGCTTCATCGCCCGAACAACTTGCCCGCCATGCCGAGAAGGTCATCGGCAATCGATCCATCGCCGTCCGCATCGAGCAGCGAGCCGAGCATGCCCTGCAGGGCACCGTCCCCCCCCGCGGCACTGCGCTGCTTGCTCAGCGCACCCATGGCAAGGGTGGCCACCATCGGCAGCATCTGCTTGATGAGTGCGGGATCCACCCCGGTCTGCTGCGCCGCGCGGCCAGCCAGGGCGCGACTGACGTCTTTGCTGCCGAGAATGTGGCCCAGGATTTTGTTGCCGTCGGCAATGCCTTCCTGCGAACCGGCGAGCGCCGGGTCATCCAGATAGCGCTGGTGATTTCCCGATTTGAGCGCGTCGAGCAGACCGCTCAGGCCATTTGCGCTTGCAGCATTGCCGGCAACCCCCCGGCCCAGCGCGGGTGCGATCTTTCCCAGCACTGCGGCGGCGTCCGCTTCGCTGAGCCCTACCTTCCGGGCAATCTCAGCCATGGCGCCGCTGCCGGTGGCCGACATTATCGTTTGCAGAATGTCCATCTCAGTGCCTCAGTTACGGTCAGCGCAAGCCGCTCATCCCAGCTCCGGAACGCGGATTTTCTGGCCCGGATAAATCTTGTCCGGATCCTCGATCACCTCGCGATTTGCGTCGAACAGTTGCGGATACTTCATCCCATTGCCGTAGAACTGCTTGGCAATGCCGTAGAGCGTGTCGCCCTTCTGGATGATGTAGAAACGTGTTGCTTCCGACCCGGTCGGCGCCGTATCGGCCGGCGCCGCCGCAGCAGCGGGCCTCTCCGGCAGACCGATGGCGGCCCGTTGTTCCTCGGTCACGCTGGGAATCACCGAGATGCCGTCGGCGACTACCCGCTCTACGCCTTTGACATTGCCTGCCATGAGCACGACCTTTTCTTTGGCCGCCTGATCGGCCGCACGCCCCGTCAGCGTTACGACCCCATCGTCGAAAGCGACCCGCAAGGTATCGACGCCCGGATTGTTGGACTGGATATGCTTGAGGATCTCGTCCGCGGCTTCCGCATCAGTGTCGAACACCTTGCGACCAATGTGTTTGGCGAAATCGAGCAGGTTGCTGAGCATTCGGGTTCTCCATGTTGAAGCTCGCAATGGTCCCTTCGGGACCGGTACGCTGGGTATCGTCGCACTTTGTCCCGGCACCGTAACCCGCGGATGCTACTTAGCTGTTCGTGAAAAAAACGTGGAAACGGCGTGCCGATGGCGGACCCGCATTTCGCCGCCATTCCCGGCAACGAAGAACTCGTCGAGCAGCCGACTCAGTTGCTCGGCAGGGGGCGACGTGGGTAGGGCCAGCGGCTCCCTCAAAGCCGGCCGGCCCGGGTTCCGCAGAGATCTCCAGCATCGGCAGCTGAGGCGGCAGCGCAGGGCAGCCGCTGAACCGGGCCCGCCGCACGATCTGTGACCCCGGTCACACAAACGCCCCCCGCCGTCCCTCAGCCAGGGTTGCGATCCGCGGAGAAAATCTGCATTATTTCTCCACTTTTTCTCCAGAATTGGGCTAGACTGCAGATCAAGCGGGCCGCACAGACCCGGAAACGCTCAGAGTATCAAGTAGTTACCATGCGCAGCCGTTACATTCTGTCAATCGTACTGCTCAGTTTGCTGCCGTTCGCCGCGAACGCGACGACCACCACGCATCTCAACTACGACGCGTTTGTCGGCCACAAGAAGGTGGCTCGCGCCGAGTTCCAGATCATGCGCGCCGGCGAAGAGTTCGAGATCCAGGGTGAGGCCCGCGCGGTCGGCATCGCCAACGCGCTCACGAAGTGGCGCTCGCTGTTCGTCGCCGCCGGCCGTTTCATTCTCGGGCAGCCGGTTGCCGAGAAATACGAGGTCGTGCAGAAGAAGCGCAACAGGGAAAAGCGCATCGAGCTGCGCGACGGCGTGGTGAGCTATGAACGCGACGGCGAGGACCGCGGTCCCCGGCCGAAGCTCGATGGCATGTACCTGCTTTCCGCGCTGTTCCTGAGCCGGGACTGCGATTCACCCGGGCAGACCATTCATGACGGCAAGGATCCGTTCCAGCTGCACCTGGTTGGCACCCGCGCCTTCGACCAGCCGACGCCTGACGGGGTCGTGTTGCAGTGCGAGTTCGAAGTGGTGGACGAAGACAACGAGAGCGCCCACGCAGTGGTCAAGCTGATCGAGCGCGAGGGCCTCAAGGTGCCGCTGGAGATGGAGCTGTCCGGCGCCGTGGAAGGCAAGCTGCAGCTGAATCTCTGAACCCCGCGAGCCGGCGCAGCCGGCCCGGACGCGAAGACGGGCAGGAAGGCTCGCCGCGGCGCGTCCGGAACCGGTCCCGTCCTCCGAGCTAGGCCGACTTCGCCTGCGCAGGTGGCGCCTGCATTCCGCGCACCATGGCAGCCGTGAGCGGCTGGCCACCGATGGCCCACTCGCCTTCGTTCACCTCCACAATGCGCACCCAGGTCACGCTGCGCAGCGCTTCGCCCTCGATGCTCACCATGGTGTCGGTCACCTTGCGAATGATCTCGTTCTTCTGGTCTTCGTCGAAGACGCCCTTGATCAGATGTACGTCTATGAGCGGCATGGTTGCCTCCTGATTCCGTTTGTTGCTGGGCCCAGCGCCCGAACCGTTGCGCGCTGGCTCGAGGAACACTCTAGGTCCCGCCGGGACCAGCCGCTTGAGGGTTGGATAGGGATTGGCTGAGGATTGCCACGGCCCAACAGGCGAAAACGATGCCCGTCGATGGACCTGTTGCTATAGTGGCGGGCCCGTCCAGCGCGTGGTGCGTCAGTGCGCTACAGGTTTGCGGATTGCGAGATCGACAGTGGGACCATGGAGCTCCACAGGCAGGGACAGCGGGTCCCTCTCGAGCCGCTGATCTACCGGGTTCTGCTGCACCTGCTGGAACGGCGCGATCGCGTCGTCACCAAGGACGAGCTGCTCGAAGACCTCTGGGCCGGCAAGGTCGTGTCCGATGCGACTCTGTCCAACGCGCTCAAGCTGGCGCGCAAGGCGGTGGGCGACACGGGCGATGCGCAACAGGTGATCCGCACGGTGCGGGGCCACGGCTATCGATTCGTGGCTTCCGTGCAGCAGCTGGACCCGGGTCCCCTTGCCGCGAGACCGCGGACAACCGACCAGGAACGTCCGGCGTTGCCGGTCATGCCGTCGCTGGCACTGCTCGGCTTCGAGGATCTGGGCGGCCACCCAGCATCCGGCGTGTTCTCTGAAGGCCTGGCCGTAGATCTGAACGCCCGGCTCGCCCGTCTGCACGGGCTGTTCGTCATTGCGCGCCACTCCGCTCGACGATTCTCCGTGCAGGAAATGTCCATGCCGGAAATCGGCAGCCTGCTCGGCGTCCGCTACCTGATCCACGGCAGCACCCAGCGGCTGGATCGACGCATCCGGGTCACGGTCAACCTCGCCGAAGCCGAGACCGGGCAGGTGATCTGGACCGAGCACTTCGATCGCATCGTCGACGACCTCTTTGCAGTGCAGGACGACATCGTGCACTCGGTGATTGCCGCCCTGCTGCCGGAGCTCGAGCGTGCCGAAATGGATCGCGCGCGGCTGCTGCCGACGGAAAATCTCGACGCCTGGGAGTGCTACCACCGAGCCATGTGGCACAACTTCCGTTTCACCGCCGGCGACTCTCAGCTCGCCAGGTCGCTGCTGCTCAAGGCGGGTGAGCTGGATCCCCAGTTCTCACGTGCCAGAGCGGGAATGTCGTTCAATCACTTTCTGCATGCGTTCCTGCACACCGACCGCGCGCCGGAAGAACACATCCGCCGGGCGCTGGACTACGCCCAGCAGAGCGTGAACCTCGACGTCAGGGACGCCATGAGCCACTGGGTGCTGGGACGCGCGCTGTTCCTGTCCGGCGAGCACGATCAGGCGCTGAGATCGCTGGACCGCGCGTTGCAGGCGAACCCCAACTACGCCCAGGGCAGATACGCGCGCGGTTTCGTCATGGTACACAACGGCCTTGCGGAGCAGGCGCTGGCCGATCTGGACGGCGCTCGCCGCTTGAGTCCGTTCGACCCGATGCTGTTCGCCATGAAGTCCTGCCGCGCGATCTCTCTGGCCGTGCAGGGAGATCGCGAGGGGGCGTGCGCCTGGGCGGTGGAGGCCACCGAGGAACCCAACGCCCACTTCCACATCCATGCGGTGGCCGCAGCTTGCCTGCAGATGGCCGGCCGCACCGACGAGGCACGCCAGGCGATCAGGCGCGTTCTGGCGCTGCATCCCGGCTACTCCATCGCCCACTACGACCGCAGCTTTCCTCACGGCAATCCGGAGCATCGGCAGATCATGCGCGACGCGCTCCGGGCGGCCGGCCTTGCCGCATCCTGAGCGCGAGCGCTCCGCCTACGCGCGCCGCAACATGGATTCCTGCGCGACGCTGGCCACCAGCGCGCCATCTGCATCGAAGATGCAGCCGAGATTGAGTCCCCGGGAGTCTGCAGCCGCCGGGCTGTGCTGGTCGAACAGCAGCCAGCTGCCCGGGTCAGCGTCGCGATGGAACCACAGCGCATGGTCCAGGCTGGTTGCCCGGTGGCTGGCGAACGCGTTGCCGTATGGGCGCACGGCGTTGAACATCAGCGAGCCATCGGAAAGGTAAGCCAGTGCGCACTGACGCGCCCGAACGTCCGCGGCCGACGACATGGGCGCACGCATCCACAGCTGTATGGTTGGATCCTGACCCGCCGGTGCCCGTGGATGCCAGTCATCGGCTGCTTCAAGCTCGATCCCGAACGGCGCCGCGTACGGCAACGCGATGGCCTCGCGCCCGGCCTCGCGCCGCCGGGTCGACGCCGCTCCCGCATTCGGCACGTCCGGCATTTCCGGTTGATGCTCATCGCCAGGTTCGGGCAGCTTGAACGACGCCGTCATGGTCAGCAGCAGCTGTTCGGACTGAAAGGCGCGAACCGCGCGCGTCACGTAGTTTCTGCCGTCCCTGAGGCGCTCGACCTGGTAGCGGATCGGCGCGGACGGATCACCCACGCGCAGAAAACAGGCATGCAGCGAATGCGCGCGCTTGTCCTGCGCTACGGTGGCGAACGCGGCGGCGAGCCCCTGCCCCAGCAGATAGCCGCCGTAGATGCGCAGCGGGCCGTAGTCCCGAACGGCACCGACGAAGCTGTCCGGCGCCTGCGGATCCTCCGAAACCCGGGTCACCACGTCGAGCGCGAGCGCTGCGTCAGCGCTTTGCGCGTTCACTGTTCACGTTCCAGCCGTTGTGCCAGCTCGACGGCATCACGCAGCTTGTCCTTGCCGAAGAAGATCTCGTCGCCGACGAAGAACGTCGGCGAGCCGAAGGTGCCGCGAGCGACCGTGGCTTCGGTGTTCGCAATGAGCGTCTGCTTGACGGCGGGATCCGCCATGCCCTCGAAGATCTCGGACACGGGCAACCCCGCGCCTGCGAGCACCGCTGCGATGACCTCGTCTTCGTCCATCTTGCGAGCCTGTTCCCACATGCCGCCGTACATCGCGTCGACGTATTCGAGGTAGTACTCCCTGCTCCTGGCGAACACCGCGCCGCGCATCATCTTGAGCGTGTTCACGGGAAAGTAGGGGTTTGGTACCTGCGGCGCGATGCCGTGGGCGGCGCAGAAGCGGCGCGTCTCGATCGTCTGATACTGGGGTTTGTTCACAATGCCCTGCAGCGATACCGCAGGCGATACGTTGTTGGTGGCCTTGAACACGCCGCCCAGAAGTATCGGCACGTAGTCGAAGGCGATGCCGGTAGCCGCGGTCACTGCCGGGATGACCTTGTGCACCAGATAGGCATTGGGACTACCGATGTCGAAGTGAAACTCGATGACCATGTTTTCCTCGTGATTCAGTTCCACCAGGGCCGATCGGAGTAGGCGCGCAGATCCAACTCGTGGGTCCAGGCGGAGCGATGTTGTCTGTGCAGCTGCAGATAGGTTTCAGCGACCGCCTCCGGCAGGATCAATCCGTCCTTGTCCATCCCGCGGGTTTCCCGCAGTTGCTGGAAGCGCTCCGGCCCGAGCATCCTGCCGAGCGTGTCGGGCGCGTCCACGGCGCCGTCGATCACGATGTGCGCGACGTGGATACCCCTGGGCGCAAACTCCGCATTCAGCGTCTGGCAGAGCATGCGCCGCCCGCCCATGGCCGCCGCGTGGGAATGCTGGCCGGGGTTGCCGCGCATCGCCGAAGTCGCGGACGTCACCAGCAGCGTACCCTGGCCGCGTGTCTGCATGTGCGGCATCACCGAGCGCGCCACCCGGAACAGTGCAAAGGTCGCGAGCCGCCAACCCATCTCGAACGCCTTGTCGCTGGTATCGGCCAGCGCCCGATCACCGATCTGAGCGCCGAGGTTGAACACGACCACCTCGATCGGCCCGATCTGCGCTTCGATCTCGGCAACCCGCTGCTCGATGGCATCGTCTTCGGCGGCATTGAGCAGATAGCCCGTGGCCGAGCCGCCCTCGCCCTCGATGTCGGCAACGAGCCTGTTCAAACCCTCCTGGTCCGAGCGGCGGCAGAGCACGGCGTGGTAGCCCTCGCGCGCAAACCGCTTGCCGGTGGTTCCACCGATTCCAGCGCCTGCTCCCATTACCAGACACACCGGTTTCATGCCTCTCTCCTGTATCTCATACCTGTTGCAGGCCGCATCAGCGCACCCCGATCTGCGCCGCCTCTGTGATCGTGGGCGCGATCTGGTCGGTGCTGCCGAGCGCCGGCCCGCGCCTGGCTTTGACGTCCCGGGGCTTGAGCCTGCGCCCGTCCGCCGCGTACACGGCCATGGCCCTGATCGGCTTGCCGTCGCGCCGATCCACGAAAGTCAGGCGTTTGCCGTCCGGATGCGGATAGTAGGTGTCGCCCCAGTGAGTCATGGACAGCAGGATCGGCTGCAGCGCGAGGCCCTTGTCCGTGAGCCGGTATTCCGGGTGACCCGGTCCTTCGGTTTTCTGCAGAACGCCGGCGTCAACCAGCTTCCTGAGCCGATTGCTCAGCACGTTGCGCGCAATTCCCAGGTCCTTCTGGAACTGGTCGAACCGGCGCAGACCGAAGAACGCATCGCGGATGATGAGCAGCGTCCAGTGCTCGCCAATGACGGACAGCGTCTGTGCCAGCGAGCAGTTGAGGTGGTCGAAGGATTTCAACTTCATCTTTGCATCCTACCCGAATAGTTTTATTATGCAACTACTTTTGATTTCATCATAAGACTGACGGGTGACGACGATGAAGCTGGATACAGGCACCGACGAGCTGCTCTGCGAGATCGACGTTCGGGTTGCGACCGTCACCTTGAACAAACCCCACAAAAAGAACGCCCTCGGCGACACGCTGACGCCCGCGCTGCGCGCGATCCTGCCGGTTCTGGAAGCCCGCAGCGATGTGGGCTGCATCCTCCTTACGGGCGCCGGTGACGCCTTCTGTGCCGGCGGCGACATCAGCGAGATGGGCCGCAACGACACTGCGGCCGTCAGCAACCGCGCCTTCGACGACAGGGTCGAGGAGCTGTTCGAACGCCAGCGCACACTGACCGCCAGGATCTACCGACTGTCGAAGCCGACCGTCGCGGCGCTGCCGGGGGCCGCAGCCGGCGCGGGACTGTCCATCGCGCTCGCCTGTGATCTGCGGGTCGCCGCCGAGACCGCGTTCCTCGTCACGGCGTTCCGCAACATCGGTTTGTCCGGCGACTACGGCGCGAGCTGGTTCCTGCCGAGGCTGGTGGGGCTGGCCCGGGCCAAGTCGCTGCTCTACCGCTCCGAGCGTATCAGCGCCGCCGAAGCCCACGCCATGGGGCTGGTCGACGAGGTGTTTCCCTCAGCGTCGTTTCGCGAGTCGGCATTCCGATTCGCGGTCGCGCTGGCCGCGGGACCCACTGCCGCACTCGCCCGCATGAAGATCAATCTGCAGACCGGGCTGGAGCAGTCGCTGGATGCGTCCCTCGCGCTCGAGGCCAGGCACATGATCGAGTCCGCGGGCTCCGACGAAGCGCGCGAGGCGATCAGAGCCTTCATGGAGAAGCGGCCGCCGCAGTTTCACCGATTGTGAGGGGCGCTGACTCGAGCCATGCATATCCCCAGGAAACAATCATTGATGACGGTTTTGCAGCGAATCCGTTAAAGTAGACGGCTCTCGTTTCGGACGCCCGTGCCCCGTGCCGGCCGCGCCCGAACACGCGCTGGAGGATTCATGGCAGAGCAGATCCCGATCGTCGACACCTGGCCCGAGCAGCAGACCCGGGGCCACCGGATTCCGGGGCACCGTTACACGTCGCGCGAGTTTCTGGACCA
Source organism: Pseudomonadales bacterium (assembly GCA_041395905.1). GTDB lineage: Bacteria > Pseudomonadota > Gammaproteobacteria > Pseudomonadales > Azotimanducaceae > UBA7803. The sequence goes on from JAWKZP010000019.1 coordinate 34,834, forward strand.
GGAATGGGAAGGCATGTGGACCAGGGTCTGGCTGCTGCTGGGCCGCGAGGCCGAGCTGCCGAACCCGGGCGACTGGCAGATGGAGCCGGTAGGCCCGGAAGAGATCCTGATGGTTCGTCAGAAAGACGGCTCGGTGAAAGCCTTCTACAACGTCTGCCAGCACCGTGGCAACCCGCTGGTGTCGGAGCCGCGCGGCAGCATCCGCAGCCGCTTCGTATGCAAGTACCACAGCTGGGCGTTCCTGCCCGACGGCACGCTGAATTTCGCCCCCGACAAGGAGGACTTTCCCGAGGGCAACCCTTGCGAGCACATCCGCCTGCAGGAGCTCGCCTGCGAAACCTTCGCCGGCTTCATCTGGGTGAACATGGACCCCGACTGCGGCTCCCTGAAGGCGTTCCTCGGGCCCATCTGGGACGAATGGCACAGACGTGAGATCCACACCTGGCGCCGTACCATGGCCAACAGCATGTGGCTGCCGTGCAACTGGAAGGTGGTGCTCGACAACTTCAACGAGTCCTACCACGTACCCACGGTGCACATGGCCGCCACCCCGGACACCGATCGCCGCAAGATCCGCGGCGCCATCAATACCTACTTCAAGGAAACCAAGTTCGACCTGTCCGACGAGGGTCACAACCGCATGGTCATGCAGGGCGGCTACGGCGTCGGCGCGACGGACGAGCACGGCAACCTGCTCGATCCACTGGCGAGCCAGCTGCGCTACTGGGAGCTGGACCCTGCCGACTTCAAGGGGCACCCGGAGCGCACCCGTGAGGCCCTGCAGCAGGCCAAGCGCCGGCTCGGTCCCGCGCGCGGCTTCACGCATTACGCCAACGTGCCGGACGCGCAGCTGACCGATGCTTTCCACTACACGCTGTTCCCGAATTTCGCCGTGTCGGTCTGGTCCGACGGCTTTCACTTTCTGCGCGCGCGACCGCACCGCAGCAATCCCGAGCAATGCCTGTTCGACAACTGGTGGTACGCAAGCCCGGCTGCGATCGCAGCCGGACCCGAGGCCAACGAGCGCGGCATGGGACGACCCGTCGACGGCGAGGCACCGCTGCGAATGCTGACGTTCGGTGAGGACTCCATCGGGCCGGCGATCGAGGAGGACGTCGCAGTGTTCGTTACCCAGCAGCGCGGCTTCCGCTCGCGCGGCTTCAAAGGCGTGTACCTGTCCAATCAGGAGGCGCGCATCCGCCGCTATCACGAGCTGATCGACGATTACATGGCCGGCAGGCGCCCCTAGACGTCCGGGGGCACAAGCCGTGCCGGCCGCGGCCCCCGCAATCCCGGGCGAGCTTCAGGGTGTAACCAGGAGCTTGCCCACATGGCCGCCGGTGAACAGCTTGATGAGTGCCGCCGGAAAGCGTTCGATGCCGGGTTCGATGTGCTCGGGCAGCTTCAGCCGCCCGTCGTTCATCCAGCCGAGCAGCTGCGGTGTCGCCTCGCCGAACCGGGCCATGAAGTGGTCGACCGTGAAGCCCCGCATGCACGAGTTGCGCTCCGCCAGTCGCAGATACAGCTTGGGGCCACGCACGTCATCGAGATGGTCGTACTGCGAGATCGCGCCGCAGATCGATATGCGGGCTCCGGTTGCGATCCGGTCGAGCACGGTGTCGAGCAGCTCACCGCCGACATTGTCGAAGTAGACGTCGATACCGTCCGGGGCCAGCGCGCTGAGGCGCGCGCCGACGTCCTCGCGCTTGTAGTCGATGGCCGCATCCGCACCGATGATCTCCGTCAGGTAACGGCCTTTTTCCGGACCGCCGGCAATGCCGATCACGCGCCCGCCCCGGATTTTCGCGAGCTGGCAGGCGACGCTGCCCACCGCCCCGGCCGCGCCGGACACGACCACGGTGTCACCGGCGTTCACGCCTGCCACCTCCAGCAGGCCGAAGTAGGCCGTGAGCCCGGTGGTCATGCCGAGCACGCCGAGATACGCGGACGGCGGCGCAGCCGACACGTCGACCGTCTGAAACAGGGCGCCGGGCATCAGGGCATGGGTCTGCGCCATGGTGGGACCCATGACCCAATCTCCGGCCGACAGACCGTCAGCGCTGCTGGCGAGCACGCGACCGACCCCCAGCGCCGTAACCGGGGCGCCGACGGAAACCGTGCCATGAATGCCGCCGTCTTCCAGCGTGGTGCGAATGAACGCATCGACGGAGATGTGCGAGACCTCCACCAGCACCATGTCCTGAGCCGGCTCACCCAGCGGCTCCGTTTCCAGACCGAAATCCTCCTCACGCGGAAGCCCTTTCGGCCGCGACTTGAGGACGACCTTACGATTTTCCACCATCGGGGCTCTCCACCAACGCAAGCTTAGCGCGCGCTCAGCGCGGCATCGGTTGACCCAGGCCGCCCGCGAACTCTGCCGGGGGCTCGTGACCCAGCAGTATTGCGCCCAGATCCTGGTACAGCGGATGCGCTACCCAGCGGTGGGTGGCGCAGCCGTGCGCATCGCGAAGCTTGCGCTCGAGCGGCGAGCGCATGCGCATGGCGCTGGTGCCTGCGGCATTGTGCAACGCGTCGACGACCTTCATGCACTCGTTGGTGGCATGCACGCAGGCCAGGCGCGCCGCCTGAGTCGTTGCCGCCGAAGGCAATCTGGCGCCGGCCCGGAGCTCCTCCTCCACGTCACCCATCGCGCTCATCACGTAGGCGCGCATCGCCCGGTACTGGGCCGCGCACTCACCCATGCGGTACTGGGCGATCGGCCGATCCCGCAACGTCGAGGCGGAGAGCATGGGCACCTTGTTCTGGGCGATGTCGGCAAACACCTCGAGCGCGCCCCTGGCCACGCCCAGCGCCACCGCCACCTTGTTGTAGGCGAGGCGCAGCGGCACCGGGATACGGAACACCGGATTGTCGTAATGCGCGGGCAGGCTCATCAGATCCACGCCGACGAAGCGCTCCGGAACGTACGCGCCTTCGGCCTTGACGTCGTGACTGCCGGAGCCGCGCAGCCCGGCGACGTCCCAGGTATCGACGATCTGCCACTGATCGCGGGGCAGGAGCCACAGCTTGAAGATGGGATGGCCGTTGCCGTCGCGTTCCGGCTCGTCGCCGCGCATCAGCGGTGCCCCCATGAAGCAGTAGCGCGCATTGTGGCAGCCGCTGATGAAGGTGGTCTGCCCCCATACGCGAACCCCGCCGTCCGATTGCCGCTCGGCCCTGGGCACCGTGCCGCCGGGTCCGCCGCCCCCGCACATGATCACGCCCGGGTCGTCGACGTACACCTCTCTGGCAAGCGCCGGGTCCATGCCGCCCGCCGCCATGGCGTTGATCTCCGAGCCGAGCATCACGTTCCAGGCAACCGACGCGTCGATCGCCGCAATGGCCTCGAGAATCTCGATCGTCTGCAGGGCGCTGGCATCCTCGCCGCCGAGCGCCGCGGGCAGCGTGAATCGGAAGAACCCTTCAGCGACGAGAAGCGCCACCAGATCTTCCGGCAGTCGGCGTATGCGCTGCGCCTCCTCGGCACCGGCCTCGATCTCGCCGCGCAGCGCTTCGATGCGCTGCAGCCGCGTCGCGAAAACAGCTTCTGTCATCATGTTCGTTCAGCGCGTCTCGAGACCGCGCCGTGCGCGTTCCCGGTTCATGCGCTCGGCATCGCTCTCGAGACGTTCGCCCAGCTCCTCCTCGGTTACCGTGCCGGCCATGTGGCGCGCCGCCAGCGCCGAGTTGTACATGATGCGTTTGACCGGAGTCACCGCCACGATGATCCGCAACGGCGAATCGAGCAGATTATTGAAAAACGCCTCGCCGGCGCTGTTGTCCGGGTTCACCTTGCGCGACAGCGCTGGGTAGAACCAGGCCTTGGTGTCCTCGTCGTCGAAGATCTCCGCATGACCCTTGAAGGTGATCGCGCCGCGCGGCAATCCGCCGCCCGCGCCCTCGGGATAGGAGGTGCTGCTGACGTTGACCGACACTCGGTTGTCCCGGCGGATCGCCGCCGTACGGTGGCGATGCGCGGCAAACGTCACCCAGACCTTGCCGTCGCGCCAGACGAACGCATGGGTGACACCCACCGGCCAGCCGTCTTTCGTCGCCCACATGAAGACGCACTCGCTGGCGCGACTCATCAGCTGATCGATTTCCGCATCAGTGAACGGGTAGATCGAAACGATCTCGTGGTCTGTCGTTCGTGCCATGAATCACCTACTCGAAATACTTGCTCAGTTCGATACCCCAAGTGCGCCCGGGACCGACGGCGCCAAACCAGAATACACCCACGTCCACCGAGGTGGTGAGGTAGTTGTCATCGTGGAACGCATCCTTCACGAATGCGGTGACGTCGACCCAGGGGTTCTGCCAGATCAGGGAGAAGTCCCACTCGCCGCGGTCGTCGAACACGTTGCGCCCGAGCCCGGCCGGATCCGGCTGGCCGAAATTGCCCACGGTCTTGTCCGCCCAGGCGTAGTTGGTGCGGAATATCATGGTGCCGCTTCGACCAAGGGGCTGGAACAGATCCAGCCCCGCATTGACGTTCCACTCCGGCGCAAACCCGAACTGAAAGATGTCGGAGATGTCCTCCCGCACGCCGGTCAGACGGTTGTATGCGAGAAATTCCTTGTACTCGCCGTCCGTGCGCCCGACTGCCAGCCGAGCCTGAACCCGGTCGGTCGGTACCCACTGCGCCTCGAGCTCCAGACCTTTGATTTCAGCCTTCGCGGCGTTGTTGACGATGGTTTCGGTGGCGAAACCGAACTCGTAGATCTCGCTCTCCTGCTTGTCTTCGTAGCTCGTGAAGTAGCCGGTGAGATTGAGCCGCAGGCTGTTGTCGAACCACTCGGAACGCAGACCGAGCTCGTAGCTGTCCACCGTCTCCGGGTTGTATGGCCCGATCGAGCTCGGCGTGGTGGCGCGCCCGTTCCAGCCGCCGGAACGGAAGCCACGCGAGTAGGACGCGTACGCCATGAGATCGTCCGTAAAGCGATAGTCCAGCGCGACGCGCGGCGTGAACTCGTCCCAGTCCTGCTTGCCGTCCGGGTCGTTGCACACCAGCGCATCTGCCCGCGCCGCGGCCGTCGCGGCATCGGGCGCCGCGGCGATCCAGGCCGCCGCCACGGAGTCGGCGGTCGCCTGCTGGCCCGCCGACAGCGCGCCGCAGCCCCAGACCGTGGGCGGCAGCAGCCCGCTCGCGTCACCGGACACGCGCTGATAGATCCAGAACTCCTTCTCCTCGTAGGTCCAGCGGGCACCTACGGTCAGCCGCGCCCGGTCGCTGAGGTCGTAGTACGCCTCACCGAACAGGGCATAGGACGTGAGCTGCTGCCCGGCATCGCCATCCGGTGAGGGCGGCAAGCCCTGCTGGCGCGAGCCGAAGGTGTAGATCGACTGGGTGATCTCGTACTCCGAATCGACGTAGTACACGCCCGCCTGGAAGTTCAGGGGCCCGTCGTACGACGACGCGAGCCGGAGCTCGGTGGAGAACTGATCGTAGGTCTGCGGCCGCACCGGATTGAAAATGGGTATGGGCGCGCCCAGGTTGTCCTGATCCAGGATCTCGTCCGAGTCGTAGTAGCCCGACACCGAGGTCAGCGCCAGAGAATCGCTCAGCTCGTAGTTCAGTTCCAGGATGTAACCCTTCTTCTCGATGTGGTTGATGAACGGCTGCGCGGTGTACGAGTACTTGTAGCCGTTGCGTTCGCCGATCAGATAGCCCTGGGAAGCGCAGCCGATATCGCGCACCCAGCCGTTCAGCGGCGCAAAGGTGGTGGCATTGAGATCGCAGAAATTGCCGCCGAGCGCAAACGTCGTGCCTACTGCCGTGCCGACGGCGGCCGCAGCCGGCACACCGCTGCCCAGATCCGTGAACAGCTGGCCCGTGATCGCGTCCCAGGTGGCCGCATCGAGATTGGGAACGGTGAGGTTCGTCGGCGTTGCGAGGGTGGAGTCGTCGTCCGTGTACTCGAAGGTGAACTGCGCACTGAAGCGCTCGTTCGGCTCCCATAGAACGCTGGCGATGCCGTTGAACGTGTCCTCGCCGTCCGTGTCGTGCCCGGTGCCTCTGATCTCGCCTGTGGCCAGATCGAAGGTCGCATCCTCGGTGAACCCGTCGCTTCTATCGACGAACGCACCCAGCTTGACGCCGAAGGTCTCACCGTTGCCGAAATTCACGATCGCCTTGTAGTCCTGCTCGTTGTGCGAGCCGTAGCGCAGCTGCGCTTTCACCCCGAATTCCTTGGTGGGCTTCGTACGCCGCACGTTGACCACGCCGGCAATGGTGTTGCGTCCGAACAGGGTGCCCTGGGGGCCGCGCAGGATCTCGATGGACCCGAGATCGAAGGTGTCGATCAGCGCCGAGGTGTTGGTCACCAGAGGCACCCCGTCGACCACCACGCCCACGGCCGGGTCGAAACTCTTCTCCAGGTCGCCGAACACGATGCCGCGCATGCCGCCGAACAGCGCGTTGCCCGCGTACGGCTGCCGCGCCAGGATCACGTTCGGCGTGTATTTGGCAAACTCACCGATGTCGTTGCCGTAAACCTGATCGATCTCGTCCTCGGTGAACGCGGTCACCGCAACCGGCACGTCCTGCTGCGACTCCTCGCGTTTACGCGCGGTGACGACGACTTCCTCTATCACGAATCCGCTGCCGGCCGCGTCGGCCGCCAGGGCGGTCGGTGCGGCGAGCTGCACCAGAAAAAACGCGGCGACAACACCGACGGTACGCGACCTCTCCATGGCTCTCCCCTCCCAGAGTGTCTGCTGGGAGCAAGTCTGCGCGGGCCGGCGGCCGCAGCCACTATCAGATTCGTGAGTTTTGCCGGGGGTCGGCTATCCGATGCGCGGTTTCTGCGTAGAATCCCGGGGATCGTCGAAGGGATGGATCAAGCCCAGCTGCGCGGCGATGGCCACGGCCTGGGTACGGTTGCGCGCGCCCAGCTTGGCAATCGCATTGTCGATATGAAACCGCGCAGTGGCCGGTGAACGATGAATGATTGCGCCGATTTCGTTGTCCGTGCGGCCGAGCCCCGCCCACGACAGGCACTCGATCTCACGCTCGTTGAGCTGCGACGACGGCTCCGGAGCCTCCGGCGCTTCGGCCCGCTGCGCGTAGATCAGTTCCATCATGAGGTTCGCCGCCAGCCACAGTGCGTTGCCGTATCGCGCGTGCACCTCAGCAACGTCCACGTCCGCGCTGCGCGCGAGCCATCCCACGGAACCGGTGCGCGCCCGAGGCAGATGAATGGGCACGGTGATGCCGCCAAAGACGCCGCGTTCGGGCGTGAGGTTCCAGGTCACCTGCGGCCGGTAGCGCGCCTCGCGCACCGCGTCAGCCACCGCGGCCGCGTCCCAGACGAATGGCCGCGTGGTTACCCGGCACACGGCGGCAATGGGGCTCACCAGATACAGGCGCTGCTCCAGCCACGCCTGCTGGAACTGCTCTTCCCAGCCCAGCACGCTCGCGATGGCGCGACCGTCCGCCACGGTGAGCAGCCGGTTGGTGGAGTAGTCATCGATGACCGCCGGCGAAGGCAGTCCCACAACCGCGCCGATGTCGATCAGGCAGCGGGCCGCACGCACCAGATCGTTCGCCTCGGCGAGCTCGGCCAGCGCGGTATCCAGGTCTGCTCTCATCGACATCCGGTCAGATCTTGCGTTGCGTTGTGCGTTTCGGAATCACGCGGTGCGCCGGGTCAGTCTATCAAACCCGGGCGCGAGCGCGAGCCTGCGCACGCCGGGACGCACCCGCATGGACCGCTTACAGAGTCTCTGACAGAATTCCGGGCTTTCCGCGAGGAGGACGCCGTGACCAACTCCGCAACACCGGACGAAACCACGATCCGGGCCCTCGTGGGACACGAGTTCCCCGGCGGCACCTATACCATCGCGCACTGGGAAAACTTCCTTCTCACCGAGTGCACGGGCGCCGCGCCCATGCCCGGTGACCTGGCCCATCCGGTTGCGCTGTTTCACGTACCCATCCTGGGTGCCGGCACCAGCATTGCGGAAATGTTCGCGCTCGGCCGGGCGGAATCCGATTTCTCCATCGGCATCGAGAGCTACGACTGGGAACTGCACAAACCGCTCCACGAGGAGCTGCCGTACCACATCAGCGGCCGCGTGACTGCAGCGGAACGCAGACAGACCGACGCACGCACCTACGACCGCATCCAGTTCCAGTTCGACCTGCACGAGCCGGACGGCAGCCACGCCGCACGCTCCACCATCACCTGGCGCTACGGCAGGAGCGCACCATGAAGATCAGCGTGGGTGACAGCATTCCCGCCTGGCACATGCCGAGCGTGCGTCCCGAGCGCATGCGCACCATGGCGGCGATCCTGCGCGACCCCAACCCCGTGCACTGGGACACCCGGGTCGTTGCCCGGCTCGGCTTCGGCGAGCACACCATCAACCAGGGTCCGCTGGGGCTCAGCTACATGATCAACATGCTGCACGAGTGGACGGGCCCCGGCAGCATCCGCCGCATCTACATGACCTTTCCGAAAGTCGTGCTCGACGGCGACGACATCACCGCCATGGGCAGCGTTACCGCGGTGCGGGAGGTGGACGGGGCCACCCTGGCCGATTGCGACATCTGGCTGCAACGCAGCGACGGCGACAGGCCGCTGGCAGGCACGGCGACGGTGGCGCTGCCCGGGGGCTGACACACGGGAGAACGAGCCAATGGAGAAAACCCCCAACCATCAGTCGAGCCCCATGCGCTGCCCGGTAACCCTCGATGACGTCGATCTGTTTGCACCCGGCGCACAGGAACACTGGTACGAGGCCTATCCCATTCTGCACCGCGACGCGCCGGTGCTGCGGCTGCCGGGAGAAGGCATGACGCCGGGAAGCGATGGCTACCTGCTCACCCGCTACGAGGACATCAGCCGGGTAGTCCGCGATCCGGTACGCTTTCCACCAACGCTGACGCTGGCGATCCGGCAGCTGCTCGCGTCGGGCGTGCCGCCTGATCAGGCGCCGCGCACCAATGCCATGCTGGCCTCCATGGCAACGCTGCGCCCAAGCAACGAGCTGTACCGGGCGCACCGTCAGGAGCTCACCGACCCCTGGGTAGGTCCGGGCGCGAGCCGCCACGCCGGGATGATCACCCGCTTCGTGGATCAGCTCATCGACGGCTGGATCCACCGCGGTGAGGTCGAGTTCATTTCCCAGTTCGCCCGCCCGCTGCCGCAGATGGTCATGGCCACGGTTCTGGGCTTTCCCCTCGAGGACATTCCGCAGCTCGCAGAGTGGGGTACCGCCCAGGTGACCGCGTTCGTGCACGGCAAAGGGCACCGCAACCTGCTCTCGGAGGCCGAGCTCGCCGCCCAGTTCGAGAAGCTGGCCGGCTTCAAGGAGTACGTGCACGACGCCGTGCAGCGCAAGCGTAGAGCGCCTGAAGACGACATGATCAGCTGGCTGTGCCAGGTGGAGTATCAGGCACTCGGCCGCAAGCTCACCGACATGGAGGTGAACGGGGTCGTGTACGCCATGGTGATCGGCGGCCTGGAGACGACCCAGTACGCGCTCGAAGAGGAAGCGCAGCTGCTCTGTGAGCACCCGGAATACTTCGCCAGGCTGAAGGCCGACCGCGATCTCGTGCGCCCCTTCGTCGAGGAGAGCATGCGCCTGCGCTCGCCGACTCAGGGCCTGTCGACGCGCATCACCAGCCAGGACGAGGTCTTTCAGGGCGTGTCCGTTCCCGCGGGCTCACTGCTGCACCTGCGCTTCGGCGCCGGCAACGTGGACCCCGAAGAATGGGAGTGCCCCTACGAAATGCGCCTCGATCGCAAAGCCGTGACCCGCCACCTGGCGTTCTCCGCGGGTCCCAGGGTGTGCCCCGGTGCCGGCATCTCGCGGCAGGAACAGACCATCGCATGGAACCGCCTGCTCGACCGGCTCGACAGCCTGAGCTACGCGCCCGGCAATACGTTCGAGCACCAGCCGGGCATCATGCTCGGCACCCTCGAGCTCAATCTACGCTTCAGTGCCGCGCGCTGAACCCGGAGGATTCACAGCATGACCGACACACCGCAGGCAACCAACTACGACGACGTGAAGCAGTATCGCCTGGACCCGGAGCGCGAACGGGAGCTGGTGAACTCGGCCGGGGAGTGCGTGTTCTGCTGGGCCAACCGGGCCGGCCATCCCATCGGCGTGATCACCGCCTACGTGCCCGCCAAAGGCAGGATCTGGATGACCGCCACCCGTGAGCGCGTGCGCATCAAGGCGATCGCCCGCGACGGACGCTCGTCCGTGGTGATCTCCAGCAAAGGCACGCCCATGGGCGGCGGCAAGACGGTCACGTACAAAGGCCACACGGTGATCCACGAGGACACCGAGACCAAGATGTGGATGTACCGCCTGCTGGCCCAGGGCATGGCCGCATCGCGCGACGAAGGCAACGCGTTCACCCGCAACCTGGATCCGGAGATGTTCGTGCGCTTCCTCGACACACCGGAGCGCGTGGTGCTCGAATTCACCCCGGAGATGTCGATCCCATTCGACGGCGACAAGATGGCCCAGGGTACCGCGGCCGCCTACGCGGAGTTCGCGAGGCGTCAGTCGTGAGCGGCCGCCTGCTGGGCAAGGTCGCAGCGATCACCGGCGCTGCCAGCGGCTTCGGCGCCGCCACTGCGCGCCGGTTCGTCCAGGAGGGATGCCGCGTCGCGCTGGGCGACATCCAGGAGGCGGACGGCGCCGCCCTGGCCGCGGAGCTGGGGAACGCCGCCGTGTTCACCCGCTGCGACGTGAGCCGGGAGCAGGACGTCGCCGGGCTCGTCGACCTGGCGCTCGACACATTCGGCCAGCTCGACGTGATGTTCAACAACGCGGGCATCGTCGGCGCCGTCGGGCCCATCGACACCACGCCCGCCGCGGAGTGGCAGGCAACGCTCGACGTCCTGCTGAATGGGGTTTTCTACGGCATGAAGCACGCGGCACGGGTCATGAAGCCCCGCCAGTCCGGGACCATCATCAGCATGGCCAGCACCGCCGGCATCCTGGGTGGTCAGGGTCCTCACGCCTATGCAGCTTGCAAACACGCGGTCATCGGGCTGACCAAGAACGTCGCGGCGGAACTCTGCCGCTACGGCATCCGCATCAACGCCATTGCCCCCGCCGGCATGGCCACTGCCATGGTCGCCAACGTCATGACCGGCGACCCGGCGGCGCTGGAACGCACGCGGGAAGCTCTGGCCGCGAGCTCGCCGTTGCGCGGCAGGCCCGGAGTCGCGGAAGACGTGGCCAACGCGGCGCTGTGGCTGGCAAGCGACGAGTCCGGCTACACCAATGGTCATGTGCTGACCACCGACGCCGGGCTGACCACCGGCTCCAGCGCGTCCGCGCCGCCGTTCGCCGAGTATCAGCCCATGTTCCGTGAGGCCGGCCGCAAGGGGCTTTAGCGTTCGGGCACCGCTGCACGCAGCGCTGCCTCAGGTGGGCTGGCCACCCGCGACATCCAGGTACTGGCCGGTGATCCACTCTGCCGCCGGAGAGGCAAAGAACACCGCGGCCGCCGCGCAGTCCTCCGGCGTACCGGTGCGGCCGAGCGGAATGGCCCTGGCGAAGCTGCGCTGCGCATCCTCCTCGGACATACCCACCGTCTGGGTCAGCATCTCGGTCACCACCACGCCCGGCGCGATGCAGTTGACCGTGATGCGTCTAGGCGCCAGCTCCACCGCCAGCGTGCGGGTCATGCTGATCATGCCCATGTTGGCGGCGGAGTAGACGCCGAATCCGGGTGACGGACGGTGCGCGGCGATGGAGATGATGTTGATGATACGGCCGCCGTCGGCCATGCGCTTCGCCGCCTGCTGGGCGCCCCAGAACTTGGTTTTCATGTTCAGCGCGAGCTGCTCGTCGAACTTCGCAAGCGATATGTCAGGCAGGGCGTAGGTCTTGCGATCGAGGTTGCCGCCGGCGTTGTTCACCATGATGTCGAGCCGTCCGAGCTCAGCCACCACACGATCCAGCACCCGGGGGATCGCCGTGAAATCGAGCACGTCGGCCGAGATGCCGATACCACGGCGACCGCGCGCCGAGATCTCCGCGGCTACCGCGTCCACATCCGCCTGACGGCGCGCCAGCACGCACACGTCCGCCCCGCACTCGGCGAGCGCGAGCGCGATGCCGCGGCCGATACCCCGGCCGCCGCCGGTCACCACCGCCACCTTTCCGTCCAGCCGGAAACGCTCGTGCATACCCATCTCTTCCTCCCTCTTCACGCTGCCATGATGACTTCTTCTTGCGCGAGAAACAGCAGCACGCTGCCGGGGGCGGCGAAGTTCGCAGCGTCCCGCACCTGCTCGTCGCGCATCTGCCGCGAGGCCATGGCCCGGCGTGCCGCCGCCACGTCCGGCCAGACGAGCTCCGTGATGCCGTCGTAGCGCGGCGCACCGCCCTCGTAGCAGCTGGGCAACGGGTGACACTGAATGTAGGCCAGCGCCTCCTGAGTGTGCGCGGCGATCGGACCGTGACGGTGCAGCCAGTAGTGCTGGAACGCCTCGACGCTCAGCGCCGCCTGGCGCCGGAACGGGAACACGCCTTTGACGAAGCGCGCAGTATGATGGGCGGGCAGACGCATGATGATGCGCTCTTCGCCAACGATCACGGCGTCGATGATCACCTCGCCCCCGCGCAGCAGCGGCGCGAACGCCTCCGGCCGCCCGGCCAGGTCGAGCGCGGCGGCCGCATCTGCAAACCACAGCTCAGCAACGCCCGCATAGGGCGGCGCAGCGGAGGCATCGATCTGCTCCGCCAGCGTGCGTGTCTGACAGTAACCACGCGCCTGCGGGCACGTGCCCCGCAGCAATTCTGCCGCCGCGGCGCCGCGGGCACGGAAAGGGTCACCACCATCCGACGAGCAAAGAAACAGATAGGTCTTGATCATCTGTGCAGAGCCCTCCGGTCCACCGACTGCAGCGCGTTATAGCACGACCGCGATGAAATCGGAGCGCTTGCACCGCGCACCGCGAAATTTGAGTATGCTTGGCGCCCCCGCTGGCGCAGACCCGGTGGTCCGTTGCAGGGCCCCTCAGGATCACGCCGTAGCTCACACACAGGGAGTCACTGCACAATCATGATCAAGACCAGAATCACGGAGATGTTCGGCGTCGAGCATCCTATCGTCATGGGCGGCATGACCGGGGTCGGCTATGCCGATCTGGTCGCAGCCGTGGCCAATGCCGGCGCGCTCGGCTTCATCACCGCGCACATGTTTCCCACTGCCGAGGGGCTGCTGAAGGAAATCGAGCGCTGCCGGGAGATGACCGACAAGCCGTTCGGCGTGAACATGACCATCCTGCCGTCGATCAACCCGATTCCCTATGACGAGTACCGGCACGCCATCATCGAAGGCGGCGTGAAGATCGTCGAAACGGCGGGCCGCAACCCGGAGCCGCACCTGCCGGACTTCAAGGCCAACGGCGTCAAGGTCATCCACAAGTGCACCTCGGCACGGCACTCCGTGACCGCGGAACGCGTCGGCGTGGACGTGATCAGCATCGACGGTTTCGAGTGCGCCGGTCACCCGGGTGAAGACGACGTGACACTCATGGTGCTGCTGCCGGCGACCTGCGACCAGGTGTCGATACCGGTGATTGCCTCCGGCGGCATGGCCGACGGGCGCAGCCTGGTGGCGGCCCTGGCACTCGGCGCCGACGGCGTGAACATGGGCACGCGCTTCCTGGCCACTCAGGAGGCGAAGATCCACGACAACGTGAAGCGCCAGATCGTCGACAACACCGAGCGCGATACCCGTCTGATCAATCGCACGCTGCGCAACACCGCCCGCGTGGCCCGCAACGCCGTCTCCGAGGAAGTAGTGCGCATTCAGCAGGATGCCTCGAAGACGTTCGAGGATGTGCGTGAGCTGGTTGCCGGGGTGCGCGGCCGCGCCAACGTGCTCGAAGGCGGTGACATCGACGGCGGCATCTGGACCGTGGGCCAGAGCCAGGGTCTGATCCACGACATTCCCACCTGCAAAGCGCTGGTGGCGCGCATCATGGCGCAGGCCGACGAGATCATTCATCAGCGCCTGGACCGGCTGGCGGCCGGCTGAGCCGCCCCTCCATCGCCGGGGTGGTACCATCGCGTCACCGCAGGGAGCATTGACGCGCGATGACCGATGAACTGCCCCGGGGCGTCCGGCTCACGCCCCACGACGACACCTTCCGGGACGACCCGCACGCGGCCTACGACCGGCTGCGAGCCGAGGCACCATGCATGCAGGACCCGGACTACGGACGCCTGATGCTGACCCGCTATGCGGACGTCCGTCGAGCTCTGAGGCACAAGTCGTTCAGCGTCGACGCGCGGCTGACCCGCGACGATTCCTATGCGCGCCGCATCGCGGGCACCGGCGTCAGCGAAGGCCGGGGCGACAGTGCCTACACGCCGCCGCTGGTGCTTCTGGACGACCCGGCGCATCGACGCATCCGCGGGCTCATGAGCAAGGCGTTCAACCCCGCGGTGGTCGACGGCATGCGCGAACGCATCGAGGCGGTCACCGCGAGCCTTCTCGACGCGCTACGCGGCCGGGGACGGATCGACTTCATCCTCGATTTCGCGGGTCCGCTGCCGACCCGGGTCATACTCGAGCTCCTCGGAATGCCTGCCGACCGCTGGGCGGATTTCAAACGCTGGTCCGAGCAGATCCTCATGGGCTATGACGTGGAGCGTGGCGCTGACATTCAGTCCGACCTGCGTCAGGCATATCGGGGCATGTCCACGGAATTCCGTTCGATGGTGGCTGCGCGCCGCGCCGCCCCCTGCGATGACCTCATTTCGGCGATGGTTCGCGCTCAGACCGACCAGGACCAGCTGAGCGACCTGGAGATCATCAGCCTGTGCACGCAGCTCATGGTGGCAGGCAACGTCACCACCACGGATCTCATCGGCAATGGTCTGTACGCGCTGCTGCAGCACCCCCGGCAGGCGCAGCGGCTGCGCGCCGAGCCGGAACTGATCGAATCCGCGGTCGAGGAGATGCTGCGCTTCGACTGCCCCATCACGGAAACCGCGAGAGTGCCCCGCGCAGCCACCCGACTCGGAGCCTGCGTGGTGCATCCGGGTGATACCCTCACCGCCTCGCTGGCGGCGGCCAATCACGATCCTGAGGTTTTCGAGCGCCCGCACAGCTTCGACATCGGCCGCACCAGCAACCCGCATCTCGGCTTCGGTAGCGGCATCCACGTCTGCCTCGGCGCGCCGCTGGCGCGGCTCGAAAGCCAGATCGCAATCCGCGCCTTCCTGCAGCGCTACGCCCGTATCGAGCTCGACCCCGAGGCGCCGCCGCAGCGCCGGCGGCTGCCGTTCTTCCGCGGCTTCACCACGCTGCCTGTGAGGGTACAGCCGGCAGGCTAGGCGGACGCACCGCACGCGCGCCGGATGAGCGCCTCGACTCGCAAGCATCGCGCCGCTTCAGAAGTTCCGGTGATTGAACTTGACGTGTTCCTCGAGCTCGCGCAGCTCGAAGGAGACGGCCACAGGTTGTGTCGCCATCAGCGGCTGCAGATGCTCGAGCAGCACCTGCCAGAATCGTTCGCCTGCCGCCAGACGCATCTGCTCGTCTCTGCCGCGCCCGATCTTCATGCTCAGATTGATGAAGCCCTTGTCCGGCGCGCCGTCCGCCACCCGGAAGTGCTCACAGCGCATTGCCCGGCTGCGCAGTCCCGCCAGCGGAAAGATGCCATCCGCAACCGCCGCCTCGTGCATCTTGCGCATGAGGCCGGGCAGATCCAGCAGGTCCTCGGGCAGGTTGGCCGAATACTCGTAGATGAAGTGTGCCATGCGCCGGCCTACAGCACCGGAAACTCGACGTTGATCTGGCCGGTGCCGGAGCTGCCGAAATAGGGGCTGATGACCTCGGCCCGGCCCCGGTAGCTGTCCCAGCCGAGCGCGCCGAGCAGCATGGCGGTATCGTGCATGAACCCCTCACCATGGCACTTCTGCGCATACTCCGGGAGCATGGCGCAGAACGTCTGCCAATCCCCCGCCTGCCACATCTCCACGACGCGACGGTCGGTCTGCTCGAGAAACGGCGACCACACCTTGTGCAGGTACTCATCTGCCTGGCCGTTCTGGGCGAACCTGTGCGACAGCGAGCCCGAGGCGAATATGGCCACCTTGCCGTGGTAGTGCTGCTCCACCGCTTCGCGCAGCGCGCGCCCCAGCATTGCGCTGTCGTCGAGATCGTGCACCGTCAGAAACGCGGCTACCGACACCACCTTGAAGTGCCGGTCCTCGTTCATGTAGCGCATGGGTACCAGCACGCCGTACTCCAGCGGCAGGCTGGTGGCATCGTGCGCCCGCGTGTGCACACCCGCCGCCGTGGCGGCATCGGCGATCAGGTGTCCGAGCTCGGGGTTGCCGTCGTAGGCATACGGCAGGTTGCGGATGAAGTGCGGCAGCTCGTTGCTGGTGTAGAGCCCTTCGAAGTTCGGCGCGTTGTTGATGTGGTAGCCGGAGTTCACCAGCCAGTGGGTATCGAACACGACGATGGTGTCCACCCCCAGCGCCCGGCAGCGGCGCGAAATCTCACGATGGCCCTCGATGGCGTGTTCCCGGCAACCCTTGTGCGGGCCGTCCAGCTCCGAAAGATACATTGAGGGCACGTGCGTTATCTTGGCCGCGTAGGCGAGCTCACCCATGACCCTTCCTCCTACCTGCCCAGCACCGGCACGTTGTGCAGATCGTGCGCGATGCAGACGTTTCTGGTTTCCATGAAGAAATCGAAGCTGTAGTCGCCGCCGTCGCGGCCGATACCACTCGCCTTCATGCCGCCGAACGGCGATGGCAGGTTGCGGTTGTTCTCGGAATTGAACCACAGCATGCCGGCTTCCAGCCGCTTCGCCAGACGCATGGTGCGGCCCACGTCCCTGGTCCAGACGTAGCCGGCCAGGCCGTAGGGCGTGTCGTTGGCGATCTGCACCGCCTGCTCCTCGGTGTCGAACGACAACGCCGTGAGCACCGGGCCGAAGATTTCCTCGCGGGCGATGCGCATGCCGTTGTCTGCGTCCGTGAACAGCGTCGGGCACAGGTAGTTGCCGTCGCCGAGGTCCGCGCGCGCCGTACCGCCCACGGCAATGCGGGCGCCCTCCTCCCGGGCAACGTCCATATAGCTCATGACCTTGCCGAAGTGCTCCCGACTCACCAGCGGTCCGACCTCGGTGTCCGGGTCGAGCGG
The DNA here is from genome assembly GCA_041395905.1 of Pseudomonadales bacterium. Lineage (GTDB taxonomy): Bacteria > Pseudomonadota > Gammaproteobacteria > Pseudomonadales > Azotimanducaceae > UBA7803. The sequence goes on from JAWKZP010000019.1 coordinate 51,980, forward strand.
GTGCCCCACCCGCAGCCGCGCCACCCGCTCCTGCAGCGCGCTCATGAAGCGCTCGCGGATGCCGCTCTGCACCAGGAGCCGAGAGCTCGATGTGCAGCGCTGTCCGTTCAGGCTGTAGATCATGAACACCACCGCATCCAGGGCGCGGTCGAAGTCGGCATCGTCGAACACGATCACCGGATTCTTGCCGCCCAGCTCGAAGTGCACCCGCTTCAGCGTGTCGGCCGCCTGGTGCATGATCTGCGAGCCGGTAACGCTCTCGCCCACCAGGGCCACCGCCCGGATGTCCGGATGCATGGACAGACGTCTGCCGGCCACCTCGCCGAAGCCGTTGACCGTGTTCCACACGCCGTCCGGAATGCCCGCATCCCGCGCAATCTCGGCCAGTATCATGGCCGACAGCGGCGACAGCTCGGCCGGCTTGTGCACCACCGTGCAGCCCGCGGCCAGCGCCGGCGCGATCTTCCAGGTGGCCAGCATGAACGGCGTGTTCCAGGGCGTGATGATGCCCACCGGGCCAATGGGAGTGCGCAGCGTGTAGTTGGTGTGCTGCTCCTGGTAGAGGGCCAGGCCGTTCGCCGCTTCCGGCGCGCGGTCGGCGAAGAAGCGGAAATTCTCGGCCCCGCGGATCGCCGCCTGCTTCATGAACCGGATCGGCTGCCCGCAGTCCATCGACTCCACCAGCGCGATCTCGTCGGCGCGCTCGACGATGCGGTCGGCAAAGCCGTTGAGCAGCTTCTTGCGCTCGGACCCCGACATGTCGCGCCAATCGGGAAACGCCGCGGCAGCTGCCGCGCAGGCCCGGTCCACGTCCTGCGTCGTGCCGGCAACCACGGCACCCAGCGAGCTGTTGTCTACCGGGGTCAGATTGTCGAAGGTTTCCGCGCCTTCGGGCACCACGAACGAGCCGCCGATGAAATGCCCGGTCGTCGTGTCCCTGAAGCGCTGCAGAAACCCGCGCGCTCTGGCCAGGTTGTCCTGATGACCCGACATCGACTGCTCCTGCCTGCAACGAGTTAATAGATAACATGTTAATAATCAGACACTGCAAATGCTAGCGATGCGCGAACTTCGTGCGCTAACATGCATAACAGGTTAATTTATCAAGGCCCACATGCGTCTTCTGACATTCGAGAGCGACCAGGGCGAGTCCTGGGGCAGCTACGCCGACGGCGGCGTCATCGACCTGGGCGCGCGCCTGGGCGGAGACCTGAAGGCAGCGCTCAGCGGCGGTCTGCTGGGCCGCGCCAGGGAGCTCGCGGCAGGCCTGTCGCCGGATATCTCGGCCGCAGACATCCGCTACCTGCCACCCATACCCAACCCCGAGAAGATCGCCTGCATTGGCGTGAACTACGCGAACCGCAATGCCGAGTACAAAGACGGTTCGGAGGCACCGAACCGCCCCAGCCTGTTCATGCGCACGCCGGATTCGCTCACCGGCCACGGCGGCTATCTGCTGCGACCGCCCGAGTCGGAGCAGCTGGACTACGAAGGCGAGATCGTGGTGGTCATCGGCAAGACCGGCAGGCGCATCGATGAGCGCAACGCCTACGAGCACATCGCCGGCCTGACGGTCATGAACGAGGGCACCATTCGCGACTGGCTGCGCCATTCCAAGTTCAACGTCACCCAGGGCAAGAACTTCTTTCACTCAGGCGCCGTGGGTCCCTGGCTGGTGACGGCCGACGAGTTCCAGCACGGCGACTACGAAGACATGCGCGTACGCACACGGGTCAACGGCGAGGAGCGGCAGAACGACACCAGCGCCAACATGATGTTTCCCATCCGCTACCTCATCGCGTACCTGTCGCACTTCTTCCTGCTGAAACCGGGTGATCTGATCGCCACCGGCACCCCCAACGGCGCCGGTGCGCGCTTCGAGCCGCCCATCTGGCTCGAGCCCGGCGACGTCGTGGAGGTGGAGATCGACGGCGTCGGCACCCTGGTCAACGAGGTACGCGACGAGATCGTCTGATGGGCAACGGCAACGTCAGAGAACTGCGCGCGTTCGACCGGTCGCTGCCGATGGCCCTGCTGCGCGCGCGCGAGGTGGTGATGAAGAAGTTCATCCCATCGCTGCGCGAGCACGGGATGTCGCCGCAGCAGTGGCGCGTGATCCGCGCGCTCAACGACGAAGACGGCCTGGACATCACCGAGCTGGCCGAGCGCTGCTTTCTGCTGCTGCCGAGCCTGTCGCGCATCATCCAGAATCTCGAGAAGCGCGGGCTCGTGCGGCGCGCGCAGTCGCACAGCGACAACCGCCGATCGGTCATCTCTCTCACTGCCGACGGCCGCGCCCTGTTCCGCAAGATCGCGCCGAAATCGGTGGAGCGCTACAACTACATCACCGAGCGGTTCGGCTACGGCAAGCTCGAGCTGCTCTACGAGCTGCTGGAAGAGCTGGTGGAAAAGATCGAAGACGAGGGCTGAGCGGATGAGCGAGAGCAACAACGACGCCTACCACAAAATCAGCGCCCCGCCTGCGGCCGAGCCGAGCGGCTGCCCGTTCGACAGCACCTTCACCCCCTTCGACGCCGACTACCTGCTCGACCCCTATCCGCAGCTGCACGCGCTCAGCCAGGCGACCCCGGTCTTCTACGCCGAGAAGCTCGGGTATCTCGTAGTCACCGGCATGGACAACGTGGTCGAGGTGCTGAAGAACCACAGGGTGTTCTCGTCGGAAAACGTGCAGGACCCGGTGTTTCCTCTGTGCGAGGAGGCCCGCGCGATTCTGTCGGCAACCGACTACAACCCGCAGGCGGTCATGTCCAACTGCCAGCAGCCGGACCACACCAGAATCCGCAAGTTCACGCGCGACGGCTTCAGCGCCCGCCGCATGCGCGTGCTCGAGCCCTACATCCGCGAGACCGCCGACCACCTGATCACGGCCATGCTCGAGCGCGGCAGCCCGGCCGAGTTCGTATCGTCGTTCGCGCATCCGCTGCCCGGACAGGTGATTTTCCGCTTCATCGGATTTCCCGAGGCCGATCACGACCAGCTCATCCGCTGGACCGCCAACCGCCTGTTCTTCACCTGGGGCCGCCCCAGCGCACAGCAGCAGGTGGAGATCGCCGAGAACATGCTGAAGTACTGGCGTTACTGCCGGGCATTCGTCGCCTTGCGCAGCGAAGAGCCCGCGGACGACCTCACGTCGGAGCTGCTCGCCGCGCACAAGCAGAGCCCCGAGGAGCTCAGCCGCCGGGAGGTGGAATCAATCGTCTACGGCCTGTCGTTCGCGGGCCACGAGATCGTCAGCAACTTCCTGTCGCTCACGCTCCTCAACGTGATGCCGCAGAGGGACCAATGGCAGGCACTGTGCCAGGACCCGGCGCTGATACCCAACGCGCTCGAGGAGGTGCTGCGCATCGACTCGCCGCAGACCAGCTGGCGGCGGGTGACTACCCAGGACACCGACTTTCACGGCGTGCGCGTGCCGAAAGGCACCCGTGTGTTTCTGAGCCTCGGCGCCGCGAATCACGATCCCGCCACGTTCGCGGCGCCGGATGCGTTCGACATGCGGCGGGCCAACGCCAACCGGCACGTATCATTCGGCCACGGCATCCACTTCTGCCTGGGCGCGCGCCTGGCACGGCTCGAAGGCGAGATCGCCGTCGAGGCCTTGACCCGGCGCATCCCTTCACTGCGGCTGGTGGAAGACCAGCAGCTTCAGTTCTCCCCCAACATCACCTTCAGGGGGCCGACCCGCCTGCAGGTGGCCTGGGACGCATAGCGCCCCAGGCGAACCAGGGCCTTCAGCGGGCCAATCGGTGCAACGCGCAGATCTTGTTGCCGGAAGGGTCGCGCAGATAGGCCAGATACAACCCGCTGCCGGGACGCTCGCCGGGCGGGTCCTCGCAGGTGGTGCCGCCGTTGGCAACACCCGCCGCATGCCACGCATCAGCCGCCTCGGGGCTCGCCGCCGCGAAGCCGATGGTGCTGCCGTTGCCATGGGTCGCCGGCTCGCCGTTGATGGGCGGCGTGATGGCGAAGATGCCGCTTTCGGTCATGTAAAAGCACCGCCCCTTGGGATCCATGGTGCCCGGTTTGTGGCCCAGGGCGCCGAGCACGGCATCGTAGAACTTCTTGGATGCCTGCACGTCGTTCGCGCCGACCATGATGTGACTGAACATGTCGATTCTCTCTTAATCGGATTAGGGTCGCGCGGAAGCCTACCCTCATTCAAGCCCACGACCAATAGGGCACGCTGGGTGTAGCATGTGCGCAACTGCGACGCGCCGCGTCGACTCAGCACAAACGGATCGCGGCCGGACGCCCCCGGCACGCGACGCACGGAGCCAGTTACCATGACCCACTACGATCTCCTCATCACGGGCGGAACGCTCATCGACGGCAGCGGCGCACCCGCGCGTCGGTGCGACATCGCCGTGAAGGACGGGCGCATCGTCTCGCTCGATCCGGGCCCGAACGCCACCGCCGCGGAAACGCTGGATGCGCGCGGACGCATCGTCACTCCCGGCTTCGTCGACGTGCATACCCACTACGACGGGCAGGCAACATGGGACGCGCATCTTGCGCCGTCTTCGAACCTGGGGACCACCACCGTGGTCATGGGCAACTGCGGCGTCGGCTTCGCGCCGTGCCGCCGCGAGGACCACGAGGTGCTCATCCAGCTCATGGAAGGGGTCGAGGAGATCCCCGGCACGGCGCTGGCCGAGGGTCTGCCCTGGAACTGGGAGACCTTCCCCGAGTACCTGAACGCCATCGACGCGCGCGCCCGCGACATCGACGTGGCGGCACTGGTCCCGCACGGCCCGGTGCGGGTGTTCGTCATGGGCGAACGCGGCGTGCAGCGCGAGCCCGCCACCGCCCAGGACATTGCCGAGATGCAGCGGGTGATTGCCGATGGGCTGGCCGCAGGCGCGGTGGGATTCTCGACCTCGCGTACCCTGGTGCACCGCAGCAGCAGCGGCGACTTCATTCCCACCTACCGCGCCGCCACGGACGAGCTCAAGCAGCTCGGTCAGGCGCTGTCCGGCGCCCAAGGGCACGTGTTCCAGCTGATCTCCGACTGGGAAGACCCGGAGGCCGAGTTCGACATTCTGCGCCAGACCAGTCGCGCCACCGGGGCCAAGGGCACGTTCACCCTGCTCGACCTCGGCAACCGGGCGCCCGACGGCTCGCCGCTGTGGCAGCAGCACCTCAAGAACATCGAGGCCGCCCAGGCAGAAGGCCTGGACATCCGCGGCCAGGTGCTGTCGCGTCCGGTAGGCATGCTCATGGGCCACCCGGCATCCATGAGCCCGTTCTCGCGCCGCCCCACCTTTGCACGCCTCGATGGCCTGCCGCTCGCCGACAAGGTGGCACAGCTGCGCAAGCCAGACGTTCGCGCGCAGATACTCGCCGAGGAGAACGTCAACCCGCACATGTTCGTGCGCATTTTCGAGAAACGCTACGACGCCATGTACCCGCTCGAAGAGCCCATCAACTACCTGCCCGCGGCCAGGGACTCGGTGGCCGCCCGCGCCGCAGCCGAGGGACGGGACCCACAGGAGTGGCTGTACGACTACTTCCTCGAAAACGGCGGCGCCAGCCTGGTCTACATTCCGGCGACCAACTTTTCCGAGAACATCCCGACGCTGCTGCGTCACCAGTACACGGTGTCGGCGCTGGGCGACGGCGGTGCTCACGTGGGCTCGATCTGCGACACCAGCGCCAATCTCTACGTGCTCACCAAGTGGGTCAAGGAGCGCGGCGAGATCGAGCTGCCGGCTGCCATCCGCATGCTGACCCGTCAACCGGCAGAGCTGTACTCGCTGCTCGACCGCGGCCTGGTCGCCGAAGGCATGGTCGCGGACCTGAACGTCATCGATTTCGATGCGCTGGCACTGCGCACACCGCACATCGTTGCCGATCTGCCGGCCGGCGGGCGTCGATTCCTGCAGGACGCAGACGGCCTGGACGCCACGGTGAAGTCGGGCAGCGTGATCTTCCGCGACGGGGGCCACACCGGCGCGCTGCCGGGCGTGCTGCTGCGCGGGCGGCGGCCGGACCCACGCGCCGCCGGGGGCTGATCCCGGCCTCGCCCATCGGAACGATCCCGCAAAACGCGCGGCCATGGAGCGCGACGGGTTCTCGGCGGCTGCGGGACGCAACATCTGACCTTGGATCCAGGCAGGGCGCGACCTGCACAGAGATCTGAAATGGTTTGTTTTTCAATAAGTTGAAGTGTTTTTTCGGGAACGAATCGGGATTATCAGGGTCGGTTGAAGCAGCGCGCCACGATCGTGCCCATGCCGGTGCCGCACGTTTGCCGACCGCGGCCGCCCGGCCAGGGCTTCCAAAACCGTCCCAATTTGACTTCAATCAAGCCCCTTCGGGCCCCGCGTACGGTAAAAGGTCCGAGTAGTCAGGCACGCTAGCGAATTTATTCAGGAAGGAGAGTTACTTTGACAACCGCAGAACTGCAACCCAAGGCGGGCGCCGCAACCCATGTAGACGTGCTGATCGTGGGAGCCGGGATTTCCGGCATCGGCTCGGCCTATCACCTGCAGCAGCAGTGCCCCGGCAAGAGCTACGTGATCCTCGAGATGAAGGACACCTTCGGTGGCACGTGGGAAACCCACAAGTATCCCGGGGTCAGATCCGACTCCGATCTGTACACCTTCGGCTACCGGTTCAAGCCGTGGGTCGGCACGCCGGTGGCGAGCGCCGAAGAGATCCTCAAGTACATGAACGAGGTGATCGAAGAGAACGGCATCGACGAGCACATCCGCTACGGCCACCGCATCACCCGCTGCAGCTGGTCGAGCGAAGACAACCTGTGGACGGTGGAAGCGACCCGCGAGTCCGACGGCGCCAGCGTCGCGTTCACCTGCAACTTCCTGTGGATGTGCCAGGGCTACTACGACCACGAGAAGCCCTACGTTCCCGACTGGGCCGGCATGGACAAGTACAAGGGCCTGTTCATCCACGCCCAGCTGTGGGATCCGAGCATCGACTACACGGGCAAGCGCGTGCTGGTGATCGGCTCCGGTGCCACAGCCGCAACTGTGATCCCGGCATTTGCGGAAAAAGCCGCGCACGTGACCATGCTGCAGCGTTCCCCAACCTACTTCTTCTGCAGCGAGAACAAGAACGAGCTGGCCGACCGCCTGCGTGAGATCGGCATCGACGAGCCCACGATTCACCGGGTGGTCCGCGCTCAGATCATGCACGACCAGAATCTGATGACGCAGCGCTGCATGACCGAGCCGGACGTGGTGTTCGAGGAGCTGAAGGCGCTGGTCCGCCAGTACGCCGGCGAGGATTTCCAGTTCGAGCCGCACTTCACGCCCAAGTACCGGGTATGGCAGCAGCGCCTGGCGTTCTGCCCCGAAGGTGACATCTTCCAGGCAGCGGCCGCCGGCAAGGTGAGCGTGGTGACCGATACCATCGACACCTTCACCGAGAAAGGCGTGCGCACCAGCTCCGGCGAGGAGCTGGAAGCCGACATCATCGTCGCCGCCACGGGCTTCCACCTCTCGGTGATGGGCGACATCCCGTTCGAAGTGGATGCCAAGCCCGTCGACTGGCACGAAACCGTGACCTATCGCGGCATGATGTTCACCGACGTGCCCAACATGCTGTGGGTGTTCGGCTACTTCCGCGCCAGCTGGACGCTGCGCGTGGACATGCTGGGAGATTTCGTCTGCAACCTCCTGAATCACATGGACGAAATCGGCGCCAAGCGTGTCGAAGTCGCGCTCCGCGAGGAAGACAAGGGCATGAAGCTCCTGCCGTGGATCGAGCAGGACAACTTCAACCCGGGCTACCTGATGCGCGGGCTCGACAAGCTGCCGCGGCGCGGCGACAAGCCCGAGTGGCGCCACAACCAGGACTACTGGACAGAGCGCGTCGAGATTCCGAACACCGACCTGGACGCCGAGGAGTTCGTCTACGATGGCAAGCGCCGCCGCGGCGCCGGCAAGGTGCACAAGGTGAAGGTCGCCTGAGACCTGACCGCCGGTCGGTCGCGTCCACCGACGCGCGCCGGCGAGCCCACGTCATGCCCCCGACAGCCCCCGGCTGCCGGGGGCGATTTTCTCCACCCTGCCGCCGCAGCATCCGCGAAATCGTGCGCCTCGCGCCCCGCGCGGGCTCGGCTGCGTGATCAGCGGTCAGGGCATCATGCTGCAGTCACCGGTGGTGCGCGAGCACGCCCGCATTCCCGATGGCCAGACCATCATGAGCTGTGTTGCCATGGGCTACCCGGGCGCGGGTTTTGCGGCCAGCGAGCTGGTGTCCCAGCGCCGCCCGGCGGACGAGGTGATAAGCTTGGTCGGCCTCGATGACTGAGGAGCACCCGCCATGGCACTGAAAGGCATTCATCACGCCGCCTACCGCTGCAGGGACGCGAAAGAGACCGTCGAGTGGTACGAAAAGTACCTGGGCATGCGCTACCTGCTGGCATTCGCCGAAGACGAGGTCCCGTCCACCAGGGAGCAGGATCCGTACATGCACGTGTTCCTGGACGCCGGCGGCGGCAACGTGCTCGCGTTCTTCGAGCTGCCCACCAAGCCGGAGATGGACCGTGACCGCAACACCCCCGTGTGGGTGCAGCACCTGGCAATGAAGGTGGAATCGCTGGACGAGCTGCTGGCCACCAGGGCGCGGCTCGAGGCCGACGGCATCGAGGTGATCGGCCCCGTCGACCATGCGCTGTTTCAGTCCATCTATTTCTTCGACCCCAACGGCCACCGCCTGGAGCTGGCGGTGGATACCGCGGCCGAGCAGCTCATGCCGCTGTTGGACGAGGTGAAGTGGGACATGCTCGAAGAGTGGAGCCGTACGCGCAAGGCACCCCAGCACGCACGCTGGCTGCACGACGGCAGCTACAAGGACATGATCCGACGCCGCTAGATCGAGACCCGCAGCTCGGTCACCTCGCGAAAGCGCACCCGCTTCGACAGCCGCGCCGGCTCGTCGAGCCGCAGCGTGGGGAAGCGCGCGAACAACCTGGCGAACACGACGCGCCCCTCGAGCCGCGCGAGCGCGTTGCCGGCGCAGACGTGGATGCCGAGCCCGAACGACAGGTGGCGATTGGGCCGCCGGGCGATGTCGAATCGCTCCGGGTCGGCGAACTGTTCCGGGTCGCGATTGGCCGCGCCGATCATCAGATGCACCAGACTGCCGGCCGGCAGCGCCACGCCGGACAGCATCGTATCCGCCAGCGCGCGCCGATTGTTCACCTGTATCGGCGCCTGAAACCGCAGCACCTCCTCCACCAGGCTGTCGATGAGCGCCGGATCGGCCCGCAGGGCCTGCACCTGCTCCGGGTGCCGCAGCATTTCGTGAATGCCGTGGGAGATCATGTTGGTGGAGGTCTCGTGGCCGGCGTTGAGCAGAAAGATGCACTGGTGCAGCAGCTCGAGCTCGCTGAGCTTCGCGCCGTCGGCTTCAGCATCCATCAGCGCGGTGAGGATCTCACCGGGCCGTGCGCTGCCCGGGTCGGCGCGGCGACGGCGCATCTGTTCGCGCAGGTAGGCCTTGAAGTCCTCTACTGCCTCGCACCCTGCCTGAAACTGCCCGTCGCTCAGCACCGGCTCCAGCGCACCCAGGATCCGCAGCGCCCACTCGCGGATCAGGCCGCGATCGGAGCTCGGCACGCCGAGCATGTCGCATACCACCTCGACGGGCAGCTTGAACGACAGCTCCGACACGATCTCCATTCGTCCCTGCTCGGCCAGCTGATCCAGGTAGCCCTCCACCAGCGAGTGGATGCGCGGCTCCAGCGCCGCCAGGGCCTTGCGGGTGAACGCCGCCTGAAACAGCTCGCGGATGCGCGTGTGATCGGGCGGGTCGCGGAACACCAGGCTGGTGGTGTGGTGCTCGTAGAGCGGCGAGTCGCCGAATTTCGGCTTGAACTCCACCTTCTTGTCCGAGCTCCAGAGCATAGGCGCGCGATACACCGCTTCCAGATCCGCGTAGCGGGTGAGCAGGTACGAGCCGTCGGGCATCCGGTGCACCGGCCGCTCGGCGCGCAGGGCGGCGAAGTAGCGGTACGGATCGGCGCTGTAGTCGCCGGGCAGGTTGCGCAGATCGAAGGCGCCGACGTCTATGCCCGTGGTGCTCTCAGACAAGGTTCGCCTCTCCGAGCTGAACCACTGATACGGGCGATGCTAGTCCACCCGCAGGGATCAGGCCAGGCTCCGCCGGCGACGCGCAACATTCCCATGGGGCGGTCCAGCCGGATGTGCCGGGCGAGGCAGCCCCTCAATCAGGCTCCACCAGCAGACGCCCATTGAGCGGCAGCACCGGTCGAGCGTTCATGCCCATCATGGTCTCCATCGCCCGGATCTGCTCAGGGCTGGCCTCGACGACGTCTTCCACCACATGCCAGTTCACCCCTTCCGAGCAGGGGGGCGTGGTCAGCGAGCCCATGTAGCGGTACACCTCGATCTCCTCGGGGAGAAGCCCGTTCGGGTCGAGGGTCACGCCGCTGACCGTCTCGGGTTCAGCGCCGGCAGCAGCTGCCGCGTCGATGATTTTCTGCAGTTCGCCGTTGGCCTCGCCCGCTTCGAACAGCACCCCCAGGACTCCGAGCGAGCCCTCATCGGTGGCGTGCACGAAGTGGGCCACGAGCGGATAGTGCTCTCCCGAGAACGTGTGCTCGCTGGGCGTATGGAAGTGCACCTGCACCAGGTTGAACACGCTGCCGCCGCTGGTCATGTACGAGCCGGGGGCGAAGTTGGCCTGCACCGTCTTGCCGTTGTTGACGATCACCAGCGGACCCGGATCCCAGTCCGTGGAAACCTCCAGATCGCCTACCGCGTTTGCCTGCTTCAGGTCGATGGGCGACTGCATCAGGCCGGTTTTGCACAGCTCGTAGCGCGACGAGAGGTCTCCCCAGTGTTCGGGACCCGTGGCGCCCGCGTAGCCCCAGGCGCCTGATTCGTCCGCGGCGAACGCCGGCCCTGCCACCGCGGTCGCGATCAGCGTGCCGGCAACCGCGCGCGCAACCATGGAACGGGATTTCATCACTGGCTCTCCTTGTACTGTCTGCGCAACCTCCGCACAGGGGCAGGAGGCGGTGTGCCGCGCCCTCCAGGGGCTCGGTGCCGGGGACTTTGCCCGTCCCCGCCGACTCGGAAAACCGGATAATTTCTGCGCCGTGATTCGAGATTTTCGATGAATTGAGATTAGCGCGCCGACACCTGCGCAGCGCGCGAACGCAAAGATCAATCGAGACCGAGGTAGCAGCGCACCGCGCCCGCTTCGCGCACCACGAACGAGGTACCGCGAGGAATGAACAGCTCGTCACCGGGCTCGAGCACGTAGTCCACACCGTGCATCTCGATATCCAGCCGGCCATCGGTGACCACCAGCAGCGCATCCCTGCCCCGGGCTTCGTCCGGCAGCGACGGACCCGCGGGCAGCACGACGGTGGCGCAGCCGTAACCGCGCTCGCGCCAGTCGCGTGAAACCTCGCCATGATCCACGGGCACGCGGAACTTCCGCCGTATCACGAACTCTTCAGTCTCCGGCGCCGGATGCAGGCGCCCGGTGAGCAAGCCGTAGAGATGATCCTTCAGCTGCGCGCGGCGGCGCTTGAGGTCCTCGGTGTAGGCATCGGAGGGCGTCTCGATCTCCTGCTCGATGCGGTAGATCTCGTTGTCCAGGGCCTCGTAGTCCGCATACAGGCGGCGGAACTCCGCGCTCTCCAGCTTCAGATCGTGGACCCGTTGCTTCAGTTCGGGGAATTCGTGCGCCAGGTCTCTGTGGTGCTCGATCGTCATCAGATGGCCGGAGAGTCCGTGGCGAATTCCGCCACGTCGTGCCGCTGCGCATTGCGGTCCTTGGCCAGCAGCACGTATACCGCGGGCACCACGAACAGGGTGAACACCGTGCCCAGCCCGAGGCCGGTGAAGATCACCAGACCCATCTGAAAGCGGCTCACCGAGCCGGGGCCGGTAGCCAGCAGCAGGGGCACCATGGCCATCAGCATGGCGACGGTGGTCATGAGGATCGGCCGGTAGCGGGTAGCCGTGGCCCTGGCAACGGCCGCGCGCTTGTCGAGCCCCTCGGTCTCCTGCAGGCGGTTGGCGAAGTCGACGATCAGGATGCCGTTCTTGGCGATCAGGCCGATGAGCGTGATCAGGCCGATCTGGGTGTACAGATTCACCGAGGCGAAGCCGAGGTAGATGAACAGCATGGCGCCGGCGATGGACATTGGCACCGACACCAGAATGATCAGCGGATCGCGCCAGCTCTCATATTGGGCCGCCAGCACCAGGTAGATGACCAGCAGCGACAGGAAGAAGGTGTAGAGCAGCGCGTTGCCCTGCTGCATGAGCTGCCGTGACTCCCCCATGTAGTCGTAGCTGATGTTCTGCGGGAACGTCTGCTGCGCCGTGGTCTCCATGAACGCCATGGCGTCGCCCAGAGACACGCCGGGCGCCATCAGCCCGCTGATGGTGACGCTGTTGAGCTGCTGGAACTGCGCGCGCTCGGTGGGCTCGATCTCGTGCTTGAGCGAGACGAAGCTGGCGAGCGGGATCAGCGTGCCGTCGCCGCCGCGCACGTGATAATCCTCCAGCAGCGATTCGTCCACCCGGTAGCGGCGCGCCACCTGCGGGATCACCTCGTAGCTGCGCCCCGCCTGATTGAAGCGGCTCACGTAGCCGCCGCCGAGCAGCGTCGCCAGCGTGGAGCCGAACTCGTCCATGTCCACGCCCAGATCCCCGGCGCGGTCGCGATCGATCACCAGGCGCGTCAGCGGCAGCGCGATCTCGGTGGACTTGCGCAGATACACGAAGTTGCCGCTGGCGTAGCCGGCGCCGATGACCTGGTCGGCCAGCTCCACGAGCTGCTGGTAGGTGGCATCGCCGGTGAGCACGAACTGCAGCGGCGTGCCCCGCGAGGCGCCCGGCAGCGACGGGAACGTGAACACGGCCACCTGCACGCCGGCGATCTGGCTCACCAGACGCTGCGCCAGCGGCTGCAGCTCCATCTGCGAGCGTTCGCGCTCTGCAACCGGCACGAAGCGGAAGCCGCCGAAGCTGCTCGCCGGGGTGCCGCCGCCACCGATCAGCAGAAAGCTGCGCAGGTACTCGGGGAAGGTTTCGAACGCCTTCACGACCTCCGCGGCATGGGCCTCGGTGTACTCCAGCGTTGCGGTCTCCGGCGCCGAGATCTGCACGTTCAGCACCTCCCGGTCTTCGGTGGGCGCCAGTTCCTTGGTGCTGCCCTGATACAGAAAGTCGATGGAGCCGGTGACGGTGAGCGCCACCAGCAGCGGCACCGGCAGGAACTTCAGGGCATCGCGCAGCAGCCACTGATGCACACGCACCTGTAGGGAGAACGCCCAGTCGACGAACCGTTCCAGCGCGCTGCTGTGTTCGCGATCGGGCAGGATACGCGCCGCCAGCATGGGCGCCAGCGTGAGTGCCACGATGCCGGAAATGAGCACGGTGCCGGCCAGGGTGTAGGCGAACTCGGTGAACAGCGACCCCGCCAGCCCGCCCATGAACCCGATGGGGGCGTACACGGCTATCAGCGTGGTGGTCATGGAGATGATCGGCAGCACCAGCTCGCGCGCACCCGAAAGCGCGGCCTCGAACGGCGACTGGCCTGCCACGATATGGCGGTGCACGTTCTCCACCACCACGATGGCGTCGTCCACCACCAGGCCGATGGCCAGCAGCAAGGCCAGCAGCGTCAGCAGGTTGATGGAGAAACCCATGAGCAGCATGAGGAAGGCACCGCCCACCAACGAAAGCGGTACCGCGAGCGCCGGGATCACCGCCGCCCGCCAGGTGCCGAGCGACAGGAACACGATCAGCAGCACGATCGCCAGCGCCTCCATGAGCGTGGTGTACACCTCGTCGATGGAATCCTGGATGTACAGGCTGCCGTCGTAGATCAGCTCCAGCGACATGCCCGGCGGCAGCTGAGCGCGGATGTCGGGCAGCAGCGCGTTCACCTCGGCTGAGAGCGACAGCGGGTTGGCGCCCGGCGTCGGCGTCAGCGCGAGCATCACGCAGGGACGGCCGCTGAACCAGCTTTCCTGATCCGGATTGCTGGTTGAAAGAACCACGTCGGCCACGTCCTTGAGCCGCGTCACTGCGGAGCCGTCGGTACGCAGCACCAGGTTCTCGAACTCCTCCACCGTGGTGAGATTGGTGGTGGCCGACAGATTGATCTTGACCGTATCGCCCTTGGTCTGGCCTACCGCGGACTGCACGTTTTCCTGCAGCAGCGCCCGGCGCACCTCCGAGGCGGTCATGTCGAGCGCGGTAAGGCGTACCGGGTCCAGCCACACCCGCAGCGCCATGGTCTGATCGCCGTTGATGCCCGCCTTCGCGACCCCGGAGAGGGCCTGCAGCCGCGGCACGATGCTGCGCAGGGTGTAGTCGGTCATCTGCGCGGTGTTCATGTCCTCGCTCACCAGCGCCATGTAGATCAGCGCCCAGCCTTCGCTGGTGGACAGCGAGATCACCGGGTCCAGCGCCTCACGGGGCAGGTTGTTGCGCTCGCTGGCGATCTTGCCCTGAATCTCCGCGAGGGCGTCGTAGGGGTCGTAGTTCAGGTTCATGTACGCCTGAATCATCGACACGCCCTGGCGGGAGTTGGACGTCACGTAGTCGATGCCTTCCGCCTCGGAGGCGGCGCGCTGCAGGGGCTCGGTGATGAACGACTGCACCAGGTCCGCGTCGGCGCCCGGAAAGGCCGTCATCACCGTCACCAGCGCCTGCTCGGTCTTGGGGTACTCGCGCAGCTCCAGCGACAACAGCGAGCGCACGCCCAGCAGCAGGATCAGCAGGCTGATGACCGATGACAGCACCGGCCGGCGTACGAAGACATCGGTGATCTTCATCGGTCGCCCACGTCCTGGGGCAGCGGAATGCCGGGATCGACGACGATGGCCTGGCCGTCGCGCAGCTTCATGTGGCCCGTGTGCACCACCCTCTGGCCGGCCGTGAGGCCAGAGAGAACCTCCACCTGGTCACCCCGCGTGCGCCCCACCTTGATGGGCTGACGCTTCACGGTGAGCTTGCCTTCGGTCTCCTGAATGGTGAACACGGACTCCCCGTAGGCAAAGAAGCTGATGGCCGTGCGCGGCAGGGTGAGCACCGGCTCGGCGCCGCTCAGGATCAGATGCACCGTGGCGAACATGCCCGGCTGCAGACGCAGGTCCTCGTTGGCCAGCTGCCCGCGCAGCTTGAGCGTGCGGCTGCGCACGTCCACGTCCGGGCTGATTACGATCACCTCGCCATGAAACACCTCGTCGGGCCAGGCGGCGACGCTCACCTCCAGAGTCTGGCCGGGTTGCAGCGCACCCCGGTGCCGTTCCGGCACGGTGAAGTCAACGTAGATCGGCGCCAGACTCTGCAGCCGGACAATGGGATCCCCCGGCGCGATGATGTCGCCCAGGCTCACCTGGCGGATACCCAGCACGCCGTCGAACGGCGCCCGCACCACCTTGCGTTGCACCAGAACCTCCTGGCGTTCCACCTGCGCCTGCAGGCTCGCCATCTGCGACTGAGTGCGGTCCAGCAACGACTGGGAGAAAGCAGCCGAGCCGCGCAGCTTCTGCACCCGTTGGAACTCCAGCTGCGCCAGGTTGAGCTCCGCCTTCAGCGCCTCGAGCTGGGCCCGATCGTCACCGGCATCCAGGCGTACCAGCACGTCCCCCGCGCGCACCGGCGCACCGGACTCGAAGTTGATCTCCATCACCTTGCCGGGCACTTCGGACGCCACCGCCACGTCCTGTACGGCCGTGATGTCCCCCACCGCCTCGATGCGTTGAGCCCACTGGGTGACCTGCACCTCGGTGGCCGTGACCGTGGCGGGCGGCGGCCCGCCCGCCATGGCACTGGCCCGGGCGGCGTTCTGGTTGTGCTTGACGACGGCGACGCCGGCAATCAGCAGGCCGAGGGCAACGATGGTGGCGGCGATTCTCAAAAACACGGTACGGCGGGATCCCCGGGGGCAATCACGTAGTTTCGCATAGACCCCCATGAGGTCTAAAGCCCATTGCCCCAGAACCGACCATTGGGCCGCCACAGCCCGCTGAACGGGGCGCGGTATCGCACCGGCCGGACCCTGACGCGATCCCTGTGATCGCAGCCGGATTGTCCAGGCAGAAGGCGTTAGACTGGCGGGCTTGTGAACCCTCCAAGGAGCAACGGCAGACGATGATCCGCCTGGTCGCACTGGACATCGACGGCACCCTGCTGGCACCAGGCGTCGACACCCGGGCCCTGCCCGGTCCGGCCATGACTCAGGCCGTGCACGAGCTGCACGAAGCGGGCATCGTGGTGGTGCTTGCCACAGGACGCATGTACCCGGGCACCGCGCACGTGGCCAGACACCTCGGCATCAACCAGCCGCTGATCTGCCAGCAGGGCGCCTCGGTGCACGAGTTCGACGGCAGCCTCCGTCACCGCTGCGCGATTGAGGAAGAAATCGCCCTGGAGCTCTACGACTACGCCGTCAGCCGGCGCTGGCCGCTGGCCTGGTTCGACGCGCACCGCTACCTGGTGACCGCCCACAACCCCGAGGCGCAGTTCTTCGCCGACGTCTCCCAGATCGAGATGGAGATTCACCCCACGCCGCACCAGTCCGGCGTGCGCGCCACCGGCATCGACATCATCAGCAGCCGCGAGCACGCGCGAAAAGTCCACACCCTGCTGGAGGCCCGCTACGGCGGGCGCATCACGCTGCTCGACTTTCCCTCCGTCACCGCCGTGCACGCGCCCGAGGCGAGCAAGGGCAACGCGCTGCGCACGCTCGCCGACGAACTCGGCATCGCCCGCGACGAAGTGCTGGCCATCGGCGACAGCGTCAACGACGTATCGATGCTGAGCTGGGCGGGGCACAGCGCCGCACCCCAGCACTGTGACCAGTACGCGCGCGCTTCCGTAAAGGAGATTCTGCCCGGACAGGGGGTGGACGGTGTCGCCGCGAGGTTGCGATCGCTACTTGAATAGCGATCGCACTCTCTCGGCGGCAGAATCGATGAAAGGGTCACGTCCTCCTCAGGGCAGGAAGTAGCAACCCTCCGGACCCTCACCCGTCGGAATAACCGGCGCCGTCTGAATTCCGAAGAAGACCGCGATCAGTACCACCTCCTGATCACTGTCGTTACGCACGGCGTGCAGATCACCGACGCCCGGATCGACGAATGCATTCCCCGGCGGGTAGTCGGTCGGTATGCAGTCTTCACCGACGACGTTGGTGACGGTGCCGGGGCCCGTGTTGATCAGGAAGCCCGAACCCTCGTGCGTATGCCAGGGAGCGATCCCCCCGGCCTCAATGGTAATCCGCAGGACCACCATGTCGGATGCGTCCTGCATCTGCAGAACCTGGGTTGCGCCCATGGTGTCCTTGACCCGGAACTTCGCCGACACCGCGTCGTCGTAGAACGTCCCGCGTCCCAGCGCCTCGGCATGGGGAAGCCCATGATCAGCACTGGCCTGCAGCCCGATCGTAGAGAGCGCCGCCGCGCCCAGCGCACCCAGCAGAGGACCCCGCCGCCGACGTCCGCTGGCGTCCCGCGTATTCATGCGTTTCATATCGCTCAATCCTCCCATCTCACGATTTCCTGCCTATGCGCGGGTCGCCCGCCCATCGGCCCCGCAACCACACTAGATCCGACGGCGCCCCGAGAAATGACGGTGGTTTGGGAAAGTTCTGAGTTTTCTCTGAGAGTTCGCGGAATCATCCACGCGAGAAAACTGACAGGACTAGGATCCGTGCGTAAGATCGATCCGACGAACAAGGGGGGATCCGGTGTTGCGCGACGGTAACGTACTGCGCTTCGGTCCGTTCTCACTGCACCCGACGCAGGGTGTCCACCGCGGCGGCGCCGAGGTGCGGCTTACGCCGAAGTCGCTGGCCGTGCTCTCGACGCTGGCCCAGCGCGCGGGCGAGATCGTCACCAAGGAAGAGCTGTTTCGCACCGTCTGGCCCCGGCGGGTGGTGACGGAAGCCTCCCTGACCACCTGCATCCGCGAATTGCGCAGCGCGCTTCACGACGACGCGCGCAACCCAATGTACATCGAGACGGTACACCGTCGCGGCTATCGCCTGAAAACAGCGACCCATGGCGACTCAGGTCCGGTCCCATCGCAGGCGGTTGCACCGGACTCCGCGAGCCCGGTACCTGCCGGCCGCGAAGCAACCTTCGAACAGCTGCAGGAGATCGTCGCGAATACGGCCAACGAGGGATCCCACGCGATTTTCATCACCGGCTCAGGGGGCATCGGCAAACAGGCTGTCGCACAGGCCTTGCTAGACCGCCTGGCGCACAATGGCTGGCAGACTGTGCGGGTCCGCAGCGTCGCAGGCATCGGACCCCGTATTGCCTATGGACCGGTGCTCGAAGCGCTCGAGACCCTCGCTGAGGGGCCCACGGGTCTCGAGTTTCTCACGGCTCTCCGGCGCCTGGCCCCGACCTGGCTGGCAGACCTGGCGCCGGAGGTATCCGCGCCGGTGCTGTCGCCTGCTGAAGACCGCGCGCTGCGCCAGAGAGTGTCAGGTGCCTCAACGCCGCAACGACAGCGGGAACTTTGCGCCGTGCTGGCGGCCTTCGCGAACCTCGCGCCGCTCGCGATCTGCTTCGAAAATCTGGAGTCGAGCGACGCTGCAACACTCGGTGCAATCGATGCTACCGTCCGCCGCGAGCACGCAGCCCCGTTGTTGCTGATCGGGCTTTGCAGCCTGCCGCAGAGCGACCACACGGGCAATGCAGCGATCGAGATGATCCGGAACTTCGGGACATCACCCGGCCCCACCCTCGTCGAGCTGGGGCCGTTGCCCGGCGCGGCAGATCTGCCGGGAGGCGATCTCTGCCACGCATCGCCGAACCGTTCAGCCGTCGACTCACCAGAGGTGCAAACCCGCACGCCACATCGCATCAAAGACCTGCTCAGCGCGCTACCGCCGCCGCAGCGCCAGATACTCCAGGGAGCAAGCGTCGTGGGGGCACGCTTCAGCGCGAGCGAGGTATCGGTTGCCACGGAGGTCCCCACCGACGTCATTCATTGCGCGCTTGCAGATCTGACCCAGGAGGCGACGCTCATCCGCCCAGCTCCTGGCAGGCATGCAAGCTCGGGACCTGGGGGCCTGGTTTATGAGTTCGCGAGCGAACAGATTCTGGCCACGGTGTACCGAACGTGTCCTATCGGGGAACGCACACCAATGCATGCCCGGGTGGGACGCTCTCTGGAGGAAGCATACAGATCTGGCGCACCGGAGATCGCACCCGTGGTGGCCATGCACTTCGAGCAGGCGGGTGAGCTCGCCAGAGCATTGCCCTACCTCTACGAGGCAGGTTCGACGGCACGCAGACGCGGTGCGACGGCGGTAGCGCTCCTGAACTTCCAACGCGCCCGCACCCTTCTTCGAAGCCTGGAGCACCACGTCGAGCACGATACCTGGGAAGCGGATCTATCGGCGGCCATCGGCCGCGAGCTGGTCCTTCTTCATGGACTGCGCAACGAGGAAGCCAATGCGTGCTATGCGCGAGCCCTGGAGATCCAGCGGCGCCTGTCACCGTCGCCGCAACTCGATCGAATTCTGTGGAATCTGTGGGTATTCCACCTCAACCGGGGTCCACTGCGAACGGCGCAGGAAATTGCCGATCGTCTGCTCACCATCGCGGAGCAAACGTTCGACACGGCGCTGCTGATCGAAGCCCACCACGCGCTCTGGGCTACCAGCCTGATGCTCGGCGACATCCGCTCCGTGCTGGCGCACACACGCGACGGTCTGGCCGTCTGCAGCGGTCGCACGGATGGGGCGCCGCTGATGACCACCGGCTGCACGCTGCAGGACGTGCACGGAAGCGATCACAACATTGCCGTCTGTGCCGGATTCTTCACAGCCTGGGCAGACGCGGTCGACGACAGGAAAGACGCTGCGGTCACCAGTCTGAACGCGGCTATCAGTCACGCACGTGACGTCGACCATCCATTCACACTTGCGGTCACTCTGGTGCTGGCTGCGGGCGCAATGGCGGCCACCGGTGACGCGGCCGCGGCCAGGCTTCGGGCCGAAGAAGGCCGGGACATCGCAGAAACCCACGGCTTTGCCGCGCTGCAGGCGTGGGCCGGCGTCTACGAGGGCTGGGCCATCAGCCGCCTCGAAGGCGACGCGTCGGGATTGCCGCTCATCGACCGCAGTCTGGCACTGGGCGAACAGATCGGAATGTCGCTGTTCAGACCGTTCCAGCTTGCCCTGGCTGCCGAAACAGCGTTGAGCTGCGGACAGCCGACCAGGTCAGAGCATTGGGCGGACGAGGGCCTGCTGCTCGCTGAGCGTGTTCAGGACGGCCTGGCCACTGCGGAGCTGCACCGGCTGAAGGGTGAGCTGCGACTGGTCTCTGGCGACGACGTCAGTGCGCGCGACGAGGCAGCCGCACAATTCGAATCCGCACGCGCAATCGCAGCGGCACAGGGTGCGGCGCTTTTCGCCCGGCGTGCAGCAGCCAGCCGGGCCCGGCTGGGCTGACTCAGCAAGGACTCGAAGCACATCCTTCATCGCGGACCCGCCTGAACCAAAAGCCTTGGTCGGCCTCGGCTTTCCGTGCAGAATGGATCCGCACCCGCACCATCGGACGTCGCGTTGGATAAACCCTTCGCCGCCTATCGTGGAACCGATCCGTACGTGTTCGTCTGCTATGCGCACCGGAATGCGGATCGCGTCTACAAAGACCTCGCCGCCCTCCACGAGAGCGGCATCAATTTCTGGTATGACGAAGGGATTCCGGCCGGTACCGCCTGGCGAGCCGAGATAGCTTCTGCGATCAGTGGCGCCGCGAAGTTCATATTCTTCGTCTCGAGTCATTCGGTGCAGTCGAAACACTGCCTGAACGAAGTCGACTACGCCCTCAACAACGACGTCGACATCCTACCCGTCTTTCTCGATGATCAACCACTCCCTGGTGAGCTGGGCCTGGCGCTCAATCGTGTTCAGGCGTTGTACCGGGAAAGGGACTCCAGATATCTCGAACACCTGCTCTCCGCACTGCGGGGCGAGGCTGGCGTAGGGGCTTCGCGGGATCGCCCCGCGCGCAGCCGATTCAAGCACCGGGTGCTGGCCGTCACCGCCGTCGTCGCGCTAGCGCTCGCATCGCTTCTCGTGTGGCAACAGACAACGACAGAGCCGCAAGGGGCCTCCACTCCACGATCCTCCGCCGATGCCGATGCCGATACCGATACCGATACCGATACCGATACCGGCGCTGAGAGCGCTTTCGATCGATATCTGTCCGGCCTCGCACTCATGGAGCGGTGGGACAAAGGGGACAATCTGGACCAGGCGCTCGCGTTGTTCTCACAAGCCGCCACGATCGACCCGAGCTTCGCACTAGCTTTCGCGCGCATGGGCGAGGTGCAGCGCATCAAGTACGCCCTGACACGGGACGACGCCTGGCTCGACAAAGCCACGAAGTCCGTCGAGCAGGCCTACCGCCTGGACCCGGAACTGGCCCCCGTGCAGGTCGCATTCGGACGCCTTCAGTCGACGCGCGGCAATACCGACCTCGCCGTGGCCGCGCTCGAGAAGGCCGTGGATATCGATCCGAATGACGCGATTGCAAACCAGTCGCTCGCCGCGATCTACGCGCGCCTGGGCCGTCGCGACGACGCGGAGACCCTCTACAAGCGCGCGCTCGCGCTCGATCCGGACAATCTGTTCGTGCTCGACGACTACGCCAACTACCTGTTCAGACAGAGCCGCTACGACGAGGCCGCGACGTACTGGCAACGCATGATCCGCCTCGCACCGGACCACTACGTGGCGCTGGTGAACCTTGGATCCGCGCTCAACGAGAGCGGCAAGGTCCCTGAGGCCATCGCCGCCTACGAAAAGGCCATTGCGATCCGACCCACCTACATCGCCTACTCGAGCCTCGCGACGGCCAACGGCAGAGCGAAGCGCTATCCGGAAGCGGTGGCCGCGTTGAAGAAAGCGCTCGAGATAGAGGATTCGGATTGGGAAGGCTGGGGCAATCTCGGCTATGCGTATTCGTGGATGGGCGGGATGGAGGCGCAGTCGAAAGCCGCGTTCAACCGCGCCATCGAACTGGCCGAGGAAGCGCGCAAACGGAATTCTCGGGACCCTGACGTGAACAGCTACCTCGCGCTCTACTATGCCAAAACCGGTCAGCCCGAGCTGGCCATTCAACGCTTGGAAACGGCGGTGTCGCTTTCTCCGGATGCTGCAGCGATCCAGGCGGCCGCAGCCGAGACATACGAACTGCTGGGCCGACGCGACCACGCCGTGCGCTCGGCAAAGCAAGCCCTGAAACTGGGATTTCCCCGTCAGGTACTGGGGCGCAACCCGGACCTGAGCGAGCTACTGGCCGACCCCAGAATGCAGGCTGCGCTCTGAGCCGACGGGCTCGCGATGCGCCCCCGGCATGCCGCGTGCGTTGCCGATTGCTATAAGGTCCCCGCGGCGTATATTGATCGGGCGGGGGATAGTTTTCGTCGACTTCCAACAGCTTTGGGCGAAATCCGCGTCATCTCATGACATTCAGAATCGAGGATTCGAACAATGGCTGACATCACCCTGAACGCTACCGGACCCACGCCGGAGTCGCTTACCGGAATGAAAAGCGGCGACATCATTACCATCCTGAACAGCGTCGGAGCCGAGGTGAGCATGTCCTGGGATCCCGGGCTCTTCGTGCCGAACAATGGCACGCAACCCGCAAGCACCATTGGTGACGGCCAAAATGAGACGTACAAGCTCGGCGCAGCCGCTCCCAACGCCCCGAAAAACTACTCATATGAGTGGGGCACCAAACGGGGCATGAAGAGCGGCACCATCACGATCGGTTCGTGAAGCACCGCGATCGCCGCGCTACCGTCTGACCTTCAGGCAGCAGCGGACGCTTCGAACCAACTTCCAGAGAGCGCCGCGCGGCCACGCTTGCCGGCGCTCCTGCATCGAGGTGCAGGGCGCAACTTGCTAGTCTTGCTGCATGTCCGACACAACCGACTCTCTGCTGTACCTGTCACGGACTGACGTCAACGAGCCGCTGTCGAGCTTTTCCCGCCACGGCTTCGAGCTGGACGGTGCCTTCTGGCCCTCCGTGGAGCATTACTTCCAGGCCATGAAGTTCGAGGCCGAGGCCGATCGGGAGAATGTCCGCCTGGCCGAGCACCCCACAAAAGCCCGACGCCAGGGTCGCAGCCGCTTCCTGAAAATCCGCAAGGACTGGTCCAAGGTGCGCAGGGTGATCATGACGCGAGCCGTTTACACGAAGTGCCGCACTCATCCGGACGTGGCCGAACGGCTGCTGGCCACCGGCGACGCCACGCTGATGGAGAACAGCCAGTACGACTACTTCTGGGGCTGCGGACGCGACCGCCGGGGGCACAACACCTATGGCAAGGTGCTCATGGACGTCCGCAGCAGGCTGCGCGAAGAGCGCCAGCTGTAGCTGACGGCCGGGCCCGCTGCGGCGCGCGCCCATGAGTCTCGAGCAGACGTGTGCCCCGGTCAGGACGCCAGCACATTGATGAATTGCCAGGGATCGGACTCGTCGATCACCTCGTCGAACCTGCTCCAGCGATTGGCCAGGGGGTGCCAGTCCGTGTAATGCCCCTCCACGGGGCCGAGATAGGGCCTCTGGATCGCGAGGCAGCGTTCGTGATCCATCTCCTCCGTCTCTACGATGCCTGCCAGCGGATTCTCGAGCGCCCAGACCATGCCCGCGAGTATCGCCGAGGTGACCTGCAACCCGGTGGCGTTCTGATACGGCGCCAGCTCGCGCGTTTCCGCCATCGACAGCCGGGATCCGTACCAGTAGGCGTTGCGGGCGTGTCCGTAGAGCAGCACGCCGAGTTCGTCGATACCGCCGATGATCTCGGTCTGATCGAGAATCTTGTGCGTGGATTGCACCACACCGCTGCCGAAGGTCTCGTGCAGCGACAGCACCGCATCGTTGCAGGGGTGGTAGGCGTAGTGACAGGTAGGCCGGTAATCGGGGTCCGCGGGATCACCGAGGGTGAAGTAGTCGGAGATGGAGATCGCCTCGTTGTGGGTCACCAGGAACCCGTACTGAGCTCCGGGCGTCGGGCACCAGCTGTGCACCCGGGTGAGCCCGCCCGGACGGTCGAGATAGATCGCGGCCCGACAGCCCGTCTCGTGGTGCCCGCCGTCCTCCGGAAACCATTTCTCGTGGGTCCCCCAGCCGAGCTCCGCAGGCTGGAAGCTCTCCGCCAGGAAACCGTCCACCGACCAGGTGTTGACGAAAGTGCCAATGGGTTTCGGCGTGTGCACGTACTGGGTATCGCGCTCCGCGATGTGCACGCCCTTTACCCCGAGACCGCGCATCAGTGTCGCCCAGCCCTCGCGGGTGCCGGGCTTCGCAGTGCCATGGCCCAGATCCCGCGAGAGATTCAGCAGCGCTTCCTTCACGAACCAGCTCACCATGCCGGGATTCGCGCCGCAGCAGGAGATGGCCGTCGTACCCCCCGGATTCGCCCGCTTCTCCTCGCGCACCCGTTCCCGCAGCGCGTAGTTGGTGCGCGCAGCCAACGGCTGATCGGCATTGAAGTAGAAGCCCGGCCAGGGCTCGACCACGGTATCGATGTAGAGCACGCCGAGCTCGCGGCAGAACTTCATGATGTCGAGGCTATCGGTGTCTACCGACACGTTGACCACGAACCCCTGCCCCGCTTCGCCTACCAGGAGCCCACCGAGCAGCGTGCGGTAGTTGTCGCGGGTAAGCGCCCGCTCGACCAGGCGCACGCCGCGCTGCCTGAGAAAGGTGCGGTGTTCAGGCTCCGGATCGATCACGCAGACGCGGCTGTGCTCGTAGGCGAAATGGCGTTCAATCAGCGGCAGCACGCCGCGACCGATCGAGCCGAAGCCGATCAGGACGATCGGGCCAGTGATGGTGCCGTATTCGGGCCAGTGGGTGCTCAACAGACGGTGCTCCTGCTCGCGCAGGGTGGATGATACGCGGAAGTCGAGAATGGGTGCCTCTCGCCGACATCCGTACAGGGATCGAGCACTCCCGGGGACGCAACGGCCGGCCCAGCGTTACTGTTTGGCAATGAACGACGGTGCCTGCAATTTCGCCAAACGCTATCATCTCGCGGCAGTCGAGCACCTGATTCACTGCAAGGAGCAGAACCTGGATCAAGCTGGGGATCCCGTGCAGCAGAATCTACAACCTGACTGTAGACCTGCAGCACGAGGTACTGAGCACGACTATCGTCGTTCGATCACGCGAACCCACCCGCGGAGGTCGGGCGGCTCCATTGCTGGATTCGACCGGAGCGCAGCATGTGCTACGACCTGATCGGTGACGTGCATGGCCACAGCGAGCCCCTGAGGGCGCTTCTGGAGCGTCTGGGGTACGAGCGACTGGTAGGCGTGTATCGGCACCCCGAGCGAAGAGCGGTGTTCCTCGGTGACTTCATCGATCGCGGCCCGGACCAGCGCGGGGTAATCGAGATTGTCCGTCCGATGATCGAATCGGGCTCTGCGCTGAGCGTGATGGGTAATCACGAATTCAACGCCATCGGCTACGCCACGCCGGCGCCCGACGGAAGTGGGCACCTGCGTGCACACACTGACAAGAACGAGAACCAGCACCAGGCATTTCTCGACGCGTACTTGCCGGGATCGCGCGAGCATCGGGATCTGATTGCCTGGTTCAGATCGCTGCCACTCTGGCTGGACCTCGGGCCAATCCGGGTAGTCCACGCGTGTTGGGACCCTGGCTCCATGTCGTTCCTGCGCGGGCTGCTGAGCGCAGACAATCGGCTGACCGACGACCTGATGGTCGAGGCGTTCACCGCCGGGTGCGCCGCGTACCAGGCGGTCGAGACGCTGTTGAAGGGGAAGGAGGTCACACTGCCTGAAGGGTCATCCTTTCATGACAAGGACGGGCACGAGCGGCACGAGATCCGGATCAGATGGTGGGACAACAACGCAAGCACCTATCGAGGCGCGTTCATGGGCCCCGAGTCTGCGCGCACCCACATTCCGGAGGACGCCCTGGGCGTCGGACACGAACTTGGTTACGGTCACGAGGAACCACCGGTGTTCGTCGGTCACTACTGGCTGGAAGGAGCCCCTGCCCCGCTCGCGCGCAACGTAGCCTGTCTGGACTACAGCGTGGCCAAGCCGGGCGGAAAGCTGGCCGCCTACCGGTGGTCGGGCGAGACGGAGTTGTCGGCGGCCAACTTCGTGACGGTCGGTTCCGGCACCGTTGGCGCACCGGATGCTTCCGGATGACGAGCGCCTGGCCGATACCCGATCCTCGAAAATGAACTTCTCGGCCAGGGCTAGCCCGGGACAGGGTCCGGCCCGACACCGCCACGCGCCGTTCAGCTCGCCCCCAAGAGCAGCTCCAGCCGGCGCTCCCGAAGGAGCGTCGCACGCTGAATGGTGAGCGCCCGGAAGTGCTCGGTGATCTGGCGCTGGGTGTGCGCGTGGTAGCGCCCGGACAACACCTCGGGGCGCAGCTGCAGATGGGTGCCGTCCAGAATGCCGTAGCGAAACTGCTCGCGCCCCTGGTGACGGTCCGGTTCGTGGGCTCTGGCGCCCGCATGCAGCGCGCCGAATCCGTAGCCCAGCGTGCGTGCATCCACGTGCGGCGACAGCGCCAGGCTCAATCCCTCCAGCAGCACCAGGTCGAGATGATGGAATGCATCCCAGAACAGACACACGTCGAAGACGAGACCCGCCGGCAGATTCAGGTAGCGGGTGAAGACCTCAGCCGCCGCGCCGGCGCTGATCTGCTCCGGCGGGTCGACGATGAGCTCGCACGACAGCAGATCCACGATGTAGATGCGCGCGTTCAGGCCGGAGAAGAAGTCCACGGTGCCCTGCGCCCCAGGGCCCGTGTCCAGAACATTGATCCTGCCGCGCTGCTCCATGCCTTCGAGCACCATGGGCAGCAGCCGGCTGGCGACGGCTTCCGGGGTCGCCTGGCGAGTGGCCGCACCCGCTGCCACCGGGCGTCGAAGCAGCGCCACGGCTCAACCGCCGGTCTGGTGCTGTTTCTTCTCTTCCACGGCCTCAGGCTTGGAAGCACCGACGGCGCGCTTCGGCGGCGCCGTGCTGGCCGCGGCACTTTCGTCCGGATCCATGTCGATCGAACCCTTGAACTTGGCGCCGTCCTCCAGGGTCACCCGAGGGGCCACGATGTTGCCCAGCACCTTGCCGGATTTGGTGAGAATCACCTTCTCGCTGCCGGTGATGTCGCCCGTCACGGTGCCTTCGACCTTCACGGTCTTGGCGCTCAGGTCCGCTTTGACCTGTCCCTTCTGGCCGATGGTGAGGTCGTGGCCCGAAAGCACCACCGAGCCCTGCACCGTGCCCTCGATGATCAGATTCTCGTCGCCACTGACGTCGCCCTTGATCGTGATTGTCGATCCGATCACTGCTGTGTTCCTCGTGGTGTAGCTGTCTGCGGCTGTCTCGACCGGGGAACGTGGGCTCCAGGCTGGAGGTGACTCGTCGGGCGGACTGCTGTCCTTGCGCTTTTCGAACATGGCTGCGACCTCTTGTTGCAGGCTGAAGGACCGGGGTCCAACTATAGGGCATCCGCAGCCGTTGTGAATGACAAGTTTCTGGAGAACGAGGTTTAGCTTGGGGTGGCCGCAGGACCTCCGAGGTAACCGGGGCCGACAACCGGAGGAAAGAAGCCCGGCGGCAACGGCTCCGCCCTGAAACTCAGAGCATCCGCCGTCGCCCGCCATTCCATCACCAAGCAATCAGACGACTATCCCCAACCAGCCCGGTCGCTCGGCATCAAAGCAGCCCCTCGAGGCCACGCAATCAGCTGCGATCCTAGGCAAACGGATCCGTACCCGTGCGCATGAACGGCGCGATCCGCTCCCGATCCGGGTTCTGACTATCGGCGTAGGGATAAAGCGCCTTTCCGATGATGCGTTCGAGCTCCGGATGTTTCTGCAGCAGTTGCGGCGAGACGTCGGTCTCGTAGAGGTGCTGGGGCCGCATGTACGTCCGCATGAAGTTCTGCACCAGAGTGATCCGCAAGCCTGGCTTGGTGCGAGGCAGTGCCGCATGCCAGGTAGCGCCATTCCAGATTGCGAGCGAACCGGCCTTGGCAATGAGGGGTATTGCCTTGAACGAAGTGGTAGACAGGTCGGACTCATGCGGCAGTGTTGCGCGGCCATAGCGATGGCTGCCGGGAACGAAAACGGTGGGACCGTCTTCTCCGCTTTCATAATCCGTACAGATCCACGACGCATTGCACATGTGAGCGATGTGGCCGGCCCCGGGAGGAATGCCATGCGCATCGCTGTGCAGGTTCAGGCCGGGACCGCCTTGACCCTTGATGATCCACGTCTGCCCGGAGAAGACCGCACTCTGCCCACAGAGCCACCGCACGAGAGCCAACTGCACTGGATTGGTGGCCGCCTCGACGAACACTTCGTCTTCCTCGAGCAGATCCCAGGTGTTGCGGCGCACCTTGTCCGTCGGGGGGTTAGCCGTCCGAAAGTCTCCGATGACCAGATCGTTGCGCTTCTCGCACGTCCGCAGGATGGCGCCACGCAGCCGCTCGATGAAATCCGGGCTCGATCCCATCTTTTCGGGCGGTACGACCGTCATGCCGTAGGCCTCGAGTTCCACCACATGCGAGTAGAGATCGTATCTCGCCAATTCCCTCATGAGCGTGTCGACATGTTCTGAAGCGCCATAGTCTGCAAGCTCCATCATCGGTCACTCCTTCTTTCGAGTCTTTGTCCTGCTGCGGCTGGAAGACGGCTTGGTGCCCCTGGCGACGTAATCACCAAACAGGGACTTCACCTCGTCCACCACCGCTACCGTTTCCTTGGCAAGGTCGAGGCTGCCTTTCGACTGTGCCCACGTGCGCACGGCGTGCTGATGAGCACCCCAGAGCGTGCAGGCCAGGATGCGCGGCAGACGCACCTTCTGCGGATCCACGCGCATATCGCTGGCTATTGCTTGCGTGAGCACATCCTCGTACTCGTGCCACAACCGCAAGCTGGCAACCGCCAGAGCGGGAACCAGCTCGCGACTCCGGGCTCGCTTGAGGTACTGCTTGCCGAACCGGCTGGTAACCGATTGGGACTGGGCGTCGACCCAGTTGCGCCACATCGTGAGCGTGTCCACCTCGCGAGCCGGATCCAATGCCACAACACAAAAGTCCTCGAAAACCTTTCGGTCGGGTGCCAGCGCCAACGCTTCTTTCGTCGGAAAGTGCCGGTACAGCGTCTGCACGTGCACCTCCGCGCGCTCGGCCACTTCCTCAAGCGTCGTCTCCTCATATCCCTGCTCATAGAACAGCGCAGCCGCTGCGTTGATCAGGGCGTTGCGGGTGCGACGCTTACGCTTCTCGCGAAGCGGGTACTTGGTCTGCTGGTTCATTTTCGAGGACCGCTCATTGCTTTTGCTGCACACGAGCCCGACGCCGTAGTGAGCGGCCGCCGGGGCGGGGCGCCGTCCAGCATCACCGACGCCCCACCTGCAGCACACTCACTACATCTCGTAGCTCACTTCCAGACCAAGTGTACGCGGCTTCTGGAAAACGAAGAAAGGCTGGCCGAGATAGGTGTTGTCACGTATCACTTCGTCTTCGTTGGTCAGATTGTCTGCGAACAGCGTGGCACGCCAATGGTTGTCGGCGCTCAGGATGCTCGCACGCAGGTTGGTGACCTCCCGTTCCGGAATCTCGATCAGGTTGGCGGCGTCCTGATATTGCTTGGCAATCCGCTGATGTGTCAGCAGCACGTTGCCACGCAGCGAAGCGGTGATATCGAAGCTGTAGTCGACGCCAGCGGTGATACTCCATTCGGGAGCGAAGGTCAGCTGATTGCCCTTCGCCACTCCGGGCGCCGGAACGTCATCGGACAGCTCCGCGTTGTTGATGTCGCCACCGAAACGGAACCGCCAGGCATCGCCGATCAGGTAGGTCATCTCGACTTCGAAGCCTCGCGAGTAGGCGTCGCCCGCGTTCTGAGAGTAGTACTTGTTGGTGCTGGGAATGACAGGATCCTGAAACCGCTGAATGATGTCCTTCCAGTCGAAGTAGTAGGCCGCAGCGGTGAGCTGCAGGGTGTCCTCGAGAAGCATCAGCTTGGCGCCTAACTCGTAGTTGGCCACCTCGTCACCGTCGTAGTAGATGATGCCGTTCACGTACTCGGCAGCCTCGTTGCCCGTCAGACCGGATGGATTGAACCCGGGCGGTTCGATGACGTTGTCGCCAGCAGCAAGGTACTGCCGCTGGTTGAATTCCTGGCCGAAGTTGACGTTCCCCGGGCGAAATCCGGTGCCGAAGTTGAAGTAGTAGAGGGCCCAATCCGTCGGGCGCCACGAGAGCTTGAAACTGGGGGTGAAAAACGTGTCGTTGGTGCCATTTTCGACCCTCTGGAAGTCCTGCTTCAGGCGGGACACGCGCGCACCAAATGCGGCTTCCCAGTGATCCGTGAAGGCATATGAAACTTCGCCGAAGCCGGAAAGCTCCTCGAGGTTGTCGTCTCGATTGTTGGACGGATCGCTGAAGTACGGTGCGAACAGCGGTTCGAACTGCGGCTTGGCGTACCCGATCGGCTGGAAGTTGTCGCGCAGGTCATCGCTGTCTTTCCAGAAGGCTCCCACGGTCCAGCTGAGCTTGCCGGTGCCGTTGGAGATCAGGCGAAACTCCTGCGACCAGCGTTCCGTAGCTGCAGTGTCGTCCCGCTGGAAGTGGGTCAGATTGGTGCCCGGAATGAGAGGATCCGCCGGAGGGGGAACGTAGTTGGCCGAAAGCTCCGGGTTCTGGCTGAGAATGATGTTGCCGATGAAGTTGTCGAACACCCCGGCGACGAGCGCCGTAGTTTCCGAACGGGAAACGGTTTCTCGGTCGAAGTACGCGGTCCGGGAGTAGAGCGTCGCGAACCCCAGATCCCAGTCGAGCTCCAGGCTGAAGATGTCCTGATCGTCGAACGACTCGGCCTTGGTACCCGGAAGCGTCGTCAGCAGATATTCTTCATAGGGCTTCTGCGCGAGGATGGAGCCATCGGTGTCGGACTCCGCGTGGAACCACCACAAGCGCGCGGTAACGTCGTCGTTTACGTTCCAGAGCGTGGCAATACGCATGCCCTTGGCCGAACTCTCGTTCACATCCTTACGATTCTGGCTGGTTCGATCAATCCAACCTGCTTCCTGGACATCAAAGCCCATCACGCGGACGGCCACGCTGTCGCTTATCGGTACGTTGACGACCGCGTCGATGCGATGAGACATATCGTCCGCCTCATCGATACTGCTGCCTGACGCCGTGACCTTGAAATCGAAAGCGCTGGTGTCCGGTTCGTTGTAGATGAAACGGATCGTGCCGCCCACCGAGCCTTCACCGAACAGCGTCCCCTGCGGACCTTTCAGAACCTCCACGCGCTGGATGTCGAACAGGTTGCCACCCACCTGGCGGGCCGGACCCTGCGCCGACGTGACCGGAACGTCGTTCATGTAGACGGAGACGCCGGAGAAACTCGGTTCGTACGAGAGCGTGCCCTGCTGCGACTCAACGCCGCGGATGATGTATCGCGTCGTCCCCGTGCCGCCGCCGTCTCCACCCTCCTCCATGTTCAGACCGGGGATGTACTGGACCAGTTGCTTCATGTCCGTGACGCCAAGCGATTCGATCAGCTCGCCGTCGGCCACGCTGATGGCCTGTGGTGTCTCCATCAGATTGGTTTCACGGTAGGTCGCCGTGACCACGATTTCTTCTATTGTTCCGCCGGCCGCAGCGAGCACTTCGGACGCGCCCGCTGACGCCAGGACGCCAACGAGCGCGCACTTTACAAAATGACGCATGAGTCTCTCCTCCTTTGAGAGACGGTAGATTAATATAGTTACGCAGCATCAACAACAGGGAAGCATGGCGTGAGCACAGCAGGGCCTCTCAGCGGCTACCGGGTGGTGGATCTGACTGCCATGATCTCCGGCCCCTACGCGACCCAACTGCTCGGGGATCAGGGCGCAGACGTCATCAAGGTCGAGCCGCTTTCCGGCGATCTCATGCGGCTCGCAGCGCCTTCGCGAGGCGGCATCAGCGCACCGTTCCTGCTCAGCAATCGCAGCAAGAGGTCGCTCGCCGTGAATCTGAAAGACAGCGAAGGCAAAAGGATCCTGGCGCGCCTCGTAGAAACCGCGGACGTGTTCGTGCACAACTTCCGTCCGGGAGCCGTAGCGCGTGTCGGTCTTGATGAAGACGTTGTCCGTGCGTTCAGGCCCGACATCGTCTACGTCTCGATCAGCGGGTTCGGCGAGGCCGGGCCCTACCGGGACAAGCGCGTCTACGACCCGGTGATACAGGCTCTGTCGGGCCTGATGCATCACCAGGGCCGTGGCGGGCGTCCGAGTCCTGTGCGGACGATCCTTCCCGATAAGCTCACGGCGGTGCTGGCAGCCCAGGCAATCACGGCCGCGCTGCTGGCCCGGGAACGCGGCGGACGCGGCGAGCACGTGCGGCTGTCGATGCTGGATGCCACCGTGGCATGGCTGTGGCCGGACGCCATGATGACGCGCAGTCTGATCGGCGACGGCGCTTCGCCGCCGCCCGGAGCGCAAGGCGGTGACACGCTCTACGAAACGGAAGACGGCTTCCTCGTCGTGTTCATCGTATCGGACGATGAGTGGCGCGGTTTTCTGCGCGCCGCAGAACGCCTCGATCTGGCACAAGATCCACGCTTCACGACCATGCGGGATCGTCTCGAGCGGTCGGGCGAAATCGCCGCGGTGATTCGCGATGCGCTCCGTTCAGGCCGCACGGCCGACTGGCTCGCGAAGCTGGAGGCGGAACAGGTACCTTGCGCGCGGGTGAACACGCTGGAGGACCTGTTTACGGATCCACAGGTCGCGGCCAACGAACTGATCCGAGAATCTGAGCATCCCGCTGCCGGGCGGCTGCGCGAGCCGCGGCCCGCGGCACGATTCGAATCCAACCCGCTGGTCCTGGATCGCCACGCACCCCGACTCGGCGAGCATACCGACGAGATACTCGCGGAGCTGGAGATACACGACGTCGACCGTCTGCGGTCACTGGGTGTCGTCGCCTGAGGCTACAGCCGCGGCAGATCCACGCCTTCTGCCTCCCGGTCCCAGGTATCTGCGTTCAGCGGGTTCTCTCGCAATACCTGCTTGCGGACCTTCTGGGTGGGCGTGCGCGGAAGGCCGTCGACGAACTCGAGGTAGCGCGGGATCATGAAGCGGGGCATGCGTGGGATCAACCACTCGATGAGTTCCCGGGGACCTGTTGCATCCCCTTCCGCTCGAACCACCACGACCTTGACCTCCTCATTCGCTGCTGGTTCGTCTGAGGATTTGACGGCGACGGCTGCGCATTCGGCGACCCCGGGGTGCGCAGCAACATAGGCTTCCACCTCAACGCTGGAGATGTTTTCGCCGCGACGGCGGATGCAGTCCTTGAGGCGGTCTATGAAGTAGAAGTTGCCCGCCGCATCGCACACGAACGCATCACCCGTATGAAACCAGCCATTACGCCAGGCCCGAGCGGTAGCAGCCGGATCATTGAGGTAGCCGGCGTTCATCGTCCATGGCACATCAGCGCGCAGGATGAGCTCGCCCACCGTTCCGGGCGGAACCGGCTGGTCGTGTGCATCCACTACACGGGCGTCATATCCGTCGCGAAGCACCCCGCAGCTCATTCGACCCTCATCGTCATAGACCACGGCGTCCCAGTCGCGGAAACGGATCGGCGAGCTGACCTCGGTCATATTGAAGCACCCGATCCGTCGACACCCGAAGCGCCGGGCGAACTCATCGACACCAGGCATCTTGTAGGGGGTGAGCAGGTTGCGCAGAGGCCGCGTGCGATCGTCGGGCGTCTCAGGCTCCCGCAGCCATGAAAGAACCGGGCTACCGGTAGTCACGCCGTGCCTCAGGTAGTCATTCGACATCGCCGATGCGCTGATGTACGGGCGCATCAGGTGGCGCCCACCGCACAGGGCGGCGAGGTAAGGAAAGACCTTGGCCCCGACGTGATAGGTCGGCCCTGGATTGTAAATGACGTCCGCAGGCCCCAGGTCCTCAACGGGGTACGTACCGACAGCCATGGCATGTATCTGCGCCCAGGGCAGGCTCACCGCCTTGGATGGCCCGGTGGTACCGGAAGTGAAAAGCACGGCCATGATGTCCCATGGTGCCGGCAGCGGCCGCAGAGCCGCGGGCGTTGCGTCCCGGAGCAACTCGGTGGCACTGACCACCGGAAACGGGCACCCGGGCGGCGTATCCGTGCCCCCATCGAGTACGACCACCCGTTCGAGATAGCGGAGCTCTCCGGCGATGGGCTCGAGTCGACTGACGTAGCCGGCGAGCGTCACCATCACGCGCGCCTGTGTCAGGTTCAGGGCGTTGGCAAGCATCGCCCCCCGATAGTCGATGTTCACAGGAGCTTCCACGGCGCCGATGGAGGCGAGGCCCAACCACCCCAGCATCGACTCGATGGTATTGAGCTGCATGGTCACCACGTGGTCGCCGTGTCCTACTCCGAGCCGCTGCCATACGCCGGCCCAGCGGTCCAACGCCCGGACGGTCTCATCGTAACTGAGGGCGCGATCGTCTACGTCAATGACATAAACGGCATCAGGTATTTCAGCAGCCCTTTCCCTGAGCGTCTTAACCAGGCTGACATCCGGTGTTTTTGCGTCTGTCACGACCGCGGCTCCCCAGGGTTTGGACACCGTACACTCATGCCGGAGACCCCGACTCTACACGTGCCCGACGCTGCTCCAGAGCCTGCAGAATCTCTTCGTGGCGCTTACGATCGATGCGATACATGAATGCGAAACCGAGCCCGGCATAAACCACGATGTAGTAAAGCGGGCCCATCATGAAGAGCAGCCCATCGACTACCGCGGGATCCAGCGTCTGCGCGCTCGCATTCTCGGGGAAGCCGATCATGTCCAGCCCGAAACCGCCTATGAGACCACCGAGACCCTGCGTCATCTTTATGGCGAAGGTGCGGATCGAAAAGATGGCTCCCTCGGCGCGTCGCCCGGTCTTGAGCTCGTGCTCGTCAGCGATATCCACCAGCTGTGAATCAATGACGATGGGCACGATGGGCAGCGTTGTGTAGCCGAGCATCCATATCCCGAAAAACGCGACCAGCACCCACACCGTGTCGTTTCCGGGAAACCACCCCAGCAACTTCAGACAGTACGGGAGCCCGATGAGGAACGTGGTCACCGCGATCATGGAAATCACGGTGAGCTTCTTGTCGAGCAGACGCGTCAGCCAGGCGGCGAGACCAACAGCCAGCAGCGCCCCCGGAATCCGCACGAGCTGCTGCAGGGTGATCTGCTCGGTGCTGAACTCGAACGCGTACACAAAGGTATAGGTCGATACCACCGCGATCACACCGCCCGAGATCGCGAGGATCAGCCAGCACAGGCACACGGCCACGTACGACGGATTGCGGATGAGCGCGGCGAAGTTGCCAAACGTCTCGCGCAACAACCGTCGCAGGTAGACCCCGGCACGCTCCGGCGCCATAGCTGCCATTCGGTGCAGCTGGGGAATCTGATCAACCGTGGTTGCGGCACTGATCAGCACCGCGCCCGCGACGACTATCGCGCCGAGCACGGCGAGCCACTGGTAGCGTTCCTGGTTGAGCAACCCGTTCTCATACTCGGGGCTCGAAGGGAAAATCACGATCAACACGAGCGCCGTAAGAACCACGCTGCCCACGTAACCGACGATCCAGTTCCAGCCAAAGAGCTTCGTGCGTTCGTTGTAGTCGTCCGTGAGCTCTGCGCCCAACGCTGCATGAGGTATTGCGTAAAACGTCTTGAACAGACGCAGCGCCACGAAAGTACAGGTAAACCAGAGGAACAGGCCCGATTGATCGAGCGACGCGGGCGGCTGATACAACAGATAAAAGCTCACGCCGAGAGGCAACGCCGACAAAAACATGAAGGGGTGTCGGCGCCCCCAGCGGGTGCGCACGCTATCGGACAGGGCACCGATCAGCGGGTCCGAAATCGCATCAACGACACTGGCTATCAGGAAGGCGGTGCCGCAGAGCGCCGCCGGCACCCCCAGCACCTGGTTGTAGTAGAGCATGGTGGCGACGCCTGCGGCGCCGACCATGGCTTCCTCTACGGATCCGAACGCGAAACCGAGTTTGGTCTTGAGCCCGATCTTGCGGCGCCTTTGCCGAGCGGACGTTACTTCCATGATTGCCCAGCTCCGCTGCCCGCCATAGATCCCACTCGAATGTTGTAGTAACTATCGTCACTTTGCAAGCCGGCGGACCATGGACCCTACGGTGTGCCTGCCAGTGCAGCGTTCTCTGCCGCCGACCGTGGCGCCCGGCGCGAATGCTTCCGGCGCGAAGAGCAACGGTTTCGAAGACTCACGCCGTCAGCTCCGCCAGACGGTTGTGCAGCTCGACGAGATACGAGGGCGCCTTGCTCATATCTCCCCGCACGCCCGGTCTCGGGCCAGAGGTACGCTCGGCGGACCGCCGGGCAATGATCTCAGGTGTGTATATCAGCCGGGCGGAGGGTAGCGCAGCCTGGTAGTCGGCTTCTATGCACACATCCGTATCCGGCGCGATTCCAGCCGCGACCACCACAGACCTGCCGTCGATACGGAAGTGCCATGCGGCAACCCCGTCCGCCGCTACGTGGGCCGGAGCATTGGTAAAGATCTCACAGACGCTGAAAGAGCGACCGTCTTCACCGTGCGTGGCCACCAACTCCTCCAGCACATCACGAGCGGCGGAAATCCAGGCTTCTCCCGCAAAGTCCAGCTTCTGCTTATCCAACTTCGATTTTCCCCCTCGCCACGCTCGTGCGGCGCGCACGGCCTTAGTGATCTACATAGGTTGCGATACTTACTACATCCATCTCCCCGGCGCAAGCAGCCGTCACTACCCCACGAGCATTGCATCCTGGGTTGGAGGGGAGTAGCTTTCGATATAGTTACTACATTTACGTTGCAGAGGGAAAACAGAAATGGCCGAGGGATCCAACTCAGAACGCTACTCCGACACGCTGCCTCCCGAGTCAATCTCTGACGAGCTCGCGCCTATCATCGAGGAGTTGGGACTGCGCGAGAATTGCCGGCAGCTGGCCATGGAAGGATGGACCGTCGTCGAGAACGCGGCTTCGCCGGAGTTCAACGAGCGATTCCGCGACACCATTCTGGAGGTCACCAACCGCAAGGGCGGCAACATGCTGCTCGCGAAGAGCCCGCTGTTCGCCGAGGCCATTCTCAATCCCCACCTTATGGCCATGGCGGAATTTTCAGTGGGGCGCGGCTTCCTAATCAGTCAGGTGGCAGCGAGCGTGCGCGGCAAGGGCGCGGACAGCATTGGCCTGCACGCCGACCAGAACTGGATGCCGGCGCCCTTCCCCGCGCACAACATGCTGCTGACGTGCTGCTGGGCGTGTGACGGCTATACGCGCGAAGGCGGCGCCACCCTGATCGTTCCGGGAAGCAACGCTCTGAACAGGCATCCCGACAGCGACGAGGTTCGCGAGTGCCTGGGCGCCATACCTATCGAATGTCCCCCCGGATCCGTCGCCATGTGGGACGGCAAGCTGTGGCACTCCAACTACCCGCGCACAGCAGACGGGGAACGTGTGGTCTGCCACATCACCTACACCAGATTGATGTGTCGCCAGGTAGAGGACTACGGTGCGCACGCCGACCAGTTGATTGCCGACCACGGACAGCAGATGTCTCAGCTGCTCGGCCGTGAGGATTCGCTGTTTGGCGCAAACGGATTCGACTACAGCAAGATCGTCACGACCTTCAACAACGCCAAACGCTAAGTGGGCGCGTCGGGCCCTCGATCGCTGTTTGAGCTTGAGGCGCCAGCGGGCTGGGTCGCACCACCGCCGTTCTGAGGCGAGGGGGATCACCTCGCCGAGACGGTGGATGGCACACGGAAGCAGTCAGGCTCCATCGAGAATCGGCGAATCGTACTGAGATTGCGATCGGCATCGCGCGTGCCGCCTCTGACCCGGACCTCACGAGCTGAATCGTAGGAATCCTCGTACAGCCGATGGACCGGGAACCGCGGCTGGACGTGTGGTTGACTGCATCATTCCAATCGGCGTCGGCGACCGACGGTCCATTCCATCCCGGAAGCATTGCGACAATCTGCTCCGCCGGTTATCTCGACGTCTTCGTTTCGACCCCCGCGCTTCCCGGGCCTGCATTCTTAACTCCCGGATGTGCCGAAAAAGCCAGAGCGTGTCTCGGATTCCTGCGAGCAACGTGAACGGATCCAAGCACGTCGAGCAGCCTCTCTAGACTAAACTAACGATTGTTGCTGAACGATCCTCAGTTCACATGAGCAAACGCAACGCTGGGCGAATTGTCAATTGGAAGGACGACCGGGGTTTTGGCTTCATCAGGCCGAGCGACGGAAGTAGCGATGTCTTCGTGCATATCAGCGCCTTCGCAACCCGAAGTCGTCGCCCGACCGAAAATGAAGCGGTTACCTATGCCGTACGGACTGACGGCAACGGGCGAGCTCAGGCCCGCCAGGTCAGGTTTTTCGGTGCCAATCCGAACCCGACCGCATCCAACAACGGCCCCATGTTGCTTGCATTGCTGGCGGCGGTCACTTTCCTGGTCGGTGTCGGCGCGCTGGCGATCAGCGGGAGGGTGCCGCCCATACTACTCACGATCTACATCACTGCGAGCGTGGTGTCGTTCATCATCTATGCATGGGACAAATCGAGCGCTCGAAACGAACGATGGCGCACTCCTGAGCGAACACTACATCTGCTTGGATTAGCAGGTGGATGGCCTGGCGGACTGATTGCCAGACAGGTCTTCCGCCACAAATCGCGGAAGCAGTCCTTCATCGTCACGTTCTGGACGACCGTTGCCATCAACTGCGGCGTGCTGGCTTTGCTGATTTCATCTGCGGGTAGATGGTTCGGATAGTCAGCCGGGAGTGTTCCCTGCAGCGCCAAGTGTCCGGCGAATCCGGGAGCAGCCCAAGGTCTTGATCAATCGGCTCACCCGATCCGGTGCGAACGAGCCAGGTTTAGGCGGAATCGCAAGGCCACGCCTTCCACGATGCCTCGTGCAATTCACGCCAAGCTGGCCCCGCCTCAGGTCTGAAGAACAAGCCGCGCCACGTTTTCCCCCTGCTTGGAAGGCCGGGACAAGCCGCCACAACTGGCCCTCAAACCCAGCGCTCATCTGCAACTGATCCCGAAAGAGCGAACAACGACCTCGCCGCAATCTGAGACGGGATCCCTGGACATTAGACAGCTACTGGACTAAACATTCAGCGAAGAACGCCGAGCTAGCAATCATGGCCGAGCTCATCCCATCCTTGAATAGTTGTATCGCTCGAATGCAAGCGGGCGAGCGCAGATTTGCCAGGCGACTGATTAGCCACCTCGAAGACGACTACGTTTGCTGGTACGACCAAGCGGTGGGAACTCGCCCCAAGTATACGGACTTCGTAATCCTCCACCCAAATCGGGGACTGCTACTGCTCGAAGTAAAGGATTGGAAGCTAGATACCATTCACAAGATAAACAAAGAGAGTGTAGAGCTCGTTACCAACAGTGGTCTGAAGACGATACCAAACCCATATGCTCAGGTACGGCAGTGCGCGTACCGGCTTGTCAACCAGCTCATCAGAGATCCACAGCTCAAGCAGCCGGAGGGAAAATACCGCGGTGGTCTGGTGATGCCTTACGGGTTTGGCGTTGTGCTTACCAGCATCACGCGAGCGCAGTTCGAGGCGATGGATCTGGGACAGGTTCTTCCAGAGCACCTGGTCATTTGTAAAGACGAAATGGCCGAGTCAGTCGAGATTGAAGACTTTCAGAAAAGACTATGGGACATGTTCAGCGATCACTTCAAGAGTGTGCTGACTCAGCCGCAGATTGATCGAATAAGGTGGCACATGTTCCCCGAGATTCGGGTCGCCGAGCAGCTGGAGTTGGGCCGAGCAGATCCAGAATCCGGCGACTTCGACATTCCAGATCTAATCAAGGTCATGGATCTGCAGCAAGAGAAGATTGCGCGGGGGCTTGGAGAAGGTCACCGGATCATCCATGGCGTAGCAGGATCCGGAAAGACGATGATCCTTGCCTACAGGTGCGTTCACCTCGCTCGCCTACTACATAAGCCGATCTTGGTGCTCTGCTACAACGTGACGTTGGCAGCACGACTTAGAGAGATGGTTGAAGAGCATGGGGTACGAGATCGCGTCAATGTGTATAGCTTTCACAGATGGTGCCAAACCATCCTAAAGACCTACAACCTGAGCGTTCCCGACCACCACGAAGACGTGTTCGACACGATGGTCAATACGGTCATCGAAAACACGGCCAAGGGCAACATTCCGAAAGGTCAGTATGGCGCGGTGCTCATCGATGAAGGCCACGACTTTCAAGCCGAGTGGCTAAGACTGGTGGTCGACATGGTAGACCCCGATACCAACTCTCTGTTGTTGCTCTACGACGATGCGCAGTCGATCTACCGGCGCGGCACGGGTCTTGGCTTTGCACTGAAGGATGTGGGCATATCGGCCCAAGGGCGAACGACAGTACTCAGGCTGAACTATCGCAACAGCCGCCAGATTCTCTCATTCGCGTATGACTTCGTCGACGACTACCTCGACGCTGAAGCGCGTCCTGATGATCGCGCCGAGATCATTGCCCCAGAATCAGGCGGCCAGTCTGGCCCTCCTCCGGTAGTGAAGGATTTTCCATCGTTCGCCGCAGAGGCAGAGTACATCGTAGGTCTTTTCAGACGTTTGCACGAAGAGCGAGGTTTGCATTGGCGATCAATGAGCGCTCTGTATTGCCACAATTGGATGGGGAAGACGCTCTTCGATCTCTTCAAGAAGAGCGGCATCCCCGTTCAGTGGATGAAGAGCAGCGCAGAGAAACGTGAGTTTAGAGTTGCCGAGGACTCCGTAAAACTAATGACCATGCATAGCAGCAAAGGCCTGGAATTCGAGACCGTCGCAGCCTGTGGCGTTGGATACATGGGAACTGACGATGACCGGCTAGTACAAGACGCCAAGCTCCTGTACGTAGCAATGACGCGAGCGACTAAAAACCTGCTTGTCACCTGCTCCCGACAGGGAAAACTGGCGGACAAGATTCACCTGGCGGCGGACCAGCTCCAAGGCTCACCGATGGAGACAGAGCTCAAGACTGAGGAACCCAGAGGAATACAGAACTGGTTTGGCCTACGGCGCTCGAACCAAAATAGCCGCTGACTCACAGACGACCGCGCAGGGCCCGCGCGCAACCAGGCCGAGCGTGCCAATCCGGTCGGGTGTGTTTGCAGGGAAGCCGAACGTAGGCGCGAAAACAGTCCGAATGCAGGTGCCGCATTGGACAGGACTCAAAGCGCCTCTGCGCAGACGCGACTGGTCGCGGATAAGTCCTACCCGGAACCGAAAGCGGAGAACCTGAATTGTGCGGACCTAGCCTGCTAACCCTTTGAGTTAACGACCTGTTCTACGGGGCCCCATCGGGACCAGTACGAAGCAGAATCACCGAATGGCGAGCCGAACCTACTCGTACGAACAACCCGCAACGTTACTACTGCTGCCACGATGGTCCCCACGCCACTTGAGCGATAATCTCAGCATCGTTACAGTCAACAAGAGTGAAGGTGGTGACACCGTGGAGCGGCCGTGATTCCGCATGAACCCTTGACCAGCGAGCAGTTGGACTGGCTTGAAGAGGTCCTCCTGAATCGCATCGACGATGACACGGACACGGAGGGCCTGGATGAGGGCATCCTGGACGTCCCTGAATTGGACGGATTCCTCACGGCCATCGTCAGCGGCCCCGTGGTCCTGGTCCCATCCCGCTGGCTGCCGGCGATGTGGGGTGATTTCGAGCCGATCTGGAATGGCGCTAGCGAGTTTCAGTGGTTCGTGTCCCTGCTGATGCAGCATTCGAACAGCATAGCCGAGATGCTGATGGAGGCCCCGGAAGCCTTCGAACCCATATTCCATGAACAGAGACTGGAAGACCGAGCCGTCACCATCGTTGACGAGTGGTGCGAAGGCTATGTCCGTGGCGTTCGGCTAGCCGAGAATGAATGGCATGCAGGCGGACCGGAAATCGCGGAGCTGCTCGAGCCCATTCGCGCGTTCACAGAAGAGACGAACTGGCGTGCGCATGCACTGAGCGACGAAGCGCAGGTAGAGAGACTTCGCGACTCGATTGCACCGAACGCACGGGCCATTCATGCGAGGTGGCTAGCTGAACGTTCCGGCCCTAAGGCGCTATCGCGTCGCGATCGGCCGCGTGTGGGGCGGAACGACCCGTGCCCGTGTGGGAGCGGGAAGAAGTACAAACGCTGCTGCCTTCAGTAGCCGGCGCCGCTGGTAACGCGAGTTGAGCCCTCTGTCCTCGCGGTCGAATGGCTGGCGCCGACATTGGCTGGTTGACACTCGCGACGACCCCGGCATGATCCCTACCGATTGTATTTGGGTAAAGATACGCCAGAAGTCAGCAGCAAACGCCAGATCACGGTGGTTGGGAAAGAGGCTGGAGCGGCCGAAGGCATTCTGAGACATCTGGATAGCGACAGCAGGATCACCGACGAGCAATCCCGGCAGCGCGCCAACGCGGAGTGATCGCTGTCGATACCAACGTGTTCCTGCGCTACCTACTGCAGGATGAGTTCGCCCAGGCAGCGAAAACGCGCCGGAAGATTCGGGGTTCGGCACCGGTGCTGGTGGCCGATGTGGTGCTCGTCGATGCGCTGTGGACACTCGAAGGACCGAAGCACCAGGCCAGCAAGGAGGACCTGATTACCGTCGTTGTAGGGCTGTTCCGCGAGCCAGACATTCGTTTCGAGGATGCACCAGCCGTTTGGCGCGCACTGCACGACTACCTGATGACCATACAGTCAGATTAAGCCGAGATCCCGCTTTCCGCGCGACCAATACGCCAACCCTTTGAAAGAACGGGAAGTTCCAAAGGGCCTACCAACCTAAGGCGCTTGGTGAATTGGTCGAAGCTCATGGTGACCGGCGTCCGGTTACAGACAACGTGTCCGCGCTATCGAAGCGACCAAGAAACCGACACAGGAGCGCCCGCAGTGGGTGTTGGCATGCTCACCGTCAAACTCACCGGAAAGCCCCGCAGCGGGTCCGTACGCCCGCCGGGGTAAACCCTACTGGTTTGATGTGTCCTTCAGCTGTCGAATCGCCTTGGCCAGGTCCACCACCGCGCGCTTACACCTCGACTTCCAGCTTCTCGATGCCGCGGAAGAACGGCAGGGCTCGCCAGACGATCTTCTGTTCCGGCAGGGTCATGTTCGGGTAGCGTTCGAACAGCTTCCTATACACGCGGCGCGCCTCGATCCTGGCGAGCGGCGCACCGATGCAGATGTGCGCCCCGCCGCCAAAGGAAACGTGGGAGCGGCGTCTCACAGTGATATCGAAGGCCTCAGGGTTCTCGAACCGCTGCGGATCACGATTGGCGGCAGCCAGCGACATGAAAACGGGCTGGCTCTTGTGCATCGGGCAGCCGGCCACTTCGCGATCCTCTGACAGGATGCGCGAGGTCGCCTGCACCGGTGCCTCGTACCGCAGCACCTCCTCGACCGCGGGCACGTCCAGCTTCGGATCAGCCTTGAATGCTTCCAGTTGCTCGGGATGGGTCAGGAACAGCCACACGCCGTTACCGATGAGATCCGTCGTCGTTAGGTTCCCGCCGACCAGCAGCGCCTGCAGATTGATGCGAAGTTC
Organism: Pseudomonadales bacterium; assembly: GCA_041395905.1. Classification (GTDB taxonomy): domain Bacteria; phylum Pseudomonadota; class Gammaproteobacteria; order Pseudomonadales; family Azotimanducaceae; genus UBA7803. The sequence continues at coordinate 95,652 of JAWKZP010000019.1, forward strand.
TTCGTCCGAGAAGTCTCCACCGGCCGCTTGGGCCTGCACCATGTCGCTGATCAGGTCGTTCCGGGGATGCTTGCGACGTGCCTCCATGAGCTCCGTGAAGTAGCGATCGAGCTTGTCCCGGCTCGCCTCCATATAGGCGGTCTGCTCGGGCGTGCGCATCGGATTCAGTCCGAGGATCAGGCCTTCCGACCACGCCCGGAACTCCCCCAGCCGGCTTTCGTCCACGCCGAGTATGTGCGCGATGACCAGGATCGGAACCGGTACCGCGATGTGCTCCATCAGATCGAAGCGCCCGGCGTCAGGCGCAGCCTCGATGACGCCATCAATCAGCGCCACGATCTCCGCCTCCATCTTCTTGATCCGCTGGTAGAAAGCCTGCATCAGCGGGCCGCGATTGCGCGCGTGATCAGGGTCGTCCATGAACAGGATGCTGGTGCGCCCTCCCTCCGGATCGTCGGGATCTGCGAGCATTCTGGTGATCGAGCCTTCCTCGGCTTTGCTGGGGTGACGGACGAAGGTTCCATCGTTCACCGTGGTGCGGATGTCGTCGTAGTGGCTCAGCAGCCAGGCTTTCACGGTCTCGTCCCGCAGCACGCGACCCTCCACGCGCAGCGCTCGCATTCGCGGGTGTGGATTTTCCCGGGCCTCGGGATCGAAGGCGGAGATCTCCAGGATGCTGGTCGGTGCTTCGGGGGTCAGGTTCTCGTCACGCATAGCTGTTGTCTCCAGATTCTCTATTCTGTCCGCGCTGCGCGCGCAGCCCTCGGAATTCGTCCGGCGACCGGCAAGCTGCCCGCCGATTGTGTGAATCATCCACGCTAATGCCGATGGATTACAACACTGCGACGGTTAGCCAGGCAGACACAGCGCGGAATTGCCACAGATGCGAGAAGGCACGGCGTCAGCCCCAGGATTTGTAGTGGGGCGCATTCGTGAGAAGGCTTTCAGACGAACAACCCGAGGCAGGCCTGGCGCTGATCGACGCGCCCCAGGTTTCACGTTCAGCGAGATTAGATGCCACGAGCGGAGCGGTGTGTGACGGCCTAGCCGCGTGCCTCCTCTAGAGTCACAATGCTTGGTAAGTTGCCGGCGGGCTCTGAAGTGAATTGCCCTTTCTGTAATCCTGAGACAAACCGAATCTTTTACGAAGATGAGACAGTGCTGTGCCTGTGGGATCTCTATCCAGTCTCTCCAGGACATGCTCTCATCGTTACCCGACGCCATATTCCGACCTGGTTCGACGCCACCCCGGCAGAACTCGCGGCGCTCTTCAACGGCATCGAAATGGCGAGGTCAGCAATAATCACTGATCACGTACCAGCCGATGGCTTCAATATCGGCGTCAACATCGGGGCAGCGGCAGGTCAAACCATCGATCACCTGCATGTGCACGTCATCCCCCGTCGTGCCGGCGACGTTGAGGATCCTCGAGGCGGTGTCCGCTACGTAATTCCAGAGCGCGCAAACTACCTCGCAAACCCAAGCGTTCGAGACGCGACGATGCACCACGTGGCCGCACGCTCTGTATCCGGCACGGAAAGGCTACCATTCCTGGAGACCCTCCGACTCGATCTCGAACGCGCCAGCCGATTCGATCTCGCAGTCGCCTTCATCACCGAAGCGGGCCTAAGTGAGCTAAGGCCTTATATGGAGGACCTGCTATTCCGGAATGGAAGGATACGACTCCTAACCGGCGACTACATGGACGTCACCGAGCCCCGCGCGCTCTATCAGATCCTAGACTGGACAGAGGAGTACCCTGACCACATCCAAGCCCGTGTGTTTGTCACAGAACGTTTGGGATTCCATCCCAAAGCATACGTTCTCCACGACAGTCAGCGCTCTACGGCTTACATCGGGAGCTCCAACCTAACCAAGCACGCTCTCTTAAGCGGAATTGAGTGGAATCAGCGAATCAGCACCACTCCATTGCACGGTCCCATCCGCCAGATTGAAACGGAGTTCGAGGCGCTATTTGCTCACCAGAACTCGATTGAGCTAAGCGCCGACTGGATCGCCCAGTACGACAAGCGTCGTCCCTCACGCCCCTCTCTCGATGCTGGACTGGATATTGAGGAGGAACCGATCGCGCCACCAGTTAAGCCCCACGGAATTCAGCAAGAAGCTCTTGATGCCCTGACGGCTACCCGACAAGCCGGAAACAGCGCCGGTCTCGTGGTGCTAGCAACCGGGTTAGGCAAGACGTGGTTGTCGGCCTTCGACAGCGCGGCGTACAAGCGAGTGCTTTTCGTTGCACACCGCGAAGAAATTCTGGAACAAGCGTTCAGCACGTTTCGGCGTATCAGACCGATGGCGGCATTAGGGAGATACGCTGGGGGTCGTCATGATCGCCAGGCCGATGTGCTTTTCGCTTCTGTTCAGACACTAGGGCGTAGAGAGCATCTTCAGCAGTTCGGGGCAAAGACCTTCAACTACATTGTGATCGATGAATTCCACCATGCCGCTGCCGCCACCTACCGACGACTCATCGACCATTTCGAACCAGACTTTCTGCTAGGCCTGACCGCAACCCCAGAACGATCTGACGGGGGCGATCTGCTATCGCTTTGCGGAGAGAACCTGGTGTTTAGATGCGATTTGGTGGCAGGCATCAACCGGAGCTTGTTGTCACCGTTTCGGTATGTAGGCGTGCCTGACGAAGTCGACTTCGCCAACATTCCCTGGAGAAGCGGCCGATTTGACCCAAAGGCTTTAGAGCACGCCGTTGCGACGGAGAAGCGAGCTCAGAATGCCTATGACCAGTGGCGCAAGCATGCCAATCAAAGAACCCTAGCCTTCTGCGTCTCCACTGGGCACGCCGACTTCATGGCCGATTTCTTCGCGGCGAGCGGGGCACGATGCGTAGCCGTTCATTCCGGTGAAACCTCAGCTCCACGAACGCAATCGCTCAAACAGCTGGAATCTGGTGAACTGGAAATTGTCTTCGCTGTGGACATGTTCAACGAAGGGGTCGACGTCCCGACCATCGACACCGTGCTGATGCTTCGACCTACGGAGTCGAAGATTCTCTGGCTGCAGCAGTTCGGACGCGGGCTCCGCAAGGCGGAGGGAAAGGACCACTTAAAGGTGATCGACTACGTCGGCAACCATCGATCCTTTCTGCAGGTGCCAATGATCCTGTTGGCAAACGCGTCCACACCGGGCGAGGTCTGGCTCGCGTTACAGCGCCTCGAGGCCGGAATGCTCGAACTGCCGTTGGGATGCTCGGTGGAGTACGAACTTCAGGCGCTCGAAATCCTGCAACTGCTAGCTCAACCGACAGCGGTGGCTGATCAAATAAGCTATTGGTATGAAAGCTTCCGGGAAATTCACGGTCGTAGGCCATTCGCAGTTGAGGCCTATCACGAGGGCTTTGATCCGAAGCGGCTTAGAACCACTTACGGTTCTTGGCTGAGTTTCGTCGGTGCCCACGGTGACCTTGATGAACATCAAAGCCAGGCTTTCAAAGGGAACCGGGCCTTCTATGAGCATCTCGAAACCACGCGGATGACTAAGAGCTTCAAGATGGTCACGCTGCTCGGGATGATTGCCGCGCAGAGGTATCCAGGTTCGATCTCAATCGATGACCTGGGGGGGATGGTCGGTCGAGTTGCCTCGCGGCTATCAACACTGGCAGACGAATTCGGCGATTCGCTCACAGACGCTTCGCGCATGCAGCGCTTACTTGAGGACAACCCGATCAATGCGTGGATCGGAGGGAAAGGGACCGGGGACAGGTCCTACTTCAAGTACGAAAACGGTGAGTTTCGATCCCTAGTCGGGACAGACGACGGCCTGGCTGAGGCCCACGAAGAACTGACCCGGGAGATCTGCGATTGGCGAATGGCCCAGTACCTCGACCGCTCATTGGCGAGCACGCCTACGCCAAACATCCTCTGCAAGGTGAGTCACTCGGGCGGCAGGCCCATCCTCTTCTTGCCAGATCGCGAGGAGCATCCCGGAATTCCCGAGGGTTGGACATCAATCGATGTTGATGGCGACATGATCGAGGCCAATTTCGTCAAGGTCGCGGTCAACGTGATGCGAGTACCGGGCACCGAGAAAAATGTTCTTCCAGAGATCCTCCGCCGACATTTTGGCGAGGACGCTGGCCAGCCTGGAACAACGCACTTCATCCGCTTCACCCTCCGAGACGGAACCTACCACCTGATTTCAGAGCGATCCGATGCGAGTGTTCCCGAGCCTGGTCACGAGTACATGCGGGCAGATATTCCAGCACTCTGGAGCCTTGAGTTCTCTCGCTCGAGATGGAATCAGGGATTTGTGCGGGTTGGCGGGCATATCTTCCTGCTCGTCTCCCTGAACAAGAAGACGATGAACGAGCAATTCCAGTATGAAGACAAGTTCTTGTCGCCGGATATCTTTCAGTGGACTAGTCAAAATCGTACCAAGCAGGACTCCCCGGCCGGAAGAGCTATTCGAAATCACGAAACCGAAGGTACTCAAGTTCATCTATTCGTGCGACGAGACACCAAAACACCCAAAGGAACTGCTGCGCCTTTCACTTACTGCGGTGACTTGCTATTCATCGAATGGGAGGGCGATCAGCCGATAACCGTCCGCTGGCGCCTCAAGATGCCCCTGCCTGAGTCAATGTTTCAGAGGCTCTAGGGATAGAAGCTAGGTAGGAGGTCACGATCGGGATGTCTGCCTCCGCCCAGTCAGGGACCAAGAGTTGCTCTCGTTCCGACCAGACAATCTCAGCATGTACGAGTGGTATAGGCTCAACGTGTATGGCCCTACAGAGCAGGAGAATCAATCGAAACGTGAAATCCGGATATTGACGTTCATATGGCGCT
>JAWKZP010000020.1:0-97710 GCA_041395905.1 Pseudomonadales bacterium
GGCGTGGCGCCCAGCGGATACGCCGGGCGCCGCTGCCGTCCAGAAAGGGTTCGCCCAGCTCGCAGGGCGAGCGCCAGTCCGCATCGAAGGTTTGCGAGAGCTCGGGGTAGCTCTTGAGATAGTGCTCGACGAACTCGTCCAGCGCCGCATCGACCGCGCGGCTCACGGCGCCGCCTCGTCGCCTGGGCGCGGCCGCGGCGGTCGCGGCATGCCGTGGGGTCGCGCCGCGGCCTCGAGCAGCTGACGCCGCTCGGCCGGAGTCATGGCCGCTGCCAGCTCCACCAGGCTCGCGTGTCCGGCCTTCTGGCTAGCCAGCAGAGCGGTGCGGAATTCGCCGAGCGCCGCGTCCAGGCGTGCCACCTCGAACGGTTCAGCCGTCAGCGCTTCGTGGATTTCATGCTGGGCCCGGCGCAGCGCCGGAAAGGTCGCGCGCATCTCCCGCAGATGCGGGCGCAACAGTGGCTGCAGCGCGTCGCGACGCTCCTCCGGCAGCTGCCGGATGACGTGCATGGCTCCCAGCATCGGATCTGCTGACAGGCGCGGCCACTCGGGGGCGCCGAACCTTCCGGCAATGAAGCCGAGCAGCGCCAGGTTCGCCGCCAGGGAAACGACCAGCCCGGCAATCAGCCAGCGTTCAACGCGCATCGCCGAGTTCCTCCGCGAGATCGACGAACGCCAGGCTCAGCACCTCCTCGCTCAGGCTCTGCTGATAGTCCCGGGTGACGCTGGTGCCGAGGACGAAGCCCAGCAGCAGCGGCACCAGAGCCAGCAGCGCCGGGCGCCACAGCGCACCGACGAGCCAGTCGCCGAGGCGCTGCAGCGCATCCGCTTCGGGCACTGTGGCCATGATGCGCGCCGCCAGCCCGGGCGGTGCCCGATGCTCGCGCAGCTGCAGAAGCAGGGCGTCGAGTGCCGGCTCGCTCAGGCCCCCTTCGCTTGCCGGAAGTTGGTCGTGCTCGTCGTTTCTGCTCATTTCGGGGTCTCTCCGTCGCAGGGTGCGATGGCCGTTGCAGCCGCGACCTGCAGGCCGCGCGCAGTTCGTGCGATTCCAGTACCGTCGCCGGTACCGAGTTCCCGTCCCGGGCGTTCGGGCTGGTGGTCGCGCAGGGCATCCCGCAGGGTGCGACGGGCTCGCGCCAGCAGGGATTCCACCGCGCGCACGCCCAGATGCATGACCTCGGCAGCCTGCTCGTTGGAAAGCCCCTGCACCTGACACAGCAGCAGGGCGGAGCGCTGGTTCTGCGGCAGACGCAGCAAGGCTGCCTGCAGACGCTCCTGCAGCTCGGCGGCAGCTACGCGGGCCTCCGGTCCCGGAGCTTCGTCCTCCAGCGCGGCCAGCTGCGCATCCGGATCGTCGAGCGTCCCGGGCCGCGGCCGGCGGAAGCGGTCGATGCACTGGTTGTGCGCGATGCGGTGCAGCCAGGTGGTCACCTGTGCCCTGCCGGGCCGGAACGTGGCGGCCCGCTGCCAGACGCGCAGGAACACCTCCTGGCTGATCTCGTCGGCGTCAGCCTGCGAGCCCGTCAGGTGCACGACGTAGCCGTGGATCGGTGACAGATGCCGCGCGACCAGCAGCTCGAAGGCCTGCCGGTCGCGCTGCCTGACGCGTGCCATGAGCGCATCGTCATCGGGCTCCGCCACGTCGGCCGCTGGTCGTTCAGGTGCCGTCGGCCGGCCCGCTGGCCGGCGTCTGGCTGCCTGCGGCGCGCGCCGCCCGATGGGCCGCCCTGTGGGTCTCGCGATAGGCGCGGGCCTCGTCCGCGGTCACCGAGCCGTCGCCGTCGGCATCCATGGCTTTGAGTCGTGCCGCCGGGTCCGGCAGCTCGCTCCTGCTCAGCAGACCGTCCTGATTGCTGTCCAGGCGCTCGAACAGGCTGTCGGCAAACACCGTCCGGCCGGCTTCGGCGAGCTTGTCATGGCTGAACTCGTCGGCGGACAGGGAGCCGTCACCGTTGCTGTCGAGGGCGGCGAAGATCTTCGCGTCGCGCTCTGCCAGGGTTTGCGCGTCTTCCCTGCCCGGGCGCATGCCCGGTTGCATGCCGGGATGCGGCGCCATACCCATATGCGGTGGCTGTTGCGGGCCTGCGCCAGGCCGCCCGTCGGTACCCATCTGCGGGTGCATTGGCGGATGCGGCATGCGCATCCCATCACCCCTGGGTCCCTGGCGGCCCATGCCTGGTGACGGATGCAGCGACCATTGCGCAGCTTTCAGCTCGTCGCGGCTCAGCATCCCGTCGCCGTTGCTGTCGGCCGCCGCGAACCGCTCCGCCTGACGCGACTCCATCTCGGCGATGCTGATCGGAAAGCGCGCTTCCGCCGCATTCGGCCCGGGACCGTTGGGCGCGGCCAGCGCGCTGATGGCGCTGCTGACGGCGAGCACGCCCGCTCCGGTGAGCAGCGGCAGGCTCAGGCTTCGCAGAGAGGCGGGTCGGAACGGTTTCGAGAATTTCATGTCGAGGCTCCTGGCGGATCGCCATTGCAGGTTACGCAGCCTTGTACGGGCTCAGTCGGCGGATCCGTCGCTGCGGTAGTCGATTGCCATGATCTCCAACAGGTCGACATCGTCGGTGTCCGGGTCGGCACGGCCGTCGTCGTCGGTCTGGCGGTCGTGACGGCTTACCCGGTCGCCGACCCGGCGGCCGAGCAGTGCCCGCGCCAGCGGGCTGTCGATGCTGATGAACGTGGGATCCTGATCGAACTCGTCCGGGCCCACGAGGCGGTAGCGGAACACCTCGCCCGCGCCATCGGCGAGCGAGACCCAGGCGCCGAAAAACACCCGGGAACGATCCGGCGGCACCCGGTCCACCACCTTGAGCTCGTCGAGTCGCCTCGACAGGAACCGGATCCGGGCATCGATCTCGCGCAGCTGACGCTTGCCGTAGATGTACTCGGCATTTTCCGAGCGGTCGCCCATGGCGGCCGCCTCGGCCACCTTGCGGGTCACCTCCGGGCGCTTGTCCTTCCACAACGACTTCAGCTCGGCCGTCAGCCGCGCATGGCCTTCCGGGGTGATGTAGGGGGCGCTTCTCGGTGCGGGCGGGCGATAGCGGCTCATGTTGGGCGGTGACTGCAATGGGTGCTGATAGCCCGGACTTTTAACGGCCCGGCCCGATAGACACAATCAGTCTAACGTCGCCGGGCGCGGATCGTATACTCGGGGGGTTCCACGGGAACGGACGGGAGGGACCCCATGCGCCGACTGTATTTCGTCGCCGACGATCTGGAAATCGTCGAGCAGGTGTCCGCCGCGTTGCGCGCTGCCGGCATCAGCAGCTGGAACTTTCACGTGCTGTCCAGGGATGAAGCGGGCCTGTACCGCCACAGCATTCATTCGGCCGCCACCTACCACCAGCTGGACATCATCCACACCGGCGAGCGCTGGGGCCTGGTGGGCGGCTGTATCGGCCTGGGAGCCGGTCTGATCGCCTACTTCGGCGAGCTGCTGCCCTGGAACGTAAACCTGCTCACGGTGCTGTTGATGACGCTGGTGGGCGCCCTGTACGGCGCCTGGCAGGGCGGAATGGTGGGTATGACCCGCGAGAACTACAAGATCGCGCCCTTTCATGGTGACATCGAGGCCGGACGCCACCTGATCATGGTGGACGTCAACGACCGCAACCGCGCGCAGGTGCGGGAGATCATGAACATGCGCTTCCCGCAGGTGTCTTTCGGCGGCAGGGACAGTCCCATGATCAGCCCGTTTGCGCGCCCGGAGCGCGTTTACCACCAGAGCACGCACTGACCGACGCACGGGTGACGCTGCGCTGCTTCGTCGCCAGCTTCCTGGATCGGCCGTCTGCCGATCTGCTGGCGGCGGCGGCCCGGCAGGCGCTTGCGCAGCTGGGCCCCGGCGCGCGCGCGTTGCGCGCGGTGGCGCCGGAAAACTATCACGTCACGCTGCGGTTTCTCGGTGCGCAGCCGGCCGCGGCGGTGGCACCGTTGCAGGCGCTGGTGGGCTCGCTCCAGGGCCATCCTGTGACCGCGCAGGTCCTCACCATCGGCGGATTCCCGCGGGCACGGCGTGCGCTGGTTCAGGCGGCGGAGCTGGCTGCGCAGCCGCAGCTGCAGGCGTGGGCCGTGGCGCTCGGTGAGCAGCTCGGTCCCGGGGACCGCCCGTTTCGAGCGCACATCACCCTGGCGCGTGCTCGCCGACCGCTGTATCTGCCGCCGCTGGTGCTCGACGAGCCGCTGGCAGTGACGCTGGCGGCGCCGCTGCTGTATCGCAGCGATACCCGGCGCGACGGCGCCGTCTACCAGGCATTGCTGCCCGGCGACACGCTCAGCTGACAGGCGCCAGCAGCCTGGCCAGGCTGACGTCCAGCGGGGCCCTGGCGATGCCGCGTTCGGTGATGATCGCGGTGACCAGCGCGGCCGGGGTGACGTCGAAGGCCGGATTGCGCACCGCCACCCGGGCCGCCGCCTGGCCCAGCACCTCCTCCGCCGGGCGCTCTTCGATGATCACGTCGGCGCCGCTCGCCGTTGCCGGGTCGAAGGTCGACGACGGGCAGGCGACGTAGAACGGAATGTCGAAATAGCGGCACAGGATCGCCAGGTTCAAGGTGCCGATCTTGTTGACCACGTCGCCGTTGGCGGTGACGCGATCGGTGCCCACCAGCACCAGGTCGATCTCGCCCGCGGCCATGAGGGCCGCCGCCATGTTGTCGCAGATCAGCGTCACGTCGATGCCGGCGGCGTCGAGTTCCCAGGCCGTGAGCCGGGCGCCCTGCAGCAGTGGCCGCGTCTCGTCGGCAAACACCCGAAACGGTACGCCGTCGGCGTGGCACAGGTACATGGGTGCGGTTGCGGTCCCCAGCTCCGATACCGCGAGGGCACCGGCGTTGCAGTGGGTCAGCACGCCGCCGCCCGATGGGATCAGCGCTTTGCCGTGCTCGCCGATCTGCCGGCAGATGATGCGGTCTTCGGCGTGAATGCGCTGCGCCTCGTCCGTGAGCGCGGCGAGCGTGGGCTCGCGCTCCGCGCGTGCGATGAGCCGCTGCGCAGCCCAGGCGAGATTCACGGCCGTCGGCCGGGCTCGTTTGAGGCGCTCGGCGCAGTCGCGCAGAGAGGTCTGAAACCCGCGCTCATCGGCCGGGGCCAGGGCACGCATGGCGACCACCAGCGCATAGGCCGTGGCAATGCCGATTGCCGGCGCGCCGCGCACGGCGAGCGTGCGGATCGCGTCGATGGCCGCGTCCAGATCGGCGATGTCGAGATATCGGACTTCGTGCGGCAGCCGGCGCTGGTCGAGCAGGCGCAGCCGTTGATGCTGCCAGATGATGGCCGCCGGGACGCTCATCGCTCAGGACCGTGCGGCGGCGAGCGTGCTGACCAGCAGGCTGCCCGCGTCCTTCGCGCTGGCCGCGCAGGCGAAAACGCCGTCTTCGTGGCCCAGCGTGACGAACAGCAGCGGACGGGTCGGGTGCCGGCGCAGCACGTGTGCCACGGCCGCAGTCATGGCCGGGGAGCCGTAGCCGACGTTGTCCGGCGTGCACGGTAGTGCCAGTGCCTCGGCGCGCTGCCAGATTTCCGGACTGTGGCAGTGAAAGATCCAGCCGATCTCCGGATCGGCCGCGTAGATCATGGCGTGGGTGATGGTCTCGGAAGACGGCGGCTGCGTGCCCAGAGCGTCGACCCAGAAGCGCCCCAGATTGCAGTGCGTAACGCGCACGAGATCGTCCTGGGAGAGCCTGTCCTCGCCGCTGGTCTGGCTGGCGGTAATGACGAACTCCGCCGGATGGGCCGTGTCGCGCACGCTGAGATTGCCGAATCCCAGCCCGCCGTAGCGCTCGCTGGTCTGACCCAGCAGGCCCAGCTCGCGCAGGACGCTGCGCCATCCGTTCAGGGTGGCGAACGTCTGCTCCGGCAGCGGCGCGGTATCCGGCGTCTGCAGATCATAGGCAAACTGGATGACCCCTTCGGCAGGCGTTGCGGAATCGGTCACTGGTGTAGAATTCCCGCGCAGAATACGGGTTCAAGGATGCCACGATGCAGGTGCAAAAAGCAGCCGGAGCGCTGGGCGCGTTCGTGAAGCAGGTATCCCTCGCGGACGCGGCGCAATCCGACGCGCTGTTCGACGACGTTCATGGGGCTCTGCTCGAGCACCAGGTTCTGTTCTTCCGCGATCAGGATATTTCCCCGCAGGACTATCAGGCCTTTGCGCGGCGCTTCGGGCAGGTTGAGGGGCATCCCGCGTATCCCACCGTGGCCGGGGCGCCGGACGTGCAGATTCTCGAGAGCACGCCGGAAAACCCGAGCAAGATCGAGGTCTGGCACACGGACATGACGTTCCGCCCGGCCCCGCCGGCGATCACGCTGCTGCACGGCCAGATCATTCCCCCCTATGGCGGCGATACGCTCTGGGCCAGTGCGACGGCCGCATACGAGGGCCTCTCCGAGCCGCTGCAGCGGCTCGTGGACGGGCTGTACGCAGTGCACGACTTCCGTCACGGCTTCCAGGAAAGCCTCGCGGAGCCCGGTGGCCCCGAGCGGCTTGCGCCGGCGATTGCGGCCAATCCGCCGGTGCGGCATCCGCTGGTGCGCACCCATCCCGAAACCGGGCGCAGGGCGCTGTTCGTCAACGCCCTGTTCACGACCCACATCGAGGGCCTGACGCGACGCGAGAGCGAGGCGCTGCTGACGTTCCTCTATCGTCACACGGTGACCGAGGAATACACCGTGCGCCTGAGCTGGGCGCCGAAGACGGTCGCCATCTGGGACAACCGCTCGACTCAGCACAAGCCGGTGAACGACTTCTTTCCCATGCACCGAAAGATGCACCGGATCACCATTGCCGGCGACCGGCCGGTGTGATGGCTGACAAGCCCGCGAACGGTCTGCCCGGCGCCCGCCCCATGCAGGCGCCGTTCGGCCTCGAGGTGCAGGGCAGCGACCTGTTCGCGCTGCCCGCAGCGGCGCTGCAGGATGCCGTGCACGCGCACAAGCTGGTGGTGCTGCGCGACCAGACGCTGACGCCGGACGCTCTGGTAGCGGCCGCCGCACGGCTCGGCGAGCTCGATCAGTACCCGTTTGCCGAACCCCTGCCGGGTCATCCCTACGTGGTGGCGGTGGTCAAGAATCCGGAAGATACCAGCAACTTTGGCGGCGCCTGGCATTCCGATACCGCCTACCTGCCGCAGCCGCCGGGGTTCACGCTGCTCTACGCGGTGGAACTGCCGGAGCGCGGCGGGGATACCCTGTTTGCGGACATGCAGGCCGCGTACGCCGCGCTGTCGCCGGGCCTGCAGCGCACGCTGTGTGGTCTTTACGGGCACAACAGCGCCGACCTGGTACACGGCGCGGCGGGTGAGCATGCAGCGGTGGCCGGACAGAGCGTACCGGCTCGAACCACCCGCCAGATCACTCACGCCGATCACCCGGTGGTGCGGGTACATCCTGCGACCGGCGCCAGGGCTCTGTACGCGAGCCTGATCCACACGGCGCACTTCGTCGGCATGAGCCGACCGGAGAGCCTGCCGCTGCTGCGCTATCTGCAGCAGCACGCGGTCGCCGCCGAGCGCTGCGCGCGGCTGTGCTGGCAGCCGGGCACGCTGGCGATCTGGGACAACCGCAGCCTGCAGCACTACCCGCTGAACGATTACCCGGGCCAGCGCCGGGTCATGCACCGGGTCATTCTGCGCGGCGAGTCCCCGATCGCCGCCTGACGCCGCGGCAGGGCGCACCCGTGTCCGCGGCTGATACGCCACGCGCTCACGCCTCCGGGTCGAGCATGGGCGTCCAGGTATCCAGAAAGTAGCCGCCGTCGGCCACCAGGTCGGCACCGTTGATGTAGCGTGCCGCCGGCGAGCATAGAAAGGCGCACATGGCGGCGACCTCCTCGACATTGCCGAGCCGGTGCGAAGGGATGTCGCGGATCGACTGTTCCGCATAGTCGTCGCGGTCGGCGTTGGCGAATTCCTCCTCGCGCAGTCCCTGGGTGTCGATGCTGCCGGGCGCCAGCGCGTTGATGGTCACGCCGCGGCGCGCCCAGTGGTAGGCCAGCGACTTGGTCAGATTGACGACGCCGGCGCGCGCAGCGCCGGAGTGGGGGAAATGCGGCGCGCCGCGCCCGTAGGAGTAGATGTGCACGATGTTGACGATGGCGCCGAAGCCGCGGGCGACCATGTGCCGGCCCACGCGCTGGGTGACGTTCCAGGTGCCGTTGAGATTGAGATCGATCACCGAGCGCCAGCCGTTGTCGCTGATCTCGAACGGCCGGGCGGGAAACTGCCCGCCGGCGTTGTTGATCAGAAAGTCGATCTGACCGAAGCGCGCCATCGCAGCGTCCACCAGGGCGTCGACCTGAGCCACGTCGCGCACGTTCGTGGGTACCGACAGGCACTGCCGGCCCAGCGCCTCGATGTCCGCGGCGGTGGGCGCGAGATGCTCCGGATTGCGGCTGGCGATCACCACGTTCGCCCCCAGCCGCGCGAACGCGAGCGCGATCTCCCGGCCGATCCCGCGGCCGCCGCCGGTGACCAGCGCCACGCGGCCACTGAACAGGTTCGGCGCAAAGGTCTCCAGCGGCGACTGACTCATGACGCTCTCCTCCCAATAAAGAGCCCGTACCTTACGGGATCACGCCGGCCGCTGGAACTCGCCGCCGGCCATACCTTCCGAGTCGACGTCGGCAGACTGAAGCCATCAGGGCATCCGCCGCGTGAGGCAGGGAGAGGGCGTTGCAGGCGCCGTGTAGCGACGCCGAGCGCGCCGACCCGACCCGCCCTTGGCGGGGCAGGTCGGTAAGAGCGGGCAGCGCGGAGCGCCGGAGCGAGGCGCGGCAATGCCCTCTCCCTGCCTCACGTTGCGGATGCATACGGAAAGCAGGCTTGATGCGACGCGCCGCGGCCGCTACTGTGCGCGGCCAGTTTCTCAGTTGACGCGTTACTCGACGTGGAGACCACGATGATGGCTGCATATTTCAGTGCTGAAAGAACTCTGAACGGTCTACTGGGGATGCTGCGTCGCTGCGGTGCGCCGGCCGTCATCGCCCTGCTTGCTCTGTGTTCGTTGGGAGCTTCCGCCGAGACGGCAGACCGCGGTGCCGCGGTGGCCGCTGCGGAGGCGGCGGCGCGTGGCGTGATGGCGGACTTTCTCGAGGCGTTCAATGCCCGTGACGAAGAGGCGTGGGCGGATACGCTGGTGTTCCCGCACGTGCGCCTGGCGAGCCAGACGGTGACCGTGTATCCCGATCGGGCGGCGTTCGTGGCGGCCATGGATCTCGAGGCATTCGCGCGCGACAACGACTGGGACTACAGCAGCTGGGACGACATGCGGGTCGTGCAGGCGTCGCCGGACAAAGTGCATATCGCGGTGAAGTTCAGTCGTTTCCGGCCGGACGGCAGCCTGATCGCCAGCTTCGACTCGCTCTACGTCATCGAACGCGTAGACGGCCACTGGGGCGTGCGTGCGCGCTCCAGCTTCGCGCCCTGAGCAGGCGCCTCTGATGGACTGGGACAGGGGCGAGTTCGGCTTCGAGACGCGGGCCATACACGCGGGTCAGGCTCCGGACCCGACCACCGGCGCGGTGGTCACACCGGTGTTTCTCAGCTCGACCTTCGTGCACAGCGCTCCGGGCGTGCACAGCGGCTACGAGTACTCGCGCTCGGGCAATCCGACGCGCACGGCGTATCAGGATTGCGTGGCCAATCTGGAGAGCGCGCGTTTCGGCTTCGCCTTCGCGTCCGGCTGTATCGGCGCGACTACGGTCGTGCACCTGCTGCAGCAGGGTGATCACGTGCTGTGCTGCGACGACATGTATGGCGGCACCTATCGCCTGTTCGAGCAGGTGTTCCGCAAGCAGGGTCTCGATTTCACCTATGTGGACATGAGCGATCCGGCACGCATCGAGGCGGCGCTGCAGCCGAACACGCGCATGCTCTGGATCGAGAGTCCCACCAACCCGCTGCTGAAGCTGGTGGACATCCGCCAGGCGGCTGACATCGCCCATGCCCATGGTGCCTGGCTGATGGTGGACAACACCTTTCTCAGCCCGTACTTCCAGCGCCCCGTGGAACTGGGCGCGGACCTCGTGCTGCATTCGTCGACGAAGTACATCAACGGCCACAGCGATCTGATCGGCGGGCTGGTCGTAACCGACGACGAGAGCCTGGCGCAGCGGCTGCAGTTTCTCAGCAATGCCATGGGCGGCATTCAAAGCCCGTTCGATGCTTACCTGTGCCTGCGCAGCCTGAAGACGCTGGCGCTGCGCATGCAGGCACATGAGCGCAATGCGTTTGCCGTCGCCCGCCTGCTGGAGGCGCATCCGAAGGTAGAGTGGGTGGCGTATCCCGGGCTGCCGAGCCACCCGCAGCACGACCTGGCGCGCGCGCAGACCAGCGGTCATGGTGGGATGCTGGCTTTCAGCGTTGCCGGAGGGCTCGCCGCGGCGCGCGCGCTGCTCCAGTCCGTGAAGGTGTTCAGCCTGGCCGAGAGTCTCGGCGGCGTGGAATCGCTGATCGAGCACCCGGGGTTGATGACCCATGCCAGCGTGCCTGCTGCGCAGCGCGAGGCGGTGGGCATAACCGATGGCCTGATCCGTCTGAGTGTCGGCATCGAGACCGAACAGGATCTGCTCGCAGACCTGAGCCGGGCCCTGGAGGCGCTGTGAGCGATATCGGTTGCGAGCGGCAGGACCAGCCGCAGCTGTTCGACGATCTGGATCGGCACCTAGCCGCGGCGGGCTCGTTCGACCGCGCTGCGCTGCCCATGGGTCTGTACCTTGCCTGGTGTGCCAATCATCAGCTGCTCAGCCGTGAGCTCAGCGAGCGGTGCGCAGCGTTGATCGTGCGGGTGCGCATGCGCGACGCGTCGGGCAGCGAGCTGGCGGTGGCGGGCTGTCACGGCCGGCTCGACGGCTCCCATCTGAATGCCGAGGGGTGCGCGTTCAGCGCGCGCCGCTACGCGGATTTCCGCGCGCTGCTGGCATCCCGCTACGGCGCGGAGCTTTACGCCGAAGGCGACGACTGGGCGCGCTATGACGAGATTGCGCCGCAGCTCACGCGCTGGCTGCGCGAGGCCCGCGGCGACTCCGGTGACGGCGAACCGCCGCAGCGATTGCCCTGGCAGCGCAACCGCACCCGCGCCCCGCGCCGTGGCTGGAAGTTCTGGCGCTGAGCGGCTTCCGGCCCCAGGACGTGCGCGTGTTCCGGCCCTATCCGGACGAGGTGCCCTGGTCGCTGCTGGCCCAGGCGGGCGTCGACGAGGAAACGCTGGAGCGCACTCTGGATCTCGATCTCATCCGTGTGGCCAAGCACGACGGCCAGGTGCTGGGTTGCTACGGCATCCGTCCCGAGTCGCCGATCTGCTACGAGCTGGTGGCACTGGCGGTGGCGCGGCACAGCCGCGGCCGCGGCCTCGGCCGCTGGCTGCTGGGTCACGCCATCGGCATCGCCGAATCGAAAGGCGCGCGCGAGATCGTGGTGCGCCGGCGCGGCCCGCAGCCCCTGCTCAGCGCGGCGGGCTTCGTCCCGGCCGATGGCGGTCTGCTGCTGACCCTGACGCCGGAGTAGCCGGACTCAGGCTTCCAGCGCGCGCACTGCCGGGCCGACGTAGTGCGCCTGGGGGCGAACCAGGCGGTTGTCTTCGCGGCACTCCATGAAGTGCGCCACGTAGCCGAACACGCGGGCCATGGCAAACAGCGCCGTGAAGTAGCGGGGCGGCAGGCCCAGCGACCGGAACACCAGCCCCTTGTAGAACTCCACGTTCGCATACAGTGACCTGCCCTGCTCGGCCATGCGCTCGCTGAAGCGCCGTTCGATGGCCTCCAGCGTTCGGAACGTGCGCTCGTGCTCCGTTCCGGTCGTCAGTTCCTCCGCCAGCACCTTGAGATGACGGGCGCGCGGATCCACCACCCGGTACTCGCGGTGGCCCATGCCCATCACCCGCCGACCGGAGGCCAGGCACTCGTCGACGAACGCGGCGGCGCGCTCGGGACTGCCCACCTCGTCGGCGGTTTCCAGCGCGGCCTGGTCGGCACCGCCGTGCAGCACGCCGTGCAGCGCGCCGAATGCGGCGGACAAGGCGTTGGGCACCGGTGCCAGCGTGCTCGCGACCACCCTGGCGGTGAACGTGCCCGCGTTGAAGCCATGCTCCATCTGCAGAATCTGGGCGGCTTCGAATGCCCGCCCGGCGGCGCTGGAATCCGGCGCGTCGATCTGCAGCAGAAACTGGCGGATGGGATCGTCGTGGCGGATTGCGCCGACCGGCGCCGCACGGAACCGGGTCGCTACGATGGCCGGCAGTTTGGCTGCGATCACAAGGCCCTGGGCCGCTTCGCCGAACTCGGCGAAGCCGTCGCCGTCGTCGAGCAGCGGCGTCAGGCCCTGCAGCACGTGCATGGGGTGGATGTGCTCCGGCAGCGTCAGTACCAGCGCCTGCTCGCGCTCGCTCAGCTGCGAAGCCGCGGTCAGGCGTGCCCCGAAGCCGGGGTCGAGGGCACCGGTGACGACCAGCGCGGCAACCTCGGCGAACGGCCGTTTGAGCAGGCTGCCGATCTCGTAGCCGCGATACGACAGCGCCCCGTTGGCGCCGTCCACCAGACTTACCCGGGTGGTGTCCACCACCACACCTTCGAGCCCCTTCCTGATCTCTTCGGTCTGCATGTTCTCTCTCCTCTTTGCGAATATGCGCGACGCTGCGGGCGCGTGACCCGTGCCAGTGAGAGTACGCAGCGGCCGCTGGCCGGTGAAAGCAGCATGGACTTCTGCACGCAGTAGGCGCGCTAATGCATTAGTGATGCTGATCGTCGGATAAGTGGAGGCGTTTGTTGCGCCCTGCTAGGCTCGCCGAATGCACATCGAACGCCACGAGATACGAATCTTCAGCGCGGTGGTAGAGGAGGGTGGCTTCAGCCGCGCCGCCGAGCGCCTGGGCATCTCGCAGTCCGCGGTGAGCCAGGCGGTCGCCAACCTGGAGCACAAGCTCGACACTCAGCTGCTGCTGCGCAAAGGTCGGCCGCAGCTCACCGAGGCCGGCAAGCGTCTGTTCACGTTCACCCAGACGGTGATCAACGAAGAAGAAGCGGCCCTGGCGGACATCCAGCGGATCCGCACCGGTGCCCTGTCGACCTTGAGCCTGGCGATGAACAGCGTGGTGAACCGCATGTTCGGTCGCGAGCTCATGCTCGAATTCTGCGAGCGCAACCCGCTGACCCGGCTCAAGCTCGACGTCGCGCCGAGCCGTGAAATCATCTATGGCGTGGACGAGGACCGCTGGGAGCTGGGCTTCGGGCCGTTTCAGCAGCACATGCCCGGCCACTTCGTGACCAAGCGGTTCTTTTCCGAGCAGCGCATGCTGGTGGTGCACGAGGCCCACCCGCGGCTGGAGCGACTACTCGCGGATCCGGAGCCGGAACTCGGCCGTACCACGCTGTTGACCTCGTACCTCGATGACGTAACCAAGCGCCCCGCCCAGGATCAGCGCCTGCGCAACCAGTTCGCCGACGTCTGGGAGGTGAGCAACCTGGATCTGCGCCTGGCGCTGGCGGAGGCCGGCAAGGGCGTGACTTATCTCTCGGATCGGCTGCTCTCCCAGCTGAGCGGCTTTCGCGCCATTCCGGGGCTCGAGATATCCAGCTTCGAGCGCGAGGTCGGTCTGTACTACAAGAGCCATCGTGCGCTGTCGGAAGGCGCCAAGCGCTTCATCGCCATCTGTGAGCGGCGCTTTCTGCGCCTCGCCTGAGACGGGCGCCTCAGCTCGCGGTGCGTCTGCGCCGGTCCCACACCGGCAGCAGCCACTCCACCAGAACAAGATTCGGCACCCAGGCCAGCCAGGCGACCAGCGGGTAGGCCTCGTCGAAGGAATAGCCCAGCGCGCCGCCCAGCAGGCCGAGGTAGATGCGCAGCGTCACCGCGGCGAACGTCAGCGCAAAGTTGCGAGCCATCCACAGGCGGTGGTTCACCAGGTCGCGGGCGCGTACGGCTGCATACGCCTGCCAGCCGCTGTACAGCCAGAGGATGGCCAGCAGGCCGAAGCCGCAGCGGGCGACCAGCCCGCCGGTGGCCACGCCGGCCAGCGCGAACCCGCCGATGCCGCCCATCAGCACGGCGAGCAGATAGGCGCGGCCGACCCAGCGGTGCGCGCCGAGGTAGCGTCTGCGCAGCTGCGACGAGAACTGGAAGCCGCCGATCAGGAGCGCCACGCCGCTGCCCACCACGTGCATGAAGGCGTAGACGGGCATGCTGTCGAAGCGGGCATGGAACTCCGGATTGCCTGACAACCGCGCCTGAAAGCCGAACGCGTACAGGCCGATGGGAATGGACAGGGCGATCAGCAGAAACACCAGGCCGCTGCCCAGGCGGCTCGCGGCATTGCTCATTGCGGAAGGTTGTCGGTGCGAGCCGCGCGGCCCAGATAGCCGCCGTGGTGCCGCAGGCCGTAGTCCTCGCGGGTGACGCCCTTGGCCTCCATCAGCGCCAGCGCGATGGCGTCGCTGATGGCGAGCATCACCGCCATGCTGGCGCTCGGTGTCAGGCCGATGGGGCAGGGCTCTTCGATTTCACCCATGTCCAGCACCACGTCCGAGTATCTGCGCAGCTCGGAGTCCGGATGTGAGGTGACGCCGACGATGGTCGCGACCCCCAGATGTCGCGCGAGCTCCAGAATCTCCAGCACCTCGCGGCTCTTGCCGCTGGTGGAGAAGGCGATGAGCACGTCGTCCTTGCCCACCAGCCCCAGATCGCCGTGGGCAGCCTCTGCCGGATGAATGAAATCGGCGGGCGTGGCCGTGGAGCACAGGGTCGCGGCGAACTTGCGGGCGATGTGTCCGGCTTTGCCGATGCCCGTGGTCAGCACCTTGCCCCGGCAGTCGCGCAGCACCTCGACTGCCCGCACGAAGTTGTCGTCTACTTCCACCCGGCTGATGGCCTCGGCTTCGGCGGCGAGCACCGCGCGCATGCGTTCCTTGATCTTCATGGCTGCTCCGTCGGGTGTGAGTCGCGGCATGGTGTCACGGCCAACCGGGCGGCTCAAGGCGCCATGGTGCCTGGGCGGAGCCCGCGCGGAGCCCGTGCGGAGCCCGCGCGGCGCGCACGCGCAACCCACGCGGCGCGTGCACCAGAGCCCATGCGGAGCGCGCACGTTGACAGGTGCAGCCTGCCAACACAGAGTCGGCGCTACAGCAAACCGAACAGGGCCCGGCGACCATGCCAGCTGCCGCCTCAGCCGACTTCTGCCTGATGCCCTGGCCGCGCGACCTGCGTGCCACCGGAGAAACCGTGGCCGGGGCGCCGGGGCTGCGCGTGCACATCGACGGCGTCGATTCCAAACGGCTGCGCGCCGCTGCTGCGCGTGTGGCGGCGGGCGACGCCCCCCCGGCCCTGCCATTGCACATCCGCTGCGCTCAGCGCGCCCCTGACAGGCCCGGTCAGGAGATGGATGAGACCTACGTCCTCAGGGTGGAACGCAGCGCCGTGCATCTCGATGCGGCCACGGAATGGGGCGCGCTGCGGGGCCTGGCTACGCTGGCTCAGCTGCGCGCCGCGGACGGCCCGCTGCCCTGCCTCGAGATCCGCGACCAGCCGCGCTTTGCCTGGCGCGGCGTGCTCCTCGACGTGGCGCGGCATTTCATCGGCATCGAGGCGCTGCTGCGTACGCTGGATGCCATGTGGCTGTTCAAGCTCAACGTGCTGCACCTGCATCTTTCCGACGATCAGGCGTTCCGTTTTCCCAGCACCCGGTATCCGCGCCTGTCGAGCACGCCCTGCTACAGCCGGGAGGAGCTGGCGCGGCTGGTCCGGTATGCTTCCGATCTGGGGATTCGTGTCGTACCCGAGCTCGACATGCCCGGCCATACCACCAGCTGGTTGCTCGCGTATCCCGAGTGGGGCGCAGGGCCGGTCGTGCCGAGCCGCCGCTTCGGCGTGCACAAAGCCTGCCTCGACCCGAGCAATCCTGCGGTGTACGAGGCGGTGGACGTGCTCCTCGGCGAGCTCGCAGAGGTGTTTCCCGACCCGGTGGTGCACATCGGCGGCGACGAGGTGCATCCCGCCTGGTGGTCGGAGCAGCCGCGGGTACAGAGGTACATGCGCGAGCAGGGTATCGCCGACGTGGCGGGACTGCAGGCCCACTTCAGCGCACGCGTGGCGGCGCTGGCGCGGGGGCACCAGCGGCGGGTCGTCGGCTGGGACGAGGTGCTGCATGCAGGCCTCCCCGCGGAGGTCATGGTGCAGACCTGGCGCGGCGCCACGGCACGCGACCGCGCACTCCGCGGTGGGCATGACTGCGTCGTGTCGGCGAACTACTACCTGGATCTCTTCTATCCCGCGGAGCTGCATTACCGATTCGACCCGGAAGCGCCGGAGGCGGAAGCCCTGGCGGCCGAAGACGCGCTGCTCCGGGACCCCCGCATCGCCCATGTCGCGGAGGGCCTGCGCTGGACCCACCAGTGGCGCGCGGAGGCTGCCGCGGAGCAGCGCGACGACACGGCCCCGGGCCGCCTTGCGCCCGGCGCGGCAGCCGCGGGTGCAGCCCGTCCGCGCGGCCGGGTCATCGGCGCCGAGGCCTGTCTGTGGGCGGAGCTGGTGGACGAGGCCTGCCTGGACGTGCGTCTGTGGAGTCGCCTGCCGGCGCTCGCGGAACGCTTCTGGTCAGCGGCGAGCCTGACCGATCCTGCCGACATGTATCGGCGCCTGCGCGCGGCGCACGGAACCCTGGCCGCAGTCGGCGGCATCGATCTCGCCGCACGCGTGCGCGCCGCGCTCGCGGCAGCTGGCGTGCAGGACCCCTGGCTGCCGCTCACGGATCAGCTGGAGCCGGTGAAGTGGTACGGACGCCTGCTGGGCGAACAGGCGCTGGCGGCGCGGCTCGAAGGTCGTGAGATGCCTCAGGCACGACCCTACGAAGCCGATACGCCCCTCGATCGCGTCGCCGATGCGCTGCCACCGGAGAGCTTCGCGGCCCGGGATCTGGACGCGCTTTGCCGCGCCTTTGCCGAAGGGGACGCGGTCGAGTCGAACGCGGCCCGAACCCGGCTCGAAGCGCTCGCGGCGCGCTGGCGCGGGTTACCGGCTCGCGGCGCGGGCCCCGACGAGCTGGCGCCGCTGGCCCGGCAACTGACGGCGATCGCCGAGCTGCTCACCGCAATGCTCGCTGGAACGGCCACCGCCGCCGCGGCGCAGGACGCGCTCTCCCGGGCGGCGCGGCCCCAGGGCGAATATCTGCTGGCAGCCGCGGTGGTGCTGGCCGAGCGGGCGCCCGCGCTGGTGGCGCGAGCCGGAGCATGACGGCACTCACGGTGCTCGAGGCGGCGTACTTTCCGGCGCTGGCAATCGAGCCGCTGGGCGCCGGGCACATCAACGATACCTACCTGGTGCGGGCTGTCGATGGCCGCTATGTGCTGCAGCGGATCAACGCGCAGGTTTTTCCCGACCCGTGCGCTGTCATGGAGAAGGTGGTGACCGTGCTCGAGCACCTGGCCCGGGTCGCGCCCGGGTCGACGCCGCAGCTGATCGCGACCCGCAGCGGTGCACCCTACACCCAGGACGAAAGCGGCGCGGTCTGGCGCCTGTGGCGATACCTGGAGGGCAGCCGCACCCTGCAGCGTCTCGACAACGTCGGGCAGGCGCAGGCGGCAGGGTTTGCGTTCGGGGCTTTCGAGCATGCGCTGCGCGCCCTGCAGGCGCCGATTTCCGACCCCATTCCCGGGTTCATGCAGGCTGCGACCTATCTCGATGCGCTGGATGGCCTGCTCGCCTCCAACGGTGTCACGCCGGACGACGGGACCCTGGCGCTGCTCGCGCAGCTGGAGCCGCGGCGCGAGCTGGCGGCATTGTTCGGCGCGCGCGATCGGCTCGTGCACGGCGACTGCAAGGTCAACAACCTGTTGTTCGACGCCGGGTCGGATCGGGTGCTCTGCGTCCTCGATCTCGACACCGTCATGCGCGGCCACTGGGCATGGGATTTCGGCGATCTGGCGCGTTCCGGCGCGGCGGATGGCAGTGCCTTCGCGTGCGAACGCTTCGCCGCACTGGCGCGTGGATTTCGCGCCGGCGCCGGTATCGATGCGGATGCGGACGATCTGGTGCTGGCACCGCGTTACGTCGCGGCCATGCTGGCAGTACGGTTCGTCACCGACCATCTGGCGGGCGACCGCTACTTCAGAGTCTCCCGCCGGGGTGAAAACCTGCTGCGCGCACGCGAGCAGCTGGACCTGCTGCTGGCCATGGAGCGCGCGGAAGGCGCCATGCGTCGGGCCCTGCGCGGTGCGTGACGCGATGGGCCGGTCAGGCGCCGGCGCTGCGCAGCACGAGGTTGACCACGGTCACCACCGCGAACACGAACAGGGCGGTGAACACGATTCCGGCGATGATGAAGTGCAGCACCCTGCCGCGGGAGAAGTCGCGCTCGCGGTTCTGGCTCGACTGGACGCCGAACGCAGCCGCGACCGTGCTGGCGGCTACCTGCCAGAAGCTCAGCACCGGCTCCGCCTGCTCGTCCGGGCTCGGCGCTGCGTCCTGCGTATCCTGCGGGCGCGGGTCGGTTGAGGATTTCGACTGGTCGTTCATGATCGGTGACTATCGGCTGCCGCCGGCTCGTTTTCTATACGGGTAACCCAGTAATCGGCGTCGTAGCGCTCGTCGCCGAGCAGGTAGCGCCAGAAGCGCACCCGGTTGATGTACTCGAGGCGCCCGGTGTCGGCCTCGAACCACTTTTCGGGTCGGGTGAGGATGGCGTCGACGCTGTCGCGGTCGTTGACGCCGCCGGTCCAGAAGATTGGCCGCTGCACATGGGGCTCGTCGCCGAGGTCGGAGGTGTCCCAAAGACGCGTCTGGCGCTCGGTGGGGCAGAGGCGGATCTTGAACATGTAGCGCAGGCGCTCGGACCGGTTCATGCCGCCGCCGTGCCAGATGCCGTGGTGCACGATCAGCACGGTGCCTGCCGGGCATACCACGTGCTGCTGGCCGACGATGTTCTGGTAGCGGGCAACGGCGGCTTCGCTGACGATGCGCAGGTGTGAGCCCGGCAGATAGCGGGTGCCGCCCATCTCGGGCGTCACCTCGTGCGGGAAGTACATCAGCTGGATGTCGAACGCCCGGCGCGGGTCGATGGTGGAGTCCTGATGGTTGTGCTGGGCCCGCGGTACCTGCTCCTCACGCTCGTAGAAGCGCGGGGGAAACGTGATGTGCAGGAAGTGGTGGTCGAGCACGCTGCGTCTGCCCACCAGGCTCTCGATGGCGCCGCGGATCTGCGGCAGCTCGATCAGCGCGCGCAATGGTGAGCCCGCGGGATAGGCCTGCTCGAGGGGCGTGCCTGCCGGCACCAGGGGTATCACGCTCGAGCGCATGATCCTGCCGTAGTGCGCCAGCACCCCTTCGATGTCGGATTCCTCGACGTGGCCCACCTGCTCGAGGAAAGCCCGATTGATCGCATCGGGCACGACGCCGTCCAGGCGCAGAAAACCCCGCGCGGCGAAGCTCGCCATCTGTGCGGTGCTCAGCAGTTGCGGCTCGCTCATCTCAGCCCACCAGCTTCTCGAAGAAGAATTCGTACTTGAGGTATCCGGTGCGGAACTCGTCACCGCCGGCATGCGGCAGCAGCGGGCTGGCCTGGATCAGCCGCCAGCCGTCACGCAGGGCGTCGAGCCCCGTGCGGTAGGGGGGCGTGTCGCTGTCGCCGGCCACGTGTTCCCGGGCGCCTGTGCCGTCCCACACGGACCAGCCCAGCACCTCGGTGTCCAGCGCTGACGTGGCCAGATAGAGAACCAGAACCTGCTGCCTTCGTGCCATCGGGGTCCCGTGTGCCGCCGTGGATGCCTTCGGGCGGCGAGCTTAGCACAGGGCTTGCCCGGCCAGCCGCAGCGGTGCCATGCTCGCGGCCATGTCTGCGCACTCTCAGCTGCTGCACCCGCGGAACCGGGACTTCCGATGGCGTCTGCCCGACGGTCCGCGGCGGCTGCTCGACGACGATCAGATGCGCGCGTACGACCGCGACGGCGGCTTCGTGCTCGAGGACGTGTTCGACCCGGCGGCCGTGCGGACGCTGCTCGATGCCCTCGACCCGCTCGCCGACGAGAGCGAGACCTTCCTGCGTTCGCAACCGGGCGGGCGTCATCTCATCGGCCGGGCCGGCGAGATCAGCTTCAGCCCGCACCTGGTGGCGCGTTCCCGGACGCTGCGCGAGGCGTCCATGCAGCCCGTGCTGCTCGACCTGCTGCACGACATCATCGGTGCCGACGTGCGCCTGTACTGGGATCAGGCGGTTTACAAGGGTACGACGCACGAAGAGTTTCCGTGGCATCAGGACAACGGCTACACGTTCGTGCTGCCGCAGCAGTACGTCACCTGCTGGGTGGCCCTGACCGATGCGACGCCGGCCAACGGCTGTCCGTGGATACTGCCCGGCGCGCACCGGGTCGGCACCCTGGCGCACCGCTGGACCGAGCTCGGCTTCTGCTGCTTCGACGGCTCCGCGGCACAGCGCGAGGCGCTGCGCGGGCTGCTCGCGGAGGTCGCCGAACGCGACGGCGTGACGCCGCCGTCGGACCTGCTCGAACCGCGCCCGCTGGCGGTGCGCGCCGGGTCGGTGGCGGTGTTTTCCAGCCTCACGCCGCATAGAACGGGACCCAACGGCACGGGCGAAGTGCGCAAGGCTTACATTCTGCAGTACGCGCCGGAAGGCGCGGTGATGTACCCACGAGACGGCGCGCCGCTGGAGGCGAGGCAGCCGGACTGGCAATATCCCGTTCTCGTATCACAGGATCGCTAGGGAGAAGCCGGGCATGCGCAAGCTGCTGTGGATTGGTTGCATCGTGCTGAGTGGTTGCGCCGCGAGCGGCGAGCGGCCGTTGCAGCTCGTTTCCAGCACGCCCGTCGCCTACCCGGCCGAGGCGCGCAGCGCAGGGCTCGAGGGGTACGTCGTGGTGCGTTACGACGTCACCGACGAGGGGCTGGTCACCAACGCCCAGGTCATCGAGAGTCGTCCCGCCGGCACCTTCGACGCCGCCGCGCTCGCGGCCGTTGCCACCTGGCGTTATCGGCCGAGGGAGGTCGACGGCAAGCCGGCCGGGGTACTCGGCATGACCAGCCGGCTGACGTTCAAACTGGGTGACGGCAGCGCCTACAGCGATTACTGATCGCGCAGGCGCACGCCGTAGGTGCCGGTGAACTCCGCGGCCAGCGCGCCGTCACTGACGATCGTGGTGACCAGCACCAGACGCGCGCGGCCGCTGCGCTCCAGCTCGTCGAGACCCGCCGCCAGTGACTCGGGCGCGGTGCACGTTGCCTGCATGGCAGCGCGAACCGGCTGCAGGCAGCGGATGCTGCCGTCCACGAATACGATCGAGCCCTGTCGCCCGCGCCGGGCCAGCTGCAGGTAGATCTGGCCCCAACCGCACAACGACGCGATGGAGAACTGGCTGCCGGCAAAGGCGGAGCCGTGAACGTTGACGTTGGGCTCCAGCGCAGCGCGTACGCGCAGGCAGCTGTCGACGTAATCCACCACCTCTATGCCCATGACCCGGGAGATGGGGATCTCGGCGTGCCAGCGCTGCTCGAGCGCCCGACAGTGGCCCGCGATCTCTTCCGGGTCGGGGCCCCGGCTGCGCGACGGGTTGCCGGCCGACACCCTTACCAGCCGTTCCAGTGGGTGATGTGCTCGATCGGCGGGCGTTCGGCGCGTTTGAAATCCGTACCCCTGGTATAGGCCACCGGCAGCAGTGCCACCTGCATGACGTCTTCGGGCAGGCCCAGCAGCGCGGCCGCCTCCTTCTCGTGCACCAGATGCAGCGTCGTCAGGGTCGAGCCCAGGCCGCGCGCCCGCAGCGCCAGCTGGAAGCTCCACACCGCCGGGAAGATCGATCCGAAAAGTCCGGCCATCATGGCCACCGGCGTACCCTCCGGCGGACGCCCCTGCACGCAGGGAATCAGGTGCACGGGTACCTCCTGCAGGTGGTCGGCGAGGAACATGGCGGAGGTGAACACCCGTTGGGTCTGAGTGTCGCCGCGCTCGTTGGCGGCCTCGCCGGCGGCGGTGAGGTAGGTCTTGGCGGCTTTGCGGTACAGATCGGCCAGCGCGGCGCGCTTGTCTGCCTCGTCCACCACCACCCAGCGCCAGGTCTGGGAGTTGGAGCCGGTAGGCGCCTGCACCGCCAGCTCCAGGCATTCCAGGATCACCTCGCGCGGAACCGGACGGTTCAGGTCCAGGCGCTTGCGCACGGCGCGGGTGGTGGCCAGCAGCTCGTCGGTCATGGCGATGTCGAAGTTCATGGTGCTCCCCTTCTATGAGACGGCTTTCGGTGTGATTGCTGCGCCGCGCCGCTGCAGCCGCCCTGCAGGCGCGGGGGGTGCGGGGGCGCGGGGGTACGGAGTGTAGCCGAAGTTGCGGGCCGCCACCCGTCGTCCGCCCTGGCGCACGCAGGGCCGGGTCAGTAAGCTCCGCGGGGAAAGAAAGCCCATGCACGGCGGGTGCGGCCGTCTCGCTGACGACCAGCGCGCGCAGGGAGGACTGTCTAGCAATGACTGGAGAAAATCGACCGGGAGACTTTGGGCCCGGGAGGCTTCGGCCCGCAGACTGCCGCTCTGCCCGAGCTGCAGGCTTCGGGCTGGTGCTGTTGGCCGCCCTTGCGGTGACCTGGGCGTCCGCGGCTGCGGCGCAGGTGGCGGCACCGGTGGCGGAGAAGGTCAACGCGCTGGCCAGGGAGCTGGAGCCCCAGGTGGTTGCCTGGCGGCGCGACATTCACGAGCATCCGGAACTCTCCAACCGCGAGTACCGCACCAGCAAGCTGGTGGCGGAGCAGCTCAAGGCGCTGGGCCTGGAGGTGCAGACCGAGGTAGCGCACACCGGGGTGGTGGGCATTCTGCGCGGCGCGCAGCCGGGCCCGGTTGTGGCGCTGCGTGCCGACATGGATGCCCTGCCGGTGGCGGAACGCACCGGCCTGCCGTTCGCCTCGCAGGCGCGCAGCACCTACAACGGCAACGAGGTCGGCGTGATGCACGCCTGTGGCCACGACAACCATGTGGCGATACTGCTCGGCGCGGCCACGGTGCTCAGCCGGATGCGCGAGGACATTCCCGGAACCGTCAAGTTCATCTTCCAGCCCGCCGAGGAAGGCGCCCCCATCGGTGAGGAGGGCGGCGCCGGGCTCATGGTGCGCGAAGGCGTGCTCGAGGACCCGGACGTGGAGGCCATCTTCGGCCTGCACATCAGCCAGGCCGACGCTGTGGGTCAGGCCAGCTACCGGCCGCGCGGTGCCATGGCCAGCGCGCAGCGCTTCGAGATCCGCGTGCATGGGCGTCAGACCCACGGCGCCATGCCCTGGGCCGGCGTCGATCCCATCGTCGTCGGCGCGCACATCGTCACCGCGCTGCAGACCATCGTCAGCCGGCAACTGGACGTCACCAAGGCGCCGGCGGTGGTGACCGTCGGGGTATTCCAGGCCGGCGTGCGCAACAACATCGTGCCCGACGAAGCGCGTCTGGAAGGCACCATCCGCAGTTTCGATCCGGACATGCGCTTGGAGATCCACCGCAGGATCGAGCAGATCGCCACGTCCGTCGCGCAATCCATGGGCGCCACGGCCACGGTGGAGATCGATCCCGGAGTGCCCGTCACCTACAACCAGGCCGAACTCACCGAGGCCATGCTGCCGACCCTCGAGAGCGTGTACGGCAAGGCCAACGTGCGCATGGCGGAACCCATCACCGGCGCCGAAGACTTCGCGTTCTATCAGCAGGCGGTGCCGGGGCTGTTCTTCTTCATCGGCGGGCGGCCGTCCGCTGTGCCGCCGGAGCAGGCGGTGCCCAATCACTCGCCGCTGTTCGATGCCGACGAGGGGGCGCTGGTGCCGGGTGTGGAGGTCATGAGCCGCATGGCCCTCGACTACCTGTCGCGGCCGGTTCGATGACCGTGGTCGGGGCCGGCGTCCGTGAGCGAGGTTGACGTGGCAGACGCGGAGCCGATCCTGCAGGTGATGGTCGTTCCGGTGACACCGTTCCAGCAGAACTGCTCGCTGATCTGGAGCCGCAACACCGGCAGCGGCGCAATTGTGGATCCGGGTGGCGACGTCGAGCGCATCCATACGGCGGTGGAAGAAGCGGGCTTCCGCGTCGAATCCGTGCTGATCACCCATGGCCATCTGGATCATGCCTCGGCGGCGCGCGCCGTGGCCGACCGCTACGGCGTGCCCATCTTCGGCCCGCACGAGGCGGATGCCTTTCTGCTGGCGGGTCTGGGTGATCAGGGGCGGCGTTTCGGAATCGCCGGCGCGGCGCCGTTCGAGCCGGATCGTTGGCTCGACGACGGTGACGTCGTGAACGTCGGCGACCTCGAGCTCCAGGTCATCCATTGCCCCGGCCATACCCCCGGACACGTGGTGTTCTACGAGCCCCAGGCGCACTTCGCCATCGTCGGCGACGTGCTGTTTCGCGGCAGCGTGGGCCGCACCGACCTGCCGGGCGGCAGCTTCGAGCAGCTGGCGCACTCGATCCGCGAGAAGCTGTTTCCGCTGGGCGACGAGATCACCTTTCTGCCGGGGCACGGCGACACGTCCACGTTCGGCTGGGAGCGCCAGTGCAACCCGTTCGTTGCCGATCTCGCGTTCGGTCAGTGATCGGCTGAGCCGGCGCCCTGGCCGAACGTCGTCGCGGACTTCAGGTACTCGAGTTCTGCCGCGCTGCTCGGCCGGCCGAGCAGCGCGTTGCGGTGCGGAAAGCGACCGAAGCGCAGCACGATGTCGCGGTGCTGCTGGGCGTACTTGAGATAGGCGCCGGTGAGGTGCCGCCGGCCGGGAGGGGTGTCGTCGCGCAGCCTGCTGAACAGGCCCACGGATGCATGCTGATCGCTGGGCGCTTCCGAATGCTCGAAAGGCAGGTACAGAAACGCCCGCGCGTCGTAGCCCAGGCCCAGGTCGATGCGGTCGTCGACTGCGCGTCGTGCGACCGCCAGTGCCAGCGCATCGGTGGCGAACGCGCGCTCGCTGCCGCGGTACAGGTTGCGCGGCAGCTGGTCGCAGGCCAGCACGAAGCACACCAGACCCTCCGGGTCGTCCAGCCAGTGATCGAGCTCGCCCGCCGCGGCGCGCTGCGGTAGTTCCGGAAACGCGGCGCGCAGCGCGTCGTCCACCTCGGCGCTGCCGTCGAACCAGCGCTGGCGATGCGCGTCATCGGCGAAGCCGTCGCGCAGATCGCCGAACCAGAACGTGAGCAGCGGCTGCCAGGAGCTGACGGCCACAGGCTAGAGGCCCCAGCACTCGAGGTCGTTGGCGAAGATCAGCGAGCCCTTGTAGTGCTGCTCGATGGCTTCTCGGGTCTGCGATTCGCGGCCGCGGGTGCGGTTGGTGCGGTGACCCAGCACGACCATGCGCACGTCCGCCTGCTCGGCGACCTGGCCGATCTGGCTGGGCAGCGCGTACAGCTCGCGTGCCTCGCCGCGGGCGATCTCGGGAATGGCGTGACTCACGACCAGGGCATCGGCGCCTTTGGCGAAGCCGGGGATCAGGTTCTTCTGATTGTTAAAGTCGCCGGTGAACACGATGGCATGATCGCCGACGTCCATGCGCCAGGCGATGGCCGGCACGTCGCCGTGATTCACCGGTACGGCGGACAGACGGAAGCGCTCGTTGCCGAACTGAGCCCAGCGCCGCTGTCCGGTGGCGGGCACATTGCGCGTGCTCAGCTTGTAGCCGCCGCTGGAGCGGAAGGTCAGGAAGTCCGCGAGATAGGCGAACGCACCGTCGGGGCCCAGCAGGCGGGTCACGAACGTCTCGGTGTCGGGATAGACGCCGTTGCCGTCCGGACCCAGCACCGGCAGCAGCCGGTCGCGCTCCGCGGAGCGCGAGCCCTCGACGTAGGCAGGGAGATCTCCGGCATGGTCGGCGCGCAGCTGGGTGAAGGCGATGGCATCCAGGTCGGCAAAGCGCGCCGGATTCGTCGAAACGCAGCGACGAGCCGGGTGCCGTGTCCACCAGCAGCCGCGCCCGATTATCTATCCACACCAGATAGCTGGCACCACCCTGGCCGTCGTCCAGCTCCGGACCGCCGCCACCGAGAATCTGAATCCAGACGCCTTCGTTGCCGCAATAGGGTGAGCTGTCCGCGGCGGCTGCGGCCGTGCCGGACTGGAATGCCAGGTACAGCGTGAGCGCCGCAACCAGAAGTGCACGAGCGCCCCGGCGCGAAGGTGTGTGTTGGTCATCTGGAGTTACTCCTCATGTGCTTGCGCCGCTGGCTCACGGGCTCCGATCGCCATCCGACCCCGCGCCTGCCCCGTCGTCCGGGATGGCGTCGATCTCGTCCAGCAACCGGGCAGCGGCTGCCTCGTCCGGCATGCGCCAGTCGCCACGGGGCGACAGGCTGACGCTGCCTACCTTGGGTCCCGGTGGCAGGGTGGTGCGTTTGAACTGCTGGCTGAAAAAGCGCTGGAAGAACACCTTGAGCCAGCGTTTGAGGGTGTCGTCCGAATAGCTGTCCTCGAATACCAGCTGCGCCAGCCGGTAGATCTTGGTCGGACCAGCGCCATTGCGCACGTAGTGCCACAGGAAGAAGTCGTGCAGCTCGTAGGGACCGATGATGGCCTCCGTTTCCTGCACGATGCTGCCTGGCTCGCTGACCAGCAGCTCCGGCGAGATGGGCGTGGCCAGCACCCGCTCGAGCACGCCCGCCAGCGCCGCATCGGCCCGGTGGCGCGCGTACCAGCGCACCAGATAGGCCATCATGGTCTTCGGCACGCTGGCATTCACGTTGTAGCTGGCCATGTGGTCGGCATTGAAGGTGCACCAGCCCAGCGCCAGCTCCGACAGATCACCGGTGCCGACCACGATACCGCCCACCTTGTTGGCCATGTTGAACAGAATCTGCGTGCGCTCGCGCGCCTGAGCGTTTTCGAACACCACGTCGTTCTCGGCCGTATGGCCCAGATCCGACAGGTGCTGCGCGACCGCCGGGCCGATGGGGATTTCCCGCAGCGTGACCCCTGCGGCGCCAGCCAGCGCGCGCGCGGATTCCAGGGTGTGGCTGCTGGTGCCGGGGCCCGGGAGGGTCAATGCCAGCAGCTGCTCGAGCGGCCGCTCGAGTTTCGCCAGGGCGTCGAGACAGACGAGGAACGCCAGCGTGCTGTCGAGCCCGCCGGACAGGCCGATCACCAGGTGCGGCTGCGCGAGGCGAGCATGCGGCGCGCCAGCCCGGTGGACTGAATGCTGAGGATCTCGCGGGCGCGGGCGTCGAACTGAGCCTCGTCGCCAGGCACGAACGGCTGCCGGTGATACTCCCGCTGCAGCCCGCTCAACGGCAGCGCCTGTGCCAGCGTCGCTACCGTACGGTACGGCTGCGGGCGCGGTGCGTTGGCGAACGTGGTGTTCTGCATGCGCTCGTGGCGCAACCGCTGCACGTCGATCTCGGTGACGATGGTTTCGCCTTCGAAGGAGAAGCGCTCGCTCTCGGCCAGTGGCCGGCCGTCCTCGCACGCCAGCAGATGGCCGCCGAAGACCATGTCCTTGGTGGACTCCATGGGGCCGCTGGAGGCATACAGGTAGCCGCAGATGCCCTGGGCGCTGGCCATGTGCACGAGGTCGCGGCGGTAGTCGGCCTTGGCCACCAGCTCGTTGCTCGCCGACAGGTTCAGGATCAGCTCCGCGCCTGCCAGGCAGTGGTCTATGCCCGGGGGCCGCGGTGACCACAGGTCTTCGCAGATCTCGATGGCGAACCGCATGGCGCCCAGCTCGAACAGCTGCTCACGGCACAGGTCGAACGTGCCCAGGGTCTCGTCGTGCACGGTCTCGTCGATCCCGGCACCGCTGACGAACCAGCGCCGCTCGTAGAACTCACCGTAGTTCGGGTGTGCGGTTTTCGGCACCAGGCCGCGCACCCGGCCGCCGGCCAGCACCGCGGCACAGTTGAGCAGGCGGCCGTCGCGCAGCTGCCAGGGCACGCCGACCACGGACACCAGGTTGCGGCTCGCCGCTGCGACCACCGCCAGTGCCTGGCGCACCTGCTGGTGCAGGCTGTCGGTGAAGAACAGGTCCTCGCAGGTATAGCCCGTCAGGCTCAGCTCCGGGAACAGCACCAGGCTCACGTTGTCCCGTTCCAGGGCGCGCAGCCGGCCCGCCATCTGCTCGGCGTTGGCCATGGGATCGGCCAGGTTCAGCACCGGCGCCACGGCCGCGACGCGAACGTAGCCGAGCTCGACGAAGTTCTGTGCGGGGTTCACCAGAAGCATCCTCAGGATAGCTATAACGGATTCTAACTGGGCTCGCCTTTTCTGCCCAAAGCGTAGAAAATCGGCGGTCCGTTCGAATCAGGGGGAAGTTGATGAACTTCGAGTTTTCAGAAGACCAGAAGCTGCTGCGGGACCAAGCCCGCGGCTTCCTCCAGGAGCATTGCCCGCCCGCCGTGGTGCGCAAGGTACTGGAGTCGGATGCAGAATACGATGCCGATCTCTGGCGCAAGATCGCCGAGATGGGCTGGACCGCCACGGTGATCCCCGAGGAGTTCGGCGGGCTGGGGCTGTCTTATCTGGAACTCGCGGTAATCGCCGAGGAGCTCGGCCGCGCTGTGGCACCGGTGCCGTTCTCCTCGTCCGTCTATCTGGCCACCGAGGCGCTGCTGCTTGCGGGTAGTCAGGCACAGAAGGAGGCCTGGCTGCCGAAACTGGCTACCGGTGAAGCCATCGGCACGCTGGCGCTGGCCGACGGCCCGGGCCGGCCGGAGCCTGCCAACCTCACCACCACGGCCAGTGGTGGCAAGCTCAGCGGCACCAAGCTGCCCGTCCCGGACGCCGGTATCGCCAACGTGGCGGTGGTGGTGGCGACGCACGACGGCGGCGACGGCGCCGCGCTGTACCTGGTGGACATGGCCCAGAGCGCGGTGTCGGTCGAACCCGTGCGCACGGTGGATTTCACCCGCGGCCACGGCAAACTGACGCTGAACGGCGCGGCCGCCGAGCCGCTCGGCAAGCCGGGCGAGGGCTGGACGCTGCTCAACACCCTGCTCGATCGTGCGGCCGTGCTGTTCGCCTGGGAACAGGTGGGCGGCTCCGACGCCGCGCTGGAGCAGGCGCGCGAGTATGCCCTCGGCCGTTATGCCTTCGGTCGTCCCATCGCCTCCTATCAGGCCATCAAGCACAAGCTGGCCAACATGTACGTCAAGAACACCCTGGCGCGCTCGAACTGCTATTTCGGCGCCTGGGCGCTCAACACCAACGCCCCGGAGCTGCCTCTGGCAGCAGCCACGGCGCGGGTGTCGGCCATTCAGGCCTACTACTTCGCATCGAAAGAGAACATCCAGACCCATGGCGGCATGGGCTACACCTGGGAGTTCAACTGCCAGTTCTACTACCGGCGCTCGAAGCTGCTGTCGGTGAACATCGGCAGTGAGGGCATGTGGCAGGACCGGCTGATCAAAGCGGTCGAGCAGAGCAACGCGGCTTAAGGAGCACCATCATGGATTTCAGCGATACCCCTCAGGAAGCGGCATTCCGCGAGGAAGCGCGGGCCTGGCTGGCTGCCAACGTGCCCACCGAGAAAGAGCTCGCGGGGCTCTCCTTCATGGAGCAGTGCAAGCTCTGGCAGAAGCGCAAGTACGACGCCGGCTGGGCCTGCATCACCTGGCCGAAGGAGTACGGCGGGCGCGGCGCCTCCGCCATCGAGAACGTGATCTGGGGCCAGGAGGAATCGAAGTACGACCTGCCCGGCGGTGTGTTCGGCATCGGTCAGGGCATGGCCGCACCGACCCTCATGACCTGGGGCGACGAGGCCGCCAAGAAGCGCTATCTGCCCAAGCTTGCCAGCGGCGAGGAGATCTGGTGCCAGCTGTTCAGCGAGCCGGCCGGCGGCTCGGACCTGGCGGCGCTGCGCACCAAGGCCGAGAAGGACGGCGACGAGTGGGTGATCAACGGTCAGAAGATCTGGACCTCGGGCGCTCACTACTCCGATTTCGGCATCCTCGTGGTGCGCACCGACCCCACCGTGCCGAAGCACAAGGGCCTGACCTACTTCTACCTGGACATGAAGTCGCCGGGCATCGAGATCAAGCCCATCAAGCAGCTCTCGGGTGATGCCAACTTCAACGAGGTGTACTTCACCAACGTGCGCATTCCGGACAGCCAGCGCCTCGGCGCGGTGGGTCAGGGCTGGCAGGTGTCGCTCACCACGCTCATGAACGAACGGGCGTCCATCGGTGGCGGCGGCTCCGCAGTGGGCTTCAAGTCCGTCTTCGAGCTGGCCCGCAAGGTCAACATCGACGGCCGCCCGGCCATCGAGAACGCCTCGGTACGCGCCAAGCTCGCCGACTGGTACTGCCAGGAATCGGGTCTGCGCTACACCTCCTACCGCACCCTGTCGGCCCTGTCGCGCGGTGACACCCCCGGACCCGAGAACTCCATCGGCAAGCTGGTGGGCGCGCCCAAGACCCAGGACATGGCGTCGTTCGCCATGGACCTGCTGGAGCAGTCGGGCGCCATCTGGGACGACGCCATGGCGGAGGAAGCCGGGCTCTTTCAGGGTGCCTACATGAGCATTCCGGGCCTGCGCATCGCCGGCGGCACGGACGAGATCATGGCCAACATCATCGCCGAGCGGGTGCTGGGCCTGCCCCAGGACGTGCGCGTGGACAAGGGCATCCCGTTCAATCAGGTGCCCACCGGCAACTGAGGCAGACGCCACGTCGAGTGTGCACGGCCGGCGGGGCTGAACGGACCGAAGCCCCGCCAGGCCCAGTGCGGACGCTCCATGCGTTCCGGATCGCACCCGGATGCCGTACGCGCAATGCGTGGATCAGGATCTCATGATTCGCGCGGGTCGATTGTCGACCGTGAGTTCCACGTCGAGGGTGGCGCGGCCTCCAGGCAGCGCCACACTCCTGCCGCCGGAGTAGTGCACGCGCCAGCTCGCATGGTTCGGCAGGTTGATGATCCGCACCTGCGTCTTGCTGCCTCGAACGTCATCGTTCTGCGGCGCGGCTGCAAGGTGCAGCGCGCGGCCGTCCCAGCGTGCCTCGCTCATGGCGACACGCGGGAAATCGACGCCTTCCACGGTCGGCTCGTGGAACTTGACCAGGTTGGGCTCGTTGAAGATGCGTGACCATGCACCCTGGGTGCATACCCAGCCTGCCATGGTGCGCGCGTTCCACTGCCCTCTGGGATGGGCCTCGCCGAGCCCGAACCCGAGCGTGAACTCGCCCAGATCGGCGTTCCAGGTCGGTTCCACGTGCGGCTCTGCCGCAGCCCAGATCCTGGCCTTGGTCGCAGGGTCCGCAAACTCGCCGGCGATCTGCAGTAGCTGAGTGGCGAGGGCCGGATTTTCCAGACCGCTGATCGGCCCCTCGCCGACGACGCCATGCAGCGTCGACGCCAGGTGCCAGCCGGCCCGCGCGATCTCGGGTTGCTGCGGCGCCAGGTACCAGGTCGGCACCACGATGCCCATGGGGCCATGGCCCACGTGCTCATCCACCACCGGGTCGTAGTAGAGGTCGAGTCCCGCCGGCCGCTCGCCCTCCCAGCTCACGTAGTTCTGCTCGGCAAACCGCCACCACTGCGCGAACGCGGCGTGGTGATCGGTGCCGAACATCTGGTCGTGGAGCCTCAGACCGAGGCCCGCGCCGCTCAGTCAGAATGGCCAGATCTTGGTGTTCTCGCAGTGGCAGCCGAGCTGGCTGTTGTGCCACTGGCGGGCCAGGTAAGCCGCGACCCGGGAGTAAGTCCAGCTAAAGGTGTTTGCGCCGTCGCGGATCATCTGGAATGGCTGGTTCCATTTGTCGTCGCCGGACACGTAACGGTGCAGGCTCATGAGCAGCGTAAAAAAGCCCTTGAAGAACAGCATGCCGTCGGCGGCGATCGGGTCCGGCTGCAGGCCGTAGGGCTCGATGCCGTTGGCGGTCCAGCCGGGTACGTCGTAGCGACCCCAGTGCTTGGGCGGTATCAGGGGGCGGTAGCGGTCGGGATAGCGGGCGCGGTCCGGGTCATGGCCGAATTGAGTCATCCAGTCAGATGCCGCCCACCAGCTGGTGTGGCGGGCAACGAGCTCGTCGAGGATGCGGGAGTAGATTTCCCGCCACGCGGGTGTGCGGTCGCACATGAGGGCAATCGCATAGCCCGAGTCGACGAGATCGAAGCGATGCCAGGACAGCATGGGCTCCCCGGTCGTGCCGTCCCAATGAGGATGGGGGCGGCCGCCGCGGTCCCAGTTGTCCGGGGTCGTCGCCTTTCGGTACAGGTAGCGCAGCCAGCCGAGCGACCGATCGTCCAGTGCGGGCATAGAGATTTCCTCAGTCATCCGATGAGACCGGCATTCCGACTTACGATTCTCATCGTCACATACCGGATTCCGGGGGTACAGGGCGTTGCGTGCTGCCCTGCTGCCCCCGGCTC
This sequence comes from Pseudomonadales bacterium, assembly GCA_041395905.1. Taxonomy (GTDB): domain Bacteria; phylum Pseudomonadota; class Gammaproteobacteria; order Pseudomonadales; family Azotimanducaceae; genus UBA7803. The sequence continues at coordinate 32,290 of JAWKZP010000020.1, forward strand.
TCGTTGGAACGGCGCCAGGCCTGACTGGCCCGCGTGTCCGGATCGGACCTGAGAAAGCGGATGAGCTCGGCGTGGAACTGCTCCGGTATCTCGAACGCGGGCGCGTGGCCGACGCCGGGAAACAGCACCAGCTCGGCATTCTGCAGGGATTCCGCCACGTGCCGCGCCTCGGCCGGGTAGTCGGCGCTCAGACGGTCGTCCGCGCCGCCGATTACCAGCGCCTTGGTGGCGATGTGCTGCCACTCGTAAACCACCGGGTCCTCGTAGAGAATCTGCATCTGCGCGGCCCGCACCCGCGCCATCCGCGGCCAGTCGCCGCCGAGCGTGAGCCCGTACTGAACCCTCACCCACTCCAGATACTCGGGCTGCCAGCCCCGCGGGTAGTAGCGCCGGTGGCCGGCAAGCACCGACTCATAGTCCGTGGCGAGCACGCGCCGGTACAGTTCCTCGGGATCCGACCAGGGCCGGCTCTGGCGTACGTCCGTGAGCCCGATCTGATTGACCATCACCAGGTGGCTGGTGGCATCTGGATAGGTGGCGGCGAACCGGGTGGCCACCATGCCGCCCATGGAATGGCCGACGATGGCCGCCCGCTCGATGCCGAGGTGATCGAGCAGTGCCTTGGTGTTGCGGGCCGGCATGTGCAGGTTGTAATGAACCAGGGGTTTCGAGGATCGGCCGTAGCCGAGCCGGTCGATGGCCAGCACCCGGAAGCCGGCGGCCGCAAGCGCGTCGATGGTCGGGCGGTAGGCGGCGGCGAAGAAGTTCATGCCGTGGAACAGCGCGACGGTTCGGCCGTTGGCGGGGCCGCCGGGCTGCACGTCCATGTAGGCCATGCGCTGCACGTCCCCGAACAGGCTGAGCTCGAGATAGGCCACGGGATAGGGGTAGGGCACATTGCTGTAGTCGATGGCCGTGGGTCCCCAGTCGGCCGGCGGCTCGGTGGGCGGCTCGACGGCGCCCGCAGGCGACAGCGCCGTTGCGGTCAGCAGGTACAGGCCGACCCGCAGTATCCTGATCGCTCGCTTGCATGCGCGCATGGCATCCCTCCCCGGGGTGTATCGTCCGAAACTTCGGCGGTTCGCCCGCCGCCGGCTGGCCCGGCGGTCAGCGCCCGCTGAGGCTCTGCTGCCAGGATCGTACCCGCTCTTCCAGCGCCCGCCAGGTAGCGTCGAACGTCGCTTCACCATGGGCTGGGTCCGGCAGACCCCAGTGCAGTCGCTGCACCCTGCCTGGAAACACCGGGCACGACTCGCCCGCGGCCGCGTCGCACAGCGTGATCACCCAGCGCAGGGGCGGCGCTTCGGCGGTTGCGAACTGATCCCAGGATTTGCTGGCCAGCTGGCGGGTGGGGATGCCGCGACGCGCCAGCAGCTCGAGCGCGCCGGGGTTAATCTGCCCGGCCGGATGGCTGCCGGCACTGTGGGCGATGACCGGCTCGCCGTCCACCTCCAGATCCAGGCTGTTGACCAGGGCTTCCGCCAGAATGCTGCGGGCCGAGTTGCCGGTACACAGGAACAGCACGCGCAGTGCCGGCTGCGGGCCCCAGGCGGCCGGACGGTCGGGGTCGTCGGCATAGCGGGGCAGCGTGTCGTAGACGTCGAAGCCGGGCTGGCGCTCGTGCCAGAACACATGGCGCGTCGGCTGCAGCGTCTCGGGTGCGTCGAACAGCCCCGTGAACAGATGCAGCTCGTTGAAGAACACGTCCGCCTCGTAGCTCACAGGGGTCCCGCAACGCGGGCAGAAGCCGCGGCGCACGCCGGGCGACGAGGACCGCAACTTCGGGCGGCTGCCGCTGAAACGCACGTCGGCCGGGCGGTATCCGGCGTAGCAGGATACCGGCGACGCCGTCTGGCGGCGACAGGATGCGCAGTGGCAGTAGGCGACCCAGAGCGGCGGCCCCGCGGCCTCGAAGCGCACGGCGCCACACAGGCAGCGGCCGCTGCGGCGCTCCGGTGACGGGGTGGTGCTCATGGTCGTGGCAGCCGGCGTCTCAGTGGCGTGGCTGGTCGTCGCCCTGCAGGTCGTGGGCCAGCTCCTCGGCCTTCTTCAGAATACGCGCGATGAGGATGTCCGCATCCGACGAGAAGCGGAACCCGACCGCGCTGGTGCTGGTGAGCTCACGAATCGAGGTGGCGACGTCGAGATCCTGGCGGGCGGTGTCCAGCGAGCGGCGGATGCGGGCGAAATAGGCGCGCTGGGTCGCGCTGCCCTCGGCGTCGAGCTGGTGGATCAACCGGTCCAGCAATGGCCCGATCTCGTTCCGTGCTGCTGTCGGATGCCGCATGACGATCTCCCGTGGCCGCGCCACGATTGTGCCGATCGGCGCAGCCGTTGGCTACCGCTATCGATCGCGGGCGACCCGGTAGCGGATTCCCCCCGATCCGAGGGCGTCGGCACGCTTGTCGAAGCGCTGGTCGGAGCCCGCTGAGGTTCAGCGGCCGGCGCCGGCCAGGATCAGCGGCGTCAGATCGGCGGCGCGCGGCAGCACCAGATCGGCGCCGGCGGCGTGCAGCCGCTCGGCGTCGCTGGAGCCGGTGAGCACGCCGACACAGAACATGCCGAGGGCCCGACCCACGTGCATGTCGAGCTGGCCGTCGCCCACCATGATGCTGTCAGGGGCCGCGCATTGGAGGCGGTCGAGGGCCAGCTGTACGTGGCGCGGGTCGGGTTTCAGGTAGGCCACGTCGTCGCGCGCCAGCACCGCCGTGCAGTAGCGGTCGATGTCGGCGAACACCGCGCGCACGGCTGCCGCGCAGTTGCGGGTCACCACGCCCAGACCCACGTCGGCAGCGCGCAGCGCGGCCAGGGCATCCGGTATCTCGGCGAACGGTAGGGTGCGCCGTGCCGCGGCCAGCTCGAACTCGGTGATCAACCGGTGGGCCCTGGCGTGGTAGTCGCGGGCCGCCTCCGGGCGCTGCGCGCTCAGCCAGTCGCTTGCAGCGTCGATGATCTCGACGATGTAGCGGTCAGCGTAAACGGGCTCCGGCACCTCGTGCTCGCGCGTCAGCGCGATCACCTGCCGGCGCATGTCGGGCAGATCGAGATTCGGGGCCAGCGTGCCGTCGAAGTCGAAAATGACGCAGCGTGCCGCGGGCACTGTGATCGGCGCGTCCCCGGGCGGACAGCTCATGTCCAGCGGCGGGTCCTGCCGCTTGCCGGCCCCGCTCACGCCGTCGCGGCCTGCTGCTTCGCCGCGCGCCGTGCGAAGCGTTTCTTCCGGCGGTAGGGAAACACGTCCATGATCCGGCCGCGTTCGATGGCACGCTGCAGCCCGCGCCAGTACTCGGGATCGAACAGCTCGCCGTGCATGCGCGTGAAGATCTCCTTGATCTCGCGCCGGCCGAACAGGAAGCGGCGGAATTCCTCCGGGAACACGTCGTTGGGGCCCACCGTATACCAGGGCTCAGCGGCCATTTCCTGCTCGGGATTCTGCGGCACCGGTATGTCGCGGAAGTTCACGTCGGTGAGGTAGCAGATCTCGTCGTAGTCGTAGAACACGACGCGGCCATGGCGGGTGATGCCGAAATTCTTCAACAGCATGTCGCCGGGAAATATGTTCGCGGCGGCGAGCTGCTTGATTGCGTTGCCGTACTCGTCCAGCGCCTGCACCAGCGCATCGTGATCGGCGCTGTCGATGTACATGTTCAGTGGCGTCATCAGGCGCTCGGTGTACAGATGTCGGATCTTCACCTCGTCGTCGGTGATTTCCACCGACGACCCGGCCACCGCAGTCAGCTCTTCGATCAGCGCCGGGTCGAATCGATGCCTGGGCAGAACCAGGTTCTCGAACTCCTGGGTGTCGGCCATGCGGCCAACCCGGTCGTGCGACTTTACTATGTAGTACTTCTCGCGCACCTGCTCGCGGGTGATGTTCTTCTGCGGCGCGAAGTGATCCTTGATGATCTTGAACACGATCTGGTAGGACGGCAGCGTGAACACGGTCATCACCATGCCTTTGATGCCTGGTGCGATGACGAACTGATCGTCGGAGTGCGCGAGATGGTTCAGGAAGTCCCGATAGAACACGGTCTTGCCGTGCTTGTGCAGGCCCACCGACGCGTACAGCTCGGAACGCTTCTTGTTGGGCAGCAGCTCGTGCAGGTAGTCCACGATCGCATGCGGATAGTCGGTCAGGACCATGAAATAGGCGCGGGTGAAGCTGAACATCACGGACAGCTCGTCCTCGTCGCAGATGAGCGTGTCGATGTACAGGCAGCCGTCGTCATCGAGCAGCAGCGGCAGCGCCAGCGGCCAGAAGCGTTCGCCGTAGCGCAGCTTGCCGACCAGGTAGGCGCCCTTGTTGCGGTAGAAGATGGAGCGCAGCAGTTCCACCTCGATGCCCTGCACCGACTCGATCTCGGGCCGCGCTTCCACCAGCGAGCGCAGCACGTTGCCGATGTCCCGGTCCAGATTCTGCCAGGACAGGCTCAGCGGCATGTCCGTGGCGATCTGGCGCATCATCTCGATGATGCCCTCGTGGGGCCGATAGCGCGTGACCAGCGGCTCCTGGGGCGCGACCGGCGGCGACGGGTAGCAGCCGGTCACGAACATCTCACGATCGCTGACGTCGGCGTGTCCGGTGATGTGCCGGTTTACCGAGTTGTAGAAGGTCTCGAACAGCTCGGCGTTGTACTCCGTCGAGATTTCCCGCACGTAAGCGGCCTTGACGGCAGGCCACAGCGGCATCGGAAACTCGCTGCCGGTGACAGCCGCGATGCTGGCGGCGACGCGGGCCACGTAACGGTTGTAGCTGCCCAGGCGCTCCGCATTCGCCAGCTGGACGCCGGACCAGTCGGCGCGCTCGAAGCGCTCGCGCGCAGCCCGGGTGATGTCCTGAAACCCTGCCCGGTAGGCACGGTAGCCGTCGGCGATGATGCGGGCGATCGGTTCCGCCGCGGCAGCAGCGCGCGTTTCGATGCTCATGTACTCAATCCCGTCCAGAGCCTGCTGTTTGCCACCAGGCGCTGCTGCAGCGCCTCGTCGCGGGCCGCTGGTGCGGGCGCTATCAGGCGCTGATGCTGATCGAAGTAGCCGCCGCTGACCGCCGCAACCTGCGGTGACAGCGCCAGGTAGACGGAGGTGGCGGCGCCGCGCTCCGGCGTGAGCATGAAGCGGGCAGCCACCCGTCCGGCGAAACGCAGCAGGGCATTGTCCTCGGGGAGAATGTTGCTGGCGACCACGCCCGGGTGCAGGCAGTTTGCGGTGACGCCGGTGCCATCCAGGCGCCGGGCCAGCGCCAGCGTGTAGGCGACGTTGGCCAGCTTGGAGCGTGCGTAAGCCTGCATGGCGCGGTAGCGCCCGTCGCCATCAGGGCGTTCCGGGTCCAGGGTTGCGCGGGCGTGCACCGCAGAGGCCACGTTCACGATGCGGGCAGCGTCGTGCTCAGCGGCGGTCTGCTGCAGCCGGGGCAGCAGCAGTTCCGTGAGCAGGAACGGCCCCAGATGGTTGCAGGCGAAGGTCATCTCGAAGCCGTCCGCCGAGCGCTTCGGTGTGCTGCACATCAGACCGGCGTTGTTCACCAGCAGATCGAGGCGGTCGCCCGTCTCCAGAACCCGGCTTGCGCAGTCGCGTACCGAGGCCAGGGACGCGAGATCCAGGGCGACGGTCTCGATCGCCGTATTGCCCGTGGTTCTGCGCAGGTGATCGCGTACCAGTTCCGCGCGCTGCGCATTGCGGCAGGCCATGATCACGTGCAGGCCGGCCGCGGCCAGCGCGCGGGCGGTTTCCAGCCCGATGCCGTGCGTGGTGCCGGTAATGAGACAGGTTCGCGTCACCGCGGCGCGCCCCGATCCTGGCGGCTCCGGCCGCTCCGTCCCGCCCAGCGGGCCGCATGCGTCTCCGCGATGCGGCGGCGGAAGCGGCGCGCCAGCTCCACGGTAAGGATCACGCCGGCAACCACGGCGAGCACCGGATAGGCGCGACCGGGAATCCAGTCGGCGCTGCCCGTTTCGCTGTGAATTCCGGCGAGCAGTAGCGCGCCGAATGCCACGGCCACCAGGTTCTGCACCATGAGCCAGGCAGCGACGGCCATGGCAACCGGCAGCACCAGGCGGTTCCAGACGTCGACGGCGTCGGTGTCGTACAGGATCACGCACACGGCCATCAGGGCGACGCCGGCGGCGCGCCAGGGCAGATTGCCGAGGGTGGGCTGATCGGCGCGACCGCTCACGTCAGGATGCCGAGCGATCCGCCGTCGATGCGGATGTTCTGGCCATGGATGGCATCAGCGCGGTCGCTGGCCAGAAACACCACCAGATCCGCCACCTCTTCGCGTCGAACGATGCGGCCGATGGGGATCTCCGCCGCCACGCGTGCCTCGACCGCCTCCCAGGTATCGCCCCAGCCGTTGCGCCGTGCCCGTTCGAGTTCTGCGGCCTGCACCTCGGGCGTCAGAATCAGCCCTGGAGACACCAGGTTGACGCGCACCCCGGTGCCGGCGAGCTCCCGCGCCAGACTGATGGTCATGGTGGCCAGGGCGCCCTTGGCCGAGTAGTACTGCGGCATGCGGCTGTTGGGCCGGGTAGATCCCACGGTGCCGAGGTTGATGATGCGGCCGCGACCGCGTTCGCGCATTCCGGGCAGAAAGGCCTGGATCAGCCGCTGCGCTGACAGCACGTTGTGCTGGTAGGCCTCCAGCCAGTCGTTGGTCCCGGACGCCTGCCAGCTGCCGCGCGCCGCGGTACCGTAGTTGTTCACCAGGATGTCCAGGTGCTCGCCATGGCACTGGCTCACGAGCTCGGCCGCGCCGGCATCGCAGGTGATGTCACCCCACACGGCGACGCCAGCGCCGAGCTCCGTCACTGCCGCCTCGGCCTGGGCCCGTTCGAATCCGTGCACGAGCACGCGCACGCCTTCCCGGGCCAGATGTCCGGCGATGATGAGGCCGGTACCTCGGTGGCTGCCGGATACCAGGGCCGTTTTGCCGCTCAATCCCAGTTCCATCAGATTGCTCCGCTACGCCGGGCGCAATATACCATTGCCCCGGTCAAGGACCGTGCCTGCGCCCGCGCTTGCCCTGCGCGGCGCCCGCGCAGTCCGGCACGGATCGTGTTGCCGCCGTGGTTTTCCGCAACGTCTCGATGCGTATACTGCGCGCCGCCATGGACTGCTTCACTCTCACCGTGTTTTTCGTCGCTGCCGCGCTCGGCGCGTACGTGCAATCCGTCACGGGTTTTGCCCTCGGCATGATCCTCATCGCGGTGATGGTCGGCGGCGGGCTGGTGACCGTGCCGGTGATCACCGCGGTGGTGAGCCTACTGTCGCTGGTCAATGTCCTCATGGCGCTGCACGGACATCTTCAGCACCTGAATCGGCGCCTGCTGCGCCACCTGACGGTCGGCCTGGTACCCGCGCTGGCGCTGGGTGTCTGGCTGCTGGCCCGGCTCGATGCCGAAGCGCGCTGGATGCTGGAGGGGTTGCTGGGCCTGTTCATCGTGGGCGGCAGCCTGTCGATGCTGATCAGGCCGCAACCGCTGACGCGCGTCTCGTCCACCGCCTCCTGCCTGGTGGCAGGAGCGGCCGGGGGTGTCCTCGGAGGGATGTTCTCTGCCTCCGGTCCCGTCATCGGCTGGTTCGTTTATCGACAACCGCTGATGGTGGTGGAGATTCGTGCCACGTTGCTCGCCGTGTTCGCCTTCACCACCTCGCTGCGTACGCTGGTCGTCGGTTACCAGGGCGGGCTCACCGAGGAGGTCTGGGTGATGGCAGCGCTGGGGCTGCCCGTGGTCGTGTGCGGGACTCTGGCGGGCCGGCGCTTCGCGCCGCCGTTCTCGGAGCTCACGCTGAAGCGGTTCGCTTTCGGATTGCTGCTTGCCATGGGCTTCTGGACGCTGGTCCGGGCGTTGTCAGAGGGCTTTTTCCAGCCATAGGGTGTCCCAGTAGCGGTCGAACTTGCGGCCGACCTGGTGCAGGTGTGCGACCTGCTGGAAGCCGAACCCTCGGTGCAGAGCCACCGAAGCCTCGTTGGGCAGGGCGATTATGGCGTACGCGCGGTGCAGCCCGCGGCCCGCGAGGGCGGCGAACAGAGCTTCATACAGGATGCGGCCGATGCCTCGGCCCATGTGGTCGGGAGCCAGGTACACCGAGACTTCCGCGGACGTTCGGTACCCGGCTTTGGGCTTGAGCGGCGCGCTGCAGGCGTAGCCGACCAGTCGTTCCTGCTCTGCAGTTCCCCCAGTGCCCTGCTGCGCCGACGTCAGCGCCACCTGACATTGCCAGCGCTCGCCGTCGAACTGCTGCCACCAGGGCTGCCGGCCGTCGACGGTGAACGGCTCATCGTCGAAGGTGCAGTGCGAATGGGTGACGTAGTGGTTGTACAAAGCCACCAGCGCGGGCAGGTCCTGCCTTTGAGCCATGCGTACCTGTATTGACGCCGGTGCATCGGGGCGGTTGCTCATAAACGGCTTCCGGGTTTCGAGCGGCTGCGATGAGTCTGAATTCGGCACGGTTCCGGCCGCGCTGGCAAGCCTTGTATTCGCCCGGGGAACCGGTACCTTCGCCGGCATGGAAGAGTTCGATGCCATTCGGCCGTATCGGGACGACGAGGTTCCGGGCGTCATCGCCCGCCTGAGCAACGATCCGGCTCTGCTGCGGGCGGCGTCGGGTTTTTTCGCGCCGCGGTTGTCGGGCTGGTTCCCCTGGCTTGCGCAGCGGTTGACGCGGCGCTTCATCGTCTCGCGCACGCGGCGCCTCACCAGCGTCGACGACGTGCAGCTGTGGCTGTCGCGCTACATGGCGCGGGTGATCCGCAACAGCATCGCCGAGCTCACGATCGACGGGCTGCACAACATCCGCCCGGGTGAGCCTTACCTGTTCATCTCCAATCACCGTGACATCGTCATGGATTCCGGTCTGCTCAACTATCTGATCCACCAGGCCGGGCACCGCACCGCGCGCATGGCGGTGGGCGACAATCTGCTCGAGGCGCCCTACGCGGCCGATCTGATGCGGCTCAACAAGAGCTTCGTGGTGGAGCGCAGCGTCACCGGCGCCAAGGCGCTGATGCGGGCGCTGTCGAGAACCTCCGCGTACGTGCGTCATTCGCTCGAGCAGGAGCGTGAATCTGTGTGGATCGCACAGCGCGAAGGGCGCGCCAAGGACGGCCTCGACCGAACCGATCCGGCGATCATCAAGATGCTCGCGCTGGCGTTTCGCAAGGAGAATCCGAATCCCGGGGCGCTGGCTGCGCAATTGCCCATCGTGCCGGTTTCAGTCTCCTACGAGCTCGACCCCTGCGACCGGCGCAAGGCGCACGAGCTGTGCGTGCGTGAGCATTGCGGCGAGTACCACAAGGCCGCGGGCGAAGACCTCGACAGCATGGTGGACGGGATCATCGGCTACAAGGGACGGGTGCACTTCAGCCTGGGGGCGCCGCTGGCGGGCGAGTACGCAGACGCCGATGCCCTTGCCCGGGCGCTGGACGTGGCGATCGTCGGCGGCATGCGGATCTTCCCCACCAACCGCGACGCGGCAGGCCGGCTCGGTATGCGCTGCGACGCGCAGGTTCCCGAGCCGCTGGCACGCGTCATGAACCTCTATGAAGGGCACCTGCAGAGCTGTCCCCCGGAAGAGCAGCCGTATCTGCTGGCCGGCTACGGCAACCTGATCCGCAACCGTCGCGAGCTGGGCATAGGCTGAGCGCGCGGCTCACGCGGAGAGCGGCGGCTCGTCGAGCGCGGCCATCTGCTCGCGCAGGGTGAGTATGTGGTCGGAGAAGTAGCGCGCCGTGCCGAACCACGGGAAAGCGCGTGGAAATGCCGGGTCGTGCCAGCGCCGTCCGATCCAGGCTGCGTAGTGCATGATGCGCAGCGTTCGCAGCGGTTCGATCAGCTGCAGCGTGGCGGCATCGAAGTGATGAAACAGTTCGTAGGCTCCGAGCAGCACGTCGATCTGGCGTTGCTGCTCGTCGCGCTCACCGGAGAGGAGCATCCACAGGTCCTGCACCGGCGGGCCGTTGACACAATCGTCGAAGTCGACGAAGTGCGGTGTTTCCCCGCGCCAGAGCAGGTTGCCCGGATGGCAGTCGCCATGGATCCGGGTGTCGCGCTGCATGTGCTGCAGACGCGGCGTCAGTCGTTCCAGCAGATGTGCGGTGACGCTGGCGTAGGCCTCCCGGAGTTCCGCCGGCAGCAGCTCGCTCCCCAGCAGGAAGTCACGGCTGTCGCTGCCCAGACGTTCCAGGGTCAATGCGGGCCGATGTCGAAAGCGGCTGATGGCGCCGATGGCGTGAATCCGCGCCAGCGTGCGCGCCAGCACGCGCAGATCCGCTTCCACCTCCAGATTGGGTGCATGTCCCCCCTGGCGCGGATAGACGGCAAAGCGGAAGCCCTGATGTTCGAACAGCGTGGTGCCGTCGCGAACCAGCGGCGCCACCACGGGTAGTTCGGCATCCGCCAGTTCCAGCGTAAAAGCATGCTCTTCGAGGATCTGGGCATCGTCCCAGCGCCCGGGCCGGTAGAACTTGCTCACCACGAAGCTGCCGTCGTCCAGCTCGATCTGGTAGACGCGATTTTCGTAGCTGTTGAGTTCGAGCAGGCTGCCGCTGGGCAGTGCGCCGGTGTGCTCGATGGCATCGAGTATCAGGCTCGGAGACAGTCCGGCGTAGGGAGCGTCTGCAGGGTCGTGGTCGGCTGTGGTCGAGTCGCTCATGGTTTCAGTCGCATCGCTCAGGGCTGTTGTTGCCCCGCTCAGGGCTGTTGTTGCCTCGCTCAGGGCTGTCGTTGCCTCGCTCAGGGCTGCGGTTGATTCGTTCCGGGCCGGATCCGGATCTGCGCCGCGTGGCCGCGTGCGTGCGGGATGCGGAGGAGGAGTCTAACAGGTGCCGGGGGGCATCGCCGCGCTCGCTGCCGCGTCGGCACCTGCCGGCACGTGCGGCGGGGTGCGCGTGGCCGCCAGCACGTGCACTTCGCGCGCACCGGATTCGAGCAGGGTGCGCGCCACCTCGGCGGCGGTCGCGCCGGTGGTCACCACGTCGTCGACCAGCCCCACGACGGCCCCCTGCCAGTCGCGCCGGCTGCGGAACAACCCGCGGATCTGCTGGTGGCGTTCGGTTCGACCGCGCCCGCGCTGGCGGCCTGCCTGGTGGCGGCGACAGAGCCCCGTGGCGCGCATCGGCACATCGAGCGCCCGCTGCAGCGGCCGCGCGATGCTGAGCGCCTGATTGTGGCCGCGCCAGGCCAGGCGCCGCAGCGACAGCGGCACGGGTACCAGAACCTCTGGCCGCACCGGCGCCGGCGGCTGTGCCGGCGCGGCCGGCGGCGCGATTCCGGACAGACCTTCGGCAGGGATGTCGTAAGCATCCCGGGCAGCGATGGCGAGCAGCTGCCCCAGCAGGCGACCCTCCACCATGCCGGAGCGGTCTTTCAGCTTTCGCACCCAGGCGGCGGGAGCGCCTTCGAAGCGCAGCGGCGCGATGGTGCGCTGGTACGGCGGCGACCGCCGGGTGCAGCGGGCGCAGGTGTCGGGCCCGTTTGCTGGTGACGCCAGCGGTACGGCGCAACGCAGGCAGCTCGGGACGTTCCAGGGCAGCGCCGCCAGGCACCACCGGCACAGCGCCAGTTGGTGGCCCCCGGCAAGCCAGGCGCCGCAGCACAGGCAGGCGCCGGGAAACAGGGTGGTCAGCAGGGTCAGGCTGCGGCTGCGCAATGACATGCCGGGCAGCATCGCCCCAGCTCGCGGACGCGGCCAGCAGCGGGCTTTGTTGCCGAAAGTGCGAACCCGGTCACGAATTCCGTGCGTTGTCGCCTGGAACGCACCGGGCGGGACGGCGAATAATGGTCTAGCAGAAAGAGGAACGTAACGATGCCAGTGAACCCGATGATGGAAGGCGTCCGCGCCGCCGGGGTCAACGGAATGCATGCGGCGTTCAAAGGACTGAACCAGGCGGCGCAGGAAATCGCCGATCTCAACGTGGTCAACCGCGAAGCCACCGAGGCGGACCGGGGCAGCTCCGAGGACTCGGAAGACATGGCTGATGCGGCGGTGCGCCTGAAGCTCTATCAGCGTCAGGTGCAGGCCAGCGCGCGGGTCGTGGAGACTGCCGACGCGGTGGTGGGATTCCTGCTCGACGTGCATGCCTGAGCGCCTGCGCCCACCTTTTGACAGATTGCAGGTCCCGAAGTAAGGTCCGTGCCCCGCCGTGGCCGCGGCCCGGTCAGCCGTATCAGCAGGGGTCAGCATGCCAGTCTCGCTCACCGATATGCGCTTCGTCATCCACGAGGTGCTCGATTTCGAAGGTCACTACCGGGCGCTTGGCGCCGCCTCCGAAGGTCCGCGCCCGGCTGCTGTCCCTGATCGCGCGCTCATCGATGCGGTCATAGACGAGGGCCATCGGTTCGCCGATGCCGAGCTCGAGCCGATCAACCGCAGCGGCGACGCGCAGGGTTGCCGCCTAGCAGACGGTGAGGTGTCCACGCCGGAAGGTTTCAAGGAAGCCTACGCGACCTACGTTGCGGGCGGCTGGGCCGGCCTCATCGGCGCGCCGGAGTTCGGCGGCCAGGGGCTGCCGCACTCGCTGAGCCTGTTTCTCGAAGATCTGATGTGCTGCGCCAACATGGCCTGGACCATGTATCCCGGTTTGTCCCGCGGCGCGATCAGCGCGTTGTCCACCCACGCCGATGCCGAGCTCAAGGGGGCGTTCCTGCCGAAGCTGCTCACCGGCGAGTGGACCGGCACGATGTGTCTCACCGAACCGCAGGCGGGGTCCGACGTCGGCCTGGCGCGCACCCGGGCCGAACCCAACGCCGACGGAACCTGGGCCATCTCGGGCACCAAGATCTTCATCTCCGCCGGCGAGCACGACATGGCCGAAAACATCGTGCACCTGGTGCTTGCCCGGGTGCCGGAAGCACCGGCCGGGACACGCGGCATTTCGATGTTCGTGGTCCCCAAGGTGCGGCTCGACGGCGGCCGCAATACGGTCACCTGCGGGGCCATCGAGCACAAGATGGGCATCAACGGCAGCGCCACCTGCGTGCTCAATTTCGACGCTGCCACGGGCTACCTGGTGGGCGAGGCGAACCAGGGCATGCGCTACATGTTCACGATGATGAACGCGGCGCGTCTGGTGGTGGGTCTGCAGGGGGCCTGCGTAGCCCAGGCGGCATTGCTCCGAAGCCTGGAGTACGCGCAGGAGCGGTTGCAGATGCGTGCCCTCAGCGGGCCGGTGGCACCGGACAGGGCGGCCGATCCCATCATCGTGCATGCCGATGTCCGGCGCATGCTTCTGCTGCAGCGCGCCATCGCCGAGGGTGGCCGGGCGCTGGTGTACTACGCCGGACAGGTGGCGGACCGCTCCATGTACGGGCCCGATGACGCCCGCGAGCGGGCGCACGCGCTGCTGGATTTCCTGACCCCGATCGTCAAGGGTATTCTCACCGAACTCGGTTTCGAGTCCGTCAACCAGGCGGTGCAGATCTTCGGCGGGCACGGCTACATCCGCGACAGCGGCGTGGAGCAGTACGTGCGCGATGCACGCATCACCACGATCTACGAAGGCACGACCCAGATCCAGGCGCTGGATCTGCTGGGACGCAAGGTGCTGCAGACCCAGGGCAAGGGGCTCATGGCGTTTCTCGAAGAGGTCAACGCCCTGGTGGGGTCACTGCGCGAGCCGCTGCCGGAACTCGCCGGGCCGCTCGAAGCGCTCGCTGCCGAGTGGGGCGAGCTGAGCATGTCGCTCGGTGCCCGCGCCATGCAGAATCCGGACGAGGTGGCGGCGGCGGCGGTGGACTATCTGTTCTACAGCGGCTATGCGGTGCTCGCCTACTGCTGGGGACGCACTGCGCTCGCGGCGGCGACGGCTCAGGCGAACGGACGCGACGACGATCCGTTTCTGGCCGGGAAGCTCGCCACCGCACGGTTTTACTTCAGCCGCGTGCTGCCGCGCACGCGCGCGCATCGCGCGGCCGCCGAGGCCGGTGCCGCGTCGCTGCTCGAGGTCAGCGACCAGGCGCTCGCCGCCGTCTGAATCGCCGCGACGGTCTGGTATCGTCTGACACAGAAAACGAAAACGGGGGCCGGGGACTCATGCTGGAATATCACGCGCCGCAGCGGGATCTGGAATTTCTGCTGTTCGACCTGTTCGACGTGCAGCAGCGCTGGCGTGAGGTGCCCGCCTTCGCGGAGCTGTCCGAGGATCTGGTGCGGGCGGTGCTCAGTGAAGGAGGGCGCCTGGCGGGCGAGGTGCTGGCGCCCACCAATCAGGCCGGAGACGAGGCCGGTTGCGACTGGAACGACGGCGAGGTGCGAACGCCGGAGGGCTTCAAGGACGCGTTCGCGGAGCTTGCCGGCGGCGGCTGGCTGGGGCTTTCCGGCAATCCGGAGTACGGTGGCCAGGGCATGCCCAAGCTGCTCGGCTGTCTCCTCGAAGAGATGTTCTGGGCTGCCAACAGCAGCCTGTACCTGTACGGCACCCTCACCGTGGGCGCCGCGATCTGCATCGACGCGCACGGCACCCCGGAGCAGAAGGCCCTGTACCTGCCGAAGCTCTACAGTGGCGAGTGGACCGGCGCCATGGCGCTGACCGAGCCCCACGCCGGGTCCGATCTGGGCATCATGCGCACCCGGGCAGAGCCGCGCGCCGATGGCAGCTACGCCATCACCGGCACCAAGATCTTCATCACCAGCGGCGAGCACGATCTGGCCGCCAACATCGTTCACCTGGTGCTTGCCAAGCTGCCTGGCGCGCCGGCGGGGAGTCGCGGCATATCCCTGTTCATTGTGCCCAAATACCTGCCCGACGCCGATGGCGCGCCCGGGACGCGCAACGGCCTGGCCAGCGGCTCGCTGGAGCACAAGATGGGCATCCGCGGCAGCGCGACCTCGGTGATGAACTACGACGGCGCGGTGGGCTATCTCGTCGGCGCGGAAAACCAGGGCCTGGCGGCCATGTTCACGATGATGAACTACGAGCGTCTGTCGGTGGGTCTGCAGGGTCTCGGCGCCGGCGAGCTGGCCTATCAGCAGGCCGTGCGCTATGCCCGCGAACGGTTGCAGGGGCGTGCCGCCAGCGGCCCACTGAACCCCGACGGTCCGGCGGATCCGTTGCTGGTGCACGGCGATGTCCGGCGCATGTTGCTCACGGTGCGCGCGCTCACCGAGGCGGGCAGGGCATTCGCCATGTTCGTGGGTATGCAGCTCGATCTGGGACGCTACGCGGGTGACGCCGACGCGCAGGCACTCTCGGAGCTGCTTACGCCCGTGGCCAAATCGTTTCTCACGGACCGGGGCTTCGAGTGTGCGGTGCTCGCCCAGCAGGTGTTCGGGGGCCACGGCTACGTTCGTGAGTGGGGCGTGGAGCAGATCGTGCGGGATGTCCGCATCGCGCAGATCTACGAGGGAACCAACGGCATCCAGGCCATGGATCTGATCGGCCGCAAGGTCCTGCGGGATGGCGCTGCCACGCTCGCTGTGCTGCTGGCGCGCATCCGCTCGGAGCAGGTACCGGCTGCTTATGCCGAACCTCTGCAGCGCGCCGTGGACCAGCTGGAACAGGTTACCCAGACCCTGCTGGCGCGCTCGCCGCGCGACCCTGAGCTGGCAGGTGCTGTGGCCGCCGACTATCTGGATCTGGTTGGTTACACCCTGTACGCCTGGTTGTGGGCGCGGATGGCAGGTGCGGCGCCGGACGACGAGTTCGGGGCGGCGAAGAAGCGCTGCGCGGATTTCTACTTCGCGCGGCTGCTGCCGCGCGCCGCCGGTCTTGCGCTGTCCGCGGTGGCGGACAGCGACTGCGTCATGGGGCTGCCGGCGGAGGCGTTCTAGGCTGCAGCGGCGCGGCACGCCGGCGCCTGACGGCCACCGCCCGCCGCCTCAGCCGGGGCAGGCATGGCCCTCGCGGCGCGTATCGCACAGGTGCACGTCGCGCAGGTAGGCGGACCACTGCGCCATCACCTCCGCGGGCAGCGGCTCGTCATCCTCGGCGATGGGCGGCACCCGCCGCGAGCGCGTGATGGTGTAGAAGTACTCGTAACCCTGAATGGCTTTCACGAGCAGCACCTCCCCCTGGCCCAGATCCTTGTAACTGTGGCAGACCAGCAGCCGGACCGACGTGGGGTAGCCGTTCTCCGTCCCGGAGTAGATGTTCACGGCCTCGATGCGCGTGCAGCGGTTCAGCAGATCCTGCTCCAGGCCCCGCAGAAACTCGATGGGATCCGGCAGCTCGGGGCCGGCCTGGGACTCGAAAGTCACGCGATCGATGGCGTCGTCCGGCTGGGTCTCGGGCATGTACTCGACCATGCGCATGACCGGGCTCGACAGCGTGCCGGTTTCCTGCCAGTCCGCGGGTGGCGCGGCCAGCAGCGTCTCGCCGTCGGCGACGGGCGGGGTGACGACGCCGGTGGATGCATCGGTGGGGGTTGCCGCGACCGCGGCCGGGCCGTCGGTTCCGCCGCTGCCCGGCTGCGGCTCGCTGCAGCCGATGAGCGCCACCCAGAGCATCAGCGCCAGGGCCGCACGCCCGCGCACCTGCGGGCCGGTCACTGGCCTGCTCTCCATTCAGCCACGGGGGTAGACCCAGGGGTGCGAGGCGGACAGGCCGCCGTCGACGGCCACGGCCTGGCCATTCACGTAGGAGGCGCGGTCGCTCAACAGAAAGCAGGCCATCTGGGCGATCTCGACGGGCTGGCCGGCACGCCGCAGCGGATTGATCTGTCCGATGCGATGCTCGCTGCCGCGCTCACGGGCCAGCTCGAACGTTGGCCGGGTCATACCGGTCTCGATGAGTCCCGGGCAGATGCAGTTGATGCGCACACCGGTGCCGTAGAGCTGATACGCGGTGGTCTGCACGATGCTGATCACACCGGCCTTGCTGGCGCTGTAGTCGACACCGCCGGCGTTGGCGCGCAGTCCGGCGACCGATGCCGTGCACAGCAGCGCGCCCTGGCCCTGCGCGGTAAGGTGCGGCACCGCGTGCTTGATCGCGAGGAACACGCCGATGGTGTTCACCGCCAGCGTGCGCTGCCAGTCGGCCACCGTCAGATCCGCGAGCGGCTTGCGGCCGCCGCTGACCCCGGCATTGGCATACACGCCGTCGAGACCTCCGTAGGCTTCGACACAGCGGCCGATGAAGGACCGTACCGCCGTTTCGTCGGCAACGTCCGCCTGGACGGCGAGCGCCCGTCCCCCGGCCTGCTCGATGGTCGCTACCGTGTCGGCGACGCCTTCGGCCATGTCCACGGCCACGACGCTCGCGCCCTCGGCAGCGGCGAGAATGCTGGTGGCGCGGCCGATACCGCTGGCCGCGCCGGTGATTACCAGCCGTTTGCCGTCAAGTAGTCCCATGTTCCGGTGTTCCTCCCTGGTTGGCACGCAGGCGCCGCGGCAGTTTTTCGTAGATTCCGCCGAAGCTGCCGTTGCTCATGATCACGATGTGGCGCGGCCTTTCCGGCAGGCCCGCCAGGTCCTCGACCAGTCGGTCGAGGTCGTCGTACTGCCTGGCCGGCACCACGCACTGCGCCACCACCTCGCCGAGATCCCAGCGGATGTTGTCGCCGCGGAACCAGTAGACCTGATCGGCGGCTGCGCAGCAGGTGGTGAGGTCCTGTCGCAGCGTCCCGAGCGACATCGTATGGGTGCGCGGCTCTATCACGGCGATGATCTCGTCGCTGCCCACCTTGCGCCGCAGCCCCTGCAGCGTCGTGCGGATGGCCGTGGGATGATGCGCGAAGTCGTCGTACACCGAAACCGCGCCGACGCGGGCGATGAGATCCATGCGCCGCGTCACGCCGCTGAACGCTGTCAGCGCTTCCACAGCATGCTCCACGGGCACACCGGCGTGGCGGGCGGCGGCGATGGCCGCGAGCCCGTTGGCGACGTTGTGCTCGCCGACCAGCGTCCAGTGCACGGTACCGCAGGCATGTTCGGTATCCCCCTCGGCACGTACCACGGTAAAGCTCGAACCGTCTGCCGCGACATCGGCCGGCCGCCAGCGTACCCCGCTGTCGCGGTCGTGGGGATGGCGCACGGCGCGCGCCCCGAGCCGCTCCACGGGGGTCCAGCAACCGCGCGCCAGCACCTCGTTGACGTTGTCGTCGTCACTGGGCGCAACCACCAGCCCGCCGCCTGGCACGGTGCGCAGCAGCTGGTGAAACTGGGTCTGAATGGCGTCCAGATCGGGAAAGATGTCGGCGTGATCGTACTCGAGGTTGTTGATGATCAGCGTACGCGGCCGGTAGTGGATGAATTTGGAACGCCGATCGAAGTACGAGGTGTCGTACTCGTCTGCTTCAACGACGAAGAACGGTCCGCCACCGAGACGGGCGGAGCGCGGAAAATTCTTCGGCACCCCGCCGATGAGATAGCCGGGCTCGAGCCCCGCGTGCTCGAGAATCCAGGCCAGCATGCTCGCCGTGGTGGTCTTGCCGTGGGTGCCGCTGGCAGCCAGCACCCAGCGGCCACGCAGGATGTCGTCGCCCAGCCACTCGGCGCCCGAGGTGTAGGGAATGCCGCGGTCCAGCACGTACTCCACGCCCGGGTGGCCTCGCGGCAACCCGGCGTTGCCGATCACCACGAGATCCGGCTCCGGACGCAGCTGAGCCGGATCGAAGCCCTCGTATATCTCGATGTCGGCGGCGGCCAGCTGGTCGCTCATGGGTGGGTACAGGGCCTTGTCCGAGCCCGACACGCGATAACCCCGTTCGCGGGCGAGCTGGGCCAGGCTGCCCATGAGGGTACCGCCGATGCCGAGAAAATAGATGTGTCGTGACATGCCGCGCCCTCAGCCGCCGATGGCCAGCTGGCCGAGCATGACGCTGGCCAGGGACACGCCCAGGCCGATGGCGATGCCGGCGCCCAGGCGTACCTCGAGCGCGCGGTGCAGGATGAACCCCGCCACCGCCACCGACCAGATCAGAAAGCCCAGCAGCAGCAGAGCATTGCCCGCGGCGCCCAGAAGCCCTGCCACCGGTACCAGCAGCGCGAAGCAGGCGGTGATGATCAGGTCGCAGCCGAACAGTGCGGTGATGGTGGTCAGGAAGCGGTCGGCGCGGCCGCTGAAATTGAGCAGCAGCCAGGCGAGCCCGGCGGTCGTGGTCTGACCCACCACGATGCTGGTCAGGACGGTGAGCAGCGGGATCTCCGCGTTCAGCGCGGTCGAGAGCAACGCGCTGCAGGTGAGATTGGCGGCGATGACCGCTGCCACGAACCAGGGCATGGTCGGCACGTGCGCGGGCGTGCGGCGCAGCAGGCAGATCTGCCAGAACAGGTCGAGTAGGGCTTTCATGGTGCGAAGGTCGTGATCGCCAGTTACAGCACCAGAAATTGTCGCACAGTTTCGCTGCTTCACGGACAATACGCGCCTGCAACTAAGCCGCCCCGAGCACCGGCGCTGCCCAGCGAATCCATTCAGTCCAGAGGAGCCAGCCGTCATGGCCAGAGCCAACGCGTTTTACGCCCAGTCGGGCGGGGTCACGGCCGTCATCAACGCGACCGCCTGTGGCGTCATCGAGACAGCAAGGCAGCATCGTGACCGTATCGGCAAGCTGTTCGCCGGGCGCAACGGCATCGTGGGCGCGCTGACCGAGGAGCTGATCGACACCAATCGCGAGTCCGCACGCGCCATCGCCGGCCTGCGCAGCACGCCCAGCGGTGCGTTCGGCTCCTGCCGCTACAAGCTCAAGTCGCTGGAGCAGAACCGGCGCGAGTACGAACGCCTCATAGCGGTTTTCCGCGCCCACGACATCCGCTACTTCTTCTACAACGGCGGCGGTGATTCTCAGGATACCGCCAACAAGGTGGCGCAACTCGGTACCGCCATGGGCTACCCGCTCACCTGCATCGGGATACCGAAGACCGTCGACAACGACCTGCCGCTCACGGACTGCTGCCCGGGCTTCGGCTCCGTGGCCAAGTACGTGGCGGTGTCCACCCGCGAAGCCGCGCTCGACGTCGCGTCCATGTGCGAGACCTCGACCAAGGTGTTCATTCTCGAGGTCATGGGTCGTCATGCAGGCTGGATTGCGGCGTCCGGAGCGCTCGCCCAGGAGCAGCCAGGCGACGCCCCGCACATCATTCTGCTGCCGGAGGTGCCGTTCGAGCGCGAACGGTTTCTGGCCAGAGTGAAGGATACGGTCACGCGCCGCGGCTACTGCGTGATCGTGGTGTCGGAAGGTACTCAGTACGCCGACGGCACCTTCGTGGCCGATGCCGGTTCCAAGGATGCCTTCGGCCACACGCAGCTCGGCGGGGTTGCGCCGACGCTCGCCGCCATGGTGAAGGATGCCCTGGGGTACAAGTATCACTGGGCAGTGGCCGACTACCTCCAGCGCGCCGCGCGTCACATTGCTTCCGCGACCGACGTGGCCCAGGCCTACGCCGTAGGTCGGGCGGCAGTGGAATTCGCGCTGGCCGGCAAGAACGCCGTAATGCCCACCATCGTGCGCGAGAGCGACGCGCCGTACCGCTGGAGCATCGGTGAGGCGCCACTCGCCAAAGTAGCCAACGTCGAGCGGAAAATGCCGCGGCGCTACATCAGCCGCGATGGTTTCGGTATCACAGCCGCCTGCCGCCGTTACCTGGCGCCGCTGATCGAAGGCGAGGACTACCCCGCCTACCGCAACGGCGTGCCGCAGTACGTGCGCCTGAAAAACCAGCTGGCACCGAAAAAACTGCCGCCGTTCCAGATCTGAAACCGCGGCGCCCGCTGCACGGGCGGCGCCGCATCAACTGCGAGGGAGCACCATGAACCGTTGGCTGATCGTTGCACTGGCATTCGCGTTGCTGCAGGGCTGCGCCACCTTCGTCAAGCTGACGCCCGCCGGCGAGGGGGTGCAGATCGGCTACGGCGGGGACCTCAACAGCTGTGAGCTGCTCGGTCGGGTAAACGTCAACACCGAGGACAAGGTTCTGGTGCGCCGCGATCCCACCAAGGTGCAGGAGGAGCTCAACCGGCTCGCGCGCAACAATGCTGCGGGCATGGGCGCCACCCACCTCATTCCGCACGCGCTTCCCGAGGATGGTTCGCAGACCTTCTCTGCCTACCGCTGCCCGCCGGCCTGAGCGGGATCCCTGCTGCCCGCCGCTGTGACGAGCGGGCCCGGTCCGAGGGGCGGGTGGTCTACCAGTTCTCCACCCAGGGCCTCAGGATCACCTCGTAGGCCCAGGTGGATCGGTGCTGGTTGTGCAGCTGCAGATAGACCTCGGCGATCCGGTCCGGGTCTGCCATGTTGTCGTCAACCGCAGTGCCGGCGAGACGATGGGCGCGGGTGCCGTCGGCTTGCGTCCAGCCGATGGCCGCGTCGATGGGCACGTGGGCGACGTGAATGCCCGCCGGCATCAGCTCGCGGGCCATGCTCTGCGCCAGCCCCGACTTGCCGTGCGAGGCCATG
Source organism: Pseudomonadales bacterium (assembly GCA_041395905.1). Classification (GTDB taxonomy): domain Bacteria; phylum Pseudomonadota; class Gammaproteobacteria; order Pseudomonadales; family Azotimanducaceae; genus UBA7803. The sequence goes on from JAWKZP010000020.1 coordinate 53,616, forward strand.
GCGAACGCACCGCTCTTCGGATAGCCCTTGAACGCGGCACTCGCATTGGTGAACAGGATCGTGCCGCGGTGGCCCCGGTCGTCCGGGGCCTGCGCCAGCATCTGCCGCGCCGCCTGCTGTCCCACCAGGAACGCGCTGTACGTCGAGTTGAGCAGCGTCGCCAGCACCAGTTCCGGATCCACCTCGGCAATGCCTTTGCGGAACACGGCCGGTGAGCGCCCGTCGATGTTGTGCACCACCAGCCGGGGCGTGCCGATCTGCTGCTGCACCTGGGCAAACAGCGCAGCCACCGCGTCCGGCTGGCTTGCGTCGCAGGCCTGCACCTGGACGCCGTGCTCAGCTGCGAGGGTTCTGAGTACGGGTTTGTCGGGGTTGCGCGCCGCAACCACCACCCGCATGCCGGCGCGGCCGAACAGCCGCGCGCAGCTGGCGCTGATGCCCGGTCCCCCACCCACGACGAGGGCAACCTCGCCTGAATTGCTCCGCGTTGCGTCCGTCATGGGGCCTCCTTGGCAGACCGACGCGCCATGATGCGACCGTTTCCGACGTGCTGCGAGCGTTGATGGCGGGTTGGGCGGCTCTTGGCGGGGACTTGGCGTGACGGCGGGGGCGGTGTGCGCCCCCGCAGCCGACTGGAATCGAAACCCGAAGGAGGCGAGGAGGCGAGCGCCGCCCCCGCCGTCCCTTGAACCCTCACACCAGCAATGGTGCGATAACGAGCGAAACGATCGCCATCACGTTGATGAGGATGTTCATTGCGGGTCCGGAGGTATCCTTGAACGGGTCGCCAACCGTGTCGCCGACGACGGCGGCAGCGTGCACGCTGGAACCCTTGCCGCCCAGATTGCCCTTCTCGATGTACTTCTTGGCGTTGTCCCAGGCACCGCCTGCGTTGGCCATGGTCAGGGCCAGCAGCACGCAGCCCAGCAGGCCGCCGCCGAGCACGCCGCCCAGCGCGGCCGGACCGAGACCGAAGCCCACCACCGGCGGGACCGCCACGGCGATCACGCCTGGCAGCAGCATGCGGCGCAGCGCCGCGGAAGTGGCGATGTCGACGCACTTGGCGGTGTCGGGCTCGCCCGTACCTTCCAGCAGCCCGGGGATTTCGCGGAACTGGCGGCGGATCTCCTGGATCATGTCCATGGCCGCGTCGCCGACGGCGGTCATGGTTATGGATGCGATCAGGAACGGAATCAGGCCGCCGATGAACAGCCCGATCAGGACCTGCGGGTCGCCGATGTGCAGGGTGAACCCGGGCATGTGCAGCGACACGGTTTCCACGTAGGCGGCGATGATGGCCAGTGCCGCCAGCGCGGCGGCGCCGATGGCGAAGCCCTTGCCGATGGCCGCCGTGGTGTTGCCGAGCTCGTCGAGGGAGTCGGTGATCGCGCGGGTTTCCTTGCCGAGGCCGCCCATCTCGGCGATGCCGCCGGCGTTGTCGGCCACGGGTCCGTAGGCGTCGATGGCCATGGTGATGCCGACGGTCGCCAGCATGCCCACGGCCGCAATGCCGACACCGTACAGATCGGCCAGCTGGGTGGAAACGAAGATGATGCCGCAGATGGCCAGCACCGGAATCACCACCGACTGCATGCCGACCGCAAGGCCGGTGATCATCACGGTGGCAGGGCCGGTTTCACCGGATTCGGCAATGCGGATGATGGGCTTGGAGGACGTGTAGTATTCGGTGGTCAGGCCGATGACGATGCCGCCCACGGAGCCGGCGATCACGGACAGCCAGATGCTGTGCTCGAGGCCGAAGCCGTCCACCACGAAGTAGGCGACGACGATGAACAGCGCCGGCGCGCCGATGGTGCCGAAACGCAGCGCCACGGCCGGTTCCCGCGCCGACATGACGCGCACCAGGCCAATGCCCAGCATCGAGCACACCAGGCCCGCCGAGGCCAGGATGAGCGGCAGGCTCATGAGCGAGGAGCGCGCCTCAGCTTCTAGCATGCCCGGAGCCAGATTGGTCAGATGTGACATGGCCAGCGTCGATGCGATGGCGATGGTGGCGATCATGGCGCCGCAGTAGCTCTCGAAGATGTCCGAGCCCATGCCGGCCACGTCGCCCACGTTGTCGCCCACGTTGTCGGCGATGACGCCGGGATTGCGCGGGTCGTCCTCGGGGATGCCGGCTTCCACCTTGCCCACCAGATCGGCGCCGACGTCGGCGCTCTTGGTGTAGATGCCGCCGCCGACCCGGGAGAACAGCGCCACCGTGGACGCGCCCATGCCGAAGCCGTGAATGTTGTGCGCGGTCTCTGCATCGCCGCCGAACATGATGTACAGCAGGCCGAGTCCAAGCAGACCCATGGACGCGACGGTCAGACCCATTATGGAGCCGCCGAAGAACGCCACCGACAGCGCCTGGGCGGCACCGTGGGAGTGGGCGGCGGTGGTGGTGCGCACGTTGGCTTTGGTGGCCGTGTACATGCCGATCCAGCCGGCCGATGCGGACGCCAGCGCACCGACCAGGAAGGCCAGGGCCGTATTGAAGCCGAGCGAAAGGTACAGCAGCACGATCAGCACGGCGGCAAAGCCGGCCAGCATGCTGTACTCGCGGCGCATGAAGACCATGGCGCCGAGGTGGATCTGGTCGGCGATCTTCTTGACCTTGTCGGTCCCCTCGTCGTAGGTCTTCACCACGCCGTAAATCACCAGCGCGACGATCAGGCCCACGACACCGAACAGAGGCGGTATCAGATTCAGATCTATCATGAATGTCCCCAAAGCCTAGTGTTTGTCATTTCAGAAGCCGGGCAGGCATGACGGCGGTGCGGGAATAACTGCTGCGCCCACGCCCCCCCGGTCTGCGGCGGCGCGTATTCTAGCGAAGCGATTGCCGAATAAGAACCGTAACGGCGGCGAATCCGCCGCCGCTGCGTTCGCCTGCGGCGCCGCGCTCAGCCCTGGGCCAGAAGGGCCCGAAGATCGATGATCGCTGCGTTCGCCCGGGAGATGTACGAGGCCATCACCAGGGAGTGGTTGGCCAGCAGGCCGAGGCCGTCACCGTTGAGAATGAAGGGGCTCCAGACGGTGTCCTGGGTGGGCTCGAGCTCGCGGATGATCTGCTGCAGGCTCACGCGCGCGTTCTTCTTGTCGAGCACGTCGCCGAAATCCTGCTCCATCGCCTGCAGCAGGTGGATCAGCGCCCAGGTCTGGCCGCGCGCCTCGTAGAACACGTCGTCGATGTCGAGCCAGGGCGTCTTGTACTCCTGCTCGTGGGGCGCGCTGGTGGCCTGGCTGGCGGCGGCGTCGCCGGCGAGGTCGACGTTGAGCTGGCGTTTGCCGACGCTCGCGGAGAGGCGCTGGGACAGGCTCCCGAGACGGGTGCCGACCCCCTCGAGCCACTTCTGCAGATTGTCGGCGCGGGCATAGAACTGGGCGTTGGGTTTGCTGGGGTCGGCCAGCCGGTCGAGGTAGCCCTGGAACAGGCGAATGCCTTCCCGGTACTCACTCTCCGAGGGCGGCAGCGCCCAGCTCGCATTGTCGAAGAAGAACTTGCCCTCGGCTTCGGACAGGTCCGGGTCTTCGGTGGACTGGCTCTGGGAGCGGGAAAAATCGATTCGAAACGCGCGCGCGGCGTCGCGGATCTGGGTCAGCACGCCGAATTCCCAGTTGGGCACGTTGTCCATCCACACGCCCGGCGGGAACAGGTCGTTGGACAGGTAACCGCCGCGCTTGTCGAGCAGCGTCTCCGCCAGATGGATGACGGTGGCGCTGGTGATGTAGCCCGTCACCAGCGTCTCGTTGTGCCGCTCCGCCCGCTGCGCCGCGGTTTCGCGCACGGGGAACATGTCGGGCTCGTAATCCCACCACCATCCCAGCGCCAGGCAGACCAGCAGGTAGCCGCCGATCACGACGCTGGCGATACGCGCGGCGGTGCCCGCGAACAGGGACGAGCGCGCACCGAACGCGCTGAGTTTCTGCCAGAGGGAGCCGTCCGCCATCATTGTTCTCCGAGGGCAAAGGTTCTGAAGGTCACCGGCACGCGGCCGCCCGAGGCCGTAACGAGCTCGATGTCTACCGTTTCCCCAAGCCCGGCCGTCCCGAAGATCATCAGGTGCAGCCCCCCCGGCTGGAAGCGTACGGTCTCGCCGGGGGCAATCTCAACCGTCTGCTGGCGACGCATTCGGACCATGTCGCCGTCGTGCAGGATCGCGTGCATTTCTATGCTGCGCAGGGACGGCGATTGCGCGCCCACTAGAACGATGGGTGCCGTACCGTCATTGCGTGCGGTGAAATACCCGACCGTCTTGTCCTGACCGGGAATGGGCTGACGCACCCGTGCTTCGGTCACGGTCAGTGCGGGTCTGACGGCGGCCGCACTATCGGGCGACTGCCCGTGAGCGGCTGCGAAGATGCCCGCAGCCGGGGCGGCGAGCACAATCAGGGTCAGGAGTCGGCGGCGTCTGGAAAACATAGGATCTCGATGTTGGGTGGCCAGGCGATCTGCATTTCGGCACGGATCCGCGCGTCGCCAGGCGCGCCGCTCAGCTGCTGGTAGATCCAGCGGCCCTCGGCGTCGTTGCGGGCGCTGATCAGGGCGCGGCAGCCATCCGTGCGGATGCGGGCGCCGGCGTCGTGCAGCCGTGCCACCAGCGCCGCGCTGCGGCTGCTGAGTTCTGCACCGTCCAGGCGGATAACCGTGCGTTTGGCAGAGGATAACAGACGAATGCGCTCGGCCGTGGGCTCGATGCCAGGATGTCTCGGATCCGCCAACGCCGCCTGCTCGAGCATTGCCCTGGCGCGTTCGAACTGGCGCCGGTCTGCCGCCTCCAGGGCCAGCTCCAGATAGCGCTCGACGATTTTCTCGAGGCCGCGAATCGCATCCAGATTGCCGGGATCAATGGCAAGAATTTTGTCATAGCGGGAGATGGCGCTGTTCTCGGCCGGCACGAACAGGCGGTCCTCGGCCAGCGCCTGCTCAGCTTCGGCGAGCAGTTGGCGCACGCGCGCCCGGTCCTCCTCGGAGAGGTCGCGCGGCCGTGGCGGAGCGGACGCCGGGTCTGCGTCCGCCACGTCGATGGTTGCGGCAACGGCCCGGGTGACATCCGTGCCGTCCCGGCTGGCTGGCGCCCGCTGCGGCGCCGGCTGCGGCGCGACGCACCCGCAAAGCAGCAGCAGCGAGGCGATGGACGCGCGCAAGCCGGCGTTCGCGGACCGGTTTCTGCGCGGTTTGCGGCCTGAGTCTCTAAACTGCAAGGTAACGTTTCGTCGCGAAGCCGGCTGCGGTGCGCGTATAGTGCCCGCTGTCGTGCCGAACTCCAATGCCGGTGAGTGGTCACACACTCCCGATCCCCGCGGATATGCGGGTGCGGAGCGGCAACTGGCCGCGAGAACGCGCTCTACTGACAACGGGTGACTGGCTTGATGAGGATCGAACGGAAAGGTTTGCGATCGCCCCTGTTGGGCATGGCGCTGCTGCTCGGCGCCGCCGCGGGCTGGGCGGCGGAAGGCACCACGGCGCTGCAGGGATGGCTCGATCGCGACCAGGAATTCCTGCGCGTCGACGAGGCGTTCGTGCTCACGGTCGAGCTCGACCGTGAAGGTGCCATTCTGGCACGTTGGCAGATGCCGGACGGCTACTACCTGTATCGGCATCGGTTCGCCTTCACCACCAGGACCAGCGCCTCCGACCCGAGCTCGCCGGTGACCCTGGGCGAGCCTGAGATTCCACCCGGCAAGTCCAAGATCGACGACTGGTTCGGGGAAGTGGAGGTGTACTACCACGAAGCCGAAGCCCGGGTGCCGGTGGTGGCGGGCGCCGGTTTCGTCGAGGTGGGGGTCACCTACCAGGGCTGCGCGGATGCCGGTTTGTGCTATCCGCCGGAAACCAAGTGGCTCGCCTTCGAGCTTGCCGCCCCCGGCGCCGTGCCGGGTTCGGGGTCAGGCGCCGCCGGTGCCGGGGCCGCGGGCCCGGGTCCGGCAGCGTCGAGCGCGCCGCAGGGCGACCCGCAGGGCGACCCGCAGGGCGCCGTCCCGGCGACGGAGGAGCAGGCGCTGGCCTCGCGGCTGGCCGACGGCGGGCTGTTGTCGGCGCTGCTGCTGTTCTTTATCGGCGGCGTGGGCCTGGCGTTCACGCCCTGTGTGCTGCCCATGGTGCCGATTCTGTCCAGCATCATCGTCGGCGAATCGGGATCCATCACCCGGGGCCGGGCGTTCTCGCTGTCACTGGCGTACGTCCTGGGCATGGCGCTCACCTACGCCGCGGTGGGCACTCTGGTAGGCGTGTTCGGCGCCAGCATGAATCTTCAGGCAGCCCTGCAATCGCCGCCCGTGCTGACCGCGTTCGCGGCCGTCTTCGTGCTGTTGTCGCTGGCCATGTTCGGCTTCTACGAGCTGCAGCTGCCGCAGAGCTGGCAGAATCGTCTCAATTCTCTGGGCGATCGCGTGGGCGGCGGCAAGCACGTCAGCGTGCTGGTCATGGGGGCGCTGTCGGCGCTGGTGGTGTCGCCCTGCGTATCGGCGCCGCTGGCCGGCGCGCTCATCTACATCAGCACGAGCGGAGACGCGCTGCTCGGGGGCACCGCGCTGCTGGCGCTGGGTCTGGGCATGGGCACGCCGCTGCTGCTCATCGGCGCCAGCGGCGGCCATCTGCTGCCCCGGGCCGGGGCCTGGATGAACAGCGTCAAGGCGGTGTTCGGCGTGGCATTGCTGGCGGTTGCCGTGTGGCTGCTGGAGCGTGTGGTGCCCGCCGGGGTGACGTTGACCCTGTGGGCGGCACTGGCGATCGGCAGCGGTGTGTATCTGGGCGCGCTGGATTTCGCTCCCCGCCAGGGATGGGGCCAGCTGTGGAAGGCATCTGGCGCGTTCGCCTTCGTGTGCGGCGTGCTGCTGCTCATCGGTGCTGCCAGCGGCGCCCATGATCCGCTGCGGCCCCTGGCCGGTTTTGCGGGGCCGAGCGCGGCCGGCCCTGGCGCAGCCGAGGCGGGGTCCGCCACCGCGGTGTGGCATCCCGTCGCCGACCTCGGAGAGCTCCGTGCGCAGATCGACCTGGCGTCCGCCCGCGGCCAGCCGGTGTTGCTCGACCTCTACGCGGACTGGTGCATTTCCTGCAAGGTCATGGAACGGTCGGTCTTTCCCGAGCCGGCGGTGGCCGCGCGGCTGCGGCAGTTTCATCTGCTGCGCGCGGATCTCACCCGCAACACCGACGCCGACCGGGCGCTGCTCGACCAGTACGGCCTGTTCGGCCCGCCGAGCCTGGTGTTCTTCTCGCCTGATGGCGTCGAGATGAGCGACGTTCGCGTTCAGGGAGAGATCGACGCGAAGGCCCTGGCGGGCCATCTCGGGGCCGTTCTGGCGCGTCTGGGGTCGAAGAACGTCGGCGATTTAGCCGGGAACTTCTGATAAATTGCCGCTAACCGGCAGATTTAGAGACGGTTGGCGAATTTTTGGGTGGACAGCGATCAAACTGCCAAGGAGGGGAGATCATGGCTCGGTTTCTGGTCCTTAACGGGCCCAACCTGAATCTTCTGGGCAGCCGCGAGCCGGAGATATACGGCTACGACACCCTGGCAGACATCAATGCCCGTCTGGGCCGGCTGTGCGCCGATCAGGGCCACGAGTTGCGCTGCCTGCAGAGCAATGCGGAACATGTGCTGGTGGATGCCATTCACCAGGCCAAAGCGGACGGAATCGACTACATCGTCTTCAATCCGGGGGCCTACACCCACACCAGCGTCGCGCTGCGCGATGCGCTGCTGGGGGTGGCCATTCCGTTCATCGAGGTCCACCTCTCCAACGTTCACGCCCGCGAACCTTTTCGGCAGCACTCGTATCTCAGCGACGTAGCGACCGGTGTGATCACCGGGCTGGGAGCGCGGGGCTACGAGTTCGCCCTCATGGCGGCGATGGCGGCCCTTGCGCCCTCTGCCGGCTGAGATCCAGGAGGTACAGCGCATGGATCTGCGCAAGATCAAGAAGCTCATCGAGCTGGTGGAGGAATCCGGGTTGTCCGAGCTCGAGGTGCGCAGCGGCGAGGAGTCCGTCCGCATCGCGCGTCCGGTCGGGCCGGCGGTAGGAGCGCCGGCTGCGGCCACCGGGGCGCCTGGTGCGACGGCTGCGGCGGACGGGCCGGGAGCGCCGGTGGCCGCCCATACCGTCACGGCTCCGCTGACCGGCGTGTTCTACGCCAGCCCGGAGCCCGGGGCGCAGCCCTTCGCGGCGCCAGGACAGGCGGTCGCTGCCGGCGACGTGCTGTGCATCATCGAGAGCATGAAGATGATGAACGAGGTGCGCAGCGATCGCGCCGGGGTCGTCGCCGAGGTGTGCGTGGCCAATGGCACGGCGGTCAGCGCCGGCCAGCCGCTGTTCCGGCTTCGCTGAGTCTTGGCCTGGCTGCGGGTCAGCGTTGCGGTGGACGGTGCTGATGGCGACCGGGTCAGCGATCTGCTGCAGGCACTGGGCGCGCTCTCCGTGACCGCCGACGCGGCCGGGGCGGACGAGCTTCTCGAACCTGCGCCGGGCACCACGCCGCTGTGGCGGACGGTGCGCCTGCAGGCGCTGTTCGACGTCGAGCGTCCGCTCGGCGACATTACCGAGGCACTGCGCGCTGCCGGCCACGCCCTGGCGGACGTCGACTTCGTGGACGACGCCGACTGGATGGACAGCTGGCGCGCTCATGCCGTGCGGCGAGCCTTCGCCGGGCGCCTGTGGCTGCTGCCGCGCGACGAGCCCCTGCCCGAAGCGGCGCAGGGCGGCGTCGTGCTGCGCCTCGACCCGGGCCTGGCGTTCGGCTCGGGCTCTCACGAAACGACCCGCCTGTGCCTGGAGTGGCTTGCCGCCGTCGATCTCGCCGGGGCGCGGCTGCTGGATTTCGGCTGCGGCTCCGGAATTCTCGCCGTCGCGGCTTGCCTGCTCGGGGCTGCCCGGGTGGTTGCGGTGGATCATGATCCGCAGGCGCTGGTCGCGACGCGCGACAACGCCGCCTACAATTCCATCGAGGCGTCCCGGCTGGAGGTACTGACGGCCGCGGAGCTGCCCGAACCTGCGACGCCTTTCGACGTGGTGATTGCCAACATCCTGGCCAATCCTCTGATCGAGCTCGCGCCGCGACTCACGGCCCTGGTGCGGCCGGGCGGCCGGTTGGTGCTTTCGGGCCTGCTGGCCACGCAGGCGGATGCGATTCGCGCCAGCTACCCGCAGATCCGGTTCGAACCGGTCGTTCAGGATGGCGACTGGATCCGGATGGACGGCGTTCGCGTCGCCTGAGGCGGCGCGGGCGGCGAATGACACGGGATTTCATCGGACCACTGTTGCGATGCCATGGCGGAAGACGAACTCGAACCCCTGATCACCGAGTGCCCGAGCTGCCATACGCGCTTCCGGGTAACCGAGGGCCAGTTGCAGGTAGCCAAGGGCAGGGTGCGCTGCGGTGCCTGCCTGACCGTGTTTCAGGGCGTCGAGCGGCTGGTCTGGGACGATGAAACGCAGATGTTCGGCAGTGAGCAGGAAGCTCAGGAGGTGCTCGATCAGCTGCTGAGTGAGCTCGGACCGGCCCCGGACGAGGTGGCCGCGCACGGCGCCGGGGCGCCGGATCTGGATCTGGATCAGGAACATGCCTGGACTCGGGTCGAGGCCCCTGCAGATGGGCGGTCCGCGCCGACATCCGCGGCGGAGTCTGCTTCGGTCCAGCCGGCCGGGGCTGGTACCAGGGCAGCGTCGATGCCGCTGTTCGGCGGTTTCGAGCAGGCCAGCGGGGCGGCCCCGCGGGATGCGGACAGTCCCGCGCGCTCCGCACCCGCGCCCATGGCCGAGGCGTCCGGCGTGACCGCCGAAGATGCCGGCGTGCCCGCCGAAGACGCCGGCGCGGACGCCGAAGTCGCCGGCGCGGACGCCGAAGTCGCCGGCGCGGACGCCGAAGACGCCGGCGCGGACTCTGAGGACCTGCAGGCGGCGGCGGACGCCCTGACCGACGCAGCGGAAACCGCACGGGTGGACATCACCTTCGAAGGCGTCGCCGGGGGCATCCGAGCGGACGGCGGGGACGCGGAGACCATCGGCGCGAATGCAGAGGCTGCAGAGCCCGACGCGGTGGATGCGGGAGGCATCGGCGTGGCTGCTCCGGCCACCGACGTCGATGCGGCCGCACAGCTGCAGGCCGCCGAGGCGCCCGCGACGGCTAGCGGCAGCGCACCGGCTCCCGCGGTCTCGGTGGCCCGTGCGGAGGTCCAGGCGAAGACCCGCTCGGAGGCCGAGCAGGCCCGGGCTGCGGCCCGCGACGCCGCCGCAGCCGAAGTGCTGTTCGGGGAGCCGCGCAGGGCGCGCCCGCTGGTATGGCTGGGCATCGTCCTGGCTTCCCTGGCGCTGGTGGCCCAGGTGCTTTACTACCGCTTCGACGACTGGGCGCACGAGCCCCTGCTGGAACCGGTGTACCGCCAGGCGTGCGCGGTGCTGGGCTGCGAGCTGCCGGCGCGCAAGGATCTGGCGCGACTCAGTACCCGCAATCTGCTGGTGCGCAGCGATCCGAACCGCCCGGGAATGCTCGAGGTGAACGCAGTGATCGTCAACGAGGCGGATTTCGCGCAACCGTTCCCCACGCTCGAGCTGCGCTTCACCTCGATACGTGGCGCGCTGGTCTCGGGCAACCGTTTCGAGCCGGAACAGTATCTGGCCGGCGAGGCATCGGGCATGCTCCTGATGCCGCCGCGCACGCCCGTGCAGATCCAGCTGGAAATCGACGACCCCGGTGCGGATGCAGTGAACTACCTGCTGAAGTTCCTGTGATACCTGCCGCCGTGCGGTTGAGGTCACTGCCTGAACGCGTATGATTGGCGCCTTTTTCGGGGACGCGCGTCCGCAGGCGTTTTTCAGTGATCCGCATCGGCCCCTACACCCTCAGAAATCACGTGCTGCTCGCCCCCATGGCAGGCATCACGGATGCGCCCTTTCGCGCCCTGGCCTGGCGTTTCGGCGCCGGATACGTGGTCTCCGAGATGCTCGGCGCGCGCGACCAGCTCTGGCACACTGCGAAGTCGCGGCTGCGCCGCGCCACGGTAGCCGGTATCGAGCCGCGCGCGGTGCAGATTGCCGGCGGCGACCCTGACAGCGTGGCCGCGGCAGCCCGCCGCCACGTCGACGACGGGGCGCAGATCATCGACATCAATTTCGGCTGTCCGGCAAAGAAGGTCTGTCGCAAGGCGGCCGGGTCGCAGCTGCTCGCAGATCCCGAACTGGTGATCGCCATCGTGCGCGCCACGGTGGCGGCGGTGCCGGTGCCGGTGACCGTCAAGATGCGCAGCGGCGTCTCACCGGAGCAGAAGAACGGTCCGGAAATCGCCCACCGGCTTCAGGAGGAGGGTGTGAGCGCGCTCGTCGTGCACGGGCGCACCCGCGCGTGCCTGTTCCGCGGCGAGGCGGAGTACGACACGGTAGCGGCAATCAAGGATCGGCTGCAGATTCCGGTGATCGCCAACGGCGACATCGACTCACCGCAGAAGGCGGCCGCGATCATGGCCCGCACGGGCGTGGACGGCGTCATGGTGGGCCGGGCTGCACTCGGCGCCCCCTGGCTGCCCGGGCAGATCGCGGGCAGCGAATCCGCCCAGCTGAGCGTAGTGCAGAAAGGGCAGGTCGTGCTGGAACACGTGGCGGCGCTGCACGAGTTTTACGGAGATCCCGGCGTGCGCATAGCACGCAAGCACGTGCAGTGGTATTTCGCCGCGCTGGGCATCGACGGCGCGGAACGCTGGCGGGTATTTGCCGCGCTCGCGGACGCAGGGGCGCAGCTCGACTGTCTGGCCGCGCTCGCCGCGCACCGGTCGGTGCAGGCGCCGGAGTCTGCGGCGGCCTCGGCGCGGGTGACGGGCGGGCCTTCGCGGGTTGCCGCGCGAGCCTGCGCTGCGTGACGCCCGGCGCCGCAAACCGACAGCATTTCGAACGGGGCAGAACATGAATGATGCAGGACCGAGGACGATCCGCCGCGCGCTGATCAGCGTTTCGGACAAGAGCGGACTCGAGGATCTGGCTCGCGGGCTGGTGCAGGCAGGCGTGGCGCTGCTGTCAACCGGGGGCACCTTTCGCGCCCTGCAGGGGGCCGGCATTCCGGTCACCGAGGTGTCGGTACACACCGGCTTTCCGGAGATCATGGATGGTCGGGTGAAGACGCTGCACCCGAAGATTCACGGCGGCATCCTCGCGCGTCGCGGCACCGACGACGCGGTGCTGGCCGCGCAGGACATCGAACCCATCGATCTGGTGGTAGTGAACCTGTATCCGTTCGAGGCCACGGTGGCGCGCAGTGACTGCACCTGGGAGCAGGCCATCGAGAACATCGACATCGGCGGCCCGACCATGGTGCGCGCTGCGGCCAAGAACCATGCGGACGTGCTGGTGGTCGTGGATCCGGCGGACTACCCCGCGCTGCTGGAGGCCCTGCGCGTCGACGGGGCAACGGAGTTTGCGCTGCGCCGGCGCTTTGCGGTTAAGGCGTTCCGGCACACGGCCCGCTACGATGCCATGGTTGCCGGCTACCTGGGTGCCGACGAACTGCTGCCGGATTCGCTGTCGCTCACCTTCGACAAGATCGAGGACATGCGCTACGGCGAAAACCCGCATCAGCAGGCGGCCTTCTACCGCGAGGTGGTGGCCGGCGGCCCGCGCTCGGGCACGGTGGCGAATCTGCGGCAGCTGCAGGGCAAGGCGCTGTCCTACAACAACGTCGCCGATACCGACGCGGCGCTGGAATGCGTGAAGGCCTTCGAGCAGCCGGCGTGCGTCATCGTCAAGCACGCCAACCCCTGCGGCGTTGCCGTGGCGGAAGATCCACTGGCAGCCTATCGCCTGGCTTTCGCCACCGATCCGACTTCCGCGTTCGGCGGCATCATCGCGTTCAACCGCCCGCTGGACGGGGCCACACTGGACGTCATCCTCGAGCAGCAGTTCGTGGAGGTGGTGATCGCCCCGGAGGTGGCCGAGACGGCCGTGGCCGTGGCGAAGCGCCGCAGGAATGTGCGCCTGCTGTCGTGCGGGCCGCTGGCGGGCGGCACGCGCGGGCTCGAGTACAAGCGCGTCGGCGGGGGGTTGCTGGTGCAGTCCGCCGACGAGCTGTGCCTGGACGACAGCGGGCTGCGCACGGTCACACGCCGCGCACCGGGCGAGGCGGAGCTGCGCGATCTGCTGTTCGCCTGGCGGGTGGCCTGGTTCGTCAAGTCCAACGCCATCGTCTATGCCCGCAACGGTCAGACCATCGGTGTCGGCGCGGGCCAGATGAGCCGCGTGGTGAGTGCCAGGATCGCCGGCCTCAAGGCGGCCGAAGAAGGCCTCACCGTGGCCGGGTCGGTCATGGCATCGGACGCGTTCTTCCCGTTCCGCGACGGTATCGATGCGGCTGCCGCGGCGGGCATTACCGCAGTCATCCAGCCGGGCGGGTCCGTGCGTGACGAGGAGGTCATCGCCGCGGCCGATGAGCACGGCATGGCCATGCTGTTGACCGGCGTGCGCCACTTCCGCCACTGACCTGGTGGCAATCGGGGAGACGACGATGAAGGTACTGGTGATCGGCAACGGCGGGCGCGAGCATGCGCTGGCGTGGAAGGCTGCGCGCGGCGCCGGGGTCGAGCGTGTGTACGTCGCGCCCGGAAACGCCGGCACCGCGCGCGAGCCGGGCTGCGAGAATGTCGCCATCGCCGCGGACGACTTCGAGGGCTTGCTCGCGTTCGTGCGCCGCGAAGGCGTTGCACTCACCATCGTCGGGCCGGAGGCGCCGCTGGTCGCCGGTATCCGTGACGCCTTCGACGCGGCCGGCGCCCCCTGCTTCGGTCCGAGCCAGGGCGCGGCTCAGCTCGAAGGGTCGAAGGCATTTACCAAGGCGTTTCTCGAGCGCCACGGCATTCCGACGGCGCGCTATCAGACATTTACCGATCTGGCCGCCGCCGAGGCCTATCTGCGCGAGCAGGGCGCGCCCATCGTGGTGAAGGCGGACGGGCTCGCTGCCGGCAAGGGTGTGGTGGTCGCCACCACCGTCGACGAGGCGCTGGCCGCGGTGCGCGACATGCTTGCCGGCGATGCCTTCGGCAGTGCCGGGCGCAGGGTGGTGATCGAGGAGTTTCTGCGCGGCGAGGAGGCCAGCTTCATCTGCATCTGCGACGGCCGCCATGCCGTGCCGTTCGCCACATCCCAGGATCACAAGGCGCGCGACGACGGCGACCGCGGGCCCAACACCGGCGGCATGGGCGCCTACTCCCCGGCGCCCGTGGTCACCCCGGAGGTGCACGCGCGCATCATGCGGGAGGTCATCGAGCCCACCGTCGCGGGCATGGCGGCGGACGGACACCCGTACAGCGGGTTTCTCTACGCCGGCCTCATGATCGATGCCGAGGGTGCGCCGCGGGTCATCGAGTTCAACTGCCGCTTCGGCGACCCGGAGGCGCAACCCGTGATGATGCGCCTGCGCTCCGATCTGGTGGCGCTGTGCCAGGCGTCACTGGCGGGTCGGCTCGATGGCGTCGAGCTCGATTGGGACCCGCGCGTGGCCCTGGGCGTGGTGATGGCCGCCGGCGGCTATCCGGGAGACTACGCGCGCGGCGACGTGATCAGCGGTCTCGAGAGCGTCGCCGCGGACGATCTGAAGACCTTCCATGCGGGCACAAGGCTGGTGGACGGTCAGGTGGTGACCGATGGCGGACGCGTGCTGTGCGTTGTCGGGTTGGGCGCGGACGTGAAGGCCGCGCAACAGCGGGCCTACCAGGGCGTGGCCGCCATCCGCTGGCACAATCAGTACTACCGGCACGACATCGGGCACCGCGCCATCAGCCGCGGCTGACGACGCGGCATAGCGTCGGCTGAGGGTCTGCCGGGTGGGCGTCCCACAGAGCCCGGCGAGGGCGGCGCCTTCGCGAAAGCCGGCCCGCCCGGCAGTCTGTGGGCATGATCGAGCTGCAGCTGCGTCGCTTCGAACCCTTCCGTGCGCTCAGCACCGAAAGCCTGCGCAGGCTGGCGCGGCATGTGCGGGAAATCCGGGTTCCGGTGCGTCGCTGTCTGTTGCAGCCCGGTCGGCGCCTCGTCGGTCGCTATTTTCTGCTCGAGGGTCGTGTCCGTCTGGTTGCCTCCGGCGGCGCCGTGCTGGAAGTGCAGGCAGGCAGCGTACGCGCCTGCCGGGCGATCTATCCCGGCGCCTGCCGCATCGAGGCGGTGACCGGCGTGCGATTGCTGTGCCTGGCGCCTGCGGGCGAAGAGGCGCTTCAGCCCGAGCGCTGTGTCGGCGCGCCCGAACCCCTGGTGCTGCCCGCGTGGCAGCGCAGATTTCTGTCCTCGCCGCTGCTTTCGCGGCCGTCCGCGACCGACTGGCAGGGGCTGCTGCGCGCCATGCGCCCGCGCCCGACCTGCGCCGGCGAGCTGCTGCTGGGCGAGGGCGACCCTGCCGACGGCTGTTACGTGCTTGGCGAGGGCCGCGCCCGGGTAGAGCGTGGCGGCCGGATGCTCGCAGAGCTCGGGCCCGGGCAGCTGTTCGGTGAAGAGGCACTGATCACCGGCGCCCGCCGCAATGCCGACGTGGTGGCGCTCGGCGATGGTCTTGTGCTGCATCTGCCGGAACGCTCGTTTCGCTGCTTTCTGCTGGAGGTGCTGCTGCGGCCGCTCGATCAGGCGCACCGGCGCAGCATGCTGCGTCTCGACGGGCCGCGACCGGGGTGCGCATTCCTGCCGGTGGGTGAAGGCGTCACGTGCGGCGGGTCGTCTCGATCCCGCCACGTCATGCTGCCGGTGCGATGCGCGCCAGCAGGCACTGGCTGCGTTCATACTCGCGGAGCAGGGCATCGACGCCCTGCCGGTGGCTGCGGGCGCGCCTGCCTGAACAGGCTCACGCGGGGACGGTGCGACCCTTCGCCCAGGCGCGCAGTTGCTGTATGGATTCGGCGCGCAGCACCGACATCGGGTAGGTACGGTTCACCGCCGCCAGCACGTCCGCCTGCCGCACCTGGTCGCCGCGCGATCCAGCCAGATAGCGCGCGGACACGATGGCTTCCTCGATTTCGGCGCCGGTGAAACCGTCGGCGCTCGCGGCGAGCTCATCGAGGTCGAAGCGCTGCGGGTCCAGATCGCGCCGTGCGAGATGGATGGCGAAGATCTCGCGGCGCGTCGTGCTGTCGGGCAGGTCCACGAAGAACACTTCGTCGAGTCGGCCCTTGCGTACCAGCTCAGGCGGGAGTTCCGTGATGTCGTTTGCGGTAGCGACGATGAACACCGGCTTGCGGTTCTCGGCCATCCAGGTGAGCAGAGTCGACAGCACCCGCTTGGCGGTGGCGTTGTCCGACTGACCGGTGGCGAGTTCCTTCTCGATCTCGTCCATCCACAGCACCGCAGGGCGCCATGAGCTCCGCCTGCCGCAGCGAGTTGCGCAGATTGCGCTCGGTTTCGCCGAAGTACTTGTTGTACAGGGTGCCGAAGTCCAGGCGCAGCAGCGGAATGCCCCAGAACCCGGAGATGGCGCGCGCAGCCAGGCTCTTGCCGCCGCCCTGCACGCCGAGCAGCATGACCCCCTTGGGACGGTCGCTGCCGGCGGCGAGGAAAGCGTCGCGGCGCAGAGCCAGCCAGCTCTTCAGATTGTCGAGGCCGGCGACGCTGCTCAGCTGCTCGGTGTCGTATTCGAAATGGAGCACGCCCTCGGCGTCGAGCAGCTCATACTTGAGCCGGTTCACCTCGGGGATGTCGGTTTCGGAAATGGCACCGTCGCCGAAGATCGCGTGACGGATCAGCACCAGCGCATCGGCGTGAGAGACGCCGCGCAGGTTGGCGACCAGCTTGTCCAGAGTGCGCTGGTCGGTGCGAACCTTGCGCCTCTGGTTCTGCTCCGACCAGGCTTTGGCCTGGGCGCGCACCAGACCGAGCAGCTCATCGTCGCTGGGCAGGCGCAGGTTGAACTTGGCGGTCAGCCGGCCCAGCTCGCGCGGCACGGCCAGCTCGTGACTCACCAGCACCAGGGTGTTGCGCAGACGCTCGTTGTCGAGCGCGATGTCCTTCAGATAGCGGATGTTCTTCGGCTCGTCCTTCAGATAGGGATGGAAGTCGCACAGCGCGTACAGGGCCGGGCCGGGGGTGGCGGCAATGTGCTGCAGCAGCTCCGTGGGGTCGGTGAGCGGGTCGTCCGCCGGCGGCGCGGCGCCGAAGCCGCCCAGTTCGAGCCCGCGCGTAGCGCGCCACTCGTAGAAGCCCAACCCTTCCTGCATGGCCAGACGCAGCAGCAGCGCCAGCACGCGCCGCTCGTCGGCGGATTCGATGACGACGATGGGGATCTGCGCCCGCAGAATCATGGCCAGATCTTTGGTCTCAGCCACGGCGCCTCCTTGCGCTGGCATCCCTATGGGGTAGAGTCTCCGGGTGACCACCCGTTACTGATTGAGTCTAGCCGTTATGTCCGTCAGCGATCAGATCATCGAGCAGCTCGACCGGGCCCTGCGCACCCTCTCCGGACTGCATGCGAGCCGCCGGCCCAATCCCGCGTCGACCTTGGAGGCTGCGGCCCTTGAAGGGAGCGAGCGGGCTCATGCGGCCGGACTCATGCGGGTCAACCACACGGGGGAGATCTGCGCGCAGGCGCTCTATGAGGGGCAGGCGCTCACCGCCCGGGATCCGGTGGTGCGGGACGGCCTGCGCGACGCGGCGGCCGAAGAAACCGATCATCTGGCCTGGTGCGAACAGCGCCTGGAAGAGCTCGACAGCCGCCCGAGCGTGCTCAATCCGGCCTTCTACGCTCTGTCGTACGCCATGGGTGCGGTGACGGGCCTGCTCGGTGACCGCATCAGTCTCGGTTTCGTCGAAGCCACGGAAGATCAGGTCTGCCGGCATCTGGAGCAGCATCTCGAGTCGCTGCCGCCGGCCGACGAGCGCAGTCGGGCGATCGTTCGCCACATGCACGAAGACGAGGCCCGCCACGGATCCGACGCGCTGGCACGCGGCGGCGTCGCCTTCCCGGAGCCGGTGAAGCGGGCCATGACGCTGCTTTCGCGCGTGATGACCGAAACCACCTATCGCGTCTGAGCGGCGCGGCGGCGGCGGATTCCGTCAGGGCCGCTGGCGCCCGGAAATGGGCGGGTGGAAGATCAGCTGCACCAGCGTGCCGTCCGGGTCGCGACAGTAGAACGAGCGGGCGCCGTCCCGGTGGGTCTTCGGTGCCTGCGCGATCTCGACCCCGTTGCCGGCCAGATGCGCGTGCCAGAGGTCCACATCTTCAATGGCGTCGAGAATGAAGCCGATGTGATCGAGCCGCCCCGGCGGGGCCGGTTCCGCCGTGGCGCTGGCCCGGTGCAGTGCCAGGTTGTCGTTGCCTGAAGTCAGGTAATAGTTGTCCGGGTCCGGGTGCCACTCGATGCTCATACCCATCAGCTCGGTGTAGAAGCGCACGCAGGCTTCGAGCTCGGTCACGTACAGCGCCACGTGGCGCAGACCGGCGGTGGCGGGCGGGGTGCGGGACATGGGATTCTCCGTAGTCAAGGTTGCGCGGACTCTTGGACCGCCTCCTGGGCCGCAATGATCTCGTAGTCGTGGCTGATGGCCACCCCGGCGCGCTCGAGCATGATCGATGCGGAGCAGTACTTGTCCGCCGACAGCGAAACGGCGCGCGCGACCTTCTGCGGGTCCAGGCCGCGGCCGCTGATTCGAAAGTGAATGTGGATCTTCTCGAACACCTGCGGCACGTCCTCGGCTCGGGTAGCGGAAATCTCCGTCACGCAATCGACCACCTGCTGGCGCGACTTCGTCAGAATTTTGACGACGTCGTAGGAGGTGCACCCGCCCAGCCCCATCAGCAGCAGCTCCATGGGCCGGGAGCCGCGGTTCTCGCCGCCGCCGTCGGGCGGACCGTCCAGGGGTATCTCGTGCCCCGAGTCCGCGGACGCGACGAAGTGCACCTTGTCGCGCCATTGTATTTTTGCGTGCATTTCCTGCATTTCTAGGCATCCAGATTGCCGGGCCGTGACATTCTCCGGGGCCCGTTGGTGATGGGTGACCGTTCAGTCTGTGAAAAAGTGCCGTTTGTCGACCAGATCACGTCTCACTCGAAAATCGTCTGCCAATATTAACCGTGCAAGGCGTTACGAAGGAGCGGAACACAATGCTTGCTACCAAAGGTTCTCAGACCACCGGCGTGGGTGCCGGTCGACCCATGATGGCGCGGGGCTTCCAGGTAGGCCAGCCCGACGAGAACAGCCATCTGGACGCGTTCCTGGCGGCAGCGCACCGGCGCAAGTACCCGGCCAAGAGCACGCTGATCTACGCCGGCGACAAGAGCGACTCGATCTACTTCATCCTGAAGGGTTCGGTGACGGTGCTCGTGGAAGACGAATCGGGGCGCGAGATCATTGTCTCCTATCTGAACAAGGGCGATTTCTTCGGTGAGATGCCCCTGTTCACGGAGGACACGCCGCGTTCCGCCTGGGTCAAGGCCAAGTCGGAATGTGAAGTCGCCGAGCTGTCCTACGCCAAGTTCCGCGAGCTGGCGGAGAAGCACACGGACCTGCTCTATGCGGTGGGCCGGCAGCTGGCCGAACGGCTGACGCGCACCACCCAGAAGGTGAGCGATCTGGCGTTCCTGGACGTCACCGGCCGCGTAGCTCGTACGCTCCTCGAGCTGACCCGGCAGCCGGACGCGATGACCCATCCCGACGGCATGCAGATCAAGATCACGCGCCAGGAAATCGGTCGGATCGTTGGCTGCTCCCGCGAGATGGTGGGCCGTGTGCTGAAGACCCTGGTCGACCAGGGCCTGGTGTCGGTCAAAGGCAAGACCATGGTGGTGTACGGTACCCGGTAGCAGGCCGCGCGACGCCATCGGGTGCTGCGCACCCTCGATCGAGCCTGCCCGCGAGCGTGCAGGTGCAATCAGGGCCGCCAGGATGCATGTCCGGCGGCCCTTTCCGTTTCCAATGGCTGACGCCGCCGCCGCGTCGCCCTCAGCCGCGCCCGGGGAAGAACAGCGCCGACAGCTCGGCCCCCGGGTCGCTCGCGCGCATGAACGCTTCCCCCACCAGAAAGGCGTGCACGCCGCGCGCGCGCATGGCGTCGACGTCGGCGCGGTTGTGGATACCGCTCTCGGTGACTACCAGCACGTCGGACGGAATCCGCTGCAGCAGCGACAAGGTGGTGTCGAGACGCGTTTCGAACGTTCTCAGGTCCCGGTTGTTGATGCCGATCAGGCCGGGATTCAGTGCCAGCGCCGTCTCCAGCTCGCTCGCGTCATGCACTTCGATGAGCACGTCCAGGCCGATCTCCTGCGCCTCGTGGTACAGGTCCCGCAGATGTTCCGGTTCCAGAGCGGCAACGATGAGCAGCAGGCAGTCGGCGCCGAGCGCCCGGGTCTCCACAACCTGGTAGGCGTCGACGATGAAGTCCTTACGCAGCACCGGCAAGGTCACGGCGCTGCGCGCCTGCTCCAGGTAGGCATCGCATCCCTGGAAGAAGTCGACGTCGGTGAGCACCGACAGGCAGGCAGCACCCGCAGCCTGGTAGCTGCGCGCGATCTCGACCGGTTGGAAGTCGGCGCGGATCACGCCCTTGCTGGGCGATGCCTTTTTGATCTCCGCGATCACCGCCGGGGCGCCGTCGGCAATGCGATCGTGCAGAGCCCTGACGAAGCCGCGCGCAGGGCTCGCCTGCGCGGCGCGGCGACGCAGCGTATGGAGTGAGGCCGCGCCCCGCCGCTGAGCGATCTCCTCGTGCTTGCGGGCGATGATCGTGTCGAGAATGGTCCCTGCCTGGCGCTCGGTCATGGTTCCCCCATGAGGCTGGAAATGCGCACCAGCTCGTCCAGACGCTCCTGGGCAAGCCCGGCGGCGATCACATCCTGCGCCATGACGATGCCGTTGCCGAGCGTGGTGGCGACACCAGCGGCGTAAATGGCGGCGCCGGCGTTGAGCGCGACGATGTCGGCGGCTGCCGAGTCCGGCTCCGACAGTGCCTGACGGACGAGCGCCAGACTCTGCCCGGGTGAGTCGGAGCGCAGCGCCGCCACGCCGCGGGCGTCGATGCCGAAGTCCCCAGGCTCGATCTGGTAGCTGCTGATGGCGCCGTCCTTGAGCTCCACGACCCATGTGGGGCCGTCCAGAGCGATCTCGTCGAGCCCGTTGCTGTGCACGACGAGCACGTGCTCGGCGCCCAGCAACAGCGAAACCTCGGCGAGCCGCTCCTGCCACAGCGGGCTGAACACGCCGATCACCTGGCGTCGGGCGCCGGCCGGGTTGGTGAGCGGACCGAGCACGTTCATCAGCGTGCGTACTCCCAGCTCCTGGCGGACCGGGGCGGCGTGGCGCATGGCGCTGTGGTGCGCCTGAGCGAACAGAAAACCCACGCCCACGTCGCGGATGCAGGCCGCGATCTGCGCCGGCGTCAGGGCCAGGTTGACCCCGGCAGCTTCGAGCACGTCGGCGCTGCCGCTGGCGCTGGTCATCTTGCGGTTGCCGTGCTTGGCCACGTGTGCACCGGCGGCCGCGGCCACGAAAGCCGCTGCGGTGGAGACGTTGAACAGCTTCACGCCGCTGCCGCCGGTACCGCAGGTGTCCACCAGGTAGGGTACGTCCACCTCGACCCGTACCGACAGCTCGCGCATGGTCTGGGCGGCCCCGGCGATTTCGGCCGCGGTCTCGCCCTTGACCCGCAGCCCCATCAGCAGCGCGCCGATCTGTGCCGGCGTGGCCTCTCCGGACATCACCTCAAGAAACGTCTGCCGGGTCTCGTCCTGGCTGAGATCGTGTCCTTCAGCCAGTCGTGCCAGTGCGGCTCGTACGTCCATGGTCGTCCTCCAGGAAGTTGCGCAGCAGGTCGTGGCCGACCCGCGTCAGAATCGACTCGGGGTGGAACTGCACCCCTTCGACGGGGTACTCGCGATGCCGCAGCCCCATGATCTCGTCGAACGGGTCCGCGCCCGGTTCGACGTCGTCGAGCTCGGTCCAGGCCGTGATCTCCAGGCACTCGGGCAGGCTCGCCCGCTCCACCACCAGGGAGTGGTAGCGGGTTGCCTCGAACGGCTGCGGCAGGCCGCGAAACACGCCCTGACCGCGGTGATGAATCATGGAGGTCTTGCCGTGCATCACCTCGCGCGCACGCACGACGCGCCCGCCGAACACCTGACCCAGACTCTGGTGGCCGAGGCAGATGCCGAGCGTGGGTATCCTGGGCCCGAAGGTTCGGATCACGTCCATGGAAACGCCGGCCTCGTTGGGAGTGCACGGGCCCGGCGAAATCACGATCTTCTCCGGTGCGAGCCGCTCGATCTGCGCGAGCGTGATCTCGTCGTTGCGGTACACCACCACCTCGGCACCGAGCTCGGCGAGGTACTGCACGACGTTGTAGGTGAACGAATCGTAGTTGTCGATCATCAACAGCATGGCTGATTGTCCTGAACAGGTAGTCAGTGGCTCTCTGGGATGTCCCCGTCAGAGCCCCCGGCAGATGCTGTCGGGGCGCGGGGCATGGTCTGATTCAGGCAGGGATGATTCGGGCCGAAGCCCACCAGCGGAACAGTGCAGCAGTCACGATGATCGTTGCCATGGACGGATATTACTCCCACGCGGTCCGCGAGGCACGTGTCGGCGACGTCGTGCGCTGGGCTTTCGGGTTGAACCCGGAACGATTGCGGCTTTAGCATGGACACGAGTTGAGCGCTGGGGAGCGAGCGACATGAGCATCCGTCCGTTGCGGCCGGTGGTACTGTTGACGCTGCTCGTGGCAGGCTGCACGGCTACCGAGCCGGGCCCGCCGCGGGAAGTCACGCAGGAACGCATCGAAGACATTCTCAGCACACCCCTGCCGAGCGACGCGTACGCCGAGCAGAGCCGCTGTCTGTCCCGCTATCAGTACCGCAATATCGACATTCTCGACGACCAGACGCTGGTGTTCCGCGGCACCGGCGAGCGTTACTGGGTCAATCAGCTGCGCCAGCGCTGCATCGGGCTGCGCACGCGCGACACCCTGCATCTGGAGGTGCGCGGCAATGCGCTGTGTGATCTCGACACCTTCGTCGGCATGAACAGCATCATGTTCGGCTGGGAGCAGACCAGCGCCACCTGCCAGCTGGGCAGCTTTCAGAGCGTGACCGCCGAGCAGGTCGCCGCCATCAGGGCCGCCGTCGAGGCACGCTGAAGCCCGGCGCAACCGGCGGCCACGGCGGTTGCCGGACGTGGCCGGGGGCGCGCGCTCAGGGGCCGTCGCCGAGCAGCTGGCGCAGACCTTCCAGAGCGATCCGTACCGCCTGGCGGCGCACGCTGTCGCGATTGCCGTCGATGTCGTAGCGCGCGGTCTGCACGCACTGCGGATCCGGGCGCTTCAAGCCCCAACCGAACCACACTGTGCCCACGGGTGCCAGCAGGTCACCGCCGTCGGGCCCGGCCACCCCGGTGACGGCGACGCTCACCTGCGCGTCGCTCGCGCGCAGCGCGCCCTCGGCCATTTCCCGGACGGTGGGCTCGCTGACCGCGCCGAACGTGTCGAGCGTGCTCGGCCGCACCCCGATCATGCGCTCCTTGGCGGACAGCCGGTAGGTGACGAACGCGCCTTCGAACCACTCGGAGCTCCCCGGCGTGCGCGTGAGGTACTCGGCGATCATGCCGCCGGTACAGGACTCGGCGGTCACCAGCAGCAGGTTGTTGCGGCGCAGCGCGGCGGCGACGTCGCCCACGAGTTGATTAATGTCGTCCATGTTCCAACAATAGCGCCGGCGCGACGGGGACTGACATAGGTAATTACACGAAATTTTCGGCAGCGCTGGTGTCCGCTTACCTGCGCGCTCTCGACTTTCCGCGGCTGATTCTGCTGCTGGTCGCGGTGCTTGCCTGCGCCGCCGGTTACTACGCCACCCGGTTCAGCTTCGATGCCTCGTCCGACACCCTCGTGGTGCAGGGTGACCCGGATCTGGCCGCTTACCTGCGGGTCTCGGAGCGGTTCGGGGGCGACGAGTTTCTGCTCATGACGTTCCAGCCGGGCCGGGGGGCGGCGGGCGCCGCCCTGGAGCGGGCCAACCTGGACGTGCTCGCCCGGCTTCAGGCGGAGCTCGAGGCGCTGCCTGGGGTCGCGTCGGTGTTCTCGATTCTCGACGTGCCGCTGCTCGAGAGCCCGCCGCTGCCGTTGGCCGAGCTGGCCGACGGGTTCCGTACGCTGCGCGCGCCGGACGTCGATCTCGATCTCGCCCGCAAGGAGCTGACCTCCAGCCCGGTGTTCAGCGACCTGCTGATTACCGACGATGCCAGGGCCAGCGCGCTGCGGGTCACGCTGGCGCTGGACGGCGAGCTGCTTGCGGTCGACCGGGAGCGCGCGGCGCTGCGTCAGCAGCAGGATGAGGCAGAGGCCGCCGGCACTGCGCTCGATACGGCGGACCAGACACGTCTCGAAACGCTGGAAGCCCGCCATGACGTGTTGCGCGAGGGCTACGTCCAGCGGCGTCAGCAGCTGATCGACGCCGTGCGGGCGGTGCGCGACCGCTACCGCGGCGAGGGGACGCTGTACATCGGTGGCGTGCCGATGATCGCGGCGGACATGGTGGCGTTCGTCAAGAACGATCTTGCCGTGTTCGGCTCATCGGTGCTGTTCCTCATCATGCTCATGCTCGGCTGGTTCTTCCGGCGCGTGCGCTGGGTGCTGCTGCCGATCGGTACCAGCGCGCTGACCGTGCTGTTCAGCGTGGGCGTGCTGGGTGCCGCGCAGCGTCCGGCCACCGTCGTGTCATCGAATTTCATCTCGCTGCTGGCGATCATCACCATCTCGCTGACCATCCATCTGATCGTCCGTTACCGCGAGCTGGCGCATCGAGAGCCGGATCTTTCCGTGCGCGATCTCGTGCGCGGCACCATGCGCAGCAAGTTCGCGCCCTGCCTGTACAACACCCTGACCACCATGGCGGCATTCGCATCGCTGATGGCGGCGCGCATCGTGCCTGTGGAGGATTTCGGCTGGATGATGTGCCTCGGCATCGGCGTCGGCTTCGTGGTGACCTTCACGTTCTTCCCGGCCGTGCTGATGCTGCTGGGGCCCGGACGGCCCGCGGCCGTAACGGGCGAGGAGCTGTCGCTGACCCGGGTGATGAGCCAGCTGGCGCGCTGGCAGTACGTGGGCGTCACCCTGTTCGCCCTGATCTGGGCGGTCGTTGTGACCGTGGGTATCAGCCGCGTATCCATGGACAACCGCTTCTTCGAGTACTTCAAGGAAGACACCGACATCCACCAGGGCATGCGCTTCATCGACGCCAATCTCGGCGGCACGATTCCGTTCGACGTGGTGGTGAAGCTGGCCCCTTACCAGGCGCCGGATCCGGATGACGACTTCGCCGGCGGCGACGACTTCTTCGACGAGGAGGACGACGTCTACCCGCAGCGGTACTGGTTCACCCGTGACCGGCTCGATCTGCTGGCGCGGCTGCACCGCTTCGTCGAGCAGCATGAGGTGGTGGGCAAGGTGATGTCGCTCACCACGCTCGACCGGCTCGGCGCCCGGTTCAAGGACGGCGAGCAGCTGACCAGCGTCGAGGTGGCTGCGGTGCTGGGGTTGCTGCCCGAGGAGCTGCGCAGCGAGCTCATCGAGCCGTACGCGTCGCCGGCCACCGGCGAGCTGCGCCTGAACGCCCGGATCATCGAAACCGGTCCCGCCTTCGACCGCGCCCAGCTGGCCACGGACGTGGAGCAGTTTGCCGTGCGGCAGCTGGGACTTGCCCCGGGTGCGGTTGAGGTGACCGGCATGATGGTGCTGTTCGATCGCATGCTGAAACAGCTGTTCCGCTCGCAGGTGGACACCATCGGCTACGTGCTGCTGGCGACCTTCCTCATGTTTCTGGTGCTGCTGCGCTCGGTGCGCTACGCGATTCTCGGACTCGTGCCGAACGTCCTGTCAGCCGCATCGGTGATCGGCATCATGGGCTACGCGGGCATTCCCCTGGACATGATGACCATCACCATCGCGGCCATCAGCGTCGGAATCGGGGTCGACGATGCCATACATTACCTGCACCGCTTTCAGGAAGAGTACGCGCGCGAAGGCGACGTGCGTCTGGCGGTTGCGTGGAGCCACGGCACCATCGGGCGTGCCATGTACTTCACCAGCATGACCATCATCGTGGGATTCTCGGTGTTGTGCCTGTCGAACTTCGTGCCCACGATTCTGTTCGGGGTGCTCACGGCGCTCGCCATGGCGCTGGCGCTGCTGGCCAACCTCACGCTGCTGCCGAGCCTGCTGGTGCTGCTCATGGCGCCGCCGCGCCGGCCGCTACCGAAGATCTGAGGATCAGCGGCCGCTCTGCCGATCCTCGAGCCGTGCCTGCAGGCGCTGCAGCGCCTCCTGAGTGGCACGCAGCTCCCCCAGGATCTCGGCGGCGCTCGGCGGCTGCTCGAGCTCGCGCAGGCGTTCTGCCTTGGCCTGGTCGAGGTTGTTCAGAACCACGGCGATGAACAGATTGACCACCACGAACGTGCCCATCACCACGAAGCTGACAAAATACGCCCACGCCCAGGGATACGAGGCCATGGCGGCATACATGACGTCCGTCCAGTCTTCGAGGGTGACGATGCGGAACAGCGTCAGCAGCGCGGTGCCCAGCGTCCGCCAATGCAGCGGATCCACCTCGTGGAACAGGTGGTAGCCGGCCACCCCGTAGACGTAGAAAACGATCGACATGAGCATCAGCACATGGCCCATGCTGGGGATGGAGCGTATCAGGGTGGACACGATCAGCCGCAGCTCGGGCAGCGAGGACACCAGACGCAGGACCCGCAGCAGCCGCGCCAGCCGCGCCAGGGTTGCCAGCTCGCCGGTAGCCGGAATCAGGCTCACCACGATGATGGAGAAGTCGAACAGGTTCCAGCCGTCGCCGAAGTAGCGCGCCAGACGGGGGTACACGGCCGCCATCTTCAGCGCCGCCTCGACCACGAACACGAACAGGAACAGCTGGTTCAGGGTCTCGAACAGCCCGTGGTAGCGGCTGCGCAGCGCCTCCGAGGTATCCAGCCCGATGATCACCGCGTTCAGCACGATCACCGCGGTGATGGCGTTCTGGAAGGCGGCGCTTTCGACCAGTCTCAGCAGGCCCGGACGTTCCGGGGCGGGCGCAAGCTCGCTCATCGGCTACTCCAGCGTCTTCAGCCGGGCTTCGGCCATGGCAGCGGCGCGGAATATCGCCCGGCCCTTGTTCATGCTCTCTTTCCACTCCAGGCGCCCGATGGAGTCCGCCACCACGCCGCCGCCGGCCTCGACGTACAGGATCCCGTCCTTGATCACCGCCGTTCGGATGGCTATGGCCGTGTCCATGTTGCCGTTCCACGCCAGGTACCCCACCGCGCCGCCGTAGATGCCGCGCTTGACCGGCTCGAGCTCGTCGATGATCTCCATGGCGCGGATCTTCGGCGCGCCTGAAAGCGTGCCTACTGGCAGGGTCGCGCGCAGCACGTCCATGGCGCCGCAGCCCGGCTTGAGCGCACCCACCACGTTGCTGGAGATGTGCATCACGTGGGAGTAACGCTCTATGACGAACTGCTCGGTGACCTTGACCGAGCCGGTCTGGGCGACTCGGCCGACGTCGTTGCGCCCCAGGTCGATGAGCATCAGGTGCTCGGCGCGCTCCTTGGGATCGGCCAGCAGCTCGCGCTCCAGCGCTTCGTCCTCTTCCGGCGTATGGCCGCGCCGGCGCGTGCCGGCCAGCGGCCGGTTGATGATCTGCCCGTCCTCGACCCGGGCCAGAATCTCCGGTGAGGAGCTGACGATCTGGAAGTCCTCCAGATCCATGAAGTACATGTAGGGCGACGGGTTGAGGCTGCGCAGGGCCCGGTACAGGGTGATGGGCTCCGCGTTGAACGGCAGCGACATGCGCTGGGCCAGCACCACCTGCATGACGTCACCGGCGCGGATGTACTCGCGGATCTTCTCCACCGCCTGCTTGAAGCCATCCTCGCCGAACTCGGAAACGAAGTCGCTCTCCTGCACCGGCTGATTGGTGCTCGATTCGGGGATCGCCGGCACCGCCCGGGCGAGGGCGCGGCTGCGTTCCTCCAGCGCCTCGCTGGTGCGCTGATACACCCCCGGCTCGTCCGGATCCACCAGGCTGATCAGCTGCATCCGGCCCTTGAGGTTGTCGAAGACGATCACGTCTTCGGACACCATCAGCAGGATGTCCGGCGTGCCGAGCGGGTCCGGGGGGGCGCTGTCGGCGAGGCGCTTCTCGACGTAACGCACGCAGTCGTACCCGAAGTAGCCCACCAGACCGCCGAAAAAGCGCGGCAGCTCCGGCAGGTCGGGTACCCGGAAGCGTGCCTGAAACGCTTCGATGAATGCCAGCGGGTCGCTCGTTTCCAGCGACTCCACCTCGACGCCCTCGGTGGTGACGCTGATGCGATGACCGGTCACCCGGATCACGGTGCGGCAGGGCAGGCCGATGATGGAGTAGCGACCCCATTTCTCGCCGCCGTGGGCGGACTCCAGCAGATAGGAGTAGGGGCCTGCCGCCAGCTTCAGATAGGTGGACAGGGGGGTATCGAGGTCGGCCAGGGTCTCGAAGACCACGGGTATGCGGTTGTAGCCTTCAGCGGCCAGCTGGACAAATTGCTCTGCGTTCATGGTGTTCTCTTGCTTGCGGTGACGCGCCCGTCGACGGGCGTTGGCGAACTGCGGTCGGGCTGTCAGCCCGGCCAGCGGCAGTCGCCGCGCCATCGACGGAGCCATCGCACGCGCGGATTCGGGCCGAAGCCGGGTGCCTGGTTGTGTGCTGCATCCATCGTTTGCGGCCCGTCGGTTGTGCCGGCGCCACGCAGGGCGCGTCCAGGCAAGAGAGACCTGGAAGGTGCCGTCCCCCGGTTCGCGATTGCTCGGATCCGGTGCCAACGGCGAAGCGCCGGAGACTAAACGAGCTCCAGAAACGAATCAATAACGGCATCGGCACCCAGTGTCGATGGGGCGATGCCGTGGTTGTAGCCGTCGGCTACGCACACCACCGGACAGCCCGCCGCGCGGGCGCAGTCGACGTCGGTGCTGGAGTCGCCCACGAACAGGGTATCGGCCGGCTCCAGCCCCAGCGCCCGGCAGGCGTGCAGCGCGGGATCGGCCGCCGGCTTCGGGCGCGCGGTGGTATCACCGCACACCACGATGTCGAACAGCGGCGTGAGTTCCAGCGCCTCGAGCAGAGGCAGCGACAGGCGGGTGAGCTTGTTGGTGACCACCGCGAGCCGGGCGCCACGGCTGCTGAGTGCCGCCAGCGCCTCGCGCACGCCCGGGTAGGGCCGGCTGAAGTCTGCGATGTGGGTTTCGTAATGGCCGAGAAAGGCATCCAGCACTTCCTCCAGCGCGTCGTGGGACCGCTGCTGGTGATCCAGTGCCTGCTGCACCACCACCCGGGCACCGTGCCCCACCCAGTGCCGCGTCAGCGCCACATTCACCGGCTCGAGACCGCAGCGCGCGAGGCCGACGTTGAGCGCGGCGTTGATGTCCGGCGCGGTGTCCACCAGCGTGCCGTCGAGATCGAACAGATAGCCGGCGTAGCGCCGCACGTCAGTCCAGCTCGGCCCGCATGGCGGCGATCGTGGCCCGGTAGTCGTCGCTGCCGAAAATCGCCGATCCGGCGACGAACGTGTCGGCGCCGGCCAGTGCCACGCGACCGATGTTGCTCGCCTTGATGCCGCCGTCGATCTCCAGGCGGATCTCGCGGCCGCTGGCCTCGATGATGCTGCGCGCTTCGGCAAGCTTGCGCAGGCTCGACTCGATGAAGGCCTGGCCGCCGAAACCGGGATTCACGGACATGATCAGCACCAGATCGACCAGCTCGATGACCTCCGACAGCACCGTCAGGGGCGTCGCCGGATTGAACACGATGCCCGGCAGCGCGCCGCCGTCGCGGATCAGCGTCAGAGTACGGTGGAGGTGCTCGGTAGCCTCGGGGTGCACGCTGATGATGTCCGCGCCGGCGCTCAGGAAATCGCCGATCAGGCGATCGACGGGCTTCACCATGAGGTGCACGTCCATCAGGCAGTCGATGCCGGCGCGTCGCAGCGACTCCAGCACCAGCGGGCCGATGGTGAGGTTCGGCACGTAGTGGTTGTCCATCACGTCGAAATGGATCAGGTCTGCGCCGGCGTCGAGCACGTCGCGGATCTCATCGCCCAGGCGGGAGAAGTCGGCCGACAGAATCGAAGGTGCGATCCAGGGTTGCATGGCGCGGCATTCTACCCCGCTTCCTATACTTAGCCCATGATCAGGCGCGTTTGTGTTCTCGTGACGGTGCTCGGCTGGCTGGCCCCGGCGCTGGCTGCGTCCGCTTCCACGGCTGCCGGAGACGCGGACAGGGCGGCGGTGCCGGCACGTCCCGCGCTGCTGAGTGACCCGGCCGCACGGGATCGGGATCTGGCCGACAGCCTGGCCGGCAGCGTCGGCACGGATGCCGCTCTGTGGGTGACCACGGAAGCTGGCGAGCAGCTGTTGCTCCTGCGCCCGGCACAGGGCAGCCCGCGTGGCAACGTTCTGCTGCTGACGGATCCGGGCAGCGGCCCGGCCGCGCTGCGTCGCAGCGCCATGCTGCATCGTGGCCTGGCACGTCACGGTTGGCACGCCTTCCTTGGCCGACTGCCAGTGGCTGGCGAACCGCTTCCTGCCGGGTTGCTGCAGGCGCTGCTGGACGGCGTGCGCGCGAACGGGGGCGGGTCGCGTACCGTCGTGCTGGTGGAAGGCCGCCTGGGTCATCGGCTGCTGCCGGCCATTGCCGAGGGCACGCCAGCGATGGACGCGCTGGTGGTGCTGGATCTGCCCTGGAACGCGCCGGAACTCGAGCGCAGTGCGAAGGTCCTGGCTGGCATGGCGTTGCCGACGCTGCTGCTGCAGGAATACCCCCGGGACTGGCCGCGCGACCTCGTCTTGAGCGCGGCGGTGGAGCTGCAGCGTCTGCCGGCAGGGTATCCCGGTCTGGAGGACGACCTGACGCTGCGCCGCCTGCGCGGTTGGCTTCAGCGCGACGCGGCAGGCTGAGGCGTCACCGGTCCGTGCCCATGGTTCGTGGGGTCCGGTGTGTGCGCGGACTCCGATCCGCTCACCCGTGCGCGCTCGCGGCTCGCAAGGATCTGCTCGAGAGCGGTACGCAGGTCGCACACGCGCGCCTCGGCCGCCGCCACTTCCCCCCGGTTCGCGGTTCGCGGCAGCCGATCCGGATGGGAACGACCCACCAGACGTCGATAGGCCAGGCGCACGGCCCGCTCGGGCGCATCGGCACTGACACCGAGCACCTCGCAGGCGTGGCTTAGCCGGGCCGCTTCTGCCAGCTCGCCGCGCAGCCGGTCCAACGTCCGGCCGACGTCTGCGGCTGCAAAACCCAGCAGCACGGTTATACGGTCGAGCGCCGCGCGCCGCGCGGCTGCCTCGGGCGCGTCCGGCTGCATCTCCAGCAGCGCCATGCGGCACAGGCTCTCGAGTACCGGCGCGCGCGTCGCGGGCGCTTCGCGCATCTGCGCAAGGCAGTCGGGCGCAAGGGGCGCGAACGGCACATCCTTCGTCTTACCGGCACGGAACCAGGCAATGGCGCGGCGTCGCTCGTCGCGGTCGAAGCTGAGGGTCAGCAGCAGAGCTTCGGCACAATGGATGTGCGCGGGCCGCACCACGCCGCCTGCCTTGGCGATGTGACCGAGCGCCGCGAACACCAGCTGCAGGCGCACGGGCTCCGGCAGGGGGCGGCGGCGCGCGCTGCGGACGCGATCCAGCAGCTGACCCAGCGCGATGCCTGCCAGCACCCAGCCGGCGAGCTGCAGAGGATCGGGCGGGGCGAACACCAGCGCTGCGGCCGCGCCGAGTGCCTTCCCGAGCCAGCCGTCGATGATGCGCGCTGAGTCAGCCATCGGCTGAGCTTAGGTGGTGGCCGCTGTCGATGCCGCGTGCTGCGTCACGGATCCGGGTGACCGGCACCCGGTGTCAGCTTGGGGGCCCAGCCTGCGCGCGCAGCGCCTGCAGCTGTTCCAGCGTGCCGATGTCCGTCCACAGGCCGCGCCAGATCTGGGCCGACACCGCATGACGCTCGACCGCCGCGAACAGCGCATCGCGCAGCGAGAAGCGGCACTCGCTCCGGCCGGCCAGCAGGCGCGGGCGCAGCACCGCGATCCCGCAGTAGACGTATGCATCGCCGCGGCCGGTGACCCGCCCCGCCGCCGCCTCGAAGTCGCCCTCGGCGCGAAAGCCGGGTTTCGGCGTCAGCAGCAGATGCGCGTCGCAGCCGGGTGCCGGCTCCGCGGGCAGATCGGCCAGGTCGAAGTCGGTGTAGATGTCGCCGTTGATCAGCACGAACGGGGCATCGCCGAGTGCCGGCAGCGCCTTGACGATGCCGCCGCCCGTTTCCAGCAGCTCGGCCTCATGGCTGTAGATGATCTGCAGCCCGAAGCGGCTGCCGTCCCCCAGCGCGGCAACGATCTGCGCCGCCAGGTGATGGAGGTTGATGACCACGGTGTCGACGCCGGCGCGGCGCAGCCAGCTGAGCTGATGCTCGATCAGGGGGCGTCCGGCCACTTCCACCAGCGGCTTCGGCATCCGGTCGGTGAGCGGCCGCAGGCGCTCGCCGCGACCCGCGGCCAGGATCATGGCGCGCATCAGCCGGTTCTCAGCCGTGCCGCTGCCGCGGGCAGCACCCGCTGCAGGTAGCCGGCCAGCGGCTCGAGTTCTCGGTAGCGGCCGCTGAGCTCGCCAGTCTGCTCGAGCACCGGCAGGATGTGGCGCAGGTGCGAGGTTTTGCCGTCGCGCAGCTGCAGGCGGGCGAAGATGCCTACGGCTTTGAGCTGACGCTGGATCGCCGTCAGATCCAGCTGACGGGCGAAACGGTCCCGATCCAGCGGCAGCGGCGAGCGCGTCAGGTAGGCCTCGCGCCAGCGCGCAACTTCGGCCTCGGGGAACCGGTAGTAGCAGTCGCGCAGCAGCGAGGCCAGGTCGTAGGCGGCTGGGCCGCGCAGCGCGTCCTGGAAATCCACCACGCCGACCCGTCCCGCATCGTCCAGCAGCAGGTTGCGGCAGTGGAAATCGCGATGCACGCAGCACTGCGGCTGCTCCTGGGTGCACGCCACCAGAGTCTCGAAGCAGGGCTCGAGCGACGCTTCCGGCGCCGGCGTGCCGAGCCAGCGGGCGGCGAACCACTCCGTGAAGATCGTCAGCTCGTCACGAAAGCGCTGCGCCGTGTAGGGGGGTATTGCCGCGTCGTCGATGGCCTGCAGGCGCAGCAGCGTGTCGAGCGTCGCTTCGAGCAGCGAGCCGGGTCCCTGCTCGGCGTACAGGTCCGCGAAATGGCGGCTGCCGAGATCCGCCAGCAGCGCGTATCCGCGGTTCAGGTCGACGGCGTGCAGTTCGGGCACGCCGATGCCGTGCCGGCGGAACAGCCGCGCCAGGGCGACGAACGGCGAGTTGTTCTCGAGCTGCGGCGGCGACCACATGACCACCCAGCTCCCACGCGGCTGCTCGCGCCCGCGTTCGGTGGCGCGACCACGCACGCGATAGAAATGCCGATAACTGGCTTCTGCAGCCAACGCCTGCCAGCTGAGCGGGGGCGTGCCGCCGAGTGCGCTGATGGCATCCGCTGCCCAGGTCTCGAGCCCTTCGGGCAAGTCCATGTTGAACGCTGCTGTGGCTGGCGTTGTCATGCCGCCATTGTAGCGCGACCGCCGGGGGAGACCGTGAGCGCGCTCGCCGTCGGTGCCCGCCGGTGGCTCCATCGGCCGGCTGCCATCGGTCCGCTGTCAGCAGGGGGGAATTCTTTTATGATGCCGGCCATGCGCAATCGGTCGGACAGGGGCCCACGGCTGCACAGGGCGGTGGGAGCGGGAGTGTTGTGGGCGTGTGCGCTCGGCGTGGGCGTGCCTTGCGTCGGGCATACGGCCGCGCCGGAGTGGCGCTGCCTGCCCGACGGGGCCGGTGGCTGGCGCTGCACGGGCAGCGACGGCTCGCTGCCGCCCGGGTCAGGTCAGGCGGGCGCGGGGACGGGCACTGCCTCAGCCGCGGACTCTTCGTCAGCCGCGAACTCTCCATCAGCCGCGAACTCTTCGTCAGCCGCGGGCGCTTCATCAGCCGCGAACTCTCCATCAGCCGCGAACTCTCCATCAGCCGCAGGCGCTTCTCCCGCGCAGGGGTCGACGGGGCTGGCGTGGCAGTACTGGCGGCCGCGCGCCGAGCTTCCTCCGGCACAGGCGGCAGTGCTGCCCGAATACTGTGCGGGAAGCTATCTGGACCCGGAGTTCCCCCTGCCCCTGGACGACGATCCGAACCAGCACCCCATCGTGGTACGCGCGGATCGGGCCGAGTACCTGGTGGATGGTCTGGCGCAGCTGAGCGGCAACGTCTCGGTGCAGCAGGGCAACCGCAGCGGCCATGCGGCGAGCGGCACCCTGGACCCGCGGTCGCGCGACAGCACCCTCTCGGGCGGTGTGCAGCTGCTGGAGCCGGGCATTGCCCTGCAGGGCAGCACGGGCAGGGTGAACCTCGATACCCGCGCAGCCGATCTCGACGACGTGGAGTTTCTTCTGCTCGACGGTGACATGCGCGGTCGCGCGGACCGCCTCGGGCAGGATGCCGGCGGCAATCTCAGCATGGAGTCGGTGTCCTTCACGCGCTGCGAGCCCGGCAGCAACAGCTGGCGCATTACGGCCGACTCCGTGCGTGTCGCGGACGGCGAGAACTTCGGCACGGCACGCAACGCCGTCGTACGGATGAAGGGCGTGCCGGTGCTCTACACGCCCTACATCCGCTTTCCGGTGAACGACGAGCGCCAGTCCGGCCTGCTGTTTCCCGACCTCGGCTACTCGGCTTCCGAGGGTGCCGACATTACCCTGCCTTACTACCTCAATCTGGCGCCCAACTACGACGCCACGCTGGCGCCCCGCTACATCAGTGAGCGTGGTGCCGGGCTGGAGGGCGAATTCCGGCATCTTTCACGCTGGGAGCGAACCACCGTGACCGGGGCATTTCTCGGCGAGGACGACCTCTACAACGGCGTGCTCAGCCGCGACGATTTCGACGCTCTGCTGGCCCAGGGCGAGATTGCCGGCGAGTTCAATCCGGCGAGTCGCTGGCTCTACGGTGTGCAGCACGAAGGCAAGGCGGGCCGCGTGCGTACCATCATCGACTACACCGCGGTCAGCGATCGCGACTACTTCCGCGACCTTGGCAGCTTCCAGGGCGGCTCGAACCAGATCCAGCTGGAGCGCCGCGGCGAGGTCCAGTACGCGGTTGGCGGGCTGTTCATGCGGCTGTGGGCACAGCGCTTCGATCGTCTCGACGAGGGCACCATCGATCCCTACCAGCGTCTGCCGGAGCTGGAGCTCACGTACGATGGTCAGCTGCTGGGCCCGCTGCAGTGGTCGCTCGGCAGCAAGTGGTCGAGTTTCGACCGGAACAACGACCTTCTGACCGGTCTCAACCGCACGGTGGGCGAGCGCATCCACGTCGAGCCGCGCCTGCGTCTGCCGTTGTCCTGGCCCTGGGGATTCCTGACCCTCGCCGGCGGTTACCGTTACACCGCCTACGATCTGCGCGACGTGCCGGCGTCGGACGACGACACGCCGGAGCGCGGCATCGGCATGGGCACTGCGCATGCGGGGTTGTTTTTCGAGCGCGAGCTGTCTGCCTTCGGCAGCAACCTGATACAGACTCTCGAGCCCCAGGTGTACTACCTGTACCAGGAGTACGAGAATCAGGACCGCTTGCCCAGATTCGACGCGAGCGATCTCACGTTCGGCTACAGCCAGCTGTTTCGCGACAACCGGTTCTCGGGTATCGATCGGATCGGCGACGCCGATCAGGTGTCCGTGGGCGTGACCAGCCGCTTCCTGGACGCCGGTTCCGGGCGTGAATACCTGAGCGCGAGCATTGGCCAGATCTTCTACTTTCAGGACCGCGACGTGACGCTGAGCGGCGCGCCCGGGGTCGACGAACGGCAATCGTCTTCGGCTCTCGCCAGCGAGCTCGCCGCCAATATCGGCGCGGGCTGGCGCCTCACCGGGACGCTGATCTGGGATCCCAATGACAACCAGGTGGACGAAGGTGCCGGCGCGCTGCAGTACCGGCGCGACAATCGGCACATCCTCAATCTCGGCTATCGCAACCGGGCAGAACAGGAAATCGAGCAGACCGATTTCTCGCTGTACTGGCCGCTCACGCGGAATTTCTCGGTGCTCGGGCGGTGGAACTATGACGTCACCAGCGGTCGAACCGTTGAGGGTTTTGCCGGTATCGAGTACAACGACTGCTGCTGGCAGGTACGCCTGCTGGCGCGCCGCTACATCAACAGCCCCAGCGCCGCCCAGATCGATACCACCGAGAGCGACGAGGGCGTGTTTCTGCAGATCGTGTTCAAGGGCCTTTCCGGCATAGGCGACAAGGTGGAGTCGGTGTTGACGGAAGGCATCAAAGGATATCGGACGGAGGATTATGATGGTTTCTGACCGCAGGCAGCCTGCGCGCTGCCGGTGGCTGCTGTTCGCTGCGGCGATGCTGCTCGGCGCCGCCGTCCATGCCCAGTACAAGGAACTCGACGGCATCGTCGCCGTGGTCGACGACGACGTGATTCTGGCCTCGGAGCTGCTCGAACGCCTGCAGATGGTGCAGAAGCAGATCGCCGAGGCGAAGGTGCAGCCGCCGCCGACCAACGTGCTGATCAATCAGATCATGGAACGTCTGATCATCGAGAGCCTGCAGGTGCAGGAGGCGGAGCGGCGGGGCGTGCAGATCGACGACGAGACCCTCACGCGCGCGGTCATGAGCTTCGCCGAGCAGAACAACATGAATCTGGACCAGTTCCGCCAGGCGCTGGCCCAGGATGGTGTCAGCTACATGGAGTTCCGCGACCAGATCCGTCGCGAGATGCTGATCACCCGCCTGCAGCGCAATCTCGTGAACCGGCGCATCGCCATCAGCGACAAGGACATCGATGACCTGCTGAACTCACCCTACTACCGCGAGCTGCTTTCGGACGAGTATCGCGTTGGACACATTCTGCTGACCATCGCCGACGATTCCGACGAAGACACCGTGGCCCGAGCCCGCGCCGCGGCGGACGAGATCGTTCAGCAGCTGCGCGACGGCGCCGACTTCCGGCAGATGGCCATTGCCCGCTCGTCCGGTTCGCGGGCGCTGGAAGGCGGTGACCTGGGCTGGCGCAAGGCCGGTGAGCTGCCGAGCATCTTCGCCGAGCAGGTGCTCAAGCTGAAGGTGGGCGAAACCTCCGATCCGATCTACACCGCCGGCGCCATTCACATCGTTCAACTGCTCGAGAAGCGGGGCGCCAGCACGCAGACGCAGCAGCAGGCGCTGGTCCGGCACATACTGGTGCAGCCGTCTGAGATCCGCACCGAGGCTGAGACGGAGGCGCTGATCAAGTCGCTGCACGACCGCATCGAAGCGGGCGAGGATTTCGCCAAGCTGGCCGAGGAATATTCGGAGGACCCGGGCAGCGCGCTCAACGGCGGTGAACTCGGCTGGACGTCGGGAGACGAGTTCGTCGAGGAGTTCCGCGCCGCACTGGCCGCCACGCCAACCGGAGAACTGAGCCCGCCGTTCCGCTCCCAGTATGGCTGGCACGTGCTGCAGGTGCTGGACCGGCGCGAGCAGGACATGAGCGAGGAGGCGCGGCGCAACATGGCGCTGCGCATCCTGCACCAGCGGCGGTTCGACGAGGAGCTTCAGGAGTGGCAGCGCGAGCTGCGCGACGAGGCCTTCGTTGAAATCCGCCTGGCCGGGGGCAGTTGAGGGCCGTACGCGCATGCTAGCCATCACCCCCGGCGAGCCGGCGGGCATCGGCCCTGATCTCGTGGTGAGCCTGGCGCAGGTGGCGCGGGGCGAGCCCTGGGTCGTGATTGCCGACGGCGAGATGCTGCAGGACAGGGCGCGCCTGCTCGGCCTGCCGCTGGCGGTCGACGATGACCTCGCCCGGCCCGCCACCGCCCCAGGGCGACTCACGGTGCGCCATGTGCCCGTGCATGTCGCCGTCGAGCCCGGCCGGCTGTGCGTGGACAACGCCGGCTACGTGCTGCGCACGCTCGAACTCGCCGCGGACGGCTGCCTGGATGGCCGCTATCGGGCGCTGGTCACCGGGCCCGTGCAGAAATCCGTGATCAACGATGCGGGCGTGCCGTTCTCCGGTCACACCGAATACCTCTGCGAGCGCGCCGGCGTCGCCGACGTGGTGATGCTGCTGGTGGCGGGGTCGCTGCGCGTCGCGCTTGCCACCACCCACCTGCCGCTGCGGGCGGTGCCCGACGCGCTGACGCCGGAGTTGCTCAGGCGCCGGCTCGACATCCTGCTGGAGGGCCTGCGCCGGCGCTTCGGTATCGACGCCCCGCGCGTGCTGGTGGCGGGGCTCAATCCCCATGCCGGCGAGTCAGGACATCTCGGGCGCGAGGAACTGACCGTCATCGGCCCGGTGTGCGACGCGCTGCGCGCGCGCGGCGAGCAGGTGCTGGGCCCGCTGCCGGCGGACACGCTGTTCACGCCGGATCATCTGGCCCGCGCGGACGCCGTGATGGCCATGTATCACGATCAGGGCCTGCCGGTGCTCAAGCACGTGGGCTTCGGGCACGCGGTGAACGTGACCCTGGGGCTGCCCTTCGTGCGCACCTCGGTCGACCACGGCACGGCGCTGGATCTGGCCGGAAGCGGCCGTGCCGCCACGGGCAGCCTGGAGAGCGCCATCGCGCTGGCGGGCACGTTGCGCTGAGGCGCGCGCATGCGGAGCCGGGGACGGATGGCGCGTTGCGCACCGCCAGCAATCAATCGGACGCGCTCCCGACCAGCTGCACCGCGTCGATCTGCTTCCAACCCTTGGCCGCGGGTGTATCCAGGGTCAGCCGGACTCTCTGCACCAGATAGTCTGTCCTCGGAAAGCGCACCACGAACCAGGCGATGTGGTTTCCCGGATACGCGTTGCTGTCTGTGCCCGACCACAACAGATGCTGCGTACCGTCCTCGGCGAAGGCTTCCAGCTTGACGATGGTGCCGGGATTGAAGCTCTGGCGTGCCCGTACCTCGGTGGCGTGCACGGGCTTCGCAAAGCTGAGCTCCAGCCATTCGGTCTGTCGCTCCGAGGTGCTCGGCGTCCAGGATCTGGGATCGTCACGGTAGGCAGGTACGTCCGGCGCGCCGGTGGCCTGCTGCGGCGAGTAGTCCACGGGCCGATACTGCGTGCTCGCGGTGGCGGCGCTCGCCCACTGACCGTTTGGATCTTCGAGTATTTCGGCTTCGTCCGCTTCGTCCCAGGGCGCGATGGTGCCGGGAGCAGTCTCAGGCTCGGCCTGGGCTGCGGGCGACGACGCAGCGACCTGGGAAGGTGGCTGCGGACCGGAGGGAACGGACGCCGTCGTGTCGGCCGTTGCGATGGCGGACAGCTCGGACGGGATCGTTGCTGTCGGCGCGCGCAGCGTCGTTCCCGTCTCCTGCTGCTGCAGCAGGTCCTCCGGCGGCCAGCTCCACGGGGGCAGATCTTCCGGTATCGGCAAAGCAGTGCCGTTTGGCGTGTACAGGGTTGCCAGCAATCGCTCCTGAATGGTCTCGATCTCGATGTGCGGGCCATCGAGTTCCAGTGCTGCATAGTGCAGCTGTGCCTGCCGGATGCATGTCAACGCTGCAAAGAGATTGCCCACGCGTTCACTCACGACGCTTCGGAGAATCCACGCATCGACGTTGTCCGGCTGGCTTTGCAACAGGCTGTCGAGCGCCGCGGCCGCGGCGTCGTTGCGGCCGTCGACCAGCGCATCCTGGGCCAGGGCGAGCGAGCGCATGGACAGGTTGCCGGGCTCGTCCGACGTCGATGCGACGCTCAGAGGCACTTCATCGGCCGCGACCTCGCCGTTCCAGCCGGTACCGCTGGCGATGGCGAGACGTGCCCGGACGGCGTAGCTGCCCGGGCGCAGAGCCTGCGTGTCGGCAGCCGAGAACCGCCACAGGCCGCTGGCGAACCGGTTCCCGGTGAGCTCGGCCGACGACGTGTCCGGTTGCCCGACAGGCGCAGC
The DNA here is from genome assembly GCA_041395905.1 of Pseudomonadales bacterium. Classification (GTDB taxonomy): domain Bacteria; phylum Pseudomonadota; class Gammaproteobacteria; order Pseudomonadales; family Azotimanducaceae; genus UBA7803. The sequence continues at coordinate 93,527 of JAWKZP010000020.1, forward strand.
GCGGATGGCCGGGCGTACCGCCCCGGACGGGACCAGCTCGACCGCGACGGCGTCGACCCAGGTGCCCGAAGCGGGCGCAAGCAGGAACCGCTCGTTCGCGTCCTCCGGAGCCTCGATACGTACGATTACGCGGACGGGCATTCCCGGCGTGATGGTGTCGTCCACCGCGCCGCGCACGGTGATGGCAACGTAAGGCGGAGCCGACAGATCCGCCGCCGCGCCGACCGCCGCGACAGCCAGAATCAACGTGGCTCCCAGACTGGAGACGTACTGCATCGGTTTCCTCACAGTCTCCGCGGGGGGATGGCGTCGTTGGGGCTGATCTGGCTGCGGCAATTGCCGCGACCCGGCGCGGCGTCGCCGTGGCGCGATTGCGGCTCGTGGGACGCCGCATTCACGCCTGTGCCGCGGGGCGATTCGCAGAGCTCGAGCCCGGCCACGTTGCTGCCTTGCGGGATGTAGATGAAGTCGGTCTCGCTCCCTTTGCGCGGGTAGGCCTTCGCAAAGTAGTAACGCATGATGCAGTCGGCATCACCCGAATCCTCGCCGTGCTCGACGCCGATGTGGAGCATCATGCCCCCTGCGCTGGCCTCGTACAGCCTGCGGTCGGCCCACCACTGCGCCGATTGGCCCCAATCCGGATTCCGGGCCGCTCGCCGGGCGCCGTCTTCCAGGTAGTAGGCCATGTTGGTGCGCCTCATGTACTCGAGGTAGCGCTCGGCGCTTGCGCGGTGCTCTGCCGTAAGGTCTCGCCCCGTACCCTCCTCGATGAGCGTGAGGGTCGGTCCCGGCTCGAGGTTGCGATACTGCGGGGCGTTTCCGGCGCGCATGACCGAGTCCGGTCGCCAGGCCACGAATCGGGACGTACGCAGTGCGTTCATCGGGTCGTTGGCGTGGAGGAACTCGAACATCTGCCTGAAGTTGCCCTCGCCGTGGTGCTCCACTCCCACGGAGTGCATCAGTTCATGCGCGATGGCGCGATCGTAGGCAAACGCGGCATCCCTCGCGGGAATGTTCACCGACTCGGGGCCCGAATCCTGGTCGACGGTGGGTCGGCTGAAGTCGCTCCAGGGTTCGTTTCGCGCCAGGAGCCCGATGCCGATGACGATGCCTGGCCGTCCGGCTACGTGGGCCTTCTTCAGCGGGGTGTAGGCACCGAACCCGCCGAGCCCGGCGATGCTGAACTCCTTCACCCATACGCCGTGCTGGTCCACCCGGTGCGGCGCGTCGCGCCGGTTGCCGTTCATGAGGCGGTCCTTCTGAGACATTTCGCTGCGCCGGAGCTTCGAATGGACGCGTAGATCGGAGAGCTCCTCGAACAGCGCGATGCCCGGCCGCGCGTCAGCGCCGATGAGGTTCAGCACGAAGTAGTCCTTGCGCTTCGGGTCGCCCTCGACGTGGCGCCCGTTCACGACGAAGCCACGGTACTCTTCGTAGAGTGTGTAGCCGTCGCCATTCAGCGGCTGGCCCGCGGTCGTCTCGTCATCGTCGCTGGGTGGCAGCTCGGCGGTGCCGTGCGCCGCCGTCCATGCATCTGCGATCCAGACCGTCTGCGACTGCTTCGGCAGGTCGACGGCGTGCCAGTCGCGGTCGGCGCCGTGCAGCACTCCCACCAGCTCGCGCCCGTCGTCGAGCTCGGCCGTGACCGTCAGGATTGCACGGGCGCCATAGTCGTAGGCGTCGATCTGTGCGGCACCGTAGGGCTGGCCGGCATCGTTCGCCGGCGGATCCTCGATGTTGAGCACCTGGTCTTCTTCGGATAGCGCGCCGGGCACGCCGGCAAGGGCGAGCCGGAGGTCTGGATTGGAATCCCTGGCTGCCAGCGGCCAGTTCAGGCACACACCCGGCTCCCGTGATACACCACCGAGGCTGAAGGAGAAGCGCCGGACCCTGGGCATGTTGCGGGCGCCGGCTTCGTTCCTGGGCTTGAGGGTTGCGGTCGCGACCAGATGGTTGCCTGGTTGTTCCGGATTCGCGATGGACCCCTCCGGTCGCCAGTCGTCGTAACCTTCGATCTGCACTTCGACCTCGAAGTCGGCGTACACCGGGTAGAGCAGGACGTTGGCGTTGTGCTGCGAGTGCTCGCCCGACAGGGTGCTGATGAATCGCAGCCCCCCGACGGGCAGCGCCGCGGAAATCGAGATCACACCCGGCCCGCTGGCCACCTGCGGGTACCAATCGATGTCCTGCGCGGTTCGACCGTCCATACGGGTCAGGTTGGGCAGAATCGCCCCGGCGACACCAGGCCTCGTCTCATCCAGCGAGATCCGGTCGAACACCGAACTGCCCGTGGACGAATCGTACCGGCTGACGATGGCGTGTCCCGTCTGAACCGACGTCAGCGGCGTTTCGGCGAGGCCCCAGTGGAGGGTGGAATACTCGTCTGCCAGAGAAATCTTCAGGCCGACCTGGCGCAGCGGCACTGTGCCTGCACTCTCGATGACGATGGACGACTCGTCGCCGCTGCCCCATTCCTTCCGGTTGCGCGTGGCGTGGTTCTTCGCCTGCGCGGCACCATCGCCGGTCCACTCGAAGATGCCGCGCTCGGGGTCCCACCGCCGGTCCGAGGTTCGACCCAGGGTGAACGTGCCGCGCGTGCTGATATCGACCGTGCCGGCGTCGACCTGGGCCGTCGTGCCGGAGTGATTGAACGCGCCGGTTTCCTCGACGGTGAATTCGCCCTGCCATTCGACTACCCCGGCGAACCGCTGCGCCGGCGTCGCGCCGGCGGCTGGCGCCGCCCGGGCAATCGGGTGGCTCGTCGCCGTCGCGATCGCCATGCTCCAGGCGAGCGCCGCGATGATCCGCCTGGGGTAGGGACGGCATGCCTGAGCTTGGCAGGTCAGCGGTCTGGCCATGGTTTTCCGTGGTTGTCCGGCGACTGCTGCGCCGGTGTGGCGGAACAGGCCGCCGCCGGCGGGCGTTTCACTCCTGGTCAACTTCCAGCGCACCGTGACGCGTACCGGGGCCACCCGCTCCGCCATGAGCGACGTGCCCGCAATGTGTTCCACTTTGGCCTCCAGGGTCTGTTCGCCGCTGGAGATCAGGTTCTGGTCGGAACCCGGCGCGTCGCCCTCGAGCCAGGTACCGGCATCCGTGGTGGGAAAGAAGTGGACGTACTCGTCCTGTGTCGTCGTCGCCATGGCTGAACTGCCGGTACCGTCTTGGCAGCTGCGCTGGCCCGGGAAATCGACGCTCCGGGGAATGAGCGCGAGCTGCTGCCCGGTCTGCGCGTCGACCTCGATCACGAACATGCGGGCGGCGCCCTCGAGATACTTGCGGCCGATGTCGGACGGAACCTCGGGCATGACCAGGTGACAGTCGTGATACTCGCGCCCGGCCGTGTAGAACACCTCTTCCCAATGATCGTCGTACGATGCCCTGACCTCGATCCTGCCGCCGGGCGCCGCTTTCCAGTCCTGGTAACGGTCGGGCAGCTTGCCGGCGGCTTCCGCCGCCTGCGTCTGCTGCTGCACGTAGCCGCTGTTCATCATCTTCATGGCCAGCTGCATCTGGCAGCTGGTGTCGTCCTTCGGGCAGGCCTCCATCTGCTTCGCCATGTCCTGGTAGTCCTGATCGGGCGCCTGGGCCGCGGCCGCATTCTGCGAGTCCGGCGAAAAGGCACCACTCGTCTTGCGCGGCTTGCCGGCCTGCAGCTCCACCTTGGCCTCCAGCAGTCGCTGGGTGGACCATTTGTAGAATTCATCGCGGTGGCCGGAGCGGTGCTCGTATGCGCCCTCGATGGCGATGGAAAATTCGAGCAGCGCACGTTGCCCTGGCGCTGCCAGGCTCGTGCTCCCCGCGGCAGCGGGGAATACGGTCGTCAATGCCAGCAGCAATGCCGCCGCCGGTGCCAGGATGCGAAGCGGGCGACTTACGATGATCAAGGCGCAACCTCCCAAGCGCCTTCGCGAACGGTCGCCACGCCCCCGTCCACACGCGGCATACCGCCCGCTCAAGGCACTCCAGAAGAAACACAGGTACAAGGACACTCGTCGGCCGGACGGCCGTGCCGTCAGCCAGGGGGGGCAGGACCGACGACGGCATATTCATAGCATGGCGTATGGCGTTTGCCAACGCGGCCGCGTCGACCGATGGGCAACGGCCGGATCTGGAGGATTTCATGGGCCCCGGCGGCCTGCTGCTTCATACTGTGCGGCTCTCGTCGACGCGCTTCGGCGGCC
>JAWKZP010000021.1:0-93733 GCA_041395905.1 Pseudomonadales bacterium
GCAAGCCCCAGCAGGCGCAAAGCCAGATGATTGCAGAGCAGCTCCTCGCCCCAGCCTGGGGGGCCGCTCAGCAGCAGCGCGTGCGGCAGGGTCCGGGCATCGAGCCGTGCAAGGATCATTGCAGCCACGGGCTCGAGCCAGGGAGGCAGCGGTTCCGACTCAGGCGCCATGATCCGCCGCGACCTTTGCCATGAAGGTGTCGAGCTGACGCGCCAGCTCGCTCTGCACCTGCGCCAGGGGCTGACTCCCGTCCACCACGCGGAAGCGGGCCAGGGCTGCTGCACGCTGCACATAGGCCGCGCGCACACGCTGGAAAAACGCCCTCTGCTCCCGCTCGAAACGATCCAGATCGCGACCCGCCAGGCGCGCATCGGCCGCCTCCGGAGGCAGGTCCAGGTAGAACGTCAGATCCGGCTGCAGGCCCTGCTGCACCAGCGTCTCGAGTTCGCCGATGAGGCGCGCGTCGATGCCGCGGCCGGCCCCCTGATAGGCATAGGTGGCATCGGTGAACCGATCGCAGAGCACCCAGCGCCCCGCGGCCAGCGCCGGCTCGATCACCGTGCTCAGATGCTGTGCCCGGGCCGCGAATACCAGCAGAAGCTCGGCGAGCGGGGCCACGGGTTCTTCCCGGTTGCTGAGAAGCAGTTCGCGAATCGACTCCGCCAGGGGAGTCCCGCCCGGCTCACGGGTCGTTACCACCTCGATGCCCGCGTCCCTCAGATACGACGCCACGAAGGCCAGGTTGGTGGACTTGCCCGCACCTTCGCCACCTTCCAGCGTGATGAAGCGGCCCCGGGCGCGCGGCGCGCTGATCATTGCAGCTGAAAGCGCCGCACGGCGCGCTGATGTTCTTCGAGCGTCACGGAGAAGTGGCTGGTGCCGTCGCCGCGGCTGACGAAGTACAGATAGTGGGTGTCGGCCGGATGCAGCGTCGCTTCGATGGAGGCCGCGCCGGGCAGCGCGATGGGTGTGGGCGGCAGGCCGCGGATCCGGTAGGTATTGTAGGGTGAATCTTCGCGCAGGTGCATGCGTCGAAGGTTACCATCGAAGCGCTCCCCGAGCCCGTAGATCACGCTGGGATCGGTCTGCAGACGCATGCCCAGCGCCAGCCGTGTGGCAAAGACCTGGCTGATCAGCGGACGGTCGGCATCGCGGCCCGTCTCCTTTTCCACCAGCGACGCAGCAATCAGCGCCTCGTAAGGCGTTTCGTAAGGCACGCCGGGATCCCGGTCGGGCCACAGCCGTTCCAGCTCGCTCTGCATTTCCCTATAGGCGCGGCGCAGGATGTCGGCATCGCTGTCGCCGCGGACGTATTGATAGGTATCCGGAAAGAACAACCCTTCGGCATGGCCGGCAGGCAACCCGAGCACCTCCAGCAGGGTGAGCACCGTGACGCCGCCGAGCTCGTGGCGCAGCGCGGTCTCCCCGCTCAGAACGGACAGCGCCTGCATGGCCGTCCAGCCTTCGACGATGCGCACCTGGTAGGTGATCACCTTTCCCGAGGTGAGGCGCTCCAGCAGCACCAGAGGCGTATCGCCCGCGATCAGCGCGTACTCGCCGGCACGCACCTGAGTCGCGGCGCCCGAAAGCCGCGCCCACCAGGTCAGAACGGCCGGATGTCGAAGAATACCCTGCTCGTGCAGCGCCGCTGCGAAGTGCGTGAAAGCTTCGCCACGCTCCAGCACCACGCGATCGTAGCGACTGTTGTCGAGCGGCTGCATCAGTGCCCACCAGCACCACCCCGTCAGCGCCGCCAGGAGCAGCAGCGTGACGAGAGCGATGGTGACAAGAAGGCGCACGCCTAACTGAGGTGGTTCCTGGGCACGACGCCAGGAAACTCAGATCAACCTGAAGATCACCGTGCCGTTGGTACCGCCAAAGCCGAAAGAATTGCTCAGCGCAGCCGTAAACCGGGCGTCACGGGCCGTGTTGGGAACGTAGTCCAGGTCGCAACCCTCACCCGGGTTGTCGAGGTTGATCGTCGGGGGAAGCACCTGATCGCGCAGGGCCAGGATGGTAAAAATGCCCTCCACGGATCCGGCCGCACCCAGCAGGTGTCCGACCATGGATTTGGAGGAACTCACCGGAACCCGGGTATCGCTACCGAACACGGCCTTTATCCCGAGGGTCTCGGCGACGTCGCCGAGCGGAGTCGAGGTACCGTGCGCGTTGATGTAGCCGATCTCATCGGGACTCATGCCGGCGTCTTTCAGAGCATTGCGCATGGACGCTGCCCCGCCCGCACCGTCCTCTGCCGGGCCGGTTATATGGTGGGCGTCGCCGCTCATGCCGAACCCGGCTACTTCACAGTAGATCTTGGCCCCACGCGCGCGCGCGCGCTCGTATTCCTCCAGCACCAGGATGCCCGCACCGTCGCCCAGAACGAAACCATCGCGGTCGCGGTCCCACGGACGGCTGGCACGCTCGGGCTCGTCGTTGCGCGTCGACAGGGCCTTCATCGAGGAGAACGCCGCGATGGTGATGGGCGAGGTGGCCTGCTCCGCGCCGCCGACGATCATCACGTCGGCATCGCCATAGGCAATGAGCCGCGCGCCAATGCCGATGTTGTGGGTTCCGGTAGTGCAAGCGGTGACTACGGCCAGGTTGGGACCTTTGAACCCGTAGCGGATCGACAGATTGCCGGAGATCATGTTGATGACGCTGGCGGGCACGAAGAACGGCGACACGCGGCGCGGGCCGCTGTTCAGCAGCGTCGAGTGCGTCTCCTCGATGGTATTGATACCACCGATGCCGGAGCCAATTGCCAGGCCGATGCGATCGGCGTCGCCCGGATGCGCCTCGAGGCCCGCATCCGCGATGGCCTCGACCGCCGCCGCCATACCGAGCTGGATGAACGGGTCGACCCGCCGGACTTCTTTCTTGTCCATCACGGTGGTCGGGTCGAAACCTTTCACCGCCGCATGGATGTGCACGGCATAGTCGGTGGTATCGAAGGCCTCGATGAGCCCAACGCCACTCCTGCCGGCACGCGCTGCATCCCAGGAGGTCGCCACATCGTTGCCGATAGGCGACAGCATCCCGAGACCGGTTACGACCACACGTCGCTTGCTCATGCTCCTGGCTCCGCTTTCACGTCTGCAAATAAGCAAAAAGCCGCACGCGAACCGGTGCGGCTTTTTCCAGGGATCAGGGCAGGCCCTACTGGTGCGCCAGGATGTAGTCGATCGCTTCCTTCACGGTGGTGATCTTCTCGGCTTCCTCGTCGGGAATTTCGGTTTCGAATTCTTCTTCGAGAGCCATCACCAGCTCGACCGTATCCAGTGAGTCAGCGCCAAGATCCTCAACGAAAGACGCGTCTGCTTTGACTTCGTCTTCCTTGACACCGAGTTGCTCGCAAATGAGTTTTTTTACACGTTCTTCTACGCTGCTCATGCTGTAGAGATCTCCCGATCAGGTTCCTGGGGTGCAGGGCGACGCGCATTCTATAGAGGGCGTTACCCTGGATCAAGCAACGTCGCGCGCCCTTACGCGCCCAACAAAGCTTGACTAACTATCTGTTTTTTGTGCTGTTTACGCGTTCGCGCGCGATCCCTTCAGGCCATGTAGAGACCACCGTTCACCTGCAGCGTAGCACCCGTCACGTAAGCGGCACCGTCACTGGCAAGAAACGACACGGCATGGGCAACCTCCTCCGCGCTGCCCATGCGCCCGAGAGGGATACGTTCCAGCATCTGCTGAACCTGCGTCTGCGTCAACTCGCCCGTCATGTCGGTCTCGATGAAGCCCGGCGCCACGGCGTTCACCGTGATGTTACGCGACGCCAGCTCGTGGGCGAGCGAGCGCGTGACCCCCTCGATACCCGCCTTGCTGGCCACGTAGTTGCTCTGACCCGGGTTGCCCATGCGCGCAACCACCGAACTCAAGTTGATGATGCGCCCCCAGCGCGCCTTCATCATGTGCCGCAACGCGGGCTTGATCACCAGGTACAGGGCACCGAGATTGGTGTCGACCACGTCGCGCCACTCTTCCGCCTTCATCCGCAGCAGCAGGTTGTCCCGAGTGATCCCCGCATTGTTGACCAGCACCACAGGCATGCCGCAGCTGCTCTCGAGAGAGGTGTAGGCCGCGCTCACCGAATCCGCGTCCTCGACGCGCATGACCAGTCCACCGCCGGCGTCGCCGAGCAGTTCCGCGATCGCGTCGGCCCCCGCCTGCGAGGTCGCGGTACCGACAACGTGGTAGCCATCGCTGGCGAGGCGCAACGCAATGGCGCGGCCGATGCCGCGCGATGCCCCGGTGACAAGCGCAACCCGCCTGTCCGTCGCGTCGTCAGTCATACCTCGCCCTCCGTGGCTTCGCCCAGAGCTGCGCGCAGCCCGTCGAGCGTTCCGACGTTGCTGGCAGCTACCTCCTTGGCGATCCGCTTGATCAGCCCGCTCAGGACTTTGCCCGGCCCACACTCCACCAGATGCGTGACACCCAGGCCGACCATGGTCTGAACGCACGCGGTCCAGAGCACCGGACGGGAAATCTGCGCCAGCAATCGGCTGCGGATGCCGTCGACGTCGCCGGCAACCGTCGCGTCCACGTTCTGCACTACGGGCACGCGGGGGGCGGCAATGGCCACTGACTGCAGATCCGCGGCAAATGCCTCCTGGGCGGGCTCCATCAACGCGCAATGGAAAGGTCCGCTCACCTGCAGCAGCGCCGCCCGGCGCGCACCGGCGGTTTTGCAGGCCTCCACCGCGGCAGCCACCGCCTCCGCCGTTCCGGCAATCACCACCTGACCCGGCGCGTTGTAGTTGGCCGCGGAGACCACGCCGGCGGTGGCCGCGCAGGCCTGCTCGACCTGCTCGTCGTCGAGCCCGAGAATCGCCGCCATCGCGCCCTGCCCCTGTGGCACGGCCGCCTGCATGAGCTGGCCGCGGCGATGCACCAGGCGTACCGCGTCGGCAAACTCCAGCGCGCCCGCGCACACCAGCGCCGAGTACTCGCCGAGGCTGTGGCCGGCCATGCATCCGGGCTGCGCGCCGCCCTCGGCGCACCAGACGCGCCAGAGCGCCACGCTGGCCGTGAGCAGCGCCGGCTGCGTGATCTCGGTACGCACCAGCGCATCGTCCGGGCCCTCGCTGACGTATCGCCAGAGCGGCTGTCCGATGGCATCACCGGCTTCTTCGAACAGCGCCTGTACCTGCGAATAGCTCGCGGCGATGTCGCTCAGCATGCCGACCGATTGCGAACCCTGTCCCGGAAACACGAATCCCAGCCCCATTGACACTCCTCAGTTGCCTTTGTCTTTGTCTTTGTCTTTGTGTTCGTCTTCGTATTCTTGGTCGCCATGCCCGCGCGCGGCAGCCGGCTGGACACCGGCGCCCGCGTGGGTCGCGTCGAACTGCTCGCCGAGCCGCGCAGGGATCTGACCGGCGGTCTCTACAATGGCCGCTTCAATGGCAAATTTGAAGCCTTCGCTATCGGCGGAACCATGGCTCTTGATCACGACCCCGTTCAGGCCCACGAAGCTCGCGCCGTTGTAGCGTTGCGGGTTGAAGCCATCACCCAGCGATCGCAGCGCATCCCGGGACAACGCCAGCCCGAGCTTCTGCACCGGATTGAGGGTAGACAGCAACGAGCCGAGCAGATGTCCGGCCATGCTGGCGGCCCCTTCGACGGCTTTGAGCGCGATGTTGCCGGTGAAGCCATCGCAGACGATGACGTCGGCCACGTTGTCGAAGAGTACATTGCCCTCGATGTAGCCGACGTAGTTGAGCATGGCATCCGCGCTCAGGAGCTCCGCGGCCCGACGCAGCGTCTCGGGACCCTTGCGACGTTCGGTGCCGATGTTGAGCAACGCCACGCGTGGCCGGCTCAGGTCCCCGACACGTTCTGCGAGCAGGCTGCCCATGCGGGCAAACTGCACGAGCTGCGCGGGCGAGCATTCGAGATTGGCGCCGAGATCCAGCATCCAGAACGGCGCTCGCTTGCCCTGCAGCGTCTTGCAGATCGCCGGCCGTTCGATACCCGGAATCATGCTCAGGCACTGCCGCGACAGCGCCATCAGCGCCGCGGTGTCGCCACCGCTGACTACGGCATCCACCTGGCCGCCGGCGAGCAGTTCCAGCGCCCGGCGCATGGAAGCGTCCGGCAGCCGGCGCAGGATGTCGCCCAGGGTATGACGATCGGTGATCACCTGGGAGGCGGCGACCACCGGAATCGGCGCGTCACCGAGCAGGGGGGCGAGAAGGTGCGGATCTCCCACCAGCACCAGATCGGCACGCTCCGTGAGCAGGCGCGCCGCAGGCACGGTGATTTCGGGGCCGCCGTCGCCGCCCATGGCGTCGACGGCGATGCGCGGCCTCACTGCCACGCCGGCGGGTTACTCCTCGCCGAAGATCTTTCTGCCGCGATAGAACCCGTCGGCCGACACGTGGTGGCGACGGTGCGTCTCACCGGACGTGGGATCGATGGACAGCGCGGGTTTTGCCAGCGCATCGTGGGAACGGCGCATGCCGCGACGCGAGCGGGTCTTTCGGTTCTGTTGAACAGCCATCTGGCCTCCGTGGCAGGACGTGCCTGCGACTACTTGTTCTGCTTGAGTGACGCCAGCACCCCGAACGGGCTGTCGGGCGTCGTGTTTTCCTGTTGTTCCGGCGCTTCTTCCGGTTCTGCCGGGTAAGCGAACGGTGGGGCGAAACCACAGGGCTCTTCGATGCACAGCCGCCCGGGCAGCGCCAGAATCAGCTCGTCCTCGACGATGTCCGCGACCGCGACCGTGTCACCCGACACGGTAACCACGTCTACCTCACCCGCCAGCTCGCCCGCCTCCGCTTCCGTGGCGAGACACAGCGCGAACGCCACGTCGAGGGCACGCTCGAAAGACTCCAGGCAACGACCGCACGCCAGCTGCAGCTGTGCCGTCGCGCGTCCCGTCACCCAGTGGCGTCCGTCATCATCCCGGCGGAAGCTGAGATCCACGTCCACCCCGGCGATCGCGTTCACGAGCGCCTCGAGTCGGGGCAGAGCAGCCGGGGTCAGATGCCGCGTCACCCGAGCATGCTGCCGCGCCAAATGCCGGTATGGCAGCAACTCCTCGGGGGGGGTGTTCATAGCGGGCGCAATCATAGGTACCCTAAGCGCCTGTGTAAAGTCGTACCAGACCCGCTGCGCGGCCTCATCGCGCGTACTAACTGACTCAATTCACTGGAACTTTTTTGGCCAAGCTCATTCTCGCCTCGTCCTCGCGCTACCGTGCCGAGCTGCTCTCGCGCCTGGGTGTCCCGTTTACCGCGGTGCGCCCGGACGTCGACGAGTCGCCGTTGCCCGACGAGTCACCGGAGGCGCTGGTGGCGCGCCTGGCGGAGCGCAAAGCGCGGACCGTTGCGGCGGTCCACCCGGATGCCCTGATCATCGGTTCCGATCAGGTGGCCGTCTGCCGGGGGGAAGTCCTCGGCAAACCGGGCAGCCCGGACCGGGCCCGGGAGCAGCTGCGCGTGCTCTCCGGGCAGACGGTGCGGTTTCTGACCAGCCTGTGCCTGCTCGATGGCCGCGATGGCCGCCTGCAGCTGGACGTCAACACGACCCGGGTGCGCTTCCGGCAACTCACCGCCGCGGAGATCGCCAACTACGTGGCCAGGGAGCAGCCGATCGACTGTGCCGGCGCCTTCAAGTCGGAAGCGCTGGGCGTCGCCCTGCTGGATGCCATCGAGGGCGACGACCCGAACGCCCTGATCGGACTTCCGCTCATCCGGTTGTGCGCGATGCTGCGCGAGGCCGGGTGCGACGTGCTCGCCTGACCCGCCGCCGGTATCCGCCCGTCGAGCTCAATCGACGTCCACCGCCGTGAGTGCCGTCCAGGCGCGTTCGAAGTCTGCGGGCGGCGGCGCCTCGAAACGCAGGCGCTGCCCGTCCAGCTCGAAGGCCAGATACCATGCGTGCAGGCACAATCGCCGGATGTTCAGTGAGCGCGCGAGGTCCAGCTGCGCCTCGGAAGCATATTTTTCGTCTCCCACGACCGCATGGCCGCTGGCCTGGGCGTGCACGCGGATCTGATGCGTGCGCCCCGTGTGCAGACGCGCTTCCAGACGCGTGGCCTGCGCCGACTGCGCGCGGATGGAAAAGTCCGTCCGGCTGGGTTTGCCGTCGGTTGCGACACGGACTCGGCGCTCGCCGCTGGCCGTATGGTAGCGATGCAGGGCCAGTCGTACCGTGGTCACACGCCGCGGCCAGCGCCCATGAACGATGAGCTCGTAATGCTTGCGCACCTGGCGCTCACGCAGCGCGCTGTGCAGGCTTTGCAGCACGCCGCGACTCTTGGCGAGCAGCAGACATCCGGAGGTATCACGGTCGAGCCGATGCGCCAGAGACAGCGGCACGTCGGGGCGCATGCGCCGCAGCGCCTCGATGGCACCGTATGACAGCCCGCTGCCGCCGTGCACGGCCAGCCCTGCAGGTTTGTTTACCACCAGCAGCCGCTCGTCCTCGAACAGCACGGCCTGTTCCAGTTGTTGCAGCAGACGATCGCCGATGAACGCGGCGGCCGCGCCCGTCCGCGCTGGATCTTCGGCCGCAGCTGTGCGAACCGGCGGAATTCGTATCCGGTCGCCGGCCACCAGGCGCTGCGTCGGCTTGACGCGTCCGCCATTGACCCGCACTTCGCCGCTTCGGAGCATGCGGTAGATACGGCTGCGCGGCACGCCCGCGAGCTCGCGCAGAAGAAAGTTGTCGATTCGCTGGCCGGCGTCGTCGCGCACCACCACCACCTGACGGGCGCCTGCGGCCGCGCTGCGAGCCTGCGGCGGCGCGTCTGCGCGATCGCGTTCGTCAACCTCGTCGTTCATCGGCCATCAACATTTTTTTTCAGGGGTTTGAAGCACTTATCAATGACTGCTACTATCCGTCCGCCTCCTCGCAGGCGCGACCGGAAAGTCCGATCCGACCATAAGTCCCATCCGACTGAACAGTCCACGCCGGTACCCGGCCCAACAGGCAGATCATACCGGCACGCATGCGGGGAAGCCGGCCATATCATGTGCCCCTACCCTGCAGCGCACGAGCTGCGCAGGAAGTGGCCACGGGGCTGAACAGAGTCACAGTTAACGTACGCCGAGGCAAGGCGGATTTTTACTCGAGGCACGGTGCGCCAGGTGATCGTGGCGGGCAGCAGAGCAAGCGGAGCGCAGGTTATCGCCCGCACAAAGCCGCCCGCTACGCCGAGTCAGTCACAACGCGCCGCCAGCCCGGGTTGCAGAACGAAGAAGGTATCGTCGAACGCCCCACCCGATCAACGATGGGGCGAAGCGGGCGAGCCTTCCGATGGACGGAGAACATTTCCGCACAGCGCGCGCACCGCGCGCGCGATGCGGACTGTCAGGACCGGAAAGGTCCAGTCGCGAACCCAGCGAGCAGAACGGGGCGATACAGGAGACCAGGCCACACCCATGCACGATGCGACAACGCAACTCGTCATGCCGGCGTCCGCCGAATGCGGGCGCCAAGGTGTTCCCTGCCCTGCCGCCGGTCACCCGTTCGGCTGCTGAGCCCGGCCGTCATCCGACCATCAGGTCTGCCCTTCCGTTGCCTCTGGCGCGGGCGTTCCGACGCTCCTACAGAGGATATGCAAAGACATGAAACGCATGCTGATCAACGCGACGCAGCCCGAAGAGGTGCGCGTCGCCCTGGTTGATGGTCAGAAACTTTACGATCTCGACATCGAGAATCGTGGCAGAGAGCAGAAGAAGGGCAGCATCTACAAAGCCCGGATCAGCCGGGTAGAACCCAGTCTCGAGGCCGCCTTCGTCGAATATGGCGCCGACCGCCACGGGTTTCTGCCCCTCAAAGAGATCTCCCGTCAGTACTTCAAGCCCTCCTCCGGCGAATCCGGCGGCCGGGTGCTGATCCAGGAAGTCATTCAGGAAGGCCAGGAAGTCCTGGTGCAGGTGGACAAGGAGGAGCGCGGCACCAAGGGCGCGGCGCTCACTACCTTCATCAGTCTGGCCGGCCGCTGTCTCGTGCTGATGCCGAACAATCCGCGCGCGGGCGGCATCTCGCGCCGCATCGAGGGCGAAGAGCGTGACGAGCTGCGCGAGGCCCTGAGCAAGCTGGAGATTCCACAGGGCATGGGGGTGATCGTGCGCACCGCCGGCATCGGCCGCAGCGCCGAGGAGCTCCAGTGGGACCTGGATTATCTGCTGCAGCTGTGGGAGGCGATCCGTACCGCCGCCGACCAGGAGCGCGCACCTTCGCTCCTCTACCAGGAGAACAACGTCATCCTGCGCGCCATCCGCGACAACCTGCGGCGCGACATCGGCGAGGTGCTGATCGACGGCAAGGACGCATACGACGAGGCCAACGCCTTCATCGAGCTGGTCATGCCGCACTACAAGGATCGGGTCAAGTACTACACCGACAACATCCCGCTGTTCAGCCGCTACCAGATCGAGAGTCAGATCGAGACCGCCTTCCACCACACCGTGAAGCTGCCTTCCGGCGGCAGCCTGGTGATCGATCCCACCGAGGCGCTGGTTTCCATCGACATCAATTCCGCGCGCGCCACCAAGGGCGCGGACATCGAAGAGACCGCGCTCAACACCAATCTGGAGGCTGCCGACGAGATTGCCCGTCAGCTGCGCCTGCGCGACGTCGGCGGGCTGATCGTGATCGATTTCATCGACATGACCGGCGTCAAGAATCAGCGCGCCGTGGAGAACCGGCTGCGCGAAGCTCTGGAAGCCGATCGCGCCCGCATCCAGGTCGGGCGGATCTCGCGCTTCGGCCTGATGGAAATGTCCCGGCAGCGGTTGCGGCCGTCTCTGGAGGAGCTGACCACCGAAATCTGTCCGCGCTGCAGCGGCCAGGGACGAATCCGGGTCACCAGTTCCCTGGCACTCGGCATTCTGCGCGTCATGGAGGAAGAAGCGCTCAAGGAACGCAGTTCCATGGTTCGAGCTCTGGTCCCGCTGAACGTAGCGTCCTACCTGCTCAACGAGAAGCGCGACGACGTCGCCGAGATCGAGCGGCGGACCGGCACCCACCTGGTGATCATCCCGAACGTCAACATGGAGACACCGCAGTACGAGGTGCAGCGGATCCGCGACGATCAGCTGGCTGAAGAGGCCAGCGTGCCGAGCTACGAACTCACCGACACCGGCTCCCAGCCGGTCGTGGTGGAGCGCAGACCGGAGGCGCCGTCGGCGCCGCGGGCGGCCGTGCAACCGATCCGCCCGGCTGCCCCGGCACCAAGACGCCCGGAAGCCCCTGCGCCAGTAGAGAGCGAGGCGCCCGCGGCAACGCCTGCGGCACCGCCTCCGGCCGAAGCGGAGAAGCCCGGATTTCTGCGCCGCCTGACGGCGACCCTGTTCGGAACCGGCCCGCAGCCCGCAGCGGCTGGCCCTGTGCCGGCGCGGAGCGCGGGCGCTGCCGGCGCGGCAGGTGGATCGACGCCAGCCCAGGAAAGCACTGGCCGCGCGCGCGATGGCCGCCAGAACCGGGGCGGACGCGGCGCCAGGGACGCCGGAGCAGAGGCTGCCGGCGAACCCTCCAGGGACAATGGGCGCAGCACGTCCCGTGATTCCCGCCAGGCTTCCGAGCGTGCCGGCGAACGCGGCACCGAGCGTTCGAGAACCGCCCGTGGCGACCAGCGAGGGGACCAGAAGGCCGAACAGACGGGAGACGAGCAGCGCACGGACCAGCGCGGCGAACAATCCGCGGAAGGTCGATCGCGGCGGCGGCGCGGACGCCGCGACGCCGACAAGCCGGGGCGCGATGAGCAAGCCGGAGACGAGGGTCGCCGGCGTTCGCGTGAGCCACAGCGGGACGCGAGTGCCGAGACGGACGCTCAGACCGAGGGTACTGCAACCCGCGAGGCCGACCGGAACGCGGACGAGCGCAGCTCCGAGCCCCGCGGCAGACGCCGCGGCGGGCGCCGTGGCAGCAACAGCGAAGCCGGCACGGGCGAATCGGGCAGCGGGCCCGCGGACTCCGGCCAGGCGGCAGCGGAGCGCGCCCAGGCGACCGCCGAGATCGTGCCGCTGGCAGAGCGCCGCCCTTCCGAGGAGCAGCTGGCCCGCAGCAAGCGTCGCCCCAAGCGCGATCGCGCGGCATTGAGCGATGCGGCGACGGGACCGGCCGGCGGCGCTGTCGCGGCCGGCGCGTCCGCAGCGACGGTCAGCGCAGCAAGCTCTGCAGCAGGCAGCAGGGCCGCTGCCGAGTCGGAACCGACCGAGATGGCCATTGCTGCCAGCAGGGCGGAACCGGCGGGCGCCACCGCGAAAGCGGCGGCCGAGCAAGGCGAAGCACCAGCCGTGATGACGGCTGAGGCATCGGCCGCCGACGCGGGGGCGGTGGAAACGGCCGTGGTGGAAGCGACTGTGGAAGCGGAGGCCGCCCCGGCGCCGCAAGCCGGGAAACCGGAAATGCAGGCGGCGGCTGACGCTACTCCGGCAGCTGAAGCTGCTCCGGCAGCTGAAGCTGGTCCCGTCGCTGAAGGTGCTTCGGAAGCTGAGCCGGCGCCGGCCGCTGAAGCGCCTGCCGAAGCCACGTCGGGCGCCGCAACCCCGGCAGAGCAACCCGCCGAACCTGCACGCAGGGCATACAATGACCCGCGCGAGGTGCGTAGGCGTCAGCGTGAAGCGGAGCTCAAAGCCCAGGGCGTGATTACCCGCAAGAGCGAGTAGCCCGCGCGCTCAGTTCGAGCCCAGAATCCTGGGCTCGAACTCGAGCAGCACCCCGAAGCGGCGCTGAACGTCATCGCGGATGTCCGCGGCCAGGGCCAGGATGTCTGCTGCGGATGCGTTGCCGTAGTTCACCAGCACCAGAGGCTGCCGGCGCCACACCCCGGCGTCGCCCGAGCGGCGTCCCTTCCAGCCACACCGGTCGATGAGCTGAGCGGCACTCAGCTTGACGGTTCCGGTGGCCGATTCGTGCAGACTCAGTCCGCCATGGCGGTCCCTCAACGCGAGCGCCGCAGCGCGAGCGAGCTCAGGGTTCTTGAAGAAGCTGCCGACGTTTCCGACGCGGCGGGGATCCGGCAGCTTGCGGCGCCGAACCCGACAGATGGCCTCGGCAACCATCACCGGCGTCAGGCGCGGGCTGTCGGCACCCACACCGAGATGCGCAAGCTCCGCTCGCACGTCGGGGTAATCCAGCTGCAGCGCCGCGTGCTCGGCTACTCGCAGTGTGACATCCAGAATCACGAACCGGTCCAGCAGCTCCGATTTGAACACGCTGTCACGGTAGCGGAATCCGCACTCATCGAGATCGAAACGACGGATCGTGCCTGATTCGCGATCCACCGCGCGCAACGCCACGAAGCGATCCTTGAGCTCGACACCGTAGGCGCCGATGTTCTGCATGGGTGCCGCGCCGACGCTGCCGGGAATCAACACGAGATTCTCGAGCCCGGCCCAACCCTGAGCCAGCACGAAACGCACGAGGTCATGCCAGCGCTCGCCCGCAGCGGCAGTCACATGCCAGGCTCCCGGCCCCGCGGCGCTGACCCGGACGCCCCGGGTACGCATGCGCACCAGCCAGCCATCGAGCCGGGGCTGCAACACCACGTTGCTGCCGCCGCCCAGTATCGTCAGGCGCCGGCCCGCACCCCGCGCTGCGGCGATGGTATCGAGCAGCAGGCGTTCTTCGCTCGCCTCAATCACCCGCTCGGCCTGGGCTGCCAGATGCAGGGTGTTCGTTGCAGCGGTGACCGGCGCCATCAGCGGATCTGCCGCAGCCGCCGGAACGTGAGATTGATGCGTTCCTCCACAGGCCGCCGGGTCTTCGGCAGGCAGTGTCGCAGCGTCCCGGGCATCACCAGCAGGGCACCGTGGCCGAGCGTCAGTGTGGCGGTCGCGGCACAGACGGGATCTTCAACCAGAAAGCGGCGTTCTGCGCCGAGACTCAGTGAGGCGATTTCGGCGCCGAGTCCGCGCTCGTCGTCCCGGTGCCAGCCCATGTAATCCCGGCCATCGCGATAGCGGTTGAGCAGCACGAAGTTGCTCTCGAAGCCGCTGCAGGCACTGACGCGACGGCACAGCGCTCGAAGCGTCTCCGGCCAGCCTGCACAGTGGTGATCATTGCCCGAATAGCGGTAGTTCAGGCCTGCGTCACCGTACCAGGCCACCAGCCGCGGCACAGGCGCTGCGCGCCCGAACATGACGATGGTCTCCTGCTGCCAGCTCACCGAGCGCCGCAGCTCATCGAACAGCGCCTGCGCTTCGCGGCACGCCAGAAACCGCGGGAACAGGCGCCAGCTCCGGGTCGGGCCCCCGCCGCGCTGCACGCCCGACTCGGCGGCAGGACGCTGACGCTCAGCCATCTGCCACCAGGCGTCGCACCCGTTCCAGATCCGCGGGCGTATCGACGCCGCCCGGCACTTCGGCCAGCGCCTGTGCCACCTGAATGCGGATCCCATTGGCCAGGAGCCGCAGCTGTTCCAGTGATTCGGCGAGTTCGAGGGGGCTCGGGGGAAGGCTCACGAAGCGCCGCAGAGTTGCCACCCGGTAGCCATAGATGCCGATGTGCCGGAACCAGCCTGCCGTCGCGGGAAGCGGTCCCGCCGGGTGCGGATCCAGGGTGGCGAAGTGGTCGCGGTGATAGGGAATCGGTGCGCGCGAGAAATACAGGGCGAGTCCGCCGTGCTCGCGAACGACCTTGACCACGTTCGGATCGAACACCTGTGCCAGATCCGCGATCGGCTCGCACAGCGTAGCCACGCCCACGTCCGGTGCACGAGCCAGCTCGTCGGCAACCTGCGCGATCACTTCCGGAGGAATCAGCGGCTCGTCGCCCTGCACGTTGATCACACGGGTATCGTCGCTCCAGCCGCGGCGCGCCACGACTTCCATCACCCGGTCGGATCCGGACAGGTGATCCGCGCGTGTCAGCATTACATGATGGCCGGAGCCACTCACCGCATCGGCCACACGCTGATCATCCGTGGCGATCACCACCTCGTCGGCGCCGGCGAGCGCCGCGCGCTCGGCGACTCGCTCGATCATGGGCCGGCCGCCGATGTCCGCCAGCGGCTTCCCCGGCAGGCGCGTCGATGCATAGCGAGCCGGAATGACGACTTTGAATCCCGCTGCCGTTTTCGCTTCACTCATCGCCTGCTGATCCCGTGATCTTGAAGGAGTTGCTCGAGCGCAGCCCGGGCGGTGTCGCCCAGGGTCACGTCGACTTCCAGATACCAGCAACGTGGGCAGGGCTCCGGCAGGTGCCGCAGCTTCACCGCGTCTTTCTCGGTCACCACCACGGCGAGTCCATCTGCGAAGGCGATCTCCCTGCCGTCGAACTGATGATGATCCCCAGCGGATGCGGTATCGGCTCGATGCCCAGCCCACGCAGCACCGCGAAGAATCGGGGCAGGTTGCCCACGCCGGCCACCGCGTGCACGTCGTGGTGGCGTGCCGCAAACGCATCGCAATCCAGACGGGCACCGCTGGCCAGGTTGACGAACGCGACAGGCACCACGTGCATCGGCTGCTCGTCGTCGCGCAGCCTCAGGGGCCGGCCGTTGACCACCACCCAGTCTACCTCCTGCAGACGCTCGCCCGGTTCGCGCAGCGGCCCGGCAGGCAGGCACAACCCGTTGCCCAGACCACGCTCTCCGTCGACCACTGCGATCTCAATGTCGCGGGCAAGAGCGTAATGCTGCAACCCGTCGTCCGCGATCACCAGATCGCAATTCTGCTGCTCGAGCAGCGCCCGAACGGCGGCGACCCTCTCCGTACCCACCACCACCGGACATCCGGTTCGCGCCGCCAGCAGCGGCGCCTCGTCGCCCACCTGTTCCGGATCCGCACCCGGCGTCACGGCAACGGGCCGACGGCCGCCGCGGCCCCCGTACCCGCGGGAAACGATGCCAGGACGAAACCCGAGTCGCATCAGCTCGGCGGCCAGCCATATGACCAGCGGCGTCTTGCCGGTTCCTCCGACACTGATGTTTCCTACCACGATCACGGGTACCGGGGCCCGCCAGGGGGTTCTGCGGCCGGTGCGGTAGGCATGCCGGCGCCGCGACGCGAGGCGTCTGTAGATCCAGGACAGCGGCCGCAACAGCCGCACCCAGCGCGCGTTCGAGTACCAGGCGGCAATCAGTGGTCCAGCGGCACGATCGGTATAACTCATGTGCTGTCGCGGGCGGGCTGGGGTTGCAGCCGGCGGCCCGCCGTCCACCGCAGCGGCGGCAGTCTGAGACGTGGCCGTGGAATCCTGAAACTGCGCGTCGTAGAGCGTTGCATAGGCACCCTTTCGCTCCAGCAGACTGCGATGATCGCCGGATTCCACGATGCGCCCACCGTCCATCACCACGATCAGGTCGGCCTTCTCGATGGTGGAAAGGCGGTGCGCAATCACCAGCGTCGTGCGTCCGCGCATCACCTCGTCGAGCGCCGCCTGAATGTAGCGCTCGGACTCCGTGTCGAGTGCCGAGGTGGCTTCGTCGAGAATCAGAACGGGCGCATCCTTGAGCAGCGCGCGGGCGATCGCGACGCGTTGGCGCTGACCACCCGAGAGCAGCACACCGTCGTCACCGACGATGGTCTGCAGCCCTTCCGGCAGTTCGGCGATGAACGAGTCTGCATGGGCGCGCCGGATCGCATCCTGAATCCGGGCTGGCGACGCGTCCGCGAGGCTGCCGTAGGCGATGTTGCGTTCGAGGGTGTCGTTGAACAGCGTCACCTGCTGGGTGACCAGGGCGATCTGGCGGCGCAACGCGTTGAGCCGATAGCTCGCCAGCGGCTGGCCGTCGAGCAGTATCTCGCCGGAGCCGACCTCGTAGAAGCGCGGGATCAGGCTCGCCAGCGTCGACTTGCCGCTGCCGGAGCGTCCCACCAGCGCCACGGTCTGACCCGGCTCGATCACCAGGTCGACGTCCTGAAGCACCGGACCGGCGCCGCGTTCGTAGGCAAAATTGACGTTGCGAAACTCGATGCGGCCGGTGGCGCGATCGACCTCGAGGGTACCCTCGTCCCGCTCCGGCGCCTCATCCATCTGGCCGAAGATGTCCTCTGCCGCCGCAAGCCCGCGCTGCAGCTTGGCGTTGACCTCGGAGAGCTTGCGTATCGGCCGGGCCAGAATCCCCGCGAAGCCGAGAAACACCACCACATCACCGGTGCTCAGCCCGCCGCCGATCTCCGGTCGGAACAGCAGCGCGATCAGCAGCGCCAGTGCCGCAGCGACGAACACCTGAATGACCTGAGTGCTCAGCACGCGCGTGGCGACCATTTTCAGGTTCTGGCGCTGGTTGTTGTCGCTCGAGCGGTGAAACCGCTCGCGCTCATAGCGCTCGCCCCCGAAAATGCGCACCACCCGGTAGCCGCTGACGGCTTCGGACGCAACGTGGGTGACGTCACCCATGGAATTCTGAATGCGCTTGCTGATGTACCGGAAGCGTCTGCTCGCATACACCACCACGAGCGCGACGAGCGGTGCCGTCGCCGCAAAGATCAGCGTGAGCTTCCAGCTCAGATACAGCATGGCGCCGAGATAGACGACCACCTTGCCGCCGTCCTGGACGATCGAACGCAATGCGTCCGTGCCCGTATCACGCAGCTGCGCGACGTTGTAGGTAATGCGCGATACCAGGTGACCCTGAGTGCTGGCGTCGAAGTAGGCGCTCGGCATTTCCAGCAACTGATCGAACAGCTGCGTGCGGATGACGTGCACCACACCGAACGAGATCCGGCTCAGCAGCAGCTCCCCGATCACCTCGCCGAAGCCACGCGCCACGGCCGCGCCGAGCATGACCATCGGGATGGTGAGGGATGCCTGTGCCAACCGGTCACCCCAGTTGTCGATCAGATCGCCGAGCAGCTTCACGAAGTAAGCCTCGGCGCCACTGCCGATCAGAAATCCTATGACTGCGGCTATGAACGGCAGCCAGTACGGGCGTACGTAGCGCAGCAGGCGCTTGTAGTTGTCCCAGCTGCCGTTGGCTGCCGGGCGCTGAGGCGGAAGGCTGCCCGTTTCGGCATCGGCCATTCGGCAGCTACTCTTCGGCCTCGGGTTGCCTGGTGGTAATGCTGATCCGCGTCAGCCCTACCTTGCCCGCGGCATCCATCGCTCGAACCACGGCCTGGTGGGCGGCGTTGGCGTCGGCAGTGATGACCACCCGAGTGGCGGGGCCATGCTCGTCGATGACCTCCTGCAACGCGCGAATCAGCGTCTGCAGCTCCGCGTTCACCAGCAGCCGATCGTTTACCGCGTAGTCGCCGCGGCGATCGACGGTGATCTCGACCACGTCCTGGTCGATCTCCTGCAGCTCTCCGCTTGCCTCCGGCAGGTCGATCTTGAGCTGCGTCTCACGGATGAACGTCGTCGACACCATGAAAAAGATCAACAGCAGAAACACCACGTCGATGAGCGGCGTGAGGTCCACGCCCGCATCTTCGCGGCGGCGGCGCCTGAACATCATAGCCGCGGTTCTTCGCCGGGTTCGCCCTGCATGATCTCGAGGAGCTTGGCGGCCTCCTGCTCCATGGTCACCGAGAGTTCATCGACCCGTCGCAGCAGAAACCGGTGGAACATGAGCGCGGGAATCGCCACCGAAAGGCCCGCCGCCGTCGTAATGAGCGCCTGCGAGATCCCGCCAGCAAGCACATTGGCATTGCCTGCGCCCTCGAGCATGAGCGCCGTGAACACCTTGATCATGCCCACCACGGTGCCGAGCAGGCCGATCAGCGGCGAGATCGAGGCGATCACGCCGAGCGACGTCAGGTAGCGCTCCATGTCGTGGATCACCTGAGCCGCGGATTCCGTCATGGCCTCCTTCATCACGTCACGACCGCGCTTGGCGTTGCTCACCCCCGCCGCCAGCACCTGACCGAGCGGGCTCGAGGCACGCAGCTCCCGCAGCTTGGCGCTGTCCATGGTATCGTTCTTGAGCATGCTCCAGACCTGCGCAAGCAGGTTTTTGGGCGCGATCCGCGAGCGCTGCAGGGTCCACAGACGCTCTACGCAGATGGCCGCCGCCACCACGCTGCAGAGCAGAATGGGCACCATGAGCCAGCCGCCCGACTGCACAATCTCTAACACTTACGCTCCTCCACGACTGAGCGCCGCGCAGCTACCAGGAACAGCCACGCGCGGCGATGGGCCACACGCTCGTGGCCAGACCGTCTTCACAGACCCAATAATAATCGTAGAGGTTCACCGTAGGATCGCAATGCGGCACCACGAAACGCTGACGCGAGCCCAGCAGCGGCTCCTGGGCACCGGGTTCGAGAATCAGGACCCCGTGCTCGTCCCCGGCAAAGCGGAAGCGGACAGAGGGCAGATCAAGCGGCACCGGCTCGACCGAGTCCGATGCAAACGCCTTGTACCCTCCGTCGACCGTGATCGCGCCGTCGCGCGGCTGACTGATGGCGGTGAGCGCCACCTGCAGCGACACCTCGAAGGCGTCGAAGCGCCTCGACCCGCTGCCGCCAATGCGCAGGTACTCCTCGTCCATGAAGATGTAGCTGCCCACCTGCAGGTCGGTTATGCAGTCCACATCGCAATCTATGTCGAAGGTGCCGGTGCCGCCGCCGGTGACGACCTCGGGCGCGAATCCGTGGCGTGACAACTGCTCCACGAGCTCTGCGACACGCTCCCACAGTGCGAGCGACTTGTCACGGCGCCGCTCGTAACCTTCGACGTGCATGACCTGACCGGCGTAGTGCTGGACGCCCCGAAAGCGCAAACCCGGCGTATCCGCAGCCCCTTCGGCCAGACGCAGGATCCGGTCGACGTCGCGGGTCCCGGTACGTCCCATGGCGACGTCGACGTCCACCAGCACGCCCACCGGCGCGTCCGGCGAGGCGCCGCTGCGCAGCAGCTCCAGCCCCAGATCGCTGTCCACCACCACGTCCAGCTGCGAGGCATCGGCGGCCAGCGCGTGCAGGAGCGCCACCTTGTCGGGCGTGACCACGGGCGAAGTGACCAGAACCCGGTCGATGCCGGCATTGATCATCACCAGGGCTTCGGAGACCTTGGCCGTGCACACCCCGGCGGCGCCCAGCGCCAGCTGTCGGTGTGCAATGAGGGGGCACTTGTGGGTCTTGGCGTGGGGCCTGAAGCCCTTGCCACGGGCGCCGAGAAAATCGGCCATCCGTAGCAGATTGCGCTCGAAGGCAGCTGCGTCGAGCAGCAGCGCCGGGCTCGGCAGCGCGTCGATGGGGATCGCCGGCTCCAGTGCCAGTGCCTGCCAGGGGCGCTGGCGCAGCTGCTCCGCGGCCAGCTCCAAAGCCCTTCCCTGAGTCAACGCTGGCGCCATGGCTTCACCGTCCCTGGTGATCGGGTTGATAGATCTCTCGATACGCGTAGTTGGTGGCGTCTACATACCCTGCCACGGAGCCGCAGTCAAAGCGCCTGCCCTCGAACCGGTAGGCGATCACGCAGCCTTCGCGCGCCTGGCGCAGCAGCGCGTCGGTGATCTGCAGCTCGCCATTCTTGCCGGGCGGGGTGTGCTCGAGGATGTCGAAGATGTCCGGCGTCAGAATGTACCGGCCGATGATCGCGAGGTTGCTGGGCGCATCTTTCGGCGATGGCTTCTCGACCATGTCCGTTACCCGGAACAACCTGTCGCTGATGGGGTCCCCGGCGATCACGCCGTAGGATGCGACGTCCTCTGCGGGTACTTCCTCGATGGCGACGATGCTGCACCGGAACTGGTTGTACAGCCGCACCATCTGCTTGAGCACGCCATCCGTCTCGCCGAAGCACAGGTCGTCCGCCAGCACCACTGCGAACGCCTGATCGCCGATCAGCGCCCGGCCCTTGAGGATCGCATCGCCCAGGCCTTTCATGTCCACCTGGCGGGTGTACGAAAACGAGCAGCACTCGATCAGCGAACGGATCCCTTCGAGCATCTTTTCCTTGCCGGTGCCGGCAATCTGATGCTCGAGCTCGTAGCTGACATCGAAGTGGTCTTCGATGGCACGCTTGCCGCGACCAGTGACGAACCCGATGTCGGTGAGACCAGCCTCGACCGCCTCCTCCACCCCGTACTGCACCAGGGGCTTGTCGAGGATGGGCAGGATCTCCTTGGGCATGGCCTTGGTCGCCGGCAGGAAGCGGGTTCCGTACCCGGCTACGGGGAATAGGCACTTCTTGATCATGGAAACTTCCTGTGCTGCCTGGCGGCGCGCGCTCGGGCACGACGCGCCTGCGAGGCGCGAAGCTTCACAGATCGCAGGCGCGAGTTCCAGCGGGAACCACGATCCAGGTGTGAGGGGCGTGTGAGGGGCCTGTGTGGCCCGTGTGAGCGGTTGGTCAGCGCCCGCCGTCGACGGAAGCCTGCAGCAACGCCTGCAGGTGCCGGCAGATGGCGAGCCCCGCACGGGTCTGCTGGGGCGACCGGTCAGGATAACGGCGCATGCGCTTGGCCAGCCGGCGCGCCGCCTCGAGGTGTGCCTCCGGTCCCGTTGCGGGGCGCCCGGAATCTGCGGACCGCGCCCTGTCGGAGGCGACGTCCGCAGCCTGGCAGATGGCTGCCTGGGCGCCGAGATCGAGCTCCAGATTGCGGCTCTGCTGCTGATTCAGTTCAATCGATCGGTCTGCACTCATCTCTTTGTACCATCCGGCTTGCACCATCCGGCTTGCACCATCCGGCGTGCGCTAGCCGGCTCGGGCTGACGGATCGTGCCCCCGGGCCGAACCTGTTCCGAACTGGGTAGCAGCATACCGACTACTGTATATACATACAATAGTCCCGGCCGTCAGCCGCGGCTGAACAGGTAGTCGCCATCGGCATATCCCACCCGGATCACGTCCCCTGCCACGAAGTCGCCCGCCAGCAGGCGATTCGCCAGTGGGTTCTCTACCCGCCGCTGAATCACGCGCTTGAGCGGCCGCGCTCCGTACACCGGATCGTAACCTTCGGCCACCAGCGCCTCGACGGTCTCCGGCTCGAGCACCAGCTTCAGATCCTGATCCTCGAGCCGCCGCTCGAGCACCTCGAACTGAATCCGGGCAATCTCTGCCACCTGCTCCCGGGACAGCGGTTCGAAAACCACGATGTCGTCGATGCGATTGATGAACTCAGGCCGGAAGTGCTGGGCGACCACGCCCATGACCGTGTCCTTGATCCGCTCCGCATGACCCTGCTCGGTCAGTGCCTGGATGGCTTCCGAGCCGAGGTTCGAGGTCATGACCAGCACCGTGTTGCGGAAATCGACCGTGCGCCCATGGCCGTCCGTAAGGCGACCGTCATCCAGTACCTGAAGCAGAATGTTGAACACGTCCGGGTGCGCCTTCTCGATCTCGTCGAGCAGAATCAGCGAGTACGGCCGCCTGCGGATCTGCTCCGTGAGAAAGCCGCCTTCCTCGTAGCCTACGTAGCCGGGAGGCGCGCCGATCAGCCGGGCCACCGAGTGTTTTTCCATGAACTCGGACATGTCGACCCGGATCATTGCCTCTTCGCTGTCGAACAGCACGGCGGCCAGCGCTTTGCACAGTTCCGTCTTACCCACGCCGGTCGGCCCGAGGAACATGAACGAACCGTTCGGCCGGTTCGGGTCCGACAGGCCGGCACGGGAGCGCCGCACCGCATCGGAAACCACCCGCACCGCTTCGTCCTGCCCCACGACCCGCTGGTGCAGCTGCTCCTCGAGCTTGAGCAGCTTTTCGCGTTCGCCCTCGAGCAGTTTGCTGATGGGGATGCCGGTCCACTTGGACACGACCTCCGCAATCTCCTCTTCGGTCACGCTGTTCCGCAGCAGCTGCCGGGGCGCGGCTTCGCCGTTGCTGGCGGCCGCTGCCAGCTGCTTTTCCAGCTCCGGAATGCGCCCGTACTGCAACTCGGACATCTTCGTGAGGTCACCGGCACGACGCGCGCCCTCGAACTCGAGACGCATGGCGTCGAGTTCCTCCTTGATTTCCTGCTCGCTGCGCAGCGTCGCCTTTTCGGCGGTCCAGATCTCTTCGAGATCCGCGTACTCGCGCTCGAGCTCCGCGATGGAGCCCTTGAGCACTTCCAGGCGCTTGCGGCTGGCGTCGTCGTTCTCGTGCTTGAGCGCTTCGGCTTCCATCTTCAGCTGGATCAACCGCCGTTCCAGCCGGTCCATGGCTTCGGGCTTGGAGTCCATCTCCATGCGGATCCGGCTCGCCGCCTCGTCGATCAGGTCGATGGCCTTGTCCGGCAGCTGCCGGTCGGTGATATAGCGGTGTGACAGCCGCGCCGCGGCTACGATGGCCGGATCCGTGATGTCTACCGCGTGGTGCAGCTCGTAGCGCTCCTTCAATCCGCGCAGGATGGCAATGGTGTCCTCGACGCTCGGCTCGTCCACGAGTACCTTCTGGAAGCGTCGCTCGAGCGCCGCGTCCTTTTCGATGTACTGCCGGTACTCGTCCAGGGTGGTGGCGCCTACGCAATGCAGCTCACCGCGCGCCAGTGCCGGTTTGAGCATGTTGCCGGCATCCATGGCACCTTCGGCCTTGCCCGCGCCCACCATGGTGTGCAGCTCGTCGATGAAGAGGATGACGTTGCCTTCCTGCTTGGCCAGATCATTGAGAACCGCCTTGAGGCGTTCCTCGAACTCTCCGCGGAATTTCGCTCCTGCGATGAGCGCGCCCATGTCCAGAGCCAGGATGCGCTTGTTCTTGAGCCCTTCGGGGACCTCGCCGTTGAGTATCCGTTGCGCAAGCCCTTCGACGATGGCCGTCTTGCCGACGCCGGGCTCGCCGATCAGCACCGGATTGTTCTTGGTACGCCGCTGCAGCACCTGGATGGTGCGCCGGATCTCGTCATCGCGCCCGATGACCGGGTCGAGCTTGCCTGCCTCGGCTCGCTCGGTCAGGTCGATGGTGTACTTGCTTAGCGCTTCGCGTGTGTCTTCTGCGTTGGGGTCGGTCACGGGTTCGCCCTTTCGTGCTACGGTGATTGCCTGTTCGAGTGCCTGTTGGGTGACGCCGCTCTCCTTGAACAGACCCGCGACGGCCGGGTCCGACATCATCGCCAGCAGCACCTGCTCGGTGGACAGATAGGCATCGCCTGCTTTCTGTGCCTGCCGGTCGGCCAGGTTGAGGACGCGCGCGAGCCCCTGACTCACCCCGATCTCGCCGGTGGGTTGCTTGAGCGTGGGCAGAGCGTCCAGCGCCGTGGTCACGCGGCTGCGCAGCTCATCCGTGCGCGCGCCGGCTTTGCCCAGGATCGGCACTGCGGCAGAGCCCTGCTGCTCGAGCAGCACGGCCAGCAGGTGCATCGCCTCTACGGCCGTGTGATCCTTCCCGAGCGCCAGGGACTGGGCATCGCTGAGCGCGTTCTGCAGGCGCCCGGTCATCTTGTCAAAGCGCATCTCGAACCCTCGTGTTCCGACTGCTGCTACAATGTGGGCGCCCGCGTCGAATTCAAGCGCATATGAGCCAACGGCGTCATCCTCGAATCCAGCTGCCTCTGCTGGTCGAGCTCAACCATCCCTCCATGGGCAGCGTGCGCTGCACCGCGCGGGACGTCTCCGAAAGCGGCGTGTTCGTGCAGCTCGAGAACCCATCGGTGAAACCGGGCGCCAGGCTTCGGGTGACGCTGCTCAACGCGCTGTCCAGCGAAACGCTGCCGACTCCCACGGTGGAGACGATCGTGCGACGCGTCGAGCCGGATGGTGTGGGCCTGGAGTTCAGCAACAGTGCCGGGCGGCACCTGTGGCATAGTGTCGAGCGGCTGCGGACGGAACTCGCCATCGGCCGCGACTACTTTCAGGTGCACGTCAGCGCGCGGGTAGTGAACGACAGTGACGCGCTGCTGCTGGTACAGCAGAATGGCCGCTGGACCTTTCCCGGTTGCTACCTGCTCGTGGGGCAGCCCTGGCAGGATAGCCTCACCGCCATGCTGCGAGACACCTTCGAGCTGACCGGGTGCCAGATCGGCCAGGTGGTATGGGCCGGCAACAGCGCGCAGACCGAGGTGCCCGAAGCCGCCCTGTTGCGCCTGTACGTCGACGTGCAGGCGAACGATGCCGGATTCGCCATGTCCGACAGGAGTCGCTACAGCGATTGCCGCTGGGTCGACCGCCGGCGCGCCGTAGAGGACAGCACCTTCGCCAGCGCGCTGGAGCGCGACCTGGCGGACGCCAGGTTAAAACAGCTCATTGAGCAGAGTGCTACAGGCCGCTAGAACAGCGATATGATCACCAGCGAATACGACTCCGACCGGCGCGAAGGGCGCATCGTCCTGCAACCGAATCGATCCTGGACCTGGCGTGCCAACAGCTATTTCGTTGCCACCCTGATGATCGTGTCGCTCGCAGTCGCCACCACATTCACGCTGCGCGGCATGTGGGTGATCCTGCCGTTCACCGTGCTGGAGATGAGTGTGCTCCTGGCGTGCCTGTACTACTGCGTGCGCCGCACCCATGTCCAGGAGGTGCTGACCTTCTCGCCGGATGCGCTGGTGCTCGAGCGCGGCATCCGCAGGCCGTCCGTACGGCTCGAGTTTCAGCGCTACTTCACCCGGTTTTTCGTGCGCGCACCGCGACACCCCTGGTATCGCAAGCAGATCGCATTGCGCTCCCGCGACCAGGAGCTGGAGATCGGCAGCTTCCTGTCGAGCGACGAGAAGGAAGATCTGGTGCGCCAGTTGCGGCACATGATCCACCAGCTCGATCAGCTGCCCGGTGGCGCGGCCAGCTGAGCCCGCCAGTAGGGCGACCAGTCCGACCGCCAGCGCCTGACCTGCAACGCCTGGTCGCTGCGCCAGCTCAGCGTGCCATGACGACCGGTCTGATGGATGGCGGCGCCCTGTGCCCGGTAGCGCGCCACAACCCGCGGATGCGGGTGTCCATAGCGGTTGCCGAGGCCGGCACTGATCCAAACCAGCTGGGGATCGGCCACCCGTACCAGCGCCCTGCTCGAGGAGCTCGAGCTGCCGTGATGCGGCGCGAACATGAGGGTAACCGGTGTCCCAAGGCGTCGCAGGAGCTGCGCTTCGAGCGGCGCGGTGAGATCACCCGCCAGCAGCACGCTTGCAGACGCTGCCCGTACCAGGAGCACGCAGGACCGCTCGTTGTCGGTGGCGCCACGGGGCCGCGCAAGGCTCAGCAGATTGAATTCAACACCGTCCCAGCGCCAGCGCCGCCCATTGCAATCGTCACCGCCGGTGTCGGGAACCGCCCCGTAGGCACGCGCCACCTCGATCCGCTCGACGACGCTGCCGGCGCCGCCGGTGTGATCCAGATCGGCATGGCTCAGCACCAGAGCGTCGAGACGCCCGGGGCCGGTCGCCAGCAGGCTTGGTACCACCACGGCACTGCCAGTTTCGAAGCCGCCCGGAAAGGCCGGCCCGGCGTCGAACAGCAGTCGATGCTGCAAGGTATCGAGCACGATGGCGCTGCCCTGACCGACGTCGAGTGCGGTCACCTTCAGCTCGCCGTGGGGAACCGCCTGCACCGCGGGCAGCAAGGGCACCGCGGCAGCGGCCAGCAGCACGACCAGCTGCCGGTGCCGCGGGGTGCACAGAAGCCAGAGCAGCGCGGCCTCGGCCAGCAGCAGACGCGGGCCCGATGCGTGCACGGCAAGCACCGGCAATGTCTGCAGCCGCTGCAGCCAGTACAGGACCATGTGCACGCCCAGATCGGCCAGCCCGGACAGCCAGGACGCGAATGCGGCAGTCGGCCCATCGCCGGCGAGACCGAGCGCCGCGCTGCCCAGCAGGGGCGGTACGACGAGCACGCTGACCAGCGGCACGGCCAGCAGATTGGCCAGGGGGCTGACGACGGCCAGCTGGCCGGTTGCCGCGAGCAGCAACGGTGCGAGTGCGAATGTCAGCAGCAGCTGCGCGCGCACGAGCAGGCCCAGTCGGGCCAGCGGCGCATTGGCGGGTCCGCTCCGATGTGGCGGCGGTGCGCTGCCGAGCGGCGAATGGATACGCCGGGGTTCGATGCGTTCCGGGAAGCCAAGCAACAGTACCGCCACGGCGGCAAATGACAGCCACAACCCCTGCAGATGGATCGCCAATGGTTGCACGACCAGCACCAGTGCCAGAACCAGCACCAGCAGACGGCGGGGCTCGACGGCTATCCCCCAGCCGCGCAGCAGCAACAGCGTGGACGCCGCGAGCATGGCCCGTAGAACCGGCGTGCCCGCACCCGCCAGCAGCGCGTAGCCGACGCCGCTGAGCGCACCGACGATGCTGCCGAGCCGCGGCGCCGGGCAATACAACGGCAGCAGCGGGACGCAGCACGCAAGGAGCCGTCCCAGCAGCCAGCCGGCGCCCACGGCTAGGCCGACGTGGAGCCCGGAAACCACGAGCAGGTGCACGGTGCCGGTACTGCGCAGGAGCTCCCAGACTGGCTCTGGCACGGACCCTCCGGCGCCCAGCAGCAGCGCGCGCAGAACACCACCACGCAGTAGCCGCGGTGACGCCAGCGGCCCGGCCATGAGGCTGCGCAGGCCTGCCGCGGTGGCGGCGGCCGGAGCGATGCGTTCGCCAACGCGTACCGACCCGGTACCGGACAGACCCTTGCCGAGCAGCCAGCGCTCGTAGTCGAAGCCGCCCGGCGCGGCGTAGCTCCAGGGCCCGCGAACCACTGCGAGTACGCGCCAGAGCTCGTCGGCCCCGACGGCGGGCGGCTCGTACCAGGACAGTCGCAGCCGAACGCCTGCGCGGATGTCGTCGCGCCCGGCCGAGGCGGTCACCACCCGCGCGGAGAACCGGGCCACGGTCGCAGCACGAACCGCGCCGTCGGCCGTGCTGCCGGCGCCTGCACCTGCATAGACCACAGCGGGCTCGCCCAGAACCCGAACCGTCAGCCACAGGGGCAAGGCGTCCGGCGCCGCCTGCAGACGTTCACGCAGCGCCTGCTGCTGCTCGAGGCCCTGCCACAGCACGCCCGCACCCGCGGCCAGCACCACCAGAAGGCAGCGTCGCGGGCGCCAGCGGCAGACCCACCACGACACGCCGAGCACGGATGCGGCAACGACGACGACACAGCCCGCAGCCCAGGCAATCCGGGGCCAACCGGCCCCGAACACCGGGGGCACCTGCCACGGCAAGGCGTACAGCAGACAGGCGCAGCAGAACGCCAGCAGGGGGCCATGCATATGCGTCTTCGAGTCTTCACAGGCATAATGCCGTTATGCCGAAGAACCTGATTCGCCGGTACCTGCCATCCCCCACAACCATCCGTGAGCTTCCGGTATTGCGCCCGGTAAGCCGCTGGCTGCACGAGCCGGAACTCTGGCACCTGCATCGGCGTTCGGTGGGCGGCGCGACCTTCATCGGCCTGTTCTGTGCCTTCCTGCCAATGCCGTTCCAGATGCTGGTCGCCGCCGTGCTGGCGGTGTGGTCACGCTGCAACCTGCCCATTTCGGTTGCCCTGGTGTGGATCACCAACCCGCTGACCATTCCCCCGATGTTCTATTTCGCCTATCGGCTGGGTGCCTGGTTGCTGGACATGCGCATCGAGGTCAGCCAGATCCATCTCAACTGGAGCTGGCTGATGGACAACCTGGGCAACATCGGCTACCCGTTGATCGTGGGATCGCTGATCTGCGGCTGGGTCGCAGGCCTCACCGGCATGGTGTTCGTGCGCCTGGCCTGGCGCCTGCACGTGATCAGGCGCTGGCGCGAACGGCGTGAGCGCCGGGCGCTGGCACGATCCCTTTCCGGCTGAGGGCCGTTTCTGCGCTGAGGGCTCTCTATCCGCTGAGGGCTCTCTATCCGCTGAGGGCTCTCTACCCGCTGAAGGCTCTCTACCCGCTGAAGGCTCTCTACCCGCTGAAGGCTCTCTACCCGTGCAGACCGGTGACCGGGTTCAGGCGGGCGGCGCGGCGCGCCGGCAACCAGGCCGAGAACAGGCACAGACCCCAGGAGATCCCTGCGATCACCAGCAGATCCGTCGGCAGCACCACCGAAGGCACTTCCACGCAGTAGGTACCTTCCAGCAGGCGGAATCCCAGCACCGATTCCAGCGCAGCGACGGCGGCGCCGATGTGCCTTGCCAGCAGCACGCCTGCCGCAAGCCCCGCAGCGATACCGACGGATGCGATGACCAGCCCCTGCAGCATGAAAATCCGCAGAATCGTACCTTCGGAAGCACCCATGGTGCGCAGGATGGCGATGTCCGATCGCTTGTCGGTGACCGTCATGGTCTGCCCCGAAACAATGTTGAATGCCGCCACGGCCACCACCATCAGCAGGATCAGGAACATCATGAGCTTCTCCAGGCGCACCGCGTCGAACAGCTCGCCATAGCTGCTGGTCCAGCTCTGCACGATCCAGTCCGGGTGCAGGGACGCCACACGCGCGGCGAAGCTGCCTGCCGCCAGCGGATCACGCAGTTCGAGCCGCACGCCCTTCTGCCCCAGCCGCGCAGCGTCCGGACCAAGCGCATCGATGGCGATGACGGCCAGGCTGTAGTCCAGCTCGGCACCGAGCTCGAAGGTGCCCACCAGATTGAATCGCAGCAGCCGCGGACGCACACCCTGTTCGTCCGGCTCACTGATCACCAGCGCCAGCGAGTCGCCCGGACGCAGCCCGAGATGCAGGGCCAGGGGCGCCCCCAGAAGCATGCCCCGATGCCCGGCCAGCAGATCGCCGAGCGCACCAGACCGCAAGCCCTGAACGATGGTATCCATGTGCGGCACCGCGCCGGCATCGATGCCGTAGAGGGTGATCGGACTCACCGAGCCGCCCGTAGTGACCATACCGGCGCCGGCGAAGAAGTTGTACAGAGCACGCACCTGCGGGTCTCCCGCCAGGGCAGCCACGCCCGGCTCCGAGGCTAACCGCCCCGGCAGCAGCACGTGCGGCACCGTGCCGAGAATGCGCTGACGCAGCTCGGTATCGAATCCGTTCATGACACTCACCACCACGGTGAGCACCAGCACGCCCAGGCCGAGGCCGGCGACGGACACCCGGGTTATGAAGCTCGCAAACTCGCGGCGCCGCGTGCGCAGGTAGCGTACGGCGATCCACCAGGCAGTGCTGCCGGCAGCCGTGGACACAGTCACCCGATCACGCCGTCGCCCAGCGACAACACGCGATGCACCTGATGCAGCATGGTTTCGTCATGCGTGACGATAATGAAGCCGACGGCGCGCTGGTCGCTCAGCCGGCACATCAGCTCGAACACCTGCTCTGCGTTTTCCCGGTCCAGGCTGCCCGTCGGCTCGTCGGCCAGCACCACCGCGGGCGCCCCAACCAGGGCTCGGGCCACGGCGACGCGCTGACGTTCGCCGCCGGAAAGCGCCGCTGGACGATGCTGGAGCCGGTCTTCGAGGCCTACCGCCCGCAGCAGCCCGGCAGCCTGCGCGTTCGCGTCGGCCGCGCGCATGCCGCCCAGTCGCAACGGCATGGACACGTTCTCGAGCGCCGAAAACTCCGGCAGCAGGTGATGCAGCTGGTAGACGAAACCCATGTAGCGATTGCGCAGACGCGCGCGCTCGGCGCTGTCGGCGGCAGTCAGGTTGTGTCCAGCCACCCATACCTCGCCCGCGTCCGGCTCGTCGAGCCCGGCTAGCAGGTGCAGCAGTGTGCTCTTGCCCGATCCTGAACGGCCGATGATGGCGACACGCTCCCCGGGCGCGACCTCGAGATCGACCCCGCGCAGGACTTCCACCCGCTCGGAGCCCTGGCTGTACGCCTTGCGCAGCCCAACGGCACGCAATACGGGCTCACTCATGCGCCAGCACCTGAGACGGTTTGAGTGCCGCAGCGCGCCAGGCCGGATACAGCGTGCTGAGCACACACAAAACCAGCGCCGTGATCACGATGCCCAACATGTCCGAACCGAGCACCTCCACCGGCAGGTAGCTGACGAAGTACTGGCTCATGAGTTCGAGCCCGAAGGCTCCGGTCACCCACAGGTACAGTGCCGGCAGCAGCTCGGAGATGGCAACGCCCGCCAGACTGCCGATGCCGACGCCCGCACCGCCGAGCGCCAGGCCGAGCAGCACGAAGGCGCCCACGACCGTGCGGGTATCGCTGCCGAGCGTACGCAGAATCGCCACGTCGCTGCTGCGCTGATTCACCACCATCACCAGCGTGGACACCAGATTGAACGCAGCCACGGCGATGAGAAACGACAGCAGCACGAACATCGTGCTCTTCTGCATGGCGATCGCATGGTAGAGATTGCCGTGGGTCTGCATCCAGCTGCGGGTCACCACACGATTGCGATTGAGCAGCGCAAGCGCGGTGCTAGCCACCTCGTCGGCGGCGAACAGGTCGTCGAGGCGCAGCTCGTAGCCGTGAATGTTGCCGCCAAGGCGAAACAGACGCTCGGCATCGGCGATGTGCACGAACGCGGCAGTCGCGTCCACTTCAGACTGTGAGCGCAGCAGAGCAGTCACGGTGAAGCGTTTCTGGCGCGGAAACAGACCTGCGGGGGTCACGGTGGCCGCAGGCAGCACCAGCGTCACGCGGTCGCCCACCGACACGTCGAGCTGCCGGGCCAGAACCGCCCCCAGCACGATCTGATAGGCTCCCGCCACCAGCAGCTCGGCGGGAGGCCGCGCCGGCACCAGGAAGTCGGCGTATGCCGAGACCGCGCTCTGCTGCCCGGGATCGATGCCGCTGATGCGCACGCCGGAAACCCGGTCCGCCACGGCCACGAGCCCCGTGCCCTGCACGAACGGGGCGACCCCGGCAACGCCGGGAATCGCGGCCAGGCGTTGCTGGTCTTCCGGTCGCGGCGCCAGCGGCGCGCGACCGATCACCGAAAGGTGCGGCAGCACGCCGAAAACGCGCACGCGCAGCTCGCGCTCGAAGCCGTTGATTACCGAGATTACGACCACCAGGACCGTCACGCTGAGCGCCAGGCCACCGACGGCGACCAGGGTTATCAACGACAGGCTGCTGCGACGCGAGAACGCATAACGCATTCCGAGGGCCAGGGTAACGGCGGCGGTCACGGGCTCTACTGCGAGAACGATGGCCGCGAATGGTAGCACGGGGGGACGCCAGGACCACGGAAGGCGCTACACTTCCTGCATGAGCACCTCCGCCGACGATCGCCGCGCGTCCGTGCGCCGCCATGCAGCGCTGCCGCTGCGCTGGCAGCGCTGCGCCGCAGACGCCAGCGACGCCGAAGTCTGCGCCGCCCTGCAGCTGCCGGCCGCGGCCGCCCTGCTCCAGGAGCCTGAGCGCCCACGACGACGACCTGGAGCAATCCCTGCGGCTGGTTCGCGACGCGGCCACGGCGGCAGCCCTGCGGGGGCTCGCGGCCAAGCTCGAGCGGCTCGAGGACGCGCTCCTGAGCCAGATGGACGTCCCGCCTTCCATTCCCGTCGACGTCGCGGCCGAAGGTCTAGGGTTCAGCACCGACGTTGCCCTCGCCCCGGGTACCACGCTGGCAGTGCACCTGGTGCTGCCGCCCGTGCAGCACGTGATCGGCCGGGCAGTGGTGAGCCGGTGTGCGGTCGACCCCGCCGCTCCGGAGCGCTACGCCGTCGGCGTGACGCTGACACCCTTTGATGCGGCGGCCGCCCGTCGCCTCACTCGCTACGTGATCCGCAGCCGGGACTGACCCGCGGTCACCCGCGCGGTCACGCCGAGCGCGCGTCCCCTGCCCTGGCGTCGGCGTGCAGCTGCGACGCCGCGTGCAGCGCGGCGACCCGATACGATTCCGCATAGGTGGGGAAGTTGAAAACGTTCTCGATGAACACATCCACCCCGGCGTCGTGGATGAGCGCCATCTGCCCGATGTGCACGAGGTCCGTCGCCTGCGCGCCAATCACGTGCACCCCGAGCACACGCCCATCCGGCGCCACCACCAGCTTGAGCATGCCGCTGACCCGACCCGCAATGTGGCCGCGCGCAATCTCACGGAAGTCCGCATAGCCGACCACGGATCCGGGGTGGCGCCGACGCGCCTCGGCCTCCGTCAGGCCGACGCTCGCGAGTTCCGGCACTGCGTAGATCCCCGCGGGTATCCAGTCACCCAGGCGACCGGAATCGAGCCCCAGGATGTGACAGGCCGCATGGCGCCCCTGCTCCATGGCGGACGAAGCCAGCGAAGGGGGACCGACGACATCACCGGCCGCGTAGATGTTCGGCACGTCGGTCTGGTAGTGCTCGTTCACCCGGACCAGGCCGCGTTCGTCCACCACGACCCCCAGCGCCTCGACGTTCAGCCCGCCGAGCTGCGAGACTCGGCCGAGCGCGCACAACACCTTGTCCGCCTCCACGCGATCGCCGTCTGCCAGATCGACGGCAACCGAGCTGATGCCATTGAAGCGCGCCGAACGCACCTCGGTGGCGCCACGGTAGGTGCCACCGAGGGCGGCAAATGCCGCCAGAAAGCGGTCGGTCAGATCCCTGTCGAGAAATCCCAGCGGCCGGTCTGCGCGATCGATCAGAGTGACTTCCACCCCCAGCAGCGCGAAGATCGAAGCGTACTCGCAGGCGATGACGCCGCCGCCGAGCACCGCCAGCGAACGCGGCAGATAGGCCAGCGACAGGATCGAGTCGCTGTCCAGCACGTGCTCGTG
Source organism: Pseudomonadales bacterium (assembly GCA_041395905.1). Lineage (GTDB taxonomy): Bacteria > Pseudomonadota > Gammaproteobacteria > Pseudomonadales > Azotimanducaceae > UBA7803. The sequence goes on from JAWKZP010000021.1 coordinate 33,355, forward strand.
GTCCACAGGCACGGAAGCCACCTGCCGAGGTCTGGAACCGCTGGCGATGATCGCGAAGTCAGTCGCGTAGCGATCGACATTGCCGTTGATGGTACGCACCCGCAGCACCTCGGCCGATTCGAAGCTGGCGCGCCCATGCAGTATCTCTATGCCGTTGCGCCTGAGCTGATCGCTCATGTAACGGTCATGAGCCCGCACCACGTCGCCCACCTCGCCGATGAGCTCGGCGATCGGCACCCCGCGCACGGCCTCGAAGTCGCGGGCGCCGACCGCATCGAGACGCTGCAGGGCGCGCTCGCGCAGAGCCTTGCTGGGTATGGTGCCCTGATGCACGCAGGCGCCGCCGATCTCCCGCAGCTGTTCGCAGACGGCCACCCGCGCGCCCGCCTTGGCCGCCTGAATGGCCGCCTTCTGGCCGGCGGGGCCGGAACCGATGACGAACAGGTCGTAGCGCTTCAAAGCACCATCGACTCCATGGCGGCACGAATGCCTTCCTTGCGCTCCAGGATCCCTTCGACATCTTCGGGATACAGGTTCAGCTGCGCCACGGCGGGCAGCTTGACCACGTCAGCCACCAGCAGCGAGCGCTCGATCATCCAGCGCGCCACCGCAACGCCGCAGGCTGCGACCGCCACCGCCGCCGCGTGAGGGCCTGCAGCTGCCGGTTCGGCGACGTGTTCGATGGCAGCCACCACGGGGTCCGGGAGTTGCCAGGACCTGGCAAGGGCGACGCCGGCACGCGGGGCGAACTGCTCGACGAGCGTCTGCGCTTCAGTGCTCGACAGGCTCTCGTCCAGCTCACCCAGACGGTGGGCCAGCACCGGCACCCCGATGTTGTGCAGCAGTCCGCACAGATAGGCGATCTCGACGTTGCGCCGTGCTGCCCGGGCAAATTCCTTGGCCCAGAGTCCCGATGCCAGGGCCACCTGCCAGGCGGACTCGGCCAGACCATGGTAACGCCCGCCCCGAAACAGCGCGCCTTTGAGCGACGCCGACAAGGCGATCTCGCGGATCCGCTCCATACCCAGCCGGGCAATGGCCTGCTGCAACGCTACGATTTCAGTGGCGCCGCGAAACGCGGGCGAGTTGGTGACGCGCAGCACGTGTCCCGCCAGACTCTGATCCTGCTGGATGAGATCCGCCAGGCGCGCCGCATCGGACTGGTCGTCGATGGAGCTCGCCAGCACGGCGGCCGCGACGTTGGGTAGAACCGGCAGTTCCAGGGCGCCGGTGCTCAGTTCCACGCGCAACCGCGCCCTGAGAGCGTCCGCGTGCGGAGTAGCGCGTGCGATGCCGTTGGTCATGGGCTTCGTCTTTGCTGACTTGTCCCCGAAGAATAGTAGATATATGCAGACCCACCACCGAGCGCGATGGATCCGTCAGGCGGGTCGGGCGTCAGATGGCGCGGCGGCGCGATCGGCGGGTGGCGTCCGTGGCGAGCTCTGCGGCCCGGCCCGTCCGGTCGTCGGACGGACGCGCAGCGCTGTTCTGCCCGCTGTCGCAGCGGTCCGGATCACCCCCGCAGATCTCGCACTGAACGTCCATGCCGAGGGCTTTCATGCCGCCGCAGCTGCCGGCAATGGGTTGCCGGCCGAACATCACGCCGATGGCCATGCCGCCTACCACGGTGAGCATCAGTAGAAATGCGAGTATGAGTGTCACGGGTCGTCTCTGTCGGCCAACACGGCTTCGAAGGCGGCAGTATAACGCTCCTCGAATCCGTTTGCGCCCCGCACCAGGAACAGCACCGCCAGCTCGTGCGCCCGGGCAAAGGCCATACCCTGTTCCGGACCGAGCACGTTGAGCAACGTCGCGTAGCCATCCGCCCACATCGTGCTGGCGTGCAACACGGTCACAGACGCCAGAGCGTGACTCACGGGTCGGCCGGTGCGCGGATCGATGGTGTGCGAGTAGCGCTGACCCGAAATTTCGATGAAGTTGCGGTAGTCGCCCGAGGTAGCCACGGCCAGGTCGCGCAGCTCGATGATCCGCTCAATGGCGCCGTAACGTTGCGGGTCAGGCACCTCGATGCCGATGCGCCAGGGCCGTCCGCCCGGCCCGCTGCCGACCCCCCGCACCTCGCCGCCCACATCCACCAGGGCAGCATCGCAGCCGGCGGCCAGCAGTCTCTGCACGACCCGGTCGACGCCATGCCCTTTGGCGATCGCGGACAGATCGACGTAGAGGTCCGCAGATTTGCGCAAAGCAGGCGGCTGCGCGCGAGCCTCGAGAAACCGGTAGCCGACACGCTGCCGCATGGCTTCGATCTGGGCCGGATCCGGCAGGGCTTCCGCCGCTTGGGTTCCGCGCGGACCGTGTCCGCCCGGTCCGAAGCCCCACAGATTCACCAGCGGACCGACGGTGACGTCGAAGGCACCAGCGGATTCGCGGCTCAGCTCCAGGGCCGCCACCACCACCTGGACCAGTGTCTCGGGCACCGCCACCCATGACCCCACCGGCGCCTGGTTGAAGCGCGACAGGTCGGAATCCTCGAGGTAGGTGGACATCTCGGCATTGACACCCGCCAGCTCGGACTCGATCGGCTCGCGGACGTCACCCGGGCAGCGTGCAGTCACCTGGTAATAGGTTCCCATGGTGCTGCCCTGGTAACGCCGGTAATCGCGCTGTTCACAGCCCCCGAGAGGCACCAGCCCCACCAGAAACAGCAGCAACGCGCTGAAGTGACGGATATCCGGCACCACGGCCACCGCACGGCGTCGGTAATTCAGCATCGCTTACACACAGCCAACAAAGCGGTATCGCGACCCCGATACCGCGGGCGGCCCGATGCCGCAGAATCGGACCAATCAAGGAGGCGCTCCGCACGTACGGCGCGCCCGCGCACGAGGAGTCACACGTGAAGCTTGTACGTTACCCGACGCCGTCTCCGGCGCCCAGCCCCGACCGTATGCAGGTCGTGCCGGCCCTTCAGGGCACAGCGAATGCCGCATTCAGAAACCGGCCGCCTCCTGGCTTCGCGCGGGTTTCGCGCATCAGCCGGTTCCCCGTGGAACAACGGGTCGCCGACGCGCCGGCCCCGACCCGTCTGGGACAGATCCTCGACATCATGGCCTGAGCTTGCCCGCCGGCATGGCTGTGACTAATGTGCGCCCCTGCGGGTCACGGCCGCCCGAGGAACCGGGGTCACCACTTCACATGGCGAGAATTCTACTGCTGCGTCACGGTCAGATCCGTGCCAACCGCCAGGGGCGCTGGCACGGGTCGACCGACAGCCCGCTGACGTGGCGTGGGCGTCGCCAAGCGAAGCGCACCGCACGCCATCTGCTGCAGCAGGCCGCGCCGCTCGGCGCCATCTACTCGAGCCCGCTGCAGCGCTGCCGGCACACCGCCCAGACCGTGGCAGACCGGCTGCAGCTGCCGGTGGTGGTGGAACCGGATCTGCGCGAATACGCCATCGGCGAGTGGGAAGACATGCCGTTCCGGGTGCTCGCCGAGCAGCACCGATTCATCGAGATGGCAACCAGCGATCACGATTTCGCGCCGCCAGGCGGGGAATCGCTGCGCGAGGTGGCCCAGCGCATGGTACCGGCGGTGCGCGCCATCGCGGAGCGCCACGACGACGAGGAAACCGTGCTGCTGGTGAGCCACGGTGCCGCCATGGCGGTGGCGCTGGGCGCCATTCTCGACGGCAACCCCGCCACCTGGACCAACTACCACTTCGCCAACTGCAGCCTCACGGAACTGGTGCTGTCCCCCGCTCCCTACGTAAACTTCTTCAACTCGGTACAGCACCTGTAACCACACTCACCATACAACCGCGCGCCGCCGGCGCGCCGAGGGAGAGCCTACATGCCTGAATTCTGCAGCCTCGAGAAAGACAACCACATTCTAACCGTCACCCTGGAGCGGCCGGAGCGCCTCAATGCGCTGCATCCGCCTGCAAACGCCGAACTCGGCGAGGTGTTCGACGAGTTCGCGGCCGACGACGACCTTTGGGTTGCGATCATTACCGGGCGGGGGCGCGGTTTTTCGGCGGGCAACGATCTGCGTTACCAGGCCGAAGGCGGCGAGCGTAAGCCGTTTCCTCGCGGCTTCGGCGGACTGACGTCCCGCTTCGATCTCACCAAGCCGGTGATCGCCGCGGTGAACGGCGTCGCCATGGGCGGCGGCTTCGAAATTGCGCTGGCCTGCGACCTGATCATTGCCTCGGAAAACGCCACCTTCGCGCTGCCGGAGCCCAAGGTGGGGCTCGCCGCGCTGGCGGGCGGCTTGAATCGGCTGCCGCGTCAGATCGGCGTCAAGCGCGCGCTTGGCATGATCCTCACCGGGCGACACGTGCCCGCAGCGGAAGGCTACGAGCTCGGCTTCGTCAACGAGGTGGTCGCGCACGACCAGCTGCTGTCGGCCGCGCGCCGCTGGGCCGAGCAGATCTGCGAGTGCGCGCCGCTGTCGATCCGCGCCAGCAAGGACGTGGTGTATCGATCGCTGAGCTGCGCCTCCCTCGAGGAGTCCATGAGCACGACGTACGACTCGGTCCGCGCCATGGTGCAGAGCGAAGATTTCATCGAGGGTCCGAAGGCGTTCGCAGAGAAGCGCAAGCCCAACTGGAAGGGGCGCTGATCAGCCGCTCGCGGACGACGATGCCTCCAACGCGGACGCGATGGCGTCTGCGACGACGGCTACGGCCAGGCACAGATCGCTGACCGTCTCGTGCTCCCCGCGTACCGACATCTCGGCGATGATCTCGGTGCGCGGGATGGTCACGTGCAGCAGATCCGGCGCGGTAGCGAACTGTCCAGGATAGGGTTGGGTCGCTGAATTCATTGCTCTGAACCTGTCTCCGGGGCCGCAGCACATCGGCGCTGGCGGCGGATGCCTCACAGAGCAGAAACTTTTCAGAATTCGTGCCAATGTCCGGAAATCAACGTATCTTTCTGATTTAAATGAGTTTTATATTCCTATCTCAGAATAGAGAACCGTTCCGGTGGTGCCGCGACACGGGCAAAACTGACGCTGGACGACCAGTCGTTGCTGGCACCGGGAGCGCATGAGCAGCCGCTTCGACCAGCGCCGGGCCGAGCGTCTGTATCAGCTCGAAGTACGCCGCAGCCTGACCCGCAACTTCGTGATTCATCTGATTCACGGCATGCTCGGCCAGACGGGCTTCCGCCTGCTCAACGCCCCCACGTTCCTGCCGGCGTACGTGCTGTACCTTTCGGGCTCCGATTTCGCCGTGGGCATTGCCCTGGCGCTGCAGTCTCTGGGCATGACGCTGACTCCGCTGATCGGCGCCAACCTCATCGAGCATCGGGCCCGGGTCCTGCCGCTGGGGTTCGTCACCGGTGCCGCCATGCGTTTTTCCGTGCTGGGCATCGCGCTCGCCGGGCTGCTGCTGGAGCCGGACCATGCCCTCGTAGCCATCTTCGCATGCCTCACCCTGTTCGGACTGTTTCAGGGCATGCAGGGGGTGATCTTCAATGTGCTCATGTCCAAGGTGATTCCGGTATCGAAGCGTGGCCGGCTCACCGGCCTGCGCAATTTTCTGGCGGGCATCACATCCGCCGGGCTCGCGGTCGCCGCAGGCAGGTATTTTCTGGGTGCGCAGCCGGACGTCACCGGCTACTCGTACACCTTCGTGCTGGCCTTCGTGCTGACCATGTCCGGCCTGCTGTCGCTGGCATTCATGAAGGAGCCGATTCCGCCCACGCTGCGCCCGCGCACGCCGCTGGGCCGGCGATTGCGCGAACTTCCCGCACTGATGCGCGCCGATCGCGCGTTCAGCAGCTACGTGCTGGCACGTACCCTGGCGACGATGGGTCGCATGGCGTTGCCCTTCTACATACTCCATGCGGGCGCCGACATGGCGCTGACCGGCACCGCGCTCGCCAGCGTCACCGTGGCGTTCACGCTGGCCGGCACCGTATCCAATCTGCTCTGGGGCGCCATCGCCGACCGGCGCGGTTTCCGGCTGGTGTTTCTCTTGAGCATCGGCCTGTGGGTGGTCGCCACGCTGCTGCTGATCGCCTCCAGCGGGCTGATCATGACGACGCTGGTGTTCATCGGTATCGGCGCCGCGGTGCAGGGCTTTCAGAACGCCGCCATGAATCTCAGCCTGGAGTTCGGAACCCGCCACGATCTGCCGGTACAGATCGCAATCGCCAACACCACCGCGGAAATCGCCGGCACCCTGGGCCCGCTGCTCGGAGGCGCCATCGCAGCCACGTTCGGCTACACGATACTGTTCGGCACCTCGGTTGCGTTCCTGATCGCCGGTGGTGTAATGGTGGCTGCAATGGTGCCGGAACCCCGGTACCGAACCCGTTGAGGAGAACTCAGATGGCGCTGGAAATGGGCTACAAGGCACTGCTGGCAGAGGCAGACAAATCGATCCGTACCCTGTCGGTAGACGAAGCCAGGGCCCTGCTGGACAGCAACGACGTTCAGTTCGTCGATCTCCGCGACGTCCGGGAGCTGCAGCGCGAGGGCAAGATTCCCGGCGCGTTCCACGCACCGCGCGGCATGCTCGAGTTCTGGGTCGATCCGGAGAGCCCTTACTACAAGGACGTGTTCGGCAGCGGCAAGACGTTCGTGTTCTACTGCCAGAGCGGCTGGCGCTCGGCGCTCGCCACGTACGCCGTGCAGCGCATGGGTCTCAAGAACGTGTGCCACATCGGCGGCGGCTACCGGGCCTGGGCCGATGCGGGCGCCGCTACCGAGGAGGTATCCGCCCATCGCTGACGCGATGGGTAGTCGCTGACGCGAACGGTCTGCTCGAGCGAGGCGGCGTCCAGCCTGTGGCGCCCCGCTGGTCACCTCGCCGGTTGCCCCGCTGGTCGCCCCGCCGGCCGCCGCAGCCGGTCAGCTAGCTCGACGTCAGCACGCCCCTGCGCTCGAGCTCGGCAAGCAGCTGCTCCACCGATTCCTCGGGTGTCTGCTCGGCGGTGCGCAGATGCACCTCGGCGCGTTCCGGCGGCTCGTAGTCGGAGCCGATCCCGGTGAAGTTCTTGATCTCGCCCTGCCGGGCGCGCCGATACAACCCCTTGGGGTCGCGCTGTTCGCAGACTTCCAGAGGCGTGTCCACGAACACCTCGATGAACTCGCCCTCCTCGAGCAGCTCGCGCGCCATCCGACGCTCGCTGCGGAACGGCGAGATGAAGGACACCAGCGTTATGAGCCCGGCGTCCACCATGAGGCGGGCGATCTCGCCGACGCGACGGATGTTCTCCACCCGGTCAGCATCGGTGAAGCCCAGATCTCGATTGATGCCGTGACGCACGTTGTCGCCGTCCAGAATGTAGGTGTGACGGTTCAGGTCGTGCAGCCGGCTCTCCAGCAGGTTCGCGATCGTCGACTTGCCGGAACCGCTCAATCCGGTAAACCACAGCACGCAAGGCTTCTGGAACTTGATGGCCGCGCGCTGGGGCTTGCCCACCGTCAGTGCCTGCCAGACGATGTTCTCGGCCCGCCGCAGCGAGAAATCGAACAGCCCTGCTCCCACCGTGGCGTTGTTCTGCCGGTCGATCAGGATGAAGCTGCCCAGCTCCTTGCCGTGCTCGAATGGTTCGTACGGAATACGCCGGCCCAGGCTGAGGTTCGCCACCCCTACCTCATTGAGCGACAGGCTTCGCGCCGGCTGCGTCTCCATGGTGTTGACGTTGACCGAATGCTTGAGCGCGGTGACCGTGCACGGCACCATCGCCGTGCCCGACTTCAGGTAGTACTGACGGCCGGGCAGCATGGGTTGATCGCTCATCCACAGCAGATGCACCGCCAGCTGGTCGGAAATCTGCGGCGCGTCGGCGGCGGCCGCCAGCACGTCACCGCGACTGATGTCGATCTCGTCCTCGAGCACCACCGTGATGGCCTGCCCGGGCTCCGCGCGGGCCAGGTCACCATCGTAGGTCACCACCCGTTCGACCCGCGAACGCTGCCCTCCCGGCAACACCACCACGGCGTCGCCCGGCGCGACGGTACCGCTGGCCACATTGCCGCTGAAGCCGCGGAAGTCCAGATTCGGCCGATTGACCCACTGCACCGGCATACGGAACGGCCGCTCGACCAGAACGCGGTCCACCTGCACCGACTCCAGGAACTCGAGCAGCGTCGGACCCTGGTACCAGGGCATGTGCTCACTCGCCGAGCTGACGTTGTCGCCGCGCAGAGCCGACATCGGAATCGCGGTGATCGCGAGCTCACCGAGCTCGTCGGCAAACTGGCGATAGTCGCGCTCGATGGCATCGAACGTGTCCTGGGAGTAGCCGGCCAGATCCATCTTGTTGACCGCGAGCACCACGTCGCGAATGCCGAACAGCGACACGATGTAGCTGTGCCTGCGCGTCTGCGTCATGACGCCGTGCCGGGCGTCCACCAGGATGACCGCAACCTCGGCATTGGAGGCCCCGGTGGCCATGTTGCGCGTGTACTGCTCGTGGCCCGGCGTGTCGGCCACGACGAACTTCCGCTTGTCGGTGGCAAAGTAGCGGTAGGCGACGTCGATGGTGATGCCCTGCTCGCGCTCCGCGGCCAGGCCATCCACCAGCAGCGCAAAGTCGATCTCGCCGCCCTGGGTACCCTGGCGGCGGCTGTCTGCTTCCAGGGCCGCGAGCTGATCCTCGAAGATGAGCTTGGAGTCGTACAGCAGCCGGCCGATGAGGGTGCTCTTGCCGTCGTCCACGCTGCCACAGGTGAGGAAGCGCAGGGTTGTCTTGGCCGCCTGTTCACGCAGGTACTGCTCGATGCTCTGCGACATCAGAAGTAGCCCTCCTGCTTCTTCTTCTCCATGGAAGCCGTGCTGTCGTGATCGATGGCGCGGCCCTGACGTTCCGAAGTACGGGTGACCAGCATCTCTTCGATGATCGACGGCAGGTCGCTCGCGCTGCTCTCGACCGCCCCGGTGAGCGGGTAGCAGCCCAGGGTGCGGAAGCGCACCATGCGCATCTGCGGTGTCTCTTCCGGGCGCAGCGGCATGCGCTCGTCGTCCACCATGATCAGCATGCCGTCACGCTCGACCACCGGTCGCTCCTTGGCAAAGTAGAGCGGCACGATGGGAATGTTCTCCTGGTAGATGTACTGCCAGATGTCCAGCTCGGTCCAGTTCGAGAGCGGGAATACCCGGATGCTCTCGCCCTTGCGCACGCGGCCGTTGTACAGGTGCCACAACTCCGGGCGCTGACTCTTCGGATCCCAGCGGTGATGCGGGTCGCGAAAGGAGAACACGCGCTCCTTGGCCCGGGATTTCTCCTCGTCGCGGCGCGCGCCGCCGAACGCGGCGTCGAACCGGTAACGCTCGAGCGCCTGCTTGAGGGCCTGGGTCTTCATCACGTCGGTATGCACCGACGAGCCGTGACTGAAGGGTCCGACGCCCTGCGCGACGCCGTCCTGATTGATGTGCACGATCAGATCCAGGCCGAGCTTCCTGGCGGTGTCGTCCCGGAACTCGATCATCTCCCGGAACTTCCAGGTGGTGTCCACGTGCAGCAGTGGGAACGGCGGCCTGGACGGGTAAAAAGCCTTCATCGCCAGATGCAGCATCACCGACGAATCCTTGCCGATGGAGTACAGCATCACGGGATTTTCGGCTTCCGCGAGCACCTCGCGCATGATGAAGATGCTCTCCGCTTCGAGGCGTTGCAGGTGTGTCAGGGCGGTTTTGGCGCTCACCAGGGTCCAGTCCAGAGAAATTGCCGCGCAATTAGACCCAACTTGCATAAGCGCAGCAACCGCGCAGTTGTTAGATGCATATATCGATCGGTACACTGGCCGGCCAGCGCGCCGCGGTAAGCAGTAGAGAGTCGAGATCGGTCAGCCCAGGACCGCCACCATCATGACAGCGATCATCTACATCCTGGCATTCGTGGGCGGATTTTCCATCATGTCCCTGGAACTGCTCGGCGGGCGCGTGCTGGCTCCCTACTTCGGCAGCAGCATCTACGTCTGGGGCAGCATCATCACCGTGTTCATGCTGAGCCTGTCCATCGGCTACCTGCTGGGTGGGCGGCTGTCAATGAACCGGCCCTCGCTGGTGCGGTTCGCGATGATCTTCGCCGCTGCGGCGCTGTGCCTGTACCCGCTGGTGCTGACCAGCGAGGACATCATGACCTGGGTGTTCGAGCGGGTCGAAGACCCGCGCTACGGTTCGCTGCTGGCCTCCGGCCTGCTGTTCATCGTCCCAACCGTGATCATGGGCATGATTTCGCCGTACTCGGTGCGACTGCTGGTGCGCACGACGGAGCACTCCGGATTGATCGCCGGCATTCTTTACTTCGTGTCCACCCTCGGCAGCGCGCTCGGCACCCTGGCGACCTCGTTCTACCTGGTGCTCTGGTTCGAAATGAACGAGATCCTGATGCTGCTGACGGGGTCACTGGCCGGGGCGGCGCTGGTCGCGCTGGCCGCGGCACGCTGGCAGGCCAGACAGTGACCAGGCATGCTCCGACCGGCCGGCTGAGCACTCCGCCCGCTGTGCACGGGCGCCCCCGGCTCGTCACCATCCTCGTCGCCGCCTGCGCTGGCGCGCTGCTGGCGACCCTGTCCGCGAACCTGAGTGCGCGCATCGTCCACACCGAGCGCTCGCTGTACAACACGATCCTGGTAGACCAGCGCGGCAGCGTGCGCTGCCTGCAGTTCTCGGTGCGCCGTGATCAGCGCAACCAGTCGTGCCTCGACGAGCGCAAACCGCGCGCAATGATGTTCGCCTACACCCGCATGATGATGGCGAGCCTGCTGCTCAACCCCCGGCCCGCGCGCATCCTGGTGGTGGGGCTCGGCGGGGGGACTCTGCCCATGGCGCTGGCCGAGCTGCTCGAGACGTCGACCATCGACGTCGTGGAGATCGATCCGGCCGTGGATCGGGTCGCCCGCGAGTACTTCGGCTTCGAGCCGGGCGAGCGGATTCACGTGTTCACGCAGGACGGCAGGGTATTCGTCAAGCGCGCCGTCCAGCACGACGAACGCTATGACCTGATCCTTCTGGACGCCTTCAACGGCGACTACATCCCGGAGCACCTGATGACCCGGGAATTCCTCGAAGAGGTGCGCGCCCTGCTTGCCCAGGGCGGCGTGCTGGCGGCCAACACGTTCTCCATCAGCGATCTGTACGACCACGAGTCGGTCACCTATGCCAGGGTGTTCGGGCCGTTCTTCAATCTCAAGCCCTGGGACAGCGGCAACCGGGTGATCATCACCGCGCTGGACAACCTGCCCGGCCCCGCGGTGCTGAAGGAACGCGCCGCTGCGCTGGCACCGGAGCTGGCACCCTACGGTGTCCAACCCGAGGAGATGCTCGACCTGTTCACGACCCGTGTGGACTGGGACACGAGCGCCAGGCCGCTGACCGATCAATACTCGCCGGCCAACCTGCTGCAGGGGCGCTGATCGCCCGCTGAGACTTCAGCGCCCGGCGGCGGCCCAGTACTCGTCCTTGAGCAACCGCTTGTAGAGCTTGCCCGTGGGGTGTCGCGGCAGTTCGGCGCGGAAGTCCACCGAGCGCGGGCACTTGATGTGCGAGAGCTGCCCGCGACAGTAATCCATGAGCTCCTGCGCCAGTTCCGGCCCGGCATCGGCCATGTCACGTGGCTGCACCACGGCCTTGACCTCCTCACCGAACTCTTCGTTGGGCACTCCGAACACCGCCACGTCCATTACCGCGGGATGGGTGATGAGCACATTCTCCGCCTCCTGCGGATAGATGTTCACACCGCCGGAAATGATCATGAAGTGCTTGCGGTCGGTCAGATACAGGTAACCGTCGTCATCGACGTAGCCGACGTCCCCCAGCGTGCTCCAGCCCCTGGGGTGACGCGACTCCGCCGTTTTGCGGTCGTCCTTGTAATACTCGAACTGCCCGCCGCCGCCGAAATAGATGGTTCCCGGCTCACCTACCGGCAGCTCGTTGCCGTCGTCGTCGCAGATATGCAGCTCGCAGTTCAACGGCCTGCCCACGGATCCCCGGTGCGCCAGCCACTCTTCCGAGTTGAGCTGGACGAAGCCGTTGCCTTCGGTACCGGCGTAGTACTCGTAGATGACCGGTCCCCACCACTCGATCATCTGCTGCTTGACCGGTATCGGACAGGGCGCTGCCGCATGAATCGCACAGCGCAGGGACGATACGTCATAGCGCGCGCGCACGTCTTCGGGCAGCTTCAACATGCGCACGAACATGGTCGGAACCCACTGGCTGTGGGTTATCCTGTACGCCTCGATGTAGCGCAGGGCGAGTTCCGCCTCGAAGTGCTCCATCACCACCACCCGGGTGCCGTTGCGCAGGCAACTCATGGTGAAACCCAGCGGTGCGGCATGATACAGGGGCGCGGGTGAAAGATAGATGGCGTCCTGATCCGCGCCATACAGAACGCCGAGCAGATTGGGTGCCACAACCTCGCCGTACGGCGCCTCCGACAACGGCTTCTTGATCCCCTTCGGGTAGCCGGTGGTACCCGAGGAATACAGCATCGACTGTCCTTCGGCTTCGTCCGCGATGGGCGTCTCCGGCATCGCCGCGATCGCCTGCTCCCAGGACTCGAACCCCTCGATGGTGCCGTCGAGCATGTAGCGGGCCGCCACGTTGGGCATCCGATCGAGCAGAGGCCTGACCACCTCACTGCGCCCCTGCGAGGTAATGAACACCCTGGCCTCGCAGTTGTTGACGATGTATTCCACCTCGGCCTGCTGCAGACGGTAGCTGATGGCCGTGTAGTACAGTCCGCTTCGCTGCGCGGCCCAGCAGATTTGAAAGAACCGCGGGTGGTTTTCCAGCAGCACTGCGATGTGATCGCCGCGCTGGAGGCCAAGCGAGCGGAACAGGTGCGCGCCCTGATTCGAGGTCTTCTCGAGCTCTGCGTAGCTTACATCGAGGCCGCTGTCGGCCATGGTGTAAGCGATCTTGTGCGGATTCTGCGCGGCGATGATTCCAGGATGCACTGGCGGTCTCTCCCCTCAAACTGTGATTACCGGCGCGTCGGGCGCGGACGGCGCTGACGTTATTGGCTTTTGCATGGCAACGCAAACCCCGCGCTTCTGCTAGGATTGCCCGCCATGCTCGACTGGTCCCAGCCCTATCCTTCCGCCCGCTCGCCGGTCTGTGCGGCCAACCTGGTGGCGAGCTCGCAGCCGCTGGCCGTGCAGGCGGGCGTCGACGCGCTGCGGCGCGGCGGCAACGCCGTCGACGCGGCCCTCGCCTGCGCCATCACCCTCACCGTGGTGGAACCCAACAACAACGGCCTGGGCAGCGACGCGTTCTGCATCCTCTGGGACCGTCACCAGCTGGTAGGGCTCAACGCCTCAGGGCGTGCGCCGGGCGCCTGGACGAGCGACCGCTTTGCCGGCCGCAGCCGCATGCCCGCGCTGGGCTGGGATGCCGTAACCGTGCCCGGCGCCGTCAGTGCCTGGGCGGCATTGTCGCAACGCTACGGCCGGCTGCCGTTTCCAGCGCTGTTCGAGCACGCCCTGCACTACGCCGAAGAAGGCTTTCTGGTGGGCCCGAAGACGGCCTACTACTGGCAGCTGGCGGAACGGACCTACGCGGACTTTGCTGAGTTCCGCCGACACTTCCTGCCGGCACCACGCGCGGGGGAACGGTTCCGACGCCCCGAGCTGGCACGCTCGCTGCGCCTGATCGCAGAGTCCGGCGGCGAGGCCTTCTACCGGGGCGAATTGGCCCGACGCATGGCCGAGGCCGCTACGGCAGACGGCGGCGCGCTCACCGAGGCGGACCTGGCCGCGCACCGTGCCGACTGGCTCACGCCCATCGCGCAACCCTATCGCCACGTGACGCTGCACGAGATTCCACCGAACGGGCAGGGTCTCGCCGCTCAGATCGCGCTGGGATTGCTGCAGCACCACGACCCGGCGCCGCTCGACAGCGCCGACGGCGTGCATCTGCAGGTCGAAGCAATGAAGATCGCGATCCGCGCCGCGTTCGACCACTTTGCCGATCCCCGGGCCATGCGGGTCACACCCGAGGAACTGCTCGGCAGTACCGGCCTGCAGCACCTGGCGGCAGGCATCGGAGCCAGCGCGGCACCGTTGCCGCCGGCCGCGTTGCCCGTGGGGCCCGACACAGTCTACCTGTGTGCGGCCGACGCCGACGGCATGATGGTGTCGTTCATTCAGTCGAACTACCAGGGTTTCGGTTCCGGCGTGGTCATCCCGGGCACCGGAATCGCCATGCAGAATCGCGGCAGCGGCTTCTCGCTGAACCCGGCCCACCCCAACTGCGTGGGCCCCGGCAAACGTCCCTACCACACCATCATCCCCGGGTTCGTGACCGAGGACGGCGCACCGCGCCTCGCGTTCGGCGTGATGGGCGGACATATGCAGCACCAGGGCCACGTGCAGATGGTCCAGCGCATCTTCGATCACCGGCAGAACCCGCAGGCGGCCAGCGACGCCCCGCGCTGGCACGTCTACCCCGACTTCAGCGTCGGCCTGGAAACCGGTTTCGACCCTGACGTCGCCCGCGACCTGGAGCGCCGCGGCCACACCGTGCGTTTTGAACCCGCGGAGCACGTATTCGGCGGTGCCCAGCTCATCCTGCGGCTGTCAGAGGGCTACGCCGCCGGTTCCGACCACCGCAAAGAAGGCCAGGCCGCCGGCTTCTGAGCGCCTCAACACCCTGCCAAGCGAGCCTGGAGATGGTCGTAAAGTGTACGAGCCGGAATCTTGGTTCGCGGCCCGTCGGGCGGGTACGCCCGCGGGCCATCTCAAGGTGCGGCCGAGGCGGCCGGATTGACGCCCGACCAGCGCTCGGGTGGCAAGCCGGCCAACGAGGGCAGCCCGGAGGCCCGCGCGGGGCCCGTGGGCGTACCCGCCCGACGGGCCGCCCCTCGAAGAGTCGACCTTAAGACTCTCTTTCGACCAAATCCAAAGAAGCCGAGTTCATGCAGAACCGCAGCCTGGTCGGCTCCGGCCCGTCCGGAAACACGTGTCCCAGGTGTGCCTCGCAGCCCGAACAGAGTACCTCGATGCGCCGCATCATGAGGCTGTCGTCTTCGCGCGTGCTCACCGCGCCCGCATCCACCGGGGCATAGAAGCTCGCCAGCCGGAGCCGGAATCGTACTTGGTCTCGGAATCGAACAGCGCCTGCCCGCAGACCACGCAGTGATAGACGCCCGGGGTCTTGGTATCCCAGTACCGACCCGTGAATGCGCGTTCG
This sequence comes from Pseudomonadales bacterium, assembly GCA_041395905.1. GTDB lineage: Bacteria > Pseudomonadota > Gammaproteobacteria > Pseudomonadales > Azotimanducaceae > UBA7803. The sequence continues at coordinate 48,467 of JAWKZP010000021.1, forward strand.
GTGCCCGCGCATTGAGTCACCTGAAACTGCTCGTCGCTCAGCCGGGCGCGCAGCTCCTGCTCGTTCAAGTTGGCCTTACTCATGTGACGTTCCCTTGCTAAACTCCTGAAATTAAACGCTCCGCCCGCGAACCGGGCATTCTAACTTGAGCCAGAAACCAATGGAATCGACACGTCCCGCCGGGTCCAACATCACCCGCCTGCCACCTGGTGAGCAACCCGGCCTCCGCGAGATCCGCAAATCCCACAAGCTCGACGAGGTCTGCTACGAGATCCGCGGCCCGGCCATGAAGGAAGCTGCGCGCCTCGAGGAAGAGGGCCATCGCATCGTCAAGCTGAACATCGGCAACCCGGCCCCGTTCGGCTTCGAAGCGCCCGAGGAGATCCTCGTCGACATGATCCGCAACCTGCCCACCGCCCAGGGTTACAGCGACTCCAAGGGCATCTACCCGGCGCGCAAGGCGGTCATGCAGTACTGCCAGCAGATCAACATCCGCAACGTCGAGATCGATGACATCTACATCGGCAACGGCGTCTCCGAGATGGTGCTGATGGGGCTGCAGGGCTGCTGGACGACGGCGACGAGGTGCTCGTGCCGGCGCCCGACTACCCGCTTTGGACCGCGTCGATCAATCTCGCCGGCGGCAGGCCCGTGCACTATCTGTGCGACGAGCACTCGGACTGGTTCCCGGACCTCGACGACATTCGCGCCAAGGTCACGACTCGCACCAAGGCGATCGTGGTCATCAACCCCAACAACCCCACCGGAGCGGTGTACAGCCGTGAGGTGCTCGAAGCCATCGTCGAGATCGCGCGCGCCAACGACCTGGTGGTGTTCGCAGACGAGATCTACGACAAGATCCTCTACGACGACGCGCAACACGTGCCGCTGGCGTCGCTGGCTGACGATCTCCTGTTCGTCACCATGAACGGCCTGTCGAAGACCTACCGGGTGGCCGGCTTCCGTGTCGGCTGGATGGTCATCAGCGGTGCCAAGCACCGCGCCCGCGACTACATCGAGGGCCTGGACATTCTGTCTTCCATGCGCCTGTGCGCCAACGTGCCCAGCCAGCACGCCGTGCAGACCGCCCTGGGCGGTTATCAGAGCATCCGCGAGTTCATCACGCCGGGCGGTCGTCTGTATGAGCAGCGTGAGCTGGCGTGGCGCATGCTCAACGACATCCCAGGCGTGAGCTGCGTCAAGCCGGCAGGCGCCCTGTACCTGTTCCCGAAGCTCGACGTGAAGCGATTCAATCTCGGCGACGACGAGCGCTTCACGCTCGATCTGCTGCGTCAGGAAAAGATCCTGGTCGTCCAGGGTACCGGCTTCAACTGGCCGCACCCGGACCATTTCCGGATCGTGTTTCTGCCCCGTGAGGAGGAGCTCAGCTACGCCATCGAGCGGCTTGCGCATTTCCTGCAAACCTATCGCCAATGACCGACATCAACGTCGACGACTTCTACAAGGACTCCGCCCGGGCCCTGTCGATTCTGTACGCCGTTTTTCCACGACCGCACACGCTGTTCGTCGAGGACATCGCGGGAGCGGACGAGCCCGACGAGTTCGGGATGCACAGCGAGCGGCACATGTCCTGTTTCGGCGCGCTGGTGTGGCTGGCGGAGGAGCAGTACCTGCGCTACGGCGACAACATCCGCCAGGAAGCCCTCGACCAGGCCGTGCTGACCGGGCGCACCTTCACGTTGCTCTCATCCGCGGCGGGAAGTGCTCCGGATCCGGCCAGCGCCGACGCTGAGTCGCTGCCGGGACTGGTGCAGGCGGAACACGGCACCCACATTCATCAGCTGCGCGAAGCGCTCAAAGCGCGCTCATCGGCCCGCCTGCGCGAGGCGATGCTGGCGTTCATGCGCCAGATGCAGGGTCTCTAGCGCTCGCGATTCCCGCAGGCCGCCATGGTTCAGCGGAGTCTGAACAGCGCCAGTTTCAAGCCGCGCGCGGGATCACGCTCCGGGAAATCATCCGATCGCTGAAGGGCACCGGAGAAATGGCTGTCCGGGCAGCAGCGCGCCATCTCACGGGGCAGGAAGTCCCCGTCGAGAAACGGTGAGTTCAACGCCGCCAGGACCCGCGCGCCCGGCGCCGCAAGCGTGGGCAGGCGTTCCAGCACGCGGCCGTAGTGCCGCTCGGCAACGAAGCTGCCATGCTGCCGACTGGGCGGGTCGATCACTATGATGTCGTACGGGCCGTGGGCCCGGACCTTCGGCCAGCACTTGAACAACGGGTAAGCGAGCATCCGCACCGCTCGGGCGTCGTGGCCGTTGAGCCGATGATTGTCACGACCCCAGTCCAGCACGCGCCGGTTCATGTCGTTGTTTACCACCAGATGCGCGCCGCCGGCGAGCGCGGCAACGGAAAACGCGCAGGTGTAGGCAAACAGATTCAGCACCCGGGCGCCAGCCGCGATGCTGCGCAGCCAGCGTCGCGCCGGCGCCATGTCGAGAAACAGCCCCACGTTCTGGTTGGCCCTGAGGCGCACCCTGTATCGCAGCCCCTGCTCGCTGACCACATGTTCGTCAGGCACGCAACCGCACACGGTCAGCGTGCGGCTTCGCTGCCCCTGGCGAACCTGCAGGCAAACGCCGTCGATGCCGGGCAGCCGGCCGCAGAGCCGCGCCGCAAGAGCGGCATAGTCGTCACGCTGGGGATCATGCCCCGTCACCAGCAGGAACGGGGGAAACAGATCGACCGTCACGTCCTCGTAGCCGGGACAGCAGTGGCCACGGCCGTGAAACAGACGCACGGGTTGCGAGCCGTCACGCGCCAGCCGCGCACCGGCCTGCTGCAGCACCGTCGCGAAATCACGCACGACTGTCGAGACGATAGAGCAGGCGGTCCTCGTAGCCGGTAACGACCTCCACCAGTCCCGACCACTCCTGATCCAGCTCGGGATCGTTGCTGTCCAGCAGCAGCGGCCGACCTTCGAGGCTCAGGAGCTTCGAGCGGGTGCCTACCACCCGCAGCCTGTGGCGGCCGATGCGTCGCAACAGCGCCGGCGTCAGTTGCTGATTGCCGCGGCCAATGAGGAATCCCTGCCCGCGCGTGAAGCTCAACAGCACCTCGACGTGACCCGCTCCGTAGCGATCCAGGCAGCGCTCGATCCCGGCCGCATCGAGATCAGAACCCACCTGGGCGGGACCCTGCCCGGCCGCGATGTAGACCGCATCGAATCCGATCAGCGTGCCGTCGAGCCCGAGCGACCGCTTGATCGCCGCCAGGGTGCTGCCGGGGCCGAGCAGATAAAGCCCCGGGGTCGCGCCCAGGGAATCCACGGTGTCGGCAACGATCTCCTCCAGCGCCAGCAGTTCGTTCTCGCGTCCGCCCTCCTTGGTGTGCTGCAGAAAGCCACCCATCTCGGGCACGGCGAGCTCGCCGTAGAAGCGCGGCCGGACGATGCCCTGACGCAATGCGTCCTCGTCGAGATCCCGCACCTCGGCGTGGCCGGCGCGCACCAGGCCGCCCCGGACCAGCCGGCAGAGAATGGCGCCGGCGTTTTCGGGCGTGGTGGCGAACACACCCGAGTGCATCTTCACCCCCGCCGGAATTCCCAGCACCGGAACGTTCTGATCCACGGCATCGAGAATGTCCCGGGCGGTGCCGTCACCGCCGCTGAACACCAGCAGATCCGCGCCTTCGGCGATAATCCGGCGCGCCGCCGCGCGGGTGTCGGCGGCATCGGTCGCGCCCTCGCCGCCGCCCAGCACCTGCGACCGGATGCCGAGCTCCCGCAGCACCCGCTCGCCCATGGCGCCGCCCCAGCTCAGCCAGCGCACCTCGTCGAGTACCTCCCGCGCCGCGGCCAGCGCGCGCATGGCACGCTGCTCGCCTCGCCCCAGGCCGCCGCGCTGTGCCGCCAGCGCCTGGATGGCAGCACCGTCACTGCCTTTCAGAGCCGTCGGACCACCGATGCCCGCAACCGGATTGATCAGCAGCCCGATTTTCAGCACCCGGATTGCTCCACGAGACGCGCCACCCGATCGGCAATCGCCAGCGACGCAGTGAGGCCCGGGGATTCGATGCCCAGCAGATTGATCAGCCCGGGCACGCCGTGCTGTGCAGGTGCGTCGATACGGAAATCGGCTGCCGCTTCACCCGGCCCGGAAATTTTCGGCCGGATGCCCGTGTACCCCGGATGCAGACGCTGCGGTTCCAGCCCCGGAAAGTACCGCTGGATGGCACTGACGAACGCCGGCCGGCGGCTGTCGTCGAAGCTGTAGTCGACGCCATCGAGCCACAACACGTCCGGTCCGAAGCGTGCCTGACCGGCCAGATCGAGCGTGACGTGGACGCCGAGGCCGCCCGCCTCCGCCACCGGGTATATCAGCCGATTGAACGGCGAGCGGCCGCTGTAGGCGTAGTAATGGCCACGCGCGTAGTAAGCCGATGGTGCCGACGGATCCACGGCCTGCGCCAGGGCTGGCGCGGAGAGGCCGGCACTGTTCACCACCAGGCGGGGGGCGAGCTCGAGTGCGTCCGTGGCCAGGCGCAGGCCCGACGAATCGTTGCGCAGCGTCAGCACCCGGGTGCCGAGCGCGACCATGCCGCCGGCAGCTTCCAGCTCCCCCTGCAGGGACAGCATGAATCCGTGGGAATCGATGATCCCGGTGCTCGGCGACAGGACGCCGGCCAGCGCCTCCACCGCCGGTTCGAGCACGCCCAGCTCGCGACGATCGAGCCAGCGCAGCTCGCCGACGCCGTTCGCCCGCGCCTGACGCTGATAGCTTCTGAGCGTGTCGAGCTGATCGGCGCTGGTGGCGACGATCACCTTGCCGCAGCGGCGGTGCTCGATCCCGCGGCTGGCACAGTAGTCATACAGCGCCGCCTTGCCGGCCACGCACAGCTGCGCCTTCAGGCTGCCCGTGGGATAGTAGATGCCCGCATGAATGACTTCGGAGTTGCGCGAGCTGGTCTCCGAGCCGATGGCATCGTGACGTTCCAGCACCACCACGTCGCGGCCGGCCAGGGCCAGACGCCGCGCGCAGGCGAGGCCCACCACGCCGGCGCCGATCACCACGACATCGACGCTTTCAGCCATGCGCCGGGACCTCGAACCGGTCGCACAGACGCAGCCGCCAGTGCGGCTCGAGCGCCTGCAGCACCGCCGCCGGACGTGCGCTCAGGCCGCGCTGTACGCGCTCACACGCGCGCGCCTCCACGGCCGACGCAAACTCCGCAGCGCCCTGCGGATCATCACGACCGGGATTGTCGGCGCTGGGCCGGAATGCCAGGCCACAGACCGTGGCCAGCAGAAGTTCCAGGCTCTGCACCCCCACTTCCACCTGGTAGAAGCGGCGCTGCGCCTCGGCATCCCTCGGCGGCGGCGCGTACCAGTAGCCATAGTCCACCTGCCGCCGGCGTTCCGCGCCCGCCACGAGCCAGTGCGCCAGCTCATGCAGGGCGCTCGCTGCGTAGTCCAGCGTGTAGCGGATGATCGCAGGCCGGCGGGCCGTGGCAGGCAGGTACAACGGCTCCTCGGCGCCGCCCAGCAGCACCGTGCCCGCCCCTGCCCGTCCGAACGCGCGATTGAACCGGGCCGCAATCTCGCCAGCGGCCATCTCTCCCGTTCCCATCAGGCGTCCTCGGCGCAGGCTACCGCCTCGAGCATTGCCAGATAGCCGGGGCTTACGTACGCCGCCCCCGCCAGGAGGTGGCGCAGATAGCTGCGCGGAGGCTTGAGCCCGGCACGGCGCACCGCTGGATTGGCAAAGTAGGTCCAGCTGGGTACCGGTCCCGCTGCGGTGTGTACCTGTACGACCTCGCGGCTGTAGTTCACTGGCGTGCGTTCGAACCGGTCCATCTTGACGATCTCGTCGGGCGCAGCGAGCCAGTAGAGCACGCCCTCCACCTCGGCCTCCGGTGCCCAGGCTACGTTGGCGTGTCCCACTCCGGGATGCTGATTGGAGGTCTTGTCGAACAGCAGCCGATAGCCCGGCAGTCGGGCCGATTCGGCACGCTGCACCAGCAGCCCACGCTCGGCCACGCGGTCGGGATTCATGTTGGAGCCATAGGCGAAATAGGTGAGGATCATGGCCGGCGCCGGTCCCTTCAGCCCTTGCGGATCCAGAACTGATAGCGGCCCTCGGACTGCGTTTCGCAGACCATCTCGTGACCCATGAAACGGCAGAAGTTGCGGAAGTCCCTGCCCGTGGACGGATCGGTGGCGATGACGTGCAGCACCGCGCCCGAACGCATCTCCCGAACCCGGTTGCGCACGAGCATCAGAGGTTCCGGGCACACCAGTCCGGTGGCGTCAAGCTGCTGGTCAGCGGTTGTCATCAGCGCGGCAGGATACCCGGGCCGGGTGCGCCCCGCCAGGGCAATTCCGCTCGCCTTGACTTGCCAATGCGGGCCCACCAGACTCGAACGCCAGCGCGAACTTGTGGTCAAATTTCACGACCGTCGACCAACACCAGCAGCACGAGGTGTGGGAAAGCGCCATGCTTCCGTTCCTAATCTTCAGCGATGCGGCGCCCCACCGGTGCCGACGTCGCCGTTTGCGCCCCGCAGCCTGGACGCTGCTGCTTCTTGGCTTAGTGGCCGTGTGTGCGCAGGCGGAGGAGTCTCTGGGCGACATCCTGGGCGAGGTCGCCGACCCGCTGGACCAGGTCGAGTCACAGATTCAGGTTCAGGAGTACGGCCCTGCCATCAACTGGCTGGAGAGCTACATCGACGAGGTCGAACGTGCCACCCACCGCTATGCGCCCGAGCTGGTGCGGCCGCTGACGCTGCTCGGCGACGCCTATGCCGGACAGGGCGACTACGTCACCGCGCTGGAAAACTACGAGCGCGCGGTGCACCTGAGCCGCGTGAACAACGGCCTCAACGAGCCGGGGCAGATCCCCATCGTCTACCGCGAAGCGGACGCCTATCGGCGTCTCGGTGACTATCGGCAGGCGAATGACCGTGAGGAGTATGCCTATCACGTGCTCACCAGCAATCACGATGCCACCGACGAGGCGCTGCTGCCGGGAATCTATCACCTCGCCAGCTGGTACGTACGCACGGCCAACGTGTTCGCTGCAAGGGCGCTGTACGAGCAGGCGCTCGCCATCCTCTCCAGTGCGGGCAAGTACGACACCCCGGCCGCAATACCCGCGCTGCGCGGTCTGGCTGCCACTCACCGTATGGAGTGGTTCCCGCCCTACTACGAAGCCACGGTTCAGCAGACCGGCGCCATGTCCGGTGCGGCCGCGATGCAGCCGGTGACGCTGGGCAACGCGCCCGAGGGAGAGCGTGCCCTGCAGCAGGTCGTGCAGATTCAGAAAGGCCGTGCCGACCCCGACCCGATGGCCGAAGCGGAGGCGGTGCTGGAACTCGCGGACTGGTACGCGATCTTCGACAAGTGGCGCCGCGCGCGCCCGCTGTACGAGTACGCCTACCAGATCATCGCGTCGATTCCGGAACTGGACGCCACCGGGTACTTCGCCGAACCGCGCCTGCTGTACTTTCCGGCGCCGACCAATCCGAGCCCACCCCCCCTGGAGCAGCGCGGCGAGCAGCAGATCGGCTTCGTGGAGGTGCACTACGGCATCTCCGATACCGGCGTCGTGCGCGACATGACGACCGTGGCCTCCGAGCCTGCGGGGCTGATGGACTTCAGGGTGCGCAAAAGCCTGCGTGAAGCCCGCTACCGACCGATCCTGGTGGACGGCGTACCGGTAGAGACGAGCGAGCACGTTTATCGCCACGAGTTCCCCTACTATCCCAAGCGAGAGGACGCGCCCGTAGCTGCCGTAGCGGAAGCAACCGACGAGGACACCGACCGATGAGCGTGCAGCCATCCTGGTACGCAACGCTGGCAGTCTGCATCGGCCTGGCGCTGGGCGTTGCCGGCTGTGCCAGCAGCAACTCCAGCAGCCCGCCCAGCACCCCGAGCAGCATGCCCCCGAGCAGCATGCCCCCGAGCAATCCAAGCAGCTCGCCGCCGAGCACGCCCACCAGCTCACCATCGAGCATGCCGAGCGGCACGCCGCCGAGCATGCCCAGCAGCTCGCCGTCGAGCATGCCGAGCGGCTCGCCGGGCAGCATGCCGCCGGCCGACGGCTCGTCGAGCCCCCCCGGCGGGACGACTCCGCAGCCGGATGCGGGCAGCACCCCTCCCGGACAACCACCCGGCAGCCAGGGTCAGACCGACGACCAGAGCGGCAGCGGCGGATGGGGTGACACCTCCGCCAACGCCGGAACCGACGACTGGCAGACGAGCAACCAGCTGCCGGGCGACACCGACTCGGGTGCGCAGAGCGGCAGCGGCGGCGACACTGGGGCCGAGGGTGCCGATTCCAGCGCAGCGGGCACGCAGTCGGCAGGCGCTTCCGGAGACACGCAGACTGGTGGCGGCGGCGACGATCCCCTCGACGCGGTGCTCGGTGACATCGATGGGCAGATTCTCGCCGAACGCGCGGTGATCCGGCAGCGCAGCAACGAAACCGCGGGTTCCGGCAGCGGTACGCTGCCGTTGCCCCAGTCACAGCCGCAGGGTGCCAGTCCCGGCGGGCAGGCAGACCTTCCGGAGGGTCCGGGCGGGATGCCCAGCGTACGTACCCTGCCGCCGGCACCCGCCGCGACGGCGGGCGCCTCGCAGGTACCGGACGACATCCCCGACGCCAAGGACGATGACATCATTGCCCGCCAGCTGCGCGAGGCCGCGATGCAGGAGCCCGACCCGGTGCTGCGTGAGAAGCTCTGGGAAGAATACCGGCGCTACAAGGGAATCTGAGCTTGACCGGCTGCAGACGACTGCTCGTAGTGCTCGCCGCTCTGGTACCGTTGCTCGGTGCCTGCGTGAGCCGCGAGATCCGCAGCGTCGACATGACGCCGCCCGAGCAGATCGGCGCCGACATCGAGGAGCACGAACTGCTCGACGTCGGCGTGGCCGTGTTCGATCCGAACGTTCCGGAGGATTACGACGCGCAGGTCGAGCAGCTGATCCAGCCGGACATCCGCCGTGCGGAAGCCAACTACATGCCGTACTTCGCCAAGAACCTGCTGCAGAGCACGGGCAACTGGGGCGCAGTCAGAGTCATTCCGCGGCCCACCCATGCGGTGGACCTGGTAGTGGACGGGCGCATCCTGCACTCCGACGGCGAAAGCCTGGAGCTGGAGCTGTGGGTGACGGACGCCACCGGGCGCCAGTGGTTCCGCAAGACCTACGAATCGCTCGCCAGCAAGTACGCCTACGATGAGTCGGTGCCGCAGCAGATCGATCCGTTCCAGGCCGTGTACAAGAATCTCGCCGACGACATGCTGGCCTATCGCAAGAGTCTGAGCGAGGCGGATCTGCAGACGATCCGCACTACCGCAGAGATGCAGTTTGCACGCGATTTCGCCCCTGATGCATTCGCCGACTACGTTGCGACGGACGATGACGGGACCACCGAGATCCGTCGCCTGCCCGCGGAGGACGACCCGACGCTCACCCGCGTTCGACGTATCCGCGAGCGCGAGTACCTCTTCATCGATACGCTCGACGAGTACTACGAAAACTACCAGCGCAGCGTCTATCCGCTGTACCAGAGCTGGCGCAAGGCCACCTACGAGGAAGCCATCACCTACAAGCTGCTCAAGGCGCAGGCGCGCGCGCGGACCATCGGCGGTGCCGTTGCCATCGTCGGCGGGGTCGCTGCCATGGCCGAGAGCAGTGACACCGCCGTAGACACCGCGGGCTTGGTAAGCGTGATCGGCGGCGCGGTGACGCTCAAGAGCGCGCTGGCCAAACGGGCCGAGGCATCCATTCACGCCGAGATGCTGCAGGAAGTGGGCAGCGCAGCCGAGGCGGAGCTCATGCCGCACACCATCGAGCTGGAAAACCAGGTCGTCCGCCTGCAGGGCAGCGTGGACGAGCAGTACCAGCAGCTGCGTCAGGTGCTGCGCGAAACGTACTTCAGCGACCTGGGCCTGCCGGTTCCCGAGCGCGAGCCCGACCCGTCCTCATGAGCGACGAGTTCAGCCCGATCAGACCGAAGAAGGTCCCGTTGACCCATGCCCGGGAGACACTCGCGCGTGCATCCGCGAAGCCGGCTTCGTCGCGCCTTACTCTGGCCATGTTGGCGCTGCTGATCGGCGCGCTGCTGGCGCTGGTGTTCTTCGTGATTCCCGATTGGTTGGCCCGCAGCGGCGTGCAAAACAGCCCCGCCACGGTCACGCACCCGGAAGCCGCTGCCGCGCCCGGCGCGGGCGGACCGGGCAGCGCGGCTGCCGTCCGCTCCGGCAAGGCCGATCCCGGCCTGCCGCCCTATCAGCAGGTGCTGCGCGAGCAGGCCCGCGCCGACGCCCAGGCGGAGCTGGCCAGATTCGTCGAGCTGCAACTACAGCTCGAGCAACAGATGACCGTGGGCGCCTGGGGTGCCGACGAATACGAACGGGCCAAGAGCCTGGCAGCTGCCGGAGACGAGGCGTTCGTGCGCGAACAGTTCGAGCCGGCCCTCGCCGGCTATCGCGACGCGACTGCGGCGCTGCAGGCACTGATCGAACGCGGACGCCAGATACTCGAGCAGGCCGTCGCCGACGGCAGCGCGGCGCTGACCGATCGAGACGCCCGGACCGCGGCGGACCGTTTCGCGCTGGCGGCTACCATCGCGCCCTCGGACCCACGGGTGCAGGACGGCCAGGCGCGCGCCGCGTTGCTGCCCCAGATCAACGAGCGCCTGCGCGAGGCACGCAATCTCGAGCTCGTCGAGGACTGGCAGCACGCGCTTGCCGTGTACGAAGAGATCAGTCAGATGGATCCGCTCACGTCCGGTCTCGCCGAGGGCCGCGAGCGCGCCCGCCAGGGCGTACGGCAGGGCCGCATTCAGGCGCTGCTCTCCGAAGGGTTCACCGCGCTCGATGCACACCGATTCGATCCGGCACGCAGTGCGTTTCGCGCGGTGCTGGAGCTGGACGCAGACAACAGCGTCGCGCGCGGCGCGCTGCAGCAGCTGGAAAAGGACGCCGTGGTGGCGCGCATCGCCGCGCTTCAGGCTCGAGCCGCCAGCGCCGCAGCGGAGGAACGCTGGGACGATGCGTTGAGCGCTTATGAGGACGTGCTGGCGGTGGACGGCAACATTCAATTCGCCGTCGCCGGGCGCGCGGCGGCGCGCGAGCAGCAACGTCTGAGCGCGTCGCTCGGCAACATTCTCAAGAATCCCGAGCGCCTGTCCTCGCAGCAGCTCTACGACGAAGCTGGCCAGCTGCTGGCTCAGGCGAGCGCTCTGACGCCCCGCGGCCCGCGCCTGGCGCAACTGATTACAGACGTCGAGGGCGTGCTGCAGGCCTACGCGCAGCCGGTCGCCGTGGTGCTGCGCTCCGATGCCCGCACCGAGGTAACGCTGTCTTCCGTAGGTCCGCTCGGCAGCTTCACCGAGAAGCGTCTGCAGCTGCGACCCGGCGCCTATACGCTGATCGGCAGCCAGGACGGCTGTCGCGACGTGCGCGAGCAGATTCTGGTACGGCCGAACATGGCGCCCATCGATATCCGCTGCACCGAGCCGCTGTAACCATGGCCGATGATCGCGACACGATCCGCCCGGTCAGCTACACGCCTCGGCGGCAGGAGTCACCCGGGCCCAGACGCCTCAGCCCGCTGCAGATGATCCTGGCGCTGGCCCTGATCGGGGTCGGTCTGACGCTGTGGTTCATGTTCACCGCGAAGTCCGTGCGCATCGAGCTGGACCCGGGCAACGCCCAGGCAGACGTGGGCGGGCTGAGCTTCGCCCTCGGCGACGTCTGGCTGCTGCGCGAAGGCCGCTACCCGCTGCACGCGCAAGCCCCCGGCTACTATCCGCTGCAGACCGAATTCGAAGTCGGCCCGGGGCGCAACCAGACGCACCAGTTCACACTGACACCGTTGCCGGGACGGGTGACGTTCGAGAGCACTCCGCCCGGCGCAACGGTCACCATCAACGGCAAGGTGCTCGGCACCACCCCGACACAGCCGCTGGACGTGGAAGCCGGCAGCAAAGAGGTCGGTTTCACTCTCGACCGCTATCAGCCGCTGACGCTGACGGCTGAGATCACCGGCCGCCAGCAGGCGCAGACGGTTGCCGCGACGCTGCGTCCCGACTGGGCCGACGTGAGCGTCAGCAGCGTACCAACCGGCGCCGAGATATTCATCGATGACGCCCCTACCGGGGCCCGGACACCCGCGGTCGTGCAGATACCGAGCGGCGAGCACGAGCTGCGCCTGAAAGCAGCCGGGCACAAGAGCTACCGCCAGCGCCTGCTGGTGGCGGCCGAAGAGCAGCGCACGCTGCCGGAGGTCACCCTCGAGCGTGCGGACAGCGTGCTGGTCATCGAGACGCAGCCCGCTGGTGCCGGGATCACGCTCAACGGCCGGTTTCAGGGACAGTCGCCGGTGGAGCTCGCGGTGCGCTCCGGCGTGAGCTACCGGGTTCAGGCGTTCGCTGACGGCTACGAGCCCGGCGAGCGCTCCGTCTCGCTTTCCGCCGGCGCCGAGCAGACCCTGCGCATCGCCCTCGAACGGCTCACGGGCACCCTGGTCGTGCGCAGCCAGCCCGAGGATGCAGAACTGCTGGTCGATGGCGCTCCGCGTGGTGCCGCCAATCAGAGCCTGACGCTGCCGGTGGGGACGCATCGGGTCGAGATTCGCAAGGCTGGATATGCGGGGTACAGCACCCAGATCACACCTCGCGACGGCCTCACTCAGGAGCTCAAGGTGCGGCTGCTGACACTCGAAGAAGCGCGTCTGGCGGCACTGAAACCCCTCGTCACCACCAGTCAGGGGCAGGAGCTGGTGCTGCTGCAGCCAGGGCCGTTCACCATGGGCGCGTCGCGCCGCCAGCCGGGCCGTCGCGCCAACGAAACCCTGCACGAGGTCACCCTGCGGCGCCTGTTCTACCTGGGGACCCGCGAGGTGACCAACGCCGAGTTCCGCGCCTTCGCCAGCGGCCACGATTCCGGCAAGTTTCAGGATTACAGCCTCAACGACGACGACCAGCCGGTGGTGAACCTGAGTTGGACCGACGCCGCGCTGTACTGCAACTGGCTGTCCGACCAGGATGGCCTGCCGCGCTTCTATGACACCGAGTTCGGCAAGGTCACCGGCATCAATCCCAGGGCCACCGGCTACCGTCTGCCGACCGAGGCCGAGTGGGCATGGAGCGCCCGACAGGTGGACGTCAGCTCGGACGGCGAGCCGCTGCGCTTCCCCTGGGGCGGCAACCTGCCGCCGCCGGACCGTCATGGCAACTACGCCGACCGTTCGGCCGTGAACCTGGTAGGGCGCATCATCTTCGGCTACAACGACAACTACATCGTCGCCGCCCCGGTCGCCACCTATCCACCCACCAGCAAGGGGCTGTACGACCTGTCGGGCAACGTGGCCGAATGGGTCAACGACTTCTACGAGATTCCGAGTACCGATGCTGTAACCGATCCCCTGGGCCCGGCCCAGGGCGAGTACCATGTGATCCGCGGCTCCAGCTGGATGCACGGCACCATCACCGAGCTGCGCCTGGCCTTTCGCGACTATGGCAGCGATGGCCGCCAGGATGTAGGTTTCCGTATCGCCCGATTTGCCGAGGCTGACTGACGTCACGACACACATCATGCCGAGATTTACCGTGACTCATGCGCGCACCGTGCGCCGACGATGGCTCGCGATTCTGGCCTGGCTGGCTCTGTCGGGCCTCGCGACCCCGCCGGCAGCCACGGCGCAGGCGGCGGTGGCACCAGACACGGCCGACCCGGACGGCCGCCCCACGGCGGCAGCGGCGAATGCAGACGCGACCGTTGCGTCCGAAGCACCGGGCGCGACGGCGGGCGCCGGCGAGCAAGCAGAAACTGCAGCGGCCTCCGGTGACGCGGCTGCCGATGAGTCACCGGATGTATTCCTGCCCTCGGAGGAGATATCCGAGGACTTCGCGGTCTCATTTCCCGTCGACATCTGAAGGGCGCCGATGAAGCGACAGCTGCCGTTCGAACTGATCTACCAGGTCTCCGCGCTGGTCATCTCCGTCGTGCTGGTGCACCTCGTGTACATCACGCTGATCCGACCGAACGCCGACGCCATTCTGGAGCGCCAGGCCGAGCTCGCGGCGGCCGGGGAAGCCTACATTCAGGATCGGTCTCTGTACGTGGTGCTGCGCGACTACGAGCAGGAGTCCTGCTTCGTGCTGATGTTCTGGGCCATGGCGATCATGGGCTACAAAGGTCGTGAGGCGCTGCGGGAACGCAGCCTCCTGCAGCAGGACATCATCCAGGTCAGCGAGGGCATGAGCGTGCTCCCCGAAGATACCCGGGACTACACCCGGGCCATTCAGGCGCTGCCGGAACAGGAACAGAACTCGCTGCTGCCGCGGGCGCTGTTTGCCGCGCTGCAGCGGTTTGCATCGACACGCAACGTGCAGGACGTTTCCGAGGCCGTGAAGAGCGTGTGCGAATCGGAGTCTGATCGTCTGGACAGCGAGCTGTCCATGGTCCGATACATTGCCTGGGCCATACCGTCCATCGGTTTCATCGGCACGGTGCGCGGGATCGGCGAGGCGCTCGGCCAGGCCTACCGCGCCGTCGAGGGCGACATTGCCGGTGTCACCACGAGCCTGGGCGTTGCGTTCAACTCCACCTTCACCGCGCTGGTGATCAGCATCGTCATCATGTTCATGATGCACCAGCTGCAGCTGATCCAGGAACGTCTCGTGCTCGATACCCAGACTTACTGCGACCAGCGCCTGCTCCGACATCTGCAGGTGCGCAGCGCATGACGACCGTTCTGGAACTCAACGATGCCGCGCTGACGCTGCACCGCAATGCCGACGTCGTCTACCGGGCACCGGCGCTCGCGGTGCTGCTGGAGCCCGACCTGGTGTTCGGGGAGCGGGCCCGGCACCTGTCGCGCACCCATCCGCGTCAGACCAATCAGCAGTACCTGAGCCGTCTCAATGCCGATCCGCTGCCGTTCACGGTGGCGCAGGCGCACAACCATGCTGATCTCGTCTACCTGCATCTGCGCGAGTTGACACCGCTGATCGACGAGCCTGTGCTGATCGCGGTGCCCGGAGTGGTCTCGCCCGAGCAGCTCGGCGTGCTGCTGGGCATCCTCGAAGAGCTCGGCGTCGAGGTCTGCGGTTTCGTCGATACCGCGGCAGCCGCGGTGAGCGCGGTTGTCGGCAGCGCAACCGAACGTGCCGGCGCCGCAGCCGATGCCTGCTTTCTCGACGTGCTGCTGCAGCGTGCCGTGGTGACCCGCCTCAACCTGTCGGAGGAAATCGCTCGTGCCAGCAGCCAGGAGATCGCCGACTGCGGCCTGGCCAAGCTGCTGGACGCCTGGATCAACGTCATCGCCGACCGGTTCATTTCCGAGACCCGCTTCGATCCCCTGCACGCGGCCGCGACCGAGCAGCAGCTGTACGATCAGGTCTATGACTGGATCGACGATCCCGACGGCGGCGCGGCCGGCCTGCCCAGCGAGCTGTCGATCGAGATCGTGCAGGGCGAGCAGGCCCGACGCGTGGAGTTCGGCCGCACGCTGCTCGAGGACAAGGGCGCGCAACGTTTTCACGCGCTGCATGACCTGATTGCCCCCGGCTCCAGGGTGTTCGTTCCGGCCCGCTGCGCCCGCCTGCCGGGTCTGCGTACGTTCCTCAGTGCTCAGCGCTGCGAGGTCACCGTGCTGCCCCAGGGCTCGCTGTACCGGGGCTGCACAGCCGCCTTCGAACGCATCACGGCGGGGACGGAATTGCGGCTGGTCACGCGGCTGCCGGCCGCGGGCGGCAGCGGGACGCCGTCACCGCAGGTGCCCCCCGGTGCGAGCCCGTCGCAAGGCAACGGCGCGCCGGCGGGCGCCGGGTCAGCCGGCACGGTCGAGTCGCCGCCCGCGGGCGACGCGGGCGCAGTGCCGACCCATGCGCTGCTGGGCACGCGGGCCTGGCCGCTGGGCGCACGCAGCCTGCCCTTGCCCGTGCGCCTCGAGGGCCGCACGGCCCTGCTCACGGCCGACGATGGCCTGACGTTGAACGGCAAGACGCTCGATCGGGACGTGGTGCTGTGCACGGGCGATCGCATCGGCCGCGGACAGGAGGAGTATCTGATCATTCACGTGACACCCTGAGACGGACCGCGGCTGATCTGAGGTATGGCCAGACGTCGCTTCAACGTTTTCTCACTGTCGTTTCTCGACGTGATGTCCTGCGGCTTCGGCGCGGTGGTGCTGATCTTCCTGATCATCAACCACGCCACCGAGAAGGAAACCAAGCACGTGAACCGGGATCTCCTCTCCGAGGTGCGTCTGCTCGACTATCAGGTCCAGACCGGCGAGCGCGACCTGTTCGAGCTCAAATCACAGATGCAGGACCTGTCTCAGCGCGTCGATGATTCGAACCGGCAGCTCACCAGCACGCGTCAGGTGCTCGATGCGCGGCGCAGCGACTTCGAAACCCTCGAGGCCGAATCGCTGGCGCAGGAGCAGAGCCTGAACTCACTGAAGAGCGACGTCGAGAGCCGCGAGGACGAGCTCGAGCGGCTGCGCGCCATAGACGCCGCCAACGAGGGGGGCCGCATCCGCTCGTTCACCGGAGAGGGGGACCGACAATACCTGACCGGTTTGAAGATCGGCGGCAGCAACATCCTCATCGCCGTCGACCGTTCCGCCAGCATGCTCGACGATACCATCGTCAACGTCCTGCGCCGGCGCAACATGAGCGACGAGCGCAAACGCATGGCGCCGAAGTGGCAGCGGGCCGTGCGCACGGTGGAGTGGATCGCGGCCCAGCTGCCCCTGGACGCCAGTTTTCAGCTCTACGGATTCAACGCCGAAACGCGCTCGCTGCTGAGCGACCGTCACGGCAGCTGGATCCCCCTGGGCGAAGGGCGCGAGCTGGAAGCCGCCATCGACGGGCTCAAGCAGACCATTCCCGAGGGCGGCACGAGCCTGACCAACCTGGTGACCGCCATCAGCGAGCTGCAGCCGCCGCCCGACAACGTCTACCTGATCATCGATTCGCTTCCGACCCAGGGCGCCCGGGAACCGCGCAGCGCCACGGTAAGTGGCCGCCAGCGCCTGGACCTGTTCCGCGAAGCGGTCGCCCAGCTGCCCCAGCAGGTGCCCATCAACGTGATCATGTTTCCGATGGAAGGCGACCCCATGGCGTCAGCCGCCTACTGGAACCTGGCGCGCACATCGGGGGGCTCGTTCCTGTCACCGTCGCGTGACTGGCCATGAGAAGGTCCCGGCAGCGACGCGGCGTCGAGGAGTTCAGCGTCTCGTTTCTGGACGTGATCTGCTGCGGGTTCGGCGCCATCATCCTGTTGCTGATGATCACCAAAACGGTCGAACCGGTGCTGCTGGAGAAATCTCAGATCAACCTGCAGGGCCAGATCGCGGAGCGTGAGAAGGCATTGTTCGAGATCCGCGGTCAGATCGACGAGCTGCGCCGCCAGGTTGCCGAAGCCCAGGACCAGCTGGACGGGAACCTGGAACAGCTGGCGGCCCTCGAGCAGCAGCTGACGCGCATCCTGGGTCAGTACGCCACCACGATGAAGAGCCAGCAGGACAAGCTCACCGCATCCCAGCAGCTGGCGGCCGCCAAGCAGACCCTTACCGACGAGATGCAGCGTCTGCTGGGTGCCGACTTCCGGCGCAAGACCGATCTCGTGGGTGGGATAGCGGTCGACAGCGAATACATCATCTTCGTCATCGACACCTCCGGCAGCATGTTCAATGCCGCCTGGGGCCAGGTACTGCGCAAGGTGGAGGAGACGCTCTCCATCTATCCCGAGGTCAAAGGCATCCAGGTCATGAACGACATGGGCGAGTACATGTTCTCGCAGTACCGGGGCGAGTGGATTCCGGATTCGCCCAGCCGCCGCCAGGCCATTCTGCAGCGCCTGCAGACCTGGAACCCGTTTTCGAATTCGAGCCCGGTGGAGGGCATCGAGGCCGCCATCAGCACGTTCTACGCGCCGGACAAGCGCATCAGCATCTACGTGTTCGGCGACGACTTCACCGGACGCTCCATCGAGTCGGTGATGAACGAGGTGGAGCGCATCAATCGCGCGGACGAATCCGGGCGCCGGCTGGTGCGCATCAACGCGGTCGGTTTTCCCGTCTACCTCGATCGGCCTTCCGATCGCGTGTTCCGCTTCGCGGCGCTGATGCGGCAGCTGGCGTACCGCAACGACGGCACTTTTGTCGGTTTGTCCGAATTCGAGTAGGCTGCCATGGTGTTAGCGAATGCATTCAGGCGGGCGTGGTTCCATGGCAGGCGGCTGCCGGGGCGCGCACTGCTGGCGCGACTGTTGGCACCTCTGACCCTGGGGCTGGTCGGTGGCTGCAGCGGCGCAGCGGTCGAGGTACCGCAGGAGTTTCCGATTCCGCTGGTCGAGAAGCTGCCGCTACGCATGGGCCTGCTGCTCACCCCCGAGCTCACCAGCTACGTCCACGAGCAGACGCTCGAAGGCAGCGGCGACTGGCGCATCGAACTCGGCAGCGCTCAGACGCCAATGTTCCGCAACCTGCTTGCGGGCATGTTCGAATCGTCGGAGATCGCGACTACGGCGGGCGCTCCAGGCCTCGCCGGGGTGCTGGAACCGGCCATCGAGGAGGTGCAGTTTTCCACGCCCGACCAGACCCGCAGCGACTATTACGAGGTTTGGATCCGCTATCGCTTTCAGCTGTTCGGGCGTGACGGCACGCTGGTGGCGGACTGGCCGCTGGCCGCATACGGCAAGGCCAATCAGCGCCACTACGGCATGTCGTCCCGGGAACCGGCCCTGCAGGCCGCGGCCCTGGCCGCATGCAGGGACGCCATGGCATTCTTCACCGTGCAGTTCCGTTCTGTTCCCGACGTGCAGCGCTGGCTCGCCGCTGAGCTGGCAGGAGGGTCTGAATGATGCGACGTCTGCTCATCGGCTCGCTCACCATGGTGCTGCTGCAGGGTTGCGTCACGGCCACCGTGCAGCAGGTCAGGCAGGCGAACACCAGCATGGCGAGCGGGGACTCCGTGGTGGTGCTGGGCCGTCGCTCGCGCCCGTCCACGGCCGAAACCGAACTCGACTTCGTCGATTGCGTGGGTCGTAACATGCGCGGCGGCAAGCAGGTGCGGGTCATCGAGGAGCAGGATTTCCGCGATGCCCTGTTCCCCTGGTTCGAGCCCCGTACGGCGCCGGTCAACGCCTCGGACCTGCCGGAGCTGATGACGCTGCCGGCATTGGCCGAACGCTTCGAGAGCCTGGGGCTGCGCTACCTGATCTGGATCGACGGCTCCACCAAGCGCACCGAGTCCGGCGGCTCGCTGACCTGCAGCATCACCACCGCCGGTGCCGGCTGTTTCGGATTTCTGTCCTGGGAAAACGATTCGTCGTACGAGGCGCAGATCTGGGACGTGCAAACCGCCACGACGGCCGGCCGGGTCAGCTCGGATGCGGTAGGCACCAGCTACATGCCGGCGGTCATCGTGCCGCTGCCGTTCATCGCCCCGGTGAAGTCGTCGGCCTGCTCGAGCATGGCCGACCAGTTGCTCACCTTCCTCAGCGGCGGGGGTTGACGCCCGCCGCGCGGCTCATTTGCGTCGCCTGGCGCGGATGTCCACAACCTCGCCGGCAAAGTAGTCGGGCTCCGCCGAGTACCACTCCTGCAGATTCACTTCGTGCCGTTTCGAGCACAGATCGCACAGCTCGTAGAACGTCGGTCGGCCCGGATCGGTCAGAACGATCCGCTTCACGCCGGCCTTGATGGCGCGGTTGACCAGCCGGTTCAGGGGCTTGACCATGCTGTCCCAGAAGCACACGTCAGACCCCACGATCACGTCGAATTCGGCCAGGCGTTCTTCGTCGAGCTTCTCGAAGCGCGAGCGCAGCGGTTCCACCTGGACGTCGTTGAGCGTCGCCAGTACCTCGAGGAACGGGAACACCTCGGCATCCACGTCGAGCGCCGTTACCCGGGCCTTGAAGCGCTTGGCGCAGTACACGGCACCTGGGCCCCAGCCGCAGCCGATCTCCAGCACGCGCGCCTTCTTCTGCAGCGGCTCGTGCTGCAGATAGTCCATGAGCAGGAAGCTGGCGCTCCAGGTCTTGTGGCCGTGCACGGAGGGCTGGTAGGCCTTGCGCAGGCGCCTGATCAGACGATGTTTCGGCTCCAGCAGATAGATGCCGTAGGCCTGATACATGTGATCTTCAGGTAGCCGTTCCAGTTTCGGCATGAATCCCCATCCCGCCAGTCAGGTGCAAGCCGCGCATGGTATCGGTTCGCCACGGCCGCGTCAGCCAGGCACGCCCCCGGGACTGGCGGCGGCAGGCAGGTCGCAGACCGCCCCGACAGGGGCTTCCCGACCCGGGCCTGATAATAACCTACCAATTTACTCTGGTATGCACCCGGAGGCCGGGGTTACAATGCGCGCACCTCCCGAAACGAGTCGAGCCCGTGAGCGACAGCTCCATGGAAGCGCTGGTCAAGCGCGAGTACAGCGCCGGTTTCGTCACCGACATCGAGTCGGACACGCTGCCGCCCGGGCTGGACGAGAGCGTCGTGCGCTTCATCTCGGCGAAGAAGCAGGAACCGGACTGGCTCACGGCCTGGCGCCTCGAGGCGTTCGCCGGCTGGCGCGCCATGACGCCACCGCAGTGGGCTCACGTGCATTTCCCGCCGGTGGATTTTCAGGCGATTTCCTACTACTCGGCGCCGCGTTCCACTGAGGACGGCCCGCGTTCGCTCGCCGAGGTGGACCCGGAACTGCTGCGTACCTATGAGAAGCTCGGAATCCCCCTGCACGAGCAGGAGATCCTGGCCGGCGTCCAACGCCCGCAACATGACGCCGGCGCGGGCACGGACGCTGCCGACGAAGACGCCGCGAGCGGCGGCCGCGCCCGTCCCCAGGTTGCCGTCGACGCGGTGTTCGACAGCGTTTCCATCGCCACCACGTTCAAGTCCAAGCTTGCCGAAGCCGGCGTGATCTTCTGCTCCATAGCCGAAGCCGTGCGCGATCATCCTGATCTCGTGCGCAAGTATCTCGGCAGCGTCGTGCCGCGCTCGGACAATTACTACGCCGCGCTGAACTCGGGCGTGTTCAGCGACGGCTCGTTCGTCTTCGTTCCCGAAGGCGTGCGCTGCCCCATGGAGCTGTCTACCTACTTCCGGATCAACGCCCGCAACACGGGTCAGTTCGAACGCACTCTCATCGTCGCCGAGAAAGGCGCCTACGTGAGCTACCTGGAAGGCTGCACCGCACCCATGCGCGACGAGAATCAGCTGCACGCGGCGGTAGTCGAGCTGGTCGCCATGGAAGACGCGGAGATCAAGTACTCCACCGTGCAGAACTGGTACCCGGGCGACAAGGACGGCAAGGGCGGCATCTACAACTTCGTGACCAAGCGCGGCGCCTGCCTCGGCGACCGGTCGAAGATCTCGTGGACGCAGGTGGAGACCGGGTCGGCCATCACCTGGAAGTACCCGAGCGTGGTGCTGCGCGGCAACGGCAGCGTCGGCGAGTTCTACTCCGTCGCGCTCACCAACAACTATCAGCAGGCGGATACCGGCACCAAGATGATTCACATGGGGCGCAACACGCGCAGCACGATCATTTCCAAGGGCATCAGCGCCGGGCACAGCCAGAACAGCTACCGCGGCCTGGTACGCATGGGCCCTGGTGCGGCCGGAGCACGCAACTACACCCAATGCGACTCGCTGCTGCTCGGCGGCAGCTGCGGCGCCCACACCTTCCCGTACATCGAGAGCCGCAATGCAGACGCGGTGGTGGAACACGAGGCCACCACATCCAAAGTCAGCGACGAGCAGCTGTTTCTGTGCCAGCAGCGCGGTATCGACGCGGAGAAAGCCGTGAGCATGATCGTCAACGGTTTCTGCAAGGAAGTGTTCCGCGAGCTGCCGATGGAGTTTGCCGTGGAAGCCGGAAAGCTGCTGGAAGTGAGTCTCGAGGGCGCCGTAGGATGAACCTGCTGCAAATCGACGACCTGCATGTCAGCGTCAACGGCACCGAAATTCTGCGCGGGCTCGACCTCGGCATCGGCGCCGGCGAAGTGCACGCCATCATGGGTCCCAACGGTTCCGGGAAGAGCACGCTCGCGAACGTGCTTGCCGGGCGGCCGGGCTACGAGGTCACCGGCGGTTCGATCCGCTTTCTCGGCCAGGATCTGACCCGGCTCGAAGCGCACGAGCGCGCACACCTGGGCCTGTTTCTCGCCTTTCAGTACCCGGTGGAGATTCCCGGCGTCAGCAACATGGAGTTCCTCAAGGCGTCCTTCGACAGTCTCTGCGCCGCGCGCGGTGAAGCTCAGCCGAATGCCGTTGCATTCATGAAGGAGGTGCGCGCGCTTGCCCAATCGCTGCAGCTGAACCCGGAGTTCCTCAAACGCGGGGTCAACGAAGGCTTCTCAGGCGGCGAGAAGAAACGCAACGAGATCCTGCAGCTGCTGCTGCTCAAGCCGCGCCTGGCGGTGCTGGACGAAACCGACTCGGGCCTCGACATCGACGCGCTGCAGGTCGTCGCCCAGGGCGTCAACGGCTACCGCAATCCGGACAACGGCGTGCTGCTGATCACGCACTACCAGCGGCTGCTCGACCACATCGTGCCGGACGTCGTGCACGTGCTGGCGCGCGGACGCATCGTCCGGAGCGGCGGTAAGGAGCTGGCGCTCACGCTCGAAGAGAAAGGTTACGCATGGCTGGGCGCATGACCGGCAACACCGTCGCCGAGCTCATCCACGACTGGCCCGACCTCAGCAGGCCGTGGCGCGACGGGACGTACCTGCGCGGCCGCGCCCAGGCGGCAGTAACGAGCCCGCTCACCCGCGAGGCGTGGAAGTACTCGCAGCTGCCGCGCTTCGTGAGCGCTCTGGCCGCGCTGCCCACACTCGCCGAGCCGCGAATAGAAGGGCTCGATCAGCCGGGGGTGCGCCTGCGCGCTCTCGACGAGCTCGACGACGCCACGGCCCGCGAGCTCAGCGCGCATCTGAACGCCACCGACAACCAGCGGCACGTGCTGGCGGATCTGAGCCTGCTGCGCGCGAGCGGCGGCTGGCTGCTGGACATCGATGCGTCGCTGCCATCACCCCTGCTGGTGCGCTATCCCGACGCCGGCATCACCCCGCTGTTCGTGCGGCTGGCCGCGAACGTCAGCGCCGAGCTGCACGAACGCTGCGACGGCGCGGCGTCCCTGGCACAGATCACTCAGGTGGCGCTGGCGCGGGGGGCGCAGCTCGCACACCATCGCAGCGCGCTCGACGGCTCTGCACAGCACTGGGCGCTGCTCGACGTCACGCTGGCCGATAGCAGCCGCTACTGCCTGGAGCTGGCTCAGTGCGGCGGCGTCCAGCGCCGCTCGGAGATACAGGTGCGTCTGTCGGGGCGTGGCGCCGAGGCCGAACTGCGCGGTGCCTATCTGATCGAGGCCGGTACCCATCTCGATCAGCAGCTAACGGTGGAGCATCTGGGCAGCGACGGCACCAGCCGGCAGACCTTCCACGGCATTGGCGCCGGCCGCGGCCGCAGCATCTTCAATGGCCGCATCCACATCCACCCGCACGCACCCCGGACCAACGCCGAGCTCAGCAACCGCAATCTGGCCCTCGACAGCGCCGCCGAGATGAACACGAAGCCGGAACTCGAGATCTACACGGACGACGTGCGCTGTGCGCATGGCGCCACGGTGGGCCAGCTCGCCCAAGACAGCCTGTTTTATCTGGCTTCACGGGGCATAGATCTCGCCGCCGCGCGCACCCTGCTGTGTCGAGGTTTCCTGGCCGAGTGCCTGCAGGGGCCGCTGGCGCAGGAGAGCCTGCAGCGATTCATGGGAGCGCTCCCGCAATGACGAACCTGGCGGCAGATCCAGGCGCCGGCGCGGCGGCGAGCGTCGCAGCGGTTCGCGGCGACTTCCCCATCCTCGAAACCACCGTGCGCGGCCAACCGCTGGTTTACCTGGACAATGCCGCAACCACACAGAAGCCGCGCGCGGTGATCGAGGCCATCGACGAGTACTACCGTCTGCACAACACAAACGTGCACCGGGCGGCACACGCGCTGGCGGACATCGCCACCCAGAGCTTCGAAGGCGCCCGCAGCACAGTGCAGCGCTTCGTCAACGCGGCCAGCAGCGCAGAGGTGATCTTCACCCGCGGTACCACGGAGGCGATAAACCTGGTCGCAGGCGTGTTCACGGGGCGGCTTCGCGAAGGCGACGAGATTCTCATCTCACGCCTCGAGCATCATGCCAACATCGTACCCTGGCAGATGCTGGCCGCCCGCAGCGGCGCCAGGCTGCGCGCTTTCGACATCACGGATGAAGGCGACCTCGATCTCGACAGCTTCCGCGCCGCGCTGAGCGCGCGTACCCGTCTGGTCGCCGTGGGCCACGTGTCGAACGCGCTCGGCACCATCAATCCGCTGCGCGAGATCATCGATCTGGCACATGCCGCAGATGCCCTGGTGCTCGTGGACGGCGCTCAGGCCGTGGCGCACCTGCCGGTAGACGTGCAGACGCTCGGTTGCGACTTCTACGCCTTCTCCGGGCACAAGCTGTTCGGCCCCACCGGCATCGGCGCGCTCTACGGCCGTGAGGCGCTGCTCGACGCGCTGCCGCCGTGGCAGGGTGGCGGCGAAATGATCGAGCACGTGAGCATCGAACGCAGCACCTACAACAGCCTGCCGTACAAGTTCGAAGCCGGGACGCCGAACATCGCCGGGGCCATCGGGTTGGGCGCCGCGATCCGCTATCTCGAGGCGCTGCCCCGGCAGGCGCTGCAGGACGCCGAGGACGCACTGGTGACCAGCACGTTGCACGCGCTGGAACAGCTTCCGGGCGTCCGTCTCGTCGGCAGGCCGGCACGCCGGCTGTCCATCATCTCCCTGGTGGTCGAAGGCAGCCATCCCAACGACATCGGGACGTTGCTGGACCAGCAGGGAATTGCCGTGCGCACCGGCCATCATTGCGCCATGCCGGTGATGGAGCGCCTCGGCGTGCCTGGCACCGTACGCATCGCCTACAGTCTCTACAATGACGAGAACGACCGGGACCGCCTGCTCGCAGGCCTGGACAAAGCCCTGTCGTTTCTGTGATCGAGAGGTACCGAAAGACCATGAGCGTGAGCGAGTTCGATCCAAACACCATCCGGGTGAGCGAGCGTGCACGGGCCCATCTCAAGGCACAGATCGCACGCTCCGGCATGCCGTTTCTACGCCTCGGCGTCAAGGAAAGCGGCTGCAATGGCTACATGTACACCCTCGACCATCTCGAGGCGCCTTCCGGCGACGATCGCGAGTTCGTCGTCGACGCCGACCTCTCGCTGTTCGTCAGCGCGGCTGACCTGGCGCTGGTTCGTGGCACCGAGGTGGACTACGTCACGGAAGGATTGAACTCGAGCCTGAAGTTCAAGAATCCCAATGCCGAGAGCCATTGCGGTTGCGGCG
This sequence comes from Pseudomonadales bacterium, assembly GCA_041395905.1. Lineage (GTDB taxonomy): Bacteria > Pseudomonadota > Gammaproteobacteria > Pseudomonadales > Azotimanducaceae > UBA7803. The sequence continues at coordinate 73,833 of JAWKZP010000021.1, forward strand.
AAAGCTTCTCCGTCAGTCAAGTCGCGCACTGACCGGCTAACGTGGAACGCCGCATCGTCAGCGTGAGCCGGGACTGCCCTGCCCGTCTGGTACCAACGGGCGATCCGGTCACCATACCCGGGGGCAGCTTCGTCACCCTCACCCAGACCCTGGGCGGCACCTATACGGTCATCGTCAACGGCAACATGGCGCGGGTGGATGGCGCCGACGCAGACGCGCTCGGCTTCGAGCCGACGCGACTCGAGTTCGCGCCGCCAGCGGATGGACGGGTGGATCCGGACCAGGTCCACACCGCGCTGGCGAGCGTGTTCGACCCGGAGATTCCCGTGAGCATCGTCGACCTGGGCCTGGTTTACGGCTGCGACATCGATGCCGAGGGCCGCGTGAAGATCCGCATGACGCTGACCGCGCCGGGCTGCGGTATGGGCCCGGTGCTGGTCCAGGACGTCAAGACCCGCGTCGGCCAGGTGCCCTGGGTTACCAGCGTGGACGTGGAACTGGTGTTCGATCCGCCCTGGTCGAGGGACATGATGAGCGAAGAGGCACAGCTCGAACTCGGGCTGTTCTGACGCATTCATGAGCATGCCGGACCTGGCAGAGATCCGCGACGCGTTCGCGTTCTTCGACGACTGGGAGGACAAGTACCGGTTCGTCATCGAGCTCGGCCGCGCCCTGCCCGTGATGGCGGACACGGAGCGCACCGAAGAACATCTGATCCGCGGCTGCCAGAGCCAGGTGTGGCTGATATCGCAGATAGACGACCATGGCCGGCTGCATCTCGAGCTCGACAGCGATGCCCATATCGTGCGCGGCCTGATCGCGATCGTGCTCGCGGCCTATGACGGACACACGCCTGCCGAAGTGCTCGCGTTCGATATCGAAGGACTGTTCGAGGACCTGGCTCTGCTGCAGCACCTCAGCCCCACCCGGGGCAACGGCCTGCGGGCCATGGTGACACGCATTCGCGAAGCGGCCGCTGCTCACAACGGGAATTGCTGATCGGCGCGCACGAGACCGCGCCGCGAGGCCCGCGGACGGATGCCGCGCTCCGGAACGGCCTGCAGGGCTCCTAGGCGGCCGCCGCCGCGCTGCTCGCCAGGCGCAGCAGCTGCACTTCGTCACGACTCAACCGCAGCCGCGCGGCTACCAGGTTCAGCGCCTCGCCCTGCTCCAGGGCTTCCCTGGCCTGTGCCAGCAGGTAGCGGCGTGATGCCCCGGTTGCGCGCGCTTCGCTGAGCTTGCCGGAATCGCGCAGCACCTGATCGAGCGTGTCTGCGACCCGGGTCGACGCCTCCGCGAACACTGCGAGATCCTGCTGCAGCCTGACAAGCTCCGCCGCCGAGCGGCGCATCCGCCACCAGGCGATGGCGGAGACCGCGAGCGACGCGGCGAGCAAGGCAATCAGTGCCAGCACGGCCATCTCTGTGCCATACGCGCCATCAAGCCAGTTCATCGATCCTGCCTCCTGTGCTGCGATCGTCGCTTCGATCGTCGCGCGCCTTGCGGCGCGGCGGCGGTTGCGGCGGCTGCCGCCGACGCCTTTCCGACTGCTCCCGTACGGGCATGGTTCGGTTGCTACCGGGTAACCTGTCGATCGCCATCGCGCGGCTCCGTTTACCCTTCAATCTAAGGGTAGAACGGATCTGCAGATGCGCCAGAAATCCGGCGCGCCAGGCCTCCGGGAGCGCCGGCGTGACGTCGATCGGTGACGATCAGGGCGGGGTTTCGTTGGTGAACAGGATGCCACCCTGCTCAGTGCGAACCTGGTGGACCGATTCGTCAAGCTGGCCGGGTTCGGCCTTGCGGACGTAGGCGAAGGCGCTGTCGGCGCTGCCCGCGTTGAGGTTGCGGGGCTTGTTGCCCTGCCGCGCTACCACCACCACGACGCGACGGTTGCGTGCGCGCCCTTCCGGCGTGGCGTTGGTGGCAAGGGTGTGGTTCTCGCCGTAGCCAACGGCGGACAGCCGCTCGCGGTCGATGCCGTACCCTTCCAATGCCCGTGCCACCCGCGCCGCCCGCGCCGCCGACAGTTCCCAGTTCGACGGGTACGCCGCTGACCGCGACGGCACGTTGTCCGTGTAGCCCTCTATGGTGACGGGGTTGTCGAACTCCGCCAGAAATTCGGCCGTCTGCTCGATGACGGCGGCCGCCGCCGGGCTCAGCTCTGCACTGCCGGCGGCGAACAGCAGGCTCGAATCCAGGCTGATCTCGAGCCAGTCGTTGTTGGCCCGAACTGCCAGCATGTCGTCCTGCACGAAGCCGGCAAGGCGTTCGCTAACCGCCTCCACCGAAGGCGCGATGTGCGTGTCCCCGGGCTCCGGATCCTGATAGCCGCTGCTGTCGGGAATATCCACGACCAGAGGTGAAGCCGCCAGCAGCGGATCGCCGGTCTGGATGGGCTCCAGCGTGCGCGGCTCTCCGTCGAACGCTGCCGTCAGGGTTTCCGAAAGGATTCGATATTTGCCTTCATTGACCGACGAGATCGCGTACATCACGACGAAGAACGCGAACAGCAGCGTCACGAAGTCGGCGTAGGAGACCAGCCAGCGCTCGTGGTTGTCGGTGTCCTCCAGGAGCTGGCGGCGCAGCATCAGACCCGCTCCAGGAACCCGCGCAGACGTACTTCGATGGTCTTCGGGTGCTCACCCTCAGCGATGGCGAGCAGACCTTCCAGCACCAGCAGACGTGCGTCAGATTCGCGCATGGCCAGGGTGCGCAGGCGATCTGCAACGGGCAGAAACAGCAGGTTGGCCAGGCCGACGCCATAGATCGTTGCGACGAACGCGGTGGCGATGCCCTGACCAAGCTGGCTCGGATCGGCAAGATTGCCCATCACCTGGATCAGGCCGAGAACCGCGCCGATGATGCCGATGGTCGGCGCATAGCCGCCCATTGCCCGGAACACGTGGGCCGCGGCGAAGTCCTTTTCGACGCGGGCTTCCAGCTCCGTTTCCAGCGTGCGGCGGATGTTGTGCGGCTCGTCGCCATCGATCAGCAGTGCCAGCCCCTTGCGCACGAACGGATCCTTCTCACTCTCGAGGATGTTCTCGAGCCCCAGCAGGCCTTCCTTGCGCGAACGGCGGCTCCACTCGCACACACGATTGATGGCGCGTTCCAGCTCGGGCCGGGGCGGCCAGAGAATCCAGCGCAGCAGCACCACCGAACGGCGCAGCCGGTTGTATGGCGTCTGCAGAACCACGGCGCCCAGCGTGCCGCCGATCACGATCACCGCCGCGGCGCCGTCGAGCAGCGCCGCCACCTCACCACCCTCGAGGAAGTTGCCGCCGAAGATGGCGGCAAAGGCCAGCAGCGCACCGATGATCGCGAGGACGTCCATCAGGAGGCTGCCTCCAGCCAGGCGCCAAGGCGCGCCCGCAGGCGCAGCATGGTCTGACTCATGATCTGGCTTACCCGGGATTCGCTCACCCCCAGCACGGCGCCGATCTCCTTGAGGTTCAGCTCCTCGTCGTAGTACAGGGCCAGCACCAGCTGCTCGCGCTCGGGGAGCCCGGCGATGGCTTCGGCGAGATGTCCGCGGAACGCCTGGCGTTCGAAACCCGAGGCAACGCCGTCGTCGCTGATGGGTTCCGCCTGGTCGTCCGTCTCGGTCAGCGCTTCGTAGCTGAACAACCGGCACCCGGCGGCATCGCTGAGCATGCGGTTGTACTCTTCCAGCGTGATGCCCATTGCGCCTGCAATATCGCGGTCGTGGGCTTCGCGACCCGTACGCGACTCCACCGCGCGTACCGCCTCAGCCACGCGCCGGGCGTTGCGATGGACCGATCGCGGCGCCCAGTCGCCGCGCCGCACCTCGTCGAGCATGGCTCCGCGGATGCGGATGCCCGCATAGGTTTCAAAGCTGGCACCGCGGCTGCCGTCGTACTTGGAGGCAGCCTCGAGCAGCCCCAGCATGCCGGCCTGGATCAGATCCTCGACCTGCACGCTGTCCGGCAGCCGGCCCATCAGATGATGCGCGATGCGCTTGACCAGCTGCGCGTAGCGCTCTACCAGCTGTTCTTCGCTGGCGCCGCACGCCGCATACGCTGCGATCCCCTGCTCGCCCATCAAAGTACCCGGGTGTCCGCTACCAGCCGTTCGACGAAGAATTCCAGATGCCCACGCGCCGCCGCGGGGATCGGCCAGCCGTCCACGACCTCTGCAAGGCGACCGAAGTCCGCACTCACGCGGCTCGCCGGGTACTCCTCCACCACGGCACGCTGCTTCTGCACCGCTCGCCGCAGATGATCGTCGTAGCTGAGACTGCCGGCATGCAGAAGGTGCACGTCGAGAAAGCGGTCGGTCACGTTGCGCAGCTTGGCAAACACGGCCGCGCCGTCCTCGTCGGCCCGGATCATGTTCGTAACCACACGAACGCGCTCGATTCCGTAGCGTTGATTGAGCACCTTGATCAGCGCGTAGGCGTCGGTAATGGACGTAGGCTCGTTGCAGACCACCAGCAGGACCTCCTGCGCTGCGCACAGAAAGCTCACCACCTCGTCTGAGATGCCCGCGGCGGTGTCGATCAGGAGCACGTCCATCCGGTGCGCAACAGCGCTGAAAGCGGCGATGAGCCCGGCGTGCTCGCGCGGGCCGAGCCGGACCATCTCCTGCAGGCCTGATGCCGCCGGTACGATCTGCAGGCCCCGCGGCCCGTCCAGCATCACGTCGGCCAGCGCACAGCGGCCATCGAGCACGTCTTTCAGGGTGTGGGTGGGTTTCAGCCCCAGCAGCACGTCGACGTTCGCGAGCCCGAGATCGGCGTCAAGCAGGGTCACGCGGCGGCCGAGCTTGCACAGAGCTACGCCCAGATTCACCGATACGTTGGTCTTGCCCACCCCGCCCTTGCCGCCGGTCACGGCCACGACCTGAATGGGATGCCTGCTGGCCTGCTCCATCAACTGAATCTCCGCCTACTAAGCAAAAGTAGCGCTCATTTGCGATCGGTCAATTCCGCTGGCGAGCAGCTCGCCCAGCAGCTCGGGGGTAGCTCGCTCCAGGTCGTCGGGCAGCTCGGGTCCACGGCTGAGCCATGCCAGCGGCAGCTGCCACTCCGCCAGAACGCTCAGACAGGGTCCGAGCACGTCGGCATGGTCCACGTGGGTCAGGGCCACGGCGGCCGGCTGCCCGCCGAGACGGCTTCGCAGCCGGCGCAGCGCCCCCGGTTGCCAGGTCGCGGGCAGCACCAGCACGTCACGGCAGTCGGCCGCCACCGGCGCCGGCTGCGCCGCGGTGACGCCGGCGCTGTCGACCAGCACCAGGCTGCTGCCCCGATAGGTCTGCAGCGCGTCCGGAAGCTCGTCCTCCGCGAGTTCCAGACAGGGGACGTTGAGCAGCTGCGCCGCTTCGGCGAGCTGCTCACAGCCGGCCAGACGTCGATTGTCGGTGCTGATGAGCTGCACGCCGTGACGCCCGTAGCGCAGGACGTGCTCCGCAAGCAGCTTGATCAGCGTGGTGGTCTTGCCGCAGCCGGGTGCACCCACCATGCGATAGGCGCCCGTAAGCGGCGTCACCTGTCTGGCGAAGCGCAGCTGCCGCTCGAGCAGCAGCGTGAGGTCACGCCAGCCGTACGGAGCGTCCAGCCGGTTGATGAAGTCGGGCTCGAAGCCCAGGGACTCGAGCCGCTGGCGCATGAGCCCGGTGACGCCATCGGTTGCGCCAGGCACCGTTGGCTCCTGCGCCGACTGGCCTTGCGCCGCCGTATCGGCCTCTGCGGCGCCGGGTGCGCCGGCACGGGTCGGGTCTGTCGGGCCCGCGCCGGGGCGGTCCCCGGCACTCGCAACGGCGCCGGTGCCCGCAGGCCCGCCCGTGGCGGCTGCGACGGTCGTCTGTGCCGGCTCGGGAAAGTCTCGGCTCGCCACGATTTCGACCGTGGCGCCGCGTCGTCGCTGTTCGATGATCACCGCGTCGCGCCCGAACACCGCGCGGGCCTTGGCGATCGCCTCACGCGGGCTGCGACCAAGGAATATCCGGGTGCCGCCCGCCTGGGCATGGTCCGCTTCGAGCTTCGTCTGATTGGGCTCCTGCATGGATCAGCCTCCCTTGCCGATGGTGGAAACCACCGTGATCTGTTTGTTGTCCGGAATCTCGTCGTAGGCGAGCACGTGCACCACGCTGCGCGAGAACCGCACGAACCGGGCCAGCAATGCCCGGATGGCTCCGCTCACCAGCAGCACCGCCGGCTTGCCGGCAATCTCCTGACGTTCGGCGGCGGTCTGAACCGACTGCTGCAGGCGCTCCGCCATACCCGGTTCGATCATCGGCGCCTCGCCATTGCTGCTTTGTGCACGCGCCTGCATGAGCAGCTGTTCGAGCTCCGGATCCAGGGTGATGACATCCAGAGTCGGGCTCGCGCCGTAAATGTTCTGCACGATCAGGCGCCCCAGGGCGCTGCGCACGATGGCGGTCAGCTGCTCGGGATCCTTGATGCTCTGGCCGGCTTCGGCCAGGGTTTCGGCGATGGTGCGCATGTCGCGAATCGGTATCTTTTCGCGCAGCAGGTTCTGCAGCACCCGCAGCAGACCCGACAGCGAAATGCTGCCCGGCACCAGCTGCTCCGCCAGCTTGGGCGCGCTCTGGCCAAGCAGCTCGAGCAGCTGCTGGACCTCATCGTGACCGAGCAGCTCGGCGGCATGATCCTGCATGACCTGATTGATGTGGGTAGCGATGACGGTGCTCGCGTCGACTACGGTGTAGCCGAGCGTCTGCGCACTTTCGCGGCGATCCCCGTCGATCCAGACAGCCTCCAGCCCGAACGCCGGATCGCGGGTCTCGATGCCTTCCACGCGGCCGAACACCTCGCCCGGATCGATGGCAAGCCAGCGATCGGGGTAGATCTCTGCTTCTGCGAGGGTCACGCCCATGAGCGAGAGCCGATAGCTGTTCGGCAGCAGATCCAGGTTGTCGCGGATGTGCACCGGCGCGACCAGAAAGCCGAGTTCCTGAGAGAGCTTCTTGCGCACGCCCTTGATCCGGCCCAGCAGCTCGCCGCCCTGCTGCTTGTCCACCAGGGGAATCAGACGGTAGCCGACTTCCAGTCCCAGCACGTCCAGAGGCGCAAGATCGTCCCACCGGACTTCCAGCGGCGCCTCGTCCGGGTCGACGGTGGGCTCGGTCGGCGCCGGCAGCGTTGCCTCCTGCTCACGACGCCGGCGAACCAGCCAGGCCCCACCCAGGGCCAGGCCGGCGAGCAGCAGGAACACCGCGTGCGGCATTCCGGGTACCAGACCAAGCACCAGCAGCACGATGCCCGCTACTGCCAGGGCCCGCGGGTCGTCGAACATCTGGCTCATGACCTGCTGGCCCATGTCGGACTCACCACTTACCCGGGTGACCATGATCGCGGCGGACGTGGACAGCAGCAGCGAGGGAATCTGCGCAACCAGACCATCGCCGATGGTCAGCAGGGTGTAATTCTCGATCGCCTGGGAAAACTCCAGGCCGTGCTGGGCCATACCGATGGTCAGGCCGCCGATGATGTTGATCAGCAGAATCAGAATGCCGGCTACGGCATCGCCACGCACGAACTTGCTGGCACCGTCCATCGCCCCGTAGAAGTCCGCCTCCTGACCCACTTCCTCGCGGCGCCGGCGAGCCTGTTCCTGATCGATGACGCCGGCGTTGAGATCGGCGTCGATGGCCATCTGCTTGCCGGGCATGGCATCCAGGGTGAAGCGCGCGCTCACCTCCGAAATGCGACCGGCACCCTTGGTGACCACCACGAAGTTGATGATCACCAGAATCACGAAAACCACCAGGCCGACGACGTAGTTGCCGCCCACGACCACCTCACCGAACGCCTGGATGACGCGGCCGGCGGCATCACCGCCCTGGTGGCCCTCGAGCAGCACCACTCGCGTGGACGCCACGTTCAGCGCCAGACGCAGCAGCGTTGCCACCAGCAGAATCGTCGGGAACGCGGCGAAGTCCAGCGGTCGAAGCGCATAGACGCTGACCAGAACCACGACCAGGGCCAACGCGATGTTGAACGTGAACGATACGTCCAGCACCAGCGCGGGGACCTGCACGGTCATCAGCGCAAGCAGCAGCAACAGCAGCAGCGGAATGCCGATGCTGGTTCCCTTCAGTCCCAGCGCGTTCATTCTTCACCCTCCACGTAATACTCCGGCGGCACCTCGACGCGACCGAGATGCGGCGCGCTCGCCAGCTGTCCGCGCCGGTACTGCTGCAGCTGGTAGACGTACGCGAGCACCTGGGCCACGGCCATGTACAGACCCGGCGGAATCTCGTCGCCGGCCCGTGTCGAGTAGTAGATGGCCCGCGCCAGCGGCGGCAGGCGCAACTGCGGCACGTTGCTGGACGCAGCGATCTCGCGGATACGGAACGCCATCTGATCGACTCCGCTGGCCAGCACCACGGGCGCACCCATGCTGGCGCTGTCGTATTTGATCGCCACCGAGAAGTGCTCCGGGTTGGTGATTACGACGTCGGCCTCTGGCACCTGGGTCAGTTGCCGGCGCCCCGCGATCTCCTGCTGCAGCTGGCGGATGCGCGAGCGCACCTCGGGCTTGCCCTCGGTGTCCTTGTACTCGTCCCGGACTTCCTGCTTGGTCATGCGCAGCTGCTTGTTGAACTGGGCCACCTGAAACGGCACGTCGATGACCGCAATGAGCACGAGCGTGGAGCCGATCAGCAGCAGCGCGAGCATCACGATCCACAGCCCCGAGTCGATGGCATGCTCGAGCCCCAGGCTGCCGATATGCAGCAGATCGTTCATGACGTAACTGAGCGTCAACACCGCCACGCCGGCGATGAAGACGAACTTGGCCAGCGACTTGGCCAGCTCGACCAGGGCACGACTGGAGAAGATCCGCTTGAAGCCCTCGATGGGGTTCATGCGGCTGCCCTTGAATGCCAGCGACTTGCTCGAGAACACCAGGCCGCCAAGAGCGAGCGACGATCCCGCGCCGGCAAGCAGCAACACCACCAGCACCGGCAGCACCACGACGGTGGCTTCCCACGCCCCGAGCTGGAGCGCCTCCAGCCAATGTGCCCGCGGCTCGGCGGTGAGCTGAAAGACGCGGCGCGTCATCTCGTAAAGGCGGCCCGCGCCCCAGGGGGCAAATGCCATCAGCGCCAGCGCGCCGACGCTGACCAGAGCCATGGTGTTGAGCTCCCGCGACCGCGGAACCTGTCCTTCCTCCCGCGCCTTGCTGCGTTTGCGCGGGGTCGCCTCTTCTGTGCGATCTTCTGTCTGACTCTGCTCAGCCATGACTCACGCTGACCACCAGCCGGTGAACTCGAAGAACTCCCGGGAAAGCTGATCGAACTGAGGCAACCAGCCGTGCAGCGAGAACCACAGAATGAGCAGCCCGAACAGCAGGCTGAAGGGAAACCCCAGCGAGAAGATGTTCAGCTGCGGCGCGCTGCGGCTCATGACGCCGAACGCCAGATTGACCACCAACAGCGAGATGACCGCCGGCAGGGCGACGAGCACGCCGCCCATGAACATCCAGCCGCCGAGCCGGGCGATCTCGAACGCCAGCTGATCGAGCGGCAGCGAGGTGCCCACGGGAAACTGCTTGAACCCCGTGATCAGAACGTCGAGCAGCACCAGGTGGCCGTTCATGGCGATGAACGTCAAGGTAACCAGCATGAGGAAAAACTGGCTCAGGGCCGTGACCTGCACGCCGTTGCCGGGGTCCACCATGGCCGCGAAACCCAGGCCCATCTGCATGCCGATGAACTGGCCGGCCACAACGAACAGCTGGAAAAACACCATGGTGGCGAAGCCGAGACCGATGCCCGCAGTGAGCTGCACCGCCACCTGCACCATGAGCCCCAGCGTCAGATCGGTGAGCGGCGGCATCGCGGTGAGCAGCGGGCTCACGGCCAGTGATATCGCGAGCACCATGGCCACCTTCACCCGCGGCGAGATCAGCTGGTTGCCGAAGATGGGAACCACCATGGTGAATCCGCCCACCCGCAGCATCGCCCAGAACAACTGGCTGAACCAGGTGATGAACTGATCCATGTCCAGTACCACGGCGCTCAGCCCAGCAGACCGGGAATGGAAGCGAACAGACGTTCGAAGAACTCCATGAGACGCGCCACGATCCACGGCCCGCCGACCATTATCGAGATCAGGGTCGCCATGAGGCGCGGCAGAAAGCTGAGCGTCTGCTCGTTGATCTGCGTGGCCGCCTGGAACACCGACACCGCGAGGCCGACCAGCAGGCTCGGCACCACCAGCAGCGCCACGATCACGAGCACCAGGAACAGCGCATCCCCGAACAGAGAAAGCACGTCGCCCGGTGTCACGTCCAGCTCCCGAAGCTGCTGGCGAGCGTGCCCATGATCATCACCCAGCCGTCCACCAGCACGAACAACATGATCTTGAACGGCAGCGAAATGATCAGCGGTGACAGCATCATCATGCCCATGGACATCAGCACGCTGGCGACGACCATGTCGATGACCAGAAAGGGTATGAACAGCATGAAGCCGATCTGGAACGCGGTCTTCAGCTCGCTGGTCATGAACGCCGGCACCAGCACGAAGAATCCCACCTCCTCGGCGTCCGCAACCTGCTCATGCCCGGATATCCGTACGAACAGATCCAGATCCGCCTCGCGTGTCTGCGCCAGCATGAACTGCCGGAACGGCTGAGCCGCGCTCACCAGCGCTTCATCCGGCGCCATGGTTTCGCTCAGATAGGGCTGCAGCGCCACCTCGTTGACCTTGGTGAGCACCGGCGACATCACGAAGATGGTCAGAAACAGAGCGAGCCCCACCAGGATCTGGTTCGACGGCGTGCTCTGCAGCCCCAGCGCCTGGCGCAGGATCGCGAACACGACGATGATCCGGGTGAACGCGGTGAGCATGATCACCGCCGACGGCAGCAGCGTCAGCGCGGTCATTACCGCGAGAATCTGCAGGCTGACGCCGTAGCTCTGCTCGCCGTTACCGCTGTCGACGACGGTCAGCGCGGGAATCTCGGGCAGCGCCAGCGCCGCGGGTGCCCACAGGACAGCAATCAGCGCGAGCAGACGACTCAGGTTCAAGCCGATGCGCTTCATGTGCCACGCGCCTCGCGCAGCACTTTGTCGAAGCCTTCGCTGCCGGCCGGCTCCACACCGTCGAACTCACCCAGGCTGCGGATGCTCTGCGGGTTCACGCCCAGCAGGATCTGACGATCTCTGACCTGTACCAGCAGCAGCCGCTCCTTGGGGCCGAGGAACGTGGAGGCGACTACGCGGATCTCTCCGCCTTCGCGAAAGCCGCCGCTGTTGATGCGCTTCATCACGTAGCCCAGGGCGAAGACCAGCCCCACCACCAGGCCCAGCGCCAGCACCACCTGCAGGATGTGTTCTCCGATTTCCATGGCGCGCGCGGATCCGTCAGTTGATGCTCTGGATACGCCGTTCGGGACTGATCACGTCGAGCAGGCGCACGCCGAACTTGTCGTTCACTACCACAACCTCGCCGCGGGCGATGAGCGTGCCGTTGACGAGCACGTCCAGCGGCTCGCCGGCAGCTCGGGCGAGTTCCACCACGGAACCCTTGTTGAGCTGCAGCAACCGGCGGATGCTGATACTGGTGTTGCCTACCTCCATGGACAGCCGCACCGGTATGTCCAGGACGACGTCGAGGTTCTGCGGGCGCTCGGCCTCGTCCAGCAGCGGACCATCGGCCACCGGGTCCGGGGCCGCGACGGCCTTCTGGTTGGGTTCGGTTGTTTGAGTGGTCATGGTGCTCTCCAGTTATCCGCGGGCCACGTTGTCGATAAACTCCAATGCCAGATTGCCGCGTGCCTCGCCGAGCTTGGCGTAGAATGCGGGGATCTCGTTGGCGAGCACGAGATGCGCCTCGGGCATGTCCACCGGAATGACGTCTCCCACCTTGAGACCGACCAGATCACGCAGCTTGATCGTTCGTTCCGCCACGGCGCAGCGCAGCGGCACGTTGGCGTGAAGCAGCGTGCGCTGCAGCGCCGGCGACCAGCCGGCGTCGCGCTCCAGCTCCTCGCTGCGAACCGTCGTGTCGAGCACGTCTCGGTAGGGTTCGAGCGCAGCGTAGGGCACGCTGACGTGCAGCTCCCCTGCCCCGCTGTCGAGCTCGATGTGATAGGTGTTGACCATCATCGCCTCGTCGGGTGCGAAGGCGTTGATCAGAGCCGGATTGATCTCATGGCCAAGCGTCTCGATCCGCACCGGGAGCACCTCGCCCCAGGCCTGCGCGAGATCGCGGAATACGATTTCGAGGACCCGCGAGATGATGCGCTTTTCCGTGGGCGTGAAGTCACGCCCCTCGATACTGATGTTGCGGCCGTCCCCGCCGAAGTACTGATCGACCATGCGGAACACCAGCTTGGCATCCAGCGCCACTAGCCCCTGTCCGCCGAGGGGATTGAACTTCACCAGCGTGATGCTGGTCGGTACGTAGAGGCTTGCCGCGAACTCCGAGTAGTTGAGAACCTGCACGCCACCTGCCCCGACATTCACGCTGTAGCGCAGCAGCTCCTGAAGGTGCGTGCAAAGCTGGCGCGCAAACTTCTCACCGAGCAGCTCGAGCGTCGGCAGGCGGCCGCGCACCACCCGATCCTGGCTGGTGAGATCGTACCTCTGCACCTTCTGATCGATGCCGCTTTCCGACTCGGCCGCGTCCACCTCGCCGCTGCTCACGGTAGACAGCAGCGCGTCGATCTCCTCCTGGGTCAGAACGTCTTTGTCTCGGGTCGTGCCGCTCATGGTCACTGCATCACGAAGTTGTTGAGCAGAACGGACTGAACACCGTCGATCTGTGCCTGCTCGCGGAGCACGCCGTTGATCAGGTCGCGCAATCCCTCGCGCATGGATTCCTTGCCGCTGGCGGTCTGCAGCTCGTAGAAGTCGAGATCGGACAGATACGCCAGGATGCGGCTGCGGATCAGCGGAGTGTGAGTGATCAGGGCCTCGATGACGGCCGGATCCCTCGCCATCACCACCAGATCCGCCTGCAGCAGGCGCGACTTGCTGCCGGTGAGGTAATTGACGATGAACGCCGGGCGCAGGTTGTGATAAATCGCCGTCTGCGGCTTTGTCTCTACCTGCTCGGGCTGCGCCGCGTCAGACTGCGCGTCGTTCACGAAGTAGAGCGTGCCGGCCACGCTGCCAGCTACCGCGATGACGACCGCGACGGCGAACAGGATCAGCGTCCTGGCACCCCCTGGCTTCGCGGCCTGTTCGGTCTGTGCTTCTGCCATGTCGGAATTCCGTCACCATTTCGTGGTTTGCACGTCGATTTCTCGACGCTTGCCAGAAGTGTAGAACGGATTCCGGAATTCGCCCGGCGCCGGCACCGACACACGGGAAATGAGTCGGACTACCGGCACCGGCCTGCTGCCCTGGCGGCGTCGGATTGACGATGCGGGTGGCCGGGGCGGCCCGGGCAGTCAGTTCAAGCAGTCGTCAGGCGTAGGCATCGATCGAGCCCCTGTCGACACCCCGGCGGTCCGCGGCAGCAGACGGTCCCGCGGCCGGGCCGGCGTCCGCCGACTCGACCGGGTAGCCGCCGGGCGCTCGGGCAGCGAGCGCCTGTCGCGACCGCGCCTCGCCACCGCCAGCCCCAGAGCCTGCGTCACCGGACATCGCACCGCCGCCGGCGTCATGACCCCTGGCCCAGCCGTCGCGAGCCCCTTCGCGGGAGCCGTCATGGCGTACGTCCACGCCGGCGAGACGGATGCCCATGTCCTGCAGCAGCTGACGCAGGTGCGGCAGATGACCTTCGATGAGATCCCGAGCAGCGGTCTGCTGGGTGGTGAAGGCGAGGCTGAGCTCGTCGTTGCGCCAACGCAGGTGCACGTCCAGACGCCCGAGTTCCAGCGGATGCAGCTGCAGCCGCAGAGAATTGTGCTGTTGCGACTGCGCCTGCAGGATGCGTTCCACCAGCGCCTCGGCCCCACCACCCGGCTGCGCTGCGCTCTGCGATTGCGCCGCCGTACTCCCAGGGTTGCCGATGCCGGTGTCCACCGGCGCCAGGCGCAGCGGCGATCCGGTCGCTACCGAGTCGACCGAAGCCACCGCGTCGACTCCAGCGTCGGCCGAGGTCGCGGCCGCAGCCGCCTGGGCTGCAGCGACGCCCAGCGCGCTCGCCCCCTGGGCGCTGCCGGCAGGACGTTCGCGCGTAAGCTTGAAAGAGCCGTTGCCGGCTCCTGGCGCGAGATTCGCCACCACGCTTGCAGTGGTCGCGGAAGCCGCGCCCGGCGCGGCGCTGCCGCCGGTTTCCTTCCGCTCACCGGTTGCCAAGCCAGCCACGGGTGACGAAGCGGCTCCCTCAGGCCGCGCCGGCAGCGGCCGCCCTGCGGCGGCGGCCGCCCCGCCATCCCCACTGAATACGCGCGCACGTTGCATACCGCCCTGCACCTGCGTCTGCAATTGCGACGAACCGGTGAGGTTCCCAGTCGGCCCGGTGCGCCCCGCGACAGTGCCGGGGTACGCAGACACGTTCGCGCCCGATTCTCCCGCGGTCGTCGCGATAGACGGGCTGGATCGGCTGCCGGCGCCTGGATCGGCAGCGTCGCGGCGATCCGCGGGCACGCCCGGCAGCTGCGCAGTCGCCGGTGAACCCTGTCCCGCACTCCTTGCGGCGAGAGGAACCGGCACCTGGCCGTCAGTCTGCGCAACTCCGGGCGGCGTCGCCTTCGAATCGGCAACCGCTGCCGCTGCACCCGCGATCGTCGCCGCGCCCGGCGCGGCCGGCAGCGGAGCGCCCGCAGGCGGCAGCGGGCCGGCAGCCGCCTGCCGTTCCGCCGCGACCGGCGGCAAGGTGCTGCCGCCTGCCGGCGGCTGGGCGACCCTGGTGCGCGTCGCCAGGGTGTCGCCGGCAGTCGTCGGCACCTGCGCACTGGCCCCTTGCCGGCTCAGAGAACCCTCGGCCGGGGCTGCATGCTCTGGTGCGGCTATCGGCTCAGCCGTGATCGCCACGGCCATGGGTACCGTGGTCGGATCGCCCGCAGCGATCACCGGATCCGCCGCAGCGCCCGCAAGCCGGTCCCGGTTCGATCCGTCTTCTCCAGCCGGCAACGGATCCTCACCATCCGCACGCTGCGGCGCTTCATCAGCCAAGGGCCGCGAGGCGCCGGGCGCTTCCGGGAGCGCCGCCTCGCGCCCAGCCACAGAGCCTGCGGCCCAGGCGTCAGCACCTGCTGCCTGCTTATCCAAAGCCGGGTCGCGCTGCGCCTGGTGCAGCACGGTGGAAAAATCACCGCCCGCCGCTGCTCCGGGACCGGACGGCCCCGCTCCCGGGATGCGCGCGGCTGCACCCGCGGCTGCACCCGCGGCCGCACCCGGTCCCGATCCGGTACCGACCGCATCCGGTCGATCCAGCAGAAGATTCAGCAGAGAGGTCAAATGAGCAGGCTCCAGACAGGTTGTCGAACTCGGGTTGCGCGCCGCGGGCGCTGTCACCCCGGGGCCGCGGACAGGCGCCACCTCACCATCACGCCGTAGCACCTGGACGCAATTGCCAAGCAATTACCGGGCCACGCGGGCTGGAGACGTGCCAACGCGTTTGCGCAGGCACTCAGCAGGCGCGATACAGAGCCTCGACCGCAGCACGCACCTCGCGCAGCTCGTCGCTCACCAGCTCCAGCGCCAGCGGCAGCCGTTCCCGACGCGCCTGCCGGGCCGACCGCTCGAGTTCGCAGCAGTACTCGGCCAGCTGGACGGCTCCGATGTTGCTGGATGCGCCCTTGAGGCTGTGCGCGCAGCGCCCCAGCGATTCGAGATCACCGCTGGCCAGCGCATCCCGCGCAGCCATGAACTGCAGCTCCGAGTCGCGCAGATAGGTCTGCAGCAGGCTCGGGAAGGCATCTTCCATCAGGTCGCGCAGCTCATCGAGCAGCGCGTCGTTCAATCGCTCCATCGGCTTCATCGCTCCATGCAAACACCACTTCCACCTCGTTGCCGCAGCCGCGGTACTCGAGCGAGTGGCAGAGGTTGTTGAGCAGCCGCAGTCCGCGACCGAAGTACGCGGTGCCGCGCGGCTCCAGGCTGAGCTCCCTGATCCGGGCGGCATGATCAAACCCCGGCCCGCTGTCACGCACGCGAATGCGCAGGCTGCCGCGGCTGCCATCGATCTGACAGGCGAACTCGAAACGCACGAAACCATCGAGCGCTTCGAGTGCCCGTGCGCGGGCCTGGTAGTAGTCCGAAAAGCCCGAAGCCGACGCCTTGAGGCTCGAATCCAACCCCATCACCCCGTGTTCCAGCGCGTTCGAGTACAGTTCCGCCAGCACCGTGTAAATCGCGCTGGCGTGGGAGCGCAGCTGCGGCACCTCCATGACGATGTGCTGCAGCAACGGCAGCGGGTTCGACGCGCGCAGTGAGCGCGGCCCGAGCTCATAGGAGAGCTGCCAGTCTTCGGAGCCTGCCGGTCGTTCCGGCTCGACCGGCGCCGCGTCCCGGCCCAGCTGTTCAGGCGTCACCATGGTGATTTCAACCAGCGTCAGATCATCGTCGCGACCGCTGGCGCCCATGTGGCGGTACACGGCCTGCTTGAGCCGGTCGAAAGGACTGTCGGCAGCCGCAGCACCGATGATCTGATCGAAGCGCTCGAAGCCGAAAGCCTGTCCGCGCGCATCGCGCGCCTCGATGATGCCGTCGGTGCACATCAGCAGGCGATCGCCGGCCGCCATTTCCAGCACCCTCGTCGAAGCATCGAACCGCTCCTCACTCACGATCCCGAGCGGCAGGTGGCTCGACGTCAGGTGCAGCAGGTCGTGGCCGCGGGCGCGCATGAGGACGGCAGGCGGCAACCCGCCGTTCCAGAACTCCACGGTCCCCTTGTGAAAATTGAACACGAGCATCAGCGCGCAGCAGAAGTAGCCCTTGGGCAGGATGCCCAGCAGCTTGCGGTTGGCTTCCCGCAGGATCTCTCCCGGCGTGAAGCCCTTCTGCGTCATGCCGTAGAAGATCTCGGCGAGCGGCATGGCGCCGATCGCGGCGGTCAGGCCATGACCGGTGAAGTCTCCCAGCAGAACATACAGATCACCTGCCGGGTTGCGCGCTGCCACCAGCACGTCGCCATTGAATATCGCCAGTGGCGAGATCAGGTAGCGCACGAAAGGCACATCCAGGCCGCCGGTGTGGGCGACGTTGTCGAACACGGCCTTGGCCGCCTCCTGCTCCTGAATCAGATGAGCGTGGTGGCGGCTGATCTCGTCACGCTGCTCCTGCATGGTGACATGCAGAGTCCGCATGCGATGCAGGGCGTTGAGCTTGGCTTTGAGAATGACCTTGTTGTACGGCTTGGAAAGAAAGTCGTCGCCGCCGGCATCCAGACAGCGGGCCAACTCGTCCGCAGCCGTAAGCGAGGTGAGGAAGATGATCGGAACGAACTCTTCGCCGGCCTGCTCCTTGATCCGGCGCGCCACCTCGAAGCCGTCGAGACCAGGCATCATCGCATCCAGAAGCACCATCTGCGGGCGGTGCTCGACGAATTTCCGCAGGGCGTCGAAACCGTCCACCGCTTCCTGCACCTCGTAGCCTTCCTTGCGCACGATGGTGGTGAGCAGCATGCGGTCGACGTCGTTGTCGTCGGCGACCAGCACGCGGATCGGATCGGCCATGCCTGCTGCGCTCGTCAGTGAATGGTGAACAGCTGCTCGAAATTGCTGATGCTGAGAATCTTGCGGACGTCCGGGTTGCAGTTGACGATCTGAACGTCGGCGTTGTCGCCGCCGGCATAGTCGCGCAGCAGCAGCAGCATTCCGAGCGCGGAGCTGTCGATGTAGCTGGCCTCGCGCATGTCCACGCAGTAGCGCCCGGGCGCCGGCTCGATGGACTCGTAGGCTTCACGGAATTCCTGGTGGGCGCTGAAATCGAAACGCCCCGAAATCGTGATGACCAGCTGTTCCCCCTGGTCTGCTACCGTCGTCGCGATCGTCATCTAGGTCCTCCTGTTGCCGGCGTCTGCCCCGCCTACGGTTCGTCGTTAAGCATAGACCAGGCGTCGGCGCCGCCCCGGCGCGGCGTGCCGCGACGCTCACGCCGACGCAGGTGCAGCGCCTCTTCCGAGGCCTCGCGGGTCAGCACCAGGTCGATGGCTCGGCGCTGCCGGTAGGCCTTGCGCCACTGATCCTGCTTGCCCTGGTAAGCCAGATCGGTCCTGGCTACCTGCCGGCTCTGCACATCCAGCGCCTCGGCGATGCGTTGATAGAAACGCGAAACCTGCGCGACCTGGGCCGCGCTCTGCGCCGACCTTTCGTGGTGCACGGACCGGTAGTGGCTGAGCATCACCCGCAGCTCCTCGGCCTGTGCCATCTGCTGGGCGCGCTGCTCGCGCAACTGCTGGAGCTCCCGGGTCAGCGACTTGACCTGTTCTTCGTAGACCCGCTGTACCGAATCAAGCTTTTTCCGTGCCATGGGCCCCTCGTGATCGGTCGCCGGCCGCGACCGGCGGTCTGCTGAAAAGCTGCCTGAGCAGGCGCAGCGACTCATCGAGCGCTACCGGTTGCCCGGGGTCCTGCTGCAGAAAGCGGGTCTGCTCCTGGTGACGCGCGACGGCTTCGTCCGTCTCCTGATCGGCGCCGGACTTGTACGCGCCCACGGAGATCAGATCCTCCTGCTCGGCAAAGCGGCTCCAAAGCCGCTTGAAGCGCAACGCATGGTTCAGATCCTCGTCCGCACTGAGCTTGTTCATGAGGCGGCTGATGGACGCCGGCACGTCGATGGCGGGGTAGTGACCGCGCTCCGCCAGCCGGCGACTCAGGACGATGTGCCCATCCAGAATGGCGCGCGCAGAATCCACCACCGGATCCTGCAGATCGTCCTCTTCCATGAGCACCGTGTAAAAGGCTGTTATCGATCCGCCCTCCCGGCGGGTCTGGCCGCTGCGCTCCACCAGCTGCGGCAGCAGCGCGAACACCGATGGCGTATAGCCCTTCGCGGCCGGCGGTTCGCCCATGGCGAGACCGATTTCGCGCTGCGCCTGGGCCACCCGGGTGAGCGAGTCCATCAGCAGCAGCACCCGCCGGCCCTGGGCGCGGAAGGCTTCCGCAATCTCGGTCGCGAGCATGGCACCGCGCAGCCTGAGCGACGCTGACTCGTCCGCAGGAGCTGCGACCACCACGGCCCGTGCCAACCCCTCACCCAGATTGTCCTCGAGGAACTCCTGAACCTCGCGCCCCCGCTCCCCGATCAGCCCCACCACCACCACGTCCGCCCGCGTGAACCGCGCCAGCATGCCGAGCAACACGCTCTTGCCGACGCCGCTGCCCGCAAACAGTCCGAGGCGCTGACCCACGCCAACGCGCAGCAGCGCGTTTATGCAGCGCACGCCCACGTCGAGACTCTCGGAAATGGGCTTGCGATCGAGCGGATTGATCGGCAGACGGGGCTGGCGCGCCACTGCCCCGGCAGGGAGCGGCCTGCCGTCGAGCGGTCGCCCGAGGGCATCGATCACGCGCCCGAGCAGCGCTTCCGCCGGCGGCAGCAGATCGTCGTCGGGCTGCACGCGCACGCCGGGATAGACACCGGACGACGACGCAAGCGGCATCAGGTAGCTGCGCTCGCCGGAAAATCCCACCACTTCAGCCGGAACCCGGGCATGGGGCAGCTCCAGCTGGCAGCGGCTACCCACTGGCAGGCTGAGGCCGGAGGCCTCCAGCAGCACACCCACGGCCCGCTCCACACGCCCGCACACACGGAATCCTGGACGGTTTTCAGCCCAGGCGTCGAAGCGCCCGCCAAGGTCAGCCAGCCGGCTGGCTATCAGCGCCACCATCCACCTCCTGCTCGACGAACTGCTCGAACTCACCCAGCGGATCGAACTCGACGCAGCGGCTGCCGAACACCACGCTCACGCAGCCCCGTTTGAGACCCGGATCGGCACGTACCTGATCGGGATGGAGCCGCGCCGGCACCTGATCATCCCGACGTTCCGCAGTCGGTTCCGGCGCCGGA
>JAWKZP010000022.1:0-90401 GCA_041395905.1 Pseudomonadales bacterium
ACCGCGCCTTTCAGCTGACGCTGGCGCGCGCCGCTGAGGAAGCCAAGGCAGGCCGAAGCGACGGCAATCTCGCCAGCATGTTCAAGTACTACGGCACCGAGCAGAACAAGCGCAAGTACGAGCTGCTGCTGGAAACCATGGGCACCCGGGCCCTGGGCTGGGAAGGCGACCTGTTCGACGACCGCGAGCTCAGCACCACCCGCCAGTGGCTGCGCTCCAAAGCCAACTCCATCGAAGGCGGCACCAGCGAGGTTCAGCTCAACGTCATCGCCAAACGGGTGCTCGGACTGCCGGACTGAGTCACTGCCGGCGACAGCCGTCGGCGGCCTCTTGGAACGATCGTCGCGCGCACCCGGTGGTGGGAGGCATTGGGCAATCGCCTGTCGCGACGCCGAGGCGGCCGAGTTGACCCGCGTCCTGCGCGGGGCAAATCGGCCAACGAGGGGACCCGGGAGGGGCGGCGCGAAAGAGTGCACAGTGCCTCCCACCGCCGGGTGCGCACCTCGAACTACCCTCAACGCCGCCGACGGCTGTCGCCGTCAGTGACGCAGGCCACGGTACCGCCGCCCCGATTGGCGTAAACTGCTGACGCCACATGGATTTGCCTGCGGGGTATCGATGGAATTCATTATCTTTCTGGTCGTTCTGGCCGCCCTGGTGTTCTGGGGTGTCGCGATCTTCAACAAGCTGGTCGCACTCAGGAACCGCTACAAGAACGCATTCGCGCAGATCGAGGTGCAGCTCAAGCGCCGCTACGACCTGATTCCGAACCTGGTGGAGACCGCCAAGGCGTACATGAGCCACGAGCGCGAGACGCTGCAGGCGGTGACCGAGGCGCGCAATCACGCGCTGGCGGCGCTGAAGGCGGCGACGGGCGACCCGGGCAACGCCGACGCGATCAAGCAGCTCGCCAGCGCGGAAGGCGCCCTGGGCGGAGCGCTCGGCCGCTTCAACGTGGCGGTGGAGGCCTACCCGGACCTGAAAGCCAACCAGAACATGATGCAGCTGTCCGAGGAACTGGTCAGCACGGAGAACCGGGTCGCCTTCGCGCGCCAGTCGTTCAACGATCAGGTGATGGCCTACAACACCTACAAGCAATCGTTCCCACCTGTGGTGCTGGCCGGCATGTTCGGTCATGGCGCAGATGCCTCGCTGCTCGAGTTCGAAGACAGCGCAGCCATTCAGCAGGCGCCCAAGGTCTCGTTCAGCTGATCCGGATCCGAGGATTCGCGGTTGGATTTCTTCGGCGCTCAGGATGACGCGCGGCGCAAGACCTGGCGGCTGACGGCCCTGTTCGTCGCCGCCGTCGCCAGCCTGATTCTGCTGACCAATCTGCTGATCGCCAGCGTGTACGCCTGGAGCGCCAACTACGCGCGCCCTCAGGGCTACGAGATCAGCGGCTCGCTGGCGGCCATGCCCGGCGAGTACTGGGCCCTGATCACGCTGGCCGTGGTGGGCGTCATCGCGCTGGCGAGCCTGTACAAATACGTCGCGGTGCGCGGCGGCGGCCGCGCCATCGCGGAATCGCTGGGCGGAACCCTGCTGCATCAGGCCAGCGCGGACCCGAAACAGCGCCGGCTGCTCAACGTGGTCGAGGAAATGGCCATTGCCTCGGGCCTGCCCGTACCCCCGGTGTATCTGATCCCGGAGCCGAGCATCAACGCGTTCGCGGCCGGATTTACGCCCTCCGACGCCGTGATCGGGGTCAATCAGGGCACCATCGATCACCTCAGTCGCGACGAGCTGCAAGGCGTGATCGGCCACGAGTTCAGCCACATCCTGAACGGCGACATGCGTCTGAACCTGCGCCTGATCGCCGCGCTGTTCGGCATTCTGTTCATCGGTCTGGTAGGCCGGGGCATTCTCAACGGTCTCGGCCGCAGCGGGGTCGGGCGGCGCAGCCGCGGCAGCGGCGGCACCAGCGCCGGTGTGCCGGTGCTTGCACTGGGCGTCGGGCTGCTGGTGATCGGCTACGCCGGCACGTTCTTCGGCAATCTGATCAAGGCCGCCGTCAGCCGCCAGCGGGAGTACCTCGCGGACGCGGCCGCAGTGCAGTTCACGCGCAATCCCCAGGGCATCGCCGGCGCCCTGAAGAAGATCGGCGGCTTGAGCGCGGGCTCGGCAATGCCGGGGGCCGCGGCGGGAGAGGCAAGCCACATGTTCTTCGGCCAGGCCCGGCAGCTGTTTCTCAACAGCCTGACCGCGACCCACCCGCCGCTGGAGAAACGCATTCGCGCCATCGAC
The DNA here is from genome assembly GCA_041395905.1 of Pseudomonadales bacterium. Lineage (GTDB taxonomy): Bacteria > Pseudomonadota > Gammaproteobacteria > Pseudomonadales > Azotimanducaceae > UBA7803. Next base: position 2,245 of record JAWKZP010000022.1, read on the forward strand.
CCCGGCTGGGACGGGCAGTTTCCGCTGCTCGCCACCGAGGTCGAACAGATCAGAGCGGCAAGGGCCGCCGGACCCGATGCCGCGCCAGCCTTCGCCGACGTGCCTGCCGCGCAGGCAGTGCCCGACACCGCGCTGGAGGTCGCAACGGCGCCCGCCGGCGTGACGACGTCGAGCAGCTCGCCGGATGCCCTTGCCGGAGCGGTCGGGCGCCTCGATGCCGGCGGTCTGGCGCAGGCCCGGCAGCTGATTCGCGCAACCAGCGAGCCGCTGCGCGAAGCCGCCCACGATCCCTTCGCAGCGCGCGCGCTCGTCTACGCCCTGCTGATCGATTCAGATCCCGCTCTCCGGGGCAAACAGCTCGAGCAGCTCGAATCCAGCGCCGAAGTGGGCATTCGCCGGGAAGCCGCCAGACTGCTGCCGCTGCTGGAAGGCATCAGCGAGGCGCAGCAGCTGACCCTGATCGAGATGGCCATCCCCGCGCTCAAGGCGCTGTCGGATGCCCAGTATCGGCGCTTCGTCGACAACATGGTCACCCTGATCACCATGGACCGACGCATCGACCTGATGGAGTGGACGCTGCATCGTCTGCTGTTGAAGGATCTGAAACCGCACTTCGAGAAATCGGCGCGCCCCCACGGGCGCCTGCGGAATCTCCAGAGCCTCGGCCCCGCAGCCGCGACGCTGCTGTCTGCCCTGGCCCGGGAAAGCGCCGGGCCCGACCAGGGCCGCAGCGCGTTCGCTGCCGGGCGGGCCGAGCTCGGTCTGGACATCACCCGGGAGTCCGACCCCGACGAGAACTACCAGCGGCTGAACGAGGCGCTGCGCCAGCTGCGCGCGGTCAAACCGCTGCAGAAGCCCCGCCTGATCAAGGCCTGCGCCGCGGCAGTGCTGGCCGACGGCGTCCTGGAACCGCGCGCGGCGGCCCTGCTGCGCGGGATCGCCGCCGCCCTAGACTGCCCGCTGCCGCCCACGGTGCTCGACGCCCCGCAAGGGGAGGCCTGACCGCTTGCCGAATGCGGATCTCCGTCCCGGGGAGATCCGCAGGTTTACTCGCTCACCCGAGGCTCTAAACTAAGCCTTTCCACCGCAGCTGGACTCATGGCGGAACCCTCTCTGCAAGCAGCCTCGCAGCCCGGCAATCAGCTGGCGGCGCTGGATCTGGGCTCCAACAGCTTCCATCTGCTGGTTGCCCAGGAGAGCAACGGCCGCATCCAGGTGGTGGACAAGATCAAGGACATGGTCCGCCTGGCGGAGGGCCTCGACGCCGCCGAGCATCTCTCCGAACCGGTGGCGCAGCGGGCGCTGGCGAGCCTAGAACGCTTCGGCCAGCGACTGCGCGAGCTGCCGCCTCACAACGTGCGTGTCGTGGCCACCAGCACGCTGCGTCGCGCCACCAACGCCGCCGACTTCCTGCGCCGCGCCGAAGCCGTGCTGGGCCACCGCGTCGAGGTGATCTCCGGGCGCGAGGAAGCACGGCTGATCTACCAGGGCGTCGCCAACGCCCTCGAAGACAACTCCGAACGGCGCCTGGTGGTCGACATCGGCGGCGGCAGCACCGAGCTGATACTCGGCCGGAACTACACGCCGGAGCTGATGGAGAGCCTGCACCTGGGCTGTGTCGAGCTGTCGCGCACGCACTTTGCCGACGGCAAACTGCGCAGCAGCCGTCTGGAAAGCGCGGTGGCCCAGGCCAAGCAGGAGCTCGAGCCGGTGCAGCGCACCTACCGGGAATCCGGCTGGGACTCGGCCATCGGCGCTTCCGGCACGATCCTCGCGGCCCAGGAAGTGCTGCGCCAGATGGGTATCGATCAGGACGGCATCACGCATTCCGGGCTGCGTACCCTTGGCAAGAGGCTGTTCGAAGCAAAGAGCATCGACAAGATCTCGCTCCCCGGCCTCCCGGCAGAGCGCGCGCCGGTGTTTCCCGGCGGCCTGGCGATTCTCATGGCCGTGTTCGAAGAACTCGGCATCGACCGGATGCAGGCCACCAGCGGCGCATTGCGCGAGGGCGTGATTCACGATCTGCTCGGCCGCGCGCATCATCAGGACGTTCGCGAGCGCACCGTGCGCGACCTCAGCGAGCGCTATCACATCGACTCTCGGCATGCCCGCTGCGTGCGTGAGACGGCTCTGTCGCTGCTGGCGCAGGTGGCTCTGGACTGGCAGCTCACGGATTCCAACGACCGCCTCATGCTCGGCTGGGCCGCCGATCTGCACGAGATCGGGTTCGACATCGCCCACAACCAGTACCACAAGCACGGCGGCTACCTGCTCGAGCACATGGACATGCCCGGCTTCTCCAGCTGGGATCAGCGCACGCTGGCGGCCCTGGTGCGCGCCCATCGGCGCAAGTTTCCCATGCAGGACGGCCCCTTCGCGGGCAGCCACGCCCAGCGCATGATCCGCCTGGCAACCCTGCTGCGGCTGTCCGTGCTGCTGCACCGCAACCGCAGCTCGACGCCCCTGCCGCACGTCGGGTTGCGCGCGAGCGGCGCGAACCTCACGCTGGTGCTGCCGGGCGGCTGGCTGCGCCGGCACGCGCTGACGCGTCTGGATCTGGAACAGGAGACCGCGTTTCTCGCCGCGGTGCCATTGTCGCTGTCGGTTACCCGGGTCTGAATCAGCAGGCGGTCACCGAGCACCGGATAGCGCCGGCACGCCGATCAGCCCCTCGTCTCCGGTGCCTCAGCCGGATTCCGCGAGCTTCACCATCAGGGTTTCCTGGGCGCTGCGGCGCTTGCCCGCAGGCGGCGTCTGCTGGCGGTAACTGCCATCACTCTGCAGCAGCCAGGCCTGACAGTTGTCGCTGAGGTAGAGCGCACACTCGTCCATGATGCGCTTCGCCAGCCGGTCGTCGAGCACCGGAAAGCAGGTCTCGACCCGGTTGAAGAAATTGCGGCCCATCCAGTCGGCGCTGGACAGGTACAGCTGCTGGGCGCCGTTGTGGAAGTAGAACACGCGGGTGTGCTCGAGAAAGCGTCCCACCACGGAGCGCACCTGAATGTTGTCCGATACACCCTTGACCCCTGGACGCAGCGCGCAGATGCCCCGCACCACGAGATCCACCTTCACGCCGGCCTGGGAAGCCCGATACAGAGCCTGGATCACCTGCGGTTCGATGAGCGAGTTCATTTTCGCGAAGATGCGCGCCGGCTGCCCGTCGCGGGCGCACTGAATCTCACGATCGATGAATTCCAGCACCGACCGGTGCAGCGTGAACGGTGACTGGAGCAGCTTCTTGAGCCTGGATACCCGGCCCATGGAGCTCAACTGCTGAAACAGCTTCTGCACGTCCTGGCCGATGTCGTCGTCGCAGGTGAACAGACCGTAGTCGGTGTACAGGCGCGTCGTGCGGGTGTGATAGTTGCCCGTCCCCAGGTGTACGTAGCGTTTCAGGCTGCGGCCCTCACGCCTGAGCACCATGCTCATCTTGGCGTGCGTCTTGTGCCCCACCACGCCGTAAACCACCTGCGCACCCGCATGCTTCAGATGATTGGCCAGCTCGATATTGGCAGCCTCGTCGAAGCGCGCCCGCAGCTCTATCACCACCAGCACCTCCTTGCCGTTGGCGGCCGCCCGCGTGAGCGCCTCCACCACCGCTGACTCGGTGCCCGTGCGGTACAGCGTCTGGCGGATCGCCAGCACCTGCGGGTCCGCTGCCGCCTGACGCAGAAATTCCAGGAACGGCGCAAACGACTCGAACGGGTGGTGCAGCAGCAGGTCGCCCTGGCGCAGCACCGCGAAGATGTCTTCCGCCTGCCGCAGACGCTCGGGCACGGCAGGCGTGAACCCGGGGTACTTCAGCTCCGGGCGATCCACCAGATCCGGGATGGCGGCCAGGCGCATCAGGTTCACCGGCCCGTCGCAGCGATACACCTCGTCACGCTGGAGCCGGAACTGAGCGCACAGAAATGCCAGCAGATCGTCGGGGCAGTCGTCCGCAACCTCCAGCCGAACCGCATCGCCGTAGCGACGTGACGTCAGCTCGCCCTCGACCGCGCGCAGCAGGTCGTCCACCTCTTCGAGGTCGACGAACAGATCGCTGTTGCGGGTGACGCGGAACTGGTAGCAGCCGATCGCGCGCATGCCTGGAAACAGCTCGTCTACGTGGCTTTCGATGATCGACGACAGCAGCACCAGCTCGTTGGGCGACTGCGCGCAGGAGTCCGGCAGGCGGATCACCCGGGGCAGCGACCGCGGCGCCTGCACGATGGCCTTGTCGAGCTGCCGGCCGAAGGCGTCGGCGCCCTCGAGATCGACGATGAAACACAGGCTCTTGTTGAGCGGATCCGGGAACGGGTGTGCGGGATCCAGCGCGATCGGGCTCAGCACCGGCGCCAGCTCACGGCCGAAAAACCGTTTCAGCCACTGCTTCTGCTTGCTGTTCCAGTCGTCCGGCTCGAGCAGCCGGATGCCCTGCAGATCGAGCTGGGGCAGGAGCACGTCGTTGAGCACCTGGTACTGCTCCGCCACCAGCCCCACCACCACGTCGGTGATGCGCCGCAGCTGCTCCGACGGGCTCAGATTGTCCGGTCCGCGCTGGGTCGCGCCGAATGCTTCCTGCTGTTTGAGCCCGGCGACCCGGATTTCGAAGAATTCGTCGAGCACAACGCTCGCGATGCACAGAAAGCGGAGCCGCTCCAGCAACGGCACGTCGTTGTCCTTCGCCTGAGCCAGCACCCGCCGGTTGAACTCCAGCTGCGACAGCTCGCGGTTGATGTAGAGTTCGGGATTCGTGAGCTGCTCACTGTCCATGGCTACAATAGCGCGCCTCGAAATCGCATGCTGCCGACCAGCCAGTTAGGTTAGCACGCCAAGGTTTCCGAATTGTTATGAGCGGACGCGACCAGGTATACCGGGATCCTCAGCACCAGATCGTCGACTTCGTCTTCGACGACACCGTCGTGGACGTGTTTCCGGACATGATCCGCCGCTCGGTGCCGGGCTACGAGGTGGTGATCCCCATGACCGGCCTGATGGCGGCCCGTCATCTGAAGAGCACACCGGGAATCCGCCCCATCGCCTATGATCTCGGTTGCTCGCTGGGCGCAACCAGTCTGGCTGTGCTGCGCCAGATGGGCGACCTGCCCTGCACCGTGCACGCGGTGGACAACGCCCCGGCCATGATCGAGCGCGGCCGCGCGCTCATCGACGACGCGCGCCTGCGCTGGCATCTGGGCGACGTGCGCGACGTTGCCCTGGATGACGCTGGCGTGGTGCTGCTCAACTACGTGCTGCAGTTCGTGCCTCCCGACGATCGCCTGACGCTGCTGCGGCGCATCCGCCTGGCGCTGGGGGAGCGCGGGCTGCTCATCGTCTCGGAAAAGATCCGATTCGAGGATTCCGAGGTGCAGACCCGCTTCGACGCCGCGCATCTGGATTTCAAACGCGCCAACGGCTACAGCGAGCTGGAGATCGCGCAGAAGCGCTCGGCGCTGGAGAACGTCATGCGCATCGACAGCGAAGCTACGCACCGGGAGCGCTTCGCAGCCGCGGGCTTCGGCACGGTCGTGCGCTGGTATCAGTGCCTGAACTGGGCGTCATTCCTGGTCAGCGCGTGAGCTGGCCGCCACAACCGTTGCTGCCCGCTCAGATTCCCGGCCTGGCGCCCGTCGCGGCGCTGATTGCCGAACGCTATGCCGAGTCGAGCCACGGCAACCTGCCAGGGTGGCGGGCCGCGCTCGAAGCGCTGCCGGAGTTGCGTGCCACCACCGTCGGGCTCGCGGATACGGTCTGGGCGCAGGGCCCCGTCACCACCGCCGAGCGGGCGCAACTGGAGAACCAGCTGCAGCGCCTGCATCCCTGGCGCAAAGGCCCGTTTTCCCTGTTCGGCGTGCACATCGACAGCGAATGGCGCTCCGACTGGAAGTGGCAACGTCTGTACCCGCACCTGCTGCGCCATTCGGGCCCAGTGCGGGGCCAGGTGCTGGACGTGGGCTGCGGCAACGGCTACTTCGGCTGGCGCCTGCTGGAGGCCGGCGCCGCGGTGGTGGTCGGGATCGACCCGATGCTGCTGTACTGCCTGCAGCATCAGGCGATCAACCGCTACCTGCGCGACGATCGCAACTGGGTGCTGCCGCTGCGTTTCGAGGAGCTGCCGGACGCCGAGTTCGACCTGGTACTGAGCATGGGCGTGATCTATCACCGCCGCGACCCCACGGAGCACCTTGCCCGTCTCTGGCGGCATACCCGCCCGGGCGGCCGCGTCGTGCTGGAAAGTCTGATCGTGCGCGGCGGCGAGCCGCTCGTTCCCGCAGAGCGCTACGCGCGTATGCGCAATGTGTGGGTCGTACCCACCACCGACTCGCTGTGTCGCTGGCTCAGCGAGGCCGGGTTCGTGGAGGTCACCCTGGCGGATGTCACCCCCACCAGCACCGATGAGCAGCGCGCCACGCGCTGGATGCGTTTTCAATCCCTGGCCGAGGCGCTGGATCCTCTCGATCCCACCCGCACGGTGGAAGGCTACCCGGCGCCGGTGCGCGCGGTGGTGATCGCGACGAAGCCGGGTCGCGACAGGGTATAATCGCGCCATCATGATGCTTGGCCTGATACCCGTACGATTTCGCTTCCGCGGCAAGCTGAGGCGCCTTGCACTCATGTACCACTGCTTTCTGGACGATCCGCACACCGCGCTGCATCCGGCCCAGATCTCGCGGCGCACCGGCATACCTTTCACCGAGGTCAGCGTGCGTCTCGAGCAGACGCCGGAACTGTTCGTAAAGCTGCCGCGCCGCCCCGACGGCGTCACCCGCTATCGCCTGACCAGTGCCGCATCCGCATTGACCCCCGAGCAGGTCGAGTCCATGCTCATGCGCCAGGCCCGCAAGGAGACCTTCATGCTCTACGCCGTGGGCTCCATGGTGGTGCTGCTGATGCTGATCGTGTTGATCCTGGTCGGCCCGGCCCTGGGCTGATGCCCGAGCAGCTGGACAGCGAGCAGCAGGCCCTCGCCGAGAGGGTGCGGCGTTTCGCAGCCGACGTGCTCGAGCCGCTGCGCGGCACCAGCGGCCGCGACGCCCGGCAGCGGGTGACGGCAGCGGCCCAGGCTGCCGGCCTGTTCGCCATGACCCAGCCGCGCGAGTTCGGCGGCACTGCCGCTTCTTCCCTTGCGCTCACCATCGTGCGCGACGAACTGGCCGCGGCCAACGCGCCTCACTCCGGGCTGGTGTTCGGCCCGGGGCCGGGCGTGCTGGCAGGGGCCGGCGAGCCGTTGCGCAGCCGCTACCTGGAGCCGCTGCTGGCGGGGCGTAAAACCGGTGCCTTCGGATTTACCGAGCCGGACGACGCCCCGGCCCCCACCCGCGCCAGCCGCGACGGCGACGAGCTGGTGATCAACGGCCAGAAGTCCTACGTCACCGGCGGCGCCAGCGCCGACTTCATCAACACCCTGGTGCAGATCGAAGACGAAGGGCCGGCCATGGTGGTGATCGACCGCGACGCGCCCGGCGTCACGCTGGCGCGGCGCTTCAGCTCGCTGGATGGGAGTCACCACGCCGCTTTCACCTTCGAGCAGGTGCGCGTGCCGGCGAGCCACCTGATCGGCCGCCCCGGCGAGGGCATGCCGCGCGCGATGCGCCAGATCGGCGACACGCGACTGGCCATCGCGGCCAGCTGCACAGGCACCATGCGCTGGGTGATCGAGTATCTGACGGAATACCTGCAGAAGCCGGATCGCAGCGGCAGGCCACGCGGCGCGAGAGAAGGCGTGCGGCTGCGCTATGCGGATCTGCGCATCAGCGCCTATGCGGCGCGCAGCATGGTCTACCGGACCGCTCGGCTGGCCGACACGGGCGCCAACGTGGTCAACGAAGGCATTGCCTGCAAGGTGTTCGCCACCGAAGCCGTGGGCGCGATCGTCGATACGGCAATTCAACTCGTGGGCGGCAGCGCGCTCGTCGACGATCACCCTCTGGTGGAGCTGTACCGGCGCGTCCGCAGCCTGCGGCTGGCGGAAGGCGGCAGCGACGTGCTGCGCCTGAACCTGGCGCGCGGCAAGCTCGAGCTGGACAAGGGCCGGCTCTGACCCTCGTCAGCCGCGTACGGACGTGTCGCCGCTCCCGGGCCGCTCGTCCTCCGGCAGGGCACCGCGCAGACCATGCGCCTCCCGCGCCACCTGCCGCGCAGCCGCTGATTTTCTGAGCAGCACGTACACCGCGCCGCTGCCGCCATGCTGTTGCGTAGCGCTGTGATAGGCGATCACTTCCGGAATCTGCCCGAGCCATTGCGCCACATAGCTCTTGATGCGTGCGGGCGTGCTGCTGCGCTCGCCGCGGCCGTGGGAGATCAGCAGCGTGCGCCAGCCCTTGCGTAACGCCAGCTGGTAGAAGCGGAACACCTCTGTGCGTGCTTCGCGCACCGTCAGTCGATGCAGGTCCAGCGTGCCCTCGATGGGATAGCGGCCGCTTTTGAGGCGCCGGAACACCTCGTTCTGCACGCCGTCCTTTTTCCATGCCAGCACGTCGCGCGGCCCTACCCCGGGCACCTCGCCGAGTGTGAGAAAGTTCGGATCCGTCTGCTCGCGCGCGGTGGGGCGATTACCCAGTGCCGCCTCGCGCCGCTCGAGCTGCTGCGGCGTCGGCCCCCGAGCAACGCGCTCCGGCGCGACCTTCGCGGATGCCTCGGGCAGCGGCCGCACGTCGCTCATGGCCTCGCGGAACAGGTTCTCTTCGATCTCCTCGTCCGACACGATCACGTACCTCCCGGCGCCGCAACATCTCGCGCCCGAGACCTGCCAGTTGCGACCCGGCGATACCCGCAGGGTTCCCGGACCGCTAGACGCGGATACCCGGATAGCGGGCCGATCGGCTGCCGGACACGGGTCCGTTGTCGCCACCGTAGTAAGTGAACACCGCGGACAGCTTGACCTGATCGGTCTCGTTGCGGCCGGCGGCATGAAAGGTTCGACAGTGAAAGAACAGCGCGTCGCCCGCAGCCAGCGTCACCGTGCTGGCCGCGGCAATCAGGTCGCGATTTGCGGGTGCTTCCGTGCGCAGAAACAGCGCGGTGTCCAGCTGATCGGCGGCAAACGTCTGACGGTGGGTACCCGGTATCACCTTGAGCGCGCCATTGCGCTCATGTTCGTCTCCGAGCGCGAGCCAGAACGACACCAGTTCCGGGCGCTGAAACGACCAGTAGCGGACGTCCTGGTGCCACAACGTGTCGCTCGAGAAACGGGGATACTTGGTCATGACGCAGTTGTGGTGGCACTGGGAAAGGTACGCCGTCTCAGTGCCCAGGAGCCGTTGCGTATAGCCGCGGATCCGGTCGCCGGTGACCAGCTCACGCAGCGCAGGAAAGCGGGAGTAGGCGTGCAGCAGCCGGCGCGGCGTGTCGCCGCCGCTGGCATCCCGACTCGCCGGCGCGCCGGGGTATCCCAGCTCCGCCTCGAACTCCGCCGGCCCGAGCAGCGGATCCAGGGCATCGAGCACCTCCACCCGGATGCGCTCCCACACCGGCGGGGGGCAGAAGCCGCGCACGACCACGAATCCGTCGCGCGCAAAGGCGTCCGCATGCGCCTGCAGCGCCGACGCCTGCCCGGGGATCTGTTGCAGCGGATCGCTCATGCCATGTCGCCTGCCCTTCGGCCCTCAGCGCATCTGCTGGCGGATTGCCTTGAGCATCTTCTCACCGTAGGGCGGCCGCAGCCCCGCCAGCTCCGCGACGTTGACCTTGCTCTGGGTGAAGATCGCCTTGGCATGACTGAAGGTTCGGAAGCCGTCGTGGCCATGGTACGCGCCCATGCCCGAAGGTCCGACGCCGCCGAACGGCAGGTCTTCCTGGGCAACGTGCATCACCACGTCATTGACGGTGACACCCCCGGAGGTGGTGTGGCTGAGCACTCGGGCCTGCTCCGCGTCTTCGTTGCCGAAGTAATACAGACCCAATGGTCGCGGGTGCTCATTGATGTAGGAGATCGCTTCGTCCAGCTCGCCGTACCCCTTGACCGGCAGCACCGGCCCGAAGATCTCGTCCTGCATGACCTTGAGCGAGTCGTCCGGGTTCACGATCAGCGTCGGCGGTATCTTGTGATGCGGCTGCTGGCGGAAGTCCTCGCCCGCCGGGTTGATCTCCACCACCCGCGCGCCCTTGTCGCGGGCCTCCTCGATGTAGCCGTTGAGCCGGTCGAAGTGCCGCTGGTTGATCACCGAGGTGTAGTCCGGATTGTCCAGCAGCGTCGGGTACATGCGCGCCACCGAACGCTGGCTGGAGGCGACGAACTCGTCGATGCGCTCCTCGGGCACGAACACGTAGTCGGGCGCCAGGCAGATCTGCCCCGCGTTGAGCATCTTGCCGGTCATGATGGCGTCGGCGGTCTTCTGCAGGTCGGAGCTGCGCCCCACCACCACCGGCGACTTGCCGCCCAGCTCCAGGGTCACGGGCACCAGGTTCTCCGACGCCGCGCGCATGACGTGGCGGGCAATGGAGGTCGCACCGGTAAACAGCAGATGATCGAACGGCAGGCCGGCAAAATCGGCCCCGGTCTGGGGACCGCCGGTGACGACGCTGATCTCCAGCGGATCGAAGGCGGTGGGGAAAATCTCCGCCATCACCTCCGAGGTTGCGGGTGTAAACTCCGACGGTTTGATCAGACAGCGGTTGCCGGCGGCCAGTATGCCCGCCAGCGGCGTGAACGTCAGATTCACCGGAAAATTCCAGGGGCTGATGACCCCCACCACTCCCAGGGGCTGATACTCGACCCGCGCCCTGGCGCCCAGCAGATTCAAGGGAAACGGCCCCACCTTGCGTTTCTCGGGGCGCATCCACGCGGCCAGGTGCTTCTGCGCGTGGCGCAATGGACCCACGGATGCGGCGATATCCGTGAACAGCGACTGGTGTTCGCTGCGGTGGCCGAAATCCGCCGTCATGGCGTCCACCAGCTTCTTCTCGTGAGTCCGGAGCAGGCCGATGGCACGCTCGAGACGATCGAGGCGGCGCTCGCGCGTCACCACGCCTTCCTTCAGATAGTCCTGCCGCTGCCGCTCCAGCAACGCCAGCATCTGTTCCCGTGACGTTTCCTGCATGGTCAGATACTCCTGAATCCGCGTCGGTCAAGACAGGCGGCGATGATACCTCAAGCGCCGCGCGCCGGCTCAGAACGGCTGGCGTTCCAGCACCGGCTCGCCGTTGACGGTGACCTGCAGACGCTGCGCGTCGGCCCAGTAGCGCGCTTCGACGTAGTGATGCTCTTCCCACTCCAGCTCGACGTTGGTCCAGACGTACTGCGGCTGTCTCTGTCCCTGTGGCCGGCGTTTGCGCAGACAGCCGTCCAGGTACAGCTCCAGCGCGCCGTCCGCCGTCAGCCGGATCTCGAAGTGCTTGTGCCGGTGCTGAAACGGCACCGTCCGCTCCTGGGGCACCGCTTACCTCCTTCAGGACAAAGCCAGTATGCTTGCGCACTTTCACCGCAGCGTCCACGATGAACGAAGGTCGCCCCCCATGAGCCGGACGCCAGGCACGTCCGACCGGCACGGTTTCGCCCGCGTGCTCAAGGCACGCGATGTGCTGGTGCTCGGTTTCGGTGCCATGATCGGCTGGAGCTGGGTGCTCATGTCCGGCTACTGGGTGGTCACGGCCGGCTCGCTCGGCACCCTGATCGCGTTCGCGGCCGGTGGGCTAGCCATCGCCCTGATCGCCCTCACCTACGGCGAGCTGGCAGCCGCAATGCCGCTGGCCGGCGGCGAGCACGTGTATACCCACCGGGGGCTCGGCCCGAACTGGTCGTTCGTATGCACCTGGGCACTGCTGCTGGCCTACGTCAATCTCTGCCTGTTCGAGGCAGTGGCGCTGCCCACCGCCGTCGAGTACCTGGTTCCCGGCATCCGCATCGGCACCCTCTGGTCTGTGTTCGGCGCCGACGTCGACCTGGGCTTCGTGCTGGCCGGCGCCGGCAGCGCCGTGGTGGTGACCTGGGTCAACGTGCTGGGTATCAAAACCGCGGCGCGGCTGCAGACCCTGGCCATCGGTCTGATATTCCTGTCGGGCGTGCTGCTGCTTACCGGAGCGTTCGGCTTCGGCGATGCAGGCAACGCACTCCCCCTGATCGCCGCCCCGGCCAGCGGTATGCTCAGCGTGCTGATCATGGTGCCGGCGCTGCTGGTGGGCTTCGACGTGATTCCCCAGTCGGCGGAGGAGATCGATCTGCCCGCGCGGCGCATCGGCTCGCTGCTGGTCGCCTCTGTGTTCATGGCGGTGGCCTGGTATGCGCTGGTGACCGTCGGCGTGGCGCTCTCGCTGGATCACACGGCGCTGGCGGCCGCGGATCTCGCCGCCGGCGACGCCGCCACCGCGGTCTGGGGACATCCCGCGGCAGGTGCCTTTCTGGTTCTGGGCGGCGTCGCCGGCATTCTCACCAGCTGGAATGCATTCATGATCGGCGCCAGCCGGGTGCTGTTCGCGCTCGCCGAGTCGGGCTTCGTGCCGGCGGCATTCGCGCGCCTGCATCCGCGCTACCGCACGCCCTACGTCGGCGTCATCGCCATCGGCGCCGGCGCCTGCCTGGCGCCGCTGTTCGGGCGCACCGTGCTGGTATGGATGATCAACGCGGGCAGCTTCGCCACGCTGGTGGCTTATCTGTTCGTGCCGCTGGCGTTCCTGGCACTAAGGCATAAGGAACCGGATCTGGCGCGGCCGTTCCGCGTCCGCCGACCGCGCCTGGTCGGTGCGGGCGCGGTGGTACTCGCCCTGGCCCTGATGCTCGCCTACCTTCCAGGCAGCCCTTCGGCCCTGCTGTGGCCGCAGGAGTGGCTGCTGATTCTGATCTGGACCGTGCTCGGCGTAGCGACCTTCGCGCGCTATCGGCTGCGTCTCGGGCGCGGCGACCCATCACGCTGACCCGCCACGGGAATCAACCGAACAAGCCGAGCTGACGATGCCCCGGGGCTCGGAACAGGTCGGTACGCAGGGTCGTGCCACGGTCGGGTACGTCCAGCCCGTTGCGCTTCAGCGCCGCTGCGAAGCGCCGCTCTATGAGCTGCGCCACGGGCCCTTCACCGCGCATTCGGCTGCCCCAGGTGGCGTCGTAATCCCGCCCGCCGCGACTGGCACGAATTGCTGCCATGATCCGTTCCGCCTTCAGAGGATAGTGGTCGTTGAGCCACTGAACGAACAGATCACGCACCTCCAGGGGCAGCCGCAGCAGAATGTAACCGGCGCTGCCCGCCCCGGCGGAGGCGGCAGCGGCGACGATCCGTTCCATCTCGTGGTCGTTCAGAAACGGAATCACCGGCGCCACCATGACACCGACCGGGACACCGGCCCGGGCCAGCGTCGCGACGGTCCGCAGGCGCGCCGCTGCCGAAGCGGCACGCGGCTCGAGGCGGGTCTTGAGATCGTTGTCGAGCGTCGTGATGCTGAGCGCGACCGACACCAGCCCCAGCTGCGCGAGCTCGCCGAGCAGGTCGAGGTCGCGCAGGATCAGCTGGCCCTTGGTCACGATGCTTACCGGATGGCGATGCTCGAGCAGCACTTCGAGAATCGTCCGGGTGACGCGCTGCTGCTTCTCGGCGGGTTGATAGGGGTCGGTGTTGGTGCCCATGGCAATCGTGCGGGGCTGGTAGGAGGGCCGCCCGAGCTCGTCTAGCAGCCGCTCCCGCACTCCGGTCTTGAAGAAGATGCGGGTCTCGAAATCTACCCCCGGGGAAAGATCCAGATAGGCGTGGGTGGGCCGGGCGAAGCAGTACACGCAGCCGTGCTCACAGCCCTTGTACGGGTTTATGGAGCGGTCGAACGGGATGTCCGGCGAGCGGTTCGTGGTCAGCAGCGTCCGCGTACGGTCCGGGAACAGCTGCGTCGCGACCGACGGCACCGGTGCGTCGTCTTCCACGCCTGCCCAGCCGTCGTCAACGGCCGCGCTCTGCCGCGCCAGGTAACGGCTGGCGGGATTGCTGCTGGTGCCGCGGCCTTTCATCAGCGCGGTCGTGATCCCGGGGCTCAGCCCCGCGGCTCTCTGCCCCGGGGTGCCGGAGTCCAAACCAGGCGCCTGAAATCCCTTTTTTCGCATGCGTATCAGGCTATCTGTATATTTATACAGTATCAAGCATGCATTGTGATCCGTACACTAATCTCGGTTCTGGGGGAACCGATACGTAATGAATCGAAACGGTCAGGAGCTGGCGCGTGCCCGGTACGCGTCGCCCATTTTCTGCGCCCTCGCGCTGGCCATGCTGGCAGGCTGCGTGGCGCCCCAACAGAACCAGAGCGCCCTGGAAGCGCGCATCGAAGCGCTGCAGATCAGCCTGGATCAGCTGCAGCTGCAGCTGGCGGCTACGCAGATGGCGCTCAGCGACAATCAGGCGCAGCACACCGACAGTGACCAGCAGCTCAGCGAGCAGGTACAGAGCCTGCAGCAGCGGCTCGAACAGCTGCCGCAGACCGTAGCCGCGATGGTGCCGGCGGAGGGCGCCAAGACCGCCAGCAAGCCCTCGCCACAGGCGCTGCCGGCAAACGCGCCGCCAGCGCCCGAGCGGCTCGTGGTGGGCGAGGTCGAGCGGGTCTGGATCGACCCGCCGAAAGCGCTCATCGTCGCCCGCATCGACCCCAACGCCGCCAACAGCTCGCTGCACGCCGAAAACCTCGTGAAATTCGAACGCGACGGTGACGACTGGGTACGCTTCGACCTGATGCTGGACAAGAAGGACCAGCAACCGGTCACCATAGAACGCGAAATCCGCCGCTACGTGCGCCTGCCGCAGGCAGACGGCAGCGAGGGCAGCCGCCACCCCGTGGTGACGCTGCGGGTGCGTATCGGCGCCGCGCGCGAGACCGTGGAGTTCGTTCTCGGCGATCGCCCGAGCCCGGATTTCGAGATGCAGCTCGGGCGCAACTTCCTGACCGACGTTGCTCTGGTAGACGTAGGCAAGCGCTTCGTACAGCCGCCCTACAATCCGAAAACCCGCAACTGACGACCATGACCCAGCGAGGCCCGTTCCTTTTTCTGGTCGCCGTGCTCGCCGTCCTCGGCATAGCCACCGCCGCCTATCGCCACGACGCGTTCCGCATTCCGATCCTGCCGGGCACGCAGCAGGCGGTCTGGCAGGTGGAGGCACGGGTCGAGTACCGCGCGCTCGGCACCGCCACCCAGGCGCTGCTCACCCTGCCGCCGGATCAGACCGGGTTCCGCGTGGTCAACGAATCCAGCGCATCGCCCGGATTCGGCTTCGACATCGCAACCGACGCCGAGCAGCGCCGCGCGCACTGGACCAAACGCTCCGCCAGCGGCGAGCAGATTCTGTACTACAAGCTCGACCTGGTCGAAGACCCGGGCTACTCCGTCGTCGAGAAAGAACCAGGCCCCGTGGAACGCCCCCTCTGGGACGAGCCCTACGAGACTGCCGCGCTGCAGGTTCTGCAGGGGCGCATGCCGCTGTCGGCCGACGCGCCGTCGCTGGCGGCCCTGCTGGTGCAGGAGATGGGCCAGCCGAGCATAGATCAGAATCTGAGCCTGCTGCTCGACCGCTACCCGCCGTCGGAGTTGCTGGCCACGCTGCTGCGCACTGCCGGCTACCCGGCCCGCACGGTCCAGGTGCTCGAGCTCGAAGACGGCCGACGCCGGCAGGACCTCACGGAGTTCGTGCAGGTCTGGCAGGACGGCCGCTGGCGCCTGGTGGATCCGGCCCGCGGTGTGATCAACGACGCGCGCGGCCTGCTGTTATGGCAGACGGCGACTCCTGGCGTGCTGGAAGTGATGGGGGGCACACGCAGCAACGTGACGTTCTCGATGATCAGCCAGACCCGTCCCGCGACCTCGCTGCTGGTGGATCAGGCACCAGGCTTCGACATTTCGCTGTACGGCCTGCCGATCGCCGAGCAGGGCGTGTTCAAGCTGATCATGCTGCTGCCTGTGGGTGCCCTGGTGGTGGTTCTGATGCGCATCCTCGTCGGCATCAAGACCTCCGGCACGTTCATGCCGGTGCTGATCGCGCTGGCCTTTCTGCAGACCCAGCTGCTGCCGGGGCTGGCGAGCTTTCTGCTGGTGACCAGCATCGGACTCATGATCCGGTCGTATCTGTCGGCGCTCAACCTGCTGCTGGTGGCGCGCATTGCGACGCTGGTCATCGTGGTCATCGGCATCATGACCGTGTTCAGCGTGCTGAGTTATCAGTTCGGATTCAACGCCGGGCTCACGATCACCTTCTTCCCCATGATCATCCTGGCGTGGACCATCGAGCGCCTGTCGATCCTGTGGGAAGAGCAGGGACCGAAAGAAGTGCTGGTGCAGGGCGGCGGCAGCCTGTTCGTGGCCACGCTGGCATTCCTGATCATGGACCAGACACTGGTACGCCACCTGGCATTCAACTTCCCCGAGCTGCATCTGTGCGTGCTCGCGCTGATTCTGCTGCTGGGTCGCTACACGGGCTACCGGCTCATGGAGCTGCGCCGCTTCGCGGCGTTCGACGATCGATGAGCGGCTGGATCTCGCCGGGCAAGCTGGCACGACGCGGCGTGCTGGGAATGAACCGCCGCAACGTGGCGTACATCAGCCGCTACAACCCCCGTCACCGGTACCCGCTGGTGGACGACAAGCTGAAGACCAAGCTGGTGGCAGAGAAGGCCCGTCTCAACGTGCCGCAGCTGCTGCACGTGGTACGGACTCAGCACGAAGTGCAGGACATCGCCGAGCAGGTGGGCGCGCTCAGCGAGTTCGTGATCAAGCCCGCCCAGGGCAGCGGCGGCAAAGGCATTCTCGTGATCGTCGGGCGCGACGGCGACCACTACGTCAAGAGCAGCGGCGGCCGCATCTCTCTGGCAGACATTCAGCGCCACGTGACCAACATCCTCAGCGGCCTGCACTCCCTGGGCGGCAAGCCGGACGTGGTGATCATCGAGACGCTGGTGCACATCGCGCCCCTGTTCAGCGAGTACACCTTCGAGGGCGTGCCGGACATACGCATCATCGTGTTCCGCGGCTACCCCGTCATGGGCATGCTGCGGCTGGCAACCCGCGCCTCCGACGGCAAAGCCAATCTCCACCAGGGTGCCGTGGGCGTGGGCCTGGATATCGGCACCGGGCGCGCCATCGCCGCGGTTCAGCACAACAAGCGGGTCATGGCGCATCCGGATACCGCCCGCTCGCTGGCGGATCTGTGCGTTCCCGACTGGTCCAGCCTGCTCAATCTCGCTGCGCGCTGCTACGAGGTGACCCAACTCGGCTATCTGGGCTGCGACATCGTCATCGACCGCGACCGCGGACCGCTGATGCTGGAAATGAACGCCCGTCCCGGGCTGAGCATCCAGATCGCCAATCACGAAGGGCTGGTACCGCGCCTGCGCCACATCGAGGGGCTCGAGGACTACTACGTGACGGTGGAGGATCGAGTCGAGTACGCCATGCGCACGTTCCGCCACTTCAAGGACGAACCCGGGAGCGCCTGAGCCTGGTGCGCAGCACCCCGGTGCGTGCCGGTCGACCGCTCAGCCGTCCAGCAGCCAGTCGAGAATGCGGGCGTTCTGCTCGCGCGGATAGGTGTGGCTCAGATCCGCAACCTCTTCATAGTGCACCCTGGCCCCGGCCGCGGTCAGGGTGTCACGCGCAAGCCGGGCGACATCCACGGGAAACATCCAGTCGAGCGCACCGTGCACGAGATAGACCGGCAGATCCTTCAGGCGCTCGGCATCCGCCACCTCCAGCAGGAACGGGTGAAACGTGCCGGATATCGGGGCGAGATGGGTGAACGGACTGTCGCTGCGCAGGCCGCTGAGGTAGCTGAAGGTAGCGCCGTCGGACATGCCCGTGAGCAGTACCCGGCCCTGGTCCACCGACCAGAGACCACACAGGTGCTCGACGATGGCGTGCAGGTTGGCCGTGTCCTGATCTGGACCCAGCAACGACCAGGTATCCTCGCGCGAGGTCGGCGTGGCGAGGATCGCGCCGCGGCTGCGCGCGTCGCGCAGCCAGGTCCACAGAAAGCTGCGCCCATGCCCGCTGCCGCCATGCAGCGCCACCACCAGCGGCAAGGCGTCGCCGGGATCGTAGTATTCGGGCACGTACAGCGAGAACCCGCCGCGCTCGCCGGTCGCATTGCCCGCATGCATGACGCCCACTTCTTCGCGCGCAGCATCGGCTCCGCCGATCCGTGCCGCCAGCACAGGGTCCTCCCTGCGATCCTCGCTGAGGAAGAACCGGCTCACAGGGCCGAGCATCTGCGCCACCGGATACAGCGCCTCCAGCGCACGCGCCGAGTAGCCGAGCGCGGTGTAGGCGCCAAGCAGCGGATTGCTGCGCTCCTGACAGGCCTCGAGACCCTCGAGGGCCCGCAGCGCGAACTCCGCGGCAGCTTCCGCCTGGGTGCGGAACAGCGTGAGATGATCCGGCCAGGCAACCGCACGAAACCGCGCGAGCCCGCTCTCGAGCGGCTCGGCGAATGGCGCCAGGCCCGCCACCAGGGTGGCGAGCTCGGGCGGGTGCAGATGCCGTGCCACGTAGCCCAGCACCTCCAGCGCCGTCAGAAGCGGCGGCAGCAGCCCGGTGGTGGCGTCGAGCAGCGGTTCGTCGGATTCGCTCATGTACGACAAGATACCACTTCTGCAATGTCCGCCTTCATTGGCCTGCACCAGCGGTTTTGATTAAAGTCGCCGCTCCAAGCGGAGAAACGCAGCCATGGCCGAATTCGACCGCCACGCCCAGGACGTGGGCAACGTGCTGAATCTGGAACACGTCAATCTCACCGTGCCGGATCAGGGTCTGGCCGCGTTGTTCTACGTTACCGGCCTGGGCTGCACGCGGGATCCTTACATCGATTTCGGCACCCTCAACATGTGGGTGAATCTCGGCGAGCAGCAGTTTCACCTGCCCAAAGCAGACGCCCAGAAATTCCGCGGCCACATCGGGCTGGTGGTGCCGGATCTGGACGATCTCGACAAGCGTCTGGGCTTCGCCGCCCGGAGCCTGGGCGGCACAGAATTCCGCTGGCAGCGGCTCGACGACTGCACCCAGGTGTTCTGCCCGTGGGGCAACGAGCTGCGCCTGTACGCGCCTGGGCGTTTCGCCAACATGGATCTGGGGATGCCCTACATCGACATGCAGGTACTGCCTGGTACCAGCGCAGGCATCGCCCGGTTCTACCGGCAGGTGCTCGGTTGTCCGGCAGAGGCTCGAGCGGGGCAGGCGCGTGTGCGCGCCGGCCACAACCAGCAGCTGATCTTCACGGAAACCGATGCGCCCATCGCCGACTACGACGGCCATCACATTGCCATCTACGTGGCCAACTTCTCCGGGCCCCACGACTACCTGGCCGAGCGCGGTCTGATCACCGAGGAGAGCGATCAGTATCAATACCGCTTTCAGGCCATCATCGATCCGGACAGCGGTGAGCTGCTCACCGAGCTCGAACACGAGGTCCGCGCCATGGCCCATCCGATGTTTCACCGGCCGCTGGTGAACCGCAATCCCGCCGTCAACTTTTTCACCTATCGCAAAGGTGCGGAGATCTACACACCAGCATGACTGAAGCCGTGACGTTCGATTATCTGGCCAGCGAGCCCTACTACCTGGCCGTCGGCGACGAGGTGGAGGTCTTCGAGGCCGCCTACGCCGCACGCCTGCCGGTGCTGCTGAAAGGCCCCACCGGCTGCGGCAAGACCCGCTTCATCGAGCACATGGCGTGGCGCCTGTACCGCAGCGACCGCGGCTCCGCGCGATGCCGGCTGGAGGTGCCCCTGGTCACCCTGTCCTGCCACGAAGACCTCACCGCGACCGACCTGGTGGGACGTTTTCTGCTGCAGGGCGACGAGACCGTGTGGTCGGACGGACCATTGACCCGGGCGGTGCGTACCGGAGCGCTGTGCTATCTCGATGAGGTCGTCGAGGCCCGCAAGGACACCACGGTCCTGATTCACTCGCTCACCGATCACCGGCGCCTGCTGCCCATCGAAAAAACCGGCGAGCTGCTGCCCGCCCACGAAGACTTTCTGCTGGTGATGTCCTACAACCCCGGCTACCAGAGCGTGCTCAAGGATCTCAAGCCCAGCACCCGCCAGCGCTTCGTCAGCCTGACATTCGATTACCCGGATCCGGAGCGCGAGGGCGCCATCATCCGTCACGAGACGGGCGTCGAGCCGGCCATGGCCGAACGCCTGGCGGTCATAGGCGAAAAGGTGCGCAATCTGCGCGAGCATGGCTTCGAGGAAGGCGTCAGCACCCGGCTGCTCGTGTATACGGGCGATCTCATCTGCCGCGGCATCGAAGCCCGACGCGCGGCCGAGATCGCCATCATCAACGCCGTCTCCGACGACGCGACCGTGCAGCAGGCCATCAGCGACATCGTCGACACCGTGCTGCCGTGATCAGCCTCGGCGACGTCGAGGACCATCTGGCCCTGTTCGCCGAGGGCATCAGCGGCCGCTACTACCACATCAAGCCGGTGGCTGAGTTCGCCGGGCGGCGCCTGGCACTGAATCCGGAGCAGGCAGCGCTGACGGTGGACACACTGTATCTGCCCGAGCAGCTCGATGCGCCGGAGCAGAGCGCGTACCGGGTGCTCGCGCTGCAGCAGCTCGGGCACCGGGAGTTCGGCAGCTTCCGCTTCGAGCTCGCCAGCGCCCGTGCCCGGATACCCATGCTCGCCGCGATGCCCCTGCCCGAGCTCGGCATGCGCGTCAGCGACTTCGATCTGTTCTATGCCCACTTCGAGCATCCGGGCCTGATCAGCCGGCTGTTTCATCAGGCGGAACGGCTGCGGGTGGACACGCTGCTGAGGCGCGCCTATCCCGGCATCACCCGGCACATGCGCCGCTACCACGCGTACCTGCTCGAGCAGGCATCGCTGGAACTCGCCGACGATCTGAACAGCCTGCTGCAGCTCGTCGACTGGCTGCTGCTCGGCGCCGACGCCGCCCTGCTGGAAACCCTCGATCTCACCGCAAGGCTGGCGCCGGCGCAGCAGATTCTCGCTGATCTCGAGCAATCGCCGGGGGACGTCTACCAGTCGGTCGAGGCCGCCTGCCTGCTGTATGCACTGTGCGATCCGCTGCTGGATGCCCGTCAGGGGTTACCACCGCTGCCGCTGGACGAGGAGCTTTCGGGTCCGGCGAGCTGGATGCAGCGGGAAGCGCGGCTGGACGACTGGCGCCAGGATCTGGAGGCCATGAACAGCATCGTCCTCGACGTCGAGATGCTGCTCGGGGAGGAAGCTGCGGCTGCAGATGCCGAAGGGCTGAGCGACGGCGAGCTGCGCCCCGACGACGTGCACCTGAATGCCATCAGGCGCGACCGCGACACGCTGGCGCGCCGAGTCGACATGGAGCGCTCCGCCATCGCCGACGCGCTCGGGCGCACGCGCAACGGCGCCCGGAGCTTCCGCTACGACGAGTGGGACTATCTCCAGCAGCGCTACCTGCCGCGCTGGTGCCGGTTGTACGAGGAACGCCTCACCCCCGACTACGAGCAGGACCTCGGCGCGCTGCAGGCCGTGATCCGCCGGCACAGAGCCGAGGTCCAGAAGCCGTTCGAACAGATCAAGCCGCTCGGCTACCAGCGCGTGTTCGGCGTGGCCGACGGCGACGAGCTGGACTTCAACGCCGTCATCCAGGCCCGTCAGGACAGCCGCGCGGGTCAGACCCCGGACGACCGCGTCTACAGCCGCCGCGAGCGCGTGCACCGCGACGTGTGCGCCGCGTTTCTGGTGGATCTGTCAGCTTCCACCGACGACGCCATCGACCCGCCACCACCCGCGCAGTGGGATGCAGACGATGAGGAGATCGCCAACCTGCGCGACCCGTTCGCGCTCGATGCCGACGAGATCCCGGTCGACGAGGCACCGCGACGGCGCATCATCGACGTGCAGCGCGAGTCGATGCTGGTGATGAGCGCGGCGCTCGAGCAGCTCGGCGACAGCTATGGCATCTACGGCTTCTCCGGCTACGGCCGCGACTGCGTGGAGTTCTTCGTCGCCAAGGAGCCCGACGAGCCGTTCAACCGGGACACCCTGGCCGCCATCGCCGGCATGACGCCGAAACGCAGTACCCGAATGGGCCCTGCCATCCGTCACGCCGTGCGCAAGCTCATCGCATCGGGCAATGCCCTCAAGGTGCTGCTGATCCTGTCGGACGGGTTTCCGCAGGATTCCGACTACGGCCCCGAGCGCGGCGAGCACGAGTACGGTGTGCAGGACACCGCGCGGGCGCTCAAGGAAGCCCACGAAAAAGGCGTGGAAACATTCTGCGTCACCGTCGACCGTTCGGGCCACGACTACCTGCGGCGCATGTGCGCAGACGCCCGCTATCTGGTCATCGACGAGATCGAGGATCTGCCCCAGGCGCTGTCGAAGGTGTATCAGGCGCTGACCAGCTGACGGCGACTGGGGTGCTCAGCGCACCATCCAGACCAGCAGCATGACGAAGGCCGCGACGCCGAGCAGCGCCAGCAGCGCCGCGCCCCAGTCGCCCTCGCCGGCTTTCGGACCGTTCTGGCTCCACCAGCGGAAAGCCGGGTAGATGGCGACGATGAACAGAATCAGCACCCCGGCCTGCAGTAGCTTCATCCAGTCGAAGCTCACTGCGTCAATGCCGTTGCGGTCCAGACGAAAGCCCCGGCTCTGGGCCGGGGCTCGTGGCGCGTATCAGGGCGGCGCCGGGGTCAGTCATCGCTCGTGATGCCGAGAATGTTCAGCAGGCTGATGAAGATGTTGAAGATGCTCAGATACAGCCCGAAGGTGGCCATGATGTAGTTGGTCTCGCCGCCGTTGAGAATGCGGCTGGTGTCGAACAGGATGAACCCGCTCATCACCAGGATGATGCCGGCAGATACGGCCAGCGACAGGGCCGGCATGGCCAGAAAGATGTTCGCCAGCGCGGCCAGCAGAATCACCATGAACCCGGCGAACAGGAAGCCGCCGAGAAAGCTGAAGTCACGCCTGGTGGCCAGCGCGTACCCCGACAGGCCGAGGAAAATGGCTCCGGTGCCGCCGAGCGCGGTGGCGATCACCTCGGGGCCCCTGGGCAGCGCCAGGTACATGGACAGCACCGAACCCAGACCGAATCCGAGCAGGCCCGTGATCAGGAAGATCATGCCGATTCCCGATGCCGAATTGGCCAGGCGCGGCAACACGAACATGCCGAGCACCATCGCGCCGATGACCGAGAACAGATAGGTCGACGGCGGCATCGCGAAGGCCATGGACAGCATTGCCGTGACGGCGCTGAAGCCCAGCGTGGCCGAGAGCAGAAGATAGGTGTTCTTGAGTACCTTGTTGAGCCCGACCCCAGCGACGGGGCTGGCTCTGAAGGTCGCGGCGTTGCGGTCAACCATGGGGCTGCTGCCTCCTCTGAATGCGGACTATTCCGCGGTACTTGGGTCGTATATAGGGGAACGCCGGGGGCATTTCAACCGCAGCGTCCGCGTGAGGCCACGCCGGGAACGATACGGTGTTAGTTTTGTTGACGATTTCCCGTGACAGCGGGCCGCGGCAGGCCGTCACGCCGGTTTCGTCTCAGAGCTCCAGGTCCGGCTCGACCCCGAGCCGCTGGCCCTGCTCGAGCGCTTCCACCTGCGCGGAGATCTGCTCCTCCACCGCGTCCGGGCGCGCAAAGCGCGCGACGTGAAACAGCGCTTCGCCCTCGTTGACCAGCGGCAGATTGTTGATGCCGATGACGATGCCCTCGGCGCGGGCGGGCACCTGTGCCTGGGTGTCACCGAAGGGTGCGGCGATGACGCCCAGCACGTCGTCCTTCTGCACCCGCGCACCGAGCCGCACCCGCGGCCGGAACACGCCGTCGGTGGGCGCCCGGTACCAGCTGGTGGAACGTGCCACGAACGGTTCCAGGGCCGGTGCCCGGCTGCGTGGCGCCAGCATGCCGAGCCCGCGCATGACGTTGGTCACCCCACGCACACCGGCTGCGATGCAGCGCTCGTCGAGACGCAGGGCCTCACCGGCTTCATAGGTGACGACCGGAATACCCGCCTCATGGGCAGCGAAGCGCAGCGTGCCTTCGATCAGCCCGGCATTGACGATCACCGGCAGCGCGAAGTTGCGGGCCATCTGCTCCACCGCCGGCTGGTCCAGCGCGGCGCGCAGCTGGGGCAGGTTGTCCCGGTGAACCGCGCCGGTGTGCAGATCGATCACGTGGGTGCAGCTGCTCACCACCTCGGAGAAGAACAGGTGCGCCACCCGGGCGCCGAGCGAACCTTCCGCGAGCCCTGGAAAGCAGCGATTCAGGTCGCGCCTGTCGGGCAGATAGCGGGAGCGGTGGATGAAGCCGAACAGGTTCACCACGGGCACCAGCACCAGCGCCCCGCGCAGACGCTCGATGGCGCGCAACCTGCGCAGGCGCCGGATGATCTCGACGCCATTGAGCTCGTCGCCGTGAATCGCCGCGCAGACCAGCAGCACCGGACCCGGCAACCGGCCGTTGATCACCTCCACCGGCATGTCCAGACGCGTGTGGGTGTACAGCTGCGCCGCCGGCAGGTCGAAGGTCAGCCGCTCGCCGGGGCCAATGCTGCGCCCGGCGATCTCCAGCGCGCCGCGCTCAGCCCTTGCCACGGGTACGGGTCCGGCCTGGCCGCGCGTGCTGCTCGATGAACTCGATGATCGCCCCGGCCACGTCCTTGCCCGACGCCGCCTCGATGCCTTCGAGACCGGGCGAGCTGTTGACCTCGAGCACCAGCGGCCCGTGATTCGAGCGGATCAGATCGACGCCGGCCACGTTGAGACCCATCGCCCGGGCGGCACCCACGGCGGTGCGCCGCTCCGCCGGCGAGATCTTGGTCAGCGTGGCCGTGCCACCGCGATGCAGATTGGAGCGGAACTCACCCGGCTTGCCGGTTCGCTGCATGGCGGCAACCACCTTGTCGCCCACCACGAAGCAGCGCACGTCGGTGCCGCGGCTCTCGGCAATGAACTCCTGCACCATGATGTCCACGTCGATGCCGAGGAATGCCTCGATCACGCTCTCTGCCGCCTTGCGGGTCTCCGCCAGCACCACACCGACTCCCTGGGTGCCCTCCAGGAGCTTGATCACCAGCGGTGCGCCGCCGACCATCTCGATGAGGTCGGGAATGTCGTCGGGCGAACGCGCGAACGCGGTTACCGGCATGCCGATGTCGCGGCGGGCCAGGAGCTGCATCGATCTCAGCTTGTCACGCGAGCGCGAAATGGCCACGGATTCGTTGACGCTGTACACGCCCATCATTTCGAACTGACGCACCACGGCGGAGCCGTAGAACGTGATCGACGCGCCGATGCGCGGGATGACCGCATCGACGTCATGCAGCTCCTCGCCCCGGTAGTGAATCGAGGGGCGCGCGGTCGCCATGTTCATGTAACAGCGCAGGGTGTCCACCACCAGCGCCTCGTGGCCGCGCGAACGTGCTGCTTCCACCAGGCGCCGGGTGGAGTACAGGCGCGAGTTGCGCGACAGGATCGCTATCTTCATCACTTGCCCTTCTGTGCAAGAAACGACCGACCGGGGTCGACGAGAAAGGCGCCGCGCAGCGCCGTGCGCCCGATCAGCAGTCGGAACCCCATGGCGTCCCGGTTGGTCAGTGTGAGTTCGATGCGGCGCCGGCGGCCGGCGATCTCGAGCTCGGTGGCCACCACCCAGCGGACCTGGGTATGACCAACGGAGCTGCGCACCACGCGCCGATCCACCACCGGGGCTTCGCAAACCACCACGCTCGCACGGCTGCGCTGCAGCGGGTGCACCCGGAAGCGGACCCAGGGTCGGTCGTCACGCTCGAACGGTTCGATCTGAGATGCGTGCAGCGCGGACGTCCGGGCGCCGGTATCGATCTTGGCCTTGATGCGGTCCACGCCGAGCGCGGGCAGCCGCACCCACTCGCGCCAGCCTAGCACCGTTTTCATGACCGCTGTATACGGGCAAACTGTTTCGCGATCAATGCATGCAGACGGCGCGGCCGGTGCCGCGTCGGTAATCGAGCCCGGGAGGAGGACATGACCGAGCAGCAGAGCACCTGCTTCGTATGCGGCTACGTGCTCGACGGCCGGGGTGGGGCGCGGCCGGTGGAGCTGCCGCTGGCGGACGACGGGAACGACGCCGGCGCGCAGCAATGGCTGCACATCGACTACTCCTTTGCCGACGCCGAGGACTGGCTGGCCGCCCGGGGCCTGCCCGATCATGTGATCGAGAGTCTGGTGCGTTCGGACACGCGCCCGCGCGCGCTCGCCGAACCCGGCGGCCTGCTGGTGATCCTGCGCGGAGTCAACACCAACCCGGGCGCGGTACCGGAGGACATGGTGTCGATCCGCATCTGGATCGAACCCGCCCGGATCATCACGGTTCGGCAGCGCAGGCTGCTGTCGGTGACGGACATCCGCGAGCGCCTGGAGCAGGGGCGCGGACCCGCCTCAGCGGAGGAACTGCTCACCGCGCTCATCGAGCGTCTCGCCGACCGGATAGCAGACGTGGTGGAGGACATCGAGGATCGCGTTTCCGGTTACGAGGCAGAGGCGGAAGGCCGTTTCGGCCCGGAGCTGCGACCACAGCTGTCGCTGACCCGACGTCAGGCGGCCGGAATCCGCCGCTATCTGGCGCCGCAGCGCGAAGCGCTGGAAAATCTGCAGCGCTACGCGAAAGACCGGCTGGCCGATACCGCAGTGTTCAGCATCCGCGAGCAGAGCGATCGTATCACCCGTTACGTCGAGGACCTGGACCTGGCCAGGGAGCGCTCTCTGGTGGTGCAGGAAGAGCTGATGAACCGCATCGCCCAGGAGCAGAATGAGCGCATGTACGTGCTGTCCATCGTCGCTGCGATCTTTCTGCCCATAACCTTCATAACGGGCATATTCGGCATGAACGTGGCGGGCGTCCCGGGGGTGGAGTACGGACCTGCATTCTGGCTCGTGGCCGTCTCGATGCTGGTCATTTCCGGCATCATCATCGGGCTGCTGCGGCTCAAACGCTGGTTCTGAGCGGGCCCCTCAGTGCTCCGGACGGCGCTCGTCGGCAAGCACCAGGGTACCGTCGAGATGCACGTCCCGCTGCGGGAACGCCACCACGATGCCGTGCTCCCGGAAAGCCTCCTCGAACGCGAAACGCAGGTCGCTGCGCAGGCCGCGAACGTCCCTTTCCGCATCCGCCTCTGTCCAGAAGAACGCATCGAAGATCAGGGCGTTGTCGCCGAAGTCCTCGAAATAAACCTGCGGCGCCGGTGTCGCGAGCACGTGCGCATGGGCGCGCATGCATTCGAGCATCAGGTCGCGCACGAGGCGCACCGGCGAGCCGTACGCCACACCGACGCGAACTGACGTACGGATGTCGCGATCGACCAGCGTCCAGTTGATTACCGTGCTCTCCAGCAACACGCTGTTCGGTACCAGCATGTGCACACCATCCACACGGCGAATGCGGGTCGAGCGGTTGTTGATGGCCTCCACCCGACCGCGCGCATCGCCGAGCTCGACGAAGTCACCGATCCGGATGGGGCGTTCGCCCATCAGGATCCAGCCGCTGATGAAGTTGTTGATGATGTTCTGAGCGCCGAAGCCGACCCCGATCGCGATGGCGCCGGACACGAACGCGAATGCCGTGAGCGGTATTCCGAGTATGCCGAGCGCGGTGACCACCACGATGGCCATGAGCCCGTAGAACAGAATCCGGCGCACCAGCTGCACCGCATCGGCGCCCATGGACAGGCGCGTCATCCGGTGTCCCACCAGGCCCTCGACGAGCCGGCTGAGAAACCACCCGACCAGAACGGCGAGAATCGCGAGAACTATCTGTCCGAGGGTGAGCCTGGCATCGCCGGTGGTAATGACCACGGTGTCGAGCAGGTCGCCGAGCCGCTCCAGCAGTGTCTGGGTGGTTTCCAAGCTGTGCGTCAACCACCGCTCACGGCGGCGCCGGCGCGGCGCGCGACGCCCAGCTCAGCGAGTCGCGCCACCATGTCTTCTGCCGACGTGGCCGGCCGTACCGCCTCGTCGATGGCCAGAATGCGGCCGTCTACGCCTATGTAGAACGTGTGCCGATTGGCGACGCCACGCTCGTTCAGCACGCCGTAGGCGCGCGCCGTGTCCTTCCCCGGGTCGGAAAGCAGCGGAAAGTCCGCACCGTTCTCCTCCGCGAAGCCCGCGTTGTCCGCCACCGGATCGACGCTGGCCATGAAGTAGCTGACGTCGAACGCACGGATGCGGTCGCCGTTCTTCGCCAGCGATTTGCACTCGATGGTGCAGCCACTGGTGTACGCCTTGGGGAACCAGGCAACCACCACCGCCTGACGGCCGCGGAAGTCAGCCAGCCGGTACGTTTTGCCATCCGATGCCTGCAGTGTGAACTCAGGCGCCATGTCGCCCACCTGCAGCGCGGCGGCTGCCGCCAGCGAGCCGCTGCCCAGGAGCGCTACTGCGAGCAGCATTTTCAGTAACCGTTCCATCTGCACCTCCATGTCACGAGTCGTGCTAGTCTGACCCCGGCATCGGGCCGCGGACCGCGCCGGCGCAGTCTCGACATTGTGTAGTGAAAACCCCGTCAAATCACCAGCGATTCCCAGCGGAGGCACCCATGAAGTATGCGAATCTCGGCAACACCGGCGTGCGGGTATCCCGACTCTGTCTGGGCATGATGACCTACGGATCGAAATCCTGGCGCGACTGGGTGCTGGAGTACGACGAAGCGCTGCCGTTCGTGGCCCACGCGCTGGAGGCGGGCATCAACTTCTTCGACACGGCCGACGTGTACTCCAACGGTGCTTCGGAACAGGTCCTGGGCCGCGCGCTGCGCGAGCTCGGCGTGGATCGCGAGGACGTGGTCGTGGCTACCAAGTGCTTCAACGGCACGCACGAACGCCGCCGCAATCGCTGGGGCCTCTCGCGCAAGCACGTCATGGCCGCCTGCGACGCCTCCCTGCAACGCCTGGGTACCGATTACATCGACCTTTATCAGATTCACCGATTCGACTACCACACGCCCATCGAGGAAACCATCGAGGCGCTCAGCGAGCTGGTGCGCGTCGGCAAGGTCCGCTATCTGGGAGCCTCGAGCATGTTCGCCTGGCAGATGGCCAAGTACCTGTTCACCGCCGATGCGCTGGGTGGCGTCCGCTTCGTGACCATGCAGAACCACTACAACCTGCTGTACCGGGAGGAAGAGCGGGAGATGATCCCGCTGTGCCTGGATCAGGGCGTCGGCCTGATTCCCTGGAGCCCGCTGGCACGCGGCTACCTGGCGCGCACGCGCGACACCATCCGGACCACGGTGCGTTCCGGGTCGGACGAATTCGCCGGGTTCCTGTATCGGCGCGAATCGGACCTGGACATCGTCGAGCGCAATGCCGAGGTGGCGGCGGGGCTCGGCGTGAAGCCGGCGCAGACCGCGCTGGCGTGGATGCTGGGCAAACCGGGTGTCGTGGCGCCGATCGTCGGCGCGTCCAAGCTCACACAGCTCGAGGATGCCATCGCCGCGCTGGAGGTCACGCTCGACGACGACGCCGTAAAGGCGCTCGAGGCGCTGTACGAAGCGCATCCGGTGGCGGGCCACAGCTGATCACCCCTGGTGCCGCGACGCCGAGGCGGCCGCAACGCCCGGAAAAACGCAGAGGCCGGTGCCGGCACAGGGGCGGCGTGTGCGGGAGCGGAGTGGTAGCTACGGTTGGGCTCGAACCAACGACCTCAGCATTATGAATGCCGCGCTCTAACCAGCTGAGCTACGTAGCCTCGAAATCGGGGCGGCGATTTTCCAGATTCGTTCCGGCGTTGTCAAACTGCGCCCACGGTCCCCCGGCCTGGCCTCAGTATTCGCGGGTCGCCAGGGCCCGGGCGCCGGCATCCACGTCGAAGCCGGCCAGCTGGCGGTACAGCACCGAGTAGATCATCACGGTCCACGGCAGGGTCCAGATCCAGCCGATCAGGCTGAGCATGCCTATGATCATGAGCCCGGCCGACACCAGACCCAGTGCCAGCACAGCCAGGAAGCGCCGGTTGACCAGCTTCAGCGACACCACCAGGCAATCCACCACCGGGAGGTCCTTCTCCACCTTGAGCGGGATGGCCAGAGACAGCGCGACCGCCAGGTACAGCCCGGGCAGAATGAACAGCATGGTACCGACGAAGGTAGCGAAGCTCTGCAGCAGGCCGACCGCCAGGATCGGAGCCAGCCGTCCGTACTGCGAGAACTGCTCGGCGAAGGTAACGGGCATGCCGACGCTGCGTTTGAGACCCAGCATGAACACGCCGGCCATGAACGGATAGACGATGATCATCACCACCAGCTGGCTGATCCAGCCGGTGTACAGATTTTCCTCATTCAGGCCGAAAATCGGCCCGAGCAATCCGGCGACGACGAACACCACCGCATAGGTGACCCCGAACCCGGCATTGACGATGCTCTTGATGCCGTCGATACGCTCCCATGACTCACGCAGCACCTCGCCGACGTCGAGCTCCGCCCGCCCGGCAAGGGTCTGCTCGATGGAGCCGCCGAAGTGGGACGGCCTGTCGCCCGGCGGCTGGGGATCTATGGGTTCGCTCATGCGCTCACTCGCTACACGTTGAATCGGAACAGGATCACGTCGCCATCCTGCACGACGTACTCCTTACCGTCCAGGCGCCATTTGCCGGCATCCTTGGCACCCTGCTCGCCGCGGCAGGCGACGTAATCCTCGTAGCCGATGACCTCGGCGCGGATGAACCCCTTCTCGAAATCGCTGTGGATCACGCCTGCGGCCTGGGGCGCGCGGGTGCCGATGGGAATGGTCCAGGCGCGCGCTTCCTTCGGGCCGGCCGTGAAGTAGTGATGCAGCCCCAGAAGACGGTAGCCGGCCCTGATTACCCGATTGAGGCCCGGCTCCTCGATGCCGAGCGCTTCCAGGAAATCGGCCCGCTCGGCCTCATCGAGCTCAGCGATCTCGGCTTCGATCTTGTTGCATATGGGCACCACCTCGGCCCTTTCGTCGCGCGCCAGGGCAACGACCGCTTCGAGCAACGGGTTGTCCTGGAACCCGTCCTCCGCCACGTTGGCGATGTACAGAACGGGCTTCGCCGTAAGCAGGTGCAGATCGCGCAGCCGCAGGCGCTCGTCGTCGCCCAGCGCCATGGCTCGCACCGGCCGCCCCTGATTGAGCGTCTCCTGAACCTTGTCCAGCACCGCCACCAGCGCCTTGGCATCCTTGTCACCGGCGTTGGCAGTGCGCCGGTTGCGCTCGTAGACGCGCTCGATGGTCTGCAGATCGGCCAGAGCGAGCTCGGTGTTGATGACTTCGATGTCATCGAGCGGCGACACGCGACCTGAGACGTGCACGACGTTGTCGTCCCTGAAGCAGCGCACCACGTGGGCGATGGCATCCGTTTCGCGGATGTGCGCCAGAAACTGGTTGCCCAGACCCTCGCCCTGGGATGCCCCGGCCACCAGCCCGGCGATGTCGACGAACTCCATGGCGGTCGGCACGACCCGCGCCGAGCCCGCCAGCTCCGCGACCCGCTCCAGGCGCGGATCGGGCACGGGCACGATGCCCGTGTTGGGCTCGATGGTGCAGAACGGGAAATTCTCCGCGCCGATGCCCGCCTTGGTGAGCGCGTTGAACAGCGTCGATTTGCCGACGTTCGGCATGCCGACGATACCGCACTTGAAGCCCATCTAATTCTCCTTTGCCGCCGAGTGCAGCTCGGTCATGGCTTTCTGCAGATCGCCTTCCAGCAGCCGGCCGAGCACCGAATCAGGCAGCCGGCAGGCGCGCTCGATGGTATCCCGCTCACCGGCGGGCATGCGCACCGACGTGAGATACGCCGTGACCTGCGCTTTGTCACCCGGATGCCCGACACCGATGCGCAGCCGGTGAAATCCACGCTCGTTGCCCAGCGCGCCGATCACGCTGCGGATGCCATTGTGCCCGTTGTCGCCGCCGCCGCTCTTCAGCCGCACCAGTCCGGGCTCGAAGGCCATCTCGTCGTAGGCCACGAGGATTTCCGGCGCGCTGATGCGAAAGAAGCGGGCGACGGCCCCGACGCTGTCGCCGGACAGATTCATGTACGTGAGCGGAATCAGCAGGCGCAGGTCGTGGCCGAGCACGTCACCGCGACCGAGCAGGCCCTTGAAACGGCTCTGCTCGGTGAGCGGAATGCGGAATCTCTGCGCCAGCGCTTCGACGAACGCGGCGCCGACGTTGTGACGGGTGTCGACGTAGCGCGGGCCCGGGTTGCCCAGGCCCACGATCAGACGCACCGCGGTGCTGGCAGAAGGCATACCGGCTCTCTCCGCGCTGCGCCCCTGCCAGCCGGGCTCAGCCTTCGGCGGGCTCGGCAGGGCCGGCTTCGCTTTCGCCTTCGTCCTGCGCCGCGCCGCGCGGTGCCAGCACGGTGACCACGCTGGTGTCGTGATCGGCGCCGTAGCTCAGAGCGACTACCGAAACACCGGCCGGAAGCACCAGATCGCTCAGGTGGATCGCGTGGCCGACTTCCAGATCGGCAACGTTCACCTCGATGTACTCCGGCAGGTCACGCGGCAGGCAGCTCACTTCGACGTCGGTCATGTTGTGGGTGATGGTGCCCCCGCCCAGACGCACACCAACGCACTTCTCCTCGTTGAGGAAGTGCAGCGGCACGTGCACCTCGATCTCGCGATCCGCGCTGACGCGAAGAAAATCGATGTGCTGCACGCGGTTGCTGGCGGGGTGTCGCTGCAGGTCACGCACCACCGCCTGCTGGACGTCGCCCGCCACGGATACGTTGAGCACCTGCGAGTAGAACGCCTCGTTCTGCATCGCCTTACCCAGTTCGTTTGCATCCAGCGTCAGTGGCTGCGCATCCTTGTTGTCCCCATAGATGATGCCGGGCACGCGTTCCCCCAGGCGACGCAGGCGGCGGCTCGCACCCTTCCCTACGTCCTGGCGCGGCTCGGCGCTGATCTGAATCTGCTGCGACATGGTTTTCTCCAGTCAGTTGCTTGGTTGTCTCTGAGCCGCTGGTCCGCGACCAGACCGGCGACCCGCTTGCACATCAGCGGAACATGGCGCTGATGGATTCTTCATTGCTGACGCGCCGGATCGCTTCTGCCATGACGCGATCCAGGCTCAGCTGGGTAATCTTGCTGCACGCCCGGGCTTCCGGGCGCAGCGGTATCGTATCCGTCACCACCATCTCGTCGAGCTCAGACGCCGCGATACGTTCGATGGCGCTGCCGGACAGAACCGGGTGCGTGATGTAGGCCACAACTTCGAACGCCCCCTTGTCCTTGAGCGCTCTTGCCGCCGTGCACAGCGTGCCCGCGGTGTCGACGATGTCGTCCACCATGATGCAGGTCTTGCCGTCGACGTCGCCGATCACGTTCATCACCTGCGTCTCGTTGGCCTGCGGGCGCCGCTTGTCGATGATCGCGAGGTCGAGATCGCTCGCCTGCTTGGCAATGGCTCGTGCCCGGACCACGCCGCCGATGTCCGGCGAGACGATTACCGGCTTGCGGTAGCTGCGGCCGAGCATGTGATCCACCAGAACCGGCGAGGCGTACACGTTGTCCACCGGCATGTTGAAAAAACCCTGGATCTGGTCGGCATGCAGATCCACCGTCAGCAGGCGATTGATGCCCACCGCATCGAGCATGTCCGCAACCACCTTGGCACTGATGGCGACACGCGCCGAGCGCGGCCGGCGATCCTGACGCGCATACCCGAAATACGGTATCACCGCGGTGATGCGCTGAGCTGAAGATCGACGCATGGCGTCGGCCATGATCACCAGCTCCATCAGGTTGTCGTTGGTCGGCGCGCAGGTCGACTGCAACAGAAACACGTCCGCACCGCGCACGTTCTCATCGATCTCGACGTTCACCTCGCCGTCGCTGAACCGGCCCACCTGGGCGGCACCCAGAGGCAGGCGCATTTCCTTGACCACGCGCTCTGCGAGCGCCCGGTTCGAGCTGCCTGAAAAGATCATCGGCTGAGGCACGGTCACTCCCTCAGGGGCCAGCGCGCTGGGTTCGTCCGGCATCCGCCCGGGCGCGACGCCGCGGGCACGATGCCCTGTCGTCCAAGCCGGGTTTGCTCGTGAATGTGGCTGGGGTGGGAGGATTCGAACCTCCGCATGGCGGGATCAAAACCCGCTGCCTTACCGCTTGGCGACACCCCAACACGCAACGACAACAACGCGCAGCAGACCCCGCCAGGGCCCTGGCACGCGAGGGGCGCTATTGTGCTCAGGCGCCCGATCGCTGTCAAACCTCGGCGAGCCTGCGAAGCGGGTCGATTTTTTCACCAAATCAAGGAGTTAAATCTGCCAACCCGAGATGGCCAGGCGCACCCGGTAATCGGCTCGGCGCGCCGAGACCAGAAACGGCAGCACGCGGCCGGCGCTGCCTGCCGGCGCAAAGCGCTGCAGCTGCACCTGCCAGTCGAGCTGGCGGAACGCCACCAGCTGCCCGGCCTCGTCGAAAACGCGTTCCGCCACCGGCAGCGCCGGATCCGGCTCACCCTGTACCCAGCGCGGCAGCACCGACAGCGGCAGCGCCCAGCCCAGCTGTTCACGCATCACCGCCTCGGGCCGACCACGCGACAGCACCTGGCCGTCGCCGTCCACCAGTGCCAACCGTTGGCGGTCGCCGAGCAGCTGTACCCGGCCCTGACCGAAGGGCCCCCACAGCTCGATGTCGAAGGCGTCGTCGCGCTGCTGCCAGAGAAAGCGCGCGCTGAAGCTCCTGGCACCATCGACGACGCCCACCTTGCCGCGCAGGGTGAAGCCGCCGGGCTCAGGCCGGGGCGCGGGCAGGGCCGCGCAACCCGCCAGGAGCAGCAGCAAAAACGCGTTAATAATTAACAGGTTAGACCGAGAATTCCGGCACTTCACGAGGCGGCGACTCTGCTATGATAGGCGGCTCCGAGTTCGAGACGACATGCCCCGGAGATCCCGCGGGGCCTTGCGATTCATGGCGATACTGGCATACGGCCTCAACTATCGCACGGCGCCCATCGACGTGCGAGAGCGCATCGCGTTCCCAGAAGACGGGATCGAAGCTGCGCTGCGCGACATTGCAGGCGCCGTTCCGTCGTTGTCGGAGGCCGTGCTGGTTTCCACCTGCAATCGCACCGAGCTCTATGCGGCTATGGACCCTGCCGACGAGCTGCTGGTACCGGCGTGGCTTGCACGCAGCCGTGACATCATGGAGTCGGAGCTGGCCAGCATGGCCTACACCTACTGGGACGCGGACGCCGCGCGCCATCTGATACGCGTGGCTTCGGGGCTGGATTCGCAGGTGCTGGGGGAGCCCCAGATCCTCGGCCAGGTGAAAACCGCCTACGATCTGGCGCGCCGCGCCGGCACTCTCGGCCCGGAACTGAACCTGCTCTCGCAGGTGGGCCTGAGCGCCGCAAAACGCGTGCGCACGGACACCGAAATCGGCCGCAATCCGGTCTCGGTCGCGTACGCGGCCGTGACCATGGCACAACAGATCTTCGCCGACCTGCGCAACAACCGGGCGTTGCTGCTGGGCGCCGGCGACACCATCCAGCGGGTGGCCGAGCACCTGCATCAGGCCGGCATCGGCGGGCTGGCCGTGGCCAACCGGACGCTGGCCAACGCCGAGACGCTGGCCGCCCGGTTCGAAGCAGAAGCGATGCAGCTCACCGACATCGCGCAGCATCTGCACCGCTTCGACGTGGTGATCGCATCCACCGGCAGCGCGCTGCCGGTGATCGGCAAGGGCGCGGTGGAAAGCGCGGTGCGGCGCCGACGCCGGCGGCCGATCTTCATCGTCGACATTGCGGTGCCGCGTGACGTGGAACCGGCAGTGGCCGAACTGCCGGACGTGTACCTGTACACCATCGACGATCTCACCGAGATCATCGAGGAGAACGTCCGCCAGCGCCACGCGGCAGCCGTCGACGCCGAGACGCTGGTGGAAGACGGCGCCAGAGCGTTCATCCGCGAACGGCGCGCCCACCTGGGCCGGGGTCTGCTGCAGCAGTTCCGCGGCAACGCGGAGACCTTGCAGCGCACCGAGCTCGACAAGGCGCTGCGCGAGCTGCGCGCGGGAGCGGACCCCGAGCAGGTGCTGGCAGGCTTCGGTCGTGCGCTCACCAACAAGCTCATTCACCCGCCCACGGTGGCCATACGCAATGCCAGTGCCGATGGCCGTGCCGATCTCTTAGAATATCTGAAGACGCTCTACCAGCTCGATTGAACCCACGCGCCGGCACCGCATCATGAGCCTTTCGCCATCCATGAAGGCCAAGCTGTTCAGCCTCTCCGATCGCTTCGAAGAGGTGGGCGTGCTGCTGTCCGAGCCGGAAGTCATGGCAGACCGCGAACGGTTTACCGCCCTGTCGCGCGAATACGCGGAGCTGGAGCCGGTGATCCAGAGCTTTCAGACGGTCGTTGACATGCAGTCGGAGCTCGCCGACGCGCAGGAGCTGGTCAGCGACGAAGATGCCGAGATGCGTGCCCTCGCCGAAGAAGATGCCGCCCGCCTGCGCGACGCGCTCGCGGCCGAAGAACACAACCTGACCCGGCTGCTCCTGCCACGCGATCCCAACGACGCCTCCAACGTGTTTCTGGAAATCCGCGCCGGAACCGGCGGCGACGAGGCCGCCATCTTCGCCGGCGACCTGTTCCGCATGTACAGCCGCTACGCGGAGGCTAGGGGTTGGAAGATGGAGGTGCTCAGTGAGCGACCCGGCGAGCACGGCGGCTACAAGGAAATCATCACGCGCATCGAAGGGCGCGACGTCTACAGCCAGCTGAAGTTCGAATCCGGCGCGCACCGCGTACAGCGCGTGCCGGAGACCGAGTCACAGGGCCGCATTCACACCTCTGCCTGCACCGTGGCCGTGCTGCCGGAAGTCGCGGACATCGACGACGTGCAGATCAACAAAGCCGATCTGCGCATCGACACCTATCGTGCCTCCGGCGCGGGCGGGCAGCACGTAAACAAGACCGACTCCGCCGTGCGCATCACCCACCTGCCCACCGGGATCGTCGTGGAGTGTCAGGACGAGCGCTCGCAGCACAAGAACCGGGCCCGGGCGTTGTCCCTGCTGCACGCGCGGCTGCTGGACGGCGCCCGCTCGGCGCAGGCCAGCGAGCAGGCCGAATCGCGGCGCCTGCTGGTGGGTTCGGGCGATCGATCCGAGCGTATCCGTACCTACAACTTCCCCCAGGGCCGCATCACCGACCATCGGATCAACCTGACGCTGTACCGCCTCGACGAGGTCATGGAAGGCAACCTGGAGCCGGTCGTTCAGCCGCTGATTCAGGAATATCAGGCCGATCAGCTGCGCAGCCTCAGCGAGGAAGGGGCCGAGCCGTGAGCGACACGCGCAGCGTCGGCCGCTGGCTGCAGGATCAGCCCGATCTCGACCGCCTGGAACGCGAGCTGCTGGTCTGCGAAGCGCTGTCGATGAGCCGGGCGCAGCTGCTGGCCCGCCCCGAAACCGCCCTCGCGCCCACAGCCGAGCGGCAGCTCAACGACTGGGCGGAGCGGCTGCGCCGCGGTGAACCGCTGGCGTACCTTACCGGGCGGCGCGAGTTCTGGGGGCTGTGCTTCGAAGTTAGCCCGGACGTGCTGGTACCGCGCCCGGAGACCGAGCTGCTGCTCGAGCTGGCGCTGACGCGTGTCGAATCGGGGGCGCGGGTCCTGGACCTCGGCACGGGCAGCGGCGCCATTGCCATCGCGCTGGCATTGCATTCGGACGCTCAGGTCACGGCCGTCGACCTGTCGCGCGCCGCGCTGCAACTGGCGGCCCGCAATGGACGCAGGCTCGGCGCGGCCGTGCACTGGCTGCACAGCAACTGGCTGGCAGGGGTCGAGGGTCGCTATGAGATGATCGTCAGCAACCCGCCGTACGTACGCGCGGGCGATCCGCATCTGGCGGCCCTGCGCTACGAGCCCCAGGACGCGCTCGTGGCGGGCGCCGACGGCCTGGACGCGCTGCGCTGCATCGTCCGCGACGCACCGGCGCACCTGACACCGGACGGCTGGTTGCTGCTCGAACACGGCTATGACCAGGGCGCTGCAGTACGCGCCCTGCTGACGCCAGCCGGCTTCGTCGACGTGGTCAGCGAACGTGATCTGGCGGGTCACGAGCGCGTCACCCTCGGCAGATATCGTGGGGTTCGAGGATGACCGGCGGCATGAGCGACGAGCAGCTGCTGCGCTACAGCCGCCAGATCATGCTGCCCGAGCTCGATATTGCCGGTCAGGAGAGGCTGCGCGCGGCCCGCGTGCTCATAGTCGGCATGGGCGGACTCGGCTCGCCGGCAGCCATGTACCTGGCCACTGCCGGGATCGGCAACCTGGTGATCGCCGATGACGATACGGTGGATCTCTCCAACCTCCAGCGTCAGATCGCTCATCGCAA
Organism: Pseudomonadales bacterium; assembly: GCA_041395905.1. Lineage (GTDB taxonomy): Bacteria > Pseudomonadota > Gammaproteobacteria > Pseudomonadales > Azotimanducaceae > UBA7803. Next base: position 40,472 of record JAWKZP010000022.1, read on the forward strand.
CGACGCCATCGGCCGCAGCAAGGTGGACTCCGCAGCGGAGACGCTCGCGGCGCTGGCTCCCGACGTGCGCGTCGAGCGCGTTCGCGCGCGCCTGGAACCCCAGGCACTGGAAAAGCTCGCACGGGACTGCGATCTCGTCCTCGACGCCACCGACAACTTCCACAGCCGCTACGCCATCAACGACGCCTGCTGGCACGCCGGCACGCCCCTGATCTCCGGCGCCGCGATCCGCTGGGAAGGCCAGGTGGCCGTGTTCGACCCGCGTCGCGCCGACTCACCCTGCTACCGTTGTCTGTACCAGCAAGGGGACGATCAGGCCTTGAACTGCGCCGAAAACGGCGTCATCGCTCCGCTGGTGGGCATCATCGGCGCCTGCCAGGCGCTCGAAGCGATCAAGGTTCTGTGCGGCATTGGCGAGCCGCTCACCGGCTACGTGCTGTTCTTCGATGCCAAACGCATGGACTGGCGCAAGCTGGGCCTCAGCCGCAACCCGGATTGTCCGACCTGCGGGGGCTGAGCCCGTACTCTGCACACAGGGCCTCGATCAGATGCTCCTGCACCTCGGCGAGCGGCACGGCGCCGATGAGGTCGCGAATCTGTGTCACCTGCATCCCCAGCAGCCCGCAGGGATTGATGCGGCTGAACGGCTGCAGATCCATGTCCACGTTCAGTGCCAACCCGTGATAGCTGCAGCCGCGGCGGACGCGCAATCCCAGCGAGGCGATCTTGGCACCGTCGACGTAGACCCCTGGCGCATCCGGGCGCGCTGCGCCTGCTATGCCGTACCCGGCCAGCGTGGCAATCAACGCCTGCTCTATGCCGGTGACCAGGCCGCGCACGCTGACGCCTAACCGACGGACGTCGAACATCAGATACCCCACGATCTGCCCGGGCCCGTGGTAGGTCACCTGACCGCCACGATCGCTCTGCAGCACCGGAATGTCGCCCGGCGCCAGCAGGTGCTCCGCTCTGCCCGCCTGACCCTGGGTAAAGACCGGATCGTGCTCCGTGAACCACAGCTCGTCGACCGTATCCCGGGTGCGCGCGTCGGTGAATGCCCGCATGGCTGCGAAGGTGTCCGCATACGAGCTGCGGCCCAGCATACGGATCCGCACTGCGGGCTGCGCGGTCACCTCACAGCACCATGCGAATGGCGGGTTCGGCCAGCAGCGCCGCGTGCAGTGCCTTGAGCTGCGCTTCGCCGGTGGCCACGATGGTCACGCGTACGGAGCAGTACTTGCCGCCGCGGCTGTCCTGAACCGACACGGAGAGTTCCTCGAGGTCGGGCGCATGGCCGCGAACGATCTCGACCACCGTGTCGCGAAAGCTGTCGTGCCGGTCACCGATCACGTGGATGCGGTAGTCGCACGGGAACTCGATTCTGTCCCGCTCAGTCGCCATCGACCAGATTCGCGAAGAACAGGTAAACGAAGTCGCCGAAGCGCGAGAACATACCGCCTTCCGGCACCTCGGCAAGTGCGGTCATGGGCACCCGCGCGACGGTCTCGCCGTCCAGCGACAGATGCAGCTCACCGACCTCGTCACCCGCGGCAAGCGGTGCCTCGATCACCTTCGGCAGCACCAGCTCTGCCTTGATGTCGTCGTAGTGGCCACGGGGTATGGTGGCGTAAACCGCTTCTGCGACGCCCAGCTCGACCTCATCCCGGGATCCGTACCAGACCTCGGCCGTGCGCAGCGGCACGCCCGCATCGTAGAGCTTCTGCGTTTCGAAATAGCGGAAGCCGTACGACAGCAGCTTCTGGCTTTCGCGCATACGCGCCTCGTCGCTGTCCGTGCCCATCACCACTGAAATCAACCGCATCCCGTCACGCAGCGCCGAGGCCACCAGGCAATATCCTGCTTCTTCCGTGTGCCCGGTTTTCACACCATCCACGGTCCGGTCGCGCCAGAGCAGCCGATTGCGGTTCGGCTGCTCGATGTCGTTGTAGGTGAACGACCGCTCCGAGTAGATCGCGTAGTGTTCGGGAAAGCGCCGGATCAGCTCGCGGGTGAGCAGTGCCAGATCCCACGCGGTGGTGTAATGCCCTTCCGAAGGCAGGCCCGTCGCGTTCTCGTACTGTGTGCCCGTCATGCCGAGCAGCACCGCCTGCTGGTTCATCATGTCGGCGAATGCCGACTCGCTGCCCGCCACGTGCTCCGCCACCGCCACGCTGGCGTCGTTGCCTGACTGGATGATGATGCCGCGCAGAAGGTCCGCCAGGGGTACCGTCGTGCCCTCGCGCACGAACATGCGCGATCCCTCCATGCGCCAGGCCTTGACGCTGATGGGCACCTGATCGGTCAGATGGATGCGGCCCGCCGCGATCTCCGTCTCCGCGACGAAGGCCGTCATGATCTTGGTGAGACTGGCGGGGGGCAGCGCTTCGTGGATGTTGTGCTCCACGAGCACCTTCTGCGTATCCGCGTCGATCAGCAGATAGGAGCTGGCCGCAACGTCCGGCGGCGGTGGAATGATGATCTCCGCGCCCCATGCCGAGGCGGCGGCGGCAACGCCGATCAGGGCGAACAACTTGCGAATCAGCCGGCCTGGGCAGCCCATGAACGATCCTTTGCGGTCCGGAACAGCGGCGCATTTTAACACCACCGGTGCGACGCGACTGCAGCGCATGCCCGCGCGCTGCGCGCCCGGGGCGCGACGGGGCTCGCTACTGTTCCAGTATCAGCGGCGCATCGTAGTCCGACGCCGTGATCAGCGCCTGCAACCGCAACGCCTCGGGGCGCCCGAACACCGGCCCCAACCGCACCCGGAACAGCTTGTCGTCCGACACCCGGACAACGTAGGCGGGCTGACCGGTCAAACGGGTCAGTGCATCCTTGAGCGCATCGGCCGCCGCGAGATCGCGGAATGCGCCGGCCTGAAGAAAGTAGGCCGGCGGCTCCTCGATGCTCTGCAGGCGCACGCGGGCCGTGCCGTGATCGGCGAAACCGAGCTTTACCGCGGCCGCGTAGGAGAGATCGATGATTCGATCGCTGTGGAACGGACCTCGATCATTGACCCGCACCACCGTGCTGAGCCCGTTGTCCAGATTGGTCACCTTGACGTACGTGGGTATCGGCAGCGAGCGGTGCGCCGCCGTCAGCTTGAACATATCGTAGGGCTCGCCACTCGAGGTGAGCCGCCCGTGAAACTTGCGGCCATACCAGGAGGCGACCCCCGTCGCGTAGTAGCCGGCGGCCGAATCCATGACCCGGTATGTCTGACCGTTCACGGAGTAGCTGCCCGGATTACCGCGAGCGCTGGGAGGTTCCTTGCGTGGTACCGGGTCCGGCAGACGCGCCAGATCCGGCGGTGCCTGCAGGGGTGGGCCATCCGTCGGCTCGCGCCGGTGCTGAGGGGCCGGTGCGGATCCCGCGCAACCCAGCAGCACGCAGCTCGACAGCACCGCCAGCAACAGCAGCGCGAAACGGCCTCCCATGATTCAGCGCCCCGCCACCACCGCCAGCTGCGCGTCGCGGCGCAGCCGGATTTCCTGACTCAGCTGGTGCACCGCCAGCGCGTACATGGGGCTGCGATTGTAACGGGTGATGACGTGGAAATTGTTCAGCCCCAGCCAGTACTCGGCCCCCTCGGCAAGATCCATTCGAAACAGCGCCGCAGGCTGGCGCGGATCGATGCCGTCCACCGCGACCCCGAGCGCTTCGAGCTCCGCCACGCTGTGGCTCAGCTTGAGACCGCTGTTGGCTACCGCGTCGGCGCGCGCATCCGTGACCTGAACCTGCGCTGCCACCGGCTGCCCGGTTTCCCACCCATGGCGGCTGAAGTAGTTGGCGATGCTGCCGATGGCGTCCGCGCGGTTGCTCCATATGTCACGCTGCCCGTCGCCGTCGAAGTCCACGGCGTAGGCGCGGAAGCTGCTGGGTATGAACTGTCCGTAGCCCATGGCGCCGGCATAGGAACCCTTGAGCGTGCGCGGGTCGCGCCCTTCTTCGCGCGCGAGCAGCAGAAACTCGGTCAGCTCGCGGCGGAAGAACGCGGAACGAGGCGGGTAGTCGAAAGCCAGCGTAGTCAACGCGTCCAGCACGCGGAACCCGCCGGTTATGCGCCCGTACCGGGTTTCGACACCGAGAATCGCCACGACGTACTCCGGCGGTACGCCGAAGCGAGCCTCGGCCTGACTCAGCAGCGCCTCGTTGTCGTGCCAGAACGCCAGACCCTGCTCGATGCGCGGCTCTTCGATGAAAATCGGCCGGTACTCGTGCCATTTGAGCACCCGCTCCGCCGGTCGCGATATGCGCTCGAGGACCGTGCCTTCACGCTCGGCGTCGGCAAACAGCGCCCGCAGTTCCGCCGCGTCGAAAGCATACTCGCGGCCGAGCTCGGCCATGTACTCCTGCACGTCCTGACGCTCGGCATAGTCGGCGCTGGCCCGATCGAGCAGGAGCACGGCAGCCCCCACCACCAGGGTCGCAGCAATAGCGAGGCGCTTCAGATCCATCTGTGCCTGTTCCTCCGTAAACCCGCGCGCCGGTACCCGGCCCGGCGGCGCGACTGCGGCTCACCAGCCCTTGTGCGTGCGCACGGCCATAATCATGCCAAAACTCGTGAGCAGTGTGATGGCCGAGGTGCCGCCATAGCTCACCAGCGGCAGCGGCACTCCGACCACAGGCAGCAGCCCGCTGACCATGGCGACGTTGACGAACGCATACACGAAGAACGTAATCGTCAGCGCTCCTGCCAGCAGCCGCTCGTAACTGTGCGAGGCATTCATGGCAATGTACAGACCCCGCGCGATCAGCAGCAGATACAGCGTCAGCAGGGACACAATGCCCACCAGGCCTAGCTCTTCGCCGATCACAGCGATGATGAAGTCGGTATGGCTTTCGGGCAGAAAGTCCAGATGGCTCTGCGTGCCCTGAAACAGGCCCTTGCCGAACACACCGCCGGAACCAATCGCCGTGGTGGACTGGATGATGTTCCAGCCCGCGCCCAGAGGGTCGCTCTCGGGATCGAACAGCGTCAGGATGCGCTGGCGCTGGTAATCCTTGAGGCCGTACAGCCACATGCCCGGCGCGGCTACCGCAGCTGCCAGCAGCGCGTAGCCGAGCCACTTCCAGCTGATGCCGGCCAGCAGCACCACCGCCAGACCGGCCCCCGCAACCAGGATGCCGGTGCCCAGGTCCGGCTGCAGCACGATGCATGCGGCGGGCGCGAAGATGATCGCCAGGGCCACCAGCGTGTCCTTGAGACTCGGCGGCAGCGGCCGCTCGTGGAAGTACCAGGCGACCATCATGGGCACTGCGATTTTCATGACTTCGGACGGCTGAAACCTGGGCAGACCCGGCAGATCCAGCCACCGCTGTGAGCCTTTGACTTCGGTGCCGATGAGCAGCACCAGCACCAGCATGAGGAAACCGCCCGTGTAGACCAGCGGCGACCAGCGCATGTAGAAACGCGGATGCAGCTGCGCGGCCACCAGCATGGTGCCCAGCGCCAGCAGCATGCGCATGACCTGATTCGTGAACAGGGTGAGGTTCCGGTCGAGCGCGCTGTAGAGCACCACCAGTCCGTAGCCGATCACGCACAGCAGCACCAGCAGCAGCAGCGGATCGAGGTGAATCTGCAGCAGCCGCTGCCGGGTCCCGAGCCCACCGCCGGGCAGGCTGCGGACGAAGTCACGTGAGCTCATCGCGCGGCCAGTTGCGGCTGCAGATAGGCGTCGAGCACCTCACGCGCTACCGGCGCAGCTACCGCGCTGCCGCCGCCGCCGTTCTCGACCAGAACCGAAACCGCGATCACCGGATCGTCGGCGGGGGCGAAGGCTATGAACCAGGCATGCTTGCGGTTGTACTCGTCGAGCTCCTCGGCGTCGTACTCCTCGCCCTGACGGATCTCCACCACCTGTGCCGTGCCTGATTTACCCGCCATCCGGTAGGCGATGTCCCGACCGATGTAGTACCAGGCCGTGCCGTTGCCGCCGTAGCCCTGGTTGCCGCGATGCACCACGTCCTCCATGGCATCCACCATCCGCTCCCAGTCGTCCGGCGTGGGGCCGGCTATGGCGGGCAACGGCAGCGGCGGATCCGACTCCACCAGCGGCTGATCGCTGGACAGGAGCATGCGCGGGCGCACCGGGTGACCCCGGTTGGCGATGGCGCTCGCCATGGTCGCAAGCTGCAGGGGTGTCACCAGCAGGTTGCCCTGCCCGATGCCCATGTTGACGCTGTCGCCCGGGTACCAGATCTCCCCCTTGGCGCCGCGCTTCCAGATCCGGTCCGGCACCAGACCGTCGCTGGCATCGGCGATGTCCACCGCGACGTTGCTGCCCAGGCCGAACTGGCGGGCGAAACGCGCCAGATCGTCGATGTCCATGCGCGTGGCCAGATCGTAGAAGAACACGTTCGCCGACCGGTAGATGGCGCGGTGCAGATCGACGTGGCCCTGGCCGCCGGAGTTGCCCACCGTCCAGCTCCAGTCGCGGTAGATCCGATCCTGACCGGGGAGCTTGAACCAGCCGCGGTCCTCGATGGCTTCGGTCCAGTTGGTCACGCCGGACGCCAGCGCGGCCAGGCCGACCACGGGCTTGAAGGTGGATCCGGGGGCGTACTGGCCGTTGACGGCACGGTTGAACAGAGGCGTCTTGCGTGACGTGGACAGCTCCCGATACTGGGCGTCGGACATGCCCATGACGAACAGATTCGGGTCGTAGCTGGGATTGCTGACCATCGCCAGCACGCCGCCGGAGCGAGGGTCCATGGCCACCACCGCCCCGCGCCGCTCGCCGAGCGCTGCCGTCGCAGCGATCTGCAGGCGGCTGTCGAGCTGCAGCGTGATGTTCTCACCGGCCACAGGCGGGCGGATGTTGAGCACCTGGCGCACGCGCCCGTGCGCGTCGATCTCGACCTGCTGGTAGCCCACCTCCCCGTGCAGCGACGTCTCGTAGAAGCGCTCCACGCCGCGCTTGCCCACGAACCGCGTGGCGCTGTACTGCACCGGATCGAGGCGCTGCAGGTCCTCCTCGGTGATGCGTCGCACCGACCCCACGGAATGCGCGAACAGGCCGTCGAACGGATAGTGGCGCACCAGCTGGGTGGTGATCTCGATGCCGGCAAGCTCGTGGCGATGCACGGCCAGCCGCGCCACTTCTTCCTCACTGAGATTGAGTTTCAGCGCAACCGGTTCGAACGGGCGTCGCGTGCGCTTGAGACGCGACTCGAAGCTGGCGAGGTCTTCGGGCGTAACGCTCACCAGGGTGGCGATGTGCTCCAGCAGCGCCGGCATGTCCTGGACGCGCTCCTGCACCACGTTGAGGCTGGAAACCGCACGATTGTCCGCCAGGAGCTCGCCGTTGCGGTCGTAGATCAATCCCCGCGGCGGCGCCAGCGGCTGCACCTGGATGCGGTTCTCGTCCGAGCGGGTCTGATAGGCTTCGTACTCCCAGACCTGCAGCTGGACCATGCGCAGCACCAGCGTGCCCATGAGCGCGACCGCGAGCACCAGCACCAGCAGCACGCGCGCCGAGAAAACCTGTCGCTCGCGCGAAGAATCCTTGAGGGGCAGCGCCGGACTCACGTCAACCCCGGTGGTAAGGGTGGCCGGCCAGCACCGACCAGGCGCGATAGAGCTGCTCCGCGATCACCACCCTGACCAGGGCGTGCGGCAACGTCATGGCAGACAGCGACAGCCGCTCGTCGGCCCGGGCCAGACAGGCCGGGTCCAGGCCGTCCGCGCCGCCGATGAGTATTGCCACGTTCCGTCCCTGCATGCGCCAAGATTCGAGCTTCCGCGCCAACTGCTCGGTACTGCACGACTCGCCGCGCACGTCCAGTGCGACGACCCAGTCGTCACTGCCAATCTTATTCAGTATACGCTGCCCTTCGGCAGCCATGGCGCGATCCGGTGCGGCATTTTTCCGCGCCACCGGTGCGATCTCCACCAACTCGAGGGGCAGCTCCCGCGGCAGACGCCGGGCGTAGTCGGTGAAGCCCTCCACGACCCAGCCGGGTGGCCGGGCTGCCACCGCGAGCAGGCGGATTTTCACACGCCGGCTTCGGAATCAGCCGGCAGATCGGACCAGAGGCGCTCGAGGTCGTAGAAGGCACGGGTTTCGGTCTGCATCACGTGAACCAGCACGTCACCCAGATCCACCAGCACCCATTCGTACGTCTCGCGGCCCTCCACCCCGATGGGTTTCTGGCCGGCACGGGAAGCCGCCTCAACGACGGAATCGACCAGCGCCTTGACGTGTCGATCGGACGTTCCGCTGACGATGACCATGAAATCCGTGATGCCCGATGTCTTGCTGACGTTCAACGACGTGATTTCACGTCCTTTCTTGTCTTCCAGCGCAGTGATGACTAGGTCTCGCAGCGTTTCAGGCGTCACGCATCGCTCCGTACAGGCCATGGTCGGTAATATAGGTGTACACGGCGGCGGGGAGCAAATGCGCCGCCGGCTCGCCCGCCGCCAGTGCGCGCCGGATCGCGGTGGCGGAAATGTCCTGCAGGGGCGCTTCGAGCGGCAGAATGGCCCCTGCCGGCGCAGCAGGCAGCGACCGGACCCGCCGCGCCGCGTACAGGCGGGCCACCTCCACATCCGGCGCTATCGATGCACCAGGCCGCTCGAGCACCACCAGGTGACACAGATCGAGCAACTCACCCCAGCGGTGCCACGACGACAGACCGTTGAACGCATCGCGGCCCAGCACCCAGAGGAGCGCCTCGGCGGGATGCTCCGCGCGCAGCGCTTCCAGCGTGTCGATGGTGTAGGAAGGCCGTGCGCCCGATTCGGCGCGGCGTACCTCGCGGTCGTCCGGGCACAGACGCGAATCGTCCGCACAGGCGAGCACCAGCATGTCCCAGCGCTCGCTCACGCTGGCGCCCGGCGCGCCTCTATGGCCCGGACGCGACGAGAGCACCAGATGAATCTGCTCGAGATGCAACGCCGCGCACACCGCGCGCGCGCCATGCAGATGCCCCAGATGCACTGGGTCGAACGTGCCGCCGAACAGGCAGATCAACGGTGCCGGATCTGTCCGTCGCCGAGCACGACGAACTTCTGCGTGGTCAGCCCCTCGAGACCGACAGGACCACGGGCGTGCAGCTTGTCGGTGGATATGCCGATTTCGGCTCCGAGGCCGAACTCGAAACCGTCCGCGAACTGTGTGGACGCATTGACCATCACCGACGCGGAGTCCACCTCGGTGAGGAATCGGCGGGCCCGCTGGTAGTCCTGCGTGACGATGCTGTCGGTATGGTGGGAACCGTAGGTGTTGATGTGCGCGATTGCCGCGTCCAGGTCTGCGACCACGCGCACGGCGAGCACCGGGCCGAGATACTCCGCATACCAGTCGCTCTCGGTCGCTGCAGCAACGTCGGGCAGCACCCTGCGAACACGCTCGCAGCCGCGCAGCTCCACGCCGGCCGCCCGGTAACGCGCTGCCAGGAGCGGCAGGACGGTTTCGGCCACACGCTCGGCCACGAGCAGCGTCTCGAGCGCATTGCACACGGCGTACTTTTCGGTCTTGGAATTGACCGCAATGGCCACGGCCATGTCCAGATCGGCATGGTCGTCGATGTAGACGTGGCACACACCGTCGAGGTGCTTGATCACCGGAATGGTCGTCTCACGGCTGATCCGTTCGATCAGGCCTTTGCCGCCACGGGGAACGATGACGTCCACGAACTCGTTCAGGCGTAGCAGCTCACCTACCGCTGCGCGATCCGTGGTGCCGAGCAGCCGTACCACCGCATCGGGCAGCCCGGCCGCAGCGAGCCCCACCGCGATGCAATCGGCAATGGCCTGATTGGAATGGAACGCCTCCGAGCCGCCGCGCAGGATGCACGCGTTACCTGCCTTCAGGCACAGGCTTGCCGCCTCCACCGTCACGTTGGGACGCGATTCGTAGATTATGCCGATGACGCCGAGCGGTACCCGCATGCGCCCGACCTGAATACCGCTGGGCCGGTAAACCAGATCCGTGATCCCGCCCACGGGATCCGGCAGCTTGTCCACCTGCTGCAGGCCCTCGATCATGCGATCGATGCCGCGGTCATCCAACCCCAGCCGATCGATGAGCGGCTGATCGACACCGCCCTTTGCCGCCGCCTCGAGATCCAGGCCGTTGGCGGCTTTGAGGCGCTCGCGCGCCGCGTGCAGCGCATCTGCCATCGCCAGCAGCGCAATGGACTTGGTCGCCGTGCTGGCAGCGCCGATCACTCGGGAGGCCGCCCGCGCCTCGCGGCCCAGCGTGCCCATGTAGTTGGCGATGTCGTTGATCTGTGCTGCGTTGGCGCTCATGACCGCACCTCCGACGGGGGCCGGCATTATACCCGAACCCGGGGACCTTCAGCCGCGCAGCTTGGTGACCAGACGTGAGCTCCTGCAGGCGCTCGCGGGGCCACTGCAGCTTCAGCAGGCTCTGCTTGATCTCGGGCTCGATGGGCAGCAGCTCCGCCAGGCGCCAGCCCACGGAACGGGCATCTTCGAAATCGATCTCGAGTCCCAGCTTCTCGATCATGGGGTGCTTGACCAGCTCGCGCAGGATCTCCACCAGCTCTTCATGGGGAGGACCGACGCCGATGGCGGGCTCTTCCGGCAGATATTCGATCTCGCCGATGAGCAGCCGGTCCTCCTGCTCATGTACGGCGCGCACGCGGAACTTGCGGCCCCCGCGGACCACGACCCCGAGGCGCCCGTTGGACAGCTGGTTGAAGTCCACCACATGTGCCTCGGTGCCGACATCGAACAGCTCCGGCTGATCCACGCTGCGGTCGAGGAGCGCGTCGCCACCCCTGCGAATGAGCACGACACCGAACGGCACGCCCTCGCGCATACAGCGGCTGATCATGTCCAGATAGCGCGGCTCGAAAATCTGCAGCGGCAGCAGCCGCCAGGAAACAGCACGGGGTGCAGCGGAAACAACGGAATCTGGGCAACCTCACTCATACGCACAACGATATCACGCGTCGAGCCCGCCGCGTGGGTCCGCGACGGCGGCGACCGGAGCCTGCGCCGGGCGGATGGCGACTGACCAGCGGGTTGGCAGGAGCGCGCTGGCGGGGAGGGGCCGGGTGCACCCTGGCCGGCCTCGCTCCAGCCCTCCGGGCTGCCTCGTTGCCCGATCTGCCCCACGAGAGCCGTGGGTCAGCGCGGGCGCCTCGGTGTGCTACACGGCCTTGCAGGATGCACCCGGCCCCTCCCCGCCAGCGCTGTTCCAGGCCCCGGGGCATTCCCACCTGCCCCGCGCAGGATCCGGTCGCCGCCGTCGCGGGCAGCGGGTAGACTCGCGCGGTGGAGTGGTTGCATCTCATCGCGCTGGCCCTGATCCAGGGAGTTACCGAGTTCCTGCCGATCTCGAGCTCCGCGCACCTGATACTGCCGGCGCAGCTGCTCGGCTGGCCGGATCAGGGCCTCGCCTTCGACATCGCGGTGCATCTGGGCACGCTCGGCGCGGTGATCGTCTACTTCCGCGACGATCTGGCGCATTTCGCGGCAAGCGGGTGGACGCTGGTGGCTCGCCGCGAGCGTGACGAATATTCGGATCTGCTGTTGAGGCTTGCGCTGGCAACGCTGCCGGTGGTGATCGTCGGCTTTCTGCTGGAGGATTTCGTTGCCACCCAGCTGCGCAGCGTCTGGGTTATCGCTGCAACCACGATTCTGTTTGGCCTGCTGTTGTGGTTTGCCGACCGGCACCACGGCGCGCGCGAGGCCGTCACCTGGCGGGACGCGCTGGTGATCGGTCTCATGCAGGTGCTCGCCATCGCCCCCGGCACCTCGCGCTCAGGCATCACCATCACCGCGGCGCTGCTGCTCGGCCTGTCGCGCACCAGCGCCGCAAGGTTTTCGTTCCTGCTGGCGATCCCGACCATCGCCGGGGCAGCGCTGCTCACCGGGATCGAGATCGCTGCGGCCCGCGAACCGGCCCGGTGGGGCATGCTCGCCAGCGCGGCGCTGCTGTCGGGCGTCGCCGCCTACCTGTGCATCCGCACGTTCATCGCCCTGATCGAGCGTACCGGCATGCTGCCCTACGTCGTCTACCGACTGCTGCTGGGCGCGCTGTTGCTGCTGATCGGCTTCGGCGTCTGGAGCTGAGCCGACGGCCCCGACGTCAGAACGGCCCCAACGTCAGAACGGCCCCAACGTCAGAACGGAATGTCGTCGTCGAAATCGTCTTCGGGCAGCGTTGGCCGGTTGTTCGAACCGCCGCGAGATTCAAACCCCGTGGGGGGGCCATCCGAAGCTCCGCCAGGGCCACCGCCTGGGCCGCCACCCATGCCGCCTCGGCTGTCGAGCATCTGCATGTCACGGGCCATGACCTCGGTGCGGTACCGTTTCTGGCCGTCCTGCTCCCAGCTGCTGGTGCGCAGGCTGCCTTCAATGTAGACCTTTGAGCCTTTACGCAGATACTCGCCGGCGATCTCCGCCAGGCGGCCGAAGCAGACGACGTTGTGCCATTCGGTACGTTCCTGCTGTTCGCCCGACTGTCGGTCGCGCCAGTTTTCAGTGGTGGCAACGCTGAAGCTGGTGACGGCGCCGCCGCCCTGGGCGTAACGGGTTTCCGGGTCTCTGCCCAGATTGCCGATGAGGATGACCTTGTTGATCCCCCGAGCCATATTTAGTTCTCTGCTGTCCTCTGGAGCGCGGAAGTCTATCCCATCGATACCTGCAAGCCTAACGGGGGATGGATTCTTCGAGTGTGCGCATCGAGCGTTTTACCTGGTGGGCAATCGCGAGAGTGGGATTTCGGGAACCTGCTGCTGGCGGGGGGTGGGACGCATTCCGGGGCGTCGTGGCGCGCGACCCGCCTGCCTTCCCCGGCGATTTGCCCTGCGGGTCGAATAGCCGGGCTCGGCGCCGCTGAAACGCCCCGGAATGCGTCCCACCCCCACCAGCAGCACGTCGTTCCGAGACTCGGCGCCTCGAAGGCGCGTCGGGAAACTGTGCTCGCGGCGCGAGAACGTCCTGAGCAGTGTCCGCAGGCGCAGTACCCGCGAGTCGCGCGCGCGACGGCCAGCGAACCCTGCAGCGCACCGGACCGACGAGGCGGGGTCATCTGAACGCAAACGCAGGTTTGACCGAACCCGCAGCGGCCCGCTGCAACAGCCAGGATGGATCGGGCGCCTCCCAGCCTTGCCCGGAGCATGACGAGAGATTATGTTGTCCGGCTCGCTTCCCCGGGACCCCCATGGACACCATCAGCGTACGCGGCGCGCGCACCCACAACCTGAAAAACGTCAATCTCGACATTCCCCGCGACCGGATGGTGGTCATCACCGGGCTCTCGGGATCGGGCAAGTCGTCACTGGCATTCGACACGCTGTACGCAGAGGGACAGCGGCGCTACGTCGAATCGCTGTCCGCCTACGCCCGCCAGTTTCTCTCCATGATGGAGAAGCCGGACGTCGACCACATCGAAGGGCTGTCACCCGCGATCTCCATCGAGCAGAAATCGACGTCCCACAACCCGCGCTCCACGGTAGGCACCATTACCGAGATCTACGACTACCTGCGCCTGCTGTTTGCACGGGTCGGCGAGCCTCGCTGCCCGACCCACGGCGAGCCGCTGGACGCTCAGACCGTGAGCCAGATGGTCGATCAGGTGCTGGCGCTGCCGGGCGACCAGCGGATCATGATCCTCGCCCCCGTGGTCAGCGAGCGCAAAGGCGAGCATCTGCACGTATTCAAAGAGCTGATGAGCAACGGCTTCATCCGTGCGCGGATCGACGGCATCGTGGTAGACCTCGACGACCCACCGGAACTCGACAAGAACAAGAAGCACACCATCGAGGCTGTCGTCGACCGGCTGCGTGTGCGTCCGGACGTGCAGCAGCGCCTTGCCGAAAGCTTCGAGACGGCACTGGACCTGACCGAAGGCATTGCCCGCGTCTGCAACATGGACGATCCGAAGGCCGAGGAGCTGGTGTTCTCCGCGCGCTTCGCCTGCCCCATCTGCGGCTATTCCATCAGCGAGCTGGAACCGCGCATGTTCAGCTTCAACAATCCCGCCGGCGCCTGCCAGGACTGCGACGGGCTGGGCGTAAAGCAGTTCTTCGACCCCGAACTGGTGGTGCAGGACGAAGAGCTGACCCTCGCTGAAGGTGCGATCCGCGGCTGGGACAGGCGTAACGTCTACTACTTCCACATGCTCACTTCCCTGGCCGAGCACTACGGGTTCGACGTGGAAACGTCGTTCGCCAAGCTCAAGAAGAAGCACCGCGATGCCATTCTTTTCGGCAGCGGTAACGAGCGCATCGATTTCAGCTACGTCAACGACCGCGGCGACGTGATCCAGCGGCGCCACCGCTTCGAGGGCGTGATACCGAACATGGAACGCCGCTACCACGAGACCGATTCCAGCATGGTGCGGGACAACCTGCAGAAGTATCTGCGCGTGCGAGCCTGTCCGGGATGCAACGGTACCCGCCTGCGGGAGGCCTCGCGGCACGTGTTCATCGGCGACGTGAATCTGCCGCAGACGACCTCGGGCTCGGTGGAAGCGACCCTCGATTTCTTCAAGCGTCTGAAACTGAGCGGCCGCCGCGGCGAGATCGCCGACAAGATCCTCAAGGAGATCCGGGCGCGGCTGCAGTTTCTGATGGACGTCGGTCTCAACTACCTGACCCTGGATCGCAGCGCCGAGACGCTCTCCGGGGGCGAAGCCCAGCGGATCCGGCTGGCCAGTCAGATCGGTGCCGGGCTGGTGGGCGTGATGTACATCCTCGACGAGCCATCCATCGGCCTGCACCAGCGTGACAACGAGCGCCTGCTGCGCACGCTCACCCACCTTCGCGACCTGGGCAATACGGTGCTGGTCGTGGAGCACGACGAGGAGGCCATCCGCAGTGCCGACTACATCATCGACATCGGACCCGGGGCCGGAGTGCACGGTGGCGAAATCGTTGCCTCGGGTACCCTCGAAGACATTCTCGGCAGCGAGGCGTCAATCACCGGTGCCTACCTGTCGGGACGACGACGAATCGAGACGCCGAGCCGACGCACACCCTGCAACCCCGACCAGGTGCTGCGGGTGGTCGGCGCGTGCGGCAACAACCTGCGCGACCTCAGCGTGGAGATTCCGTGCGGGCTGTTCACCTGCATCACCGGCGTTTCCGGGTCCGGCAAGTCGACTCTGATCAACCAGACGCTCTATCCGGTCGCGGCGCGCGAGCTGAACAAGAACACGACGCTCAACCCGGCCCCGTTCGACACGCTCGAAGGTCTCGAGCATCTCGACAAGGTCGTGGACATAGACCAGAGTCCCATCGGCCGCACGCCGCGTTCCAACCCGGCAACCTACACCGGCCTGTTCACGCCCATCCGCGAGCTGTTCGCTCAGACCCAGGAAGCCCGGGCCCGCGGCTACAAACCCGGGCGCTTCAGCTTCAACGTCAAGGGTGGACGCTGCGAGGCCTGTCAGGGCGACGGCGTGATCAAGGTAGAGATGCACTTCCTGCCCGACATCTACGTGCCCTGTGACGTCTGCAAGGGCAAGCGCTACAACCGCGAAACGCTGGACGTGCGGTACAAGAACCGCAACATCCATGAAGTGCTGGAGATGACGGTCGAAGAGGCGCGCGAGTTCTTCGATGCCGTGCCGATGCTGGCGCGCAAGCTGCAGACGCTGATGGACGTAGGCCTGTCCTACATCCGCCTGGGGCAGAGCGCCACCACGCTTTCCGGCGGCGAGGCGCAGCGGGTGAAGCTGTCACGGGAGCTGTCGAAGCGCGATACCGGGCGCACGCTCTACATCCTCGATGAACCCACGACGGGCCTGCATTTCCAGGACATCGCGCAGCTGCTCGCCGTGCTGCACCAGCTGCGTGATCAGGGCAACACCATCGTGGTGATCGAGCACAATCTGGACGTGATCAAGACCGCCGACTGGATCGTCGATCTCGGTCCGGAGGGCGGCTCAGGCGGCGGCCAGGTCATTGCCAAAGGCACTCCGGAGCAGGTGGCCAGGAGCCGTCGTTCGCACACGGGCCGCTTTCTGAAGCAGGTACTCGCCTGAAGCAGGTTCGCCTGAAGCAGGTTCGCCTGAAGCAGGTTCGCCTGAAGCAGGTTCGCCTGAAGCAGGTTCGCCTGAAATTGGAAACGGCTGGAACCGGAACGAAAACGGGGGCCGAAGCCCCCGTCTGAGATGCCGGCTGCGGATGCCGCGGTTCAGCTGCGCGCGGTTTCCTGCACGGCTTCTTCCGACACCTCCTCGGCGCTCTCGAAGTCCTCGTCGTACTCCTCGACTACGGGACGATCCACGAGCTCGACGTAGGCCATGGGCGCTGCGTCGCCGGGACGGTAACCACACTTGAGGATGCGAAGATAGCCGCCCGGCCGGCTCTGATAACGGGGCCCGAGCTCGCTGAACAGCTTGCCCACCGCCGTCTTGCTGCGCGTGCGCGAAAACGCGAGCCGCCTGTTTGCCACGGTATCTTCCTTGGCCAGCGTGATGAGCGGTTCCGCGACGCGGCGCAGCTCCTTCGCTTTCGGAAGGGTCGTCTTGATGAGCTCGTGCTCGATGAGCGATACCGCCATGTTGCGGAACATCGCCTGCCGATGAGAGCTGTTGCGATTCAGTTGTCGACCACTCTTACGATGGCGCATGGTTCTTTCCTACCGTTCCTCGTCACGGACCGGGCGTCGCCGCCGGACCCGTCGTTAACTTCCCCGAGCGTTCCTTCCAGCCGGCCCTTCAGGCGACCTTGTCATCGCCCTTGAGGCTCGCCGGCGGCCAGTTCTCGAGCCGCATCCCCAGCGACAGCCCCCGGGAAGCCAGCACGTCCTTTATTTCCGTCAGCGACTTCTTGCCGAGATTCGGCGTCTTCAGCAGCTCCACCTCGGTACGCTGAATCAGATCACCGATGTAGTAGATGTTCTCTGCCTTCAGACAGTTGGCCGATCGCACCGTCAGCTCGAGATCGTCCACCGGACGGATCAGGATCGGATCGATCTCGTCCTCGTGCTCCTCGGCGGCCGGCTCGGCGTCGCTCTCCAGGTGCACGAACACGGCCAGCTGCTGCTGCAGGATGGTTGCTGCGCGCCGGATAGATTCTTCCGGATCGATGGTGCCGTTGGTCTCGATGTCGAGCACGAGCTTGTCCAGGTCGGTGCGCTGCTCCACGCGCGCGCTCTCGACGCTGTACGCTACACGCCGCATCGGGCTGTAGGAGGCGTCCAGACGCAGCACGCCGATGGGACGGGTCTCTTCGTCTTCCTCTACGCTGTCCACGGGCACGTAGCCGCGACCACGGGTCACCTTCGCCTCCAGGCGGATGGCGCCGTTCTCGTTGAGCGTGCACACGAGATGCTCAGGATTCGCGATCTCCACGTCCTGGGTCAGCTGGAAGTCGGCCGCCGTGACCGGGCCCGCGCCCTGCTTGGAAAGCGTGATTACCGCTTCGTCCTGATTGTGCAGCAGCACGGAAACGCCCTTCAGGTTCAGCAGGATGTCGATGACGTCTTCCTGCACGCCTTCCATGGTGCTGTATTCGTGCAGCACGCCGTCGATCTGCACCTCGGTGATGGCGCAACCCGGCATCGACGACAGCAGGATGCGACGCAGCGTATTGCCCAGGGTATGTCCGAAACCTCGCTCCAGCGGCTCCAGGGTCACGCGGGCCCGGGTCGGGCTCAGCTCCTGAACGTCGATTTGGCGCGGGGTCAGAAATTCGGTTACCGACTGTGCCATGCAAATAGTCTCCTTGAGCTCTGATTACTTGGAGTACAGCTCTACGATGAGATTCTCGTTGATCTCGGCTGGCAGCTCGCCACGATCGGGCAGTCGCTTGAACACGCCCTGCATCTTGTCCGCATCGACGTCCACCCACTCCACACCGCCACGCTGGCTGGCCAGCTGCAGCGCCGCTTTGATGCGCAGCTGGTTGCGCGCCTTCTCACCCACCGAGATGACGTCCTCGGCCTTGACCTGGTAGGAAGGAATGTTGACCGCCTGCCCGTTGACCACGATCGCCTTGTGCGACACCAGCTGGCGCGCTTCGGCACGGGTCGAGCCGAAGCCCATGCGGTACACCACGTTGTCGAGGCGAGCTTCCAGCAGACGCAACAGGTTTTCGCCGGTCGCACCTTTCTGCCGCTCGGCCTTCTTGTAGTAGTTGCGGAACTGCTTTTCGAGCACGCCGTACAGGCGCCGCACTTTCTGCTTCTCGCGCAGCTGCACCGCGTAGTCGGACATGCGGCCCCGGCGTGCGCCGTGCTGCCCAGGGGGCGCATCGATCCGACATTTGGAGTCGATGGGACGGACGCCGCTCTTCAGGAACAGATCCGTTCCCTCGCGTCGCGCCAGCTTGAGCCTTGGTCCAGTGTAACGAGCCATATCTTCTACCTGTCTTTAACGTTCGCGTGCCCTGAAACCGGGATCCCTCCTGCAGATTCCGCACGGAACCTGTGTCGGGACGCCCGTGTCCGGGCAGCCTTACACCCTGCGCTTCTTCGGCGGCCGGCAGCCGTTGTGCGGAATCGGCGTAACATCCGAAATGCTGTTGATCTTCAGCCCCGCTGCATTCAGAGCCCGCACGGCGGACTCACGACCCGGTCCCGGCCCTTTCACGAACACGTCGACGCTCTTCATGCCGTAGTCGAGCGCCGCGGTGGAGGCCCGTTCGGAGGCGATCTGTGCGGCAAACGGCGTGCTCTTGCGCGAACCGCGGAACCCGGATCCGCCCGACGTCGCCCAGCACAGGGTGTTCCCCTGGCGGTCCGTGATCGTAATGATCGTGTTGTTGAACGAGGCATGTATGTGCGCCACCCCGTCCGTCACCACGCGCTTGGTTTTCTTGCGTTCAGCCATCGCTAACTCCGTGCCTACTTCCTGATGGGACGGCGCGGGCCCTTGCGGGTGCGCGCGTTGGTGCGCGTGCGCTGGCCGCGCACGGGCAGGCCACGGCGGTGCCGCATGCCCCGGTAACAGCCGAGATCCATCAGGCGCTTGATGCTCATGGACACTTCGCGCCGCAGGTCGCCCTCGACCGCGATCTTGGCGATCTCGGAGCGCAGCGCGTCCAGCCGATCCTCAGTCAGATCCTGAATCTTCATGGTGGGATTCACGCCCGCTGCTTCGCAGAGCTTGCGCGCGGTAGTCCGACCGATTCCGTAGATATAGGTCAGCGAGATTTCCGCGTGCTTGTTGTCCGGGACGTTGATTCCGGCGATACGTGCCATGCAAATACTCCGTTACGATCCAGTTATGCCGCGAGCCGCCTCAGCCCTGCCGCTGCTTGTGGCGGGGCTCGGCGCTGCAGATCACACGCACCACGCCATTGCGCTTGATGATCTTGCAGTTGCGGCACATTTTCTTGACTGATGCTCTGACTTTCATCGTTTCGTCCTCTTCGACGCTACCGGCGAACCGAGGTGCGCCCGTAATTCTTCAGATTGGATTTCTCCATCAGCTTCGCGTACTGGCTGGACATGAGGTGCGCCTGCACCTGCGACATGAAATCCATTGCCACCACCACCACGATCAGCAGTGCCGTACCGCCCAGCTGGAACGTGACGTTGAAGGTCACGATCATGAATTCCGGCAGCAGGCACACCAGCGTGATGTAGAGCGCGCCGAACACCGTCAGACGGGTAATTACGTCGTCGATGTAGCGTGCCGTCTGCTGTCCCGGTCGTATGCCCGGAACGTACGCACCCTGCCGCTTCAGATTGTCCGCCACGTCTTTCGGGTCGAACATGATCGCCGTGTAGAAGAAGCAGAAGAACACGATCCCGGCTGCAAACAGCAGGATGTACAGCGGCTGCCCAGGGGACAGCACCAGCGCGATGTCCTGCAGCCAGCTCATACCCGGCGAGTTGCCGAACCACTGCGCCATGGACGCCGGCGCCAGCAGAAGGCTGGATGCGAAGATCGCCGGGATCACCCCTGCCATGTTGATCTTCAGCGGCAGGTGGCTGGCCTGGGCCTGATACATCCGGCGGCCCTGCTGACGCTTCGCGTAGTTGACCGTGATGCGCCGCTGGCCGCGCTCGACGAACACGACGAAGGCAACGATCACGATGGCCAGAGCGCCGATGGCCAGCAGCGCGATGATGTTGATGTCACCCTGGCGCGCCGCCTCGAAAGATTGCCCGATGGCCGCCGGGAAGCCGGACACGATACCGGAGAAAATCAGCAGCGAGATGCCGTTGCCGACGCCACGCTCCGTGATCTGCTCGCCCAGCCACATCATGAACAGCGCCCCGGTCACCAGCGTGGTGGTCGAGACGAAGTAGAAGACGAAGCCGGGCACGAAGGCGAGGCCCTGGTTGGCCAGCGTCGCCGTCAGCGAGGTTCCCTGAACCAGCGCGATGAGAAGCGTCCCGTAACGCGTGTACTGCGTGATCTTGCGGCGGCCGGACTCACCTTCCTTGCGCAGCTGCTGCAGCGCAGGATACATCATGCTCATCAGGTTCATGATGATGCTCGAGGTGATATACGGCACCACGCCCAGCGCCAGGATGCTCATGCGCTGCAGAGCGCCACCGGAGAACATGTTGAACAGATCAAGAATGCCACCCTGCTGCTGATCGAACATTGCAGCCAGGCGCTCCGGATTGATTCCGGGCACGGGAATGTGCGTGCCGATGCGGTACACGAGCAGCGCGATCAGCACGAACAGCAGGCGGCTGCGGAGCTCTGTGAGCCCCGCCTGCGCACCAGCCAGCTGTCCCGGGTTTGCCGCCATCAGTCTTCTACCTTGCCCCCGGCCGCTTCGATCGCGGCACGTGCGCCCTGAGTAACCTTGACACCTCTTACCGTTACCGGACGGGTGATCCCGCCGGCCAGCATGATCCGCGCCCGCTTCATGCTGCGCGGCAGCAGGCCCGCTGCCTGCAGTGCGGCCAGATCGACCACGTCGCCCTGCACCTTGGCAAGCTCGGCCAGGCGCACCTCACCGGTGACCATGCCGATGCGGGAACGGAAGCCGAACTTCGGCACGCGCATCTGCAACGGCAGCTGGCCGCCTTCGAAACCGGGTCGCACGCCGCCGCTCTTGCGGGCCTTCTGACCCTTCTCGCCACGCCCGCAGGTCTTGCCCCAGCCGGAGCTCGATCCTCTGCCGACCCGGCGCCGGGCGCGCTTGCTGCCCGGTGCCGGAGATATGCTGTTGAGACGCATGCCTTACTCTCCTTCCACCCGGACCATGTAGTTGACCCGGTTGATCATGCCGCGCACTGCCGGTGACTCCTGCACCTCGACGGTATGGCCGATGCGCCGCAAACCCAGACCGGCAACACATGCCTGGTGCTTTTTCAGCCGTCCGGCCGTGCTCTTCACCAACGTGACGCGTATCGTGTTGCTGCTCATGACTGCCGTTACTCCTCTGCTCGCGTCCGCCCTGCCCCGCAGTGCCTCAGGCGCCGATCTCTTCCGCGGCCTTGCCGCGCTTCGCCGCCACGTTGGCCGGTGAGCGCATGCCCGTGAGCGCCTTGAAGGTCGCCCGCACGACATTCACCGGATTGGTGGAGCCATAGCACTTGGCCAGCACGTTGTGCACGCCGGCCGCTTCGAGCAGCGCCCGCATGGTGCCGCCCGCGATCACACCGGTACCTTCCGATGCCGGCTGCATGAAAACCTTCGATGCTCCGTGACGTGCCGTCACGGGATACCAGATCGTCGAACCGTTGAGATCGACGTCCACCATGTTGCGACGCGCAGCTTCCATGGCCTTCTGGATGGCCACGGGCACCTCGCGGGCCTTGCCGCGGCCTACGCCGACGCGGCCATTGCCGTCGCCGACCACCGTGAGAGCGGTGAAACCGAAAATCCGGCCACCCTTGACCACCTTGGCAACACGGTTGACCTGAACGAGCTTCTCGACCAGCCCTTCTTCCTGCACTTCGTCGGTATACGCCATCGTCAGAACTCCAATCCGCCTTCGCGCGCCGCGTCAGCCAATGCCTTGACCCGCCCGTGATACTTGAACCCGGAGCGGTCGAACGCGACCTGCTGCACGCCGGCAGCCCTGGCACGTTCGGCGATCAAGGTGCCCACCTTGGCTGCCGCGTCGGCGTTTCCGGTGGCGCCGCCGCGCAGCTCTTTGTCCAGGGTCGATGCCGAAGCCAGCACGCGATCGCCGGCGGCAGAAATCACCTGGGCATACATGTGCCGCGGCGTCCGATGCACGGTCAGGCGCACGGCACCGAGCTCGCGCATCTTGATCCGCGAACGCCGGGCACGCCGTAACCTGGATAATCTCTTGTCTTTCATTGCTCAGTTCGCTCGATCACTTCTTCTTGGCTTCCTTGCGGCGGACACGCTCGTCCGCATATCGGACACCTTTGCCCTTGTAGGGTTCGGGCGGACGGAACGCGCGGATCTCTGCCGCCACCTGCCCGACCAGCTGCTTGTCGACACCGCTGACCACGACTTCGGTCTGGCTCGGGGTCTGCACCTCGATGCCTTCCGGCAGCGGGTATTCCACCGGATGTGAGAATCCGAGCTGCAGGTTCAGCGTGCGGCCCTGAGCCTGCGCGCGATACCCGACGCCCTGAATCTGTAGGCGCCGCTCGAACCCGGAGGACACGCCGCTGACCATGTTGCTCACCAGCGCCCGCGTGGTGCCGGCAAGCGCTTTCGCTCCCTTGCTGCCGTTGCGCGCCGCAAAGCGCAGCTCGCCGTCACCCTGGGTCAGCGCCACGTCGGGGTGGACATCGAGAGCGAGCGCTCCCTTGGACCCTTTGACCTGCAGCGTCTGCCCGGTGATCTTCACCTCTACGCCCGACGGCAGGGCAACCGGATTATTCGCAACTCGAGACATAGTTCGAACCTCGTCAAAACACCGTGCACAGCACTTCGCCGCCCACACCCTGGGCGCGCGCTTCACGGTCGGTCATGAGCCCCTTGCTGGTGCTCACGATGGCGATGCCGAAACCGCCGCGGATCTTCGGCAGCTCGTCGGATGCCTTGTAGACGCGCAATCCCGGGCGGCTGACGCGCTTGATCTCCTCGATCACCGCGTTGCCTTCGTGATAACGCAGCTGCACGTTCAGCTTCGGCTGCTTGTCGCCCTGCACGGCATAGCCGTCGATGTAGCCCTCTTTCTTGAGCACTTCACAGATGGCGGCCTTCAGCTTGGAGCTGGGCATCGAAACATCGGGCTGCTGGGCGCGCTGGGCATTGCGTACGCGCGTGAGCAGATCGGCGATGGGATCCTGCATGGTCATCGCTGCACCCCTACCAACTGGCTTTGACGAGACCGGGCACGTCACCGCGCATGGCAGCTTCGCGCAGCTTGTTGCGCGCCAGACCGAACTTGCGGTACACGCCATGCGGCCGACCCGTCAGCCCGCAACGACTCTGCTTGCGCACGGGACTGGCATCGCGCGGCAGCTTCTGCAGCTTCAGCTGTGCCTCCCAGCGCTCTTCGTCGCTCAGGTTGCGGTCGTTGATGATCGCCTTCAAAGCGGCCCGCTTGCCGGCGTACCGCGCAGCGGTTTTGGCGCGCTTCTTCTCGCGCTCGATCATGGATGTCTTCGCCATATCTCTTGCTCTGCCCGATTCAGCTGCGGAACGGAAAGTTGAAGGCGCGCAGCAGCGCCAGCGCTTCGCCGTCGGTTGCAGCGGTTGTCGTTACCGTAATGTCCAGACCCCGGATCTTGTCGATCTTGTCGTAGTCGATCTCGGGGAACACGATCTGCTCGCTGATACCCATCGAGAAGTTGCCCCGCCCGTCGAAGGACTTGGGGTTGAGCCCCCGGAAATCGCGGATCCGGGGGATCGCAATTCCGATCAGCCGCTCGATGAACTCATACATGCGCGCCTGCCGCAGGGTCACCTTGCAGCCGATGGGCCAGCCGGTGCGGATCTTGAAGCCTGCTTCCGACTTGCGCGCATTGGTGACCACCGGCTTCTGTCCGGAGATCATCGTCAGATCGCTGACGGCGTTCTCCATGATCTTGCGGTCGCCCACGGCCTCGCCCACACCCATGTTGAGCGTGACCTTGGATAGGCGAGGCACCTGCATGATGTTTGCCAGGCCGAGTTCCGCCTGAAGCCTGGGGCGGATCTCCTCGACGTAGGTCTGATACAAATTGGCCATCGCTGCCTAACCTTCAGTCTTCAATGACTTTGCTCGTGGACTTGAAGAAGCGCTGCTTCTTGCCGTCCTCGACCCTGAAGCCAACGCGGTCGCCCTTGCCGGCTTCGTCGTTCCAGATCGCCACGTTGGACGCCTGGATCGGCGCTTCCCGTTCGACGATCCCGCCCTGCTGACCGATGTTCGGATTCGGCCGCTGGTGCTTCTTGATGATGTTGACGCCTGCCACCAGCAGGCGGCCGTCCTTGAGGACCTGCAGCACGGTGCCGCGCTTGCCTCTGTCACGACCGCTGATGACTACGACCTCGTCGTCTTTCCTGATCTTGAGCATGTTCTAAATTCCGCCTGCCGCTGCTACAGCACTTCCGGCGCCAGCGAGATGATGCGCATGAAATTCTCGCTGCGCAGTTCACGCGTGACCGGTCCGAAGATCCGCGTTCCGACGGGCTGCAGCTGCTGGTTGAGCAGCACCGCGGCGTTCTGATCGAAACGGATCACCGAGCCGTCCGGACGCCGCACGCCTTTGCGGGTGCGCACGACCACCGCATTCATCACCTGTCCCTTGCGGACGCGACCGCGCGGGATCGCCTCCTTGACGGTGACCTTGATGACGTCACCGATGCCCGCGTAACGGCGGTGGGAGCCGCCCAGCACCTTGATGCACTGAACCCGACGCGCGCCGCTGTTGTCAGCGATATCCAACATCGTTTCCGTCTGAATCATCGACTCAACCCTCTAACACCTCGACGCCGCGGCGAATCAGATCTCGCGCGCGCGCTCGACGATGCTCTGCAACCGCCAAGTTTTGGTCTTCGAAACCGGCCGACATTCCACCACCGTGACGGTGTCGCCGATCTTGCATTCGTTGTTTTCATCGTGGGCATGCACCTTCGTCGAACGACGAATGATCTTGCCGTACACAGGGTGCTGGACCCGACGCTCCACCTTCACGACGATGGACTTGTTCATACGGTCGCTCACTACCACGCCAGTCATGGTCCTGGCGCTCTGTCCGCGCTCCGCAGCGTTTTCCGCAGCTGCTTCAGCCATTAGCCTTCTCCGCCAGAATCGTCTTGATGCGTGCGATGTTGCGACGCGCTTCCTGCAGCAGATGGGTCTGACCCAACTGACCGCTGGCCTTCTGCATTCGCAGCCCGAACTGCTCCCGGCGCAGCCTGAGCAGCTCTTCCTGCAGATCCTTAGGCGATTTTTCCCGCAATTCCGCTGTATTCATTTCTGCCTACCTAACGCCGCCCTACATCACCGTTCGCTTCACGAACGCCGTCGGGAACGGCAGCTTCGCCGCGGCCAGACGGAACGCCTCGCGCGCTACTTCTTCGGAAACACCTTCCATCTCGTAGAGCATCCGGCCGGGCTGGATCTGAGAGACCCAGTACTCGACGCCGCCCTTTCCCTTGCCCTGACGCACTTCCAGGGGCTTTTTGGTGATCGGCTTGTCCGGGAACACGCGGATCCAGATCTTGCCGCCACGGCGGACGTGACGCGTGATGGCACGCCGCGCTGCCTCGATCTGACGAGCGGTCAGCCGACCACGTCCGGTGGCCTTGAGACCGAACTCGCCGAAGCTGACTTTGCTGCCGCGCAGAGCGAGCCCGCGATTGCGGCCTTTCTGCTGCTTTCTGAATTTGGTTCGCTTGGGCTGTAACACGTGCTACACCTTCAACTCGTTTGCTTCTGCCGCCCGATCAGGCGCCCTGCGCCTGGGTCTCGCGGTCGCGGCCGATGACCTCGCCCTTGAATATCCATACCTTGATGCCGATCACGCCATAGGTGGTCTGGGCCTCCCACGTGGCGTAGTCGATGTCGGCGCGCAGCGTGTGCAGCGGCACCCGACCCTCGTGGTACACCTCCGAGCGCGCGATCTCGGCGCCGCCCAGGCGGCCCGCGACGCGCACCTTGATGCCCTCGGCACCGAGACGCATGGCGTTCTGAATCACGCGGCGCATGGCGCGGCGGAACTGCACGCGGCGCTCGAGCTGCTGGGCGACGTTCTGCGCAACCAGCAGAGCGTCCAGCTCGGGCTTGCGGATCTCTTCAATATTTATGTGAACCGGCACTTTCATGATCTGGTAGAGCTCGGCCCGCAGGCGCTCTACGTCCTCGCCCTTTTTGCCGATCACGATGCCCGGGCGCGCCGTGTGCACGGTGATGCGCGCGGTCTGCGCCGGCCGCTCGATCTCGATACGGCTCACGGATGCCTGCGCGAGGCGCTTGCGCAGGTAGTCGCGCACCTCGAGATCGTTGAGCAGGTAGCGCGCGTAATTCTTCTTGTCCGCGTACCACACCGACGTGTGGTCCTTGACGATGCCAAGGCGCATACCGATCGGATTAACTTTCTGACCCATACCTGTTACTCGTCCGATACCGTCACGGTGATGTGACTCGTGCGTTTGAAAATACGGTCCGCCCGGCCCTTCGCGCGCGGCCTGATGCGCTTCATCGTCATGCCTTCGTTGACGAAGATCTCAGCGATCTTGAGCTCGTCGATGTCGGCACCCTCGTTGTTTTCGGCGTTGGCAATCGCCGATTCCACCACTTTGCGGACAAGACCGGCGCCCTTCTGCGGGCTGAAGCCGAGGATGTCCAGCGCGTCGCTCACCGGCTTGCCCCGCACCATGTCCGCGACCAGCCGGGCCTTCTGCGGCGATATGCTCAGTCTCTTCGCTACGGCTCGAACCTGCATGACGTAAAACTCCTGTCCTCAGCCCGCGCCGTCAGCGGCGCGCCTTTCTGTCCGCCGCGTGCCCGCGGTACGTGCGGGTCGGCGCGAACTCGCCGAGCTTGTGACCCACCATGTCCTCGCTGATGTACACCGGCACGTGCTGACGCCCGTTGTGCACCGCGATAGTCAGGCCGACCATCTCCGGCAGAATCATCGAACGGCGCGACCAGGTTCTGATCGGCCGCTTGTCGTTGGTCGCAGCCGCCGTCTCCACCTTCTTCATCAGGTGCAGGTCGACGAACGGGCCCTTACGAAGCGATCTAGGCACCGCTTACCTCCTTCCTCGGCGACGGACGATGAGTTTGTCCGTGCGCTTGTTCTTGCGGGTCTTGTAGCCCTTGGTCGGCATGCCCCAGGGGGATACCGGATGTCGGCCGCCAGAGGTACGACCCTCGCCACCGCCATGGGGGTGGTCGACCGGGTTCATCGCCACGCCGCGCACGGTCGGGCGCACGCCACGCCAGCGCTTCGCGCCCGCCTTGCCCAGCGAGCGCAGGTTGTGCTCGGGGTTGCTGACCTCGCCGATCGTGGCGCGGCACTCGCTGAGCACGCGGCGCATCTCGCCCGAACGCAGCCGCAGCGTCGCGTACGTGCCTTCGCGTGCCACCAGCTGAGCCGAGCCACCGGCGCTGCGCACCAGCTGCGCGCCCTTGCCGGGCTTGAGCTCGACGCAATGCACCACGCTGCCCAGCGGAATGCTGCGCAGAGGCATGGCGTTGCCTGCTCTGATCGGTGCACCGGAGCCGCTCATGAGCTCGTCTCCAGCAGCGACGCCGCGCGGCGCGATGATGTAGCGGCGCTCGCCGTCTTTGTACTTGAGCAGCGCGATGTTTGCGGTTCTGTTGGGGTCGTACTCCAACCGCTCCACCACTGCAGGAATACCGTCCTTGCCGCGCTTGAAGTCGACGATCCGGTAATGCTGCTTGTGGCCACCGCCTTTGTGGCGCGTGGTGATCCGGCCCACGTTGTTGCGGCCGCCGGTCCTGTTCTGATTGTCGAGCAGCGGCTTGTACGGCCCGCCCTTGTGCAGATCCGGGTGGACCACTTTGACGACAAAGCGGCGACCGGCGGATGTAGGTTTCGCTTTAACGACCGGCATCTGTCTATTCCACCACCATGAAGTCGATTTCCTGGCCTGCGGCGACGCGCACGTAGGCCTTCTTCCAGTTCTTGCTGCGCGACGTTCCACGCACGGTGCGCTTCACCTTGCCCTTCACGTTGAGCGTGGTCACGCCGTCGACTTTGACGTCGAACAGCGCCTCCACGGCAGCCTTGATCTCGGCCTTGGTTGCGTTGCGGGCCACCTTGAAGCCGTACTGATTGGCGCGGTCGCCCGCCAGCGACATCTTTTCCGAGAAGTGCGGCTCGAGCAGCACGGTGTAGAGTTTCTCTCTGTTCACGCCAGCGACTCCTCAAGCTTCTTCAGCGCGCCGAGCGTCATCAGCACCTTCTCATGGCTGATCAGCCCGACCGGATCGACGCCGTCCACATCACAGACGTCGACGTACTTCAGATTGCGGGCAGCCAGGTAGAGGTTCTGATCCACCTCTTCGGCAACGATCAGCACGTTGCTCAGATCCAGATCCTTCAGCTGCGTCAGCAGGCCACGCGTCTTCGGCGCTTCGACTCCGAACGACTCACAGATCACCAGGCGTTGCTGGCGAATCAGCTCGGAGAGAATGCAGCGCATGGCCCCGCGGTACATCTTGCGGTTCACTTTCTGGCTGTGATCGAGCGGACGCGCAGCGAATATCTTGCCGCCCCCACGCCACAGCGGGCTGCGGATGCTGCCGGCGCGCGCGCGGCCGGTACCCTTCTGACGCCACGGCTTGCGCCCGCCACCGCTGACCTCGGCACGCGTCTTCTGCGCGCGCGAGCCCTGGCGAGCCCCTGCCATGTAGGCGACCACGACCTGGTGCACCAGCGCTTCGTTGAACTCGCGGCCGAATGCGGCCTCGGAAACTTCGACGCTGCCGCTCTTAACGAGGTTCAGGTTCATTCCGTACTCCTCCCCGCTCAGGCCTTGGTCGCCGGGCGAATGTAGACGTCACCGCCCGCCGGCCCAGGAACCGCGCCTTTGATCAGCAGCAGGCTGCGCTCGGCATCCACGCGAACGACTTCAAGGTTCTGCGTGGTGACGTTCACGCTGCCCAGATGCCCGGACATTTTCTTGCCCTTGAACACGCGACCGGGGGTCTGGCACTGGCCGATGGAGCCCGGCACGCGGTGGGAGATCGAGTTGCCGTGGCTTCGATCCTGACCGGCGAAGTTCCAGCGCTTGATGGTCCCGGCGAAGCCCTTGCCCTTCGACACGCCGCGCACATCCACCTTCTGACCGGCCTCGAACTGGTCGACACCCATCTCGCTGCCGACCTCGATGCCATCGGCGGGGCCTTCGAGGCGGAACTCCCAAAGCCCGCGGCCGGCATCGACGCTGGCCTTGGCAAAATGCCCTGCCTGCGGCCGCGACACGCGGTTGCGCTTGGCGGTACCGGTGGTCACCTGAATGGCGGTATAGCCGTCCGTATCCGGCGTCTTGATCTGCGTCACTCGATTCGGATGCACTTCGATCACGGTCACGGGCACCGACGTGCCGTCTTCTGTGAAGACGCGCGTCATGCCTGCTTTTCTACCTACCAAGCCGATCGCCATTGGTATGCTTCCTGTCTTTCCCTGAGCCAGCGGATCGAATCGCGACCCGTCAGGCACCTTTACGTAAAGTGCAGAAACCGCCCGCCAGGGTCGCGGCTTCCGCCGATTCTGCCTGGCAAACGGTTCTTACATCGCCGACCCCCCGTCGGGGTCTTTTAGAGCGTGTCCTGCCGGCGGCATTGGCCCCGGATCTCAGCGGCAGCTGCGGGCTACCGCCGGGACACGCAAAAACGCCGGCCCCTGAGGCGCCGGCGTTTCGATTAATTCAGACTGATCTGCACGTCCACACCCGCGGCAAGATCCAGCTTCATCAGCGCATCGACGGTCTTTTCCGTCGGCTCGACGATGTCGAGCATGCGCTTATGGGTACGAATCTCGTACTGATCGCGGGCGTCTTTGTTCACATGCGGAGAGATGAGCACCGTGTACCGCTCGGTACGCGTCGGCAGCGGAATCGGCCCACGCACCTGCGCACCGGTACGCTTCGCCGTCTCCACGATTTCCTGCGTGGAAACGTCGATCAGCCGGTGATCGAACGCCTTCAGGCGGATACGGATGCGCTGGTTCTGCACGTTACCCTCAACTCCAAACAGCTGCTTTTCGAGGCCTTCCGAAGGCACGTTTCGTGTGCGCGGAAGGCTCTCGACCCTTGATCCCTGCCCCGGAAAAAGGGAGCGCGAATCATACAGACCGATTTCTGAACTCGCAACACCTTCGCAACCCGGGATCGGTTAACCGGACGACGCGGCGAAAAAAGAGCCCGGCACAGCCGGGCTACTCAAGCCATCGGGCGGTCAACCGGCCGCCCCACTCACTCATTCGCGATCCCGGCGCTTCTTCCGTCGCCCTACGGCATCACCCAGGCCCCGACGGCCAGAAGTTGCGCCTTCGGCGGAACTTCCAAGCCGAACGGTCGGCGCGCCAGATCATTCGATAATTTTGGTAACAACACCCGCGCCGACCGTTCGGCCGCCTTCCCGAATCGAGAACCGCAGACCATCGTCCATCGCAATCGGGCTGATCAGCGTCACAACCATGTTCACGTTGTCCCCAGGCATCACCATCTCGACGCCTTCCGGCAGTTCCACCGTCCCAGTCACGTCCGTCGTGCGGAAGTAAAACTGCGGCCGGTAGCCCTTGAAGAACGGCGTGTGGCGACCACCCTCGTCTTTCGACAACACGTACACTTCCGCCTCGAACTGCGTGTGCGGCGTGATCGAACCCGGCTTGCACAGCACCTGACCGCGCTCCACCTCATCACGCTTCGTGCCCCGCAGCAGCACGCCAATGTTCTCGCCTGCACGACCTTCGTCCAGCAACTTGCGGAACATCTCCACGCCCGTCACCGTCGTCTTCGTCGTGTCCTTGATCCCGACGATCTCTACCTCGTCGCCAACCTTCACAATCCCACGGTCAACCCGGCCCGTCACCACCGTGCCCCGGCCGGCAATCGAGAACACGTCCTCGATCGGCATCAGGAACGGCTGGTCCAGCGCACGCTCCGGCTCCGGTATGTACGAATCCAGCGTCTCCACCAGCTTGATCACCGCCGGCGCGCCAATCTCGCTCGTATCACCCTCCAGCGCCTTCAGCGCGCTGCCAATGATGATCGGCGTGTCGTCCCCCGGAAACTCGTACAGCTCCAGCAGCTCGCGGACTTCCATCTCCACCAGCTCCAGAAGCTCCTCATCGTCAACCATGTCCGCCTTGTTCAGAAACACCACGATCCGCGGCACCCCTACCTGGCGCGACAGCAGAATGTGCTCCCGCGTCTGCGGCATCGGGCCGTCCGCCGCCGACACCACCAGAATCGCACCGTCCATCTGCGCCGCACCCGTGATCATGTTCTTCACGTAGTCCGCGTGTCCCGGGCAGTCCACGTGCGCGTAGTGACGGTTCGGGCTCTCGTACTCCACGTGCGCCGTCGCAATCGTAATACCGCGCTCCCGCTCTTCCGGCGCATTGTCGATCTGGTCGAACGCCTTCGCCTCGCCGCCGTACGTCTCCGCACATACCTTCGTCAGCGCCGCCGTCAGCGTCGTCTTACCATGGTCTACATGACCAATCGTGCCGACGTTTACGTGCGGCTTCGTACGCTCAAATTTTGCCTTGGACATGATCGGTTCCCTTGTCTCCGTAGCCTTTTTTCGTTGCTTTGGCCTGTCAGCCGTTTACGACACTCGCCGCGATGCTGTCCGGCACCTCGGCGTACCGGCTGAACTCCATGACGTAGCTCGCGCGGCCCTGGGTGGCCGAGCGCAGGTCGGTGGAGTAGCCGAACATTTCGGACAGCGGCACCTCGGCGCGCACGATCTTGCCGGCCGGATTTTCATCCATGCCGTTGATCAGACCGCGGCGGCGGTTGAGGTCGCCCACTACATCACCCATGTAGTCCTCGGGGGTCACGACCTCGACGTTCATGATCGGTTCGAGCAGCACGGGGCGGGCCTTCAGGGCACCTGCCTTGAGCGCCATGGAACCGGCGATCTTGAACGCCATTTCCGATGAGTCCACCTCGTGGAAGGAACCGTCGAACAGGGTAGCTTTCACGTCGATGAGCGGGTAGCCCGCCAGCACGCCGTTCTGCATCTGCTCCTTGATACCTTTGTCCACCGCGGGGATGTACTCCCGGGGAACCACGCCACCGACGATGGCGTCCACGAACTCGTAGTGCTGGGGATCTTCCTCCCCTTCTTCGTGCACGATGGGCTCGAGCTTCAGCCAGACGTGGCCGTACTGACCGCGCCCGCCGGACTGACGCACGAACTTGCCTTCGATTTCCACGGCGCTGCGGATCGTCTCACGGTATGCAACCTGCGGCTTGCCGATGTTGGCCTCGACGCCGAACTCACGACGCATGCGGTCGACGATGATGTCCAGGTGCAACTCGCCCATTCCGGAGATGATCGTCTGCCCGGATTCCTCGTCCGTGTGCACACGGAACGACGGGTCTTCCTGGGCCAGCTTGCCGAGCGCCACGCCCATCTTTTCCTGGTCTGCAACCGACTTCGGCTCCACGGCCACGGATATCACGGGCTCAGGGAACTCCATGCGCTCCAGAGTGATCACGTGGTCCATGGCACACAGCGTGTCACCCGTGGTGACGTCCTTCAGGCCGATGGCTGCGGCGATGTCACCGGCGCGCACCTCCTTGATCTC
Organism: Pseudomonadales bacterium; assembly: GCA_041395905.1. Taxonomy (GTDB): domain Bacteria; phylum Pseudomonadota; class Gammaproteobacteria; order Pseudomonadales; family Azotimanducaceae; genus UBA7803. Next base: position 73,023 of record JAWKZP010000022.1, read on the forward strand.
GTTGCGATGGTTGGCGTGCATCTGCACCATCCGGCCCACGCGCTCACGCTTGCTCTTCACCGGGTTGTAGACCTGGTCGCCGGAGCTCAGCACGCCGGAGTAGACGCGGAAGAAGGTCAGCGTACCCACGAACGGATCGGTGGCGATCTTGAACGCGAGCGCCGAGAACGGCTCGTTGTCGTCGGCATGGCGCTCGGCCATGGTCGTGCCGTCGTCCAGCACGCCTTCGATGGCCTTAACCTCGGTGGGCGCGGGCAGGTACTCGATCACCGCGTCGAGCATCGCCTGCACACCTTTGTTCTTGAACGCCGAGCCGCACAGTGCCGGCACGATCTCGTTGGCGAGGGTGCGGATGCGCAGGCCCTTCTTGATGTCTTCCTCGGAGAGGTCGCCCTCTTCGAGATACTTTTCCATCAGCTCTTCGTTGGCCTCAGCCGCGGACTCGACCATCTGCTCGCGGTACATCTCGGCCAGCTCGACGAACTCCTCGGGGATGTCGCGCAGGTCGTAGGTGAGACCCTGGTCTTCCTCGTTCCAGTAGATGCCCTTCATGCGGATCAGGTCGATCACGCCCTTGAAGTTCTCTTCGGCGCCGATGGACAGCTGAACCGGTACCGGATTGGCTCCAAGGCGCTTCTTGATCTGTTCCACCACGCGCAGGAAGTCGGCGCCCGCTCGGTCCATCTTGTTCACGAACACGATGCGCGGCACTTCGTACTTGTTGGCCTGACGCCACACGGTCTCGGACTGCGGCTCCACACCGGAGGTACCGCAGAACACCACCACGGCGCCGTCGAGCACCCGCAGGCTGCGCTCGACCTCGATGGTGAAATCCACGTGCCCGGGCGTGTCGATGATGTTCACGCGGTGCTCATCGAACTGCTGGTTCATGCCTTTCCAGAAGCAGGTCGTGGCCGCGGACGTGATGGTGATGCCGCGCTCCTGCTCCTGAGCCATCCAGTCCATGGTGGCCGCGCCGTCGTGGACCTCGCCGATCTTGTGCGACAGGCCGGTATAGAACAGCACGCGTTCGGTGGTCGTCGTCTTGCCGGCGTCGACGTGTGCGACGATGCCGATGTTGCGGTAGCGCGCAATGGGGGTCTTACGAGCCATGAAATGCTCCGTTAACTATGCGTCTGAGGACAAATGAATTCGCGACGATCAGTAGCGATAGTGCGAGAATGCCCGGTTGGCCTCGGCCATGCGGTGGGTGTCCTCCCGCTTCTTGACCGCTGCGCCGCGCCCTTCGGCGGCATCCATGAACTCGCCGGCCAGCCGCGCCGCCATGGACTTCTCACCGCGCTTGCGGGCGCTGTCCACCAGCCAGCGCATGGCCAGTGCCTGACGCCGCGACGGGCGCACCTCAACCGGGACCTGGTAGGTCGCGCCGCCCACCCGACGGGCCTTTACCTCGACGTAGGGGGCGACGGCGTCGAGCGCCTTCTCGAACACCTCTACCGGATCGCTGGCGCCGCGCTGCTCGATTCGACCCAGGGCGCCGTACACGATGCGCTCGGCAACGGCTTTCTTGCCGCTCACCATGACGTGATTGATGAACTTGGCAACCGTCTGGTTGTGGTATTTGGGATCGGGCAGGATTTCCCGTTTCGCGACGACGCGACGTCTTGGCATGTCAGTTCTCCATCTTCAGGTTGATCCCCGAGACCCGCCGCGCATGGCGATCGGGCCAGGGGCCTTACTCGAAGAGCGCGCTGCTCTCCGCTTGTCAATGTAGTAGGGCGACGAGGCTCCTATTTCGGGCGCTTGGCGCCGTATTTGGAGCGGCGCTGCCGACGGTCGCTCACGCCGGCCGTATCCAGAGTGCCGCGCACCGTGTGGTAGCGAACGCCCGGAAGGTCCTTGACGCGGCCGCCGCGGATCAGCACCACCGAGTGTTCCTGCAGGTTGTGGCCCTCACCGCCGATGTACGAGCTCACCTCGTAACCGTTGGTCAGCCGCACCCGGCAAACCTTGCGCAGCGCCGAGTTCGGCTTCTTTGGCGTCGTGGTGTACACGCGCGTGCAGACACCGCGTTTCTGCGGCGATCCCTGCAGGGCGGGCACGATGTTCTTGTCTACTTTTCGCTTGCGCGGCTTGCGCACCAGCTGGCTGATTCTCGCCATGAAATCTCCAATAAAACCGTTGGGTCGATTGTCGCGCCGACCTTTTCCGCGGCTGCGGCACCCGTAACGCGCACGGTCGGCCTTGACCCCGATTCGTGAGGCGCGCGATTTTAATCACCCGACCGACCGGACGCAACGGCCACGTAGCGGCCGTTGCCGGATCCGGCCCGCCGCCCCGCGAGGCGGCGAGGCGGGCCTGCCTTCCTTTGCGTCAGTCGCTGTTCGACAGCGCCTCGGAAAGCGCCTGCTCGATCTCGTCTGCCGTTGCACCCTGCTCGCGTGCCGTACGCGCCTGCAGATCCTCCATGCGTCGGCGCCGGCGCTCGCTGTGATAAGCGAGACCGGTGCCTGCCGGAATCAGGCGCCCGACCACGACGTTCTCCTTGAGCCCGCGCAGGTAGTCGCGCTTGCCGGTGACCGCCGCCTCGGTGAGCACCCGCGTGGTTTCCTGGAAAGACGCTGCAGAAACGAACGACTCCGTGGCCAGAGAGGCTTTGGTGATGCCCAGCAGCACACGCTCGAAGGCTGCCGGCTGGCGGCCTTCGGCACGCAGGGCCGCATTGGCTTCCTGCACGGCGACGTACTCCACCTGCTCACCGCGGATGAAGCCCGACTCGCCCGGGTCGAGAATCTCGGCCTTGCGCAGCATCTGCCGGACGATCACCTCGATGTGCTTGTCGTTGATGGTCACCCCCTGCAGCCGGTACACCTCCTGAATCTCGTTGGTGATGTACTCGGCAAGCTCGGCAACCCCTTTCAGGCGCAGGATGTCGTGCGGGTTCGGCGGGCCGTCGCAGACCACCTCGCCGCGTTCCACGCTTTCACCCTCGAATACGCCGATGGTGCGCCACTTGGGAATGAGCGTCTCCACGGGATCGCCTTCGGCAGGCGTGATCACCAGGCGGCGCTTGCCTTTGGTCTCCTTGCCGAAGCTGACGGTCCCGCTGGCTTCCGCCAGAATCGCCGGCTCTTTCGGCTTGCGGGCTTCGAACAGGTCGGCAACCCGCGGCAGGCCTCCGGTGATGTCCCGGGTCTTGGAGCCTTCCTGGGGAATGCGCGCGATGATGTCACCGACACCGACGCTCTCGCGGTCCTCCAGGTTCAGCACTGCATTGCTCGGCAGGAAGTAGTGCGCCGGCAGATCGCTGCCGGGCAGACCCACCGGAGTACCCTTGCTGTCCACCAGCATCACCGCAGGACGCAGGTCCTTGCCGGCGCTGGGGCGGTCCTTGGGATCGAGCACCGTGATGTTCGTCAGGCCCGTGAGCTCGTCCGTCTGACGGTTCACGGACAGGCCTTCCTCCATGTCCTGCAGCTGAACGACGCCAGCTACCTCGGACACGATCGGGTGGGTGTGCGGATCCCACTGCGCGATCACCTGGCCGGCCTCGACCTCGGAACCCTCACCCACGGAAATCACCGCCCCATACGGCAGCTTGTAGCGCTCGCGCTCGCGACCGTGACTGTCGGCGATCGCAATCTCGCCGGAGCGGGACACCGCCACCAGCTCGCCGCTCTCGCGCTGCACCGTTTTCAGGTTGTGCAGACGGACGCTGCCGCCGTGCTTGACCTGAATGCTGTCGATGGCCGTGGCCCTCGACGCCGCGCCACCGATGTGGAACGTGCGCATCGTCAGCTGCGTGCCGGGCTCACCGATGGACTGGGCCGCGATGACGCCCACGGACTCGCCGACATTGACCCTGTGCCCACGGGCGAGGTCGCGCCCGTAACAGTTGCTGCACACCCCGTACTGAGTGCTGCAGGTGATTGGCGAACGCACCAGAATCTGGTCGATGCCCAGCTCATCGAGGCGGTCGATCCAGCTCTCGTCGAGCATGGTGCCGCGTTCGACCACCACGGTCTTGCCGTCGGCATCGTAGACGTCGGTGGCTACCACACGGCCGAGCACCCGGTCGCCAAGCGGCTCGACCACGTCGCCGCCTTCGATGATGGCAGACACCAGCAGCCCAGCCTCGGTGCCGCAGTCGATGTCGGTGATCACCACGTCCTGAGCGACGTCCACCAGGCGGCGGGTCAGATAACCCGAGTTGGCGGTTTTGAGCGCCGTGTCCGCCAGACCCTTGCGGGCGCCGTGGGTGGAGATGAAGTACTCGTTCACCGACAAACCTTCACGGAAGTTGGCGGTGATCGCGTTCTCGATGATGCTGCCGTCAGGCCGGGTCATCAGGCCGCGCATTCCCGCCAGCTGACGGATCTGTGCGGGGGAGCCCCGGGCACCGGAATCGGCGTAGATGTAAACGGAGTTGAAGGACGCCTGGTCGACTTCCTCGCCGTCGCGGTTGACCACCTTCTCCTTCGAAATCCCGTCCATCATGGAACGCGCAACCAGATCGTTGGCCCGCGACCAGATGTCGACAACCTTGTTGTACTTCTCGCCCTGGGTCACCAGGCCCGAGGCGTACTGGGCCTCGATCTCCGCAACCTCGGCCTGCGCCTCGTCGATGATCTCGGTCTTGTCTCTGGGAATCACGAAGTCCTCGACACCGATGGATGCGCCGGATGCCGTGGAGTGCGCGAAGCCCGTGTACATGAGCTGGTCGGCGAAGATGACCGTTTCCTTGAGACCGACGTTGCGGTAGCAGGCGTTGATCAGGCCGGAGATGGCTTTCTTGTCCAGCGGCCGGTTGACCATCTCGAACGGCAGCACCCGCGGCACGATCTCATAGAACAGCGCGCGGCCGACGGTGGTATCCATCAGCGAGCGCACCGGAGTGATGCTGCCGTCCTCGCCCACACGGTGCTCCTCGATGCGCACCTTGATGCGCGCGTGCAGCGATACCTGGCCGCTGTGATAGGCGCGGTGGACTTCCTCGATGTCGGCAAACGCGCGGCCCTCGCCCTTGGCGTTGATGCGCTCCCGGGTCATGTAGTACAGGCCCAGGACGACGTCCTGGGACGGTACGATGATCGGCTGACCGCTCGCCGGCGAGAGAATGTTGTTCGTCGACATCATCAGCGCCCGGCTTTCCAGCTGGGCTTCCAGTGTCAGCGGCACGTGCACTGCCATCTGGTCGCCGTCGAAGTCGGCGTTGTACGCCGTGCACACCAGCGGGTGCAGCTGGATCGCCTTACCTTCGATGAGCACCGGCTCGAACGCCTGAATACCCAGACGGTGCAGAGTCGGCGCACGGTTCAGCAGCACCGGATGCTCGCGGATCACCTCGGCCAGGATGTCCCAGACCTCCGGCGTTTCGCGCTCGACCATTTTCTTGGCGGCCTTGATGGTGGTCGCCAGGCCACGGGCCTCCAGCTTGCCGAAGATGAACGGCTTGAACAGCTCCAGCGCCATTTTTTTGGGCAGCCCGCACTGATGCAGACGCAAGGTCGGGCCGACCACGATCACGGAGCGGCCGGAGTAGTCGACGCGCTTGCCGAGCAGATTCTGCCGGAAGCGTCCCTGCTTGCCCTTGATCATGTCCGCCAGCGACTTCAGCGGCCGCTTGTTGGAACCAGTGATGGCGCGACCGCGGCGACCGTTGTCGAGCAGCGCGTCCACCGACTCCTGCAGCATGCGCTTCTCGTTGCGCACGATGATGTCGGGCGCCGAGAGGTCCAGCAGGCGCTTCAGGCGGTTGTTGCGATTGATCACGCGCCGGTACAGGTCGTTCAGATCCGACGTGGCGAAGCGGCCGCCGTCGAGCGGCACCAGCGGCCGCAGGTCCGGCGGCAGCACCGGCAGCACGGTCATGATCATCCACTCCGGCTTGTTGCCGGAGCTGGTGAAGGCCTCCATGAGCTTGAGGCGCTTGGAGAGCTTCTTGATCTTGGTCTCGGAGTTGGTCGCCGGAATCTCTTCCCGCAGGCGCGCGATCTCGCCGTCCATGTCCAGATTCTTGAGCAGCGCCTGAATGGCTTCGGCCCCCATGCGGGCGTCGAACTCGTCGCCGTACTCCTCGAGCTTCTGGTAGTACTCCTCGTCCGTCAGCAGCTGACCGACTTCGAGGTCGGTGAGACCCGGCTCGACCACCACGAACGATTCGAAGTAGAGCACGCGCTCGATGTCGCGCAGCGTCATGTCCAGCAGCAGACCGATCCGTGACGGCAGAGACTTGAGGAACCAGATGTGCGCCACCGGGCTCGCCAGCTCGATGTGACCCATGCGCTCACGGCGAACCTTGGTCAGGGTGACCTCGACGCCGCACTTCTCGCAGATGACGCCGCGATGCTTGAGCCGCTTGTACTTGCCGCACAGGCACTCGTAGTCCTTGATCGGGCCGAAAATGCGCGCGCAGAACAGGCCGTCGCGCTCGGGCTTGAAGGTGCGGTAGTTGATGGTCTCGGGCTTTTTGACCTCGCCGAACGACCACGACCGGATCATTTCGGGCGACGCCAGACCAATGCGCAGCGAGTCGAACTCGTCGACGCTGCCCTGAGCCTTCAGCAGATTGAGTAGGTCTTTCAAAGTCTCTCCTCCACTTTGGATTTGAGTAGCAATTCAGTTGCGAACCGCGGCAGTCCGGCCGCCGGGCCGGACCGCTCCAGTGATCGTGCGCGCGGCGCGATCATTCGCTCTCCAGCTCCATGTCGATGCCGAGCGAGCGGATCTCCTTGACCAGCACGTTGAACGACTCCGGCATGCCGGGTTCCATCCGGTAGTCGCCGTCCACGATGTTCTTGTACATCTTGGTGCGGCCACTGACGTCATCCGACTTCACGGTGAGCATCTCCTGCAGCGTGTAGGCGGCACCGTACGCCTCCAGCGCCCAGACCTCCATCTCGCCGAAGCGCTGGCCGCCGAACTGCGCCTTGCCGCCCAGCGGCTGCTGAGTCACGAGGCTGTAGGAGCCCGTCGAGCGGGCGTGCATCTTGTCGTCGACGAGGTGGTTGAGCTTGAGCATGTACATGTAGCCCACGGTCACCGGCCGGTCGAACTGGTTGCCGGTGCGCCCGTCGAACAGGATCGACTGCCCGCTGGTCGGCAGTTCCGCGAGCTCCAGCAGCGCCTTGATTTCGCCTTCGCTGGCACCGTCGAACACCGGCGTGGCGATCGGCAGACCGCTGACCAGGTTGCGCGACAGCTCGAGAATCTCGGCATCCGACAGCGACGCAACGTCTTCCTTGGCCGGGCCTACGGTGTTGTAGACCTGCTCGAGGTAGCCGCGCAGATCGCCGACGGCCCGCTGAGCCTCCAGCATCTGGTTGATCTTGCTGCCGATGCCCTTGGCCGCCCAGCCGAGGTGCGTTTCCAGAACCTGCCCGACGTTCATCCGCGACGGCACGCCGAGCGGGTTGAGCACGATGTCCACGGGCTCGCCACTGGCGTCGAACGGCATATCCTCGACGGGCATGATCACGGAAATCACGCCCTTGTTGCCGTGACGGCCGGCCATCTTGTCGCCCGGCTGAATGCGCCGCTTGATGGCCAGGTAGACCTTCACGATCTTGAGCACACCCGGGGCGAGGTCATCACCCGATTCCAGCTTGGAACGCTTGTCCGCGTACCGGGCGTCGAGCTGGGCCTTGCGCTCCTTCAGCTGCGCTTCTGCACGCTCGAGCTGAGTGTTGAGCGCATCATCCGACATGCGGATCTTGAACCAGTCGTCCTTGCCGAGGCTGTCGAGGTACTCGTCGTCGATCTTGAGCCCTTTGCTGCGGCCGGGCGCGCTCGCCGCCTGTTTGCCGTTGAGGGCGCGGCGCAGACGCTCGTAGGTGGCCGCTTCGACGATCCGGTACTCGTCATCGAGGTCCTTGCGGATCTGCGTGAGCTGGCTCTGCTCGATGTCCTTGGCCCGCTGGTCCTTCTCGACCCCATCGCGGGTGAACACCTGAACGTCGATCACCGTACCCTTCACCGAGGTCGGCACCCGCAGCGAAGTGTCCTTCACGTCGGACGCTTTCTCGCCGAAGATGGCCCGCAGCAGCTTCTCTTCCGGCGTCAGCTGGGTTTCGCCCTTGGGCGTCACCTTGCCAACCAGGATATCCCCCGCCTTGACCTCGGCACCGATGTAGACGATGCCCGACTCATCGAGCTTGGACAGCGCGCCCTCGCCGACGTTGGGAATGTCGCGGGTGATCTCTTCCGGGCCCAGCTTGGTGTCACGGGCGATGCAGGTCAGCTCCTGGATGTGGATGCTGGTGAAGCGATCTTCCTTGACCACGCGCTCGGAGACGAGAATCGAGTCCTCGTAGTTGTAGCCGTTCCACGGCATGAAGGCGATACGCATGTTCTGCCCGAGCGCGAGCTCGCCCATGTCGCAGGACGGCCCGTCAGCCAGAATGTCTCCGCGGGCGATGACGTCACCGGGCTTCACCAGCGGACGCTGGTTGATGCAGGTGTTCTGGTTGGAGCGGGTGAACTTGGTGAGGTTGTATATGTCCACACCGGCTTCGCCCGCTTCGGTCTCAGCGTCGGACACACGGACCACGATGCGCGCGGCATCGACGCTGTCAACCACGCCACCGCGCGCGGCGATGACACAGACGCCCGAATCGCGCGCCACGTGGCGCTCCATGCCGGTACCCACGAGCGGCTTTTCGGCCCGCAGGGTCGGCACCGCCTGCCGCTGCATGTTCGAGCCCATCAGCGCGCGGTTGGCGTCATCGTGCTCCAGGAACGGAATCAGCGACGCGGCCACGGACACCACCTGCTTGGGTGAAACGTCCATGAAGTCCACCTTGTCCGGGCTGGTCTTGGTGAACTCGTTCTGGTGACGCACGTCGATCAGCTCTTCGGTGAATTCACCTTTGTCGCTGAGCGGGGCGCTTGCCTGGGCGATCACGTACTCGGCCTCGTCGATGGCCGACAGGTACTCGATCTTGTCGGTGACGCGGCCGTTCTCCACGCGCCGGTACGGCGTCTCGAGGAAGCCGTACTCGTTGGTGCGGGCATAGGACGCCAGGCTGTTGATCAGCCCGATGTTCGGTCCTTCCGGCGTCTCGATGGGACAGACCCGGCCGTAGTGGGTCGGATGCACGTCCCGAACTTCGAAGCCGGCCCGCTCGCGGGTCAGGCCGCCCGGCCCGAGCGCCGAAACGCGACGCTTGTGTGTCACCTCGGACAGCGGGTTGTTCTGATCCATGAACTGCGACAGCTGGCTGGAGCCGAAGAACTCCTTGATGGCCGCCGCGACCGGCTTGGCATTGATCATGTCCTGAGGCATCAGCCCCTCGGACTCGGCCAGCGACAGGCGCTCCTTGACCGCACGCTCGACCCGGATCAAACCGACCCGGAATGCGTTTTCGGCCATCTCGCCCACGGAACGGACCCGGCGGTTACCCAGGTGGTCGATGTCGTCCACCGAGCCCTTGCCGTTGCGGATCTCGACCAGCGTGCGCAGCACGTCGATGATGTCGTCGGCAGTGAGAATACCCTCGCCGGTGATGTCTTCACGGCCCAGACGGCGGTTGAACTTCATCCGGCCGACCGCCGACAGGTCGTAGCGCTCGCTCGAGAAGAACAGGTTGTTGAACAGGTTCTCTGCGGCCTCCTTGGTGGGCGGCTCGCCGGGGCGCATCATCCGGTAGATCTCCACCAGCGCCTCGAGTCGGTTGCGGGTCGGATCGATGGCCAGCGTGTCGGACATGTACGGTCCGCAGTCGAGATCGTTGGTGTAGATCGTGGCGATCTCTTTCGCACCGGTCTCGAGCAGCTTCTCGAGCACCTCTTCGGTGATCACCGTGTTGCAGGGCACCACGATCTCGCCGCTGTCCTCGTCGACGATGTCCTTGGCTGTGACCCGCTCGAGCAGGTACTCACGCGGCACGTCGAGACGCTTGATGCCGCTCTGCTCGAGCAGCCGGACGTGGCGGGCCGTAATGCGCCGCCCCACTTCGACGATGACGTTGCCGCTCTTGTCCTTGATGTCGAACGTGGCCACGTCACCGCGCATCCGCTCCGGAATCAGATCGACGGAGAAACCGTCGTTCTTGACGTGGAAGATGTTCGTATCGAAGAACATGTTCAGCACTTCTTCGGAGCTGAAGCCGAGGGCGCGCAGAATGATGGTCGCCGGCAGCTTGCGGCGCCGGTCGATACGCACGAACACCGAGTCCTTCGGGTCGAACTCGAAGTCGAGCCAGGAGCCACGGTAGGGAATCACCCGCGCACTGTAGAGCAGCTTGCCGGACGAATGGGTCTTGCCCCGGTCGTGGTCGAAGAACACCCCCGGAGAGCGGTGCAGCTGAGACACCACGACCCGCTCAGTGCCATTGATGACGAAGGTGCCGTTGCCCGTCATGAGCGGAATCTCGCCCATGTAGACTTCCTGCTCCTTGACGTCCTTGACGGCTTTGCTCGCCGAGTCCTTATCGTAGATGATCAGCCGCACCTTGACCCGCAGCGGCGCCGCGAAGGTGATGCCGCGCAGCACGCACTCCTTGACGTCGAACGCCGGCTCGCCGAGCCGGTAGTCGACGTATTCCAGTGCTGCGCTACCCGAGTAGCTGACAATCGGAAATACCGAGCGAAACGCGGCGTGCAGACCGGTGTCGTCACGCCCAGACGAATCGCGCTCCAGTTGCAGGAACTGGTTGTAAGAGTCGACCTGTATGGACAGCAGGTAAGGTCTCTCCATGGATTCGGAGAGCTTGCCGAAGTCCTTACGGATGCGCTTCTTCTCGGTAAAGCTGTACGCCATTAGATTCTCCCGCGCTAGCTAGCTTGGTCTGAACTCGTCGAGTCTGTGTGCAAATTTCCCAGCGACGAAAGGCCGGACGTCACGCTGACGCCCAGCCTCTCTGCCGCGCGTTGAGCTCTGTTACTTGAGCTCAACAGTTGCGCCGGCTTCCTCCAGCTGCTTCTTGATGTCTTCAGCTTCTGCCTTGGATGCGCCCTCTTTGACGGAGGACGGTGCTTCATCGACCAGCGCCTTGGCTTCTTTGAGGCCGAGACCGGTGATCGCACGTACCACTTTGATGACGTTGACTTTCTTTTCGCCGGCGGCAGCAAGCACGATCTCGAACTCGTCCTTCTCTTCCGCTGCGGCGGCGCCCGCGTCACCTGCAACTGCTACCGGGGCGGCGGCAACTGCTGCAGCCGCGGATACCCCGAACTTCTCTTCCATGGCGGATACCAGCTCCACCACTTCCATCACGCTCATCTCTGCGATGGCGTTCAGAATGTCGTCTTTGGAAAGTGCCATTGTCTCACTTGCTCCTGATGTCGTTTATCGCCGTTACCTGATCAAATTCCATCGCCCGGCCGTCAGCCGGCAGCCTGCTTCTGGTCGCGTACCGCAGCCACCGTCCGTACCAGCTTGCCGGGCACCTCGTTCAAGGTGCGCGCCAGCTTGACGATCGGGGCCTGCATGACGGCCATGAGCAGCGCCAGCGCCTCGTCGCGGGTCGGCAGCTTGGCGACGCGATCGATGTCGCCAGGGCCGAGCAGCTTGCCGCCGATGGACAGCGCCTTGACTTCGAGAGCCTCGAAATCCCTGGCGTAGTCCTTCAGCAGCCGCGCGGCCGCGCCCGGGTCCTCCTGGGAGAACGCGAGCAGCGTGGGGCCCACGAATGCCTCGTTGAGACACTCGTACTCGGTGCCTGCCACCGCCCGGCGCGCCAGCGTATTGCGGATCACCCGGAGATAGACGCCGGCGTTGCGTGCCTTGGCACGCAGCTCCGTCATCTGACTCACGGTCAAGCCGCGATAGTCGCTGACCACGGCCGAAAGCGCGGCGCCTGCGATCTGGTTGACTTCGGCAACGATGGCTCGCTTCTGTTCAAGTCTCAGTGCCATGTTTTCTCCTCGGATATCGCCGATATCCATACGCCGACCGCTTCCGGTCGGCTTCGAACCGGCCCCTGAGGGCCGACTACTTCCATTACGGCGAACCCGGGTTGCAAACGACACCCCAAAAGAGTGCGCTCCAAGGTTCTGCCGTCTGCGTAGGCAGAAATTAAGGCGTTTCTGGAACTCTCGCCTGAAGCCCCCCGCGAACCGGGGAACCTGCAGGCGATTCGCTCCGCGAATCGCCGCCTACGGTTTTTGACGGCTCCCGCGGGGACGAACCCCCACGGGCACCTTCAAACTTCATGCATTCGATCCAACGGCGTTTCCGTCGTCGCTTCGATGCCCCGTATCGGGCCCTCAGATCTCCAGCGTGGACTGATCCACGGCAAGACCCGGACCCATGGTCGTCGACAGAGTGATCTTCTTGAGATAGATACCCTTGGCAGAGGCCGGTTTGGCCTTCTTCAGATCCGACAGCAGCGCCTCGAGGTTTTCCTTGATGTGCGCGGGATCGAATCCGACCTGACCGATGCTGCCGTGAATGATGCCGGACCGGTCCGTGCGGAACTGCACCTGACCGGCTTTGGCGTTTCTGACCGCGCCCGCCACGTCCGGCGTCACCGTGCCGGTCTTGGGGTTCGGCATCAGGCCGCGCGGACCGAGGATCTTGCCCAGCTGGCCGACGATACGCATGGAGTCCGGCGTCGCAATCAGCACGTCGAAGTCGAGGTTGCCGCCCTTGATGCTGTCGGCGAGGTCCTCGAACCCCACCAGGTCGGCGCCTGCATCCTGAGCCTGCTGGGCCGCATCGCCCTGGGCGATGACCGCAACCCGTACCGACTTACCGGTACCGTGCGGCAGCGTCGTCGCACCACGCACCACCTGGTCGGATTTACGCGGGTCGACCCCGAGATTCACCGAGACGTCCAGCGACTCCTTGAACTTGGTGCGCGAAAACTCCGTGAGCAGCGCCACCGCTTCGGCGATGGGATAGGCTTTCTGCGGATCGACCTTTTCTGCGATCGCGCGCATGCGCTTGCTTACCTTGGCCATTACACGCCCTCCACTTCAATGCCCGAGCTACGAGCCGTGCCCGCGATGGTGCGCACCGCGGCATCCATGTCGGCGGCCGTGAGGTCCGGCATCTTGACGCGCGCGATCTCCTCGAGCTGCTCGCGGTTCAGCTTCGCTACCTTGTTGGTGTTGGGCGTACCGCTGCCCTTGCTGATCTTGGCCGCCTTGCGCAGCAGCACCGCCGCGGGCGGCGTTTTGGTGATGAACGTGAAGCTGCGGTCGGCATAGACCGTAATGACCACCGGAATCGGCAGCCCCTGCTCGAGGCTCTGCGTCTGCGCGTTGAACGCCTTGCAGAAGTCCATGATGTTAACGCCGTGCTGGCCCAGCGCCGGGCCCACGGGCGGGCTCGGATTCGCCTGGCCTGCGGCAACCTGCAGCTTGATGTAGGCCGTAACTTTTTTAGCCATGTCTTCTCCTAGCGGGTACCAGCGTGCGCCGACACGGCGGCTGCACTCCCCGATTATCGCCGCCGCTCAGCAGAGCGGCGGCATCGCTGACTTCGAGGTCAGCCCTTCTCCACCTGGTCGAAGTCGAGCTCGACCGGCGTGGAGCGTCCAAAAATCGTCACCGCCACGTGCAGGCGGCTCTTCTCGTAGTTCACTTCCTCGACCACGCCGTTGAAGTCGTTGAACGGGCCGTCGATTACACGCACCACTTCACCCGGCTCGAACACCGTCTTGGGTGTGGCCTTCTCGCTGCCTGCCGCAACTCGATCGAGAATGGCGCTGGCTTCCTTTTCGGTGAGCGGCGCCGGCTGATCGGCCTTACCACCTATGAAACCCATTACCCGGGGGGTTTCCTTCACCAGATGCCAGGTGTCGTCGTTGAGCTCCATCTGCACCAGCACGTAGCCCGGGAAGAATTTGCGCTCGCTACGACGCTTCTGACCGCCGCGCATTTCGACCACTTCTTCCGTCGGCACCAGAATCTCGCCAAAGCTCTCGCCGAGATTCGACAGGTTGATACGCTCCTGCAGCGCGCGGGCAACGTTCTTCTCGTAGCCCGAGTAGGCGTGCACCACGTACCATTTCTTCGACATGATTCCGCCTATCCAATTACCGTGGAAACGAGCCAACCGAGCCCGGAATCCAGCAACCAAAGAATCAGCGAGAAGATCAGCACCAGCACCAGCACGATGAGCGTCGTCTGAACCGTTTCTTCGCGCTTCGGCCACACCACCCGGCGGATCTCGCTACGGGACTCCTTGAGCAACACCCAGGCGGCCGCACCCTTCACGGTCTGCGCCGCAATCACCACCGCCAGCGCCGCCAGCGCGAGCAGTGCGACCACCCGAACCAGCAGCGATTCGTCCTGGTAGTACCAGTTGGCGAACACGCCGCCGCCGACAATGGCCGCAACCACCAGCCATTTCAGCCAGTCGAGAACTCCGCCTGACGTTTCCGAACTCGTGCTCAAAGTCTGCGTTCCTGCTCAGCTGGCAGGCCAGGAGGGAATCGAACCCCCAACCTGCGGTTTTGGAGACCGCTGCTCTACCAATTGAGCTACTGGCCTAATCTTCTGCTCCGCGCCCCGCTAATCCCGGCGCCTCAGTGCATCGGACCCGAAGGCCCGCGGCACGTCCCCGACGGCCAGAAGTTCCGCGCAGCGGAACTGCCATGCCGAACGGGCGGCGCGCCAGATCATTCAATAATTTTCGTAACAACACCCGCGCCGACCGTTCGGCCGCCTTCCCGAATCGAGAACCGCAAACCATCGTCCATCGCAATCGGGCTGATCAGCGTCACAACCATGTTCACGTTGTCCCCAGGCATCACCATCTCGACGCCTTCCGGCAGCTCCACCGTCCCAGTCACGTCCGTCGTGCGGAAGTAAAACTGCGGCCGGTAGCCCTTGAAGAACGGCGTGTGGCGACCACCCTCGTCTTTCGACAGCACGTACACTTCCGCCTCGAACTGCGTGTGCGGCGTGATCGAACCCGGCTTGCACAGCACCTGACCGCGCTCCACCTCATCACGCTTCGTGCCCGCAGCAGCACGCCAATGTTTCACTCGCCTGCACGACCTTCGTCCAGCAACTTGCGGAACATCTCCACGCCCGTCACCGTCGTCTTCGTCGTGTCCTTGATCCCGACGATCTCTACCTCGTCGCCAACCTTCACAATCCCACGGTCAACCCGGCCCGTCACCACCGTGCCCCGGCCGGCAATCGAGAACACGTCCTCGATCGGCATCAGGAACGGCTGGTCCAGCGCACGCTCCGGCTCCGGTATGTACGAATCCAGTGTCTCCACCAGCTTGATCACCGCCGGCGCGCCAATCTCGCTCGTCACCCTCCAGCGCCTTCAGCGCGCTGCCAATGATGATCGGCGTGTCGTCCCCGGAAACTCGTACAGCTCCAGCAGCTCGCGGACTTCCATCTCCACCAGCTCCAGAAGCTCCTCGTCGTCAACCATGTCCGCCTTGTTCAGAAACACCACGATCCGCGGCACCCTACCCGGCGCGACAGCAGAATGTGCTCCCGCGTCTGAGGCATCGGGCCGTCCGCCGCCGATACCACCAGAATCGCACCGTCCATCTGCGCCGCACCCGTGATCATGTTCTTCACGTAGTCCGCGTGTCCCGGGCAGTCCACGTGCGCGTAGTGACGGTTCGGGCTCTCGTACTCCACGTGCGCCGTCGCAATCGTAATACCGCGCTCCCTCTCTTCCGGCGCATTGTCAATCTGGTCGAACGCCTTCGCCTCGCCGCCGTACGTCTCCGCACATACCTTCGTCAGCGCCGCCGTCAGCGTCGTCTTACCATGGTCTACATGACCAATCGTGCCGACGTTTACGTGCGGCTTCGTACGCTCAAATTTTGCCTTGGACATGGTCTTTCCTCAGTTTTGCCGTTCTAGACGTGTGCGGCCTGCACGAATCGAAACCGTTTACCCTGCTGTGCGGAGCCCGTTCGTCCGGCCCCGCACGCCCGTTTAATGGTGCTCACAATCGGATTCGAACCGATGACCTCTTCCTTACCAAGGAAGTGCTCTACCTACTGAGCTATGTGAGCGTGCTCCGGGGCTTTCGTTCCCCGCTGTCGCGCCCTGCGGCCACCGGCCGCGCGGGCAAACTACCCGCCTGTTCGTCCGCCCGGCCGGAATGGCTGCCTTCCGCCCCGGCCCGGCGCCCTGGCGACACCACGCTGCGCGCCGCCGCAAAGGCCCTCAGAGATCCCGTCCCCGAGGCGCCCGTTGGTACTGTCTGGAGCGGGTAGCGGGAATCGAACCCGCGTCATCAGCTTGGAAGGCTGAGGTTCTACCTCTGAACTATACCCGCCGCGCCAACTGCACCTCGCCGCCGCATCGCAGCCGCTTACGGCCCCTGCCGCCATCCGCCCGAACCTGTCTGCGTTGCCGTTGCCAAGCCTCTGGCCGCCGACGCGCGACCCGACTGAACGGCCGCGGCATTGGTGGTGGGGGAAGGATTCGAACCTTCGAAGGCTAAGCCGTCAGATTTACAGTCTGATCCCTTTGACCGCTCGGGAACCCCACCCGAAAACGCAAACTACGCCTCGCGCCGAACTCTGAGCTTCGGCACGGGGCGCTGAATTTTTTCCTACCTCTGCAACCACTTGGGCCGCATTCTCACCCTGGTGCCGCCACAAGGAGTTGAACCCTGGACCTTCTCATTACAAGTGAGCTGCTCTACCAGCTGAGCTATGGCGGCCAAAATGGGACGCGAATTCTATAGAAACTAAAGGGCCTGCGCAATGTCGGCGCAGGGCTGACTCGTGCCTCCAGGCGCCGGGAATCCGGGGGCTACTCTGGCGAGCAGGTGATATACGCGGCGCGGCTCCCGCAGCGGTCGGACGGCCACCGGATAGCCGAGATCCGCAACCCGCTGGCGTTGACGTTCGGCCCGCTGGCGAGAGCTGAAAACCCCGACCGAGACGCCGCCGGCCGCCGGGCCGCCGGCCATGACGTACGTATCGATCCCCCGCTCCGCCAGCCGCTGGCGGGCATCATCGGTCACGGGCTCCGCGGCGCCTGGCTCTATGTAGACCAGATATCCCGATTCCACCGGCTCCTCGCTCTGCACCACATCATAGCTGCCCCTGGGCAACGTCAACGCGGCGCGCTGCCGCTCCGCGGCCGTCTCATCGTCAAACGGACCCCAGACCCGGCAGACTGAGCCGGCGGCGACCCCGGGAGAACTCGCCCGCTGCGACATTGCAGGGGCAGTCCCGGTCTGGACCGGACTTGCAACAGCGACATCCGGGATTTCACCTGCTGCAGTAACTGGAACCGAAGAGCGAGGGCTTTGACTGGTAGTAAGCGCTAACTTCGGCGCCGGCTGCGGGGTGCTTTCGGAACCCTCCGCCGGCGCGACCTCAGCCGCCGGGTCCCGCGCCGCCACCGGTTCGCCGGCAACCGGATCAACGGCAGGAGTCGCTCCAGCCGTCGAATCCGCACTCAGCCAATGGCCCACCGGAAGACTCAGATTCAGCGTCAGCAGAACGGCGAGCAGGCAATTCAGTGGGTCACGCAGGG
>JAWKZP010000023.1:0-56958 GCA_041395905.1 Pseudomonadales bacterium
CTTCGGCGGCGGACGCGGCACGCGCTTTCGCGACCCGGATATGGGTCCCGTCTGGGCGGTAGCCAGCATGGTGAGTCGTGACGTGCAGCTGTTCGGCACCGACCCCGAGGGGCATCCGGACCAGGCTTGGCGCGAGGTCGGGACGCTGCGCGGACCGGACAGCGGCTCGCTGTTTCTGGCCAGCCATCCAGCGTCGAAGCACCTGTGGATGGACACGCCACTGGCGGCGGATCCCGAAAGCGCGCAGCAGGTTGCCGTATTCGACATCGGACACCTCGACAAGGGTTTCCGTCGTCTGCCCGTGGCGCGCTGGGCCGGTCTAGAAGGCGGACCGCAACGCGTTCTGCAACCCACCTACGACGCATCCGGAAGTGAGGTCTGGCTTACGGTGTGGAATCCCCAGAACCTCGGCGCCGCCGTGGTGGTGGTCGACGATGCCACGCTCGAACCCAGGGCGGTGATCCGCGATGCGGCTCTGACCACGCCGACCAGAATCTACAGCGTGGCGGCGCTGCGCCGCGCCGTTGCGCCGCAAACGCCATGACACGGCCACGCGACGAAGCAACGCAGTCATGAGAGTGCCATGAGGAGGATTTCGATGACCGCAGCCACGCGCCCCCGCAGGATGCCATCACGGCGCGCCCTGATCTGCCTGCTGCTGGCGGCGCTGGGCGCTCCGACGACGCAGGCACAGGCAACAGACGGCTACGACGGCAGCGCGCTGTACGCGGCCAACTGTTCGAGCTGCCACGGCATCTACGGCGAAGGGGACGGCATCGTGACGCCGACACTGGCCGTGGTGCTGCAGGACCTGCGCTACCTCAGCCAGCGCAACGGCGGCCTGTTTCCGCGCGACTTCGTCACCGAGATCGTCGACGGCCGCGCCATGCGCGCGGCCCACGGCCCCGAGGGAATGCCCATGTGGGGCGCCGAGTTCAGCCGCGCGGAGGGTTACGGTGACGGCTCGGAGGCGCGCGTCGACGCCAAGATCCAGGCGCTGGTAGGCTTCCTCGAATCCATTCAGATCGCCGCCCCGGAACCTGCCCCGGCACAGGACGCGCAGCAGTGAAGCCGCGGAAGGTCCGCGACCAACGGTGTTGACGCGAGGGTCCGGCACGTTTGCGTGCCGGGACTGCGCAGACGCGGCAGCGGTCGCCACTCGACCCGACGAGGCCGCCGGGGCGATGCCCTCAGGGATGCACCGCCAGCACGTCGCAGGGTGCACGGGTCAGGATCTTCTCGGCGGCGCTGCCGAGCAGCACCTCACCGAGTGCCCGCCGCGTGCTGGTACCCACCACCAGCAGGTCGGCATCGATCTTGCGCGCGGTGGCCGCCACGCACTGGCCAACCTTGCCCGCCGGCATGTGCACCCGGGCCTTAGGCACCGCGTACGGCTCCAGCAACGCATCGAGGAGGCCCTCGGTCTTCTGCTTCGCCGCTTTCTGCTTCTTGCGCACGTCGATGAAGTCCAGATCTCTCAGGATGGTCGAATACTCGACCACGCTCACGCAATGCAGCTGCCCTTTCTGCGCGCGGGGAACCCCACCGAGCTCGGCGAAGCAGCGCGCTGCATCGAGCACCCGCAGATTCAGGGTATTGTGCCGGCGGTCGTTGTGACGCAGGTCCAATGCGGCCAGCACGCGGCCGCGGGTCTTGCGGCGCCGGGTCGAAACCAGCAGCAGCGGCACGGGACAGGTGCGCAGCAGCTCCCAGTCGAGGGGCGTGTGGGTCAGCGTGCGCGACTGATGGATAGATTTCAGGACCAGATCGACACCGCGCTCGGCGGCATGCTCGCGAATCCAGGCAGCGATGTCGCTGGTCCATGCCACCTCGGTGGCGACGTCGGCAGCCGCGAGACCCGCATCACGCACCTGATCCATCAACCAGGTCGAGCGCTCGTGCAGCACGGCCTTCTTCATGGCCCGGCGCTGGTGGGCATCGTAGATGTCCTTCTCCTCGGCCATGGCCAGCCAGCAGAACGCGACCAGATGCAGGTGCGCGCCAGTGGCCTGCTGGATCAGCCGCGCCCGGGCGAGCGCGGTCTGAGGATGCTTCGCCTTGTCGAGGATTACGAGAATGGAACTGATCTTCTTCATGCGCGCAGCCGCCCTCCGGGAACTTCGAGACCGTCAGTTACCATGCACGGTAACCACATCCGTGGCAACCGCGTGCAGTATCCGCTCTGATGTGTTGCCGAGCAGCACGCCTTTGACGCCTTCGCGCGCATGGGTACCGATCACCAGCAGCTCCGCGTCCGTGTCCTCGGCCACCTGACTGATCACCTGGGTGGCGTGTCCCTCCTCCGCTACCAGATCGCGGAAGCGCACACCCGCCTCCCGCGCCAGATCGTCGACGCGGCTGCGGATCTCCGTCTCGATGTTCTGCTTGAGCTCCTCGTAGTTACCCAGCGCGCCCAGCTCGCCAACCCAGGGTTCGAACAGCGGATAGGCGACCACCACGGTGAGCTCTCCACCCAGCACGCTGGCCAGACCCTGGCTCTCCTGAAGCAGCGCGATGGAGAGCTTGCGGTGGCTGTCGTCGAATGGATCGAGCGCGCAGAGGATCCTGGGTTCCGGCACCCACGCCTGCGGCTTCACGAGCATTACCGGCACGGTGGCATGTCGCAGCAGGTTCCAGTCGTCGGGGGTGCGGATCACCTCCCCGAACCGCCCGTGCGGCTCCGCCCCCTTGATGATCAGATCTGCGCCGCTCTGCTCGGCCGCGTGCAGCACGCCTTCCCAGTGCCGATGATTCCACAGCGTGGCCGACTCCAGCGCATCGACCTTGCGACGCACGGGATCGAGCAGTTCCTCGAGCTCGGCCTCCGCTGATTCCAGAATGAACGTCTTGAGATCGACCGACTGGTCTATGACGCTGGGTACCAGGTCCGCCACGCCTTCGTACACCACCCGTACGGCGTGCAGGGTCGCATGGTTTGCCTGGGCCAGGCTGGCCGCCTTCTCGAGCACGTAGCGGGCCGCATCGCCGGTGTCGAGCACTACCAGGATGTTCTTCATCGATTGCATGGCTTTTCCCCTCCGCCAGAGGCTGCGTTGGCGACCGTAATTAAGACACGAGCGGCGCCATCTTAGAAGCCGTGCGGACTGTGCGCGTATCCGTAATTTCCACGCCGCAGAACGGCGCTTCGGAATTTACGTACTGGCGACTTGCCCCGGCGGGTCCAATCATGCGAGAAATCATCTGTCGCCATTCGGCGCAGCAGAAGAAGCACCGAGGTGAAAAGCATCAATAGCATCGTCATCGGCCACGACCGGCTCGACGGCATCGACCGCGCGCTGGAGAAGGCGGCCGTGATCGAGCACTACAGCGGCGCCTCGATCGTTGCGGCCGAGGTGATCTACGACAGCATCGGCGACGAACCGCCAGAGGTGCTCCCCCGCGACCAGCAGGCCCGGCTCATCGAGGCGTTCAAGGCAGCGGAACGCGCGGGGCTTGCGAACGCCGCCGAGCCGTATCGCGAGCGCGTGGCCAATCTGGAGCTGAAGGTGGTGTGGAATCGCCGCGCCGACGAAGGCATCCTGCACCTGGTCGACGAGCATCATGCCGATCTGCTCATCAAGCCGATCTCGGAGCATCACCGGATCGCCGACTACCTGCATGCGCCGCTCGACTGGACACTCACACGCACCTCGCCCTGTGCCGTGCTGGTCTCCAAAGGCAGCAGCTGGCAGAACCCGCGCGCCGTGCTTGCCGCCGTGGATGTCGCGGACGAGACGCACCAGGCGCTGTGCCGCGAGATTCTCAGCACCGCCGCTACGCTGGCGGCGGTGCTGGGTACCAGGCTGCATGTTGTGTGTGCGTATCCGAGCCTCGGGCAGAGCGTCAACGAGCTGCAGGTCGCCATGGACTTCGAGGGTATCAAGGCAGACATGCGCGCAAATCGCGATGACGCCGTGCGCCGGCTGCTCGCAGAGCTCGCCATCGATGACGCCGAGATTCACCTGCTCGAGGGCAAACCGGCCGACGTGATCCCAGCTCTGGCCAGCGAACTGGGCGTCACGCTGACCGTGCTTGGCACCGCCGCGCGCAAGGGCCTGAAAAAGCTGCTCATCGGCAACACGGCAGAGGACATCATCAGCCGCATCGACGGCGACATCGTCACGGTTCGTGAATAGTGGAGCTCGAGCCCGACGATCTGCGCCGCCAGGCATCCGAGGAGGGGCTGGGATTCGCCTCCACCGCAGACGTGCCCGCGGCCACGAACCAGATCGGCCAGGCGCGCGCCCAGAGCGCCCTGGATTTTGCCATGGCGATGTCCTTCGACGGCTACAACCTGTATGCCCTCGGCGCCCCGCAGATCGGCATGCACGAGTTCGTGCGCGAGCGTCTGGCGCCCATGGCCCAGGGCCGTAGCGCTCCCGATGACTGCTGCTACCTGAACAACTTCGACGATGCCTCGCGGCCGCGCGCCTGCATGCTGCCGGCGGGGATCGGACGCCGGTTCAAGATCGACGTGGCCAGCTTTGTGGCCACCGTCCGCAGTACCCTGCCGGCCGCGCTGAGCTCGGATGAGTACCAGCAGCAGGCGTCGGAACTGGCAGGGCGGTTTCAGCAGCAGCAGATGACCGACGCCACGGAGCTGCAGCACGAGGCCGAGCAACTCGGGCTGACCATGCTGCCCACCCCGAACGGCTTCGCGTTCGCGCCGGTATCCGGCGACAAGGTCATGGACCAGGAGAGCTTCAGCGCCCTGGACGACGCCGATAAGCAGCGCATCGCCGAAGCCATCGAGCACATGAACCAGCGCCTGATGGAACGTCTGCGGCAGTATCCCAAGTATCAGGAGGAGCTGATCAAAGCTCAGCGCGGGCTGCGCGAGCAGACCGCCAGCCGGGTCCTGGGTACGCTGGTGGCACGGCTGCGCGCGCACTATCAGGTGTATCCCGCCGCCGTTGCCTACATCAACGACGCCGAGCAGGATTTGCTGCGCAACGTCGACCGCATCCTCGCGCTGTCCCAGGGGCAATCGGGCACCCTGCCGGTTCCGCCGAGCGCCGCCGCCGCAGCTGCGGATCAGTTCTTTCAGCAGTACCAGGTGAATCTGATCGTCGACAACGGGGATCTAGAAGGTGCGCCCGTGGTCTACGAGACCAATCCGAGTCTCGATAATCTGGTGGGCAAGCTGGAGCATCGCTTCGAGTACGGCACCCCCATCACCGATTTCAGCATGATGCGCGCCGGCGCCCTGCACCGCGCCAACGGCGGCTACCTGCTGCTCGACGTGGACCGCGTGCTGCAGAAGCCGTTCGCCTGGGAAGCGCTGAAACGGGCGCTCTCAGACAAGGTCGTGCGGATCGAGTCGGTGAGCCAGCTGCTGAACATGGCGTACTCGGTGTCACTGGACCCCGAGCCCGTCAAGCTCGACATCAAGGTGGTGCTGCTCGGAGGCCGCGATTTCTACCACCTGCTGCGCCGCTACGACAACGACTTCGACAACCTGTTCAAGATCGTCGCCGATTTCGACGATTACGTGGAGTGGACGCCCGACAACCAGGCCGCCTATGCCGCTCTGCTGGCCCGGCTGGTCGCAGAATCCGGCATCCGCCACATCACCGCCGCCGGGGTCGCGAGCACCCTGGAACACTCGAGCCGGCTGATCGAGGACCGGCGCCGGCTGTCGGCGCGGGTCAAGGACATGGCCGACATCCTGCGCGAAGCCGATCATCTGGCGGCCCTGGATGGCGCCGATCTGATCGATGCTCGACACATCGACGACGTGATCCTGCGCCGCGCCTACCGCGTGGACCGGATCCGTGAGCTGGTGCACGAGAACATCACCCGGGGCATCACCGTGGTCGCCACGCAGGGCACGGCGGTGGGCCAGATCAACGGCCTGTCGGTGATCCAGATGGGCAAGCTGATATTCGGCCAGCCGTCGCGCATCACCGCGACCGCACGGCTCGGTCGCGGCGAGCTGATAGACATCGAGCGTGAAGCCAAGCTCGGCGGCGCCATTCACACCAAGGCGGTGATGATCGTGTCCAACTTCATCGGCGCCCGCTACGCAGCCGAGCATCCGCTGTCACTCCATGCAAGCCTGGTCTTCGAGCAGTCCTATGGCGGCATCGAGGGCGACAGTGCCTCCATTGCCGAAGTCTGCGCCCTGATTTCGGCGATCATCCGGCGGCCGCTGCGTCAGGATCTGGCGGTGACCGGATCCATGGACCAGCACGGCCGCGCTCAAGCCATCGGCGGCGTCAATCAGAAGATCGAAGGGTTCTACGAGATCTGCAAGGCACAGGGCACCCTGGGCACCCAGGGCGTGATCATCCCCCGCACCAACGTCGACAACCTCATGCTGCGTCAGGACGTGGTGGATGCGGTATCGGCGGGGCAGTTCCACGTCTACACGATGGACAACGTGGACGACGCCATGGCAATCCTGTTCGGTGAGCCCGGCGGACAGCCGGCAGACGTGGCTGAAGTCAACGCCGCGGTGGAGGAACGTATCAGGCAGCTGCACAGGATCTGGATGGAGACCGTCAAGGGCGAACAGGATGACCACTGAAACGCGTATCCGGGTTCTGATCGCGTGCGACTTCGCGCATCCCAGCGACGTGTTGCTGAGCCGGTTGCCGCAGCTGCTCGGTGTCGAGCAGCTGGATCTGACGGGTCTGTACGTTGAGGACGAGGATCTGCTGCGAGCGGCGGAGCTGCCCGGGCTGAGCGAGGTATCCGCGGCCGGCGAGCTGGTGCGCCTGGAGATCGGCCAGCTGCGGCGCGACCTGACCGAGCAGGCGAACGCCATCCGGCACGCGTTCGAGGAACTGGCGCTGCGCCTGCGCGCCACGCACCAGTTCGTACAGGCCCGCGGCCGCCTTGCCGACGAGATCAGCCGCGCCGCGGCGCAGGCGGATTTTCTCCTGATCAGCAGACCGCTGCGGGCCAGCGGCCTGCGTACGCGCGCCGGTTCGCAGTTTTCCGGTGTGGCGCGCCAGCCTGTGACCGCGCTGCTGGTGAACGAGCCCTGGCAATCGGGCAGCAGCATCGTGACCCTGTACCCTGCGTCCGCACCGGCCGTGGAAACGGCGCTGAACGTGGCCCGGCGGTTCGCCCGCGCCGAGCAGCTGCCGGTGGTGGCGCTGGTACCGGCATCCCAGGCGGCCGCTGCGAGAACCGCGCTCAGCGACGTCCGTGTGGTTCCGGTATCCGACTGGACGGAGGACGGCATCGCCACGGCATGCGCCCGCCAGGATGCGCGCTTGCTGGTGCTCCCGGCCCAGAGCCCGGGTGAAGCGCTGGATACGTCCGAACTCCTGACCCGGCTGGTCGACCGCCTGCCCTGCTCGTTGCTGCGGCTCGCCTGAGGCTGCCGCCGCCGGCGGCGGATCCACACCCTTCGACCAGGCGGTCAGCCGCTGCGGTGGTCCTCGCCGGCCGCGCGCTCGACGAGATTCTGGAACGTCGTCATCAGGCTGATCGGCAGCGGAAAGACGATGGTGGAGCTCTTCTCCCCGGCAATCTCCGTGAGCGTCTGCAGATAGCGCAGCTGAATCGCCTCCCCCTGCTGCGACAGCCGCTGCGCCGCTTCCACCAGCTTGGCCGCCGCCTGCTCCTCGCCCTCGGCGTGAATGATCTTGGCGCGCCGTTCGCGTTCGGCCTCCGCCTGACGGGCAATGGCGCGGATCATGCTCTCGTCGATGTCCACGTGCTTGATCTCGACGTTCGACACCTTGATGCCCCATTGATCGGTCTGCTTGTCCAGGATCGTCTGGATGTCCGCATTCAGCCGGTCGCGCTCGGCCAGCAGCTCGTCGAGCTCGTGCTGTCCCAGCACCGACCGCAGCGTGGTCTGCGCCAGCTGGCCGGTTGCTTCCATGAAGTTTTCGACGTTTATGATGGCGCGCTCGGGATCCACCACCCGGAAGTAGAGCACCGCGTTGACCTTGACGGAGACGTTGTCCCGGGTGATCAGATCCTGGGAGGGAATGTCGAGCACGAAGGTGCGCAGATCGACCCGCACCATCTGCTGCACGATGGGGACGATGATCACGAGTCCCGGACCCTTGACCCGGTAGAAACGACCGAGCAGAAACACGACGCCGCGCTCGTACTCGCGCAGCACGCGGAACGCACTGACCAGCAGCGCGACCAGCAGCGTGACGACGATGGTGGTAAACAATCCCATGACTAATCCTCCTTGGCCACCGTGAGCGTGAGCCCATCGATCGCCGTGACGCGAACCCTGTCGCCCTTGCGCACGGGCACGTCGCAGCGGGCACTCCAGATCTCGCTGAATGCCCATACCCGTCCGCGCCCGTCGAAATCTTCCATCGCCTCGGCTTCGGCGCCGATCATCGCTTCGCGCCCGGTCGTCACGTGCTGTCTTCGGGCCCGCACGGCGAAACCCACGGCCAGCAGCATCACGGCCGCCGTGGTGGCCGCGAACGCCCCGATCACAACGAACGGGACCTGATAGCCGGGCGCCTCGGTGTCCATGAGGATCACCGAGCCGATCACGAACGCAACGACTCCGGCCACGCCGAGCAGACCCATGGTCGGCGTGAAGACCTCGATGATCATCATGGCGATCCCGGCGACGATCAGGGCGAGGCCGGCATAGTTGATCGGCAGCATCTGCAGGCCATACGCACCGAGCAGCACGCAGATCAGGCCTATCACCGCAGGAAACACCATGCCGGGGTTGTAGAACTCGAGAATCAGGCCGTAGATGCCGAATATCAGCAGCCCGTAAGCAATGGTCGGATCGGTGATCACCTCCAGCAGCTCATGATGCCAGTCCGATTCCACCTGATGAATTTCAGCGCCGGCCACGTCCAGCGTGACCGTTGCATCAGCCACCGTCACCGACCGGCCGTCGATCTTCTGCAGCAGCGTGGGCACGTCGCTCACCACCAGATCGATGACGTTGCGCTCCAACGCCTCGCTGGCACGCAGGTTGGCGCCAACGCGCACGGTCTGCTCCGCCCATTCGATGTTGCGGCCGCGCAGCTCGGCCAGGCTCTGCAGGTACGCGACGGCATCATTGACGATCTTGCGCGTCATGGCGTCACCCGGCGCTGCCGGGGCCTGCTCGCCAGCGGTGTCCCCCGCTTCGCCGGCATCCCCGCCCGAAGATGGCGCCGGCGGCGTCGGGCCGATGCTCACGGGCGTAGACGAGCCGATGTTGGTAGCCGGCGCCATGGCAATCAGGTGGCTGGCGAAGGCGATGTAGGTCCCGGCGCTGGCCGCGCGGGCGCCGTCCGGCGCCACGAAGGTGATCACCGGAATCCTGGAGGCCAGTATCTCCTTGACCACGTCGCGCATGGCTTTGTCGAGCCCGCCGGGCGTGTCCATGCGGATGATGAACGCCCGGGCTCCCGCAGCCTGGGCGTCGTCGAGGGAGCGGATGATGAGATCCGCCGTGGCCGGCCCGAGCGGTCCGTCCAGATCCGCCAGCCAGACCTGCCCGGACGGGCGTGCCGTCGCGTCGGCTGCTTTGCCGGCCTGCCCCCAGACCTGCTGCAGGCCGATGAGCAGCCAGGGCAGCGTCAGGGTCAGGGCCAGCAGCCGTCTCATCCCGAGGTCACTCGCAGGAACTCGTCAGCCCCTCGAACATCTGGTCGAGGGTGCTCGAGACGATCAGCAAAGCCCGGTCGTCGTGGAAAGTCTCGCCACCGAGGATCGCGTGGTAGCGTTCCATCGTCGCCTTCCAGATGACCTTGCCGTCGCGATTGTCGACCACGTCCATGTCGACGTGCGCAACGAAGCGGGTGATCTCACTGGTGGAGACCGGATCGCCCATGGGATCCACCTCTTGCGGCGGCGGGTTGCGGTCGATCAGCGTGAAGTAGAGATTCGCCGTCACGTCGGGTGTGGTTCCCGCGTCGGCTTTGACCAGCCCCTGGCGCGTCAGGGCGTCTTCCACCGCGGTCTGCAGCACCGGCTCGATGAACCCGGGCATGGCGTGCTGCTGCACGGAGAACGTGGCGAAGGGCGCCGCCGAGCCATGGCAGTGCGCGGGCACGTGTGAGCTCATCACCCCCGGGCTCGCGCAACCGCCGAGCAGCACCAGAGCGGCCAGCCAGGCCAGTGGATGCAGTCTGTGCAGTCGATTCGCTGTCACCTTCACTCAATCCCGAATGCGCACGGTCAGCACGTCGCAGGGCGCGCCGTGCAGCACCGCATTTGCCGTGGAGCCCAGCATCAGCTGGGGCACGCCCTTGCGGCCGTGGGAACCGATGACGATGAGGTCGGCCTGCAGCGACTCGGCCTGCGCGTGGATCTCGCTGGCCGGCCGCCCGTACAGGATCGACACCCGCTCGGGCGCGATGCCGAACCGGGCGACACGCTCGCGCACGGCTTCGCCGATCTCCTTGCGGATGGTCTCCTCCATCTCCTGCAGCGGCCAGGTAGCGGCGAACGATGCCCCGTCCATACCGCTGATGCCGCCCATCATCGGCGGTATCACGGTGACGACGTGAAAGCTCTCGCTGCCACGCGGATGCAGCCGTAGGGCGCCCCCCAGAACCTGGTCCGCGTCCTCGGAGGCGTCGACGGCAATCAGAATGCGTTTGTGATTGCTGGGCATGTGCGCGTGCTCAGTGCTTGATCCGTACCGTGAGCACATCGCAGTGCGCACGATGCAGGACGCCGTTGGCCGTGGAGCCGAGCAGCAGCCCCAGCCCGTGCTTGCCATGACTGCCGATGACGATCAGATCGCTGCCCATGGCCTCGGCGGCCTCGACCACCTGCAGCGAAGGTGAGCCGACGATCACGTGTACGTCGTCGCCGGCGACGCCCACTTTGGCGGCCAGCGCTTCCACCTGGGTGCGCGCCTGCACCTTGGCTTCCTCCTCGAAGTTCACGCTCACCTGCGTGTAGGAGACCATGTCGAGCCCGCCATACACGTGCGTCAGGGGCTTCACAACCGTGATCACGGACAGCTTTGCCTTGTGCTCGTCGGCCAGCCGGCGGGCCATCTGCAGGACCTCTTCGGCTTCCTCGGTGACATCCACCGCCGCCAGTATGTGCTTGTAACTCATCTGCTCCTCATCCTGTGCTGGACCTGTGCTGGACCTGTCCTCGACCTCGGCAGGTGCGGCGGGACTGCCGCCCGCACCGACCCGGAATGAAAGACTGTACGCCTCCGGCGCCGTTCGTTCATCCCCGGGCTGGCCATCCGGACCCTTCGGAATCCCCTTATCCCGCATGATATAGAAACATATGGAAATTGACCCGGCCATCTAAGATGCTGCGCCTGCGCGCCGGCATCGGGTAGCATGTGCCGGGTCGCGATGCTGTGGAGACGCGCGTGTTCAAAAAGGTCCTGGTCGCCGTCGAGCTGACCACCGAATCCGCCGCTTTCGTCCTGGAACGGGCGCGCCCGTTTCTGTCCGCTGACGGCGAGCTCTATGCCGTGCACGTCGTCGAGCCCCAGTACGTTCAGTACAGCTTCGACCCCACGTTCACCGGATCGCTGACGCGGGCGCTCGAGAAGGACGCCCTCGACGTCGCCGCCCAGCGCCTCGCAGAGCTGTGCAAGCCATTCGGTATCGACACAGACCATCAGATCGTGCAGCTCGGCCGCGTTGCCGAGCGCCTGCATCAGCTGGCCAGCGAGCAGCCATTCGACCTGATCGTCATCGGCAGCCACGGCCAGGAAGGCTGGCGCACGCTGCTCGGATCCACCGCCAACGCGGTGCTGCACGGTGCCCCAGTACATGTCGCTACCATCCGAATGCCCCGTTCTTTGACATGAGGCGAGCGCAATGAGCCACCCCACCCCCTCGGCGCCCCACACCGCGCCGGCGCAGGATCTGAACGGCAGCAACGTGAGCCGTCTGCGCGACGAGCTGGTCGGGGCGGAAATTCTCGCCGGTCGCGAGCTGGTGGAGAACATTGGCATCCTGGCCGATACCGCCGACGCGCTCAATCGGGTCTGCCAGCGCCAGCTGCGCCTGCTGGCGGAAGACCACATGGCGACCTGGCGTCAGCTGGCCGGCGTGCGCGCGCCGCAGCAGGGTGCCAGAGTAGCCCTGGATCACCTGCAGCGGCGCGTTGAGCACGTCGCCGAAGGCGTCTCCGAGGCTGCGGAGATACTGACGCGCGAGAACGACAGCGTCGCCAGCGTGATGTTCGACCTGTGGCGCCCGTTCTTCGGCATGCTGGGTGGCAGTCGGGCGCCGGCCGCGGCACCCGCAGAATGGAAGCGCTGACCGATCCCCTACCGATTCGGCTCGGCGTGGCTGTGCGAGTCAGCACAGGTTCGTGCCGGCCAAGCTGCCTCCGGGCGCCCAGCACGCGGCCCCGGAGCGCAGCGGGGAAGGCCGCGCGCTGAGCGCGGAGCCGGCATGTCTCAAGGCACGGAACCCGCTATGACCAACAATCCGCTGTTCGATGCCAGCTACGACCGCCTGTTCGGCAGCGACGTGACCCTGAGCAACGCGGCGGATGCGTTCTTCGAGGATTTCTACCGGCGATTTCTCGCGGCCCCGGACGTCGGCGCGCTGTTTCGCAACACCGACATGGCGCGCCAGGTTACCATGCTGCGCAAGTCGTTCTTCCAGCTGGTGGGGTTCTACATTACCAGTGCCCCGACCGCCGAGCTCGAGCGCATCGCCACCATACATGACCGGCTGGGCGTGAGCGGCGGGCACTTCGATCGCTGGCTCGACGCGCTGGTGGAAACGGTGGTTGCCAACGACCCCGAATGCGATCTGGCGACCGAGATGGCCTGGCGCTGGGCCATGGCGCCGGGCCTGACCTTTCTCAAACTGCATGCCGGACTCCACAGGAGCAGTGTCTCGTGACGCTGCCCGACAGCGAATCGCTGCCGTTTCCCGGGTTCGTCGCCGACGCCGAATGCCGGATACGCTACGTCAATCGCGCCTGGCACGCGTTGCTCGGCGACCGGCTCGGCGAGCGCTGGGTGGATTTGTTCGACGAGATGGACGCCAACGCCGTGCTGGCTCGCTGGCGCGCCTGCCAGCGCTCGCTCGAGCCGCTGCGGGTACGCGGCCGCATAGTCGACCGAAGCGGGACCACCCGCTACTTTGCCGTGCACTGCCAGCCGTTCATCGAAACGGAGGATGCCCCCACAGAGCTCTACGGGCTGCTGGTCGACATAACGGACGAGGTTCAGCAGGAGGCGGAAAACATCGCCATCCTCGAAACCGCCGTGGACGCGGTAATCTGCATAGACGAGCGAGGAAGGATCGAGACCTTCAATCAGGCTGCAATGCGGCTGTTCGGCTACGCGGCGAGCGAGATCATCGGTCAGCCGATCACCATTCTCATGGCTGAGCCCCACCGCAGCCTCCACGACGACTACATTCAGCGCTATCTGAGCACCGGTGACCGACGCATCATCGGCATCGGTCGCGAGCTCGAAGGCGTGGACCGCGACGGGCAGCGCATTCCGATCTATCTGGCCGTAAGCGAGATCCGAATGTCCGGCCGGCACCGCTTCGCCGGCATCATCCGCGACCTGCGCGAGCAGCGGGCCAACCGAGAAGCGCTGGCCGAGCAGCGTGAACGTCTCGCCCACGGCGACCGGCTGTCGACCATGGGCGAGATGACGGCGAGCATCGCCCACGAGATCAATCAACCGCTGACCGCGATCTCGATGTACGCGCAGTCCGGAATCAGACTCATCGAGCGTGGCGACGCGGATCCGGTGCGCCTGCGCGAGGCACTGCAGAAGCTCATCGACCAGAGCCTGCGTGCCGGCGCCATCATCGAGCGCATTCAGCGTTTCGCCCGTGCCCAGGAAAACCAGCGAGAGCTGGGCGACGTCAACGCGCTGCTCACCGATCTGCTCAAGCTGGCCGAGACCGACGCCCGGCTGCACGCCATGGATCTCACGCTGGAACTGCAGCCCGACCTTCCGGCCGTGTACTGCGACCCCGTGCAGATTCAGCAGGTGGCGCTGAACCTCATCCGCAACGCCATCGACGCGATGAACGAGATACAATGCATCCACGGTCGCGAGATCCGCATCCGCACCCGCCTGCTCGGTGACGGCCGGGTAGAGGTGAGCGTCTCGGATCAGGGGCCGGGCGTCGCGGACGACCAGCAGGATCTGCTGTTCACGCCGTTTCACACGACCAAGAAGGATGGCATGGGCATGGGTCTGTCGATCTGTCGCACGATCATCGCCGAACATGGCGGTGTGCTCAGCTTCCGCAACAACGACGCGACCGGGGCCACGTTCTTCTTCACCCTGCCGCAAGGAACCCTCGACGATGAGCAAAGCTGACGCCACCGTGTTCGTGGTGGACGATGACGAGCCGGTGCGCGACGCCATTGGCATGATGCTGGAGACGGTCGACATCCCGTTCCAGACCTTCGCGAGCGCCCAGGCGTTTCTGGACAGCTACGATCGCGCCTGCCACGGCTGCCTGGTGCTCGACATCCGCATGCCCGGGATGAGCGGCCTGGAACTGCAGCAGAAGCTCATCGAGATGCGCTCGCCGCTGCCCATCGTGTTCATCACCGGCCACGGCGACATCCCAATGGCGGTCGAAGCAATGAAGCGCGGTGCGGTGGATTTCATCCGCAAGCCGTTCCGGGATCAGGATCTGCTCGATCGTGTCCAGGAGGCGCTGAACGTCGAAGCCGCGCAACGAACGGAGCAGGACAACCTGGAGCGCATCCGCATGCGGGTCGGCACGCTCACACCCCGTGAGAGCGAGGTGTTCGAACGCGTGGCCCAGGGCCAGGCCAACAAGGTCGTCGCCATCGATCTCGGTATTAGCGAGCGCACGGTGGAGATCCACCGCAGCCAGGTGATGCAGAAGACCGGTGCGCGCACCCTGGCCGACCTGGTGCGCATGAAGCTGACTCTGGAGCGCGCGGAGAACGGCGACCCGCCGGCGCTCGACTCTGACGACTGAACGGCCACCGGCCAGAGACGATGCCCGCCCGCAACGCCCGACGGGCCGTGCGCTGCCACTCTCGCGGGCTTACGCGCGCATTCCGACATGCGTTAGGTAAATATCCCTATGTTCGACGGCTGGCGCGCCCCGTAGCGTAGCCGTTGGTTTCTGGCAAGCATCACCGGCCATCCTTCGCATCGCACCAATGACCCATCAGAGAGTGTTCGTAATCGACGGCGACCCTGCTGTGCGTGACAGCCTGAAGACGCTCATGAATCTGAACGGACTCGAAGTCGCCACCTATGCGACCGGGCAGTCCTTCCTTCGTGCCAGGGAGCGCGACACTCAGGAGCACAGCTCGTCCGACTACGTGATCTGCGAATCGGAGCTGCCCGACACGAGCGGCATCGAGGTGTTCGAAGCCCTGATGGCGCGGCAGGACCAGGTTCACTTCGCACTGCTGATGAGCCGCAAGAACGAGCGCACGGCGCTTCGAGCACGGCAGCTCGGCATCGCCCACGTATTCAGCAAGCCCCTGGTACATCGAAACCTGTTGGCCTTCGTAGCCAGCCGGTGACGCCGTGCCGCCGCAGCTGCCGCTCACGCACCCGATGAGCGCAATCCGGCACATCCTGGTCGCAATACGGGCGCGCGAGGACGCGGCGATCAGCATGAATCGGGCCACGCAGCTGGCACGATCGACCGGCGCGCGCGTCACCGTTCTGCTCACCTGCTGGGACGCCACGGCGGATCAGCACGAGCACTTTCCCCAGGAACAGCGCCAGAGCATCGCGAGCCGTCTGCGGGCGCTCGAACTGGACGCGCTGTCTGCGGCGCTGGTGGAATACCGCCGGCATTGCCCACAGCTCGAAGCCCAGGTCGCGTGGGGCCGGCACCACGAAGCGGCGGTGGCCGCCTTCGCCGCCGAGTGCGGCGCCGACCTCGTCGTCGTACCCGGACATCGGCAATCGGCGCTCGAGCGCCTGGCGCTGCCAGCTACCCTGCGTCTGGCCGGGTTGATCAACACCCCATTGCTTGTCGCCAGCCCCCGCGACTGGCCGGAGCGACCGAATCTGCTGTTGCTCCTAGACCTGGCGGATGCCGACCATCAGCCGCTCAATCGCCGGCTGGTCGCCGTCGCCGGAGGCCTGGCCCGTCAGCTTCGCGGCCGCCTGGACGTGGCCAGCGTGTACCCGTTGCCCCAGGCGGGGCTCGCGGCAGCAGCTGGACGTCAACCGCTATCGGCGGGCAGCAGAGCACGACTACCGGGGCCGCCTGGCGGCACTGGCGGCCGACAGCGGCCAGGATGTGCACCGCTGCCACGTCGAAGGCGGCGCCATCGAGCGGGTGGCGGACCGGCTGGCGGCCAGCTGCGCGGCGGATCTGGTCGTGGTGGGCACCAGCGCGCGCGCGGGAATCAACCGCTTCATCGTGGGCAACACGGCCGAGACGCTGTTGACACGCATCGACGAGCGCGATCTGCTTATGGTGGCCCTGCGCGAACACGACGTTCGCACCCAGCCAGGCTGACGCCTGGGGCCGAACCCGAGGCTTCGGAAACTACGGATTGGACCGACCCGGCTCCCTCCCTAGCATGCCAACGCCGAACCGGGCGTCCCGTTCGCGGGACCTTGACCGCGATCGAACTCGCGGGACCATGGCTCCCGCAATACCAGAAACAGAAAAAGGAACAACAGTGACGGACGAAACTGCCTACAACACCCAAGTAGTGCGCTGGTTCGCCATCATGACGGTCGTGTGGGGCATCGTCGGAATGGCGGTAGGGGTGCTGCTCGCTGCGCAGCTGGCCTGGCCCGCCCTCAACTTCGACCTGCCCTGGCTGTCATTCGGGCGCATCCGCCCGCTGCACACCAACGCGGTGATCTTCGCCTTCGGCGGTTGCGCGCTCATGGCGAGCGCCTTTTACGTGGTGCAGCGTACCTGCAGAACGCCGTTGATCTCGAACGGCCTGGCCAAGTTCGTGTTCTGGGGCTGGCAGACGGTGATCCTGCTGGCGGCGATCACCCTGCCGCTGGGGATCACGACCACCAAGGAGTACGCAGAACTCGAATGGCCGATCGACATCCTGATCGCGGTGGTGTGGGTGGCCTTCGGGATCGTGTTCTTCGGCACCATCGCCAAACGGCGCGAACCACACATCTACGTCGCCAACTGGTTCTTCGGCGCGCTGATCATCGGCGTCGCCATCCTGCACATCTTCAACAGCCTGGCGCTGCCGGTGACCCTTACCAAGAGCTACTCCATCTACGCGGGCTCCGTCGACGCCATGATGCAGTGGTGGTACGGCCACAACGCGGTGGGTTTCTTCCTGACGGCAGGGTTCCTCGGCATCATGTACTACTTCGTGCCCAAGCAGGCGCAACGGCCGATCTACTCCTACCGCCTGTCGATCGTGCACTTCTGGGCGCTGATTGCCATCTACGTCTGGGCCGGCCCGCACCACCTGCATTACACCTCACTGCCGGACTGGGCGCAGAGCCTCGGCATGGTGATGTCTCTGGTGCTGCTGGCACCGTCCTGGGGTGGAATGATCAACGGCATCATGACCCTGTCCGGGGCATGGGACAAACTGCGCACCGATCCTATTCTGAAATTCCTCATCGTGTCGCTGTCGTTCTACGGCATGTCCACGTTCGAGGGGCCGATGATGTCCATCAAGACGGTGAACTCTCTCTCTCACAACACCGACTGGACCATCGGGCACGTGCATTCCGGGGCCCTGGGCTGGGTAGCCATGGTCAGCATCGGCGCCATGTACCACCTGATTCCCATTCTGTTCGGCCGCAAGCAGGGTGAGATGTACAGCATCAAGCTGATCAACCTGCACTTCTGGATGTCGACCCTGGGCACGGTGCTCTACATCGCCTCGATGTGGGTCAACGGCCTGCTGCAGGGCCTCATGTGGCGCGCCACCAGCGTCGACGGAACGCTGACCTACTCGTTCGTCGAAGCCGTGGAGGCCAGCTACCCCGGGTACGTCGTGCGCTTCATCGGCGGCGTGATCTTCCTCGCCGGGATGCTGATCATGGCCTGGAACGTGTACAAGACCGCTCGTGGCGAGACCCGTGAGGAGGCGGCAGCACCGGCTACACCGCTCGTTGCCACGGCGGCAGCTGGAGGTGGCGCATGAAACACGACGCAATCGAGAAGAACGTCGGCCTGCTGATCGGTCTCGTGCTGGTGGCGGTGAGCTTCGGCGGGATGGTGGAAATCTTCCCCCTGGTATTCGACCAGGCGGCGGTGAAGCCCATCGACGGGCTCAAACCGCTGACGGCGGTGCAGCTCGAGGGGCGCGACATCTACATGCGCGAAGGCTGCGCGGTATGCCACACGCAGATGGTGCGCTCGCTGCAGTCGGAGACCGCGCGCTACGGCCACTACTCGGTAGCCGGCGAGGATGCCTACGAGCATCCGTTCCTGTGGGGCTCCAAGCGTACCGGCCCGGACCTCGCCCGCGTGGGCGGCCGCTACAGCGACGAGTGGCACCGGGCACACCTGGCAAACCCGCGCAACGTGGTGCCCACCTCGAACATGCCGTCGTTCCCGTGGCTGTTCGAGAACGTTCTGGATGGTGAGGACACCGCCGCCAAGATGCGTGTGCTGCGCACGCTGGGCGTGCCCTACACCGATGCCGACATCGCCGGGGCGCAGCAGGCAGTTTCCGGCACGACCGAAGCCGAAGCGCTGATCGCCTACCTGCAGAATCTGGGCCTCGACATGCGCAACTACACGGGGACGAGTGATGAGCGCCAGTGAGTTCTCGCTGATCGCCGTCACCCTTGCGTTCATCGCGCTGGTCGTCTGGGTCTACCCCCGGCGCCGCCAGCGCCTCGAGTCCTACGGCCGCCTGCCGCTGGACGACGACGCGGACAACACCGCCGGCCATAAGGAAGAAAAGCAATGAGCAGCGCATGGAGTTGGTTCGTCATCATAGGCACCGTGGTAAGCCTGGCAGGAACCCTGCTGTTCCTGTTTTCCAACCGCAGGACCAGCGGTCAGGAGACCACCGGCCACAACTGGGACGGCATCCAGGAATTCGACAATCCCCTGCCCCTGTGGTGGGTGTGGATGTTCGTCATCACGATCGTCTTTGCCGCCGGCTATCTCGTCTACTACCCCGGTCTCGGAAACTTTTCCGGCGTCGGCGGCTGGAGCTCGGCCGGTGAGGTGGCAAGCGCCCAGCAGGCCCATGACGCCCGGTTCGCGCCGCTCTACGAACGCCTGGCCAGTCTCAGCGAGGCCGAGCTGCACAGCGACCGCCAGGCTCAGCAGGTCGGCCGGCGCCTGTTTCTGAACAACTGCTCGACCTGCCACGGCGTCACCGCTCAAGGGGCATTCGGGTTCCCGAACCTCACCGACAGCGAGTGGATCTGGGGCGCCGGCTTCGACGCGGTGCAGACCGCGCTCAAGAATGGCCGCCAGGCCGCGATGCCGCCCTGGGGCCCGGCACTCGGTGACGACGGCGTTCGCGACGTCGCCCAATACGTGCTCGAGCTCGCCGGCAAGGACCACGACGCCGCGGCCGCCGGGCGCGGCGCGCAGAAGTTCGCCATGTTCTGCGTCGCCTGTCACGGCGCGGAGGGGAAAGGCAACCCGATGCTGGGCGCGCCGAACCTGACCAACGACATCTGGCTGTACGGCGGCACCACCGAAGCCATCGAGTTCACGATCCGCAATGGCCGCAACGGACAGATGCCCTCGTTCGCAGACGTGCTCGACCCGGAGCAGATCCACATCGTCGCCGGCTATGTGACCTCGCTCAGCAAGTGAGCGGCAGCGACGGCAGCACTCGACAGGAGGACATCGACAAGCCATGAACGGCTCACCGGCCACACCAGCCAACCGCGATCCGGGCCATGAGGCCGCGGAAGCGGAACCCGTACGCCTGGAGGGCTTCGGCGACCGGGACCTGTACCAGCGGCGCGAGAAGATCTTCACGCGCTACGTGGGCGGCTTCTACCAGAAGCTGAGGTTTTTCACCGGCTGGCCGCTGCTGGTAGGTTACTTCGGGCTGCCCTGGCTGCAGTGGGAGGGCCGCCAGGCCGTGCTGTTCGACCTGCCCGCACGGCAGTTCCACATCCTCGGCCTGACCTTCTTCCCCCAGGATCTGTGGATGCTCGGCTGGCTGCTCATCGTCGCCGCCTTCGCGCTGTTCACCTTCACGACGCTGGTCGGTCGCATATGGTGCGGCTACACCTGCCCGCAGACCGTGTGGACCGCCATCTTCATGTGGGTCGAGCAGATCACCGAGGGTGAACGTCACCAGCGCATCCGGCTCGACAAGTCGCCCTGGAACGCGGAGAAGATCCGCAAGCGTCTGCTCAAGCACGCCATGTGGCTGGGCTGGGCTTTTCTGACCGGGCTGACGTTCGTCGGCTACTTCACGCCCATTCGCGAGCTCGCCTGGGGCTATCTGACGTTCAACTACGATCTGATCGGCGGCTGGGCTGCGCTGTGGACGCTGTTCTTCACCTGCGCCACCTACATCAACGCCGGCTGGATGCGCGAGCAGGTGTGCATCTACATGTGCCCCTACGCCCGGTTTCAGTCGGCCATGTTCGACAAGGATACGCTGATCGTCTCCTACGACGTCGCCCGCGGCGAGCCGCGCGGCGCGCGCAAGCGCGGCACCCGGCCGGACGAGCTGGGCGATTGCATCGACTGCCAGCTGTGCGTGCAGGTCTGCCCTACCGGCATCGACATCAGAAACGGCCTGCAGTACCAGTGCATCGGCTGCGCGCACTGCGTGGACGCGTGCAACCAGGTCATGGCCAAGCTCGGCTACGAGCCGGGACTGGTGCGCTACACCACCGAACACGAGCTCGCGGGCGGCACCACGCACTGGCTACGGCCCCGAATCATCGGCTACGCGCTGGCGCTCACAGCCATGATCATGGCCTTCATGTGGGCCTTGGTCACCAGGATTCCGTTCGAGGTGGACGTGCTGCGCGAGCGCGGTCAGCTCTACCAGGAACTCGGCGATGGCACCATCGCCAACCAGTACCAGCTGCGGCTGCTCAACAAGAGCCAGCAGCCAGTGACGCTGACGCTCACGGCGAGCTCGACGCTGCCCCTGACGCTGTCGGCGGGCGACACGGTAGAGCTCGCACCGGAGGAGCTGCTGGATCTGCCGCTGCGCATCACCGTGCCGCGCGAATCGATTCACAGCCCCAACACCGAGATCGAGATGCGCATCTGCGAAGCCGGCGGCACGCGCTGCGACGCCGAGAAAACACAATTTCTGGGACCGGTGAAATGAAACGAGGCATCTTCTATCTGATGATCGGAATTCCGGCCGCGGCGGTGGTGATGGGGGCGATCACACTGTACCTCGCTCTGACCATTCCCGACCCCTCCGTGCGGCACAGCGAAGCTCCGCTGAGCAAGACCAGCTGGCAGGAGCGTCAGTGACGCTCAGCACCATCAGCGTCGGCGACATGCATTGCGCCGGCTGCGTCGGCAAGGTGGAGCGGGCGCTGGCGGCGCTGGATGGCGTGCTCGCCACCCACGTCAACGCAGCGCGCCGCCAGGTGCTGGTGGAGCATGACGACGCCACGGATCCGGCTGTGCTGCTGGAGCGTATCGAGGCGGCCGGGTTCCATCCGCATCTGACCGGCAGCGC
Organism: Pseudomonadales bacterium; assembly: GCA_041395905.1. Lineage (GTDB taxonomy): Bacteria > Pseudomonadota > Gammaproteobacteria > Pseudomonadales > Azotimanducaceae > UBA7803. Next base: position 21,484 of record JAWKZP010000023.1, read on the forward strand.
CGAGCACAGCGACTCGCAGCGTGACCTGCTGAAACGCCTGGGCGTCGCAGGGCTCGCCATGATGCAGGTCATGATGGCGGCCATCGCGCTGTACGCCGGCGCCCTGGACGAGATGGCGCCCGCCTACCGGCGCCTGCTGGAGCTGGCGAGCCTGGTGTTCTGCATTCCCGTGGTCAGCTATTCGGCCATGCCGTTCTTCGTCGGCGCGCTGCGCAGCTGGCGCAGCGGCCTGAACATGGACGTACCCATCGCCCTGGCCATCGCCTGCGCGTTTTCGGTCAGCCTGGCGCACACGCTGAGCGGCAGCGGCGACGTCTACTACGACTCGGTGGTGATGTTCACCTTCCTGCTGCTCACCGCGCGCTACATCGACGACCGTCTCAAACAGCGCTTCGAGCACAGCAACGCCCGACTGGCGGCAATGCCGGCGGAAGCCACGGTGATCGAGAACGGCATCCGCAGGCGCGCTGCAATCGCCGCCATCGAGCCGGGCAGCGAGGTCTGGGTGGGCGAAGGCGAACAGGTGCCGGTGGATGGCCTCCTCGGCGCGAACCCGGCGGTGCTCGACGAGTCTGCACTGACCGGAGAATCCGTATGGGTGCGGCGGGCGTCCGGCGAGCAGGTGTTCGCAGGCACGCTCAACCAGGGCGCCGGATTCAGCCTGATCAGCAACGCGCCCGCGGACCGCAGCCGCATCGCCCAGATCGCCGATCTGGCCAATCGGGCCCAGGCCGAAAAACCGGTCGTGGCGCAGTACGCCGACCGGATTGCCGGGTACTTCGTGCCGGTGGTGCTGATGCTGGCGGGCCTCACGTGGATCGTCTGGCAGCAACTGGATCCGTCGCGAGCGTTCGTTGCCATGCTGACGGTACTGGTGGTGAGCTGCCCCTGCGCTCTGTCTCTGGCGACGCCTGCCGCCATCACGGCCGCCATGACGCGCCTGCGCCAGGTCGGCGTGGTGCTGACCCGCAGCAGCGTCCTGGAGCAGATGCGCGACCTGAATGCCGCGCTGCTGGACAAAACCGGAACGCTGACCATTCACACGCCGAAACTGGTCGCCATCGACCTGCCTGCCGGCAGCAGCCTCGATGAAGCCGAAGCGCTGGACGTCGCTGCAGCCCTGCAGCGTCACGCCAGCCACCCGCTGGCGCGGGCATTTCCGGAACCGCAGGCGGCGCGTGTCGAAGACGTCACCGTCGTCAGCGGCGCCGGTGTCAGCGGGCGCTGGCAGGGGCACGACGTGCGCGTCGGCAGCAGCGAATTCTGCACCGGCACGCCCGATCCGGACGCCTATCGAGTGGTACTGTCCATCGACGGTGTCACCGCCGCGCGCTTCGCGCTGGCCGATCCGGTGCGGGCCGATGCCCATGCCGCCATTGCGGCGCTCAAGCGCGCGGGCATCGCCGTGACCATGGTGAGTGGCGACAGCGAGGCGCGCTGCGCCAGCCTGGCCCGGGAGCTCGACGTGCCGTTCGTCGCGCAGCAGGCGCCGGAAACCAAGCTGGAAGTGACCCGCACCCTGCAGCAGCGCGGTGATCGCGTGCTGGTGCTCGGCGACGGCATCAACGACGTTCCGGCCCTGGCCGCTGCCGACGTGTCGGCAGCGGTGCTGGAAAGCAGCGATCTGGTGAAGCGCAATGCCGACGTGCTGCTGCTGACCAGGCGGCTCGGGGCGCTGCCGGAGCTGGTGACGGTGGGCCGGCGCTGCGGGCGCATCATCCGCCAGAACCTGGCCTGGGCGCTCGGCTACAACCTGCTCGCGATTCCCACCGCGGCGCTCGGCCTGATGCCGCCCTGGGTCGCCGCCCTGGGCATGGCGTCCAGCTCCACGCTGGTGATGCTGAACGCAGCCCGGCTGCTCGGCGGGACGGGCGCCGAAGACACGGCCCCGGAGGACCGCTGACATGGAAATACTCGTGCTGCTGATCCCGTTGTCGCTGCTGCTGGTGGGCGCCGCGGCATGGATGTTTCTGTGGGCCGTGAACAACGGTCAGTTCGACGCCCTGGATCGCCACGCTTTCGACATCCTGGATGATGATTCTGGAGAGGAAAAACAATGAAAACCCTGATCTACGGCCTGCTCGTCACCCTGAACCCCGCCGGCGGGTGGCAGAAGATCGCCGACAACGGCGCGAGCCTGGCGACGCTGCTGCTCCTGCATACCGTCCCGTACGCCCTGATCCCGGCTATCTGCTGGTACTACGGCGTGACCAGCGCGGGCTGGACCGTGGCCGGCGAGGTCTACCGGCTGACACCGGCCAGCGCGCTGCCGATGTGCGCGATGTTCTTCGTGGCAATGGTGGCGGGCGTGGTGTTCCTGGGCTACATGGTGAAATGGATGTCGCAGTCCTACGGCACCGAGTCGACCCTGGCGAAGGGTGCCACGCTCATCAGCTACACGGCGTCGCCGTTCTTCCTGGCCGGCCTGCTCGGGCTGCATCCGGTGATGTGGCTGGACATTCTGGTCGGCTGCCTGGTCGCCTGCTACTGCATCTTCCTGCTCTATCGCGGCACCCCCGTCGTCATGGGAGTGGCTCCGGAGCGGGGCTTTCTCTACGCCAGCGCGGTATTTGCCGTGGCGCTGGTATCGTTCGTCGCCCTGCTCGGAGCGACCGTGGTGTTGTGGACTTCGGCGCGGCGCCGGAATACACCTACTGAACGGCCTCGGCGGCGTGGCGCGCCCGCGCCACGGCCGCTCACGCGAGAATCACCGTGCGGCGACGTAGGCGAGGTAGATCAGCAGCAGCAGCACACCCCAGATCCTGCGGATGATGCCGCGCCCGATCAGGGTGATGGGTATCAGCAGCGCCGCCAGCAGCAGCCCGAAGCGTGAGATCCGCATCGCCGCCCAGCGGTACCGGGATGTCCGCGATGAGAGCGCTCACGGGCAGCACGAACAGCCCGTTGAAGATGTTCGATCCCACCAGATTGCCCACCGCCAGGTCGGGCTCGTTTCGATAGGCGGCAACCACCGAGGTCACGAGCTCCGGCAGGCTGGTGCCGATGGCGATGAGCACGATCCCCACCACCACGGACGGCACGCCCCAGGCCAGCGCCAGCGCTGCCGCTGTCAATGGTCAGACGGCCACCGAAGTAAAGAAGCACCAGGCCGCCAAGCAGCCAGAACAGGTCCCGATAGGCGGGCCGCATCACCTGAAACCGCCGTACCTCGCTGATCTCGCTGAATAGCGGATCGGCACCGCGGCTGCGGATCAGATCGCCGGCCAGCACGTACACGAACACACAGAACACCAGCAGCAGCCCCAGACCATCCGCCCGGTCGATCATGGGCGACTCGCCGCGCAGCACGTCATCGGATGCGAACACGAGCAGCATCGCCGACCCCAGCATCAGCAGCGGGATCTCCCGACGCACGATCTGCCCCTGAACGAGAATGGGCGCAATCACGGCCGTGATGCCGAGCACCAGCCCCAGGTTGGCGAGGTTCGACCCGGTGACGTTGCCGAACGCGATGTCCGTCTCGCCGCTCAGTGCTCCCAGCACGTTGACCACCAGCTCGGGGGAACTGGTGCCGAAGGCCACCACCGTCAGCCCGACGACGATGGGCGACACGCCGAGCGTCCGGGCCAGCCCGCTGGCCCCGCGGACCAGCGCATCGCCCCCTCCAAGCAGGCCGGCCAGGCCGGCGAGCAGCAGCAGATAGTCCAAGAAGCCCCGCAGTGTTCGACGTCGGATGGCCCTAGGTTATCATGCCGGGCAATCGACGACGGGGACGAAGTCATGACCGCGCAACGCAAACGGACCTTCTGTCGGGTGTGCGAACCGGCGTGCGGATTGATCGCGACGGTCCAGGACGACCGCCTGGTCGCTCTCGAGCCGGACCGCGAGCATCCCATATCGCAGGGATTCGTGTGCAACAAGGCATTTACGGCCTGGACATCCACAACGATCTGGACCGGCTGCGCGAGCCGCTGAAACGCACCGGCCCGGGTCGCTTCGAGCCGGTCTCCTGGGACCAGGCCCTGGCCGAGATCGCCGAGCGGCTGCAGGCGATCGTCGCCCGCCACGGCAGCGGCGCGGTCGGCAGCTACACCGGCAATCCTACCGCGTTCAACGCGCTCTACGGCCCGTCCTTCGGCAGCTTCATGCGTCAGCTCGGCGCCCGCAAGCACTTCAGCTCCGGTACCCAGGATTGCGCCAACAAGTTTGCCGGCAGCGAAGCCGTATTCGGCACCCGAACGCTGCACCCGCTGCCGGACATCGACCGGTCCGACTTCATCCTGATCATCGGCGAGAACCCCGCGGTCAGCCACATGTCGTTCGTGTCCCTGCCGCACCCGATGCAGCATCTGAAAGCCGCCGAGCAGCGCGGTGCGCGCGTGCTCTACATAAACCCCCGCGAGATCGAGTCGGCGAAGATCGCCGGCGAGGTGCTGAAGATCAAGCCGGACACGGACGTGTACCTGCTGGCCGCGCTGCTCCACGAGATCGATGCAGGCGTGGGTTTCGACGAGCAGGCACTGAGCGCCCACGGCCGCAACGTCGCCGAGCTGCGCGAGTTCATTGCGCGCTGGCCGGCGGATCGGGTCGCCGGAGTCACAGGCATTCCGGCCGCCACCATTCGTGATCTGGCCCGCGACTTCGCCGCGGCGCCGAGCGCCTGTGCGCACATGTCGACCGGCGTCAACATGGGCCGCCAGGGCACCCTGGCCTACTGGCTGCTGCACATGCTGGTGCTGGTAACCGGGAATCTGGGCCGACCCGGCGGCAACTTCTACTCGCTGGGATTCTACGAGCGCAGCCCGTCCGCCGGGCGCGCGGTGCCGGAAGGCTTTCTGGACACGCCCTACGGCCGGGTGCGCAAGCCCGGCGGGGTCGGCATCAGCCTGCCCGGCAACCTGCTGGCCAGCTACGTGCGCGACGCGGAGGATCCCATCCGAGCGCTGTTCGTCAGCTCCGGCAACCCGGTGCTCTCCATCGGCGGCGAGGCCGACATGCGGGCCGCGCTGGAGACGCTCGAGCTGCTGGTGTGCGTGGACATCTATCGCAATGCCACCGCCGAGTACGCCCACTACGTGCTGCCCGCCGCAGGCGCGTTCGAGCGCGAAGACATCAACATCACCGGCATCGGTCTGCAGTACCAGCCGAGCGTGCAGTTCACCGAAGCCGTGGTCCCTCCCGCCTACGAGCGCAAGCCGGACTGGTGGATCTACGAACGACTCTGCCAGGCCATGGGGTTCCAGTCGGCCTTCGATCAGCCGGGTGAGGACGGGCAGCCCAACATGTGGGCGCGGGTCGACGCAATGCTGCGCTCCCGCGGCCATGACATGGCCAGGCTGCGGCGCGAGCAGATCATCGCCCTGGAGCGCTCGGATCCCGAGTCGTTCTACGAGCGCTTCCTGCAGCAGGAAGACCAGAAGGTGGACTGTTTTCCAGCGATCTTCGCCGAGGCGCTCGATCGCATGGAGCAGATTTATGCCGATCTGGCAGCGGAACGCCCGGACCAGCTCAAACTCATCAGCAAGCGCGACGCGTACATGATGAACAGCTGGTACGCCAACCTGCCGAAGATGAAGCGCCGCGACCGGGATCGCAATTACCTGTTCATGCACCCGCGCGACGCCGAGGCTCGCCAGATCGTCGACGGCGCCACGGTGGCGATCAGCAATCGGCACGGCGAGCTCAGCGCGCCGGTGAAGCTCACGGACGAGCTGATGCCCGGCGTCGTCGCCATGACCCACGGCTGGGGGCACCGCAACGTTACCGGGATGCGCGTTGCCGCGGACAAGCACGGGGTCAACTGCAATGCCCTGCTGCCATCCGGGCCCGGCAGCTTCGAACCGCTCTCCAATCAGGCACACATGACCGGCATTCCCGTAGACGTGCGGCCCGCCTGAACGCGGCTATCGGCTCAGGGCGCCGGCCATGCCGGTGCATCGAGGTCGACCCACCGCCCCCCGGCCATCACCGCACTGATGCGCCGGGTGTTGCTGATGTCCTGCAGCGGATCGGCATCGAGCAGCACCAGATCGGCAAGGGCACCCGGCCGGATCTCGCCCAGGTCCTTCAGCCCGAAGTACCGGGCCGGCTGCACCGTCGCCGCATACAGTGCCTGCAGCGGCTCTAGCCCGCTGCGCACGAGCAGCTCGAGCTCCGTGTGCAGGCTGTAACCCGGAATGCCGAGCCCGATGGGTGTGTCGGTACCGGCACCGATCGGCACGCCATGGGCGAGCAGACGCGAGATGAGAAACAGGCTCCATTCGGCAAACGTGTGATCGGTGACCGGATACTCGGCGCGCATCCGGTCCGCGCGCGCCTGCCAGCGATCGCGCACTGCGGCCGGCAGCGCGGCAAGGGCCTCGCTCCAGTCCGCCCGTTCGTACGGCTGAACCAGCGCCACCGCATTGAGTCGCAGCGTCGGCACCTGAACCGTGCTTGCGAGCCGTTCGAGCACCGCATCGCAGCGCTGCTCGTCGTAGGCGGCAATCGCAGGCAACCGCTGCAGCGCATGCAGATCGCGGCGCAGCTCGTAACCGCGGCCCTCCGTGAAGCTCTGCAGCCGGTTCAGCCTTTCATGCTGCAGCGCCTCCCAGTTGGACGCACAGGCCAGCTCGATGTTGCGCAGATGCTCCATGGAATCCGTGCGCGGACCTGCGGCATCGGCCGTCATGGACAACGGTACGTGCGCGTCCACCGGCATACCCAGGCGATGCGCCTCGTCGGTGAGTGCCGTGAACACCTCCGGAGACACCAGTTCGTATACCTTGATGAAGTCAGCGCCGGCAGCGTGCAGACGCTGCACGGTGGCTCGCGCCGCCGCCACGTCCGGGACGGCCGTGCCTAGGGGCGGCTGATCCGGATCGGCGCCATCGTAGACCACGAAACGACCATCGAGCAGCGGCCCGGCGAAGAACAGTCTCGGCACCGGGCGCCCGTCAGCCGCGGCGGCACGGGCCTCCAGCCCGGCGCGCAGCGCCACCATCTGCGCCAGATCACCGCCGGTGTCACGCACACTGGTAACGCCGTAGCGCAGGAACTGATCCGCCATGCCGCCAGTCAGCGCCGGCTCGTACAGGAAGTGCACGTGCATGTCCCAGAGCCCGGGGATCAGGTAGCGACCGCCGCCGTCGAGCACCTCGCTCGCCGCCGGGCGCGGCTCGGTCATGGGCCCGACGGACAGGATCCGGTCGCCGTCGATCACTACCCGCTGACCCGGGCGCGCGCCGGCAACGGCGTCGATCACCGTGACGTTGTCGATCACAATGGCCGTGCTCGAGGGCGCCGGCGCATCGCTGCAGGCCGCCAGGGTGCCGAGCAGCACCAGCACGCAGCCGATTCGTCGTGAAGTTCTCATGATCCGCCCCTGAGCGATGCGAGTCGGCGGCGCCGGCTGCCCGAGCCGTTGACGCCCTGCCGCGAAAGGGGCTGATGATTCCAAGATGCGCTGCCGCCCGCAAGCGGCGCCGCTCAGTGCGGTCGGTCGGGACTCACGACCTCGCGCCAGCGCCTTGCCGCAGCGACCAGTTCCGCATGAGTCACCTCATCGCAGGCACCGAGCCACTGCTCGACGAACGCGCAGCGGCGCAGCTCCGGGCGTTCCAGCAGGCAGCACAGCAAGCCGCGCAGCGACGCCGCGACCACGTACTCCGGGCGGTGGCTGCCGTCACTCCAGGCCCGCTTCAGCACCCACTCGCGGCGCCCGCGCCGCGCGGGCACCTTCAGCTGCAGCGATTCGGTATCGATCTCACCCAGGGTTATCCAGCTCCGCGCCCGTTTGCCGTCACAGCGCGACCAGTGCGGGTCGCCGTCGAGGCGCTCCAGCCAGCGCTGGATCAGGGGCCACTCGCCATCCTGCCGGGCATTCTGCGCCCGGCTCTCACCGGCAGCGGGGCCGCCCCCAGGTGCCCGGGCAAGCGCCTCGATCTCTCCTGCGAGACGTTCGTGGCCGCGCGCTTTGAGCACGGCGAGCAGGTCGGGCGCCAGAGACAGTCCTGCGGCGACACGGCGCTTGCACAGCTGGCTGTTGTCGATGGATCCACCCATCCCGTTGTCCTGGCGCCAGACGATGCGGCAGCGCCAGCCATCGGTATGCAGCGTCGCGCGACTGCCTGGCCAACGCAGGTCGAAGGTATCCATCAGCGAAATCCCGTAGAACACATGGTCCGACAGTAAACTGAGGCGCTGGCACAGATTCCGTGCGCCGCGTCACAGCAGACGCAGATGCATGTGCTACCGGCTCCGTCCGGCAATGGGTGGAAGCGCAGCTGCGGTCAGCCGCACTCGCGCGGCGCTCCTCTCGGTCGAGTGACAGCCTCGCTCAGTCGAGCGGCATGCGCGCAACAAGCGCGGCCCGCGTCTGCTGCACCTCGGAAAGCGGGCTCGCGCGCAGGCGACCCACCTCTTCGGCGCTGTAGGGTTGCCAGTGCTCCGGCAGCTGCGCGGGACTCAGAGTGACGAGCAGCCAGTTGAGCAGATCCGCGAGCGCCGCATCGTCCAGTGCCGCGTTTGCCGACCCGGGCACCTGAACGAGGTACTCGCGCCCGCCCGGAACGCTGAGAAACCTGCCGACGAAATCATGCAGCGTGGGCACGGTGTCGGCGATGCCCTGCCCATCCGGCAGGTGACAGCCCTGACAGTTGAGCATGTAGTTGAGTCGCGCACGCTGAGCATCGTGCACGGGCTCCGCCGCCCACAGCGGCGCCGCGCAAGCCAGCAGCAGCAGCGCAATGGTGCGGGTCATTCCACCGCCAACCCGATGACCACCGCGGTGGAGCAGTGATACAGGCTGCTCTTGGTTCCGAGACACCAGTTGATGTCGTTGCTCTTGTCGGGCCGATACATGGGCCTATCGCCTTCGTTGCGATTGCACTGACACTGTCCGCACGCGGTCTTGCCGCAGCAGTCGTTGTAGGAGATTACGTAGTTGCGACCATCCACCGGATTCCGGCAGGTTCCCACCCAGGTAATGGGCGATTGCTCGGTACCGGGCGGACAGGCCGCCTCCGAGCCGCCGCAGCAGCCGCACAGAAACCCGTCGATGGCACAGTGGCGCCAGTATTCGCAGGTGTTGGGATCGCCCGTCTCCGGCACGTCTTCCGCGCGCGGCTGCGCCGGCGTCGCTGCGCGCGCCACCGGCAGCAGCGGCAGCGCCGCGCCCCCCACCAGCACGCCGCCAAGCCCGGTGAGCCAGCTGCGCCGCGATACCCGGCGCGCGATGCCGCGCGTCGTCAGCTCCGAGATCCTGTCAAACCATGCCATCAGATGCTCCCCTGGTCGCTAGCGCACGCCGCGCACGAGCAGCGGCGTGTCCATGGACATCAGCAGCGTGCTCTGCCGCTCGCCGCTGCGCGGATCGTAGAGATCGACCCCACCGTCCGCCCGGGTCACCACCAGGCGCTGGTCCGATCCCGCGGACATGCCGAGCGCGATTCCCCAGTCGTTCAGCTCGATCGTGCCGAGACGCTGGCCCTGCCGGGCATCGAATACCCATACCTGGTCGCCGCCATCCTTGTGTGTGCCCTCCGCACCGTGTCCGTGCATGAGCACGTACAGACGACCCGAGCGATCCGCGATCGCGGGCCAGGCACCACCCGGGCGCCAGCCGGCATCGCGCTCGGCGGTGTTGGTAAGGGCCCAGCGTTCGCCGACGCGAGCCCCCTCACCGCGCAGATCCACGGGCACCACGTTGCCGGTGAAGGTCGGGAAGTAGGCAATGCCGTCGATGACAGCCGGCTTCTCGAACATCGCATCGGCGGCAATGTCGTTGAAGGAGGGCAGTCGTTCGGTCTGCTCGAGGCTGCCGTCACTCTGCAGGCGCGTGGTCAGCAGACCGCCGTCGCTGCACAGCGAGCTGAAGCCGCGGCGCCCGGTGGGATAGACGAAGGCACAGCCGGGAATGCCGATCTCGCCGAGAAACTGCCGCGTCTCGAGGTCGATGACCGACACGGATTGCGACGGCGTGAAGTTGTAGACCACCATGAACCGATCGTCGTCGATCAGCGCGACCTGATAGTGGTTGGGCATGCCGGTGAGGCGTTTGGCCGGGATCACGACTTCACCCGCGACGTCGAGGGTCGCGGGGTCGTAGATGGTCACGACGTCCGTTCGCTCGCCGCCGCGCCCGCCTCTGGCGAAGAACGACTCGATGACGTAGATCTCGTTGCGGCGCGCGCTCAGCGCGAGGCTGGCGATGAAGTCGGCTGAGAGAATGCCCTTCATCTGACCGCCGGCGGTGGTCGCCGCAGGATCGACGATGTAGAAGCGCCCTTCCCGCATGTGATTGAAGGCCAGATCCTGGACGATGAGCCAGTGATCAGGGTAGGGGCTCGGCAGCGTCGCCACCTGGCCGAGTGATTCGGGCGTGAATTCGGCCTGCGCCTGGACGCCGGTCCAGAGCAGCGTCAACAGCGCCAGGTTGCGCAGGGTTTTCACCATCCCCCCTCCTCCGTCGGTGGATCCCGTCAGTCTACCGTGCACCACGGCACTGGACCAGATGGGCAGCCAGATCGGTCGACCATCCCCGCGGACCGACCCTCGCCCGTACCATTGCGCGGCAGCCCGCTACTGGCCGATACCCTGCGCTTCGCCTATGGTGCGCCGGATTGAGGGAGATCCAGTGCCCGGCATCGTCGCCATCGTCGGTCTGATCAGCGCCAGCGTGTTTCTCGGCGGGCGCCTGCCCGCGGGTGGTTGGCTCTGGGACCTGCTCAACGGGATCGGTCTGTCGGCCTGTGCGGTTCTGGCCGCGATCGGCTGGGAAGCCGAGTCTCCCGCGCGCGCCGCCGGCATGGATCGCCACACCGGCCTGGGCGTGGTCGCGCTGCTGCTGGTGCTTGGTCACGCCGTGGGGCTGCTGGTCTACGACCCGGTGCTGCTGGAGTACCTGCGGCCGACGGCGCCCGGCTACATGCTGTGCGGACTGGGCGCATTGGCAGCACTCGCATTGCTCACGCTCGGCAGCTATCCGCGGCCGCGGCGCAGACTCTATGGCAACCACCGCCGGTTCCGTCTGTGGCACCGCCTGACCTGGCTTGCCGTGCTGCTTGCCCTCGCGTGGCACGTGATCGGCAGCGGTTTCTATCTGCACACCCCGCTGGCCGCTGTCGTGTTCGCCTCCGCCGTCATGGGCCTGCCGCTTTATGCCTATGCGGCAAGGCGCGCATCTGCCGGACGCGGTGCGGTGCCCAAACCGCAGGCAGCGCCATCGTGGCCGGCGTTGCTCGCGAGTCTGCTGCTGCTGGCGGCAGCGTTCAGCGCGGCGCGCAACCTGTGAAGCGCGCGCAGCGCGCCCAGGCCATCCTGACCACGGCGGCCGCGATGCTGGCGCAGGTCGGCGGGGCCGCCGTGGGCGTCGCAGCGTCCGGACCCGCACTGCCGCTCCGCTTCGCCCACGAGGACCATCAGAGCGTGAACTGCATCGAATGCCACCACAACTTCGCCGACCGCACCGGCGCCGGGTTGTGTATCGACTGCCACCGTCAGGATCCGGAGATCTCGGGACAGATCGAAACCATGTTCCACGACCTGTGCCGGGGATGTCACATCGAGCGCCAGCGCGAGCTGGCGACAGAGCGGCAGGGCCGCGCCGAAAGCGGCCCCACCCGGCGATGCCAGGCATGCCATCAGCCCGACGACCGGCCCTGACCGGCGCCGCTGCCGCGCTGACGCCTAGCGGCTCTGGTCTTCGAGGTTTGCACAGGTCCCGCGATACAACGCCAGCGGCCGACCGGCGCTGTCCTCCAGGGTCACGTCGCAGTGACCGAAGCGCCTGCCGGAGCGACGCACCTGCGCGCGCGCCAGCACCCTGTCCCCCAGCAGCGCAGGCCGCAGGTAGCTGATGCTCGCATCCACCGTCGCAGGCGCGGCACCGGCCGCGGCGAGGGCATAGGCACAGGCCGTATCCGCCAGCACGAAGAGCATCCCGCCATGACAGAATCCCTGAGCGTTCACCATCACCGGCCGCACCTCGAGGCTCAGCTCCAGGCCCTGGGAACCGGCAGGTTCCACCCGGATACCCAGATGCTTCAGCAGCGGCCGGTCCGCTGCGACCCTGTCGCCAAGCCCCATGCCCTCACTCCCGTAAAGGATCTCAGTCCCGCAGACGGATTGCGCCCGCGTTCACCACACACACCGAGGTGGCTACAATAGCGCGCTTTGCTCGGCAGGGGACTCCCGTGGCCCAGATTCACCATCGGCTCATCATCATCGGCTCCGGCCCGGCCGGATACACGGCAGCGCTGTACGCAGCGCGCGCCAACCTGAAACCCCTGCTCATCACGGGCGTGGAGGTGGGCGGCCAGCTCACCACCACGACCGAGGTGGAAAACTGGCCCGGCGGCCACGCCGAGCTGCAGGGGCCCGAACTGATGGTGCAGATGGCCGAGCACGTGGCGCGGTTCGATGCCAGCATCGTCAACGACTACATCACCGCCGCAGATCTGGCGGCCCGACCGATCCGGCTCACCGGCGACAACGCAAGCTACACCTGCGACGCGCTGATCATCGCCACCGGTGCTTCCGCGCGCTATCTCGGTCTGCCTTCCGAGGAGGCGTTCAAAGGCCGCGGCGTCAGCGCCTGCGCCACCTGCGACGGCTTTTTCTACCGCGGCCAGGAGGTCGCCGTGATCGGCGGTGGCAACACGGCGGTGGAAGAGGCTCTGTACCTGTCGAACATCTGCAGCCGGGTCTACCTGGTGCACCGCCGGGACGCACTGCGCTCGGAGAAGATCCTGCAGGACCGGCTGCTCGCGAAGAGCAACATCGAGCCGCTCTGGAACACGACCCTGGAAGAAGTGCTCGGCAACGAGGGCGGGGTTACCGGCGTGCGGCTGGCCTCCACCACAGGCGGCCCGACACGCGATCTGGCGGTTTCCGGCGTGTTCATCGCCATCGGGCACCAGCCCAACACCCAGATCTTCACCGGCCAGCTGGACATGAAGGGCGGCTACGTCGTCACCCACAGCGGCCTCGACGGCAATGCCACCGCCACCAGCGTCCCGGGCGTGTTCGCCGCCGGTGACGTGGCTGACCACGTGTACCGCCAGGCCATCACCTCCGCGGGCTTCGGCTGCATGGCAGCTCTGGATGCCGAGAAATATCTGGACGCGCTGGGCTGAGCGCCCTTCACGCCCTCTTCACCGGCGCCCGACGCGGGCTTCACGCGCGTGGCGCTAGTCTGCGCCCCATGCTCACTCACCGGCGAGTTCCATGCGTCCCGTTGCCAGCGCGTTGCTGATCCTCATTGCTGCCGGCTGTCAGACCACTGGTCGCGAGCCGCTGCTGCTCACCGAGCAGGTGGACATCCCGCGCTTCATGGGCGACTGGTACGTCATAGCGGCCATTCCGACGCCGTTCGAGACCCAGGCCTGGGACGCCGTCGAACGCTACCGGCTCGACCCGGCCGGGTTCGTCGAGACCACATTCAGCTATCGCAAGGGCGGCTTCGACGGCCCTGCGAAGGCACTGCATGCCCGGGGCTACGTCGAGAAGGGCAGCAACGGTGCGGTGTGGGGCATGCAGTTCGTGTGGCCATTCCGCGCCGACTATCGCGTGATGTACCTCGACGAGGACTACCAGGTCACCATCATCGGGCGCAGCCGCCGCGACTATCTGTGGATCATGGCGCGCGAACCCGCCCTTCCGGAAGACCAGTTCGAGTCGCTGCTGGCCCTGTGCCGTGACCAGGGATACGATCTGAGTGGGCTGCGACTGGTGCCGCAGAGTGCAGCCGCCGGCGCTGCTCCCGCGCAGCCTTGACCGACTGCGCCACCCCGCCCAGCTGAACCTCGACCGTCGCGGCGCGCGCGGCGTTCAGCGGCGCGCTCAGGCATGTCCCTGCCAACATCGCCTGCATCAGCCTACTGACGCTGTTGCGGTGGGCACGGCGGGAGCCGGCGCCGGCTACCAGGCGCGCCGGGAGGTGATGGCGTTGGCGGACTCGAAGGTGCGCGTGCGCAGGTGATCGAGCCGCGCGTTCAGGTTGCGGAAACGCAGCGGGTCGGCGCCCGCGATGGCGCGACCGATCACCACGTCAGAGAACGTATCCTCGCCGCCGTAGCAGCCGAGGATGAACGTGGCCCCGGACAGCCGGTGCTGCCGCACCTGGGTCAGTCCGCGTCGCAGGTAGGGCACCCAGAACCGCTCGTCGGCCTCCTCCAGCAGCGCGATCAGCTGGCTGACGCTGTCGTCGAGGTCGTCGAACTGCTGTTCGAGCAGCGACACGCTAGCCCGCCAGATCGGTGGGGCGGCCGTCCAGGCTGAGCTGGTTGTTTTCCCGCCAGTACTCGGCGATGCCATCCGTGCCGCGTTTCTCAGCCCACAGCGTGAGCGCCCGCCGATCTTCCTGATACTCCAAAAGCGGCACGGCGTAGCCGCACGAGGTCTGCACGAGATCGATGCTCACGTCAAAGAACTGGCGCGCACCCACGGGGGCGGGAATGGCCGCAGAGCACTCGGCCCAGCCGGCGTCATCCGGATGCACGACGCGGGCGCTGCCGTAGGCCCGCAGAATCAGCGGCGGCCCCTGGAACGCGCACCACATCAGGGTGATCCGGTTGCAGTCCAGAAGATGCGTCGCCGTTTCGTTGCCGCTGCCCGTGAGATTCAGCCACAGAATCCGCCTGGGGCCGAGCACGCGCAGGCTGTCCTGCCCTTTCGGCGACACGTTGACGCGGCCGTCACGGGCGGCACTGCCGACGAAGAAGACCTTCTGCTTGGAAATGAACGTGGCATGCTCGGGGAGCAGCTCGTCGAATCGTTCGGACACCGGGAGACTCCTTGTGGCTGCGGGCGCGGGCCAGGCATCGAAGGCTAACGCAGCCTGGGCGGCCGTGGAAGGTGCGGCAGCCGCAGCGATCGTGTGCGCCCCGCCATTCTGCTACCTTAGCCCCGCCATTGGAGGGGGCCCGACATGAAATCGATTCAACGACACGGCGGCGCGCTGCTGCTGGCGCTGCTGACGCTGTCCGGCTGCACCACGCTGCGCACGCCGGATGACGCGCTGTTTCTCACCATCGACCTGCAGGTGCAGCCGGACCGGCTCGATGAATTTCTGGCCGTGATGACCGAAGCGGCGCCCGATACCCGCGCCTGGCCAGGCAACCGGTTGTTCGACATATACGTCGACCGCGGCAAACCCGGCCACGTCGTGTTCTACGAGATCTGGGACTCGCGCGAGCAGCAGCAGGCCTATCTGGCGTGGCGGCGGGACTCCGGCTTCAACGCCAGAATCGGCCCGTTCATGGCCGAGGGCGGCGGCGGCCTGACGTACTTCGAAAAAGTCGACGGCTGAAGCCGTTGCGGCCGCGGCGCACGCGCGTCAGCGGCGCAGCCGCTCGATCAGGCTGGAAGTGTCCCAGCGGCCGCCGCCGTAGCTCTGCACGTCCGCGTAGAACTGATCCACCAGCGCGGTCAGCGGCAGCCGCGCGTGCAGAGCGCGGCCGGTGCGCAATGCGATGTCGAGATCTTTGCGCATCCAGTCCACGGCGAAGCCGAACTCGAACTCGCGCCGCGCCATGGTGGCGTGGCGATTCTCCATCTGCCAGGACTGTGCCGCACCCTTGGAGATCACGTCCACCACGGACTCGATGTCGAGACCTGCCTGCTCGGCAAAATGCAGACCCTCCGCAAGCCCCTGCAGCACCCCGGCAATGCAGATCTGGTTGACCATCTTGGTCAGCTGGCCCGCACCCGGGCCGCCCATGAGCTTCACGGACCTGGCATAGCAGTCGATCACCGGGCGCACACGCTCGAACACGGCCGGGTCGCCACCCACCATCACCGTGAGCGCACCGTTCTCAGCCCCTGCCTGGCCGCCGGACACCGGCGCATCGAGAAAGCCGCAACCGCGCCCTGCGGCAGCTTCGCTGAGCTCTCTGGCGAGCTCGGCAGACGCGGTGGTGTGATCCACGAGCACCGCGCCCTCTCCGAGGCCAGCCAGCACCCCGTCGTCACCATAGACCACGGAGCGCACGTCATCGTCGTTGCCCACGCAGACGAACACGATCCGTGCGCCCGTCGCCGCCTCGCGGGGCGTCGCGGCGGCTGCGCCGGCATGGGCCTGACACCAGCCCGCCGCCTTCGCTGCGGTGCGGTTGTAGACCCGCACGGGGTGCCCCGCAGCTGCGAGATGTCCGGCCATGGGATACCCCATCACGCCGAGACCGACGAAGGCAACGGGCAGTCTGACAGTCATGCGGTAACTCCTTTGGCAGTGATTCAGCGGGCCGAAGAGCCCCCGTCGACGGTGACGATGCAGCCGCTGGTATTGGCCGAGCGCGGCGATGCCAGGAACGCGACCAGATCCCCGATGTGCTCCGGCAGGCCGGGCGGGAACGTAGAGTCCATCAGTTCGCGCCAGCGTCCCGCATCGCCGAAGCGGCGCTCGGCACGAAGGCGGGTCATGGTCTGCAGACGTTCGGTCTCGATGAGCCCCGGGTTGATGGCGACGACGCGCACACCGTCCTTCAGGCTGACCGCGCCGAGAGCGCGGGTCAGCGCCATGAGCGAGGCGTTGGCCATGCTGCCCGCCACGTAGCCGGCGCTGGGCTTGTCGCCCGCGGCGCCGATGACGTTGACGATCACCCCGCTGCCCGCGTCCCGCATGAGCGGGTACATCCGCCGCGACAGGTGAATATAGCCGAACACCTTGAGATCCCAGGCGCTACGCCAGGTGGCGTCATCCACCTGTTCGAGGCTGCCGGGCGGGATGGCGCCGGCGTTGTTGACCAGAATGTCCACCGCGCCGATGGCCGAAACCAGCGTGTCGACGGCATCGGTACGCGACAGATCCAGCGCCTGCCAGGCGACGTCGACCTGATGCGCGGCGCGGATCTGCCGCGCCGCTGCTTCGAGATCGCTGCCGCTGCGCGCCGCCAGCACCAGGTTGCAGCCTTCGGCGGCCAGACTTTCGGCCGCCGCGCGGCCGATGCCTTTCGAAGCACCCGTGATGAGCGCGCGTCTGCCTCTCAGCTGCAGATCCACTACGGCCTCATCGCGGGGTGTGGGCGTCCAGGAAGGCACGTACCCGTGCCATCGCGCGCTCGCGGTGCTCTCCCTCTTTCCACTGCTCCACGAGCTCCGCTTTGGGCGCGACTCTGGCAATGGTCAGCGAGGTGGATCGCGGGTGATACAGATCGTTGCCGCACAGCACCAGCAGCGGCGTCGGGCAGCCGGCAACGAACGCCTCATCGACGTTGAACAGGAAGTCGCCGTCGTACATGTTGTGTTTGAACGATTCCCAGGCGGCTGCCGGCGTGTCCGGCCGCTGCGGCTTCAGCTCGTCCGCCCAGCTGTCGAACATGTCGTAGAACGCCTGGCGGTTGTCCTCGAGGCCGATGGGTTGAAACAGTACCGCCGAGGCCACCCGTTCCGGCGCGGCCTCGATCAGCCCCATGCAGTACGGGCCGCCGATACACATGCCGGCCACGTGAAAGCGCTCGACGCCCAGATGATCCAGCAGTCGCAGCTGGTCGCGCGTGTAGACGTGCCAGCCATCGTCCGCGCGCACCGGCGCCAGGGACTGCCCGGCGTTACGCTGATCCATGGCGATCACGCGGTAGCCGTCGCTGAGCGCCTCCGCGGGATTCCAGGGCGTGTTGCGCCAGTACGAGACCGCCGAGCGCATGCCCCCGGGCGCAATCAGCAGCACCGGAAATCCGGCGCCCCGTTCCTCGTAGTAGATGCTGGTCTCGCCGTCCTGGAACACGGGCATGCCGAGCCTCCGCCCTGAGCTGCTGCATGGTGCCGCCCAGGTTCAGGGCAGCGTCTGAGCCCCGAGTGTAAGTTATGCCCTGCCGATGCTCCAGGCATGCGCAGCCTGCACGCACATCGATGTCGCTCATCTGCAACCTGCGGTTGACGCTGCCGCGGGCGTGGTTGAGCATCGGACGCTGAGCTGAGCGATCTGTGGGGGCAGATGATGGGGAGCGAACGACATCCAGGCAGTGCGCGTGCTCTGAGCGGCAGCCCATCTTCTGGTTCTACGGCGCGGCATCCGTTGCCTATGGCATCAAAGACAACGCCTTCAGCTACCTGCTGCTGATCTTCGCCAACCAGGTACTGGGGGTGCCCGGATACCTGGCGTCCCTGGCGCTGGCCATCGCCATGATCTGGGACTCGGTATCCGATCTGCTGCTCGGTCACTGGTCCGACAAGACCAGCTCGCGCCTCGGCCGCCGGCATCCGTTCATGTACGCGGCCCTTCTGATCCTGCCGGCATCGTTCTACGCGCTGTTCAACCCCGTGATCGATCTCGATCCCGACAGGGCATTCTGGTACGTGCTG
The DNA here is from genome assembly GCA_041395905.1 of Pseudomonadales bacterium. GTDB lineage: Bacteria > Pseudomonadota > Gammaproteobacteria > Pseudomonadales > Azotimanducaceae > UBA7803. Next base: position 39,727 of record JAWKZP010000023.1, read on the forward strand.
GCCATGGCCCTGCTCATCCGCACCGGCACGACCCTGTTCGAGGTCCCGTCCACCGCGCTGCTGCCTGACATGGAGAAGGACTACGACCGCCGCAACAAATGGCTGGCGCTGCGTCACGCGTTCGGGTGGTACGGCGGCAACGGAATCCACACGATCAACTTCTTCTTCTGGGTCGGCGCCTATGGCGTCACCGTGCAGACCGGCTACCAGATCTACGGCAGCGTCGGCGCCGTCGTCATCGCGCTGGCGATCCTCACGTCATCGCTCGGCACGCAGAAAGTCGCCGCCGCGCTGCCCCGGCCCCGTGACACGTTCCGCCTGCGCGCCATCAGCCGGGAGCTGCGCCAGATTTTCGAATCGCTGCGCAATCCGCACTTCGCGGCGCTGTTTTTCTACGGATTGTCGGTCGGCGTCGCCGGCGGTCTGGGTACCGCCCTGTACCTGTACAACACCACCTACTTCTTCGGCTTCACCGGCCCCATGATCGCGACCACGGGCGTGTTCGTTCTGATCTCGCCGCTGGTGGCCTACTGGGGCGCCCCCTACTTCGGCTATCGCTTCGGCAAGCCGCGTGCGGCCATCGGCGCCCTGACCATGCGGCTGCTGCTGTATCCGATTCCCTACGTGCTACTGCTGACCGGGTTCTGGCCGGAGATCGGCAGCTGGCTGTCTCTGGGCATCTACTCCGCGTTCATCGTCATGGAAGTGATCGGCTCGGTGATCGGCAACGTGCTGCTCGACTCCATGATGGCCGACGTCGTGGAAGACAGCGAGGTCACCACCAGCCGCCGCTCCGAGGGTCTGTTCTTCGCCGCACGCGGATTCGCCTTCAAGACGGTATCCGCCGGCGGCATCATCAGCGCCGGCGCCATCGTCTCGCTGGTGGGCATGGACGAAGTCCACAGCATGGCGCAGATGACCAACGAAATCCGTCTCGATCTGGCACTGTTTTTCCTGCCCCTGTACTGCGGGCTGTGCGGCCTGGCCCTGTACATCGTGTCGCGCTACGGCATCGACCGTGATCGGCATGCCCGCAACCTGGATACGCTGGCCGCGAACCGCGGTGCATGACGGGATCCGCCTTGCTTCTATGCGGCACGGATAGTCCGTATGATCCGCCCGTGACCGCCCCGACCGGCTGCCGGACCCAGCACGCCGCCCGCGCGGGCAGAGGGAGGTTTCCGGCGTGAGCGAAGGACCTTTACGACACCAGGGCGTGGGCTACACGAGGGCCGACGCAGGCTACTTCGAGCAGCGACGCCTGCGCCGCTATGCCGGTGTCTGGTCGCTGTGGGCGCTCGGCGTCGGCGCGGTCATATCGGGCCACTTTTCCGGCTGGAACCTGGGTCTGGCCAGTTCCGGCTGGGGCGGCATGCTGATCGCCACCATCATCATCTCCGTGATGTATCTCGGGCTCACGTTTTCCATAGCCGAGATGTCGCCGGCCCTGCCGCACACCGGCGGCGCCTATTCGTTCTCGCGTACCGCCATGGGTCCCTGGGGCGGTTTTCTCACAGGGCTGGCCGAAAACGTCGAGTACGTGCTGGTACCCGGAGTGATCGTGTTCTTCATCGGCAGCTACCTGACCGGCATCTTCGAAACACCGGAAAACCTGCAGCCGCTCTGGTGGGTAGGCGGCTACGCGGTGTTCGTGGGATTGAACGTCGTCGGCGTGGAACTCTCGTTCCGGGTGACGCTGGTGGTGACCCTCATGGCGTTGGCGTGCCTGGTGGTGTTCTGGTTCAGCGCCCTGCCGAACATGGACTTCCAACGCTGGGCGATGAACGTCGGGCCGGGCGGGGTCGAGCTGACGGACGGCCACGGCCCGTTCCTGCCCGCCGGCTGGCCGGGCGTGCTGGCTGCGCTGCCGTTCGCGGTTTGGCTGTTCCTGGCAGTGGAGCAGCTGCCGCTGGCGGCCGAGGAGAGCCACGACCCGCAGCGCGACATGCCGCGCGGCATCATCGCCGGCATCTTCACGCTCATGGTCTCGGCGTTCATGATTCTCTGGCTCAATCCGTCCGTGGTCGGCGTCGGCTCGTTCGCGCTCGGCCGCTCCGGCGAGCCGCTGCTGGATGCCCTGCGGGCCATCTACGGCGAAGGAACGGCAAAGCTGCTCGCCCTGGTTGCGGTGGTGGGCTTGATCGCGTCGTTCCACACGATCATTTATGCCAAAGGGCGGCAGATCTACTCGCTCTCACGCGCCGGCTACTTCCCGACGGCACTGTCCGTCACACACGGACGCAACAGGACACCGCACGTCGCCATGATCGCCGGCACGCTGCTCGCGCTCACCGTGATGTTCGTTCTCTGGTTCAGCCTCGGCGCAGAGACCGGCGGCGTCGTGATCGGCGGCACGCTGCTCAACATGGCGGTGTTCGCTGCCATGTTCTCCTACATCATGCAGGCGCTGGCGTTCATCCAGCTGCGCCGGAGGTTTCCCCACATCGAGCGCCCCTATCGCAGTCCCCTGGGCGTGCCCGGCGCGGTGCTGACGATCCTGATCGGCCTGGCAACGCTCTATTACCAGCTCAGCGATCCCGTCTACCGCCAGGGCGTGCTGGGGGTCGCCGCCTGGTTCGCGGCCGGCATACTCTACTTCGGCCTGGTGGGACGGCACCGGCTGATCCTTTCGCCGGAGGAGGAGTTCGCTCTGGCCCACCAGGCGCAGGGCAGAGGGGAGCCAGGATGACCGGCATGCTGAGCTTCGAGGAGCTGACGGCGGCTACCCGGGACGGTCGCATCGACACCGTGATCGTGTGCTTCGTCGACATGTTCGGACGGCTGATCGGCAAGCGCTTCCACGCCGAGCACTTCGTCACCAGCGCCTGGGAAGAAACTCACGGCTGCAACTACCTGCTCGCCAACGACATCGACATGGAGCCCGTACCCGGCTACGAGGCGGCCAGCTGGAGCGCCGGCTACGGCGACTTCGTCATCCGGCCCGATCTGTCGACGCTGCGCCAGCTGCCCTGGCTGGAGCGCACGGCGCTGGTGCTGGCAGACGTGCAGGACCATCACGGCGACGATCTCGCGCACAGCCCCCGGGCCATGCTCCGAGCACAGTGCGCACGTCTCGCGGCGCGCGGATACAGCGCGCAGCTCGCCTCCGAGCTCGAGTTCTATCTGTTCCAGGAGACCTACGAGTCCGCCCGCGAACGGCGCTACCAGGGCCTGAAGACGGCCAATCCGTTCATCGAGGACTACTACATTCTCGCCACCAGCAAGGAAGAGCCGGCACTGCAGGCCATGCGCAACGGTCTGCACGGTGCCGGCATTCCCGTGGAGAACACCAAGGGCGAGTGGGCCCCGGGCCAGCACGAGCTGAACGTCCGCTACGCTGACGCGCTCACCATGGCCGACCGCCACGCCATCATGAAGCACGCCATCAAGGAAATCGCCTGGCAGCATGGCCGCGCCGCCACCTTCATGGCCAAGTGGCACTACGATCTGGCGGGCTCGTCCTGCCACATCCATGCCTCGTTGTGGGATCGTGCCAGCAACAGCCCGCTGTTCCTGGACCCCGGGGCAGAGCACGGCATGAGCACTCTGATGCGCCAGTTTCTGGCCGGGCAGATGAAATACGCAGCCGAGATCTCGGTCTTCCTCGCCCCCTACATCAACTCCTACAAACGTTTTCAGCAGGCCGGCACCTTCGCACCCACGCGCATCGTCTGGTCCAACGACAACCGCACGGCCGGGTTCCGTCTGTGCGGCGCGGGCACCAGGGCGATCCGGGTGGAGTGCCGGATCGGTGGCGCCGACCTCAATCCCTACCTCGCGTTTGCGGCGCTGATCGCCGCGGGCCTCGCCGGCATCGACGAGCAGCTCGAGCTGGCGCCGGTGTTCAGCGGCGACGCCTATGCCGATGCCGGACTGCCCGAGGTGCCCATGACGCTGCGCGATGCCACCACGCGGCTGGACGGTTCGAGCATGCTGCGCAAGGCATTCGGTGACGCGGTGATCGATCACTACGTGCATGCGGCCCGCTGGGAGCAGCGCGAGTACGACCGCCGCATCACTGACTGGGAGCTCGATCGGGGCTTCGAGCGCTACTGAGGCGGGCATGGACGAGCAGCGCGCGAACTGGAGCTTTCCTACGGCGATCCGCTTCGGCGCCGGGCGCATCGACGAGCTGGCGGACGCCTGCACGTCGCTCGGGATACGCCGGCCCCTGCTGGTGACGGACCATGGCCTGGCGGCGCTGCCCATCACCGGCAGGGCGCTGGCACTGCTGCGCGATGGCGGGCTGCCGGCGGCACTGTTCGCCGACGTGAAGCCCAATCCCGTGGCGACCAACCTGGAGTCAGGGCTGGCGGCCTACCGCGCCGGCGAGCACGACGGCGTGGTCGCCTTCGGCGGCGGCAGCGGTCTCGACATGGGTAAGCTGATCGCGTTCATGGCGGGGCAGAAGCGCCCCGTGTGGGACTTCGAGGACGTGGGCGACTGGTGGCAACGCGCGGATCCGGCCGGCATCGCGCCCATCGTCGCCGTACCGACCACAGCCGGCACGGGCTCCGAGGTGGGCCGTGCCGGGGTGCTGACGGATCCCGGCACGCAGACGAAAAAGGTGATCTTTCACCCGCGCATGATGCCCGGCGTCGTGATCTGCGATCCGGCGCTCACGGTGGGTCTGCCGCCCGCGGTGACTGCGGGCACCGGCATGGACGCGCTCGCCCACTGCCTGGAAGCCTACTGCGCACCGAGCTTTCATCCGCTGGCCGAAGGCATTGCGGTGGAAGGCACGCGGTTGGTGTTCGAGAATCTGCGCCGGGTGATGGCGGACGGTGCCGACATCGGAGCGCGCGGCCGCATGCTCAGCGCCGCGGCGATGGGCGCCACCGCGTTTCAGAAGGGGCTCGGCGCGATCCATGCGCTGTCGCACCCCATCGGGGCGCTCTACGACACCCACCACGGCATGACCAACGCCGTGTTCATGCCCTACGTGCTGGCGTTCAACCGCGCGGCCATCGAGACGAAGATCGCGCGCCTTGCGGCCTGGCTGGGGATCGCCGGCGGTTTCGACGGTTTCCTCGCGGCGCTGCTCGAACTGCGTGCCGATGTCGGCGTGCCGCACACGCTTGCCGGCCTCGGCATCCGGCAGATCGATGCAGCCCGGGTCGCAGCCATGGCCATCGTCGACCCGACTGCCGGCGGCAATCCGCGGCCGTTGACCCTCAGGGCCGCCGAGGCACTGCTCGCGGCAGCGCTGGAAGGACGTCTGAGCCTGGAGTGAGCGCCCCGCCGGCGGGGGTGTGCACCTGCGCGATGGGGGCGCGGACGCCTGCCCCTCAGGCGCTGCCGGCGCCCTACTCCACTGCCACGCCCAGCACGATGGCAGTGGAGCAGTGGTAGATGTTGTTGCTGGTGCCGTGGCACCAGTTGATGTCGTTGCTCTTCGAGGGCATGTAGACCGGCCGGTCGCTCTCGTTGCGGTTGCACAGGCAGCGGCCGCAGCTGTTCTTACCGCAGCAGTCGTTGTAGGAAATGATGTAGTCGAGCCCGTCCACGGGATTGCGACAGGTGCCTATCCAGCTCACGGGTGAGGGTTCCGTGCCCGGCGGGCAGCTGTTCACGGCACCGCCGCAGCAGCCGCACAGAAAGCCGTCGATGGCGCAGTGGCGCCAGTATTCGCAGGAGTTGGGATCTCCGGTTTCCTGCGGCTGCGGCGGCTGCCCCGGCGGTTCCGCATGGCCCCGCGCCACCGGCAGCAGCGGCAGCGCCGCGCCGCCCACCAGCAGCGTGCCGAAACGGCCGAAGAAGCTGCGCCGGGAACTCTGCCGTGCAAGGTTGCGCGTGCGCCCGCCTACCCAACGATCCAACCAGTTCATGTGCAGCTCCTCATCCCGCCTGCGACACGAGCGGCCGGCTCGCGCCATCCAGTTTTCCCAGAGCACGTTCCAGCGCCCGCGGCCCCTGCACGGTTTCCCGCACCAGCAGGTGCCCGTCCGCGTCGATCAGCACCAGTGCGGGCAGCATGCCCACCTGAAATTCCAGCGCCAGCGCCTGACTCACCAGGTAGCGGTCGGTCTCGACGCCGTAACGCCTGCCGTATTCCGCGTAGCGCTCGATCTGCGTGCCGTCGCTCACCAGATAGGCACGGCACGTGCGCTCCGCCGTGAGCGTCAGGAACGCCGGCAACACCAGCCGGCAGATCGGACAGTCCACGGCGACGAACAGCAGCGCGATCGGCTCGCCCGCATCCGCTGCGTCCAGGCTCACGCTCTGCCCCTCCAGATTCGGTGCCGCCAGGGTCGGCACGGCGGCACCGGGCTCGAGCCCGGTGCGCGTTCTGACGATACCGGCCGGCGCCGTGCGTTCGTGCAGCACACCGATCTGGCGCGCCAGTGCCAGCAGCACGGTGGCCAGCCCGGCGACCACCACCAGCAGCAGAGCATTGGACAGCAGCAGCCAGCCGTTCACGTCAGCGCGCCGGCACGAACTGCAGAATTCCGGCGCCGAGCAGCGGCCCGTCGATGACGTTGCGCAGCGCGCCGGTCCTGGCGTCGAGCACGAACAGGCTGGAACCGGCACCGTCCACCACCGCCACCGGATCGTCATCCTGGGACACCACCACGCGGCCCGCGGGCTCGTACAGGCGCAGCCGCTGCAGGCGCGTGCCGTTGCGCGCGTCGAATACCCACAACTCGTTGCCCGGATCCTTGTGCCCGCCGTCCCCTGCCTGATTCATCACGAAGTACAGCCGCTGCAGGCCGGCATGGCCCGCGGCGAACTGGTTGCCTGCCGGGCGCCAGCCGGCGGCCAGCTCCGCGTCGCTGCTGAGCCGCCAGGCGCTGCCCAACTCGAGCGCGCCCCGGCGCACCCGAACCGGATACACCGTGCCGTGAAAGCTGGTCAGATACCAGGTGTCGCCCAGCCGCACGCCGAGTTCGCGAACCGGATCGTCGGCGGGCGAAAAGAACGGCTGCGTACGCTCGCGTGACGTGACTGCACCTTCATCGTCCAGCTGCAGATGCAGCAGCGAGCCGTCGCCGCACAGCAGCGCCAGGCTCGAGTCGCCCGTGGGCAACACCATGGTGCACCCGGGCGTCTGATGCTCGGCGACGAAGCGCCGCGCAGCCACGTCAACCACTGACACGGACATGGTGGGTGTCATGTTCACCACGTACATCCAGCGGCCATCGTCGCTGAGGCCGTTGTAGGTGCGGTGATCCACGCCGGTGCCGCGCTTGGCAGGAATCACCACCTCGTCGCTCGCCGTCAGCCCTTGAGTCTCGATCACCGTGACGAGGTCGGTGCGCTCGCCGCGGAACGGCCGCGGGTAGCTGGTCTCCGGCAGATAGATCGCGCTGAAATCCGGGGCGAACTCCACCGCCCCGGCCGAGTAGCCCGTGGAAATGGTCCCGAGCGTGCGCCCGCTGTCGGCATCGAACAGAAAGATCCGATCCGCGGCGATGTCCTTCACCAGCAGCCAGTGCGCCCCCGGCGTCCCCAGCGTCGCCGCGCGCGGAGTCTCCGCCGAAAGCTGCGCAGATTCCTGGGTCAGCGCTGGGGCGGCCACCAGAACTGCCAGCCCGCAAGCCAGCGCACGCGTCGCTAGAGATGACGTCATTACCGCCCCCTGTCTCCCTGAGCGGGAAAGTCTACCCCCGAACCCGCGCACATTCCCAGCGACGTCGTCGCTTGCGGGTGCCGGGCGCGGCCGGGGGAGGTAGTTCGGGGCCGCGCTCCGCCCCTCCGGGGTACCCGCGGCTTCGGGAGTTGCCCGCGCTGCACGCGGTCAATCCCGGCACCGCGGCGTCGCTTAGACGGCCCCGAATTACCTCCCCCGGCCCCACCCGGCGTATCACCCAGCCGAGGTGTCCTGGAACTGCAGCGAGTACAGCCGATGGTAAATGCCGCCATGGCTCAGCAGCTCTTCGTGGGTCCCGATCTCCTGCACCTCCCCGTGCTGCAGCACCAGCACGCGATCGGCGTCCTGAATCGTCTGGAGCCGGTGGGCGATGATGATCGACGTGCGACCGGCGGTGAGCTTCTTCAGGGCGTCCTGGATCAGGAGCTCGGTCTCGGTGTCGACGCTGGCGGTGGCTTCGTCGAGCACGAGGATCTCCGGGTCCGCGGCGAGCACGCGGGCGAACGCCAGCAGCTGGCGCTGGCCCTGGGACAGGTTCTGACCGCGCTCCAGTACCGGCGTGTCGTAACCCTGGGGCAGCCGGCTGATGAAGCCGTGGGCGTTGACGTGACGGGCGGCGGCTTCCACCCGGGCCCGATCCACTTCGGGCTTACCGAGGCTGATGTTGTCGGCGATGCTGCCCGAGAACACGTGGAAATCCTGCAGCACGATGCCGATGCGCCGGCGCAGCTCCGCGCTGGGCACGTCGTTGACGTCCACCCCGTCGAGGAACAGGCAGCCGCGGGGCACCTCGTAAAGGCGTGCCAGCAGGCGGATCAGCGTGCTCTTGCCGGAACCGGTGGCGCCCACCACGGCGAGCTTCTCCCCGGGTTCGATGCTGAAGCTGACGTGTTTGAGCACGCGGACGCCGGGCTCGTAGCCGAAGCTCAGGTCGCGCACTTCGATTCGGCCTCTGAGGCGTTCCGGCAGCGCCACCGGTCGCTCCGGCTCGGGCACGCGCTCGTCCCAGTCGAGCGCCTGGAAGATCCGCTCCAGGCTCGCCATGGCGCGGAACAGCACGTTGTACTGCTCCCCGACAGCCACCACCGGCCGGAACAGCATGTCCACGAACTGCGTGAACAGCACCACGCTGCCGAGCGACACCGTCTGCTGCAGAACCGAGCCGCCGCCGAACCAGAGAATCGCGCCCACGGCGGCCGAGGCCATGCTGTCGACGAAGGCGCCGTAGAGCACTTCGGCATGCACGGCGTTGTTCTCCTGCCCGCGGTTCTCACGGTTGATGGCGCTGTAGCGCTCCAGGTTGCTCTGCTCGCGGCCACTGAGCTGAACCACCGGCATGCCCGAGATGTTCTCCTGCAGATTCTGGTTGAGCTGAGACACCGACTGGCGTATGCGGCGGTAAACGCGCCGGGTCGTGCGGCGGAACAGCCAGGTGGCGACGCCGAGCAGCGGCAGCGAGGCCAGCAGCAGCAGTGTGAGCTGCCAGTCGATGGCGAGCATCAGGATCAGCGCCACGAAGAACGGCGCGAACTCGCCGAGCAGCACGCCAAACCCCTGCAGCAGCTGGAACAGCACTTCCACGTCGTTGGTCACCCGGGTCATGACCCGGCCCACGGCGACCTTGTCGTAGAACGATGCGGGGCGCGTTTCGAGATGGCTGAACAGATCGAGCCGCAGATCGCGCAGCGCGCCGAGCACCGCGCGCGCCATGGTGATCCGGTGCAGATGCATGCCGAGCCCCCATAACGTCGTGCATATGAGATACAGCACACAGGCACTCACCAGGTAGCTCAACCCTGACGCGTCCGCCAGCCAGTGGGTCAGCCAGGTCATGCCGAAATCCGGCAGCCGCAGCGGCTGGTCCTGGACCAGCAGGCCATCGATCACGACCCTCGACACGATCACCGGCATGAGAATCGCCAGGACCGATGCCGCCATCACCAGCAGTCCCGAGAGCACCGCGAAGCGCCAGTGCGGCCCGATCCACCCGAACAACCTGCCGAGCAGGCGCGCGTCGAACGCCTTGCCGGCAAGCTCCGCTTCGAACACCGAGTAGTCCCGGCGCCCCGGCGCCGCCGCCACAGGGGACCGCGCTTCGCGCTCAGCCATCGGCCAGCACTCCGCTCTGCCGCTTGCGGCTCTGCGCGCGCTCCAGCTCCGCATACCAGCCGTCGCGTGCCAGCAGCTCGGCATGACTGCCCTGCTCCACGATGCGCCCATCGTCGAGCACCACGATGAGGTCGGCATGTCGCGCCGTGGACACGCGGTGCGAGACCAGCACCGTGGTCATGCCGCCACGACGCGCGGCGAGCGCGCCGAGGATGTGCTCCTCGGTCTCGGTGTCGACACTCGAAAAGCAGTCGTCGAGCAGCAGCACGGGCGCATCACGGATCACCCCCCGGGTCAGCGCGGAGCGCTGCTTCTGGCCACCCGAAAGCGTGACGCCGCGCTCCCCCACCAGCGTTTCGAGGCGCTGCGGCAGATTGGCGATGGTCGCGGCCAGCGCGGCCGTCTCGGCTGCATCCCAGACCAGCGCGTCGTCGCGCTCCGGGACGTCGTAGCTGAGGTTGTTGCGCAACTGATCGCCGAACAGAAACGGATCCTGCAGCACCAGCACCACCTGCCTGCGCAGCTCCGCGAGCGGGTACTCGCGGACGTCCACACCGTCGATCAGCACGCTGCCCGGCGGCGGGTCGAGCAGCCGCACCAGGCAGCGCAGCAGCGTGCTCTTGCCCGCGCCCACGCGCCCGAGCAGCGCCACGGTCTGTCCCGGGCGTACGTCGAGCGTGATCCGGCTGAGCGTGTCGCGCGACGCGCCGGGAAAACGAAAGCTGAGATCGACGAGCTGAAGATGGCCGCGAATCCGACCCGGCGCACGTCCTGATGGCACATCGACAATCTCGGGCACCGCGTCGAGCACCTCGAACAGGCGCGTGCTGGCCGAAGCCCCCTGCTGCCACTGGGTCACCAGCTGGCCGGCCTGACGTACCGGCCACAGCACCATGGAGACGTAGGTGAAGAATGCCGTGAACGAACCCACCGTCATGACGCCATCACGCACCAGCGAACCGCCATAGCCGATGATGGTCAGCGTCACCCAGGCGCCGAGCCATGGCATCAGCGACTGCAGCATCGAGTTGGTCCAGGTGAGCGCGTAGAAACGCTCGGCATAGTCCAGGTTCACGGCGTCGAAGCGTTCGATCTCCGCGCGTTCCTGCACCAGAGCCTGAATGGTGCGGATGCCGTTGAGGTTCTCCTGCACCTGCTCGGAGAGGCTGGAAAAACCGTCCTGCACCGCTTTAGATCGGGCGTAGACGACACGCGAGGTGCGCCAGCCTACCCAGGCGATGATCGGCATGGGCAGCAGCAGCACCACCGTGAGCTGTGCCGACAACGCGAACATGGCGAAAAAGCCCACCAGCGCCGTGGTGCTTATGACCACCAGGGTGCGCAGACCGCCGCCGATCAGCTGCCGGATCAGGTTGATGTCGTTGATTGCGCGCGCCATCAGGTCGCCCGTGGGGTGGCGCGCAAAGAAGCCCGGGCCCTGCAGCTGCAGGTGCCGGTAGACGCGTTTGCGCAGGTCGTAAGCGACGGCCACGCCGATGCGGCGCACGGCGCGGCGCCCGAAGACGATGCAGACGAAGCGCGCCAGCACGCAGACGACGATGCCGGCGGTGGCCCACGCCAGGATCTGGCGGATGTCCAGATCGCTCCAGAATGCGCCGAGACCGGAGCCGCCGGCCGGACCGCCACCCTGTGCGCGCACGATGCCGTCCAGGCCGATCTTCAGAAAGTAGGGAATGCCGGCCTCGAACACGCGCGCCACGATCAGACCGGCCATACCGCCCCAGAACGGGACTTTGTAGCGGTCGTGATACGGCAGCAGGCGCCGCAGCCCGGAAGCCAAGGAAACCCGCCTCGGCCCGGGCGAACAGGTCGGCAAACTGCGTGCGCAGCTCGCTCTTCTGTATGCCCATGGCGTTGCGCGGCAGCGCGGTGACGTTCAGCACCCGCTTGGGCTGCTTTAGACGCGCCAGCCGCCCCTCCAGCGCCGCCAGCACCGGGCCTCGCCCGGCTCGGTTTCGGCCGGCACCACCACGGCCACCACGGCCTCGCCGAAATCGGGGTGCGGCATGATCACGGCACTTTCGCTACCTCGGGCATCTCGTCCGGTGAGCCGCTCCTCCTTGGGGTAGACGTTGTAGCCGCCGGAAATCACCCGTCAGCATTGGCTGCCGAACGATACCGGCCAGGCCGTCCGCATCATGCATCCCAGATCCCGACAATGAAGGAGCCGTCCGCGCAGGACTCCTCGGCGGTTTTCTCGGCCTTCGTGGCCACGACACCGTTCGCCCGCGCGCCTCGAGTAGCGCGATCTGCACCGGCAGGGCTCATGGCCGCTGTCATCGGGCGGCTGCGCCGCTTCGCGCCAACAGGCATAGCCCGCAAGCCGGGCTGAACTCGCCGTCGGGCGGTTGCGAGATCGCTCATCGCATCGATTTCGTCGTGCGCTGGCATCGGATACGGTGCCCCGACCACCGCCTCAAGGCACGAACGTCTGCTCAAGGCCGACAGCGCCAGGCCAGCTCGGTGAGAACGCATCCCTACCTGAAGGTCAACGCCGACCTCGGCGCCCAGCAGGCTGGTGTGGGCTGTCGAGCACCCCCATCATCACGGTGCAGCGCGGCAGCGCGTAGCGGCATCGGTTTTCAGACAGGGCGTGAACTCCATCATGGGTTGGACATGGCGCGTTGGCGCCTGGCTCAGCCAGCCGTGAATCGGCGGAGTGCGTGCAGCAGCGCGTCGTAGCCTGCCAGCCCCAGCAGTCGAGCAGAACCCGGGCATTGCTGGCCAGATTGTCGTGACCTGAGCATCGCGCCCTTGGAGCGCCCGGTGGTACCGAGGTGTAGACGATGCGCGAGGTCGGACGGTTGCCGCTCGGCCACTGCCGTCACCGGCGCGACACCGTGCGCCAGAACGATCAGACTGCCCTGCACGGAATCATCCAGGGTGAGCACGCGGGCGTGCCCGGCCCGCGCTGAGACGGTCCTCGTCCGCGGGCCTGCAGACCAGGACGCGCGGCTCGGCGTCGCCGACGAAGTAGCCTACTTCCTCATCGGTGTAGGCCGTGTTGAGCGGCACGTAGACCAGCCCCAGACGCAGGCAGGCCAGGTACAGGGCCACGGCATGGGGTGATTTCCACCTGCACCAGCACGCGGCCGGCTCGAGCCCGCAGGCCGCCAGCGCCAGCAAGGCGCTGGTCCCACTGTGTGAGTGCCGCGTAGCTCCAGATCGGCCCGTCCGGGAGCCGCATGCAGGGCGATTCGCCCCGCACCTCGGCCACCGCCGCGAGCGCTGCCGCAAAGTTGCCGTTAGTGCCCGCTGACATGCCAGGCCACCACCTTAGACGATTTTTTCACGTCGGCGACGGTACCCTACTGAAGCTGATGGGTAAATCTGGCGACGGGTTTTTTGCGTCGGACCGTATCCTATTTGCGTGTGCGGGCCGGCGTATCTCCGTATCATCCGTGGTAGCCGGCCACCTGCCCGCGCGTCATCGTCGTATTGAGGAGTTCCCACTGGTGAGGTACCCACCCCTGGCCCTGATCTGCGTCTGCCTGGCGCTCGCCGGCTGCGGCGGCAACGACCGGGAGTCCGCCCAGGGTGGACGCGGCGGCTTCGGTCGGGCTCCGACCCAGGTCGTGCTGGAACCGGCGAGCGTGCGGCCGATCCGCGAGTACGTCGAGGCCATCGGTACCGCCGGCGCCAACGAGTCGGTCACCGTGACGGCCAAGGTCACCGACAAGGTCAACCGGATCACGTTCGAGGATGGCGACTACGTCGACGAGGGCGAAGTGCTGGTCGAGCTCACCAACGAAGAGGAAACCGCGCTGCTGGCGGAGGCCCAGGCCAACGTGGACGACGCGCGGCGGCAGTACCAGCGCCTCGAGGACCTGCTGGCACAGCGCAGCGTTCCGGTGTCTCAGGTGGACGAGGCAAGAGCGCGCCTGGCCGGCGCCCGCGCCCGCTACCAGTCGGTGCTGGCGCGACTCGACGACCGGCTGGTGCGGGCGCCGTTCAGCGGCCTGCTGGGCTTCCGTGAGGTGAGTGCCGGCACGCTCATCACTCCGGGCACGCCCATCACCACGCTGGACGACATATCCGTCATCAAGCTGGACTTTTCCATCCCCGAGATCTACCTCACCCTGCTCGAGCCCGGCATGCGCGTCGATGCGCACAGCGCGGCCTATCCGGACAGAGTGTTCCCGGCAGAAGTGCGCACAATCGGCACGCGCGTCGACCCCGTCACCCGCGCCGCCGTGGTGCGCGCGCACATCGACAACCGCGAGCTCCTGCTCAAGCCGGGCATGCTCATGACGGTGCGCCTGACGACGGCCGAGCGCAACGCCCTCATGGTGCCCGAGGACGCGCTGGTACAACGCAGCAATCAGGTTTTCGTGTACACCGTCGAGGACGGCCACGCGAGCATGCAGCTGGTCGAGCACGCGACCCGCTACGAGGGCTGGGTGGAAATCACGCGCGGTCTCGAGGCGGGCGAACCCGTGATCGTCGAAGGCGTGATCAAGGTGCGCGACGGCGCGCCGGTAGCACCCGTGGGCGCGACCGCGGGGCCCGGGGGCAAGGGTCCGGCGATGCCGGGCGCGGCTTCCGAACCGGATTCCGACGCGGCCACCGAACCGGCGTCGGCCGGCACACCCGCTGCCACCAGCGGGCAGCCTGCACGCCGCGTCGACAACCAGCCTGCCTGAAGGAGCGAGCGGACATGTGGCTTTCAGACGTCTCGGTAAAGCGCCCCGTCTTCGCCACCGTCATCAGCCTGCTGCTGGTGGCGTTCGGCGTGCTCTCGTTCAACTACCTGCCGCTACGCGAGTATCCCGACATCCAGCCACCGCTGGTGTCCGTGAACACCACCTACGTGGGCGCGTCTGCCGACGTCATCGAAACCCGCGTGACCCAGCTGATCGAGGATCAGATCAGCGGCATCGAAGGCATCAAGTCCATCACCTCGAGCTCCCGCGACGAGCGCTCCAGCATCAACATCGAGTTCGAGCTGAGCCGCAACATCGACGAGGCCGCCAACGACGTGCGCGACCGGGTGTCGCGGATCCTCGACCGGCTGCCGGAGGACATCGAGCCGCCCGAGGTCGCCAAGCAGGACTCGGACGCGCGGCCGATCATGTACGTGAGCCTCAGCAGCGATCAGATGTCCATGATGGAGCTGGACGACTACGCCGAGCGCTACATCGTCGACCGCTTCGCCATTCTCCCCGGAGTCGCTTCGGTCAGTGTCAACGGCGGCGGCCGGCCGTCCATGCGCATCTGGCTCGACCGCCTGGCTCTGGCAGCCAGAAACCTGACCGCGAGCGACATCGTCGCCGCGCTGCGCCGGGAGAACCTGGAGCTGCCGGCGGGCCGCATCGAATCCGGCGCGCGTGAGTTCCGAGTGCGCATCGCGCGCAGCTACCAGACGCCCGAGGACTTCAGCAAGCTGGTCCTCGGCACCGGCGCTGACGGGCACCTGATCCGGCTCGGCGAGGTGGCCCGGGTCGAGCTGGCACCGCGCAACACGCGTGAGTCGTTCCGCGCCAATCAGCGCAACACCGTGGGCCTCGGCATCGTCAAACAGTCCAAAGCCAACACCCTCGAAACCCTGGAAGCGGCCAAGGCCGAGATCGATGCGATCAGCGCCGGGCTGCCTGAGCACATGCAGCTCATCCCGAGCTCCGACGATTCGATCTTCATCCGGGAAGCCATCGATTCCGTGTATCAGACCATCGCCCTCACCACCGTCCTGGTGAGTCTGGTGATCCTGGCGTTTCTCGGCACGCTGCGAACCATGGTGATCCCCGCCGTTACCATACCCATTTGCCTGACGTCGGCGTTCATCGCGCTGGCCGCGTTCGGCTTCTCGGTCAATCTGATCACGCTGCTGGCGCTGGTGCTGTCCATCGGACTGGTGGTCGACGATGCCATCGTCGTGCTGGAGAACATTTACCGGCGCATCGAGAAAGGCGAACCGCCGCTGCTGGCCGCCTACAACGGGTCCCGTCAGGTGGGTTTCGCCGTGATCGCAACCACCGCCGTGCTGGTGGCGGTGTTCACGCCGATCATGTTCCTCAAGGACAACATGGGCGTCATCTTCGGCGAGCTGGCCGTGACGATCTCAGCAGCAGTGATCTTTTCGAGCGTGCTGGCGCTGTCACTGACGCCGATGATGTGCTCGAAGATCCTGCGCAAGCAGGCCCGCCCCAACGCGTTCACGCGCATGGTGGACAACAACTTCCGCTACACCGAGCGCGTCTACAAAGCCATGCTCACCTGGTTCGTGCGGCGCAGCTGGCTCGCGGTGCCGATCACCCTGGCCATCGTCGGCGGCGGCTGGTGGCTCAGCCAGGTGGTACCCCGGGAATACGCGCCGCGCGAGGACCAGGGTTTCTTCATGGCGCGGGTCCAGGCTCCCGAAGGTACCGGCATCGAGCGCATGCAGGCCACCATGGCGGAGCTGCAGAAGCCACTGGTGGAACTGCAGGATCAGGGCGTCGTGGCGCGTACGGTGGTTCGCATCCCGGGCTGGGGCAGCTCCACTCCCAACTCCGCCATGGTGATGGTCTCCATGGTGCCCTGGTACGAGCGCGACATCAGCACCGACGAGGTCGCCGCGCGCATCACCGGGCAATGGCAATCGGTACCGTTCGTGCAGGCCTTCGCCTTCGCCCGCTCGGGCCTGTCCCGCGGCGGCGGCAACCTGCCCGTGCAGTTCGTCATCGGCGGGCCCAACTACGACGAGCTGGCGGAATGGCGCGACCTGATCATGGCGCGCGCCGCCGACTATCCGGGCATCCTGCGCATGGACAGCGATCTCAAGGAGACCCAGCCCCAGGTGATGGTGCGCATCGACAAGAACCGCGCCGCGGCGCTCGGCGTCACCGTGGAGAACGTGGGCCGGACCCTGGCCACGATGATGAGCGAGCAGCGCGTCACTACCTTCGTGCAGGATGGCGAGGAGTACGACGTGATCCTGCAGGCACGGGACGACCAGCGCGCCAGCGCCCAGGATCTGCAGAACATCTACGTGCGTTCCGACACCAGCGGTGAGCTCATCCCTCTGGCCAATCTGATCTATCTGGAAGAAACCGCCGGCGCCTCGACGTTGAACCGTTACAACCGGCTGCGCGCGGTCACTCTGAGCGCCAATCTGGCCCCGGGCTACTCCCTGGGCGATGCACTCGGGTTCCTGGACGACGCGGTACGCGAGGAGCTGCCCGATATCGCGCAGGTCGACTACAAAGGCGAATCGCTCGAGTACAAGGAAGCAAGCGGCTCGCTTCTGTTCACCTTCGGCCTGGCAATGCTCATCGTATTCCTGGTGCTCGCTGCCCAGTTCGAGAGCTTCGTGCATCCGCTGGTGATCATGCTGACGGTGCCGCTGGCCATCGCCGGCGGCTTCGCCGGGCTCTACCTCACGGGCTCCACGCTGAACATCTACAGCCAGATCGGCGCGCTCATCCTCATCGGCATCGCCGCAAAGAACGGCGTGCTCATCGTCGAGTTCATCAATCAGCTGCGCGACGCGGGGCGCGAGTTCGAGGAGGCGATCATCGAAGCGGCGGGAATCC
>JAWKZP010000024.1:0-54653 GCA_041395905.1 Pseudomonadales bacterium
GAGCCTGCCGATCGCGCGGAACACCTCCTGCATCGCCGGCGCCTGGCCGATGATCTCCTGCGCCGGTTCCGGAGCGCCGTCGCGCTCGCTGCCCGGCTGCTCCTCCTCGGCAAAGGTGATGGCGCGGCGCACGATGGCGACCGCCTCGTCCACGTCGAACGGCTTGGGCAGGTATTCGAACGCACCGCCCTGATAGGCCTTCACCGCGCTGTCCAGATCGGAGTGCGCGGTCATGACGATGACCGGCAGGTCCGGATACGAGTCGTGGATGCGCTGGATGAAGCTGATTCCGTCCAGCCCCGGCATGCGCACGTCGGTGATGATGGCGATGGGACGCTCGTCGTCCAGATGGTCCATGGCGTGGTCGGCGGACGCAAATGCGGTAATGGGTATTCCGGCCTGGCTCATGGCCCGCTCCAGCACCCAGCGGATGGAACGATCGTCGTCGACGACCCACACTCGATTGCTCATCAGCCTCTGTCCTCGATAGCTCTCTCGTCCAGCGGAAGAAACACGGAGAAACACGTGCGTCCCGGTTCGCTTTCGCACTCGATGACCCCGCCGTGCTGCCCGATGATGTTCTGGGTGATGGCAAGGCCGAGGCCGGTGCCGTCGGGGCGTCCGCTGATCATGGGGAAGTAGATCCGGTCGAGCATGTCCGGCGGAATGCCCGGGCCGTTGTCGATGATGTCGATCTGCACCACGATCCGGTGCAGATGCGGGCCGATGGTGAACTGCCGCATGATGCGGGTGCGCAGCGTGATGGTCGGATCCGGTACGCGCTCCAGCGCCTGCGCCGCATTGCGCACGATGTTGAGCATGGCCTGGATCATCTGGGCCTCGTCCACCTGGATGTCCGGCAGGCTCGGATCGTAGTCGCGGCGGAATCTGATCGTATCGGGCGCCTCGGCGTCGATGAGCCGTACCACGTGCTCCAGCACGGAGTGCACGTTGACGCTGCGTTTCTGCGGCTGCCGGTTCGGACCGAGCATGTCGTCCACCAGACGGGTCAGCCGATCGGCCTCCTCGATGATGATGCGCGTGTACTCCTTGAGCTGCTCGTCGTGCAACTCACGCTCCAGCAGCTGCGCCGCACCGCGCAGACCACCCAGCGGATTCTTCACCTCGTGGGCGAGGCCGCGCACGAGCTTGCGCGTGGTTTCCTGGGAGAACAGGGAATGATCGTCGCGGTTGATGCGGATGAGCCGGTTGAGCGGCTGCAGCTCGATGATCAGGTGGGTGCCGCTCTGGTCCCGGGAAACGGTGAGATCGGCGATCAGCGTCGAACCGTCGCGAACGCGAAACTGCTCCGCGCGGCGGGTGATGGACTGGCCGCTTGCGAACACGTTGCTGAAGTCCGCCAGCATCTGCGCGGTCCCGGTGGTCAGCAGCTCGCGCACGGCAATGCCGGCACCGCGCGACTCGCTGGTACCAAGCATGGCCTCCGCTGCCGTGTTCAGGTAGCGAATCCGCAGCTTCTGATCGATCACGACCACTGCAACGCTCAACTGGTCCAGAACGTCGACTTTTTCCAGATCTGACATAGGTACCCGAAAGTGGCCTGGACTCGCACCGGAGTACGGCCGCTGTGCACTGTTCATGCAGCTGCTACGCAAGAATTGAACCAACTTGCGCTGGTTCCCCCGAGTGGCTGTAAGTCAGCACTTACTTACGTTACAAGCAAAATCGCTAGGGCTTCTTGCAGGCAACGGCAGCGGACGTCGGCACGCCACCGCGGCACGCCGGTCATAATGGTGCGCTATTCCGCCGAATAACGCACTACTTTGGTGCGTTGCTCTGGCGCGCCCGCAGCCGCAGCCGCAGCGAGAGCCCGACTAGGGCTGGGGTTTGGGTTTCGGCGACGGGGCCGGCTGTTTCTTGGGCAGCAGGATCGTGTGCCGCTGCAGGTGGAAGGTGGTAGGCGCGCTGGCCACGAGTTCCATACCGTCGTCGCTCACCACCCGAACCTGAACGGTGTGGGTGCCGCGATCGACGTTCTGCAGCATGAAGGCAGGGCTCGTCCCGCTCTGCGCGAGCTTGCCGTCCAGCAGCAGCTCCATCCGGTGACCGGGCTGCAGCTCCGGCTTGAGCATCGTGAGCACCCGCACGTTGCCGGCATTCTCGCGCACCGACTCATCGTGGCCGGGGCTGATGATCTCGAGCGATTCGTAGCTCGCATACTGTGGCGGCGCCTCCGGGTTGCCGCCATCGTCCGTCCACTCGTACAGGGGTGCTTCGTCCTCGTTGCCGGCTTCGGCGGTACCGCCGGCCGGGGTTGCGGGCCGTGCCTCGCTGCTGTTGAAGGTGTTGCCGGACTGGATCTCGACCACTTCGCCTTGCTCTCCCGCCGTCGGCGGTACGTCGCTGAACACCACGTTGCCGTCCTTGTCCACGGTCTTGTAGATCGCAGCCCAGGCGGGCGCGGCGCCGAGGGTCAGCAGGGCGGCAAGCAGGCACGCGTGCCCCGCGATGGTGGCTATGGATGTCCAGTGGGTGCCCCTGTGTGCCGAGGGACCCGCGGCAGGCTCGCTGGTCATGACTCTGCGATCTCCCGGTTGCGCGCCCGGTCCGGAATAGCCGGGCGCTCATGAAGTTTACACCGCCGACGTTAACCGGACCTGAACGAAAGAGCCCCGAACCGTCGCCGATTCGGGGCTCTGTGACGCCGGTCTCAACGAGTTCCGGCTGGCAGCGGACACATCAGCAGCTGTAGTACATCTCGAACTCAGCCGGATGGGTGACCATTCGCAGGTAGTCGACGTCCTGCATCTTCAGGGCGATGTAGCTGTCGATGGCGCCATCGGTGAACACCCCGCCGGCCTTCAGGAACTCGCGATCCTGATCCAGCGCTGCCAGGGCTTCCTCGAGCGAGTGCGCGACGGTGGGCACGCCGGCCAGCTCTTCGGGAGGCAGATCGTAGAGATCCTTGTCGAACGAGTCGCCCGGGTGGATCTGGTTCTTGATGCCGTCGAGGCCGGCCATGAGCATGGCGGCAAACGCCAGATAGGGGTTGCCGGTGCTGTCGGGGAAGCGCACCTCGACGCGGTATGCGCGCGGGTTGCCTCCCTGAATGTACGGCACGCGGATCGAGGCCGAGCGGTTGCGCGCCGAGTAGGCGAGCAGCACCGGCGCTTCGAAGCCGGGCACCAGGCGCTTGTACGAGTTGGTGCTGCCGTTGGCGAACGCGTTGATGGCCTTGGCGTGCTTGATGATGCCGCCGATGTAGAACAGCGCGGTTTCGGAAAGGCCCGCGTACTTGTCGCCGTGGAACAGGTTGACCCCGCCCTTGGAAATCGACTGGTGCACGTGCATGCCGCTGCCGTTGTCGCCGACCAGCGGCTTGGGCATGAACGTGGCGGTCTTGCCGTAGGCATCGGCCACGTTGTGCACGACGTACTTGTAGATCTGCACCTCGTCGGCCTTCTTGACCAGCGTGTTGAAGCGCACGCCGATCTCGTTCTGACCGGCGGTGGCGACTTCGTGGTGATGCACCTCGACGGACAGGCCCATGGCCTCCATGGTGGTGCACATGGCGTTACGCAGGTCGGCATGGGAGTCGACCGGGGGCACCGGAAAGTAGCCGCCCTTGATGCGCGGCCGGTGACCCAGGTTGCCGCCTTCGAATTCGGAGTGGGATTCCCAGGCGGCCTCTTCTGCGCCGATGCTGTACGAGGCACCCTTCATCTCGACCTTCCAGCGCACGTCGTCGAACACGAAGAACTCGTTCTCCGGGCCGAAATATGCGGTGTCGCCGATGCCGGAGGACGCGAGGTAGGCCTCGGCCTTCTTGGCGATGGAGCGCGGATCGCGGTCGTACGGCTGCATGGTGCTGGGCTCGATGATGTCGCAGCGCAGGTTCAGCGTCTTCTCGTCGCGGAACGGGTCGAGCACCGGGGTTTCGTCGTCAGCCATGAGGATCATGTCGGACTCGTTGATGGCCTTCCATCCGGCGATGGACGAGCCGTCGAACATGAAGCCGTCGGTCATGGCGTCTTCGTCGACGCGGGCGGCGGGCACCGTCGTGTGCTGCTCCTTGCCGCGCGGGTCGGTGAAGCGCAGATCGACCCACTTCACGTCGTTGTCTTTGATCATTTTCAGTGTTTTATCGGACATCTCTGTTACCTGCTCCTAGTCGTAGGTTGTTCGATGGTTCTGGCATAGGTCAGCGGCGGCAAAGACAGGAGCCGTGTGCTCCCCCGGTGCGTGCCCCTTCAAGGTGCGGTGATCGTAAACTGACCCGGCATTGTCCACCAGCGATCACTATCCTCACCATTATTGGGCAATATCCATGCCAGCGCTGGATCCGCTGTTTTCCTGAGCCTCTGTGTTGGTGAACGCTAACTGATGCACCGTTTTAGGTCGCGCGGCCGGACACCTTGCCAATCTGCACACTTATGGTGCGTTCGCGCCGGCGCGCCTTTGCACCCGCAGACGTACCACCAGCACCTGCGCTGCGTCGCTGCCCTGCGGGTTGTCGAGAATCTGCGTGCTCACGAGCTCGTGCCCGTGCACGCGGCACCAGGCCGGGATGTCCTGCAGCACGCCTGGATCGGTAGCGAGCACTTCGATCAGGCTGCCGGCCGCCAGCGTTTTCACCAGGTCCTGAGTTCGGATAACCGGCAGCGGGCACAGTAACCCCCGCACGTCCAGCACGTGCGGATCAGACATGCCAGCTCCGCTGCATCCGCTCCTGCGGCAGCGGCACGACGTTCAAGGTTTCGCCGCGCCCGTCCGGATGCTCCACGCTGACCGTCACCAGCGGAGCATCGCGCCCCTGGCTGTAGCGGGCGACGATCCGGGCCGCGAGCTCGATGTCGCCGCTGCCCGCGGTGCCGTCCACCAGGCACAGGGGGCCGTTGTGACTCAGCACCCGCAGGCTGAGAAAACGCCGCCCGTAACCCTCCAGATACCGGTTTTCCCCCTCCTCGCGACCCAGGATCAGCTTGTAGTGGGGTGCAGGACGCAGGTGCCGGCCGACCTTGAGCAGCATGATGTCGTCGAGGTCGTAGTCCCGGCGGCCACGTGCCTGCCAGAGATCCCGGAGCTTGGCGCTGTACTCCGCGTTGGTGAGAAAGCAGCAGCCGCCGGCTGGCTGCGCCCAGCTCTCGAAGCCGTAGGCCCGCGCCAGGGCGATCTGGGGCTTGCGGTTGCGCCCGTGGAATCGATGCAGACGTTCGCGGTCGACCCAGCCCTCGCGCTCAGGCAGGGTCGGCTCGAGCAGCTGCGCCGAAAGCGGCCGCAGCAGGCGGTCCTCCAGCCCGGACTCTCTCGCGATCAGCGGCAGCAGCTGTTTGCGCTGACTCATGGGGCGCTGGCCCAGCACCTCGCCGGTAATGATGAAGTCGAAGCCGTTTTCCTCCATGAACGCCCATGCCCGGGCCTTCTGCAGCATGAATATCTTGCAGTCCGTGCAGGGGTTGAGGTTGCTGCCGTAGCCGCGGCGGGGGTTGAGCACCACGTCTTTGTACTCGTCGATGACGTCGAGCATGTGCAGCGGTATGCCGAGCTGCTCGGCGACCCAGAGCGCATTGTTGCGCTTGGGCCTGCCGTCCTTGCGCGGGCGGATGGCCTGGGTATGACCCTCCACGCAGAAGCCGGTGAAGAAGTTGAGACCCTCCACCTGCACGCCCTGATCCATCACGACCCGGGCCGCGAGCATCGAGTCCAGCCCCCCCGAAATCAACGCGACAGCTTTTCGAGGTTGCTTCATAATCGCCGCCTTTTTCACGGCCGGGCAGTCTAGTGTCACAAAAACCGCTTCGCAACGAACCCGCTTCGGCGGCCGGGTCGGCACCGGGCGCGCCGGTAGGCGCCGATCGACTGCGCAACGTGGCGATCATTGCACACGTAGACCATGGCAAGACGACGCTCGTGGATCGGCTGCTGCAGCAGACCGGCTCGGTGGAGCGCGACGGCCCGGAACGGGTCATGGACAGCAACGAGCTCGAGCGCGAGCGCGGCATCACCATCCTGTCCAAGAACACCGCCATCAGCTACGACGGCTACCGCATCAACATCGTCGATACCCCCGGGCACGCGGATTTCGGCGGTGAGGTGGAACGCATCCTGTCCATGGTCGATTCCGTCCTGCTGCTGGTGGACGCCGTGGACGGGCCCATGCCGCAGACCCGGTTCGTCACCCAGAAAGCGTTCGCCAACGGGCTCAACCCCATCGTGGTGATCAACAAGGTCGATCGTCCGGGCGCGGATCCCTACCGCGTGCTCGACGCCGTGTTCGATCTGTTCGACCGGCTCGGGGCCACGGACACGCAGCTCGACTTCCCCGTCATCTACACGTCGGCGCTGCTCGGCCACGCGGGTCTCGAACCCGATGCCATGAGCAACGACATGACCCCGCTGCTCGATGCGATCATCCGCCACGTCCCGCCGCCGCAGGTTGACGAGGACGGACCGCTGCAGATGCAGATCAGCTCGCTCGCTTACTCCAGCTATGTCGGCGTCATGGGCGTCGGGCGAATCCGTCGCGGTCGGGTCGCGCGCAACACGCCGGTGATCGTGGTCGATCGCGACGGCAACCGCCGCAAAGCGCGGGTGCAGGGGATTCTGGGCTATCGGGGGCTCGAGCGGGTGGAGCAGGAATCCGCAAGCGCCGGCGACATCGTCTGCGTCACGGGCGTCGACGGCATCGGCATCTCCGAGACGATCTGCGCCCCCGACCATGTGGAAGCACTGCCGCGTCTGGTGGTGGACGAGCCCACGCTCACCATGATGTTCTGCGTGAACACCTCACCGTTTGCGGGTCGCGAAGGCGACTACCTCACCAGCCGGCAGCTGCGTGACCGGCTGCTGCGCGAGGCGTCGCACAACGTGGCCCTGTCGGTTCGCGATACCGACGACCCCGACAGATTCGAAGTGTCCGGACGCGGCGAGCTGCACCTCTCGGTGCTGATCGAAACCATGCGCCGCGAGGGTTACGAGATGGCCGTATCGAGGCCGCAGGTGATCACGCGCGAGGACAACGGGCGCGTGCTCGAGCCTTACGAGATCCTCACCGTGGACATCGAGGAGCAGCATCAGGGTAAGGTGATGGAAAGTCTCGGGGAGCGCCGCGGCGATCTCGAGGACATGCGCTCCGACGGCCGTGGCCGCGTGCAGCTGCGCTACCGCATCCCGACGCGCGCGCTCATGGGCTATCGGCCGATGTTTCTGTCCATGACGTCGGGCACCGGCATCATGACCTTCGGCTCGGCGGGCTACGGCCCCCGAATCGACGCGGAGCTCGGACAGCGCAACAACGGTGTGCTGGTGGCGAACGCCGAGGGTAAGGCGGTGGGCTTCGCCCTGTTCAATCTGCAGAACCGCGGCCGGCTGTTCATCGGCCCCGGCGATGAGGTCTACGAAGGGATGGTGGTGGGTATCCACAGTCGTGACAACGATCTGGTGGTGAACCCCTTGAAGGAGAAGAAGCTCACCAACGTCCGGGCCGCGGGCAGCGACGAGAACATCCTGCTGACGCCACCAATCCGCATGTCCCTCGAGCAGGCCCTGGAATTCATCGACGACGACGAGCTGGTGGAGATCACCCCGAAGGGGATCCGCATCCGTAAGCGCCTGCTCAAGGAGCACCAGCGCAAGCGCGCCGGCAGCGGCCGCGAGGACTGATCGCCCGGTGCGGGTGCTGCTGCAGCGGGTCAGCGAGGCATCCGTGTCCGTGGCCGGCGAGCGCATCGCCGGTATCGGTGTCGGGCTGCTGCTGCTGGTGGGCATCGAACCTCAGGACGGGGCGGCCGAGATTGCCTGGATGACCGACAAGGTGCTGGGCCTGCGCATCTTTTCGGATGCCGAAGGGCACATGAACAGGTCGGTGATCGATGTCGGCGGTGAGCTGCTGGTGGTCTCACAGTTCACGCTGGCGGCCGATACCTCGCGCGGCAGGCGCCCCGGCTTCAGCACCGCGGCGCCGCCGGAGCTCGCGCAGCGCTGCTACGAAGACTTCGTCGCGCGCCTGCGCGGGCGCCTGACGGCAGGCGGCCATGCCCCCGCGCGGGTGCAGACAGGCCGCTTCGGCGCCGATATGCAGGTCGCGCTGATCAACGACGGGCCGGTGACGTTTCTCCTGGAAAAGCGCGCGGATTGAAGCTGCGACGGACCTGGGCGTGCCAGCGCGCCGCGAGCGGTCGCCTCAGGAAGTGCTGGAGTCCGTGCCCGCCGGCGCCTCGGCCTCGGTGCTGCGCTTCGCCGCGAAGCGGGCGAAGAAGACGCCGATCTCGTAGAGCATCCAGGTGGGGATGGCCAGCATCAGCTGGGAAATGACGTCCGGCGGCGTCAGCAGCATGCCCACGACGAAACAGCCGACGATCACGTAGGGACGCTTCTTCGCCATCTGCTCGGCGGTGGTGATGCCCGACCAGGCCAGCAGCAGTATCGCGATAGGGATCTCGAACGCGAAGCCGAAGGCGAAGAACATCTTCAGCACGAAATCCAGGTACTTGTTTATGTCCGTCATCATGGTGACGCCTGTAGGCGTCACTGCCGCAAAGAACTGGAACACCAGCGGAAACACCAGGAAATACGCGAACGCCACGCCCGAGTAGAACAGCACCACGCTGGAAACCAGCAGCGGAAAGGCAAAGCGCTTTTCGTGACGGTACAGACCCGGTGACACGAACGCCCACGCCTGGTGCAGGATGAACGGCATGCTGAGGAAGATGGCCGCGAAGATCGCCAGCTTGAAGGGCGTCAGGAAGGGCGAGGCCACCTCTGTGGCGATCATGCCGCCGCCGGCGCCCGGCAGGTGCGCCATCAGCGGCGCGGCCACGAACTCGTAGAGGTCGTTGGCAAAGTAGTAGGTGGGAAAAAACAGCACCATCACCACCAGCACCGCACGCAGGATGCGCTGGCGCAGCTCGATGATGTGATCGAGAAACGGCTGCTCGCTGCTGTCGACCAGCGAATCGTGGTCCTTGTCGCCGGATGCCACGCGCTGCTACTCCCGATCGACCGTGCTGCGTTGCGCCGGGGCGGCTGCGGTGCCTGGCGGCTCTTCCGCAACCGGGGTTTCCGGATCCGGTTTCTCCTGAGCTCCAGTGCCCGACGCATCCGGGGCGCTGCTGCTCGCGTCCGCAACCGCCTTGGGGCCCGGATGGATCGTGGCGTCCTTGGCCGTCTGCTTCACTTCCTGCTCGATCCGGCGCATCTCCTCCAGCACGGCTTCGTTGTGCAGCTGCCGGCGGATCTCGTCCATGCCGATCTCTTTCTCGATCTCGTTCTTGACCGCGGTGAAGCTGCGACGCATGCGGCCGAGCCACAGCCCGGTGGTACGCAGCGCCTCGGGCAGCCGCTCGGGGCCCAGCACCAGGAGGGCCACGATGGCGATCAGAACCAGCTCGGGAAAGCCGATGTCGAACATGCTCAGACCTGGCTGTCTTGCTTGCTCTCGGTCTTCTGTCCGGTGACTTCGCCTTCAATCACGCGCTCGTCCTTGAGCTTGTCCTTGTCGGCCGGAGTCTCGTCATCGGTAACCGCCTTGCGGAAACCCTTGATGGCCGAGCCGAGATCCGAGCCGAGGCTCTTCAGACGCTTCGGGCCGAAGATGAGCAGCACGATGGCCAGAATGACCAGTAGCTCTGTGAGACCGAATCCTCCAAACATTGCCTTACTCCATGGTTGCCGCTGATGGCACCGTGGCGCGCATTATACGACCGGGTGCCGGGTAACGATTGCGGTTTCGTTCACTGTCCGCGGCTGCGCTTCTCTTCGTGGCCGGAAATGCCGAAGCGGGCGCCGAGGGCGTCCAGCACCGCCTGGGGCGACTGCCGCAGATGTACCAGCATCACCAGGCTGTGAAACCACAGGTCCGCTACCTCGTCTATGAGCGCCTGGTCGGCGGGCTTGCCGTCGGCGTTGGGTTGTGCCGGCGTCGGTCCTGCGGCCTCGAGATCGCGTGCCGCGAGGATGACCTCCGTGGCTTCCTCGCCCACCTTCTCGAGAATCCGGTTCAGTCCGCGCGCATACAGCGAGGCGACGTAGGATTCGCCCGGGTCGGCGCGCCGACGCGATTCGAGAACGTCGGTGAGCTGCTCGATGATGTCCAAGGTGCGGTCTCCGGGGGGTAGCTGGGTTACGCCCGCACCAGCAGCAGCGAGCCGACGGCGGCGCTGACCAGACCGGCGAGGGTGGTGAGGTCCTGACCGGCCGCGAATGCGGCGGTTATCGGTTGCCATAGTAGGGCGCTGGCCAGCAGGATCAAGGCGCTGCCGGTCAGCCGGCGCATACGCCCGCGCCGCTCCAGGCGGTGCAGGCGCCTGTCGACGTCGCGCAGCGTCTCGCGCTGGCGGTCGAGCCCGCGGTCCAGGCGGCGCAGCTGGGTGGCGGTTCGCAGCATCAGGGCAGGCAGCCGTGGCAGCTGCTCCAGCAGCGCCGGACCGTGCTCCGCAAGCTCGCGGATCAATGCGCCGGGGCCGACGTGCTGGGTCATCCAGCGTTCCATGAACGGCTTGGCCGTTTCCCAGAGGTCCAGCTCAGGATACAGCTCGCGACCCAGGCCTTCGATGTAGAGCAGGGTCTTCTGCAGCAGCACCAGCTGCGGCTGGATCTCCATGTTGAAGTCCCGGGCCGTGTCGAACAGCTCGACCAGGAACTGACCGAAGGAAATCTCGTTCAGTGGCTTGGCGAAAATCGGCTCGCACAGCTGCTGGATGACGCGCTCGAACTCGTGCGGGTCGGTCTCGTCCGGCACCCAGCCGGATTCCAGATGCAGGCGTGCCACTTCCGCATAGTCGCGATTGAAAAAGGCCAGCAGATTGCGGGCGAGGTAATCCTGATCTTCGCGGGTGAGCGAGCCGATGATCGCGCAGTCTATGGCGATGTAATGCGGGTCCGCCGGGTCGTGCGCGTCGACGAAGATGTTCCCCGGATGCATGTCCGCATGGAAAAAGTTGTGCACGAACACCTGGGTGAAGAAGGTTTCCACGCCCCGTTCGGCAAGCTTGCGCAGATCGGTGCCGCGCGCCAGCAGCGCCGCCTTGTCGGCGATAGGAATGCCGTAGATGCGCTCCAGCACCAGCACGTTGCGGCGGGTGAGCTCCCAGTACACGCGCGGCACGTACAGCAGCGGCGATTCGGCGAAATTGGCGCGCAGCCGGGCGGTGTTGGCCGCTTCCTTCTCCAGGTTCAGCTCGTCGAAGATGGTGCGTTCGTAGTCGCTGACCACCTCGCTCAGATGCAGCCGCCGCGCATCCGGCGAGTGCGCCTCGAGCAGCGCGGCGGCCCGGTGCAGCAGGTCCACGTCTTCGCGGATCACCGCCTCGATGCCGGGACGCACCACCTTGACGACCACCGCGGTGCCGTCGTGCAGGGTGGCCGCGTGCACCTGGGCGACCGAGGCGGACGCCATCGGCACCTCGTCGAAGCTCTGCAGCGCCGTTGCGATCGGTTGACCGATAGCCGTTTCGATCAGGCGGCGAGCATCCGCACCCGGAAATGGCGGCACGGCGTCCTGCAGCCGGGCGAGCTCGTCGGCGATGTCCAGTGGTATCAGGTCGCGGCGTGTGGACAGTAGCTGACCGAACTTGATGAACACCGGCCCCAGCTCTTCCAGGGCCAGGCGCAGGCGCAGACCACGCGGCCGGTCGCCCACCGGAATGAGCCGCGAAGGCAGGATGCGCAGCAGCAGTCGGTAACGCGGCGGCAGCGGCGCGCGGCCCACATCATCGGCGTCCGGATCTGGGTCCAGCAGGGTGTCGAGGCGGTAGCGGCTTACCGTCCAGAGAACCTTGGCGAGTCTGCGTAGCGGGTTCACGGCGTCTGCCGGCGCTCTGCCTGTATCCGCATCCGCGCGTCCAGGCGATCGACGCGCAGGCGCAATGCGTCCAGGCGGTCGAGAAAGTCGTCGATCTCGGCCTTGCTGGCAAAGTGGCGTCCTGCACCCTCGCGCAGTGCGCTGCCGGCACCCGCAAGCACGGATCGGGCTGCTGCCAGTGCCAGCTCACCGAAGCCGATCAGATTGGCGGCCGTCGCCTCGCCGAACAGGCGCCCGAGCGGGGCGGAGAAGTCGGGCGCGTAACCGTGGAGAATGCCGCTGAACTCGTGCACGACGGTGCCGTCACCGTCCACGCGCAGGCGCGCAGCCGCGCCGCTGCCCGGTGCCAGCAGCCAGGCGGCCAGGTCCACGGGCGTGCCGCTGACGATCACGTTCGGCTGCGGCACCGGCACGGCGTCGAGGCGCGGGCGGCCCGCCTGGATACGCAGGCTGAACACGCGCTCGCGCACCGGAGCCGGCAGCTGCACGCGCAGCTGCACGCTGCGCCCCTCGAGCGCATGCAGGCGCGCGGCGGTGGCCGGATCGAGCTCGACGCCGGCATTGGCCAGGCGTTCCACGGCATCGGCGAGCAGCGCCTCCAGTGGGCCCGTGTCGCTGGCCGCGTCGTTCACAGCCGCACGCCGCGGTGAATGGCGGCGATGCCGCCGAGCAGGTTGTGGTACTCCACGTTGGTGAACCCTGCATCCTGGATCATCAGCTTGAGCGCGCGCTGATCCGGATGCACGCGGATCGATTCCACCAGGTACTGGTAGCTGGAAGCATCGCCGGCGACCAGCCGTCCCATACCCGGCCACAGCGCCTGAAAGGCACTGTAGGCCGTTTCCAGGGCCGGGTTCTCAGGCTTCGAAAACTCCAGCACCAGCAGCACGCCGCCGGGCGCGAGCACCCGGTGCAGCTCGCGCAGCGCCTGATCCTTGTCGGTGAAGTTGCGCAGCCCGAAGCCGATGACCGCGCAGTTGAAGGTCGCATCCGCGAACGGCAGCTGCTCGGCTGCGCTGCGGCAGAATCGCACCTGCGTGTGGCCCGCGTCGATCAGGCGATCGCGCCCGACCTGCATCATCTCGGCATTCAGGTCGGCCAGCACCACCGTCCCGTCCGGGCCGACCACCTGGGCGAACAGCGCCGACAGGTCGCCGGTGCCGCCGGCCAGGTCCAGCACACGCTGGCCGGCGCGCACGCCGGACATCTCCACCGTCATGCGCTTGAACAGGCGGTGCGACCCAAGCGACATCAGGTCGTTCATCAGGTCGTAGCGGCGCGCGACGCGCTCGAACACACCGCTGACGAGACGGTGCTTGTCGCTGGCAGGTACCTTGCGGTAGCCGAAATCTACGGGGTCTTCTGGGCGCATGATCGGGACTGCATACCGAATCTGAGGCGAGAGCGCACGAGTTTACGCCTATTCGGGGCTCCCGTTCAGCGGCCGGGAGTCCATTGGCCCACGGGAATGGTCGGCAGGCGTGAGGCGTTGGCGGCCTTCAGCTCGGTGTCGTAGTCGCGCCAGTAGCGTTCCTGGTTCTGCCCGAGATCCAGCAGGTATTCCCAGCTGAACAGCCCCGAGTCGTGACCGTCGTCGAAGGTCAGGCGCACGGCGTAGTTGCCTACCGGCTCGATGGCGGTCACGGTGACGTACTTCTTTCCGGTAGGCAGCCGTCGCTGGTCGGCGGAATGGCCGCGCACCTCCGCCGACGGTGAGTAGACCCGCAGCAGCTCCGCCGGGATCGTTACCCGTGCAGCGTCGAACTCGACCTCGAGTTGCCGCGACTTCCTGTGGTAGTGAATGCTGCGCGGACGGATCATGACTTCGTTCCGTGGCTGTTCCCTGTGGGCGCTCTGCTGCGGCCGGTGCGATGTTGAAGCATGGGTGCGGGCGTCCGGCTCAGAGGATGTAGCGCGACAGATCCTGGTCCTGCGCCAGCGTCGACAGCTGGGCGTCGACGTACGCGGCATCGACCACCAGCGTGCGGCCGCTCCACTCGGGCGCCTGAAAGGAAACCTCCTCCAGCAGACGCTCCAGCAGTGTGTGCAGACGCCGCGCGCCGATGTTCTCGGTGGTTTCGTTGACCTGCCAGGCGAGTTCCGCGATGCGGCTGAGGCCGTCGTCGGTGAATTCGAGAGCCACGCCTTCGGTAGCCAGCAGCGCTCGATACTGATCCACCAGCGACGCGTCCGGCTCCACCAGAATGCGGCGGAAGTCTTCCGGCGTCAGCGCCGCGAGCTCCACGCGGATCGGCAGCCGGCCCTGCAGCTCCGGGATCAGGTCCGACGGCCGCGACAGGTGAAACGCCCCGGAAGCGATGAACAGCACGTGGTCGGTGCGGACCGTGCCGTACTTGGTGGACACGGTGCACCCCTCGATGAGCGGCAGCAGGTCGCGCTGGACGCCTTCGCGCGACACGTCCGCACCGGCCACTTCACCGCGTTTCGCGACCTTGTCCAGCTCGTCGATGAACACGATGCCGTTCTGCTCGACGGCCTCGATGGCACGCGACTTGACCTCATCCTCGTTGATCAGCTTGGCGGCCTGCTCTTCGCGCAGCCGCCGCAGCGCTTCGCGTACCGGCAGGCGCACCGACTTGCGCTTGCCCGCACCCAGGCTCGAGAACATGTTCTGCAGCTGACTGGTCATCTCCTCCATGCCAGGTGGCGCCATGATCTCGACGCCGAGCTGTGGGGCCTGCAGCTCGACCTCCACTTCCTTGTCGTCCAGCTCGCCTTCTCGCAGACGCTTGCGGAACAGCTGCCGGGTGCCCGAATCGGTGCGCTGAGCGCGCTCGCCGGCGTTGAATCCCACGGCCCGCGGCTCGGGCAGCAGGGCGTCGAGGATCCGCTCTTCGGCCTCATCGTCCGCGCGGTGTCGAACCCGCTCCATCTGGGCCTCGCGCTGCATCTTCACGGCGGCCTCGATCAGGTCGCGGACGATGGATTCCACGTCGCGGCCGACGTAGCCGACCTCGGTGAACTTGGTGGCTTCCACCTTGATGAACGGGGCGCCTGCCAGACGTGCCAGGCGCCGGGCGATCTCGGTCTTGCCGACGCCGGTTGGGCCGATCATCAGAATGTTCTTGGGTACGATCTCGTCGCGCATGCCGGCGTCCACCTGCATGCGGCGCCAGCGGTTGCGCAGAGCGATGGCGACCGCGCGCTTGGCCTCGTCCTGTCCGATGATGTGTTTGTTCAGCTCGTCGACGATCTCGCGGGGCGTCATCACCGTCATGATGCTTGCAGTACCTCGATGGTGCGGTTCTGGTTGGTGTACACGCAGATGTTGCCGGCGATCTCCAGCGCCCGCTCGACGATGTCCGCGGCGCCGAGGTCGGTGTTCTCCACCAGGGCCAGGGCGGCAGACTGAGCGTAAGGACCGCCGGAACCGATGGCCATGACCCCGGACTCCGGCTCGATGACGTCGCCGTTGCCGCTGATCAGCAGCGTGATACGTGCGTCAGCCACGATCAGCATGGCTTCCAGACGGCGCAGGGCCCGGTCGGAGCGCCAGTCCTTGGCCAGCTGCACCGCGGCGCTGGTCAGGTTGCCCTGATACTTCTCCAGCGCGGCCTCGAAGCGCTCGAACAGCGTGAAGGCATCGGCGGTGCCTCCGGCGAAGCCGGCGAGGATGCGATCCTTGTACAGTCGGCGCACCTTGCGCGCGTTGCCCTTGATGACCGTCTCGCCCAGGGTGACCTGACCGTCGCCGCCGAGGGCGACCGCGTCGGCGCGGCGAACGCAGACGATGGTGGTGGCGTGTGGCTGTTGCATGCTGTGCTTCGCGATGGTCCGGTCGGGTCAGGGATAGTGGCGACGAGGTGGCGCTATTTCAATGCCATTTCCGGAATGACGGCTGTGGGCGAGGGTACCTGCAGGTGCGTCTCAGGGATCGAGCTCCCGCGTGATGGGAAAGGCGTCGAGCTTCTGCTCGCGCAGGCGCGTGAGGGCTCGCTGAGCCTCCTGACGGCGTTGGTAGGGCCCGACCATGACGCGGTACCAGGTGCCGTTCGCGAGTTTGGTGCTGCTCGTGGTAGCCGGCAGATCCTGCAGCAGCAGCTGCGCACGCAGGGTCTCGGCGTCGTCGAAGGCGCGGAACGACGCGGCCTGCAACAGGTACTCCAGATGCTTGGGAGGCCCCTTGTCGGCTTCGCTGACGTAGGGTTCCGGATCCACCTCTACGTGGCTGCCCTGCAGCAGCTGGTCGAACTCGAAGGTGAGGCCCGGTTCGCTCGGCGCCGGTGCCGCAGCGCTGCCCGGAGACGCGCTGCCGCTGCCGCCGGTCAGCTCCGGCAGATAGGTCGCGGCCAGAATGATCAGCGCTCCGAGCACCACGCCGGCCGAAAAGCTCGGTGCGTGGAACAGCACCCGGTCGCGACCGCGCGGAGACGCGCGTCGTGTCGGCGGCTGGCTGCGTGCCGTTCGTGCCCGGCCGCCCGTGCCCGGTCGCCGGGTGGCGCCGGCCAGCTGCGGTGTCGGCCGGTTCCTGTCCAGTGACTGCAGGGACGATTTCATGGCGCGCAATGGTAATGGAAAAGTCGGGTCGAAAAGTGCGTTCCTGCGGCGACGCGCCCGGAAGCTGTTTCAGAAGCCATCTCAGAGGGTGGCTCAAAACGTGTCTTGGGGGTCGATGTCCAGAGACCAGCGCACCCGCCGGTCGTCCGCGGGACGGTCATTGAGCACGCGCAGGGTTCGGTGCAGTGGCCCGCGCCCATCGGCCAGCAGCAGCAGCTGGTAGCGATAGCGGTCCGCGACCTTCTGAATCGGGGCCTGCACCGGCCCCAGCACCTCGACGCCGGCGCCGGCGGCCTGGGTGAGCTGACTCTTGAGCTCCGCGAGCAGCCGCTGTGCGGCCGCAGCGTCCCGGGCTTCGGCGCGGATGATGGCCATGGGGCGGAACGGCGGCAACCCGGCACGACGACGGTTTTCCAGCTCCTGTTCGGCAAAGCCGTGATAGCCGTGCTCCATCAATGCCCGCAGCATGGGGTTGTCCGGCTGGTAAGTCTGAATCCATACCTCGCCGGCGCGCTCGGCCCGCCCTGCGCGTCCGGCCACCTGAATGATCAGTTGCGCGGTGCGCTCCGGGGCCCTGAAGTCGGCGCTCAGGAAGCCGGCGTCGGCATTGATCACCGCCACGAGGGTGACGTTCGGGAAGTGATGGCCCTTGGCCAGCATCTGGGTGCCCACGAGAATCGCCGGCGTGCCTGCGCGTATCAGCGTCAGCTGCGCTTCCAGGCGCTTCTGGCTGCGGGTGGTGTCGCGGTCGACCCGAATCAGCGGCACGCCGGGAAACAGCGTTTCCAGTCCTGCTTCGGTGCGCTGAGTGCCGAGACCGATGGCCCGCAGCGCGCCGTGCTCGCAGGCGGGACAGCGGTCCGGCAGGCGTTCGCGGGCGCCGCAGTGGTGGCACAGCAGGGCGCTCGGATGGCGGTGCAGTGTCAGGCGGGTCTCGCAGTGCCGGCACTGGGCCTGCCAGCCGCAGCGCGGGCACAGATAGGTGGGGGCATAGCCGCGCCGGTTGAGGAACACCAGCACCTGATTGCCGGCATCCAGGTGTGTGGTGATGATGCCGCGCAGGCGCTCGCTGATGCCGTCGCTGAGCGTGTGACCGCGGATGTCCAGCACATGGAACGAGGGCATCTGGGCGCCGCCGGCGCGCTCGGGCAACGCCAGGTGGCGGTAGCGTCCGCTGCGGGCGTTGTGCAGCGATTCGAACGACGGCGTCGCGCTTCCCAGCAGCAGCGGGATGCCCAGCGTCTGGGCGCGCTTGACCGCCACATCCCGGGCCGAGTAGCGCAGACCGTCCTGCTGCTTGAAGGAGCCGTCGTGCTCTTCGTCTACCACGATCAGCCCGAGCCGGGCGAACGGCGTCAGCACGGCGGAACGGGTGCCCACGAGTATGCCCGTGCCGCCGCTCCGGCAACCCAGCCACACCTGCAGACGTTGCTGGTCGGTCATGTTGGAGTGCAGCGTATCGGCGCGGTCGAAACGGCTCCGGAATCGCTCCAGCGTCTGCGGGGTCAGGGCGATTTCCGGAACCAGCACCAGCACCTGCTGGCCGCGCCGGCGCACGGTCTCTATGAGACGCAGATAAACCTCGGTCTTGCCGCTGCCGGTGACCCCGTCGAGCAGCGTGGGTACGAACGATCCGAGCCCCTGCTCGAGGGTGGCGAGCGCCCGTGCCTGCGCCGGGTTGAGCGTCGGGCGGTCACCTTCGCGCGCGCCCGCGGCAGCGCCGGACTGGCCGGCCGCCGTATCGGCCTCCAGCGGGAGTGCCTCGCGGGTGATGGCACCGCGCGCGGCGGCGGCGCGGATCACGGCGTTGCTGAAACCTGCCTCGCGCAGCGCATCCGCGCTCGCGCGGCCTCCCTGCGCACGCAGGTGCTCGAGCAGCGCCTGCTGGCGCGGCGCTCGCCCCGGCACTGGCAGCGGCTCGTTGAGCCGCCAGCCGCGCCGGGTCGGCGGCTGCAGCGCCGTGCCGCGCCGGGCCTCCACCGGCAGGAGCGTAGCCAGCACCTCCCCGAGCGGATGCTGGTAGTAGTCGGCCAGCCAGACGCCCAGGGCCAGCAGTTCCTCGCCGAGCACGTTGTCGTCGTCCAGCACCGCAAGCACCGCTCGGGGCTGATCATGGGGATCGACAGGCGCTGCGTCCACGCAGATGGCGGTGAGCGTCTGGCGGCCGAACGGCACGCGCACGCGTGCGCCCGGAACCGGCAGCCGCATGCCGGGCGGAACGGCGTAGTCGTACAGCTGATGCAGCGGCTTCGGGACCGCAACGCGTACCACCGGGCCCCGCGCCGCGCCTGTGGCTGCTGCAGCGTGCAGGTCGTGCTGCTGGCATTGCGGGTCTTTACTGGTCAAACGGGCTCCGGGGCAAGGGCGAACGGCGCATTCTATCGGCTCGCCGGTCAGGCTGCCGCGCGTCCTGCCTGGCCTTGCCTTCGTTCCGGCATGTGTCTAGAATTCGCGGCCTCTGTCAAGGCGACCGTGGCCGGCATCATGAAAGCAGACATTCACCCGGAATACTCAAAGATCAAGGCGCACTGCAGCTGCGGCAACGTCATCGAGACCCGGTCCACCCTGGGCGAGGACATACACCTCGACGTCTGCTCGGCCTGCCACCCCTTCTACACCGGCAAGCAGAAGATCATGGACTCGGGCGGCCGCGTCGAGCGCTTCCGCCGCCGGTTCGGCAACCGTACCCTGGGCGGCTGAACGTCGTCCCGTCCGGGTGCAGCGCGGCGGGTGGTGCGCGCCGCGGCGCGCTTCTGCACATTCGGAACCCTGCCAATCTGCCCTGTCTAACCCTGCAGACAAAGGGCACACGACCCCGCTGCGATCGGCATGATGGCGGTTCTGCGGGTGCGACAGTACCCTGATCCGACCGGCAGGGGGCATGGACCCATGGCGTCACGCCGATCTGACAACACCAGCATTGCAGCAGCTTCGGGCAGGTCCCGCCTGGCCGGACCGCGATCGGCCGGACCGCGATCGGCCGGGCCGCGGCGTGCCGCAGCTCCGCGAGCGCGCTGCCGGCCGCGACATCTGGCGCCCGTGTGGCTCGCGCTGCTGCTGCTTACGGGCTACGGGCACGCGGCCGGACCCGGCGAGAAGCTGTATCGCGAGTTCGTCGAAAAGGAGCAGATCTACCCGGATCAGGCCTGGCAGGACTACGTCACCGAAGTGGGTCAGCGGCTGCTCGCCCAAAGCCCGGATGCCGGCGACAAGTACTACTTCTACGTGCTCGACAACTCGGCGGTGAACGCCATGGCGTTGCCCGACGGCTACGTGTTCGTCAATCGCGGTCTGATTGCCTACCTGCGCTCCGAGGACGAGCTGGCCGGCGTCATCGGCCATGAGATCGGCCACGTAGTCAAACATCATGCGGCGCGCAGCAATTCGGTGCGACGCTGGGGCGACATCGCGGGCTTCGTCGGCGCCGTGCTTACCGGCACCGGCGCCATTGCCGATCTCAGCAGCACGGCCGCCGCCACCATGGCATCGGGCTACGGCCGTGAGTTCGAGCTGGAATCGGACCAGTTCGGTGGCGAGGTGCTGGCCAAATCGGGCTACAACCCGCTGGCCATGATCGACGTGCTGCACGTGCTCAAGGACCAGCAGCTGTTTGCCAAGAACGTGCAGAAGCAGCCGGTGGCCTACCATGGGCTGTTTTCCACGCACCCGAACAACGACAAACGGCTGCACGAGGCGGTGCAGCAGTCCCAGCATCTGTTTCCCGACCAGCTGCGCGAGCCCGAGCGTGACTTCTGGGAGATGGTGGACGGCCTGGTGTTCGGCGACGAAGCGGCCACCGGGCTGATCAAGGATCACACCTACTATCACAGCGCGCTGCGCGTTGTGATCGATTTTCCGGCCGGCTGGGACGTGACCAACACGCCTGCGGAAGTGGTGGGGCGCGATCGGGCCGGCGCCCAGCATTCGTTCATCTCGGTACAGCGTCTGAACCAGGCGAGCGAAAAGCAGAACCCGCAGGAGTTCATCACCAAAACGCTCAAGCGCGACGACGTCAGCGAGGGCGAGCTCACCGAGATCAACGGTTACCCCGCGTTCGTAGGCAAGGTGGCGGTGGCCAGCGGCAATGCCCAGGACCGACGCATCGCCGTGATCTACAAGGACAACAGCGTGTATCTGTTCCGCGGCGAGGTGGGTCCCATCGGGGACGTGACCGCGTTCGATCCGCAGTGGCGGGAGACGCTGAATTCGTTCCGTGCCATGACCGCTGACGATCTGAAAGTGGCCAACAACCAGCGTATCAAGGTGATCGTGGCCAGGCCCGGGGACACCTATGCCGAGCTCGCGCAGCGCTCCTCCATCAAGTCCTACGCCGAAGAGACCCTGCGCTTGATCAACGGCCAGCATCCGGTGGGCGAGCCGCGCGCGGGCGACTACATCAAGATCGTTCAGTAGGGCGGCAGCCTCGCTCCAGCCGCCGCCGACGCATCGGCACAGGTCCGCGTCGGCTAGAAGATATCCACCGGCTTGACCTCTTCGGCTTCGGAATCCGCCGGTTCCAGGCGCGTCGCGGGCGCGACCTCGGGCACGTGCTCGGCGAGGAAGTACTCGAAGATGGCGTCCTGCTGCTGCGGTCCCGCGGGTTGCCCGGTGGCGGGGTCGATGCGCATGGTCACCACGCCGGCCGGTTGCGGCATGGGCTTCTGGTCCTGCCCGGCGAGTGCCGTCTTCATGTACTCGATCCAGATCGGCAGGGGCGTGTTGGAACCGTACTCGCGCGATCCCAGGGGGTCGTGATTGGGGAATCCCACCCACACCGTGGTCACCAGGTCGCGGTTGTAGCCGTTGAACCAGGTATCCGCAGCGTCGTTGGTGGTGCCGGTCTTGCCGGCCAGATCGCTGCGCTCCAGGCTGCGCGCACGGCGTCCGGTGCCGCGGCGGATCACGTCCTGCAGCATGCTGTTCATGATGTAGGCGATGCGCTGGTCCATGACCCGGGGAGCCAGCAGGATGGGTTCTGCCTCCGTCGTGTCGGCGTCGCTGGCTCCGGCGTCGCCCCCGGGCGCATCCACGTCCGTGACGTCCGCCGCGGCGGCTGCAGGGTCCGCCGCCGGCTGTGCGTCGCTTTCGGCCAGCAGGGCTTCGAGGGTGCCGGGCTCGTCGGCGCCTGGCGCCTCGTCCGCGGCCGCCTCTATGGGCCGGGGCACGCCCTGGTTCGGCGCGGCCGAATCCGTGCAGGTTTCGCAGATCTGCGGGTAGCGGGCCTTGTAGACGCTCTCTCCGGACAGGTCCAGCACCTCGTCGACGACGTGCGGCTCGATCAGCCAGCCGCCGTTGGCGAACAGGGCATAGGCCCGGGCCATGTCGATGGGGGTGACGGCCATGGTGCCGCCGCCGATGGCGAGCTGGGTGTTGCGCGGGAAGCTCGAGGTGTCGAAGCCCAGGCCGCCCACGTAGTCGAGCACTTCGCCGGCGCCCACGTCCAGCAGCACGCGCATCGATACCAGATTGATCGAGCGGAACAGCGCCTCGCGCAACCGGGTAGGCCCGTTGTAGCGGTTGTTGTCGTTGTCGGGCCGGTACTCCGACTCCAGGTTCTGATCCTCGAACACCAGCGGCGCATCCATGTAGATGCTTGCCGGCGTCACGCCGTGCTGCAGCGCCGCGGCGTAGACGAACGGTTTGAAGCCGGATCCCGGCTGACGTGCGGCCTGCAGGGCATGGTTGTACTGGTTGACGCCGAAGTCGAAGCCCCCCACCAGCGCCTTGATCGCGCCGTTCTGGGGGTCGAGGGACACCAGAGCCCCCTGAATCTCGGGCACCTGGGTCAACTGCCAGCGCGCTTCGCTCGTGTCGGTAGCGGGATCCTGGCGAAGGCGGATCAGATCGCCCACGGCCACCACGTCCGCGGGCCCCCGTGGCCTCTGCCCGCGCGTGTCGACGTCGATGTAGGGTCGCGCCCAGCCGAAGGCGTCGGCATCCAGGCGCACTTCGCTGCCATCGTCGAGCAGCGCCAGGGCGTGATCGTCCGCCACTGCGGTGACCACCGCGGCCGGCATGTCCCGCACCAGGGGCGCGTCGCGCAGCGCCGCCAGATACGCGTCGCGTTCGGCCTCGCCCAGGCGCGCCTCGGGACCGCGGTAGCCGTGGCGCCGGTCGTATTCCAGAAGCCCGTGGCGCACGGCGTCTACGGCGGCACGCTGCAGGTCTGCCTGCAGCGTGGTGATCACCTCGTAGCCGCCGCTGTACAGATCGGGGAACCTCGGCAGCAGCTGCTGGCGCACCCACTCCGCCGGGTACGGGGCGGCAACGTCCAGCTCGCGCTGGTACACGCGCGCAGTGATGGGCGCTTCTACCGCTTCCTGATACTGCTCGGGGGTGATGGACTTCTGCTCCAGCATGCGGCTGAGCACCAGGTTGCGGCGGCGCAGAGCCCGGGCCGGACCGTTGATCGGGTTGCCCGCGCTGGGCGCCTGGGGAATTC
Source organism: Pseudomonadales bacterium (assembly GCA_041395905.1). GTDB lineage: Bacteria > Pseudomonadota > Gammaproteobacteria > Pseudomonadales > Azotimanducaceae > UBA7803. The sequence continues at coordinate 22,722 of JAWKZP010000024.1, forward strand.
CGGCGAGCATGGCGATCTGCGCCAGGTTGAGCTCGGCGAGCGGCTTGCCGTAGTAGGTCAGAGCGGCCGCCTGGGCGCCGTAGGCGCGTTTGCCGAAGGGCACGGCGTTGATGTAGAGCTCGAGAATCTCGTCTTTGCTGAGTTCGCGCTCGATCTTCAGCGCCAGCAGGATCTCCTTGAACTTGCGGATGAAGATCTGATCCAGCGAGAAGGTGCCCAGGTTGCGCGGCAGCTGCATGGTGATGGTGGAACCGCCGCGGCTGATCTCGCCCATGTTGAGCACCAGCTCCAGCGCGGCGGTCGACAGCGTGATCAGGTCCACACCGCTGTGCTCGTAGAAGCGCTTGTCTTCGGTATCGAGGAGCGCGCGCACGAACAGGGGCGGAACTTGGTCTAGAGTAATGGGTATGAGACGGCGTTCTCCGAATTCGGCCACCAGTTTCCGATCCGCTGTATAGACTCTCAGTGGAGTCTCGAGCCGAACCTGGCGGTATGTCTCAGCTTTTGGAATCTGCGGATCGAGGTACAGGTAGATGCCCGCGAGACTGAGCACTGCGGCACATACGCCCGCCAGGGCGAGCCACATAATACGGGCCAAGATCTGTTTGGATCCGGGTGTCATGTGCTCAAAGGGACGGCAGCGAAGTGATTGCTAACTCTGGAACGCTGGTATTTAATGCTGAATCGCATGAAAAGGACGTAAGTGCCCGCGCTTATAAGGAAATTTGACCGTGGCAGGCCTGTTTAACAAAAAGCCCAATACGCTCCTCGGACTGGACATCAGCTCCACGTCCGTGAAACTCCTCGAGCTTTCGAACAACGGCGGGCGCTATCGGGTCGAGGCCTATGCCGTTGAGCCACTGCCGCCGAACGCGGTGGTGGAAAAGAATATAAGCGATGTCGAGGGCGTAGGTGAAGCGATCAAGCGCGTGGTGAGCCGCTCGAAGTGCTCGTCGCGCGGAGCGGCGGTCGCGGTGGCCGGTTCCGCGGTGATCACCAAAACCATCGAGATGGACGCCTCGCTCTCCGACGACGAAATGGAAAATCAGATCACGGTGGAGGCGGACCAGTACATCCCCTACCCGCTGGACGAGGTGGCGATCGACTTCGAGGTTCAGGGCCTGTCCGAGCGCAACCCCGAGCAGGTGGAAGTGCTGCTCGCGGCGTGCCGCAAGGAGAACGTCGAGATGCGCGAGGCCGCGCTGCAGCTCGGCGGGCTGAAGCCAGCCGTGGTCGATATCGAGGCGCACGCCATGAAGCGCGCCTTCGAGCTGCTGAAGCCTCAGCTGGGCTCCAACTCCGAGGATCTGGTGGTGGCCATCATCGACATCGGCGCCACCATGACCACGCTGTCCGTGCTCGCCGACGAGCGCTCGATCTATACCCGCGAGCAGCTGTTCGGCGGCAAGCAGCTCACCGAAGAGATCCAGCGCCGCTACAGCCTGTCCTTCGAGGAGGCGGGGCTGGCCAAGAAACAGGGCGGCCTGCCCGACGATTACGAGGAAGAGGTTCTGCAGCCGTTCAAGGAGGCCGTGCTGCAGCAGGTGACTCGATCGCTGCAGTTCTTCTTCTCGTCCAGTCAGTACGACGACGTGGATTACATCGTTCTTGCCGGCGGCACGGCATCCATCGACGGCCTTGCCGAGATGATCGAGAACAAGCTGGGCACGCCGACGATCATCGCCAACCCGTTCGTCGACATGTCCCTGTCCAGCAAGGTGGACGCGGACGCACTCGCTAACGATGCGCCGGCGATGATGATCGCCTGCGGCCTGGCGATGAGGAGCTTCGACTGATGGCGCGGATCAACCTGTTACCGTGGCGTGAGTGGGAACGCGAGCGCAGGAAGAAACAGTTTTTCGTCAATCTCGGCGCCGTGCTGGTGGTGGGAATCGTGCTGGTGGTCGGAGCCGGCTGGTATCTCGACAGCAACATCGAACAGCAGAACGCGCGCAACAAGTTTCTGGAGGACCAGATCAGCGTGCTCGACCAGAAGATCGCCGAGATCAGCCAGCTGCGCAAGCAGCGCGAAGAGCTGCTCGCGCGCATGCGGGTCATTCAGGAACTGCAGGGCAACCGGCCGGTGATCGTGCACATCTTCGATCAGCTGGTGCGGACGCTGCCCGATGGCGCGCACTTCGAAAAGCTGCAGATGCAGGGCAAGACCCTGTCCCTGGAAGGTGCAGCCGAGTCCAACAACCGCATCTCGTCGCTGATGCGCAACATCGACAACTCCGAGTGGTTCGCGCAGCCGAATCTCAAGAGCATCAAGGAAGATCCCGAGAACCCCGACTACGGGCGTCTGGCCAGCAACTTCAGCCTGACCTTCGTGCAGACCCGGCCGAAAGGCGAGGGTGATACGGATACCGAGGAGGGCGAATAATCATGGCATTGCAGGATACCCTCCAGCAGCTGCAGAACTTCGACCTCGGCGACCTCGACGTCAACAACATCGGCTCGTGGCCGTCGCCGGTCAAGGTCATCATCATGGTTCTGCTGTTCGCGCTCGTGCTCGGCGGCGGCTACTACGCGTACCTGACCGACAAGCAGAGCACGCTGCAGCGCGCGCAGGCCAAGGAACTGGATCTGCGTCAGGACTACGAAAAGAAGAGCTTCCAGGCGGCCAACCTCGATGCCTATCGGGCTCAGAAGGAAGAGATGGAGCGGATGTTCGGCGCGCTCCTGCGGCAGCTGCCCAGCGACACCGAGGTGCCGGGCCTGCTCGAGGACATCACGCGTACCGCGCTCGACCAGGAGCTCACCATCGAGAGCATCGATCTGCAGCCGGAGCGCAAGACCGAGTTCTACGTCGAGCTGCCCATCGACATCGTGGTGGAGGGCAGCTTCCACAAGATCGGTGCGTTCGTCAGCGGCGTGGCCAATCTGTCCCGGATCGTCACGCTGCACGACTTCAAGATCGAGCCGCAGGGTTCTCCCGATGTGCTGAAGATGTCCATCGTGGCGAAGACCTACCGGTATCTGGATGATGAGGCTGAGTGATGCGGTTTAACACAACAGGCGCCTGGCTGGTGCTGCTGTCCGCGACGCTTTTCGGCTGCTCGGGCGGCAACGATTTCGCCGATCTGCGTGCTTTCATGGATGAGGTGAACGCGCGTCCGAAGGGCCGCATCGAGCCGCTGCCGCCGCCGGCGAGCTTCACGGCGTTCGCGTACGAGGCGTCGAACCTGCGCAGCCCGTTCTCCCCACCCGTGGTGATCAAGCGGCGCAACCTGGACCCGAGCGCGCCCAAGGTGAAGCCGGATCTGAACCGCGCCAAGCAGTACCTGGAGCAGTATCCGATCGCGAGCCTGTCCATGGTCGGCACGTTGTCGCGGGAGCAGCAGATGTTCGCTCTGATCCAGGATGGTGACGGCGGCGTGCATCGTGTCCAGGTCGGCGACTACATGGGCACGGACTTCGGGCAGATTCAGAAAATCGAAGAAGGGTCGATCGAGCTCAGGGAGATCGTCTCGGACGGCACAGACAGTTGGGTCGAACGGATCCGAACCGTTTCCCTGGGTGGTGGAGATAGAGGATGATGATCATGCTGAACTTGACCAAGCGGCCTTACCAGGGAGGGGCGAATCCGGCATACCGGTTCGCGGGTCTGCTGGTGCTGCTGCTGACGATAGCGGCAGCTCCGGCCAGGGCAGCCACCATCGAGGCCATCGAGTTCTCGTCGCTCCCCGGTGACAGAACCGAGATCCGCATGCGCTTCGACGGCCCGCCGCCGCAGCCCACCGGCTACACCATCGAAGAGCCGGCGCGCATCGTGCTGGACATGCCGGGCGTGGAAAGCGCGCTGACGGAAAAGCATCACGACCTGGGCATCGGCAACGCACGGCGGGTATCGGTCATCTCCACCAAGGACCGTACCCGGGCGATCGTCAATCTGACCCGGCTGGTCGGCTACGAGACCGAGATCCAGGGCAACACCCTCTACCTGCTGGTCGGTGCCGACGGCGCCTCCGGCATGCCTGCACCGCAGGAATTCGTGAGCGCCGACGACACCTCGCCGCGCGAGCGTGCGGTCACCGGTTCCACCATCACCGGCGTGGACTTCCGTCGCGGCAAGCAGGGTGAAGGCCGGATCATCGTCAAGCTGTCGAACCCCAAGGCGCCCGTGAGCGTCGCCATGGACGGCGGCAAGATCAAGGTCGAGGTGCGCAACACCGAGCTGCCCGTGGACCTGCGCCGGCGTCTCGACGTCACCGACTTCGCTACCCCGGTGCAGGTGGTCGACGCGCTGCAGGAAGGTCCGCACGCGATGCTGACCATCGACGCCACCGGCAACTACGACTATCTGGCATATCAGGCGGACAACACGCTGTCCATCGACGTCACGCCCGTCACCGAGGAAGAGAAGGAGAAGCGCGGCGACGTCTTCAAGTACACGGGCGAGAAGCTCTCGCTCAACTTCCAGGACATCGAGGTGCGCTCGGTGCTGCAGCTGATTGCCGACTTCACCGATCTCAACCTGGTTGCCAGCGACACGGTGAGCGGGCGCATCACCCTGCGTCTGAAGAACGTGCCCTGGGATCAGGCGCTCGAGCTCATCCTCAAGACCAAGGGTCTGGATCAGCGTCAGGTGGGCAACGTGCTGCTGGTGGCCCCGGCAGCAGAGATCGCCGCGCGCGAGAAGCTCGAGCTCGAAAACCAGAAGCAGATCTCGGAGCTGGCGCCGCTGCGCACCGAATTCATTCAGGTCCGCTACGCCAGCGCCACGGAACTGGCGGCGCTTTTCAGCGGCAGTGGCGATGAAGGCGGCAAGTCGCTGCACTCCGAGCGCGGCAGTGTGATCGTCGACGAGCGCACCAACTCGATCATCCTCACCGATACGGCGGAGAAGCTCGAAGAGTTCCGCCGCGTCATCGCTCAGCTGGACATTCCGGTGCGCCAGGTGCTGATCGAAGCCCGCATCGTCACCGCCAGCGCCAACTTCTCCGAGGAGCTGGGCATTCGCTGGGGCGGCGGCGCGCTCGATCACATGTACGGTGGCGGGGTTTCCAAGGCCGGCGGCTCGCTGAACACGCTCACGGAGCTGCAGAACGTGGCGGTAACCGGATCGGGCGACATCACCTACCCTGACGGGCTGGTGGTCGACCTGGGCGTATCCGGTCCGGGTGCAACCAGCTTCGGCATCGGCTTCACCGGCTCCACCTATCTGCTGGACCTCGAGATCTCCGCCCTGGCGGCTGATGGTCATGCCGAAGTTGTGGCACGGCCGAAAGTGATCACGGCCGACAAGGCCACGGCGCTGATCGAGTCCGGTACCGAGATTCCCTACCAGGAAGCCTCGTCCAGCGGCGCCACGTCCACCTCGTTCAAGGACGCCGTGCTGGCGCTGGAGGTGACTCCGCAGATCACGCCGGACGACCGCATCATCATGCAGCTGAACGTCAAGCAGGATACGGTAGGGGCGGTGTTCAACGGCGTGCCGTCCATCGATACCAACGAGATCGAAACGCAGGTGCTGGTGGACAACGGTCAGACCGTGGTGCTCGGCGGCATCTTCCAGACCGACCGCAACATCTCGACCACCAAGACGCCGTTCCTGGGCGACCTGCCTTATGTGGGCAGCCTGTTCCGCCGCAAGGTGGAGAAGGACGACAAGCAGGAGCTGCTGATCTTCATCACGCCGAGGATCCTGCAGGATACCCTGACTCGCTGAGCGGGAATCCTCTACACTAGACGGCGCCATGACGGCGCCGTTTTTTTATGGGTAGAGCGAACATTTTCCTGGTCGGTCTGATGGCGGTGGGCAAGAGCACCGTCGGCCGGCTGCTGGCCGATCAGCTCGACTTCGAGTTTTTTGATTCCGACCACGTCATCGAGGAACGCTCGGGCGCGCCGGTGGCCTGGATCTTCGACGTCGAGGGCGAGCAGGGCTTCCGCGACCGCGAAGAAGCGGTGCTCGACGAGCTGACGCAGAAGGAAGGCATCGTGCTCGCCACCGGTGGCGGCGCGGTGCTGCGCCCGGAGAACCGGACCAGGCTGGCATCGCGCGGCGTCGTGGTGCTGCTGGACAGTCCCCTGGATCGGCTGGTGGAACGCACCCGCCGCGATCGCAAACGGCCTCTGCTGGCACAGGGCGCGCCGCGCGCCATTCTGGAACGTCTGCAGCGTGAGCGCGGGCCCCTGTACGAGGAAATCGCCGACTACACCTTCGTTACCGATCGCAAGGGCCCGAAAGCACTGGCAACTCAGATCGTCGAGCGCCTGCGCGAGGACGGTCGGATTTGAGCCAGCAGATGCACGACATTCAGACCATAGACGTCGCGCTCGGGGACCGCAGCTATCCCATACACATCGGCCGTGGACTGCTCGATCGCGGTGATCTCCTGCGACCGCACCTGGGTGGCCGGCAGGTGGCCGTGATCACGAACGAAACCGTCGCGCCGCTGTACCTCCCGCGTCTGCTTGCCGCGCTCGCCGATGTCGGCCAGGTAGACACCTTCGAGCTGCCCGATGGCGAGCGCTTCAAGACCCTCCATCAGTACGCAGCGGTAATGGATTTTCTGCTGGAGCGACGCCACAACCGCAGCACCACGGTAATCGCGCTGGGCGGCGGGGTCGTGGGCGATCTGGCCGGGTTCGTCGCGGCCACCTTCCAGCGCGGGGTGCGCTTCATACAGGTTCCGACCACGCTGCTCGCGCAGGTCGACTCTTCGGTCGGCGGCAAGACGGCGGTGAACCATCCCCGCGGCAAGAACATGATCGGTGCCTTCTACCAGCCGCGCTGCGTGCTCGCGGACATCGGCGTGCTCGACACCCTGCCGGAGCGGGAGTTCGGCGCCGGGCTTGCGGAGGTGGTCAAGTACGGCGTGATCCGCGACGCTGCGTTTTTTGACTGGCTGGTCACTCAGGCGAACGCACTGGTCGGGCGCGACGACGCGGCGCTGACACAGGCGGTACGCAGGTCCTGCGAGATCAAGGCGGAGGTGGTAGCCGCAGACGAGCGGGAATCGGACCTGCGCGCCATTCTCAACTTCGGGCACACCTTCGGTCATGCCATCGAGACGCTCACCGGGTACCAGCGCTACCTGCACGGCGAGGCGGTTGCCGTGGGCATGGTGATGGCCGCGGATCTGTCGGCCCGGCAGGGGCTGCTCGGCCGTGGCGACGCACGCCGCGTGAGGACGCTGCTGGAGGCGTTGCACCTGCCGGTGCTGCCGCCGGCACTCGATACTGACGCCATGCTCGACGCCATGGGCATGGACAAGAAGGTCGTGACCGGCAGGCTGCGCCTGGTGCTGGCCGAGGCCATCGGCCGCGTGCTGGTCACCGAGGACATCGACGAGGTGCTGTTGCGGGAGACGCTGCGCGCGGGCGCGCGGCTGTGCGATGGCTGAACCGTCGGAACGACACAATGCCGCCAGCGCGCCGCCGACGGGCGCAGGGATCAATCCGTTCGTCACTCCGCTGGATGCATTCTACGAAGGCGGCAACCGGCGCAGCTGCCTGGAGCAGTTGCGGCACCTGTCGCAGTGGTCGCGTCGGGTGCTGCTGGTCACCGGGCCCCGGAACGTGGGCAAATCGGTGCTGTTCCGCGAGCTGTCGCGGACGCTCGAGCCGCGCGCCAAGGCCGCGCGCATCAACGCGACGCTGGTGAACGGCCGCCGCGAAGTGCTCGCGGCCATCGCCCAGGGTTACGGGCTCGCCGTGCCCGGCGATGCCGGCACGCAGCTGCTCGCGGACGTGATCGCCGCGCACGTGGACGAGCAGCAGGCCGCGGACCGCTTCTGCGTGGTTCTGATCGACGATGCGGAGCTGCTGGACGGCCAGGCCCTGGTGCAGCTGCTGCAGCTGGCCGGGCGCTGCGCCATCCGCATGGTGCTGTTTGCGGAGATCGGCGTCGTGAGCGGCGTCGACCGGGCTGCCGGTGCGCTCAACGTCGGCTGGCACGAGATGCGGCTGGCGGGCTTCGACCCGGCCGAGGTGCGCGCGTACCTGGAGTGGCGCTTCCGCCAGGTCAATTACCGCGGCCGGGTACCCTTCACGGACCAGCAGATCCGTGACATCGCCCGGCTCTCCGAAGGCCTGCCCGGACGCATCAACCAGATGGCCAACGTGCTCATGGCCAGACTGCAATCCGGCGAGCTGGTTCGGGAACGCGGCCGCTTTCCGGCCGTGCACCGGGCGCTGGTGGTGGTGCTGGTCCTGCTCATCGGAATCGCCTGGCTGCTGCTGCAGCCGGGCGAGCCGGATCCGCTCGAGACCGAGGTGGTCGCACTGAGCGTGCCGACGCCGGAGGACACGGGTGCCGAAGAGGGTGCCGGGCAGGCGGCCGACCAGGCTCGCCGGACCGCGCTCGATGAGGTAGCCGGGCCGGCAGCGGGCACGGCGCAGGAAGCATTGCCGGCAGGCGAGGAATCTGCGGAGGCGGACGGCATGGCCGATGTGCGCGAGCGACCTGCCGGGTCCGGGGTGGTGCAGCCGACCGAGGCGCAGGTCCACGCCCAGGCAGGCGCGGATGCCAGCGCCGGTGGGCAGCAACCGGTAGCCGCTGCACCACCTGCCGCGGAGGTGGCAGCGCCCGAGAACGACGCGGTGGAGCCGCGAGCCGCGGATGAGAAATCATCCGCAGAGGGCGCGCCGGAGGTCACTGCAACCGGGGGCGCAGCGGCGCCGCCCGCTGCACCTGCGCCGCCTGCCGGAGCACTCGGAACGGACTGGATTCTCGCGCAACCGGCAGCCGCGTACACACTGCAGCTGGTGACCCTGTCCACCGCTGAACGTGCGGCCGCGTTTGTGGCCCGGCAGCCGGATCCGGCCCGGTTCGCCGTGTATCAGCTGCAGCGCGACGGGCGCATTCTGCACGTGGTGATCTACGGCAGCTTCGCCGATCGGGCGGCGGCCGAGCAGGCGTCCCGCACCCTGCCGGCGACGGTAGGCCGCATCACGCCCTGGATCCGTACCTTCGCGCAGGTACAGGATGCCGCGCGCACCCTGCAGCGCCAGTAGCCGGAGCGCTGACGGCCCCGCCGCGCAGTCCTAGGTGGATACCCGCATAGCCCTGGGCTGAAACACGTTCTAGTTTTCCCTTTTCGTTCAGGCAACGCAGAGGGGAAGTCATGGAATTCGGAATCTCGGAAGAAGCGCGCATCGTCGAGGATCAGGTGGTCCGGATGCTCAACGAGAAGATCATTCCCGCGGAGAAGCGCTACGCCGAAGAGTCGGCCACGACCCCCAACGGCGAAGATCCGCCGGTGATGAAGGAGCTGCGCAAGCAGGCCAAGGAACTGGGCCTGTGGAATCTGTTCCTGCCTGACAAGGAATACGGGGCGGGGCTGTCGAACCACGACTACAGCGTGCTCTGTGAGCACATGGGACGCTCGGCCATTGCGCCGCGGGTGTTCAACTGCCAGGCGCCCGACACGGGCAACATAGAGATCCTGGCGGAGTTCGGTACCGAGGCGCAGAAGGAGCGCTGGCTGAAACCGCTCCTCGAAGGCGAGATCCGATCCTGTTTCTCCATGACCGAGCCGGACGTCTCCGGTGCCGATCCCACCGGGCTGCGGACGCTGGCGGAGCGCGACGGCGACGAGTGGGTCATCAACGGTCACAAGTGGTTCACCAGCGGTGCCATCGGCGCCGCATTCGCCATCGCCATGGTGGTAACGAACCCGAAGGGCGCGCCGCACGAGCGCGCCTCCATGATCCTCGTGCCCACGGACGCGCCCGGATTCAACATCGTCCGCCCGGTTTCCGTGATGGGGCATACGCGCGGCGGCGGCCACTGCGAGATTCAGTACAACAACTGCCGCGTTCCTGCCGAGAACGTGCTGGGACCGGTAAACGCAGGGTTCGCCATCGCCCAGGCACGGCTCGGCCCGGGGCGCATTCACCACTGCATGCGGGCCATCGGCATGGCGGAGCGGGGCTTCGAGATCATGTGCCGGCACGCCAACGAGCGCGATATCGCGGGCGTGAAGCTGCGTGACAAGCAGATCGTGCAGGACTGGATCGCCACCTCGCGCATGGAGATAGACCAGGCCCGGCTGCTGACCCAATACGCGGCATGGAAGATGGACACCGCCGGCAAGAAGGAGGCCCGCACCGAGCTGTCCATGGTGAAGGTGGTGGTGCCCAACATGATGATGACGGTGCTCGACCGCGCCATTCAGTGCCTGGGTGCCCTCGGCGTTTCCGACGACACGCCCATCGCCGCCATGTGGCGCAATGGCCGGGCGCTGCGCATCGCCGATGGCCCTGACGAGGCGCACAAGATGGTGATCGCGCGGCGGGAGCTTCGGCGGTTCGCATAAGACCTGAGCCTTCGGGCGCAGCGGACTTCGCGATCTGTGGGTTGGTCGGGGTCGTCGGCGGCGGGGCGGGGTGTCGTTGCCGGCGCCCCGGGCAGCGCCTCCGGCGTGCCCTCGCTCTGCGCTCTGCCGCTGCGCGTCAGCCCGCTGCCGCTCGGCTGCCCTCAAACGCACCGGAAACGACACCCCGCCCCACCGCCTTGCACCGTTCCTAGCCCGGGCGGGAGAAACCGGAACTCGCTTGCAAGCCTGGTCGTCGCGGGTCGCTGTGCGACCCGCGCGATCCCGAGTCTCGGGATCGCGCGGGCTGGACGCACTCCCAGCCACTGGCTGATCAACGCACCGGCTGGCTTCTTGGAAGCTGATCTGCGCTCGTTCCCCGGATCTCGGATCGACGCTTGCCGGCGGGGTGGGGGCAGGGGTCTGAGGGGCCGTGTAGGGCAGCCGAGTGCGGCGGATTGACGCGCAGCGGCAAGGCGCCAAGCGAGGGCACGCCGGAGGCGCTGCCCGAGGCCCGCCAGACCCCTGACCCCACCCCGCCGGCAAACGCCAGCGGAACTCCCGTTTGGAAACGCGGCTCAGGTTCCGCTGTTTCTCAGGGGAGCTGCGTAGATCCCATCAGGAACCGATCGATCTCGCGGGCCGCCTCACGCCCCTCGTTGATCGCCCGAACCACCAGGCTCTGGCCGCGCCGGCAGTCGCCTGCGGCGAACACCTTGTCGACGTTGGTGCGGTAGGCGCCGTATTCGGCCTGGTAGTTGGAGCGCGGATCGTAGGTGACGCCGAGACGATCGGAAACGGCGTGCTCCGGGCCGAGGAAGCCCATGGCCAGCAGTACCAGGTCGGCGGGCCATTCGCGCTCGCTGCCGGGAACGTTCTCGAACTTGCCGTTCTTGAACTCGACGTCCACGGTGCGGATCGCACGCACGTGGCCGTTGCCGTTGTCGACGAACTCGGTGGAGGAGATGCTGTACACACGCGGGTCGTCGCCGAACTTGCGGGTCGCTTCCTCGTGACCGTAGTCGGTGCGGAAGATCCGCGGCCAGGTCGGCCAGGGATTGTCCGGCGCGCGTCCGGCCGGCGGGCGCGGGAACAGCTCGAAGTTCACCAGGCTCTGGCAGCCGTGGCGCAGCGACGTGCCGATGCAGTCCGTGCCGGTGTCGCCGCCACCGATCACCACCACGTGCTTGTCCTTGGCGGAGATGTACGCGCCATCGACATGATTGGAGTCGAGCAGGCTGCGCGTGTTGCCGGTGAGAAACTCCATCGCGAAGTGGATGCCCTTCAGATCGCGGCCCGGGATGGGCAGATTGCGCGGAACCGTCGCCCCGGTTGCGAGCAGCAACGCGTCGAACTCCCGCGCCAGCGCGGCGGCATCCATGGTTCCGGCGCTGCCGTCGCCGATGCTTGCGCCGGTTACGAACTCGATACCTTCGTCCCGCAGCAGGTCGACGCGGCGCTGCACCACGCCGCGCTTCTCGAGCTTCATGTTGGGAATGCCGTACATCAGCAGGCCGCCGATGCGGTCGGCGCGCTCGAACACGGTGACGCTATGGCCGGCCTTGTTCAGCTGATCGGCGGCCGCAAGTCCCGCCGGGCCGGACCCCACCACCGCGACGCGCCTGCCCGTGCGTTCGGCCGGGGGGCAGGGTACTACCCAGCCCTCCGCGAAGCCGCGGTCGATGATGGCCATTTCGATGTTCTTGATCGTCACCGGCGGATCGGTGATGCCGAGCACGCAGGAGCCTTCGCAGGGCGCGGGGCAGACGCGGCCGGTAAACTCGGGGAAATTGTTGGTCTTGTGCAGGCGGTCCAGTGCTTCGCGCCAGCGGCCCCGGTATACCAGATCGTTCCATTCCGGAATGAGATTGTGAATCGGACAGCCGTCTTCGGACTGGCAGAAGGGTACGCCGCAGTCCATGCAGCGGGCGCCCTGGGTGGTCAGGCGCTGCTCGTCGTGCTCCGTATAGATTTCCTGGAAATCGAGCAGGCGTGACTCGGCATCGCGATAGGGCGCTGCGTTGCGTGCGAATTCCATGAATCCTGTGGGCTTACCCATAATCTTTGTTCTCTTCGTTCTCTCTGGTGGAAACGGGTAACCGCGCGCGTGAAGGTGGCGGCCGGACCGCGTCCGCCTGCTGTTCCAGTTGCGTGGTTCCAGCTCCTGAGGCGGCGCCCGTCAGCCGGCGCTTACCGCCTCGTTCCGGGCCTGCAGCACGCGCTTGTAGTCCGTGGGCATGACCTTCACGAACTGTCGCGTCGCGCGCTCCCAGTTTTCCAGAATGTGTCCTGCGACGGTGGAACCGGTCAGCTCGGCATGACGCTCGATCATGCTGCGCACCTCATCCATCTCGGCGCCGATGTCCAGCGCATCGAGTTCCACCATCTCCATGTTGCAGCGTTCCGGCAGGCGCCGCTCGGGATCCCACACGTAGGCGATGCCGCCACTCATGCCGGCAGCGAAGTTGCGACCGGTGCGTCCGAGAATCACCACGCGCCCGCCCGTCATGTACTCGCAGCCGTGGTCGCCGACGCCTTCCACCACTGCATAGGCGCCGCTGTTGCGCACGCAGAAGCGTTCGGCTGCCATGCCGCGCAGGTAGCACTCGCCGCTGGTGGCGCCGTACAGCACCACGTTGCCGACCAGAATGTTCTCCTCGGCCTTGAAGCGGCTCTCCTTCGGCGGATAGATGATGATCCTGCCGCCCGACAGACCCTTGCCCACGTAGTCGTTGGCATCGCCCTCGACCTCGAGCGTGACGCCCTTCGCCAGCCAGGCGCCGAAGCTCTGCCCGGCGCTGCCGTGGAACTTGAAGTGGATGCTGTCGGCCGGAAGCATCTCGGGCCCCACCTCGCGGATGATGTGATTGGACAGCATGCCTCCGACCACCCGGTTGGTATTGACGATCGTCAGCTCGTCGTAGACCTTCTCGCCGCGCTTGATGGCCGGCTCGGCGAGCGCGATCAGCTCGTTGTCGAGCGCCTTTTCGAGCTCGTGGTCCTGCTTGTGAATGGCGTACGAACCGAGAAACTCGGGCGGCACCTGTGCAGGAGCGAGAATCGTCGACAGATCCAGACCGCGCGCCTTCCAGTGATCGACGGCGGCATTCACGTCCAGCGCGTCGACCCGTCCAACCATTTCGTTGAGGGTGCGGAAACCGAGCTCGGCCATGATCATGCGCAGCTCTTTTGCCACCATGAAGAAGTAGTTCACGACATGTTCCGGCGCGCCGGCGAACTTCTTGCGCAGCGCGGGATCCTGGGTGGCGATCCCCACGGGGCAGGTGTTGAGATGACACTTGCGCATCATGATGCAGCCCAGCGCGATGAGGGGTGCGGTTGCGAAGCCGATCTCTTCGGCGCCGAGCAGAATGGCGATGGCGACGTCCCGGCCGGTCTTGATCTGGCCGTCGGTCTGCAGCACCACCCGCGAGCGCAGGTTGTTGAGCACCAGGGTCTGATGGGTCTCGGCGATGCCGAGCTCCCAGGGCACGCCTGCGTGCTTGATCGAGGTCAGCGGCGACGCGCCGGTGCCGCCGGTGTCGCCCGCTATCACCAGATGGTCGGCCCGGGCCTTGGTAACACCTGCCGCCACGGTTCCCACGCCGATCTCGGCGCCCAGCTTCACACTGATGCGCGCGCTGGGGTTCGCGTTCTTGAGATCGTGGATCAGCTGCGCGATGTCCTCGATGGAGTAGATGTCATGGTGCGGTGGCGGGCTGATCAGACCGACACCGGGGGTTGAATGACGAATGCTGGCGATGACGTCGTCCACCTTGTGGCCGGGCAGCTCGCCGCCCTCGCCGGGTTTCGCCCCCTGAATGATCTTGATCTGCAGCTCGTCGGCGTTGGTCAGGTAGTTGATGGTCACTCCGAACCGACCGCTGGCCACCTGCTTGATGGCGCTGCGCTTGGAGTCGCCGTTCGGCAGCGGCAGGAAGCGGGCCGGGTCCTCACCACCTTCTCCGGTGTTGGACTTGCCGCCGATACGGTTCATGGCGATCGCCAGGGTTTCGTGCGCCTCGGCGCTGATAGAGCCGAAGCTCATCGCGCCGGTGGCGAAGCGTTTGACGATCGCGCTCTCCGGCTCCACCTCGTCGATGGGCACGGCGCCGCCGTTGGCACCGGGCCGGAACGTGAGCAACCCGCGCAGGTTGGCGTTGCGGGTCGTCTCGCGATTGACGTGCTCGGCGAATCGCCAGTACGCGTCCTCGCTGTTGCTGCGCACGGCGTTCTGCAGATTGGCGATGGTCTGCGGGTCCCACATGTGGGTATCGCCGGTGCGGCGCCAGTGGAAATCTCCCGGATTCGGCAGCACCCGCAGGTTCTGCGCGCGGGACGGGTAGCCCAGCTGGTGCCGGCGCTCCATCTCCTCGGCGAGCACGGCCAGGCCAACGCCCTGAACGCGGCTGGCGGTGCCGACGAAGGCGCGTTCGATCACGTCCTCGGCCAGGCCGACGGCCTCGAAGATCTGCGCGCCCTTGTAGGACTGCAGGGTCGAGATGCCCATCTTGCCCATGACCTTGAGGATGCCCTTGGCGGTGCCCTTGCGATAGGCGTACACCACGTCGTCGTCGCTGTTGACGTGGTCGACGTCGGCAAACTCGCCGTCACGGCGAGCCTGCCACAGGGCCTCGAAGGCGAGATAGGGGTTGATCGCGTCGGCGCCGTAGCCGATCAGCAGGCAGTGATGGTGCACTTCCCGCGCCTCGCCGCTCTCCAGCACGATGCCGATCCGGGTGCGCGATTCGTTGCGTACCAGATGATGGTGCACGGAGCCCACCGCGAGCAGCGCCGAGATGGGCACGCGGTTCTCATCCATGCTGCGGTCGCTGAGAACCAGCAGACTGTAGCCGTCTTCGATGGCCTGGCTGGCTTCGGCGCAGATGCGGTCGAGCGCCTGTACCAGGCCGTCGCGGCCCGAGCCCGCAGGGAAGCAGATGTCGATGGTGCGGGTGCGCCAGCCGCGGTGGTTCATGTGTTTGAGCGCGGTCAGCTCTTCGTTGGACAGAATCGGGTGGGGCACGCGCAGCCGATGCGCGTGTTCTGGCGTGCAGTCGAGCAGGTTGCGTTCCGGCCCGATGTAGCACTCCAGCGCCATGATCACCTCCTCGCGGATGGAGTCGATGGCCGGATTGGTCACCTGGGCGAAACGCTGCTTGAAGTAGTCGTAGAGCATGCGCGGCTTGTGCGACAGCACGGCCAGGGCCGCATCGTTGCCCATGGAGCCGAGCGGGTCGCGCAGCTCCTTGATCAGCGGCTGCAGCATGATCTGCATGGTCTCGACCGTGTAGCCGAATGCCTGCATGCGGGGCATCAGGGTCTCGGCGTCGAAGCCGTGCGGCTCCTTGAGCGGGTCGAGCTCCTCGAGCTCGATGCGCTGCTCATCGAGCCACTGCTGGTAGGGATTGGCGCTGGCCCATTCGGCTTTGATCTCTTCGTCGGGGATCATTCGCCCCTGCTCGAAATCGATCAGGAAGATGCGCCCCGGCTGCAGCCGGCCCTTCTCGACGACCCGCGCAGGGTCGACCTTCACGACCCCCACCTCGGAGGCCATGATGCATTTGTCGTCGTCGGTGATGTAGTAGCGGCTCGGCCGCAGGCCGTTGCGATCGAGCACGGCGCCGATGTAGGTGCCGTCCGTGAAGGCGATGGATGCGGGGCCGTCCCAGGGCTCCATGAGACAGGAGTTGTATTCGTAGAACGCGCGCTTGGCGGCATCCATGGTGGCGTGCTGCTGCCACGCCTCCGGGATCATCATGAGCACGGCTTCCTGCAGCTTGCGGCCGCTCATGAGCAGAAACTCGAGCACGTTGTCGAAGCTGCCGGAGTCCGAGCAGTCCTTCTCGATGATGGGGAACAGCTTCTTCAGGTCGTCTCCGAACAGCGGCGAGCTGACCATGCCCTGACGCGCGTTCATGGAATTGCGGTTGCCCAGCACGGTGTTGATCTCACCGTTGTGGCTCATGAACCGGTTCGGCTGCGCGCGGTCCCAGGACGGGAACGTGTTGGTGCTGAAGCGCGAATGCACCATGGCCAGGTGCGATTCGAAGTCCGGGTCGTCGAGATCGGGATAGAAAGGAAATACCTGATCCGGGGTCAGCATGCCCTTGTAGACGATGACCTTGCTCGACAGTGTGCAGACGTAGAACATCTTGCGCTGGGCGAGCGCTTCGTCGCCGCGCAGCCGGTGCGTGCCGTGCTTGCGGATCAGGTACAGCTTGCGCTCGAGGTCGTCGCCGCGGACGCCGCGCGCGCCGATGAACAGCTGCATGAAATGCGGCATGGCGGCCTGGGCGGCATTGCCGATGCCGGCACCTTCCGGATGGGTCGGCAGCGCCCGCCACCCCAGCAGCCGCTGGCCCGCCGCAGCGATTTCCTGCTCCAGAACCTGCATGCAGTGCGCGCGCTCGGCCTGATCGGTAGGCAGAAATACGTTGCCGACCCCGTACTCGCCGCGCGGCGGCAGATCGATGCCCAGATCCTGTTTCGCAACCTTGCGCAGAAAGCCGTCAGGGAGTGCCACCAGAATGCCGGCGCCGTCGCCCGTGTTCTTCTCGTAGCCGACACCGCCGCGATGTTCCATGCAGCAGTTCATGTCGCGGGCGTCATCGATGATGCTGCGGCTGGGGCGACCCTTGATGTCGCAGATGAAGCCGACGCCGCAGCTGTCCTTCTCGCTGTCGGGGTCGTATAGGCCCGAACGCGGCGGCAGGCCGATGCGGCCCGGCCACTGCTGGTTGTGCACTGTTTCGCTCATGCTACGGCTCTCTATTCGTTGTCACTGCCCCGGTGCCGAACCCGGGGCGCATAAACCCCGCCCGCCGGATCTCTCCGGCAGATTGGCAGGGCGAATGCCTGTCTGGTAACGCAGGCAGCGCTGCGCTGAACGTCCCGATTATTGCCCGTGTTTACCTAACCGTTTGTTTCTTGTGGTTTTATCGGCTGGCGGGCGACGCGATTCGCGCGCGAAGGACGAAACATCTCAGAAAAGGTGTGCTGAATCAAGCACCTGGCTGGGCAAACTTGGGCGCGCCGGAGGGGCCGCGCGCGCTTTCCGGCTCAGGGCGACACCCGGTACCAGTATTCGTAGAGCAGGGCGAAACCGAGCTGGGCGTAGAGCTGACGCGCCGGTGCGTTGTCCGCGACGACCTGCAGGTAGGCGCGCCGTGCTCCTGCCGCCTGGCCCCATGCCAGTAGTCCCTGCACCAGGCTGCGGCCATGGCCCGCGCGCCTCGCGGCCGGGTCGGTGACCACGTCGAACAGGCCCACGAGATCCTGCTCCAGCACCGCGAGGCCACAGGCCAGCGGTGTGTCTGCGCTGCCGAGCACGGCGTACGCGCAGGGGTGGGGGATGCCGCGCAGAATGGCTTCGTGCAGCGGCCGGGTGGCCGCGGGCATGCCGGACAGCCGCGAATACACCCCGAGCCAGGTGTCGAGCGGCAGCAGTTCCAGCCCCTGGGGTGGCGCGGCGGGAGCGAGCGGGACCGACAGAACCAGGGTCGGATCGCGGCGCGCGTAGCCGCGCGTGTGCAGAAAGGCGTCGAGCGCCTGGTTGGCGCCGATGGACGTCAGCCGGAAAACGGTCTGCAGACGTTCGCGCGCATACAGGTTTTCGCAGAAGCGGACCCGTTCGGCCAGGCTCGAAGGCCCCGGTGCGGCGCTCGGGTACAGCGGCACCACTGAGTTGGCGCGCTTGGTGAAGCCGCGCGCGAAGCGCAGCAGCCAGCCATCGACCAGCAGTTGCTGCAGCGCCGGCCAGGCGTTGATGGATGCCTCTTCCACGCGGCGGCACAGCGCCGCGTTCACGGCATCGGAATCGGATTGCTCGGCTGCCTGCATGGCTGCACGCCCGCTGGACGAAGCCGCTATGCTAAGCCCTGGCCGCCAGGGAGCACAGCTGAATTGACCCGCGCAACCTTTCCTGTCGTGGTGCACGTGCTGTTCGTGCGCGACGCCGAGCTGTTTCTGATGCGGCGCGCCAACACCGGGTTCATGGACGGCTATTTCGCCCTGCCCGGTGGGCACCAGCACGCCGGCGAGAGCGTCACCGAGGCGGCGCTGCGCGAATGTGAGGAGGAGACCGGGATCCGCCCCGAGGCGCTCAGCCCCCGGCTGGTCATGCCGTACCGGTCGGGTCGGCACCAGGGGCTGAATTTTCTGTTCGAGGCCGAACGCTGGCAGGGGGAGCCGCGCATCGCCGAGCCGGCGCTGTTCGATGCGGCGGGCTGGTATCCGCTCGATGCGTTGCCCGAGCGCAGCGCCGCGTGGATTGCCGATGCACTGGCGCTGCGCGCGCGCGGCCAGTGGTTCGCGGAGTTCGCCTGGGACTGAGGCGCGAGGCAGCGCGCCGGGACTGTGCTCCAGCCTCGCCCAAGCTTCGCGCGAGCTTCGCGCGAGCCTCTGCGCGAAACGTTGCTCGATCCGTTCCGGGCGTGTCAGCGGAGGCCTGTTTCCCTTACAATGCGCGCCCGCTGAACCAGGGAGATACGCCAGATGAAAGATCCAGTTCGAGTGACCGTAACCGGGGCAGCCGGCCAGATAGGCTACGCCCTGTTGTTCCGCATTGCCTCGGGCGAGATGCTCGGCAAGGATCAACCGGTCATTCTGCAGCTGCTCGAGATCACTCCGGCGCTCGGCGCGCTGAATGGCGTCATCATGGAGATCGAAGACTGCGCGTTCCCGCTGGTGCACGGCATCGTGCCCAGCGACGACCCCAACGTCGCCTTCAAGGACACCGACTACGCCATGCTCGTGGGCTCGCGCCCGCGTTCCAAAGGCATGGAACGCAAAGACCTGATCGAAGCCAACGCGGCGATCTTCTCGGTGCAGGGCAAGGCGATCAACGATCACGCGAGCCGCAACGTGAAGGTGCTGGTGGTCGGCAATCCGGCCAACACCAATTCGCTCATCGCACAGCGCAACGCGCCGGACATCGATCCGCGGCAGTTCACCGCCATGACCCGGCTCGACCACAACCGCGCGGTGGCGCAGCTGGCGACCCGTACCGGCACCCACGTCACCGACGTTGCCGGCCTGTGCATCTGGGGCAACCACTCGGCCACCCAGTATCCCGACCTGCACGCGACGCAGGTGGCCGGCAAACCGGCCCTGGATCTGGTGGACATGGACTGGTACACGGGCGAATTCATCCCCAGGGTTCAGCAGCGCGGCGCGGCGGTGATCGAAGCGCGCGGCGCGTCGAGCGCGGCGTCCGCGGCCAACGCCGCCATCGACCACATGCACGACTGGGCGCTCGGTAGCGACGGCGTGGTCAGCATGGGCGTGTACTCGGATGGCAGCTATGGCATCACGCCCGGGCTGATCTACTCCTACCCGGTGATCTGCTCCGGCGGCGACTGGAAGATCGTGCAGGACCGCGAGATCAACGACTTCAGCAGGGCCAAGATGAGCGCCACCGAAGCCGAGCTGATCGAGGAGCGCGACGCCGTCGCGCATCTGCTGCCGGCCTGAGGCCGCCTCCCGCGGGGGTCAGGCGATCGCCCTGGCTCCCGCCCGCTCGGCAAACTCGTTCAGCACCGACTGCAGCGCGAAGCAGCGCTCGAGTACGCCCATGTCCGCGTTTCCGACCCCGGCCTCTGCCATGTACTCGCGCCAGCGGGCGGCCACGGCCAGCACGTCCCTGGCGATCGCCACCGCCACATCGCGGGCGAGTCCCATGCGGTGGGCGGCCGCTTCGAAATTGTCGCGGCTCGGCGTGCTCCCGAACGCCCCCAGCGCGATCGCGTGAGAGCCCTGCAGTCCGGTGTTGGGCACGATGTCGTACGCCGGCGTGAGCAGGTAGTCGCGCTCGGAGGCAATCTTGTAGAACGCGTGGTTGCGCAGGTGATCGTCGGTATTGCCGATGGCCACGTTGAACGCCATGCGGCGGAAGATCACCTCGGCGAGCCTGTCCGTGCGGGCGCCGATGCGTTTGCCGAGCTGCACGATCCCGGGATAGGACATGGCGGCTTCGTCGAACTGGGTGATGTCGAACTTGTTGATCAGACTCGCCACCGAGATCAGGTGGTGCTGCGCCGTGCCGCTGCGATCGAAGCGTTCCACGAGCACCACGCCGCCGCGCGCGGTTTCGGTGAAGGCCACGTCCGGCACGTCGATTCCGGCGGCGCGCGCCATGCGCATGGCGGCAAACTCCACTCTGCACATGTCCACGAGGTCGCTGTCGCGCCCGAACTTGGCGATCCAGTGGCGCCCGTCGTGGTCGATGAGAGTCTTCGGCCGCGCGCCGCCGAGGCCGCTGCCGTGGAAGAAGTACGGCTCCAGGCTTCGGTCCACCTCGCGGCCGGCTTCGATGTCCGCAGCGATGCGCTGCAGGTGCACGAGGTTTTCGAACGGTCGCTGCGGCGGCGGCTTCGGCTGATCGCGAATCTCCGCGGTGAAGTGCAGGGCGCCGACCCCTTCCCCGGACGCGGCCAGCAGAAACTCCACCGGCGTAACGGGCGGCGGGCGCCGGGTCTTGGACAGCTGACGGCGGCCCCATTCGTCGGGCCCGGCATCGATCAGCACGCCGAACACGCCCGGCGTTTCGCGTGTGCGCGGGTTGACGTGCACCCCCTCCGTCAGCGGCAGGTTGATGGGGTCCAGGGCGAAGGCACGCGGATTTTCCAAGTAGGCGCGTGCGTACTTGAAACGCCCCTGGGTGTTGTCCACCAGCAGTTGGCCCGCCAGGACCACGTCGCCGTTGCCGAGATCCGCGTGTACGAACAGCTTCTCGGACATTACAGCTCCCACTCGTCGGCAGCTGCAGTGGCGGCGGACCCATCACGGGCCGGACGCGCCCGCTGACGCAGGGCGTTGCGGCTGAGCGCCTCACCCAGGGTGTCGTCTCCCGCCGCCAGCACCCGGTCGAAGGCGGCGGGCGCGCCGAACACGTCCAGCAACGACAGGTACGCCCCGATCATGATGCGCGGCGATCCCGCCTCCACCTTCTTCACCGAGCTCTCGGACAGGCCGGCCTTGGTCGCGGTCTGTTCCTGGGTCCAGTTGCGGCGCAGCCTCGCCTCGCGCAGCCGCTCGCCGAGTGCCGTCAGGGCGCCCAGGGCGGCGTCGCTGACCATGGCATGGGATCTGGAGGGTCTGGGCATATAAAAACCTGAAACGAGATTTTGGGGGTATTTAAGCAGCCTTTTCGTCCGCGTCAACTTCTGTATGTATATAGAGCTTCTAATTTGTCCAACAGTTGCAAATACACCCGATATGAAGGGGTCGGTTGACTTGCAGGGGCTGATACGACTCGAAATCAAGCATAGGGCTTTATATAGCGCCGCGCCGTGACGATGCGCACCCATCGAGCAGCTCGATCCAGGAACCGGGGCGGTCGAACCGCAAAAGACGGCAGTTGACCTGCGGTTGCCCGGACGTTGACCTGCGGGCACGAAGGCACGAAGGCACGAAGGCACGGAGGTACGGACGTACGGAGGCGCAAGGCCGTGAATCGGCTGGCACGCGAAGCCGGTTCTACTAAGAACGATTAGTCGGGATAAAAGCTCTCAATAAACCCAGACTCTGTCTGCATGTGGATGGCTCGAGCCGGCCCGAGGGTATCGAGGCCGTTCATGCGGCGCCTCCATCTGCCGCTATCTGCCGCGGAACTGCGGTGTGCGCTTCTCGCCGAAGGCTTTGCGTCCCTCGGCACCATCGGCGCTGTTGCGCACCGTCAGCAGCAGGTCGCGAGCCATGGCGGCAGCCTCTGCCGGGCTCTGATTCAACGTCTCCAGGCTGAACTGCTTGAGGGTTTCCACCACCAGCGGCGCCGAGTGGCGCAGGATGGTGGCGTACTCCAGGGCTGCGTCGAGCTCCTGCCCGGCGGGCACCACCCGGTTGACCATGCCGACCTCGTAGGCGCGGTTCGCCGGCAGGTCCTGGCCGAGCAGCATGAATTCCATGGCGATCTTGTGCGGGATGCGTGCCACCGCGCTGGCGATGAGCCCGCCGGTGAACCCGAGCTGTGCTTCCGGGTACTTGAAGATGGTGTTGTCGGCGGCAACCACCAGATCGCACATCTGCACGATCACGTAGGCGCCGCCGATGCACCAGCCGTGCACCGCGGCGATCACTGGCTTGCTCAGCGGCACGCCGATGCTGGGTACGCCTTGCCACATTTCCTGGGGTGCGTCCTTGATGTCCGCGCCCACGGAAAATGCCCGATCGCCGGCCGCGTGCAGCACCGCCACGCGATCGTCGGAGTCTGCCAGGCGCTCCCAGGCGTCGCGCAATCCCTGGATCACCGCCTCGTTGAGCGCGTTCAGGCGCTCGGGGCGGTTGATGGTGACGATGGCAATGCCATCGCGGGATTCGTAGGTCACAGCCTCGGTCATTTCGGTTGGTCTCCTTCGAGCCAGGCATTGAACCGGGGCTCGCGCTTCTCGTTGAACGCGCGCACGCCCTCGCGGGCGTCCGGATGGTGGTCGCTGATGGCAGTCTTGGCCGCGATCTCATCGAGCGCGTGCTCCCAGCCGAGCTCGGCGGCGTTGTACAGGGAGCGTTTGAGCAGGCGCATGGAGACCTGTGGCCCCGTCGCGAGCTCGCGGGCGAAGGCCTCGGTCGTCGCTTCCAGATCCTCCGGCGCCGTGACCTGGTTGACCAGGCCGAGCGCCAGCGCCTCTTCCGCGCTGACGATCTTCTTGCGCATCAGGAAATCCAGCGCCCGCGCCAGGCCCAGCTGCTGTACCAGCAGGTACTGGCCGCCCTCGTCGGGCAGCAGGCCGAAGCGCAGGGTCGCGCTGCCCATGCGCGCGCCGGCGGCCGCAAGCCGGAAATCGCAGCACAGGGCCAGCGAGAATCCGGTCTGAATCGCGACGCCGTTGATCGCGGCTACGGTGAGCTTGTCGAGCCCGCGCACGGTGCTGTTGAGGCGCTGCGAGATGGTGCGCAGACCGTTGTAGGTACCGAGCGCATTGTCATGGCCCGGCGGGATGTCGGGTACCAGCGGGCGGCCACCAAGCTCCGCGCCGCGATAGGCTTTCAGGTCGTCGCCGGCACAGAAGGCGCGGCCGGAGCCGGTGAACACCAGCACGCGCACCGCGTTGTCCATCTGTGCCTGGGTGACCGCCTCGATGAGGTCGCGCTTGATGGCGGTGGTCATGCCGTTCAGCCGCTCGGGCGTGTTGAACTGAAACCAGGCGATGCCGGGCTCGCGCAGCCCGACCTCGAAGCCGGTGAAAGTACCTGTGTCCATGTTCGTTCTCCCCCCTCAGCCGCCCATGATGGTTTTCCAGGTGTCGATGTCGCGGATGTTCAGGTACGCGTTCTGCTGCTTGGTTTCGCCCATGGTGGCATTGGGAACGTGCCCGTAGTTGTGTCCCGGCAGCAGCAGGGTGTCGTCGGGCAGCGCGGCCAGCCGACGCAGGCTCTGGTACATCTGCTCGGAGTCCGATCCCGGCAGGTCAACCCGGCCGCAGCCGTTGATGAACAGGGTGTCGCCGGATACCAGGGTGTTCTTGATGCGGAAGCACTGCGAGCCGGGCGTGTGGCCCGGGGTGTGGAGAAACTCCACCTCGATGTCGCCGATGCGCAGCGTGTCGCCGGACTCTACCCGGGCGAGATCGCTCTGCGAGACGCCGGTCACCTTGCGGACGCCATCGGCCTCGGTTTTGTGCACGTAGATCTTCACCGGGTTGCGCTCCAGCAGCTCGCTCACGCCTTCCACCGAGTGGCCGCCGTAGGAACCGCCGCAGTGGTCGGGGTGGTAGTGGGTCACCAGCGCCGCGGTGAGACGGTAGTCGCGTGCGGCCAGATGTCTCAGCAGGCCGTCGATG
This sequence comes from Pseudomonadales bacterium, assembly GCA_041395905.1. Lineage (GTDB taxonomy): Bacteria > Pseudomonadota > Gammaproteobacteria > Pseudomonadales > Azotimanducaceae > UBA7803. The sequence goes on from JAWKZP010000024.1 coordinate 46,765, forward strand.
TCCCAGGCCGGATCGACGATGGCCACTTCGCGGGTACGCCGCGAACCCACGATGTAGGTGAAGTTCTGCATGGGTCCGATCTCGATCTGCTCGATGATCAGGTCCTGCTCCATGTCCGTGTTCGTGCTCATCCGGGGTGCTCCTGTGCCCTGTCTACCAGCTCCAGCACGCTGATCTCGCATCGCGATCCGAAGCGCATGACTGGCCCCCAGGTGCCGGTGCCGGGCGATACGTAGAGCTGCATCTGCGCCACAGCATACAGACCGCAGATACGCGGAAACACCCTGCGGACCAGGTAGTTGAAGGGCATGATCTGGCCGTTGTGGGTGTGACCGCAGAGCATCAGATCGGTGCCCCACTCGGCCGCGTCGGTGGCGCCGTCCGGGCGATGGTAGAGCAGGATGCGGAATCGGTCGGGGAGCGGTTCCAGCAGCGGCAGGATACGGCCCACCTGCGTGCGCGCGTCGGCGTCGTCGATGCCGACGATCTGCAGCGTGCCGAGATCGCGACTGTCGTTGCGCAGCACCTGCACGCCCAGCTGCTCCAGGCGTTCGCAGATCTCGTCGAGATCGACATAGCGCTCGTGATTGCCGATGGCGAAATAGGCCGGCGCGGTCAGGGTCGCCAGGGCGGCGATCTCGTCGGTCTGAATGTCGCGAAAATCGATCAGATCGCCCGTGATCAGCACGTGATCCGGTGCCAGCGCGTTGACCCGGCGCACCACGCGGCTGAGAAAGCGGCCGCTGCGCGAGCCCACGTGGACGTCGCTGATCTGTACCAGGCGCGTCCCGGCCAGCCGGCCCGGAGCGGGTATCTCGATGCGCCGCACGTGCAGACGCTGGGCGTTCACCAGCGCGTACAGCGAGATCAGGCCGGCGGCGCCGAGGAGCAGCCACCCGGAGATGATGCCGGTACCCGGACCGTCCAGAGGCAGGAACAGGTTGAACAGTTCCCAGGGCAGCACCAGGCTGAAGGAGAGGAAGCAGACGCCCAGCCAGGTGAGCGCGAGTGCGCTCAGCCCGCGGGTGGCCGTGCACGGCCACCATTCGTAGCCGAGGCGCGCTGCCAGCGGCCCTACCATGATGATCAGCAGAACCGGGGTACCCGGTTGCCAGTCCGGCAGCGCCAGCGTCGTCATGCGCAGGACCGGGTATACCAGCATGCCGAAATAGACCAGCGCGAACAGCAGCACCGGCATGGTGCGGCGGTACAGGGTCTTCAGCGCACCGACGCGACCGGATGTCTGCAGGGAGGTGCTGTCGCTGCTCACAGGTCGGCTGCCGCCAGCAGCACGACCGCCGGGCAGTCGCCGTGATTGTGCAGGGTGCCGCGGGTATGCCGCAGGGTCGCATCGCGCAGCACGCAGCCGGGTACGAGAGCCGCCTGTTCGGGACCGAGTTCCAGCGTGTCGAGCCGCACCTGCCCGGCCACACCCGTGCACAGCAGGTAACCCGGGTGGTCGGGCAGCGGCAGGCTGGCGCCCGGCTCCAGCGTCGCCCGCCAGACGCTGAAGTCGTCGAACGCGGCGATTCGGCTGACACCCGGCGCCACCGCTTCGTCGATGGGATCGGGTGCCTGCTCCACGGACATGTGCGCGATGGCGTGCTCGCTGTCCCAGTGGTGCTGTGTCTGCATCGGCTGGGCGAACGAGATGACGTGGCGTTCGTAGCTCGGCGTCTGCAGTTCGATCACGCGCACGCCGTGCTGCAGCGAGTGCGGCAGCCAGGCGGGCACCACGACCACGTCGCCGACGGCGAGACGGCGCAGATGCGTGAAGCGCTCCATGGCGCCGCGCAGCTCGGCCTCCTGCACCGCGCTGCCCGCGTCACCGGCATCGATGGCACGGCGCACCTGCTCATAGCGGCGTACCGCCTCGAGGTAGGCGGCGCGGAACGCCGGGTCGTCGCCATATTCCCTGCGCACGGTCTGGTTCATGCCGAAGCGTATCGCGCCGCGGCCGTCGGGCCAGGCGGCAGGATCGACATGGGTTACGACGTAGACTTCCTGCTTGCGCTCGTGCACCTCGAAGTAGAGGTCGCCCAGCAATGGCCGTGGCGTCGGATCGAGAATCTTCAGCAGGATCATCGGCGCTGCGCCGGTGAGGTACGCGGGCGCCAGCGCCAGGTACTGCGAGAGGGGCAGCAACGCGTCTTCGACCCGCACGGCGCTCTCGCCCCGCGCCTCGATGCCGGTCAGCCACAGTTCGCGACCCCAGGGCTTGTCGACCTGTGCCGGTGCCAGAGCCAGCGGCGCCTGCAGCGGGACTCGCATGCTGCCTGTGGGGCCGTCCAGCTCTGCCACCAGGCCGCCTGCCCGGGCCGATGTCTGCCGGTAGCGGACGCGCAGCTGAACGCGATCGGGTGGATTGCGCCAGGGCCGCGCCAATTCCAGGGTCTGCTCGCCGGGTACCGGCGCCGTGCTTTCGCGGGCGCCGCCGGCGGGCTCATCGGGGCCGGACGGGGTGCCGTCGTGGCTGCGGACTACGGGCGCGCTTGGCGCGATGTCGGATGCCGGGTATTTCGACACAATGTCCAGTTCTGGCGAGTATTGGCCGGGTCGGAACATTATAGTGATTCCCGGGTTCAGGTATCAGGACGGAGTTGCCGGGCGCGAATCATGCTGCCGCCACCAGACATCTGCGAACGAGCCCGCGTGTCGCGGGACCCGCGTTTCGACGGGCGCTTCATCGTCGCCGTTCTGACCACGGGAATCTACTGCCGTCCGGTGTGCCCCGCGAAGACGCCGGCCAGCGACAACGTGCGCTACTTCCTTTCCGCGGCGGCGGCACAGGACGCCGGCTACCGACCCTGCCTGCGCTGCCGGCCCGAGACCGCGGCACCTCTGCCGGAGTGGAGCATCGGCAGTCGCACGGTGATCCAGGGCTTGCGGCTGATCGGTGCCGGCGTCGTGGATCGCGAAGGCGCGGCGGGGCTTGCCCGACGTCTGGGCCTCAGCCAGCGGCACCTGAACCGGCTGTTTCAGCGCGAGCTCGGCGCCACGCCGAAGAGCCTCGCGCTGACGCGGCGCCGCCAGCTGGCCAAGCGGCTCCTGGACGAAACCTCGCTGCCGCTGGCGCAGATAGCGCTCCAGGCCGGCTACGGCAGCGTGCGCCGCTTCAATGATGATCTGCGTCAGGTCTATGAGCGCAGTCCCAGGCAGCTCCGCGGCAGCGCGCCGCGGCCTTCGGACATCGAGCTGCGGCTGCCGGTGCGTCAGCCGTACCACGTCGACTGGGTGTTCGACTTTCTCGCCCGGCGCGCATTGTCCGGACTCGAGGAAGTGCAGGGCCGCTGTTATCGACGCAGGATCAGGGACCGTGCCGGCACGCTCCACTGGGTGCAGGTGCGCTGGGACGGGGACGCGCTGCGTCTGCAGATCCCCCGTAGTGCCGACGTCGAGCTGGCCGAGGTGCTGCCGAGAGTGCGTCGGGTGTTCGATCTCGATGCCGATTCCGCGGTGGTCGATGCGCATCTCGCCGGCGACCCGCTGTTGGGCGACGTGCTCGCTGCCGGTCCGGGGCTCAGGGTGCCCGGCGCCTGGGACGGTTTCGAGACCGCGGTGCGCGCGGTGTTGGGGCAGCAGGTCAGTGTCGACCGTGCCACCCGATTGGCGCATCTGCTGATGCAGCGCTACGGCGGCGGTCTATTTCCGGAACCGGCGGCGCTGGCCGCGGCGAATCCTGCGGAAATCGGCATGCCGGGGCGACGCGGGGCGGCGATCAGCGCGCTGGCGGCGGCGGTTGCCGACGGCGACCTCGAGCTGCACGACGGGGTCGATGCGCAGGATCTGCGTGCGGCCCTGGTGGCGGTCCCCGGCATTGGTCCCTGGACGGCCGGATACGTTTCGATGCGGGTGGCTCGTGATCCGGACGCGTTCGTGGACAGCGACTGGGTGGTGCTGAAGGTCCTGGGTGCCACACCGGCGCGCGCGCGGGCGCTGGCCGAGGCCTGGCGCCCGTGGCGTGCCTACGCCGTGATGTACCTGTGGCGGCTCGCCGGCCTGCGCCGAGCGGAGACTGCGCCTGCCGCATCCTTGCCGCAATCGCAACCGGAGGAGTGAAGATGAACTACAGCTACATGGACAGCCCCGTGGGGCGATTGCTCCTGGCGGGCGAAAATGGTCGGCTCAAGCTGATCGCGTTTTCGATCGGCGGCAGGGCGCGCGGTGCCGATGCTGACTGGGTGCGCGACGATGCGCCGTTTGCCCCGGTGCGCGAGCAGCTGAATGCCTATTTCGCCGGCCGCCTGCGGCACTTCGATCTGCCATTGGCGCCCGACGCGACGCCGTTCCAGGCCGCCGTGCTGGCGGCGCTCCAGGAGATCCCCTACGGCGAGACCCGCAGCTACAAGGACATCGCGATTGCCGTGGGCAATCCGCGCGCGGTGCGGGCCGTAGGCAGGGCCAACGGCGACAATCCGCTGCCCATCGTCATTCCCTGCCATAGGGTGATCGGCAGCAACGGCGCGCTCACCGGCTTCGGCGGCGGCCTCGATAACAAGCGCTACCTGCTGGAACTCGAACGCAGCAACTCGGGGCTGTTCGGCGGTCCGGCCGGCTGAGGCGCCCGCCGGGTCCCGGCCGTGCCGCGGGGCACGCCGGCTGCCGCGGATGGCACGCCGACTTGGTGATTACTTGGTGATCTTCCAGAACTTCGAGCCTTCCAGCGACAGGTTGTACATCAACCCCTTGTTGCCGAACACGAACCCTATGATGGGGTTGCTGGCGCTGTTCGTGTTGACGTCCTCGCCCACGCCGAACTGAAGCAGGGCCACGCTGCCGTCCACGCCGGCCTCCCAGCCATCGCTGTCGCGGAAATTCTGCAGCGCTTCGGGCGTCATGAACATGAGCACCTGGGACCGCGCCTGGATGCCGAGCTGGAATCCCACCGATGCGCTGGTGATGCGGTAGTACTGCACCGGCGCATTGCCGACCAGCAACGAGCCCTCGCCATAGTCGCCGCCCACGAACGCGCCCGCCTTGTAGACCCGGGGGAACACCAGAATGCCGGCCGCGCGGCCGGCCAGCTCCTTGGCGGCCACGGACTTGTCATAGAGTGTCGCCAGGGCATCGCGCACCCGCGCGTCGATCTCTTCACGGGAGGCGCCCCAGGCGTTCGCGCTGAAGATGAGCAGGCACAGGGTCAGGGGCAGAAATCTGCGCATGATGCGGCTCCGTCCACAATGGTGCGCGGCTTTATATCATCCTCGGTTTCCCCGGTCGATAGAGACGCTCCTGTAACTGGCTGGTTACTCTTGACGAAAGGCGCTGCTCGGCGCACTCTGCGCGCCGAAAGTGCCTGAAAATCATTTGGTTGTGAGTAACTAACTATATAGTTACTAAGCGCGATCGCAGATGTAACCATAGAGTTACTTGTGACGGCCAGTGAGGGAGCCCGATGCCAGATCGTATCCGCGACCCGGACCAGACGCGCCGGCGAATACTCGCTGCGGCGGCCCGCGCGTTCGCGGATGCCGGCTACGCAGGTGCCCGTGTCGACGCCATCGCCCGCGCCGCCGGGGTGAACAAGCGCATGCTGTACCACTACTTCGGTGACAAGGCATCCCTGTATGCGGCGGTGTTGCGCGCTCCGCTGCCGGCGGACGCAGCGACGGCAGCGGCCTCGCCCGACGGTGCAGGTCAGGACGCCAGCGACGCTTCCGGAACCGCCGGCGCGGCTTCGCTGGAGTCGCTGGAGTCGCTGGTGCGCCGGTTCGCCGCCGATCTAGACGTCGAACGCGGGCGGCTCATGCTGCGCCACCTGCTCGACGCCGACGACCGGCAGCGCGTGCCCGACGGCGCGGCGCAGCCTCCCGGCCCCGCTGTAGCCTGGAACGATCTCGCCCGGCAGATTTCCGCGTTGCAGGCCGCAGGGGCGCTGAAGGCGGTCGTCGACGCCGAACAGCTCGCGCGCTGGCTGCACGTCGGGCTGCTGCTCGAACAGCTGGCGCCGGCGGACGTTCCGGCGCGTCATGATCTGGCCGCCCTGGTGGGTGTCTTGCTCGATCAGCCGGCACCGCGCGTGCCCGGTCATGCCGTGCGGCCGCGCGTGCGCCTGAAACCGGCGCTCACCCGACGCCAGGAATGATCGGCTGCAGGCGCAGCGCGCCAGCTCAGAGCGCGAGGGCGCGAAACACCGTGAAATACTCGGGGAAGGTCTTGGACACGCAGTCCGGATCCAGAATCGTCACCGGCACGCCGCCGAGAACAACCAGCGAAAAACACATCGCCATACGGTGATCGCCGTAGGTTGCGATCTCGGCGCCTGGGGTCAATCGGGCGGGCGGGTCGATACGCAGATAGTCGCTGCCTTCCTCGACCCGCGCACCGAGCTTGCGCAGCTCCGTCGCCATGGCGTGCAGGCGGTCGGTCTCCTTGACGCGCCAGTTGCCGATGTTGCGGATCGTAGTCGCGCCGTCGGCAAACAGCGCGGCGACCGCCAAGGTCATGGCTGCGTCGGGAATGTGGTTGAGATCCACGTCCACGCCGCGCAGGCGGCCTCCGCCTGGCGGCGCCACGCTGATGCTGTCCGCCGCCATGCTCACGCGGGCGCCCATGGCGGCGAGCGTGTCTGCAAACCGCACGTCGCCCTGCACGCTGTCGCGGCCGACCCCGAGCACCCGCACGCCCGGGCCGCTGATGGCGCCTGCGGCGAGGAAGTACGAGGCCGAGGACGCGTCACCTTCCACCTGATAGTCCCCCGGCGCGCGATAGCCGCCCGGGCGGACCTCGAAGATCCGGTAGTCCTCGTGCTGCACCGAAGCGCCGAACCGGGCCATCATCTCGACGGTGATGGCCAGGTACGGACGGGAAACCTGCTCGCCCACGACCTCGACCCGGACCCTGTCTCTGGCCAGCGGCGCCGCCAGCAGCAGTGAGGTCAGAAACTGGCTGGAGACGTCGCCGCGCATGCGCACGCTGCCGCCGGCCAGCCCCGTGCCCTGAACCTCCAGCGGCGGAAACCCCTCCGCGCCGAGGTACCGGATGTGCGCGCCGAGCTGGCGCAGGCCGTCCACCAGGTCCGCCACCGGCCGTTCGCGCATGCGCGTGGTGCCGTCAAGCACGAACGTGCCGCGGCCGAGAGTCAGGGCCGCGGTCAACGGCCGCAGGGCGGTGCCGGCGAGTCCCAGGTCGAGCGTCCAGTGCCCGTCGCCCCTGACCAGCGCGCCGCCGCAGCCGGTGACCAGGTGGCTCGCGCCTTCGTGCTGGATCGTCACGCCCAGCGCCGCCAGCGCGGCGAGCATGACGCGGGTGTCATCGCTGTCGAGGAGGTTGTGCAGGCGGGTGCTGCCGGCAGCCAGCGCCGCCAGAAGCAGCGCCCGGTTGGAAATGCTCTTGGACCCGGGCAGCTGGATGTCTCCGCCCAGGGCCGTCACGGGTTTCAGTTGCAGCGCCTTCATGGCGCGGCACTAAAGCACATGCGGCGGCTCAAACCAACAGGCGCCCGGCGGGCGTGTCGCAACGCCCGCCATGCTCCGGGTGACCTTCAGGGGGTGCCGGTACCAGGGTTTCGAGAAAGCTTGCCAGGTCCGGCGCGATGGTTTCCAGTGGCGCCGCACCCGGGCGCTCCAGCAGCACGGCACCGGAATCGTTGTCGATGCTGAGAAAGGTGTCGGCATCGGCCTCGGTGCAGGCGAAGAACACGGTGAACGGGCTGCGGGCCTGGCGTTTGGCCAGTGCGTGGCCGATGAGGTTCTCCACCAGCCGCTCGCCGTCCTCCGGGTTCCACAGCAGTATCAGACTCACGTGACCGCGCGGTGCCTCTGCTTCCAGCCCGGCCGACCAGTAGGCGCCGTAGTAGGCCTTGATGTCCGGGTGGATCCGGAGCTCGAGGGCCCGTTCCAGGCCCTGGAACGGGTCCTGCAGCGCCGCGTCCCGCCGGCGTGGCGCCC
>JAWKZP010000025.1:0-48499 GCA_041395905.1 Pseudomonadales bacterium
AGCAGCGTGTGGCGGAGCGGTTTGCGCAGACGGCCAACATCGAGATGTACGATCCGCCGGTTCGGATCGCGCCGCTCGAGGTGTGCATGTACTGGGCTCCCGCGCACGAGCAGGATCGAGCCCACGAATGGCTGAGAAACTGCCTCAAAGACATCGCGGCCGAGCTGGATTGAGAGCGAGGCAGGCGCGCGCACTCGACTCCTCTGCTGCGAATCGGTGCTGGCGAAAGGGTGGGACTGGGAGGACGCATGCGTTACGGTTCCACCTACGACAAAACCGCGGAGAGGGAGCATGACAAAGACCAGGGTTGCCCAGTGCCATTGCGGCCAGGTCAGGATCACCTGCAGGGGCGAGCCGTATCCCGTCTTCATGTGCAACTGCACGCTGTGCCAGCGCCGTACCGGCTCGCCGGTGCACATCGGCGCCTGGTGGCCTATGGAGGACGTGACGATAGAAGGCGCAACGAAGGCCTTCACGCGAACCACCGGAGAGCAGGGGCGGGCGGCGACGTTCAATTTCTGCCCGGAATGCGGCACCTCCATCTGGTGGGGCGGCATGACCGAGGGAGACCACCCCCTGGCCGGCTACTACGGCATAGCGGGCGGCTGTTTTGCCGACCCCGAGTTTCCGCCACCCACGCATTCGGTGTACGAAAGAACCAAGCATCCCTGGCTCAATGCGCCTGAAGGGATACCCTGCTTCGCTGGTACGTTCGACGATCCGGCCGTGATGTTGGAGATCCGCGCGCGCCTTCAGGGGAGGTGAGGGCATGGTCCTCCGTCACCTTGAATCGCCGTCAGGAGCGGCGAATGCGTGAAGGAGAAACGATCCGCCCCGGTAACGGTGAGCGTGTCACCGGCATCCGCTCGGGCCTGAACGGCGGTCCGCTCATCTTCGAGTTCGAACGGAAACCTGGCGGCAAAGGGCCACCTACTCACACCCACGACGAAAGCGACGAGACCATCGAAGTCATCGATGGCGAGATCGTGTCTTGCATAAACGGCGAGGACCGGCTGCTGCGTGCGGGCGATCGCTGCACGCTGACACCGGCACACGCGCATACGTTCTGGAACCCCTCGAAGACGAATCCCGTTCGAGCCATTGTTACCCGTGGCAGCCGCTTCGAGCGAATGATTGCGCAACCGCGCCTGACCGCCATGTTCATGTACGGTGGGTTCGTCGATTCGGGCGTGTCCCGGCCGCGCAACTCGGCCAGCAAGCTCCTTGGGAGCATCGTTGCCTGGATCGGGCGGCTGCGCGGCGTCCGGATCACAGGCGTGGGGTGACCGCTCGAGAGAGCAGCTGCTAGGGAATTGCGCGCAGAAACTCGATCAGCAGCTCGTTGGTCTCGGCCGCGCGTTCCTGCTGGGTCCAGTGTCCGCACCCGGGCAAGATCTCGCAGCGGGTCAGGTTGGGCAGGGTTTCGCTGAAGCGCTCGATCGCGGGCGCCCCCCAGATGGTGGGGCCGTCCCGGTCGCCGCCCACGAACAGCGCGGGCAGCCGGATGGGTTGCCCGGCGAAGCCGGCCAAATCCTCCCAGTCGCGGTCCACGTTGCGGTAACGGCACAGCGGCCCGAAGAATCCGGAGTACTCGAACTCGGTCGTATAGGTGTCGAGGTCGGCATCGCTCAGCCACGCCGGCATCTGCTCCGGGTAGACGAAGTGGTCGCGCATCTGGGTACCACGAGGCACGATGGCGATGTTGGGGCCATTGCGCACGTCGCCTGACGCACACCAGTAGAAGCCGAGCAGCCATTGGCGTACGTCGGTCTCTATCTCCGCCTCCGCGCGTCCCGGCTCCTGAAAGTACTCCACGTAGAACTCATCCGCGCCCGCCATGGCGCGCATGCGGGCGAGCGGCCGTTGGTCGCCCCCGGGCGGAGCGTAGGGCACGGACAGGCCGGCGACGCCACGAAAAAGGTCCGGACGGAGCAGAGCCGAGTTCCAGACGATGGGTGCGCCCCAGTCATGACCGATCAGCGTGACGTCGTCGCTGCCAAGTGCCGCCACCAGACCGACGATGTCGCTGACCTTGCGCACCATGCGGTAGTCGTCCACCTGGCGCGGTTTCGATGAGCGGCCGTAGCCGCGCACGTCGATGGCAACCGCCCGGTAGCCGGCGGCGGCCAGGGCCGGAAGCTGGTTGCGCCACGAATACCACGACTCGGGAAAGCCGTGAACCATGAGCGCCACCGGACCTTCCCCGGCCTCGACCCAGTGTATCCGCGCACCGCCGACGTCGGCGCTGCGGTGGGTCAGCTCGGCTGAACTGCTGGTCATTGGGCTTGCTCCTGGTTGATCAATCGGTGCGGTACCTGCGAACTCCCGATATCGCCTTCGCGTGACGCGGGGCGCCCCAGAGATCCATCAGTCCCGGAGTCCGTACGCGATGACGTAGCCACCGGTAGGTTCGCCAGCGGCGTGCCCTGTTTCCGCTTCATGGCTCCCCAACATGGGGATCGAGCCGTCGCCCGGAACCGTGACGATCACGTACTGCCTGCCCGTCTTCGGACTCACGTAGCTCATGGGCGTGGCGTTTGAGGTCGAGGGCAGTCGGTCGGACCAGACTTCGCGCCCGGTGAACAGGTCGATGGCCCGCAACGTGCCGTCGATAGTGCCGCCCATGAAGATGAGCCCGCCCGCAGTGACTGCGGATCCCGCCTGGTAGGGCAGCCCCATGCGCACGGGAATGCCTACGCGCAAATCCTCTCCCAGCGCCAGTTGGGCGTTACCCAGCGCCCGCTTCCAGACCAGCTTGCGCGTCGTCAGATCCACCACGCCCATCTCGCCGAACGGCGGCTGCAGGCAGGGCATGAACAGCGGCGAGAAGAACGGCAGCGTGCGTGCCGCGTACGGCGTTCCGCCCTGGCGCCCGCCGATGCCGAATCCGGCCGGACCGCCGGGGTTGCCGCCCGCCGCCTCGAGCTCGTCGCGCGGAATCAGCTGCACGGTGAACGGCATGTGCAGCACGTTCACCACCATCAGCTGGTTTTTCTCGTCGACCGCCACGCTGCCCCAGTTCATGCCGCCGGCGGGCCCCGGGTAGAGCAGGGTGCCCTGCAGCGACGGCGGCGTCATGAGCCCTTCCCAGCGCAGCTGGCGGAACTGAATGCGACAGCTGAGCTGATCGAACACCGTGAAGCCCCAGAGATCGTGCTCGGTGACCGTGGGGTGGGCGAACGAGGGCATGCCGGTGGAGAACGGCTGGGTCGGCGCGGCGTGCTCTCCAGGCACGTCCGACGGGGGCACGGGGCGTTCGGTCACGTCCGCGATGGGCTCGCCGGTTTCCCGGTTGAGAAGGAAGATCTCGCCGCGCTTGGTCGGCACCACCACCGCCTTCACGCTGCCGTCGGGGCCGGGGATGTCGACCAGCGTCGGCTGCGACGGCACGTCGTAATCCCAGATGTCGTGATGCGTCGTCTGGAAGTGCCAGCGCACGCTACCGGTCCGCGAGTCCAGTGCCACCACAGAGCTGGAATAGGTTTCCATCGCCTCGCTGCGGTGGCCGCCGTAGTAGTCGGGTGTCGCGTTCCCGGTGGGCACGTAGATGAGCCCGAGGGATTCGTCGGCGCTGGTCAGGCTCCACACATTGGGCGTGCCGCGTGTGTAGGACTCGCCCTCCGGAGGCAGGCTGCTGCGGTCGAGGCGACCCATGTCCCAGGCCCAGACGAGATCGCCGGTCACCGGATCGAATCCGCGCACCACGCCCGAGGGCTCCTCGGTTTCCTGGTTGTCGGCAACCCAGCCGCCCAGCACCAGCACGTCGTTGGCTATGGTGGGTGGTGAGGTCACGAAGTAGAAGCCGGGTTTCACCTCGCCCATGCCTGGCAGCAGGGAAATCTCGCCGTCGCTGCCGAAGTCCTGGCAGCGCTGGCCGGTTTCTCCGTCCACGGCAATGAGGCGCGCATCCGTGGTGGCCGTGAACACGCGCGTAGGGCAGTTCGATGTGGCACGTGCTGCGGGCACGGCATAATGCGTGACACCGCGGCAGGTGTCCCAGAAGCCGAAGTGTGGGCTCGTCAGCTTCGGATCGAAACGCCAGCGCTCGGTGCCAGTGTCCGGATCCAGGGACACGATGATGTTCTGACCCGTGCACAGGAACAGATGATCGTCTACCTGAATGGGTGTCCCTTTGAACGTGCCGGGCACGCCGGTGCGGAAGGTCCAAAGCCGTTCGAGATCGCCGACGTTGTCCAGGTTGACCTCATCGTGGGGCGCGAAGCGGGTGCCCGACAGATCCCCACCGTAGGCGATCCAGTCGGGCGGATTGCGCAGCGCGCCCGTGCCGAGGCCGGCGGCCGGAGTCACAGGCCAGCTCAGGTGCATCAGGGCGAACGCCACCAGCAGGACGATCATGAGGGCAGGCGGCGCCAGCAGCAGACGCGCGGCGACGGGTGGCGGACTGTCGGTCTGCCAGAGACCACGCCGCACCCTGGGCAGCAGCATCCACAGAGAAAGCAGGCCGAATATCCAGAGTCGCGGCATCAGGGCCCAGAGATCCGTGCCCGCTTCGTACAATGCCCAGACCACGCTGAATGCCATGAAACCGACGAACACCCAGGCCGCGCGCGGCCTGCCGGCAAACAGGTCTACGGCGCACAGCAGGAGCGCAAGCCCGGCCGGCGCGTAGTACCAGGATCCCCCGAGCATGATCAGTCGGAGTCCCTGCCAGAGCAGGGCGAGGCCAATCAGGCCGACGAACACCGCCAGCACTCTCGGCCTGGGGTGTTGGCTCTCTCCAGACATGCGCATTGCTCCCCTTACGCTTCGGGGCAGCTTACCGCGCGCGTCCACAAGGGCGATAGTGCTGCAGGACGCGCCGGCCGGAGGAGGCCATCACCGGGTGTTGTTTGCTGGCGAGTCAGGATCGCTGGCGGCGAAGCTGGCGCCGCCGTCGGAGTAGCGCTTGCCCTTCATCATCACCAGCGCGACGACGAACCGGGTCTTGGTGTTGAACTCCGAGGCCAGCGCGAGGCACTCGCGAAACGTCCAGGCATCCTGCGCGTCGATCCGTTTTTCGAGCTCGATGTTCATGCTGGTGCGACTCCCGGACTCCGCTCGGCGCCAAAGCGGACCTATGGGTCAGCTGCGCGCCAGACGGAACACCGCGATCTGTCCCTCTGCCTCTTCGATGGGTGGAAAGCCGGCGACGATCTCGGGATAGTCGGGGGCGTACTTCGCCAGGTAGGCCTGCACCACGGGCTGCCAGCCCTCGCTCACCAGCGACGCGTTCAGCGCGTATGTGCTGTCGCCCATCCGCATCGTTACCGGCTTGCCGCTGCCGATCATGCTCACCCACCCGCTGTCTTTGGCACCAATGACATACAGGTCGCCTTCGTGCTGCACTACCCAGATGTTCACGACGCGGGGCAGCGCTCCGGGTACCCTGAGCTGAATCTCGTGCTGATTGGACGTGTCGCCCCACTGCGCCGGCGCCGGAGACGGGGTGCCGCCGATGAAGAATCCGGGCATGGGCCCGATGGGAGCGGCGAAGAGGGCGACCAGTGCCAGCGCAACCAGCGCGATGGCCGTCATCTTGAGTATCTTCATTGCACATCCTGCCTGTGAGGTGGCTGAGCGTCGGCAGCAGAACCCGGCTGCCGCGGGTGGTCGCAATCGCGATCGCACCACGTGCCATGGTATCTGGCGGGTTCCGGTCGGGGAACCTGCTGGCGCATCCGCCGCGGTGAGGATTGCGTGAGTCAGGATCAGGCCGGGACCACCGCAGCCACAGTGACAGTCGCGGCCCGTCGCTCTTGTCGTTTCCGGGCCGTAGACTCTGAGATGGTCCGGCGCCTGTGCTGGCAGCGCGCCGCCGGTGTCGACGTCGCGCGTCGGAAACTCCAGGATCCGTTACGGGTTCGGTGGTGCATGGGGAGGGAAGCTTGAGCGGGTGGTACCAGATGTTCTGGGCGGGTCTGATGGTGTTCGGCGCGGCCGTTGCCGCGGCGGACCGGCTGCCGGAGTTCGTCGGCAGCGAGCGCTGTGCCGGCTGTCACCAGCCCGAACTCGAAGCGTGGCGGGGAACCCATCACGACCTGGCCATGCAGCATGTCAGCGATGAGACCGTGCTGGGTGATTTCGCGGATGCGGAGTTCACCTACGCCGGCGTCACTTCGACCTTCTTCCGCAGCGGAGACCGGTTCTTCGTGCGAACCGATGGTCGTGACGGCAAGCTCGCCGACTTCGAGATCCGCTATACCTTCGGCGTCAGCCCGCTGCAGCAGTACCTGGTGGAATTTCCGGATGGTCGCATCCAGGCGCTCGGCATCGCCTGGGACAGCCGGGCTGCCGACGCCGGCGGGCAGCGCTGGTTCCATCTCTATCCCGGTGAGGATGTGGACAGCAGCCACGAGCTGCACTGGACGCGACCGCAGCAGAACTGGAACCACATGTGCGCCGACTGTCACTCGACCAACGTGTCGAAGGGCTACGATGCGGACCAGGATCGATTTCAGACCACCTGGAGCGACATCGACGTGGGCTGCGAAGCCTGCCACGGACCGGGCAGTAGCCATGTCGACTGGGCGGCGGCGGCATCCGAGGTTCGTGACGCGGATCCGGACAAGGGCCTGACGATTGCCACGACCAACCTGTTCAGGGCCGGTTGGGCTCGCGATCCGGCCACAGGGTCGGCGCGGCCGGATGCCGCGCCGCGTACCGGCGAGATTGAGATCTGCGCCGACTGCCATTCGCGCCGGGGCAGCATCGCCGGTGCGCCGGAACGTCACGCCCGGTTTCTCGACAGCTACATGCCAGCGTTCCTCACCGAAGGTCTCTACTACCCGGACGGGCAGATACACGACGAGGTGTTCGTCTGGGGATCATTCCTCCAGAGTCGGATGCATCAGGCGGGTGTCACCTGCAGCAACTGTCACGACCCGCACAGCCTCGAGCTGCGCGCGCCAGGTGATGCGGTATGCAGCCAGTGCCACGCACCGGCCGTGTTCGCCGTTCGAGCGCACCATCGGCACGCCGAGGACGGAGCCGGCAGCAGCTGTGTCGCCTGCCACATGCCCGCGACCACCTACATGGTGGTGGACGCGCGTCGCGATCACAGCATCCGCATCCCGCGGCCGGATCTCACGGTGGCGCTGGGCGTGCCCAATGCCTGCAACCGCTGCCACCAGGATCGCTCTGCGGGCTGGGCTGCCGAGCAGGTCGCCCGGTGGTACCCCGGTTCTCCCCGGGGGCAGCAGAGCTGGGCGCGGACCTTTGCGGCGGCCAGAGCGGGCGACCCCCGAAGCGAGATGGGGCTGGTGAGCGTGCTGGATGCCAAGGCTACCCCCGACATCGCCCGCGCGACGGCGTTGCTCGAGCTGGGTGCCTTTCTCAGCCCCCGCTCGGGTGCGGCGCTGCAGCGGTCACTGGCGGACGCGAGCCCCCTGGTCCGGATCGCGGCCTTGCGTGACCTCGAGGCATTGCCGCCGGCGCAGCGCTACCAGTTCGCCGCACCGCTGCTCTCCGATCCCCTGCGCGCGGTGCGCGTCGAGGCGGGCCGTGTGCTGGCAGCCGTGGCGGCGGGCAGCCTCGACGCCGGCGCGCGGCGGGTGCTGCAGCAGGCCGTGGCGGAGTACGTCGAGGCACAGGAGATCAACGCTGACCGCGCGGATGCGCGTACCAATCTCGGTAATCTGTATCTGCAGCAGGGAGACTTTGCCCGGGCCGAGGCGGAGTTTCTGCGCGCCATGGTGCTCGATCCGTTGTTCCCTGCTGCCTATGTCAACCTGGCCGACCTCTATCGTCTGCAGGGCAGGGACGCCGCGGCGGCAGAGGTGCTGGGACGAGGGCTGACCCGTATGCCCGAGGCGGCCTCGCTGTACTACTCGATGGGACTGCTTCGGGTTCGCAGTGGCGACCGGGACGCGGCGCTGGCAGCCCTGCAGAAGGCAGCTGAGCTGGAGCCGGACAGCGCGCACTTCGCCTATGCGTACGCAATCGCCCTGAATTCCGCAGGGCGGCCCGATGCGATCAAGGTGTTGCAGGCGTCGCTCGAGCGGCACCCCTATGACCGGGATACCCTGTTTGCCCTGGTTACGATCTTCCGCGACAGGGGGCGCCCGGCAGACGCCCGGCGCTGGGCGCGACGGGCGCTCGAGATCCGGCCGGATGATGCCCAGGTCCGGGCGTTGCTCGATTCGCTCCCCTGAGAGGTCTGCAGTGGTGTACCGAAACGGCCTCGTGATCGCTTTTGGCACGCTCGTTCTCGTCGGCTGCTCCGCGGCGCCGCCACGATTCGAAGTGGGTCTGCGCGAGCAGATCGACGCCGTGCGCCTCGAGGCCACCACCCTGGCCCAGGGTGGCTGGGCGATAGATGCGGACACGATGAAAGAGATGTCGGCGGTCGAAGCTGCGGCACGGGGCGATCAGGCACCGCTGGTTCGATCGTTCCAGGAGGTGGCGCAATCGCTGGACGCCACTGCCGCGCTCAACGGGGCAGTGCGTCTGGCGCTCGGCGATGTCACCGCGGCCTCCAGCTCGCCAGCACCGGCGCAGGGCGACCTGGTTCGATTCACGGGCGCATCGCCCACGCGTACGCCGAGCTTTTCGCTGCTGACGCGAATCGAAAACATCCGCCTGGTTCCCGTGGAGGTATCCCCCGGCGTCACGCGCTACGCACTGGATCTGCTGGTGCGCTACGGCCTCAGAGCAGCAGATACCGGTGCCGTAATCTACGACGCCGTCGCGTTCGCAACGCGGGGGCCGTTCGCGTTCACGGAGTGGGCGGAGAACGACGGCGCCCTGTTCCGAACCATGCTGGATCAGGCATATCGGCAGGTGGCTGAAAACACCGTCGACGAGTTGCTCCGGGTCGTGCGCAGCCCCGCCCCCGACGCCAAGCTTACCGAGTATGCCACCGGCTATTACCTCGACCCGCGGTTTCCGCCGCGCATCAAGCGTCCGTTTCCGGTCGGGGACCACGAGATCGGTCTCGGCTTTGCGGGCACCTACGAGCTGCGCGACCACCAGCCGGAGCTGCGCTGGTCGGCGGTGCCCCACCGCAGCAAAGGGTGGGCGGACGACTGGGCGGAGCTCGGCGTGCCGCCCGAGGTGCTGACCTACGACGTACGCCGTGTGCTCACTACCACCGCTTCTGGGTGCGGAGGGATCTGCGGGACGAGAACTGCGGGCCCTGGAGGACAAGCCGGCAGCATCACGGAAAATTCATCTGCAGATTGCGCGAAGACTTCAAACCTCTTAACCGTTCCGAAACATTGACCGCGTAGTGTGGGCGGAACTCGAACTCAGGAGGTTGCAAATGTTCAAACCCAAACCGATCGCATTCGCTGTCGCACTCGCTGCCGCTGCCGGCGCTCACGCCGGCTCGCTCGAGATCACCAACGCGCCAATTCTACCAACGATCTGGATAAGCGCAGCATCCCGACGTCGCAGAAGGCCGTTTTCGACGGCCAGGAGTCGCTCGTCAAATACAACGTCATCATGCGCTCTGGGGACAAGCTGGGTCGGCGCTCACTCCCGTTTGGAACCCTGGTGGACAACAGGGGTCGCCCGATTCGAGCCGAGGACGGGGTCGCTGCGCATGTCCAACGACAACGACTTTTCTTCGCTGGTTAAGGGCGATCGGGGCGGCCTATTCATGGTGTCGCACTTTGAGAGCCGGCCGGCAGCGATGTACCTGACCCAGCTGTTGCAGAACCCCTTGACCGGCGAGCTCAAGCCGATCCGAACGCGGCCATTGGACTTTTCCGAGGTAAACGGGGGCTGGACGCACTGCGCAGGATCCGTCACACCCTGGGGCAATCATCTGGGTTCTGAGGAGTATCCCCCGAACGCCAAGCAGTGGCTCGACGGCAACACGGTGGACGCCTACAACGCTGAGATGGTTCGCTACTTCAAGCCCAATGCGACTGACGCCGAGCTGCCCGAACTGGCCCGAAGTTACATGAATCCGTATGACTACGGATTCACCATCGAGGTTGACGTGGACAACTTCGAACACGCCAGCGTGACCAAACATTACTCGATGGGCCGCGTCGCCATTGAGCTTTCCTACGTGATGCCGGATGAGCGCACGGTGTACACCTCGGATGACGGCAGCTCCGTGGGATTGTTCCGGTACGTCGCCGACAAGGCGGGCGATCTGACGTCCGGCACGCTGTACGCTGCGAAGTGGAACCAGACGTCCACCTACTACTCGAAGGACGTGCGCGTGGACGCGGAAGATCGCGACGGCGGCAGCGCGGACATCGAGTGGATCGAGCTGGGTCACGCAAAGGACAAGGAAATCCGTGCCATCATCGACAGCGGTGTGACGTTCGACCAGATCTTCGAGGAAGGCGGCGATGACTGCATCACGGTCACCACGCGGGATGGATCCAACGAGTGCTTGTCCGTCAAACCCGGAATGGAGAAGGCGGCCGCATTCCTGGAGACCAGCCGTTACGCGGCGATGCTCGGTGCAACGCTGGAGTTCGAGAAGATGGAGGGGATTACGCATGACCCCGAGACCAACACCATGTTCCTGGCCATGTCCCGCGTTCGTACCCGTATGACTGACGGTCAGGGTGACATCAGCGTTCCCTACAACTACTGCGGCACGGTGTACGCGTTGGATCTCGACGCTGACTACGTGGCTCAGAGCATGCACGGCCTGGTGGCAGGGATTCCGCGCACCTACAGCCGCGGGGCGCCAGTTGATGACCCGTACCCCGCGGACGGTCCCTATGCAGCCAACAGCTGCGATCTCAACGGGATCGCCGAGCCGGACAACGTCACCTTCATCACGGGCTACAACACCCTGATCATCGGTGAGGACACCGGTGTGCACCAGAATGACGTGATCTGGGCATACAATCTGGAGTCCGGCGAGCTGACCCGGGTGCAGACTACGCCGTACGGCTCAGAAACCACTTCACCCTACTACTACCCCGATGTGAACGGATTCCGCTACATCATGTCCGTGGTGCAGCACCCGTTCGGTGAGTCCGATGAGGACAAGATCCAGGACAGCGAGGAGGGCAGGGGCTACACCGGGTATCTGGGGCCGTTCCCGGCCGAGGACGACGGCCATGGTCGCTGGGACGGTGAACACGGTCCTTGGAGACGCGACTGGTAGGCTCCCGAGCCGCCTGGGTACCCGGCAGGGTGCCCAGGCCCTTGCCGTTTTCTCATGCAGTCCCCTGGGCACCTGCTCACAGAGTCATGCGGCGTTCCCGAGCGCCGATCGACGCTGTCCCCCGTTTCCACCACGAAGCGACACCATGAAGCTGCACGTCCTGCTCGTCCTGGTTCTGATTGCCCCGTTCTGCCGCGGTGAGGCTGGCGTACAGGGGCTGCCGTTGACGTCGCAGACTCTGCGCAACCCGGCACCCTACATTCCCCCTCAATGCTACACGCGGACCGACGGGGTCGACGGGGCGGTGCACAACCCGTGCTACGTCTGCCATACGGCTTCGCGCCGCCCGAACTACGTAAACGATGCGGACCTGCAGCTGGCCTATGATTTCGCAGAACCCATGCTGACCAATCACTGGCGCAACCTGTTCCGAGACCGCCGCAATGCCGTCGCTGCGATATCCGACGAGGAGATTCGTGCTTACTTGCGTCAGAGCAACTACTTCAATGCCGAGGGTCGTATCGCACCGGCGGCCCGGCTCAGCGATCTGCCTGCTGACTGGGACGCCAACGGCAACGGTCACTGGGATGGTTTCGTGCCGGATGTCTGGTTCAACTTCGATGCCGAGGGCTTCGACCGGGACCCCGAAGGCATTCCCACGGGCTGGCGGGCGTTTGCCTACTATCCGTTTCCGGGCACGTTCTGGCCGACAAACGGCTCGATTGGAGACGTCCTGATTCGCCTTGGGCCCGCTTTTCAGCGTGACCGGGCCGGCAACCTCGACAGGTCCGTCTACAAAACCAACCTCGCGATCGTCGAATCGATGATCCGCGAAGAAGACGTGCCGATCGGGCCCGTGGATGAGACAGCACTCGGTGGTGTCGATATTGATCGTGACGGTCGAATCGGCGTGGCCCGGACTGTGGTTTACGAGTGGGCGCCTCTGGAAGACCGGGTCATGTGGTACGTCGGCCAGGCGTATGATCTGCAGCGCGCAGGGCAACTGCACAGCGCGGCAGGTCTCTACCCGGAAGGCACGGAATTCGTGCATACCGTCCGCTACGTCGACGTCGACGAATCCGGCGCGAATCGCCTTGCACCGCGAATGAAGGAGATACGGTATGCCCGCAAACGATTCTGGGTGGACTATGCCAAGCTCGCGCACAAGGCCTCAGCTGAGGTGAAGGAAAAGCATGACTTTCCGAATCGGCTGCGTGCGGTGCGCGGCGATCTGGAAAGCGGAGTCAGCAATGGCCAGGCATGGGCGTACGCAGGCTTCATCGAAGATGCGGCCGGCGCCCTGCGTCCGCAAACATTTGAGGAACTGGTCTTCTGCGTGGGCTGTCATGGCGGGGTGGGCGCAAATCGCGACGGCGTATTCTCGTTCGACCGGCGCTTGTCCTCGGACGCGTACCGTGGCGGTTGGTACCATTGGTCGCAGCGTGGTCTGGAGGGTACGCCGGAACCGCTGCGGCGGGACGGTCGTCCGGAGTACGCGTTCTATCTGGAGCGCAACGGTGCCGGCGACGAGCTGCGCGACAACGAGGAGGTGCGGCAGCGCTTCTTCAGACCGGATGGCGGTCTCAAGGCCGACGCCCTCGCGCGCCTGCACGACGATGTCTCGTACCTCCTGTTCGCATCCCCTGAGCGCGCGTTGGCGCTGAACAAGGCCTACCGCACGATTGTGAGTGAACAGAGCTTCGTCGAAGGGCGGGACGCGCGGCTGCAACCCGCGCGCAACGTTCACGATACGGTGGAGCAGGGACAACCGACCGGTGTAGAAACGTCCGTCTTGGGTTTCTGAGCCTGGCTTGGACCCGTGTCTACAGACGTGTCGCGATGGTCCGAGCTGGTCTGCCGAAGGTACTTGCTACCGCACCCGCTTGACCTTGACGTACTTGGACATGCCCTCGGCTTTGAGATTGGTGGAGCCGAGCAGGCCGCGCGTGATTTCCACCGCGTCGCCTGCGCTGTACTGCCATCGGGCCGGTTCCACCTCGCGCCAGACCTGATCGTTGTCGAGCGTGAGGTAGGTTCGGCCGCGACCGTCGGCCTGTACGCTCATGATCCGCGCGACGATGCGCGGCGCGTCGTCATCGCGAGGGGCTGCGGGTAGCGGGAACGCCTCATCGTCGTGCTGCTTCTTCTGGGGCGTGACCGCGGGTTCCGCCCGCTCCGGCTCGGGGGCCGTGGTCAGCTCGGGCTGCGGTGGTATGCGTGACGGCTCGGTCCGATAGCCCGCGTCGAAGCAGGCGAGCCTGGCGCTGCCGTCGGCAACTGCCACGCATCGTGTCAGGCGGTCATAGCAGGCGAGCCTTGCCGCTGGCTCGTTGATGTCGGTACAGGAATCGGCAAACGCCGCGGCCGGCAGACAGGCCAGCAGCGTGAAGGCGAATCGCTTCATGAAATCGGTGGTCCGTTCGGTCATGGGGGAAGTATAAGAGGGTGCCGGTGCACTGCGCACCGGCACCGAAGCACCGGATGCGGGCAGATACCCGCATCCGGTAGCCAGCCGTCAGAAGCTCTTGGTGAGCTGCAGGAAGTAGGAACGGCCGAACTGATCGTAACCCGAGGAGGTTACGCGGTTGAGCCGGTTCGAGCCTGCGCTCCGGGAGATCAGCGGCGGGTCCTCGTCGGCGACGTTGTTCACGCCAAGGGTGACGTACAGCGTCTCGTCGAAGTTGTAGGTGCCGGATACGTCGTGGTACCAGATCGAATCGGCATTGCACACCGGCGCCACGTTGGGGGAGCCGATGAAGCCTTCGTCGAGCTGGAAGATACCGCAGTCGGCGCTCAGAGAAGCGTCGATGCCGGCATGCGTGCCGTCGAGGTAGCGCGCCTGCCAGACGAAGTCCCAGGCGCCCCAGGTGGCACTCACCGTGCTCACGTACTGGTTCTCCGGGATGCCGAAGTCGCCCACCTGGTTGTCCACCGAGTCGCCGGCGAAGATCTGCAGATCACGCTCCAGCTGACGCGTGTAGGTCTGGTTCCAGGAGACGTTCAGCGGGTTGCGGCCGAAGTTCTCGAACGTGGTCTGAATCTGCAGATTCACGTCGATACCCGAGGAGGTTTCCTTACCCACGTTGATGAACGAGGCGTCTACCAGGGTGGGGAAGTTGAAGCTCTGATTGCCGCCGGGGCGCTGAATCCGGGAGCAGAAGGGGCTCGCCAGATTCGCAGCGTCGTTGTAGCACCGCTCGAGAATGGTGGTGCCATTGATGGAGCGCACCGTGTCCTCGATGTCGATGTCGAAGTACGACACGGAGATGTTGATGTCGAACTCGTCACTGATCGGCGGGTTCATCAGCAGCGTCGCGGTGAACGAATCGGACGTTTCCGCCTTCAGATCCTGAGCGTTGCCGCCGATGGATACCGGCACGGACACCGTGCCCTGCAGACCCAGCACCGTGGGATCGACGCCGTCGAGCACGCAGTTGTCCAGCACCACCTGGGGCCGGGCATCGCGGGTGGCGTCGTAGGCGCCGCCGACGTTGGCGTCGGTGGGCACGCGGCAGGGGTCGGATGCGCCGCCGATGGAGGAGAACTGATCCGCGAGGAACTGCTCACGCAGGTTCGGGGCCCGGAACGAGGTACCGATCGACGCGCTCGCCGTCACCCAGTCGATGGGGCTGTAGGTCAGACGCGCACTGTAGGTGGTCTCGTTGCCGAAGTTCTCTTCGTCGGTGTAGCGGATGGAGCCGGCGAGCTCGAGCAGCTCGATGCCCTCGACACCGGTGATCAGCGGGGCATTGAACTCGGCGAACAGGTCGAAGATGTCGCGATCGCCGTTGGTCGCGCCTTCCGCCAGCGGGTTTTCCGCCGCGACCCCGCCCTTGGCGCCCAGCACGTCCGTGGACGAGCTGATCTGGTCGAGGCGGTACTCGCCACCGAATGCGACCTGCACCGGGCTGCCCTCGGCGATGTCGAAGAGATCGCCGGTGAAGTACAGCGAGAACATGGTCTGTTCCACCACCGTGTGGTTGGTACGGGTCGCGAGCAGGAAGTCACGCTCCGCGTCGGTAGCGAACGCGCCTTCACCGGTCCGGCCGCCGGTGAAGACGGACGGCGCGAAGAAGTTCACGGGCACGCACTCCGCCGGCGTCAGGAAGCCGATGTCGTTGTTGCTGGCCGGCACGCCGCAGATTACTTCGCCGTCGGAATTCAGGCGTGCGGTCTCGAGCGAGAGCAGCAGGGCGTTCTCGTCGAGCACGGGCTGGCTCTGGTCGCCCGTGCCGCGGTCATAGGAGAAGAAGCCGTCGAACGACCAGTTGCGGTCGCCGAACCAGCCGGCGGTGATGTCGCCGCGCAGGCCGCCGACGAATCGCATGTGCTCGAGCTCCACCTTCCGGCGCTGCGGAATGTCGTCCATCGTGATGATGGGGGAGGCATTCACGGGGAAGGGGTTGAGCGGGTTATCGACCAGCACCGGGGCGCCGGTACCGTCGACGATGATGTTGCCGTTGGCGTCTTCCTGGGGAATCAATCCCGGCACCGTGGGGAAGATCTGCTCATAGGAGGCGTGGTTCACCAGCTCGCGATTGAAGTAGTAGGTCTCGAAGTACACCTCTTCATTGGCGCCGAACCATTCAGGCTTGAAACCGCCGAGGGTGACCAGCGAGAAGCGCTTCAGCGGGGTCACCAGGTCTGCGTTCAGGCGCTCCTGCTGGTCGCTGTAGAACGGGATGTAGGTGAACTTGTCGCGCTGGTTGGCGGTCTCGGCCGCACCGGGCGGCTCCGGGAACGGAAGCGCCGCGGCCGAACTCCAGTCGGGAATGCCGATGTTGGTACTGCCCGGCGTGTAGTAGCTGAAGATGTCCTGCGGGTTGGCGCCATCGAGATCCAGCACCACGTTGTCGTAGAAGCCGTCGCGGCAGACGTTGTAACTGGTGCCGTCCTCAGCTTTGGCAAGCGTGCGCAGGCACGAGGCCCGGTCGGAGCCTGCGATGCGCTCGCGCTCGTAGTACTCGCCGCCGAGCACGAAGTGGGCGCGGTCGCCGGTGGCGCCGGTAAGGAACGAGAACTGGTTGGTCTCGCCGCCGTCCTCTTCCGGCCGCTCGGCGTTGACCGTGATCTCGAGGCCCTCGAACTCGTCGCGCAGCAGCACGTTGACCACGCCGGCCACCGCGTCCGCGCCGTAGATCGAGGAGACGCCCTCAGTGAGCACCTCGACGCTCTGCACCATGTTCATGGGCAGCAGGTTGATGTCAGGCTGGGTGGGCGCTCCGCGAACGCTGGATGAGCCCAGGCGCTTGCTGTTCACCAGCACCAGGGTCCGCTCCGGCCCGAGGGCTCTGAGGCCGATGCTGGCCGAGCCCACGCCCCCCGGAGGCGGCGGCTCGCTGGCGTTGGAGGCGCCGGCATTGCCGTTGAAGTCGCCGTTGATCTGCTGACCGGTGGCGGCGGTGGTGCGCTGCAGAAGCTCGGTCATGGACGTGATGCCGGTCTTGCGGGCATCGTCGATGCTGAGCACCTGCAGTGGAATGGGTGTGCTGTACCCGTCCCGCTTCAAGCGGGAGCCGGTTACTACGATCTCCTCAACCGTGGCGCTGGCCTGATCCTCGGCCGCGGCGGCCGGCATGGCCACTGCGAAGTACGCAGCAGTACACAGGCCGGCGGCAGCCCAGAAGGGCGTCACCTTCAATCTGTTAGTCATTATTGGTCCCCTATATGGAAAGCAGGCACTGCTGCCTGCTGGTTGCGGGCGGCAGCGCACGCGTTGTCGGGCGCGGGCGTGGGTGTGCGCCGTTACCCTGTTCGTTACATCCCGTTTAAGGATGCGTAACATATTGCAACATTTCGGGTGGCCTGCTGCCAAGAGGTCGCTTGCATTTTGTTCCGCTGGTCCGACAGGTCGCCGTGACCCACCGGCCCCTCCCCGGGCTGCCTGCGGACCATGTAAGCAGACGCATGTAAGCAGATGTAAGCACCGGAACGGCTTCTCAGACCTGCGCCCTCCGATCCCGGATGATAGGCGCATGAACACCATCCACGACTTCGTGCGTGCCAACGAGTCCCGAGTGCTCGGCCGGGTTTTCACCCTGGACGAGCGCCTGCACTTCGTCGTGGGCCTTGACGAGGTGCCCGGACTGGTACTCTGCAACCGCAAAGGCCAGAACGGCGTCGAGACCGTTTCGGTGCCGCTGGGCGAGGTTCTCTACCACCTGCGCGCCGAATGCCTGCGCCAGGAGGCAGGTGACGGCGAAGAAATCACGGAGCTGGATTGATGTCCACTGGCCGCCGCGCCAGCGGGCGCGCCTGGCGGGGCCATGACGTATGCACTACAGTTGCCGGTGCATGCCCCCCAACGCTCGAAGCTTCGATCCTACCCTGGCCCTGAGCGGGTCCCCGGTCAGCGCCAACGCGGGTCGGCCGCCCGGCACGCGTCAGTTCCTGGGCATGATTTCCGCTCTGACGCTCGCCAGCGTGTTCCTGCTGCCCATGGGCGCGGACGCGCTGCTGGGGCTGTTGATGCTCGTCGCTCTGTTTCGCTGGCCGCAGGCTGGGGTCCACGCCCGCGGCGTGCTCCGCGATCCTCTGTTCGGTTGCGCAGCACTGCTGCTCGGGTATCTCGGCGCGTCGGTGAGCTGGTCGGCGGGGGCGACCTGGGTGGACCAGGCTCAGGTCTGGCTGCGTATCACCTACGTGGTCGCCTTCCTGCTGTCGCTGTCGGCTGCGCTGTGGCTGCCCGGGTTTCTGCGTCAGCTGTGCCAGCTGGTGACGCTGGCCGCCGCCGTGAGCGCACTGATCTGTCTGGTCTGGTTCGCGCTCGGCGGTGGTGAGCTGGGACGCCTCTCGGGTCTGTTTCGCTACGACAACCCGGGCCGGGCCGGTCGCCTGTTCTGCGCCGCGCTGCCGTTCATAGCCATGTACTGGGCGCTGGAGCCCGGGCGCAGGCGCTGGTTCGCGGCTGCTGCTGCGGCGCTGGTGCTTGCGGCGATGGTCGCAACCGATACGCGTTCCGCCTGGCTCGGCGCATGCCTCGGGCTGTCGGCACTGCTGTTCGGCTACATCCAGCAGTCGGGCGCGCGCCACGTGCTGCACCTCGGCTGTGCCTTTGCGCTGCTGGCGGCGGCGGTGCTGTTCGCCATTCAGGAGCTGCCCGCGATCGACTGGCTGTTTCCGCGTGGAGACAGCTTCCGCCTGGGTATCTGGAGTGCGTACCTGCGCGATGTGCTGGCGGGTCCCTGGTGGTTTGGCTGGGGTCAGGCCACGGAGCACTGGGTCAGTGTCGGCGACGCGCGTTTTCGCGGCGCTCACAATATCTACCTCTCGGTGCTGGGCCAGGTGGGCGTGCCGGGCCTGATCCTGTTCCTCACCCTGCTCGGCTGGAGCGCTGTGCGGCTGCTGCGGCGGCTGGGCGCACCAGCCGCCCGTTTGAGCTGGAGCCTGCTGGTGATCGGAGCGTCGGTCTTCATGTTCAGCGGCGACCGGATCGTGGACAAGGTGAATCTGGTCTGGTTCGTGGTCTGGGTCCCGCTGGCGGTGGCGCTGGCATTGCGAGCGGACGGTGCCGCCAAGCTGGAGCTGGAGGAGCAACCACGCTGACGGGTACCCCATGAGCAAACCAGGCGCCGGCAGGATCGGATTGTGGGGCGTCGTCGCCATCGGCGTCGGCGGCATGGTTGGCGGCGGCATCTTCGCTGTGCTCGGCCTGGCCGTGCAGCTTGCCCATGGCGGAACGCCGGTGGCGTTTGCCCTCGCCGGCGGCGTGGCGCTGCTCACGACCTATTCCTACGCCAAGCTCTCGGTCGCCTACCCCAGCCGGGGGGGTACGGTGGTGTTCCTCGATCGGGCCTTCGGCTCGGGAATGGTCACCGGCAGCCTGAACGTGCTGCTCTGGTTGAGCTATGTGGTGATGCTGTCACTGTACGCGCTGGCCTTCGGAAGCTACGGCGCGACCTTCTTCCCCGACGCCTGGCAGGGGCCCGCCAGGCATCTGCTGATCAGCCTGTGCGTGCTGGTGATCACAGTCTTGAATCTGTTCAGCGCCGATCTCGTCGGCAAGGCGGAGACGGCGATCGTGGCCCTCAAGGTGGTCATTCTCTGCCTGTTCGTCGCCGTTGGCTTCGCCGGCATCCAGTCGGCGCGGGTCGCGACCGGAACCTGGGCGCCGCCGCTGCAGCTGGCTGCGGGCGGCATGATCATCTTTCTCGCCTACGAGGGTTTCGAGCTGATCGCCAACACGGCCAGAGACGTGGACGACGTCGCTGCCACGCTGCCGCGCGCGCTGTTCATCTCGGTCGGATTCGTGATGGTGCTCTACGTGCTGGTCGCCCTGGTGACCGTCGGCAATCTGTCGCTGGACCGTATCGTCGCTGCGCGCGATTACGCCCTGGCCGAGGCGGCGCGACCCTTTCTGGGACCGTCCGGGTTCACGCTGATCGCCATCGCCGCGATGCTTTCCACGGCGTCGGCGGTCAATGCCACGCTCTACGGCGCCGCGCGCTTGAGCTACTGCATCGCCCAGAACGGTGAGCTGCCGGCGGTTCTGGAGCGCAAGGTCTGGGGTGAGCCCGTGGAGGGTCTGCTGATCACCAGCGCCCTGACGCTGCTCGTGGCCAACACCATCGACCTGAGCAGCATCTCCACCATCGGCAGCGCGGGCTTTCTGATCATCTTTGCGGCGGTCAACGCGGCCAATGCGCGGCGCGCGGAGGTGACCCACAGCCGTGCCTGGATTTCTCTCGCGGGCGCCGTCGCGTGCGCTGCGGCTCTGGGCGCGCTGCTCTGGCAGACAGCAGCCACGGACCCGGCCAAGCTCTGGGTGCTGGCCGCCATGCTGGGTCTGGCCGTGCTGGTCGAAGGCACCTACCGGCTGGTAGAGCGGGAGATACATCTGGGCGGGTAGTACGGTTCCTGGCTGCAGATGGCAGTGCCGGCGCCGTCACGGATCCGTGTCGGCCGGAGGTCTGGTCCCGCCCTCGGGCGCGAACTGATGTCTCGACAGGCGCGGCCCGCCTGGCGTACGGTTTCGGGCTTGCAGAACTGCAGGAGAGGAAACATGAAAATCGCGACCAGCGTGCGGCCTCTGACGGACGACGATGCCACCATCCGGGCGGCACTCGCGGATGCCGACATACCATCGCTGATGGTCACCATCGCCCACCTCACGGGCGACATGGATTTGCTGCGCGGCGACATCCGCCCGGCCGTGGATTTTCTCGGCGATCCCAACGCGGCCATCAGCGAGGCGCAGCAGGCGCGGGTTCGAGAGACCGCCTTCGAGGTGCTCAAGCGCTACCGCGATGCGCCGTTCGCGCCCGCGAAGCTGTCGGAGCCGCAGATCCGGGAGATGATCAACTTCCTCACCGGGCAGGAGATGAGCGAGGACTACGTGCAGTTTCTCGAGGCGGAGCTGTCGCTCAACGGCGAGGACCCCTACGCGCAGCCGCAGATCTTCGAGGTGCCGGAGCAACAGCGCTCGAGCTTCAAGGTGGCCATCATCGGCGCCGGCATGTCGGGTCTGCTCGCCGGCATCCGTCTCAAAGAGGCGGGCATTCCGTTCGTGATTCTGGAGAAGAATCCGGACGTCGGCGGAACCTGGTTCGAGAACACCTATCCCGGCTGTCGCGTCGACAGCGCCAACCACGTTTACTCCTATTCATTCCGGCCCAAGGACTGGCCGCAGCATTTTTCCAATCAGGAGGTGCTGCGCAAGTACTTCTCCGAGTGTGCCGACGACTACGGGCTGCGTGAGTCGACGCGCTTCAACACCGAAGTGGTCGCGGCGCGTTTCGACCAGAAGTCGAGCCTCTGGAACCTCGAGCTGAAAGGTCCCAGCGGCGCCGACACCATCCAGGCCAATGCGGTGATCAGCGCGATGGGGCAGCTCAACCGTCCGAAGCTGCCGGATATTCCCGGGCGCGATCGCTTTCAGGGTGTCTCGTTTCACTCGGCGCGCTGGCGCCACGACGTGGATCTGACCGGCAAGCGCGTCGGCGTCATCGGCACGGGTGCCAGCGCGTTCCAGTTCGTGCCGATCATCTCCAGGCAGGCCAGCAGCGTCACCATCTTCCAGCGCACCGCGCCCTGGGTGGTGCCGAACCCCGATTACTTCCAGGAAGTTCCGTCGGGCAAGCACTGGCTGCTCAATCACGTACCGTTTTACGCCCGCTGGTTCCGCTTCACCATGTTCTGGCGGGCCGCCGAAGGGCTGCTGGGGTCGGTGGCGGCAGACGACAAATGGCAGGTCTCCGAGCGCTCGGTGAGCGAGGCCAACGAACAGTTCCGGCAGTTGCTCGTCGACAACCTGCAGGCGCACTTCGCCGACCGCCCCGACCTGCTGGCCAAGTGCACGCCCGATTACCCGCCGGGCGCCAAGCGGGCGCTGATCGACGACGGTACCTGGTTCGAATCGCTCAAGCGCGACAACGTGGCGCTGCTGACGGATCCCATTGCCGAGATTACCGAATCCGGCGTGAAGACCCGATCCGGTGTGGCGCACGAATTCGACGTGATCGTTTTTGCCACCGGCTTCATGGCCAGCGAGTTCATGCATCCGGTGAAGATCTATGGTCTCGACGGCAAAGAGCTGCACGAGGTCTGGCAGGGAGAGCCGCGCGCCTACAAGGGCATCAGCATTCCCGGGTTCCCCAACCTGTTCTGCTGCTACGGGCCGAACACGAACATCGTGGTGAACGGCAGCATCGTGTTCTTCTCGGAGTGCGAGATCCGCTACATCCTGGGCTGCCTTGCGCTGCTGATGCGTGAGAACAAGTCGGCCCTGGACGTGAAGCGCGCGGTGCACGATGCCTACAACCAGCGCATCGACGCGGGCAACAGGACCATGGCCTGGGGCCGTTCCGGGGTCAGCACCTGGTACAAGAACGCCAGCGGGCGAATCACGCAGAACTGGCCGTTCACGCTGCTGGAATTCTGGCAGCAGACACGCGAGCCGGAGCGCGACGACTACAGCTTCATCTGAGTTGCGCGGCCCGGGTATCCGGCAGCGCTTCTGCGGGCCTGGCGACCGAGGGGGAGGATCAGCGATGCGCCATCTGGTACCGGCCGCCCTGTGGGCCACGCTCCTGTGGTTGGTTTCGTCGTGCGCCAGCATCGACCGCCCCGGCATCCAGTCAGACGGACGGGTCCTGCTGCCCAACCGCTGGTTTCTGAGCCCGGCTGGCGAGCAGATCCCCGTGGGTGACCTGCCGCTGGCCATGGCGCTCAGCCCCGACGGTGCCTACCTGCTGGTGACCAACAACGGCTACGCGGATCAGTACGTCTCCGTCATCGAAACCGCCACGCGCCGGGAGATCCAGCGCGTACCCATGACGGAATCCTGGCTCGGGCTGACGTTCAACGCCGCGGGGTCTCGGGTCTACGTCAGCGGCGGCGGCAGCGACCTGATCGAGGTGCAGAGCTTCGTCGACGGCGTGCCCAGCCACGAGCGGACACTCACGGTGAAGGCTTCCGGTGACCAGACGCCGTACTTCGTTTCCGGTCTTGCCGTGTCCCGTGACGAGCGCTGGCTGTATGCCTGCGCCCTGCGGCAGAACAAGCTGCTGATCTTCGATCTGCAGGCAGATGCCGGCCCGCCTGCAGCGATCGACGTAGGCGGCTATCCGTACGCGGTCGTGCTCGACGAAGCCCACGGTCGGGGCTACGTGAGCAACTGGGGGGATGCCTCGATCAGCGTGATCGATCTGGGCTCGCGGGGGGAGATCACCCGCATCCCGGTGGGCGATCATCCCAACGCCATGGCGCTCGCCGGGCAGGCGCGCCGGCTTTACGTAGTGAGCGCCAACAGCAACGAGCTCGCGGTGATCGACCTCGACCGCGGCCAGGTTGCCGGGACGCTGGACCTCTCGCCCTATCCCGGCGCGTCGCCGAGCGGCAGCACGCCCAACGGCACCTGGCTGTCGGCGGACGAGCGCACGCTGTACGTGGCCAACGCCGACAACAACAGCCTCAGCGTCATCGACGTCAGCGGTGCCCGCGCAACGATACGGGGCGCGATTCCCACCGGGTGGTATCCCACCGCCGTGGTCGGCAGCGCGGATGGCTCGACCCTGTACGTTGCCAACGGCAAGGGTCTCGGCTCACGGCCGAATCCCGCCGGCCCGCAGCCCACGGACCTCGAACCGTCGGCGCAGTACATCGGCCAGCTGTTTCTCGGCACCGTGGCCGTGCTGCCGGTGCCCGATGACGAACAGCTGCGCCGCTACTCCGCGCAGGTGGCGGCGAACAATGGCTTCGACGCCATGACGTCACGTGCCGGCGCTGACGTGCCCGCGCTGCGCCCGCGCGCCATTCCGCGCCATCCGGGCGAGCCTTCGCCCATCAGGCACGTGTTCTATATCCTCAAGGAGAATCGGACCTACGATCAGATCCTCGGCGACCTGCCGCAGGGTGAGGGTGACGCGTCGCTCGCGCTGTTCGGACGCAACGTGACGCCCAATCACCACGCCCTCGCCGAATCGTTCGTGTTGTTCGACAACTTCTACGTCGATGCCGAGGTGAGCATGGACGGGCACTCCTGGTCCATGGGCGCCTACGCCACCGACTTCAACGAGAAGCTCTGGCCCACCAACTATTCCGGGCGCAGCTTTCCGCGCCCGCTGTATCTGAGCGTGTCCTACCCATCCACGGGGTTCCTCTGGGATGCGGCCGCCGCGGCCGGACTGAGCTACCGCAGCTACGGCGAGTTCGCGCGCCCGGGCGGGAATGGTTACACCAGCGCCGTGCCGGCGCTCGTCGGGCACGTCTCACCGCGGTACCCCGACATCGATCTGACGATCCGTGATCAGATGCGGGCCGACGTGTTCATCGCAGAGCTCGAGCAGATGATCGAACAGGACAGCGTGCCGGCGCTGAGCATTCTGTCGCTGCCGTCGGATCACACCATGGGCACGCGGCCGGGGGCGCCCACGCCGCGCGCCATGATGGCGGACAACGACCTGGCCCTGGGCCGCATCGTGGAAGCCATATCCCACAGTGCCATCTGGCCCGAGTCGGCCATCTTCGTGATTCAGGACGACAGCCAGAACGGGCCCGATCACATCGATGCGCATCGTACCGTGGCGCTGGTTGCGAGCCCGTACGCGAGGCGCGGCGTCGTGGACCACACCATGTACGACACCGTTTCGCTGCTGCGCACGCTGGAGCTGATACTGGGTATGGCGCCGATGAGCCAGTACGACGCTGCGGCGGTGCCGATGTTCGACGCCTTTACCGACCGACCGGATTTCACGCCGTACGCAGCGCGTGCGAACACCTGGCCGCTCGACGAGCTGAATACTCCGGAAAGTTACGGGGCCGAGGTTTCCAGCAGGATGAACTTCGCCGAGATGGACGCCGCCCCCGAGCGGCTGCTCAACGAGATCATCTGGAAGTCGGTGCACGGGGCAGACAGCGAGATGCCACAGCCGCACACCAGGCGTACCTGGGTGCCGGACGCCGACGATGACGACGATGACGAGCGGGGCTGAGCGGGTGCCGGCGCGGCCAGCACCGCGCCGGAGGTGACCTGAGCAGGCTTCAGAGTCCGGAACCGTCCTCGGAGTAAATTACCCAGATCTTCGTGTAGCCGTCCGTCTCCCAGATGCCGGTCCATTCTCTGGGAACGGTCACCGCTTCGCCGGCCTCAATGACCTGCACGGACCCGTCGCTGGACGTCAGCGTCACGCCGCCCTCCAGGAAATACATGAACTCGTCGACGCCGTAGGGTTCGGTGACCTCGAAGCGGGAAGGACCGGCCCGGTACATGCCCGATGCGAACCGACCGTCGCTGGATTTGAGCGTGGTCACGTCCAGCGTCGTGCTGCCGTCGTGTTCCGAGCGAATGGTGTCCGGACGCGCGAAGATGGCGCCGGTCTGATCGTCGCGGCTGATCTTGGCCGGGTGCGGCGTGCCTGCATCGGCGCTCGATGAGACGGTTGCGAAGACCAGCAGGGCGGCGAGAGCCGGATGGGTGAGGTTCATGGGTTTGCTCCCTTGGTCGGCTGATACGGGCGTGGTCGAGCAGCCCGTGATGTATCCGCACGGCCCTGCGACTTGCGGATTGTGCCCGATCGCGTGCTCAGGAGGGATCCCGGGTTCGTGCGCCGCTCATTTGCTATCGCCGACGCCGATGGCAGGCATCCGCGAAATTCGCTTGAAGCGCTGCGGAGATCGGCTAGGGTCGACGCCTGAGCCAGCGCGATGGTCGCGGAGGGTAGCGATGAACGAAGACGACCGAGAGTACCGCGAGTACGCATCACCGCCGTGCTTTGCCCACGAGCTGCAGGACGGTTGCGCGGTGCCGCTCACGCTGGCGGAACTCACAACCCAGCTCAATGTGCTGCTCGAGGGCGAACGCGCGGGTGCCAGGGGGCTGATCGGCATGGCCGCCGGCTGCCCCGGTGAGGATCTGCGCAGGCTGCTCGAGCAGGTTGCCCGGGACGAGGCGGCCTGCTGCTCGATGCTCATTCGGCACCTGAAGCGGCTGGGCGGCGCGCCGAGCCGTGAAACCGGCGTGTTCTACGACAAGCTGCAGGCGCGCGAATCGCTGCAGGAGCGGTTGCGCCTGCTGGATCGCGGCCAGACGGCCGTCGTGCGCACGCTCGACGGGTTGCTGCGCCACGTCGACGATCCTGCGCTGCGCACGGACCTCGAGCACATGCGCGCGCTGCACGTCCGCAACGTCGCCCTGTGCGCCGGGTATCTGGATAGCTAGGCGAGGATCAGCACCAGGCAGATGAGCAGCGCAACGAGCGCCAGCAGGCCCGCCGTCACGCGGCCAATGTCCCTCAGCGTCTGCCTGTCCTGGTTCGATAACTGCAGCATTGCCGGCCTCTCAGACGGAGCGCGTCCGTTGGCCTGCAGCATAAGCGGCCAATTGATACTTCCAAAGCGATTAAAAATGGCCGATGATATCGAAAAATTCGATATCAAATTCCGGGAGTCCGGTGCCGAAACCGGGCCTGTCCCGGGCGGTGGACGTCGTGGATTCGGAACTCGCCAGAACCTTTCTTGCAGTCGTCGCTGCCGGAAACTTCAGCGCAGCGGCATCGCGCCTGTTCGTCACCCAGTCGACTGTCAGCGCGCGCATCGCGTCGCTCGAAGAGCAACTGGGCTGCCGGCTGTTCGTGCGCAACAAGGCGGGCACCACCCTCACTGCCGAGGGGCGCTGGTTTCAACCTCACGCCGCGACGCTGGTCAGAACCGTGGAGCGCGTGCGTCACGAAATCGGCGTTGCGCGGGGATTTCGCGACAACCTGACCATCGGCGCGCGCATCGGTCTCTGGGAGGGGCTGCTGCTGGACGCGCTGCCTCGCATCCGCCTTGCCGCGCCGGAGGTGGCCATTCGCAGCGAGCTCGGCTTCGAGGATGAGCTCATGCAGGGCCTGATCGAGGGCCGGATCGACATCGGCGTGATGTACACCCCACAGCGGCGGCCGGGTCTCGAGGTCCGGCAACTGCTGGAAGAGACCCTCGTGCTGGTTGCCACCGATCCCGGGATCCGGGAGCTGCCCGGACCCGGCTACGTGCACATCGACTGGGGGCCGGAATTCAACGCGCGCCACAGTGCCGCCTTTCCTGCATACGGTGGCCCTGCGCTGCGTTTCAACGTCGGCTGGCTCGGGCTGCAGCACATACTCGGCAACGGCGGGTCGGGCTACTTTCCGCTGCGCCTCGTCCGGTCTCATCTCGACGCCGGTCGGCTGCACCGCGCACCGGGCGCGGTGACGTTCTCCCTGCCGGCCTTTCTGGTACACGCCGACGCGCCCGAGCGCGATGGCGTCGCGACCGTGGTCGATCTGCTGCTGGCTCAGGCCCTGGACGGCTGACACGCGCCGCCACCCCCCGCCCGTACCCGCCGAACGCGAACCGAGACCGCTGCGGGATTGGCATAAATCCACGGCATGGCATTTCAACCA
This sequence comes from Pseudomonadales bacterium, assembly GCA_041395905.1. Lineage (GTDB taxonomy): Bacteria > Pseudomonadota > Gammaproteobacteria > Pseudomonadales > Azotimanducaceae > UBA7803. Next base: position 26,938 of record JAWKZP010000025.1, read on the forward strand.
AAAAGCATTTGAGGTAATGCCGCGGCCAGCCCAGGATACGAAGATCGAGTCAGATCAGCAGGCAGGGGAGCGCTATGTACGACATCGTGATTCGTGGCGGCACCATCGTGGATGGTTCCGGTGCAGCGCCCATTCAGGGTGATGTCGCCATCAGCGACGGGCTCATAGCAGCCGTCGGTGAGGTCGAGGGCAGAGGGCGCGAGGAGATCGACGCCAGCGGGCAGGTGGTCAGCCCCGGGTTCGTCGACATCCACACCCACCTGGACGCGCAGATGGGATGGGATCCGGACATGACGCCGGTCAGCTGGCACGGCGTGACCACGGCACTCATCGGCAACTGCGGCATGACGTTCGCACCGTGCCGTCCGGAGCATCGCGAGCTGCTGGCCGGGATGATGGAGACCGTGGAGGACATCCCCAAGGATGCCATTCTCGGCGGGCTGGCCTGGGACTGGGAGCAGTATGCCGACTACCTGAGCTCCATCGAGCGGCTCGGCACGCGGGTCAACGTCGCCGGTCTGGTGGGGCACGCGGCGGTGCGCTACTACGTGATGGGCGAGCGCTCTTTCGCCGAGGACGCGACTGAAGACGAAGTGCGCCAGATGGCCGCGATCGTCAGCCAGGCCATCGACCAGGGCGCGTTCGGCTTCTCGACCAACCGGTTCGAGCCGCACAAAGCGCCCGACGGGCGCTCCATTCCCGGCACCTTCGCCGATGTCTCGGAGCTCGAACAGATCGCGCGCGTGGTCGGGCCCAGGGGCGGGCTCATGCAGGCGGTCGGTGCCAATTTCGAGGTGCTGAAAGCCATCGCCGACAGCGGCAAGGGGCGGGTTCTGTTCAGCTACGGGACCGGCCCGGATGCAGGCGCGGGTCGGCGCTCGGCCGAGGCGTTGGATGCGCTCTGCGAGGGGCGCGACATTACTGCGATTTCTCACGTGCGCGGCTCCGGGTACCTGTTCGGATTCCAATCCGGGCTGCCGATCCGCGGCGAAACCTGGCGCGAGGTCGCGAGCCGGGATTTTGCCGGGCGCCTGCAGGCCCTGAACGACGACGCGACGGTGGCGAAACGCTGGTCGAGGAGGCGGCGCGGCAGCCCAAGTCCACGGGCATCCCCATGGGGCAGGTGTTCTACCTCGGTCACGACGAAACGCCCGATTACACCAACGAGGTCAGCCTGCTCGATCAGGCGCAGGCGGCTGGCGAGCACTGGGCCGAGACGTTCATCCGGCTGTCGCGGCAGAGCGGTGGTCGCGGATTGTTCAACTTCCGCATGTTCTCCACGAGCCTGCGCGAGCAGGCCGAGCTGTTCCGCAGCAAGCACATCTACCCGGGCCTCGGTGACGCCGGCGCGCACGTCTCGCAGATCATGGATGCGGGCTGGTCGAGCTTCATGCTTGCTTACTGGTATCGGCAGACGGGTTTCTACACGCTGCCTGAGGTCATTCAGAAGATGACCTCGGGACCGGCCAAGGTCGTTGGTCTGAAGGACCGTGGCCTGCTGGCGCCGGGGATGCGCGCCGACGTGAACGTGTTCGATGCCGCCGAGGTCACCGAGCTGCAGCCGCAGCTGGTGCACGACTTCCCAGGCGGCGCGCCGCGTTACATCCAGCGGTCCCGGGGATTCAAAGCCACCATCGTCAACGGACGGGTCTCGCTGCTGGACGGCGAGCTGGTGGGCGAGCGGTCCGGCCAGGTGCTGCGCCACCAGGGTTGAGACGTCCTGCAGTTGCCTCCAACGGGGCCTGAGCGCCTGCTCGGGCCCCGTTGTTTTTTTCCCCCGATCCCTCCACGATGCGCGCCATGAGCGAACGCGAACACATTTACAGCCCCTGCGTCAGGATCTGCACCCTGGACGAGAACGACGTCTGCCGCGGCTGCCTGCGCACGCTCGAAGAGATCGGCGCGTGGCTGCGGGCCAGCCGCGCCGAGAAGCTGGCCATTCTGGCCGCCGTCGACGCCCGCGCCAGGGATGCGGGCGAGTCGGCTGCAGCGGCGGGCTGAACTCGATCTAGAGGCCGGCCCCGGCGCCTCGATCTGCATGGGCGTCGTAGCGGGCACCGTTGCTGGTGGCCAGGAACGCCTCCAGCGGAATGCTCTCCTGACGCAGAAACCCCTTCGCCGGCAGCAGGCCCGCGCTGACCATTTCGATTACCGCGCACACGGATGACGCCGTGGTCCAGGCGATGGCGCGCCAGCGCTGCTCGCCGATGCGCAGAGGGTAGTAGGAGCGCACGTACTCGTGGCGGCTCATGCGGCCGTCGCGGGTGCCTTCGGCGGAAACGTGGATGTGCACCACGTCCTCGTCCACGGGCGGTTTGGCGTTTTTCAGGATCTTTCCGGCCAGATCCCGGTCCTCGCGCATCAGCAGCTCGTGGAAGAAGAAGTTCATCAGCGACGCGTGCCCCGGGTAGCGCATGGTCTTGTAGTCGAGGTTCTGCGCCCGGCCCTTGTAGGTTTCGCACATGGTGCCGAGGCCGCCGGAGGTGGTGAACGCCTCCAGACGCACGCCGTTCACGTGCACGGTCTCGATCCATTCCATGGGCGAGACCCATTTGTGCTCGCCGTCCTCGATCACCTCGCAGTCGTTCAGGTATTCGTTGACGACCCCTTCCGGCGACCAGTTGAACGAATAGGCGAGCAGCCCGGTGGGGTGCTGCGGCAGCGCGCCGACGCGCAGCTTGATCGAACGCAGGTCCTCGAACTGCTCGGCCAGGTGCGCGCCGACGATGCCGACGAAGCCGGGCGCGAGCCCGCACTGGGGCGCCATGAGGCGCGGGCTCCTGCGCGACAGCTCCAGGATGAGCTGCGTGGTGGGCACGTCTTCGGTCAGGTCGAAGTAGTAAAGGCCCAGCTCGCAGGCCAGGCGCGCCACGTCCTTGTTCAGCTGGTAGGGCAGGCAGGACAGCACCGCGTCCTGGCCCTTGAGCACCCGGCGCAGCTGCGCGGCAGATGCGGCAGACGCCTTCTTCACGCGAAACGGCAGGTCGCGTTCGGGAACGTGCGTGTCGACGCCTGTGACCTGGAAGCCGGTCTCGGTGAGCAGCCGCGCCGCGAGCTCGCCGACGCCGCCGATTCCGAGCACCGTGACGGATGAGATTCTGCCCATGGTGGTTACACCTCGAAGTTGATGCCCTGCGCCAGCGGCAGAGCGTCGGAATAGTTCACGGTTGCCGTCTGCCGGCGCATGTAGGCTTTCCAGGCGTCGGAGCCGGATTCGCGGCCGCCGCCCGTTTCCTTCTCGCCGCCGAACGCCCCGCCGATCTCGGCGCCCGAGGGTCCGATGTTGACGTTGGCGATGCCGCAGTCGGACCCCAGCGCGCTGAGAAAGCGCTCGGCTTCCTGCACGTCGGTGGTGAACACGCACGACGACAAACCCTGAGGGACATCGTTGTGCAGCGCCAGCGCATCGTCGAAGTTCCGGTAGCGCATGGCGTAGAGAATCGGCGCGAAGGTCTCGTGGCGCACGACGTCGGTCTGCCCGGGCATGTCTACGATCGCGGGGCGAACGTAGTACCCGCCGGGATAGCGCTCGGCGAGCACGCGCTCGCCGCCGTGCACCGTGCCGCCCTGCGCCGCCGCGGTGTGCAGCGCCTGCTGCATCCGCGCGAACGCGTCGGCGTCGATCAGCGGGCCGACGAGCACGTCCGGATCCAGCGGGCTGCCGATGCTCAGGTCTGCATACACCTTGTGCAGCCGGTTGAGCAGCTCCTCATGCAGTGACTCGTGCACGATGATCCGGCGCAGCGAGGTGCAGCGCTGGCCGGCGGTACCCACCGCGGAAAAGACGATGGCGCGCAGAGCCAGGTCGAGCTTGGCGCTCGGCGCGACGATCATGCCGTTGTTGCCGCCGAGCTCGAGAATGCAGCGGCCGAACCGTCCCGCGACGACGGGCGCCACGCGACGTCCCATGGCGGTGGAGCCGGTTGCCGAGACGATGGCCACGTCGGGGCTGGCGGCCAGCTCGGCACCCACCCCGGCGCCACCCACCAGCATCTGGCACAGCGCCTCGGGCGCGTCGGCGAACCGTTCGGCCACGCGCGTGACGATACCCTGCACCGCGAGCGCGGTAAGGGGCGTCTTGTCGGACGGTTTCCAGATGACGCTGTTGCCGCACACCAGCGCGAGCGCTGCATTCCATGCCCACACGGCTACGGGAAAATTGAACGCGGTGATGACGCCGCATACGCCCATGGGATGCCACAGCTCGCGCATGCTGTGGCCCGGGCGTTCCGAGGGCATGGTCAGGCCGTAGAGCTGACGCGACAGGCCGACGGCGAAGTCGCAGATGTCGATCATCTCCTGCACCTCGCCCAGCCCTTCCTGCAGAATCTTGCCGCATTCGAGCGATACCAGCCGGGCCAGCGGCTCCTTCCGGGCGCGCAGCGCGTCTCCCAGCAACCGCACGAACTCGCCCCGGCGCGGCGCGGGCACGGCGCGCCAGGTTTCAAAGGCGTCCCGTGCCCGGGCGATGGTTGCGCGGGCGTCGTCCACGCTGTGCGGCTCGAGCCGCGCAATCTCCGAACCATCGATGGGGGTGGTGACGCTCAGGTCACCACGGCTCAGGCCGTCGGGGTCGAGGCCGGCATTGCGAATGACGTCCTGAAAGCTCATTGGCGGTTCGCCTCCTGCGCAAGCTCGTGGGTTGGGAAATTCTGCGAGGTATTGCGAACGGATCGAAGCCCAAATATGACGAAATGTGCCGACGAATCCGGCAATATGACGAACTGATTCGTGGTTCTGTCTAATCCGGAGGGTGACGATGACGGACCTGAGCGTGCTCAGCGACCGCGACCGGCAACTGCTTGCGCTGCTGCAGGAGAACGCCCGCCAGTCCACCGCAGAGCTGGCCCGGCGACTCGGCGTCTCGCGCTCGACCGTGCAGAGCCGCCTCGAGCGGCTCGAGCGCAGCGGGGTCATTGCGGGCTACACGGTGCGCCTGAACGAGGACTACCTGCAGGGTCAGGTGGCGGCGTTCGTGCTCATCGAGGTGGCGCCCAAACGTTCGGCCACGGTGATACGCCAGCTGCGCGGGCGTCCGGAGGTGCAGCGCCTGCAATCTGTGAGCGGCAACGTGGATCTGGTCGCGGAAGTGCGCGCAGCTGGCGTCGCGGCGCTCGATGCAACGATCGACGACATCGGCGCCATAGACGGCGTGGAGCGCACGACGTCGCTGATCGTGCTTTCGACGCGGTTCGTGCGCTAGCCGGGTGGCACGGACCCGGACGGAGCGCGGTTTAGGGATCGGTCAGCAGCGTTCGGCAGCAGTTGCGGGCGATGGTGTCCCGGAAGCGGGCATGCGACCAGCCGAGATCCAGGACCAGCTCTTCCCAGAGCGCCACCGAGCCCAGCGCGGTCAGCCAGTCGGCGGCGGTGCGCAGGCTGAAGTCGCCATTCAGCCGTTGCCATGTCTGCAGTCGCTTGGCCATCCGCCGGGCGTTGCGCCGCCGGTTGCGCAGACGGTCCTGCCAGGCGGCTTCGGATGCCGGGTCGCTCCTGCGCATGGTGCTGGCCATCCGCACTACCAGGTGAATGCGCGGATTGTAGCCGGCAAGAAACGCCGCGTACGCGGTGAGCATGCCTTCGGCATCGGTCGCTTCGGCGATGGGCCGAACCGCCTCGTCGAGACCGTACTTTTCATCGGTGTAGCGTGCGACGGCGATGGCCAGCTCGGCGCGGCTGCGAAAATGCAGGTACACGGCCTGCCGCGAGACGCCGGCGCGCTTTGCCACGGTGCCCATCTGCAGCACGTCGTCATGTCCCTGCTCGAGCGCCGCAATCGCCGCTTCGAGAATGCGCCGCCGTGCCGGGCTGTTTGCTTCGTATGAACTTGACACCCTGTCAATTCTTGGGGTTTCATTCGCCTTTTGCAACTTTACACTATGTCAAGTTCTGATATCCGGAACGACAGCACGGGAACCTCTGGAGGTCGAATGGATGCTGCCGCACGCAACGGGAATCGGTCGAGCCAGGGAAGGCGCTGGCGCCGTCGCATCGGTTGGGGCGCGGTGATCCTGATCCTCGGCTACCTTGGACTGGGCAATCTTCTGCACCTGCTGGTGTTCCCGCTGCCCCCACCGGACCCCGAGACTTTTCCGCGCGCTGGTGACGTGCTGAGCAGCGAGATCGAGGGCTTCGAACAGCGGGTGCTGGCCGTGGAGGACGGCTGGATCGTCAGCGAGCTGCGCCTCGTGCCTGGCGCCGGAGGCCCGCCGCAGCACTATCACCGGGAGTTCGTCGAGGTGTTCCCCGTCGTTCAGGGTACGTTGCATGTCGAGCTCGAAGACCGGATCGTCGAGGTTCCAGCGGGCGAGGTGTTGCGCATCGAAGCCGGTGTGGCGCACCGGCCGTTCAATCCCACTGCCGAACCGGTGCTGGTGGCGGGCGGCGCCAAAGCGATTCCTGTGACATTCGCCGCCTGTCTGGTCCAGATGTACAGCATGATGGAAGAGACCGGCAACGGGCCGCGGATGTTGCTGCAACTCGCAGTCAACGACCCGATCTGCGATACCCATCTCGCGGCAGTGCCGAAGTGGAGCGAATCGCTCCTGCGCGTGGGGCTGGGACCCCTGGCGCGAATGGCCGGCTATCGCAACTACTATCCGGAACGCGCTCTGCACGCACCGGCCACATAGCGGCAGCGGCCCGGATCAATCGCGCACGGGCCGCTTCGCGAGCTTGCGCTGCAGCGTGCGCCTGTGCATGCGCAGCGCCCGGGCGGTGGCGGAAATGTTGCCGCCATGCTCGGCCAGCACCCGCTGGATGTGTTCCCACTCGAGCCGTGCGACGGATGGCGGCGCGTCGCTGACGGGTAGGTGGGGATCCGGCGGCGCCTGCTCCAGGGCGCGCAGGATCTCCTCCGGCGTCGCCGGTTTGGTCAGATAGTTGGTAGCCCCGAGCTTCACGGCTTCCACCGCCGTGGCTATGCTGGCGTAGCCGGTCAGCACGACGATGCGCGTCTCGCTGCTGGCGGCCCGCAGCGCGGCGATTACCGCGAGGCCGGAGCCATCCGTCAGCTTCAGATCGACCACGGCCAGCTCGGGCGGCTCGCGGTCGATTTCCGCCAGAGCTGCGGCGACGGAATCGGCAGCGCCGGTATCGAAACCGCGGCGCCGGAACGCACGCACCAGGACGTCGCGGAACACCGCATCGTCATCCACCACCAGCATGCGCGTGAGTCGCGGCGCGCTCACGGGCCCGGCCCGGCTGAGCCTGCCCGCTCGCCCGCTGCGGTGACCGGCAGGCGCACGCGGATACGCAGGCCGCCGCCTTCCCGGGGCGCGGCGTAAACGCTGCCGCCGGCCCGCTCGATGCTCGCATTGGCGAGCAGCAGTCCCATGCCCATTCCGGTCCCCGAGGGCCGCTGTCCGCCCGCCAGTCCGGGACCGCGATCGAGAATGTCTATCTCCACCCGGCCGTGGAGCCAGCGCCCGTGCAGTTCCACGTCCTGGGGCGACGCGTCCGCGGCGTTGTCGAGCAGGTTGAGCAACGCCTGGCGCAGGGTGTTGTCGATGGTGAGGCGTGGCGCCGATGCCGGCGGATCCTGCCTGCAGACCAGCCGCACGCTCGGCCGCAGCAGCTCGAAGCGCTCGCGCAGCTCGTTGATCAGCAGGTCTGCTCGTTGCTGCTCGCTGGCCGGCGCGGCCGCTTCGCGCAAGCGGGCAAGGGCGTCACGGCAGGCGTCCACCTGGGTGAGCAGCTGCTGAAGCTCCGCGCGCGTCTGGCCCTGGCTCGTGCTTTCCAACTCGCTGGCGATCACGGCGATGCTGGCGAGCGGCGTCGACAGCTCGTGGGCCGTGCCCGCGGCCAGCGTCGCCATGCCCAGAATCTGCTCGTTGCGCAGATTCTGCTCGCGTGCCGCGAGCAAGGCCCGATCCTGCTCGCGCAGGGTGGCGGCCATGCTGGTTCCGAAGTAGGCGACCAGCGCGGCCGCGACGACGAAGGTCAACCACATGCCCGTGATGTGCAGGGCGAAGCCCGGGTCGCTGTTGCCGTGGATGTGGAACATGGGCACGTAGACGCGCGTGAGCGCGCTGTAGGCGAGGACGCAGACGCCGGCGCAGATCCATGTGGCCGCTGCCCGCAGGGTGGCCGCCGCCACGGCGATCGGCACGAGGTACAGGGAGATCAGCGGATTGGTCCAGCCCCCCGAGAGGTAGAGGATCGCTGTGAGGCTGGCAATGTCGATACCCAGCTGCGCGACTACCGCCCCGGTTCCGGGCTGCCCGGGAAGCCGCCCGAGCCACCACCAGCTGAGCAGCGTGACGCCGATGCAGGCCGCGACCACCAGCATCAGCGGCGCGCGCGCCAGGTGCAGCCCCAGGGCACTCCCGAGCAGCGCGAGCGCCGGCACCAGCACGCCTACCAGCAGCAACCGCACCCACAGCAGGCGGCGCAGATTCAGCGTGTTCGAGGAGTCGAGCATTGGCCGGGCAGGGTCCGTGGGCGACAGCACTGGGCCCAGTATACCGGTGGCCCTGGGAGCAGGCGGAAATCGCGCCTGCGACAATTTGTCACTTCCGCTGCCGGATTGCCTTCCTACACTGGCGCGCGCAGTTGCACTGACAGCAGGAGACGGGCGTGGCTGGTGGAATTCGGGCGATTGGTTGCGGCGTCGCTGCGCTTTCGATGGCGATGGCGTTGCCGGCATGGGCGAGCGAGACCGTCCCGGCGGACGGTCAGGGGGGATCGTACGAAGCCGAGATCGTGGTCACGGCACCGCGAACCGAAGGCCCGCTCGAGGTGGTGACGGATCCAGGCAAACCGCGCCAGCCTCTGCCCGCGCACGATGGCGCAGATTATCTCAAGACGATCCCCGGCTTCTCAGTGGTGCGCAAGGGCGGCACGGACGGTGACCCGCTGTTTCGGGGCATGGCGGGCTCGCGCATCAACGTGCTGAGCGAGGAGGCCATGCTGCTCGGCGGCTGCGGCCAGCGCATGGACCCGCCCACGGCCTACGTGTTCCCGCAGAACTACGATCGCATCCGCATTCTGAAAGGCCCCCAATCGGTGCTGTGGGGCGCGGGCGGCTCGGCCGCTACCGTGCTGTTCGAGCGCGATCCGTTCGACTACCGAACCGACACCAACAAGCTCGATATCAGTGCCCTCGCGGCCAGCTGGAACCGGCGCGATCTGGCTCTGGACGGGCTCGTCGGCAACGAGACCGGCTATCTGCGTCTGCAGGGCAGCGATGCCCGCGCCGACGACTATCAGGATGGCGACGGCAACGACGTGCACAGCGAGTATCACCGCTGGAACGCCAACGCTTCGCTGGGCTGGACGCCCGACGAGGACACCCTGATCGAGCTTTCCGGGGCTCGCAGTGACGGCGAGGCGGCCTATGCCGACCGGGCCATGGACGGTGCCAGGTTCGACCGCGAAGCGCTCACCCTGCGCGTGCGCCGCAGCAACGTCGCCGAGCACGTTTCGCTCATCGATGCGCATGTGGCCTACGGCTACGTCGACCACGTCATGGACAACTACAGCGTGCGCGAGTTCGTGCCCAGCATGATGATGCCCAACCCGACGGTTTCGAACCCGGACCGGGAGACCATCGCCGCGCGCATCGCGGCCACGGTGGCGTTCACCGACGCGCTGCAGGCGGTGCTCGGCTTCGACGGTCACGACGACGAGCATTCGGTGCGCAACAGCATGAACCAGCTGATGATGCCCTATCAGAGTCTGCCCAGGCTCACCGATGCGCGCTTCGAGCAGCGCGGTCTGTTCGGTGAGTTCACCTGGGAGGCCGCACCCGGTCGCGTGTGGGCCTGGGGTGCCCGCTTCGATCACTGGCAGGTGCACGATGAGCGCGACATGGTGCGTCAGGGCATGATGATGATGGTGCCCAACGCAACCGCCGGGGCATCGGAGAGCAACTGGCTGAGCAGCGCCTACCTGCGCTATGAACACGGCCTGAAGCGGGTTGCGGCGTCGGTGGAGCCGGAGGTGATTCTGTTCGCCGGACTCGGTTACTCGGAACGGACAGCCGACTACTGGGAGCGCTTCGGCAACGACAAGCAGAGTCTGGACACCAACAGCGCGTTCCACACCGACCCCGAACGCACCACGCAGCTGGATCTGGGCATGCTGCGGCGAACCGAGGCCTCGCGCCTGTCAGCGTCGCTGTTCGTCAGCCGCATCGACGACTACATCCTCATCGATGCCATGCCCACCGGCAAACCCATGGGCACGGTGGTGACCCGTAACGTCCAGGCCGGAACCTGGGGCGGGGAGCTCGAGTACGGCGCGCAGCTCGGCGCTGCCTGGATGCTCGAATCCTCGCTGGCGTACACGCGCGGCGACAACCGCAGTGATGATCGCCCGCTGGCGCAGATGCCGCCCCTCGAGGCACGCGTCTCGCTGGTGTACACGGCGGACCGGTTCACCCTTGGCGGGCTGGTCCGCTGGGTGGCCGATCAGGACCGGGTCGACATCGGCCGGGGCAACGTGGTGGGTCAGGACGTAGCGGAGAGCGACGACTTCACCGTGCTCTCGGTCAACGGCAGCTACGCGCTGAGCCGGTCGGTGAACCTGTCTGCGGGCGTCGACAATCTGCTCGACGACGCCTACGCCGAGCACCTGTCCAGGGCAGGCGCGTCGGTGCCCGGGTTCGTGCAGACGGAACGCGTGCTCGAGCCGGGCCGCACTCTGTGGCTGAAGCTGGACGTGCATCTTTGACAGATGACCCGGAGCGTGGCGCCGCGCCCCCTGCGGCGCTATTCTGCGGCCATGCGTAATCTCATCCTGATTCTGCTCGCCTGTAGCGCCGCCGGCCCGCTGGCGGCTTCCGAACCCGACTGGGCGGCGCTCGAAGCCGAAACCCTGGCGCACTTCCAGGCGCTGGTGCAGATGAACACCACCGACCCGCCGGGCCGCGAGCTGGAAGCAGCGGAGTATCTCGTGACCCAGCTCGAGGCGGCAGGCATCCCTGTGAAGGTGTTCGCGCTGGAATCGCACCGGCCCAATGTCGTGGCCCGGCTGAAGGGCAATGGCAGCAAGCTGCCGGTGCTGATCATGGCGCACACCGATACCGTGAACGTGGATCCGGCCAAATGGCGCCTGGGCCCGTTCAGCGCGGCCAGGGAGGGGGGCTACATCTACGGCCGGGGCACGGTGGACGACAAGGACAATCTGGTTGCCGCGCTGATGACCATGCTGACCCTCAAGCGTCTCGACGTGCCGCTCGATCGCGACGTGATCTTTCTCGCCGAGTCGGGTGAGGAGGGCGCCACCCGGGTCGGCATCGAGTACATGGTGAGCAATCACCTGCCGGAGATCGAAGCCGAGTTCTGTTACGCCGAGGGCGGCGGGGTGACCCGGCAGAACGGGGCGGTGGCGTACGCGGCGGTGCAGACCATGGAGAAGATTCCGCGCGCCATCGAGCTGCGCGCCCGCGGTACGGCCGGTCACGGCTCGGTGCCGCTCATGGACAACCCCATCGTGCACCTGTCGGGCGCCGTGGCCCGGGTCGGCGAGTGGCGCATTCCGGTGCGCCTGAACGAGACCACGAGTACCTACTTCCAGCGCCTGGCGGCAATCTCTTCGCCCGAGGACGCGCAGCGCTACATGGACGTACTGCACCCGGATCCGGCGGTCCGCGATCGTGCCGACGACTACTTCCGCGCGCACGAGCCGCGGCACGCATCGATGCTGCGCTCGTCGATCTCGCCGACCATGATCGAAGGCGGTTACCGGGTCAACGTGATTCCCTCCGAGGCCAAAGCCACGCTCGATACGCGGCTCGAGCCCACGGAAGATCCCGAAGGCTTCCTCGAGATGGTGCGCGAGGTCGTCAACGACCCGGCCATCGAGGTCTCGTGGGCGCCCCGCAACATCCGGCCTGCGGGCACCTCGCGCCTGGACACGGAGGCTTTCCGTGTGCTCGAGGCGAACGTCAGCAAGCACTACCAGACCACGACGCTGCCGACCATGAGCACCGGTGCCACCGACATGGCCTACCTGCGGGCGCAGGGCGTGCAGTGCTACGGCATCGGGCCCGCCATAGACATCGAAGACGGCCCCAAAGGTTTCGGTGCCCACTCCGACCAGGAGCGTATTCTGGAGAGTGAGCTGCAGCGCTTCGTGCGCTTCAACTACGACATCGTGGCGGATCTGGCGCGCGCACGGTAATCGACGCCCGCGGCGGTGCGCAGCCGTGCGGCACCGCCTGATCCGCATGTCGTGCGAGACAGCTTGGATCGTGCTGCAGTATCATCCGCGGATTCATTCCTGGGAGGTTGGGAGCATGCCACCAAGAGCGGTTCTGGCAGCAGTATCGGCGCGTCTGGTATTCGGGGGAACGGCGTTGCTGCTGGCGACGCAGGCGTTCCCGGAAGAACGAGCATCCGGTGTCATCGAAGAGATCATCGTCACGGCGCAGAAGCGCGAAGAGAGCCTGCAGGAGACACCGGTCTCGGTCACGGCCTTCACCGGCGACGCCATCGAGGCGCTGGGATTCCGCCAGTCGGTGGACATCACCGCACAAACACCCAACTTCAGCGTCGGTTACCCCAACGGCGACACCGGCGTGCCCGCGCCGTTCATCCGCGGCGTAGGGCTCAACGACTTCGGCGTGCTCAACCAGGGCCCGATAGCAGCCTACATGGACGAAACCTACATCTCGTCGAACGCCGCGCAGATCTTTCAGCTGCTCGACGTGGAGCGCGTGGAAGTGCTGCGCGGTCCCCAGGGCACGCTGTACGGCCGCAATGCCACGGGCGGAGCGGTCAACTTCGTGTCCCGCAAGCCCACGCGCGAGTGGGACGGCTGGGCGCGTGCCGGCTACGGCAGCTGGAACATGACCCAGTTCGAAGGCGCCGTCGGCGGACCTGTGGGTGACGACTCGGCGTTCCGGGCGGCAGTGCTCAAGACCGATTCCGACGGCTGGATGAAGAACCGCTACACCGGGCACGACCAGCAGGGCGTCGATGAGCTGGCGTGGCGCGTGCTGTTCGAAACCCAGCCCACCGACTCGCTCAATCTGCTGATGAACGTTCACGGCGGCAGGACCCGGTCGGACGCGGTGCAGTACCGGCACCTGGGCGTGTGGGATGCCGACGGCAACATGTGCAGCAACGCCGCGATTCTGGCCGGCAGCTGCGTCGACATCTTCGGTTACTCCGAGCAGGCGCCGTACACGACGCTGAGCGGCGTGGACGTGCCGGCCGTGCCGGGGTACGACGAGGGCAACTACGACTTCGAGGCCAAGAACGACACGGACTTCTGGGGCGCATCCCTCACGGTGGACTGGACGCTGGGCGACTACACGATCACGTCGATCACGTCGTACGACGACATGGACGATTTCCGCCCGGAGGAGACCGACGCCGGCCCCAACGACATTCTCACCGGAGAGCTGGCGGTCACCCAGGAAACGTTCTCGCAGGAGCTGCGGGTCGCCTGGGAGGGTGAGCGCTGGTCGTGGATCGCCGGTGGCTACTACCTCAGCGACGATGCCACCGACCACACCGCGTTCGACCTGCTGCGGGATCTTCGCGAGTTCTTCGTAGGAGACGACGTCAACTGCTCGGCGCCGCCCGGCAACCCCTCCGGTTTCTGTCCGGAGCAGTTCGTGTTCAAGACCAAGTCCGGCACCAAGCAGGAAATCACCAGCCTCGCGCTGTTCTATGACTCTACGGTCGATCTCACCGAGCGGCTCAAGGTCTCGGCCGGGCTGCGCTACACGGACGAGAAGATCAAGCACGACAGTTTCTTCTTCTACGACGAGCCGGCGGCCGGCAACCCTGCGCAGCCGGGCTATCCTGCCAAGGCGGACAACGACTTCGACAACGTCTCCGGGCGGGTGGTGCTGGACTTCCAGCTCACGGACGACCTGTTGCTGTACGGCGGCGTGACCAGCGGCTTCAAGGCCGGCGGCATCCAGAGCACCAGCGACGGCATTGCGCCCTATGACGAAGAGACGCTGCTGAGCTACGAAGCCGGCTTCAAATCGACGCTGCTGGACGGGCGTCTGCGCTTCAATGGTGCCGCGTTTTACTACGACTACTCCGACCTGCAGGTGTTCGCGTTCGTGATCGTCAACGGCGTCGGCTTCTCGACCATTTCCAATGCCGCGGATGCCGAGATCTACGGGGCCGAGTTCGAGCTGCAGTGGCTGCCCATGGACAACCTGTTCATCAATCTCGGGCTGGGCCTGCTGTCCACCGAGTACAAGGACTTCGTGATCCCGTCCGGCGACTACTCCGGCAACGACATCACCATGTCGCCCGAGCTCACGGTCAACGGCCTGATCCAGTACGACATCTCGCTGAACGACAACGGCCGGATCACCCTGCAGACCGACTTCAACTATCAGGACGAAGTGTATTTCGACGCCCTGAACAATCCGCTTCTGAGCGAAGGCGACTACTGGCTGTGGAATGCCCGGGTAAGCTGGACGTCCGCCGACGACCGGTGGGAGGTGGCTGCGTACGGCCGCAATCTGGGTGACGAGGAGTACATGGTTTACGCCTTCGACCTGTCGTTCTTCGGTTTCAACGAGGAGATGCTCGGTACGCCCCGCGCCTACGGCCTCGAACTGACGTACCGGCACCAATGAACGGCCGGTATTTCGCAGTGCTCGCGGTGGCGCTGCTCGTGCTCGGCGGCTGCGGTCGCGCAGCCGATGAGGAAAGCGACGCGTCGCAGGCGATGGCGCCATCGGTGTCCGCCGCGCAGGCCGGCACAGGGGGTCCGGGCGCTGCGCAGCCCGATGCGGCGGTCATGGGCAAGTGGTCGCGCAGCTGCGCCCTGTGCCACGTCGACGGCAACGCCGGGGCGCCGCGCGTGGGCAACGCTGCCGAGTGGGCGCCGCGCATGGCCCAGGGCATGGACGTGCTGCTCACGCACACGCTGCAGGGCTTCAACGACATGCCGCCGCTCGGCTACTGCATGTCCTGCGAACGCGCCGACTTCGTGGCGATGATCGAGTTCATGGGGAGCGATTCCACTGAAGTGAGTTCCAAGGAAGTGGATTCCGTTGGTGGGGCCTCCCGGGAAAAGAGGACAGTGCAATGAGCGGACTGAGTCGTCGCAGGCTGCTGGCGGGCAGCGCGCTGGCCGCGCTGTTCGGCGGGGTGCGGCCAGCTCTGGGCCTCGAGCCTGCCTCGGTGCCCTGGCGCAACTGGTCAGGCCATCTGGTGGCGCACCCGCAGGGCCGTGTCGTGCCGGCGAGCGAAGACGAGCTGGCGGCGTTCCTGGCATCGACCAGCGGCCCCGTCCGCCCCGTGGGATCGGGTCATTCGTTCACGCCGCTGGTGCCCACCGACGGACACCTGATCGTCATAGATCAGCTTGCGGGCCTGCTGGACCACGACGCGCAGGCGCTGCGGGCCACCTTCGGGGCCGGCACACGCCTGGGAGACATGGGCGCACCGCTGGAGAAGATCGGTCAGGGCATGTTCATTCTGCCCGACATCGACCGCCAGACCCTGGCCGGCGCCACGGCGACGGCAACCCACGGCACCGGTATCGGCTTCACCTGCCTGTCCGGATACGTCACGGAGTTGCGCCTGATCACCCCCCGCGGGGAGATCATGGACATCAGCGCCGGCAGCCACCCGGAGCTGTTCGATGCGGCGCGCGTCAGCCTCGGCGCGCTGGGCGTGATTACGCGCATGACCATGCAGAATCGGGACAGCTACCGACTCAAGGCGCGCAACTGGGTGCAACCGATCGAGGAAGTGCTGGAAGGGTTCGACGAGTCCGCCGCCAGCCACCGGCACTTCGAGATGTTTCCTCTGACCCACTCGGACTACGCTCTGACCCTGGCGATCGACGAAACGGATGAGCCGATAAACAATCCGCCGCCGTCGCCGGAAGCGGACGCCGCGTTCGCGCAGGCCATGCAGAGCTGGACCCAGGTGGCACCGCGGGACCGGCTGCCGCTGGTCAACGCCATGGCCGAGCAGATCGAGCCCACCGAGCGGGTCGACGTGTCCTACCGGATCTTGAGCAACATCCGCAACACCCGGTTCAATGAGATGGAGTACTCGGTGCCGCTGGATGCCGGCGCTGACTGCCTGCGCGAGGTGCTGCGCACCATCCGTGACAAGGAAATCGACGTGGTGTTTCCGCTCGAGTACCGCTACGTCAGCCGCGACGATACCTGGCTCGGCATGAGCTCGGGCGACGAGGACCACGCGGCGATCTCGATTCATCGCGCTGCCACCGAAGACTACCGGCCGTACTTCGATCTCATCGAGCCGATTTTCTGGAAGTACGGCGGCCGGCCGCACTGGGGCAAGGTGCATTCCCTGGACGCTCAGGCGCTGGCCAGGCTGTACCCCAGGTTCGGGGATTTCCAGGCGGTTCGCGAGCAGATCGACCCGGCCGGGCGCATGCTCAACGATCACCTGCGCAAGCTGTTCACAGGCTGAGCGGCCGGGGAGGGCACAGTGAAGAGACGCGAGCTGCTCAAAGGGACCGTCGGGATGGCTGCGGCTGGTAGCGGCGCGCTGCTGTGGGCGCCACATGCGCGCGGAGGTGCTCCCGGATCGGCGCACGATGCGTACTTCTCACGCTTGAACGAGATGCTGAAGCGCGAGGGCCCGGGACGACCGGTGATGCTCATCGACGCCGAACGCATGAATCACAACATCGACGTCATCGCGGGCTCAGTAGGCCCCGACAAGACCTATCGCGTGGTGGTCAAGTCGCTGCCGTCGGTGCCGCTGCTCGATGCGGTGATGTCCAGGGCCAGGACGCGCGCGCTGATGGTGTTCCACCAACCGTTTCTGAACGCGGTTGCCGAACGATTTCCCGATGCGGACGTGCTGCTCGGCAAGCCCATGCCGGCGGCGGCGGTACGCACGTTCTACCGCAAGCTCGGCCGCACGCCCTACGATGCGGCCGGGCACGTGCAGTGGCTGGTGGATACCCCGGAGCGTCTGCAGCAGTATCAGGCCATCGCGCGCGAGCTCGGGGTGCGCATGCGCATCAATCTCGAGATCGACGTCGGCCTGCATCGCGGCGGTTTTCCCGAGCCCGCGGCGCTCACCCCGGTGCTCGAGCGCATCCGCCAGGATCCGCAGCATCTCGTGTTTTCCGGGTTCATGGGTTACGAGCCGCATCTCACCGGGTTGAAGGCCGATCTCGAGCACCCGGCCGTGCGGGCCGTGCTGGGTGCCTACCATGGCTTCATGGACGCCGCCCGCGGCGCGGGGTATTCCCTGGACGGTCTGACGCTCAACGGCGCCGGCAGCCACACCCTCAGAATCTACGAGGGCGACCGGACGATGAACGACCTCTCGGCGGGCTCGGGTGTGCTCAAGCCGACGGACTTCGACACCTTTCATCTGAGCGACAACGAGCCAGCGCTGTTCATCGCCACACCCATTCTCAAGCGTTACGACGGCAATCCGTACCTGGCGGAGCCGCCGCGGGACATGGAACGGCTCTACTACATCTATGGCGGCTACTGGAAAGCACAGATGGTGTCCCCCGCGGAAACCGGCAAGCCCATCTATCAGAGCACCAACCAGAGTCCGGTCACCACCCCGCGCAGCGTCGATCTGCAGGTGGACGACTACATGTTTCTGCGTCCGACTCAGAGCGAGTTCGTGATGCTGCAGTTCGGGGATCTGCTGCTGGTCAGGGACGGCACGATCGCCGATCGCTGGCCGGTCTTTCAGCAGACCGGCTAGGCACCGCGGCCTGGTGGGGGCGCAGCGTCCGCCGTCCGCTGCAGCCACTCGACGACCCCGGCCCCAGCGGCGCGCCCGGTCGCCAGGCAGGCCGTGAGCAGATAACCGCCGGTGGGCGCTTCCCAGTCGAGCATCTCGCCCGCGACGAACACCCCCGGCAGCTTGCGCAGCATGAAGTGCTGGTTGATCTCGCTCAGCGCGATACCGCCGGCGCTGCTGATGGCCTCTGCGATGGGGCGCGGGCGTTCCAGGATAAGGGGCAGCGACTTGATGGCCGCGGCGATGGCAGCCGGGCTCGGGTCCGCGGACAGGTCGAACGCCTCGCGCAGCAGCGCGATCTTCACGGGATTCATGCCGGTCGCTTTCCGTAACCAGTTGCTGAAAGTGGTCTTGCCGCGCGGCCGCGACAGGGCCTCCGTGAGGCGTGCTCCGCTGCGATCCGGGATGAGGTCGACGACCAGAGTGGCTGCGCCCTGCGCGCTGATGGCATCGCGCAGTGCCCCGGACAGCGCGTACACGCTGCTGCCCTCGATGCCTGTTTCGGTGATCACGAGGTCGCCCGGCAGCGACAGTCCGGCGAACGTCAGCCGCACCGACTTCAGGGGACTGCCCGCGAAGCGGTTGCGGAAGTGGCTGCTCCAGGTGACATCGAAGCCACAGTTGGCCGGGCGCAGCGGCCGCACCGCGACGCCTCGCGCTTCGAGCAGCGAATGCCACCTTCCGGTGCTGCCGAGACGCGGCCAGCTGGCCCCGCCCAGCGCCAGAACGGTGGCGGCGGCGTCGAACGTGCGCCGGCCCTGCGGCGTCGTGAAGGTCAGAGCGCCGTCCGGCTCCCAGCCCTGCCAGAGGTGTCGTACGTGCGTCTGAACACCGGCGTCCGTTAGCCTGGCGAGCCATGCGCGCAGCAGGGGTGAGGTTTTCATCGTGGTGGGAAACACCCGACCCGAGCTGCCCACGAAGGTGTCGATGCCGAGCTCGTCAGCCCAGTGCCGGATGGCTTGCGGTGGAAACGCCCGCAGCGCCCGCTCCAGCACGCTGCGGGCGGCGCCAAAACGGGTGAGAAAGGTCTCCAGCGCTTCGCCGTGGGTGAGGTTCAGCCCGCTCCTGCCGGCGAGCAGGAACTTCCGGCCCATGGAGGGCATGGCCTCGAATACGTGCACCTCGGCCTGCCCGCCGAGCGCCTCGGCGGCCGCGAGGCCGGCGGGCCCCGAACCCACTACGGCTACCCGCGCAGGCGACATTCGCGGCGTGCCCGTCCCGGTGCCGTCAGTGGCCGTAGCGGCGGACGATCTGCCTGCCCAGCGCCATCATATGCACCTGATCGGGGCCGTCGGCCTGGCGGCACCAGCGGGCGTAGTTGTAGGCCTCCGCCATGGGATAGTCCGCCGTAAGGCCGCCTGCGCCGTGGATCTGCATGCAGCGATCGATCACCGTCTGTGCCATCAGCGGCACCGTGATCTTGGCCGCGGCGATCAGGTCGCGCGCGTCCTTGGCGCCCACCTCGTCCATGCGGCGTGCGGTCTTCAGGGTCAGCAGCCGTGCCTGCTCGATCTCGCTCCAGGATTTCGCCAGATCTTCGAGCACCGACTGATGGTCGGCCAGACGCCGGCCGAACGTCTCGCGGCTCACCGCACGCCGGCAGGCGTACTCCAGCGCCCGCTGGGCGCTGCCGATCAGTCGCATGCAGTGGTGAATGCGGCCCGGACCCAGGCGGCCCTGAGCGATCTCGAAGCCGCGGCCCTCGCCGAGCAGCACGTTCTCCGCGGGCACGCGCACGTTCTCGAACAGCACTTCGGCGTGGCCGAGCGGCGCGTCGTCGTAGCCGAGCGTGGTCAGCGGGCGCACCACCGTTACGCCGGGGGTGTCCTTGGGCACCAGAATCTGGGTCTGCTGCAGGTGTCTGTTGGGGTTGTCGGGGTCGGACTTGCCCATCACGATGAAGATCCTGGTGCGCTCGTAGGGGGCGTTGGTGATGAACCACTTGCGGCCGTTAATCAGATAGCCGTCACCGTCGCGCTCGATACGCGTGCGCACGTTGGTCGCGTCGCTGGAGGCGACGTCCGGCTCGGTCATGGCGTAGGACGAGCGGATCTCGCCGTTCAGGAGCGGTTCCAGCCACTGCTGCTTCTGCGCTTCGCTGCCGTACTTGAGAAACACTTCCATGTTGCCCGTATCGGGGGCATTGCAGTTGAACACCTCCGGGCTCCACAGCACCCGCCCCATGATCTCCGCCAGCGGGCAGTACTGCTGGTTGGTCAGGCCGCCGTGGTCGGCCGGCAGCCACAGGTTCCACAGGCCCGCGGCGCGCGCCCTGTCCTTGAGCTCCTCCATCAGCGGCACGGTGGAGAAGCGGTCTGCGAGACCGTTCAGCTGCTCGTGGTAGGCCTTCTCGTTGGGGTAGATGTGCTGGTCCATGAAGGCCAGCAGGCGGTCCTGGAGTTCGGCGGCGGCGGTGTCGGTCATGCTCATGGTGGTTCCGTGAATCAGGCTGCGATGGCGCGGGCCGAGGCCAATCAGGGTAGCCGGCGCACGCGGTTCGTGGCGGCGACACTTTACACCAGCCGCGACACTGCGGGCTGTACGTAGCAGACTTCGGGTCGCCGGTGCGGGTAGGCTTGGCGGCTACTAGGGGATGGGACATATGCCTGATCGGGCCGAAACTGTCCCTGTGCCGGATTCCGGCGTGCTGTCGCGGCGGTTAAGTTGACCGCGTCGGCCCTGAAGCAACTGGAGGACTGCCGCAATGTCGAGTTCTGATTACAGCTATCCCATGTACGCGCGGATCCTGCACCTGGGTCTCGCCGTGTTCGGTATCGCCGCCTACCTGACTGGCGAGGATGCCGGTGGCAAGGCGGCGTCCACCGGCTACCTTCTGCATGCCTATCTCGGGCTCACGCTGGCTGCATTCGCGCTGGGACGGCTGGTGCGCGGATTCGCCGGCACCGGCCCGCTGCGCTTTTCCGGCTGGTCGCCGTTCTCGAAGCGGCAGTGGACACTGGCGTTCGAAGACGTTGCCGCGCTGGTGCGCCTCAAGGTGCCGGAGCGTGGCATGCATGAGGGCCTGAGCGGCTTGACGCAGATGTTCGGCCTGGCGCTGTTCGTCTGGATGGGCGCCACCGGCACGGCCATGTTCTTTCTGCGCGGGAGCGCCCACGACCTGTTCGAGGCGCTCGAGGAGGTGCACGAAGTCGGCGAGACACTGATTCCGTTGTATCTGATCCTGCACGTCGGATCGGTGGTCGTGCATGCGTTTGCCGGGCATCCGATCTGGCGCCGCATGTGGACGTTCAAGAGCGGCTCCACCGGGGGGCCGGGTTGACCCGGAGCCGTTACTACCCGCTGCTGGTGCTCGTCCTGGCCGTCGCGTTCTTCGGCTGGGACATCACCTCCGACTGGCTCGACGGTGACGAGGGGTCATTGCACATCGCCGTCGAGCTGCTGGTGTT
The DNA here is from genome assembly GCA_041395905.1 of Pseudomonadales bacterium. Classification (GTDB taxonomy): domain Bacteria; phylum Pseudomonadota; class Gammaproteobacteria; order Pseudomonadales; family Azotimanducaceae; genus UBA7803. The sequence continues at coordinate 48,023 of JAWKZP010000025.1, forward strand.
CGCGGCGACATCCACCGTCCTGGTAACGGAACTGCGCCGTGTCGCGCGGCTGCGCACGGAGGTGCGTCAGGCCCAGGAACGCATGGCGCGTCTGTCGGGCGAGCTGCTGGCGGTGATGCGTTGCCAGTTCGAGCAGTGGGGGCTGTCGCCATCCGAAAGCGAGGTGGCGCTGCTGCTGGTCAAGGGCCTGTCCATGCGGGAGATCTCCGAAGCCCGACAGGTCAAGGAGAAGACCGTGCGTCAGCAGGCTACCAGCGTGTATGCGAAGTCCGGCTATGCCGGCCGTCACGAGCTGGCGGCACACTTCATCGAGGACCTGCTGGGCGAGCCGGAGCAGACCGTCCGCGGCTGAGCCCTGTAACAGGGTCGGCGCCTCGATACCCGGGACCCACGGTACCCATCGCACCACGCAAAGGTGGTAGATTCCACTCCTCGGCGCCGGGCAGCCGTCCCGCGGCCGCTCGTCTGCAAGGAAGG
>JAWKZP010000026.1:0-44559 GCA_041395905.1 Pseudomonadales bacterium
CCGTTCGTTTCAGGAATCCAAGTCCCCGGTGACGCTGGCGCTGGGCAAGGACATCAAGGGCGAGCCCATCGTCGCCGACATCGGCCGCATGCCGCACCTGCTGGTCGCAGGCACCACGGGCTCGGGCAAGTCCGTAGGGTTGAACGCCATGCTGCTGTCGATCCTGTACAAGGCGGCACCCGAGGAAGTGCGGCTGATCATGGTGGACCCCAAGATGCTCGAGCTCTCGATCTACGAGGGCATTCCCCACCTGCTCACCCCGGTAGTCACAGACATGCGCGACGCCGCCCAGGCGCTCAACTGGTGCGTGGCCGAGATGGAGCGGCGCTACCGGCTGATGGCGGCGCTGGGGGTGCGCAACCTCACCGGCTACAACCGGCAGGTGGCAGAGGCCGAGAAGCGCGGCAGCCCGATCCTCGACCCTCTGTGGAACGCCGACAGCGGGCTCGAAGCGCCGCCGTTGGAGAAGCTGCCGTTCATCGTGGTGGTGATCGACGAGTTCGCCGACATGATGATGATCGTCGGCAAGAAGGTGGAGCAGCTCATCGCCCGCATCGCCCAGAAGGCGCGCGCAGCAGGCATTCATCTGATACTGGCCACTCAGCGGCCGTCCGTGGACGTTATTACCGGCCTGATCAAGGCCAACATTCCCACCCGGATAGCCTTCCAGGTGTCCTCTAAGGTGGATTCGCGCACGATCCTCGATCAGGGCGGCGCCGAGCAGCTGCTGGGGCACGGGGACATGCTCTATCTGCCGCCGGGGACCGGCATGCCGACCCGGGTGCACGGTGCCTTCGTGTCGGACGACGAGGTGCACCGCGTGGTTTCGGACTGGAAAGGACGGGGCGAGCCCGACTATCGTGCCGACGTGCTCACCGGTGGCGATGAGGAACCCTTCCTGCCCTTGGAGTCTAATGGCAACAGCGAGGACAGCGACGCGCTCTACGACGAAGCGGTCGCGTTCGTCATCGAGTCGCGCCGCGCGTCGATTTCCAGCGTGCAGCGCAAGTTGCGGATCGGCTACAACCGCGCCGCGCGGCTCATCGAAGCCATGGAAGAAGCAGGGGTCGTGACCGCAATGAACAGCAACGGCAGCCGTGAAGTACTGGTTCCGCACCGCGATTAGCGGTGCGCTGATCGCACTGGGACTCACTGCGGCGGCAAGCGGAATTGCGGCTGACGCGGCCGAGCCGCCCGCGAACGTCACGGCGCCCGCAGACGATGCACGGGCAGCGCTGGCCGAGCGCCTCAACTCCGTGCGCACCTACCAGGCCAGCTTCACCCAGCAGGTTTTCGGTGCGCGTGGCCAGGTTCTGGAGCTGTCCGAGGGGCAGGTGTGGCTGCAGCGTCCCCAGTTCAAATGGGTCGTGAAGGATCCCTATCCCCAGGTGATCGTCACTGACGACGATCACCTGAAGATCTACGATCCGGACCTGGAGCAGCTCACCGTCCGCGATCTCGACGAAGCGCTCGAAGACACGCCGATTTCCCTGCTCACGAGGGACATAGTGGAGATCGGTGACCGCTTCTCGGTGACGCGGCTGCCGGAAGCGACACCGCCCGGGGCGGAGTCTGCTCAGGGCGGCGGCGGTGACCGGGCTGCGTTCGAGATCCGCCCGCTGACGGACGACGCCCTGTATCGCTCGATCAGCCTGTACTTCGATACGCCCGGTCTCGTCATGCTCGGCATCCTCGACCACCTGGGCCAGCGCACGGAAATCTACTTCTCGCCGGAGCCCGCAACCTCGGTGATAGAATCCAGCGTGTTTCAGCTGGACGTTCCACCGGGCACCGATGTCGTTGGCGGATGATGGCGCAGACCTGAGCGCACCCCTTGCGGAGAGAATGCGGCCAACGACGCTTGCGCAGTTCGTCGGCCAGCAACATCTGCTCGCCCCTGACAAGCCGCTCGCGCGGCTCGCCGCCGCGGGCCGTCTGCACTCGATGCTGTTGTGGGGCCCACCCGGCACCGGCAAAACCACCCTGGCAAAGCTGCTGGCTGCAGCCTCCGGTGCCCGCTGGGCAAGCCTGTCCGCGGTGCTTTCCGGCGTGAAGGAGGTACGTGCCGCCATCGCCGAGGCAGAAGTCGCCCGAGAGCAGGGACTCGCAACGGTGCTGTTCGTGGATGAAGTGCACCGCTTCAACAAGGCGCAGCAGGATGCGTTTCTGCCGCACGTCGAGAAGGGCACCGTGACCTTCATTGGCGCGACCACGGAAAACCCGTCGTTCGAAGTCAATCCGGCCCTGCTGTCGCGCGCGCGTGTTTACGTTCTGCGGGCGCTCGGCCCCGAAGACCTGGGCACGCTGCTGGACCGGGCGCTGGTGGAGGTGCTCGGTGGTCTCAGCATCGACGCCGACGCGCGCGCATTGCTCATCGACCTGGCGGACGGCGATGCCCGGCGCCTGCTGAACCTGCTCGAAGTCACCGCGCAGCTGGCGGAGACGACCATCGACGAGCCGCTGGTGCGTGAAGCAGCGGGCACCCGCTACCGGCGCTTCGACAAGGGCGGCGATCAGTTCTACGAGCAGATCTCGGCGCTGCACAAGGCCGTGCGCGGCAGCGATCCCGATGCGGCGTTGTACTGGCTGTGCCGGATGCTCGACGGTGGCTGCGACCCGCTGTACGTTGCGCGGCGCATGGTGCGAATGGCCAGCGAGGACGTGGGCAACGCCGACCCGCGGGCGCTGCAGATGACCCTGGCGGCCTGGGAAGCCTACGACCGTCTGGGTTCCCCTGAGGGTGAGCTGGCACTGGCGCAGACGGTGCTGTATCTGGCCAGTGTGCCCAAGAGCAACGCCGCGTACACCGCCTACAACCAGGCGCGCGCCCACGTGCAGGAGACGCCGTCGCATCCCGTGCCCATGCACCTGCGCAATGCGCCCACGGGTCTCATGAAGAATCTAGGCTACGGTTCCGGCTATCGCTACGCTCACGACGAGCCGGAGGGCTACGCGGCGGGAGAGTCCTACTGGCCCGACGAGCTCGGGCCGCAGCGCTACTACGAGCCCGTGGAGCGCGGGCTCGAATCCAAGATCCGCGCGCGACTCGCGCGCCTGCGCAGCCTCGACGCACGACCGGAGGATCCTGATGCTCGGTAAGGGCCTGCTGTGGGTTGCCCTGGGCGGCGGCCTGGGCGCCATGCTGCGCTTTCTCGTCTCCACCTGGTTGTTCATGCCTGGCCGGTTTCCATGGGGCACCTTAGTGATTAACATCGCCGGCTCGTTCGCGATCGGGTTGCTGTGGGGGCTCGGACAGCAGCAGACCTGGTTCGAAAGCTGGGGCCGCTACCTGCTGGTAGTCGGACTGCTGGGTGGCTTCACGACCTTTTCCGCGTTCTCGCTCGAGACGGTGGGCCTGGTGGAGGGTGGGCGCTTCGCCCAGGCCATCGCCTACGTTCTGGTCAGCGCGATTGCCTGCGTTGCGTTTGCATGGATAGGTCAGCGGATCGCTACCAGCTGATCGTCTTTTGAGGAAATCATGCTAGATATCAAGGCAATACGCCAGAATCCTGAAGCGATTCGGGATGCCCTTGCCGTGAAGGGGTTCGTCTTCGACGTGGCCGCGTTCAATGCCCTGGAAGCGGCGCGCAAGACCCTGCAGGCGGAAACCGAGCGCCTGCAGAACGAGCGCAACAGCAAATCGAAGTCCATCGGCCAGGCCAAGGCGCGGGGCGAGGACATCGCGCCGCTGCTCGCCGAGGTGGGCGATCTGGGAGAGCGCCTGGATAAGGCCAAAGCCGAGTTCGCCGAGCTGCAGGACCGCTATCAGGCGTTCCTGCGCGGCGTGCCGAACCTGCCGGACCCCACGGTGCCGCAGGGAAGGAGCGAGGCAGACAATCAGGAGCTGCGGCGCCATGGCACACCGCCGACCTTCAATTTCGAGCCAAGGGATCACGTCGATCTGGGTGCCGGCGGCGCCATCGACTTCGACGCGGCCAGCCGCGTTACCGGCAGCCGGTTCGTCGTGCTGCACGGCCAGGTAGCGCGACTGCAGCGCGCGCTGACGCAGTTCATGCTCGACACCCACACGGGCGAACACGGCTATCAGGAAGTGTATGTGCCGTACATCGTCAATGCCGACTCGCTCTACGGCACCGGCCAGCTGCCGAAGTTCGCCGAGGATCAGTTCCGCCTGGAAGGAGACCAGGACTACTACCTCGCACCCACGGCCGAGGTGCCGGTGACCAACCTGTATCGGGACCAGATCGTCGCCGCGGAGGATCTGCCCATCCGCCACGTCTGCCACACGCCCTGCTTTCGCAGCGAGGCCGGCAGCTACGGGCGAGACACGCGCGGCATGATCCGCCAGCATCAGTTCGAGAAGGTGGAGCTGGTGATGCTGACCCGGCCCGATGCGTCCTGGGACGCGCTCGACGAGTTGACCAGCCACGCCGAAACGATTCTGAGAAAGCTGGAGCTGGCCTACCGCGCCATGGTGCTGTGCGGCGGTGACCTGGGTTTCTCCGCGGCCAAGACCATCGACCTGGAAGTGTGGCTGCCCGGACAGAACGCCTACCGCGAAATCTCCTCGTGCAGCAACTTCCTCGATTTCCAGGCGCGCCGGCTGCAGGCCCGCTTCCGTCACCCCGATACCGGCAAACCGGAGCTCGTGCACACGCTGAATGGCTCCGGCCTGGCGGTCGGCCGCACCTTGGTAGCGGTGCTCGAGAACTATCAGGACGGCGAGGGCAGGGTCCACATCCCGGACGTGCTGCGCCCGTACATGGGCGGCCAGACGGTGCTCGAGCTCGGCGGCTGACGCCATGGACTACCTGCCGCTGTTCGTGGACCTGCGCGGGCGATCCTGTCTGCTGGTAGGCGGTGGCGAGGTGGCCGGCCGCAAGCTGGAACTGTTGCTGCGTGCCGGCGCGAACGTGGAGATCGTGGCTCCCGTGCTGGGCGCGCGGACCCGTGAACTCGCGCACGCCCATGGGCTGACGCACCAGGCACGGGTGTTCCAGGCCGGCGATGTGACCGGCCGCGTGCTGGTGGTTGCCGCCACCGACCAGGCCTCCGTGAACGAATCGGTGTTCATCGCCGCCAGCGCCGCCAACGTCCTGGTCAACAGCGTCGATCAGCCGGCCATCTCCAACGTGATCTTCCCCGCCATCGTCGACCGTTCCCCGGTGCTGGTTGCCATCTCCACCGGCGGTGGGTCACCGACGTTGGCACGTACCGTGCGCGGCTGGCTGGAGGCGCGCCTGCCGGCACGGCTCGGCGCGCTGGCCGGGTTCATCCGTGAACGGCGCGACCAGGTGAAGTCCTCTCTCGAGACGATCGCCGAACGGCAGCGCTTCTGGGAGCGCGTGATCAACGGGCCGACTGCCGAGCAGGTGCTGCAGGGAAATCTCGCCGCCGCCGAGCGAGCGTTTGCCGTGGAACTGGCTGGGTCCGACCGCGGCTTCGTGGCGCTGATCGGGGCCGGTCCTGGCGATCCGGAACTTCTCACGCTCAAAGCGCTGCGTCTGCTGCAGTCTGCCGATGTGGTGCTCTACGACAATCTGGTGAACCGGCAGATTCTCGAGTTCGCGCGACGCGACGCCGAGCAGATCTACGTCGGCAAGAAGTGGCGCGCCGCCAGCACCCGGCAGGAGGCGATCAACGCGCTGCTGGTGGAACAGGCGCTCGCCGGGCGCAACGTGGCACGACTCAAGGGCGGGGATCCATTCATATTCGGTCGCGGCGGCGAGGAGATGGCCGCACTGCTGGCCGTTGGCGTCGACTGCGTGGTGGTTCCCGGAATCACGGCCGCCCTGGGCGCCTCGAGCTATGCCGGGATTCCACTCACGCACCGCGACGCGGCTCAGTCGGTACGGTTCGTCACCGGGCATCGTGCGCACGATCGCATCAATCTGGATTGGCCGGAGCTCGCGCGACCCGACCAGACGCTCGTAATCTACATGGGCCTGCCGGGCATCGAGGAGATCACCCGGCAGTTGGTTGCGCACGGGTTGCCGCCGGACACGCCCGCCGCCCTGATCGAGAAAGCCACGCTGCCGGAGCAACGGGTCGTGATCGCGACTGCGGCGGATCTGGCGGAGCGGGTCCGCGCGGTCGGTGTCGGCGGCCCGACGCTCGCGATCGTGGGCAACGTGGTGGCGTTTCGACAGGTATCTGACGCGCGAAGCGGTGTCAGTGGCGGGGACAACGGCTAGTCAGACGCGGGAACCGCAGCGCGCACCGCAACAACGTCAGAGGCAGTTGGTGGGACGCGGCAGTCCGGCGATGCGCGCGAGCACCTTGGCCGGGCTGCCCGGAAACAGCGTCATGAGATAGATGCTGTTGCCCTTGTCCGGACCCACGCGCTCCCGGATCAGCTTCACCAGCGGCCGCATGGCCGGCGCGAGCTGGTAGGTGACGTAGAACTCCCGCACGATGTGTATCACCGTCCAGTGCTCGGGCGTAAGGTCGATGCCTTCGGCCCGCGCGAGCATCTCCGCCGCCGATTCGGTCCAGTCATCGAGATCCAGCAGATAACCTTCCTTGTCGACCGCGGGCTGCATGTCAGCGCCAGGACACGATGGGTTGATGGGCCGCCACCAGATCCACGAACGCACCGTCACTCACCAGAGTCACCGCGGTGCCCAAACGGCCGTGCAATCCGCGCGCCTGCACGTCCGGCGCGAGGGCAAACAGCGGGCGTTCCTGCCAGGGATCCGCCGCGGCGTACACGGCTGATTCGATGAGCAGCACCGAATCATCCTCACCCGCCACGCTCAGACAGTCGGCAAGGGCGGCAACCTGATTGACGATGTGCAGCGCCGGCATCAGTCGTTTACCACGGCATGCTGGTGTGCCATCAGAGCGTTCTGGGCAGCGGCATCCAGCGCCTGCACCGGCAGCACCAGGTCGTCCACCGACAGGCCCCGGCGCGCCAGGCTTTCGGCGCAGACATAGAGTGCGTCGACATCGTAGTGCGGCAACGCCTGCAGCACCTTGCTCACCGTGCGTGTCGCGAGCGCCTCGCCGTCCTGGCCGTCGAGCAGTTGCCACACCCCCTCGTCACGAAACAGTACCGCGACCTGCTGCTCGAACACACCGGCCACCAGTACGGCCTCCAGCGCCTCCAGGGCGTGGCTGGTGCCGTAGGGCGCCTGGCGCAGCAGGAACAGCAGCTTGCGCGTTTCCATCAGGCCGGGAAGGTCACGAAGCGGTCGCTGGCGGCGACGGCGTCCACCAGCTGTCCAAGGCCGACCAGGGTGAAGGCCGGATGCAGGCTGGCGGCGCTGAGCTCGTAGCGGTCGCGCTCGGCGGCATCCACCAGGCCGCGTTTGAGCGCAGCGGCGATGCACACGGCCAGCTCCACGCCGTGCTCCTCGGCAATCTGAATCCACCCGGGCAAGGGCGACGCCTCGTCCTGGGGCGGCACGGCCAGCGCGTTCGCGGTGTGCACGCCGTCGTGATAGAAGAACACGCGCACCAGGCTGTGTCCCGCCGCCAGGGCGGCCCGGGCGAAACGCAGCGCCGTGGCCGAGGACTGGCTGGAATAGGGGGCGCCGTGCACGGCAATGGCGAGCTTCATGGTCGGGTCCCGCGCAGATGGCTGCTGAACAGGGCGCTATCTTAGGTATCAGCGCCCTGAGAATGCAAAGCGCGCAATGCGCTTACATTTTCCCGCCAAGAACTCACGGACGACTAGCGGAGAACGGGCAGAATGGTGCCTCGAGTCTGGGGACAGGATCATGAACACGCATCTGAAAGGGCGCATCTTCGAAAACAAAGGCATCTCCTACCTCGTGCTGCATGAGGACACGGAGTCAGCGGAGTGGGTGCAGGTACGGGCGATGAACTCCAGCCGCAAGTTGGAGCGCATGCGCACGGAGGAAGTGGCGCGGTGTCTGGGCGGGGCATCGCAGGCGGTCCGCGGTGTAGCACCCTGATGATTTGAGTGCCGCGCCGCGATGGCTGAGCGGAGTGTCCGTCTCATACAAAAGGCCTTAGCACGCAGCAACGTCGCACTCTTCTTACGGATTTCAGCGCGGGCTTTATCAGGTTGAACAGCATGAACCACGAATACACCGATGACGATCAAGGAGTCTGGACCAACGAAAGCGGCACCGTGTATTGCCGCTGGTGGTGGGATCCAGACCGGACGACCCTGAAAGTTGAGCGAAATGGGCGTTCGCACAGCTGGGTTGCCCCGGTGATCGACGCCCGTCTTTCTGCCGAGTTTCGAATTGACCTTGCCGAGACGGCTAAGGACATCGCTCAGTTTCTGGAGAGGCGTATCGTCGCCTGATGCGCCTGTGTCATACCGGCGCGACGGGCTGGAACCAAGGCGGAACTTCCCTGCGCCCTTGCGTTTGATTGAATTTACCTTCTACGACGTGGTCCCGGCGAGCTGAGCGAACGGGTCGAAGTCGACCTGTTAGTGTCCTCGAGGAATACCGGCTGAGGCAAGGCCGCGTCGACAACCCCTCCGATCCCCGCGCAACGATGCGGTAGGCCATGTACCATCAGCGGCTAGTGCGAGTGGAGGCGTCCGACCCGCCGTCCTGCAGGTGCGCGCGCACCTGCCCCTGATATCACGGGGCGTCGAGGGCGTGCTACCGGCCGGCGCGGATGCCCCCGCCCAATCTCCCCAGTCGAGTCAGCTGAGGGCGTTCAATGTCATCCCCGAGCCATCGGTGCCGTCGACCACGCGTCTGCGCGACGTCTCGCAATCGAGCAGCCCGGTACCGTTCCGCAGTAGCGGTCTTCATCTGGTTCGCAGTGGCGGCCATTCCGGGTCGGTTCATGTTCGCTGCAGATTCGATTGACGTTGCGACCTTCGGAGTCGACCCCGCGACCCTATGCTGTATCGGCTTGACCGTGGCGCTCGAAGGTGACGACGATCACGACGCCGTTGCGCGGGTCTGGTATCGCCAGGTCGGTTATCCCTCGTGGCGTGAAGGATCACCTCTGTTGCGGCTTCGGCCGGAGACGGTCAGTCGGGAATCACCGCCCGGCTCATATGGTCTGCCAGTTCCGCAGGAAGGATTCGCGGGTTCGATTTTCGATCTCGAGCCCGGCGTGGATTACGAGCTGCACGTCGAGGTCACTGATCCGGACGGCGGAAACGCTACCTTTGACGCCTTTACAGCAACACGACCGGTGCCAAAGAGCGAGCCCGCGGCCCCAACCCAAGTCCCGGTCGCGTCTTCGGCGGAACTGGTTGCAGCGCTTGCCACGGCAGCGCCAGGGAATGTCCTTGACCTTGCACCCGGCACCTACTCAGGGCCGATTGCGATATCGTCGAGTGGCACGGCCGACAATCCGATCATCATTCGAGGCGCGGCAGCGGATCTGGTGACAATCGATGGTTTAGGCGCTACGTACGCGATCACTGTGTCGGGGTCACACGTATACGTTGAGGGTCTCTCGATCGTTGGCGCTATCTGGGGTATGCAGCTGAGCGGCGCTGAAGGGATCGTAGTTCGAAACGTCAAGATCCAGGGCGTGAACCGGGGAATTGATGCCAGGGGCGGAACCAAGCGCGGCTTCTATGTCTGCGACAACGAGCTGCGAGGCCCTTTCGAATGGCCCAACATCAGCAGTGCGACCTGGAACGAGGAAGGGATCGTGATCACCGGGCAGGGCCACACCGTCTGCCACAACACTGTCGCGGGATTCGGTGATGCGTTGGGGATGAGCCAGAACACCGTGATACCCAACGTCGCCATCGATTTCTATGGCAACGAGGTTCTGTGGTCGGCGGATGACGGCATCGAACTGGACTACGGTCATCGAAACATCCGGGCGTTCCGGAATCGAGTGATGAACACCTCGATGGGGATCAGCGTTCAGCCGAGTTGGGGCGGTCCAGTCTATATATTCCGCAACGTTCTCATTAACCAGGCGTCGAGCCCGTACAAGTTCAACAACGATCCCAGCGGCATCCTGGTTTTCAACAACACCTCTATTCGATCCGCTGGCGGCGGAAACTATGGTGGGGCCGCGTGGCCGCAGATCGGATACCTGCAGTCCTGGGGCGACTGGAGCTACGTCGCGAACATCGACTTCCTGAACAACATCGTTTTCGGGACCACGCAGCCTGCCAAAATCACATCGCGCATTCTCCTCGGGCGGATCGATTTCAACGGCTGGTTTCCCGACGGAACGTTTCAGCTGTTTGATTCGTACCCTAATCTGGCTGCCGTGCAAAGCGGTTCGCCTTTCGAAGCATCGGGATTGATACTGGATCCGTACCCGTTCGCGGCACCGGTCGCGCTGGGTGCCGATTACACTACGTTCGTCTCCAGTGTCGACGTATCGCTCCTTGCCGATTCGCTGGCAATCGACAAGGGGAAACCGATTCTCAACATCACGGATGGATATGTTGGATTGGCGCCGGACCTAGGGGCCTACGAGTTTGGCATACCCGTTCCTGCGTATGGCCCACGCCTATCGCCACCGGTCGATCCCGATACGGACAACGACGGAATTCCTAACAGTGTCGATACGGACGACGATGGCGACGGGCTGTCGGACGTCGACGAGATTACGGTGTTCGGGACCAATCCGCTTCGCGCCGACACGGACGGTGATGGCTTGAGTGACGGCAGGGAAGTGGAACTGGAGTTGGACCCGCTCGACCCGAATGACTGCCCCGCGGAATTGTGTCCACCCGCCGGTGGCGTCCTCAAGTTGCTCCCGGCAATCCTCAAACGAAGGGAAGAAGGCAATCGATAGACGCTGATCGCTTGCGGCGTTTCTTCGCCGGGGGCCTGATGCGTGGGCTAGGCTCTTCAGCATTAATGGGGGACGTGGGAACACCGGTGTTCATTAAACTGATTTTGCGAAGATCGTTTAATGGAGATAACACCGATGTCCCACGCCGGAGTGATACTAGGCATTTCTGACCTTCAGATCGAACGGGTTGAGCGAGACCGAGACTTCAAGGTCTATGCCCGACCCACCAGGCGCCCCGCTTGCATCCATTGCCAGCACCAGGGTGTCACGATCAAGGCAACCCGCTGCCGGATCCTGAAGCACACCCGGTAGGGTAATCAGGTGATGACGCTGCACCTGAAGGCACCCAAGTACCACTGTCGCCAGTGCGGTCGATATTTCTGCCATCGCTTCACCGGCGTCCGGCCACGCTTCAGATCCTCCGACGCGTTCCGCCTCGAGGTGTTCGAGGCCCATGACGGCGGCGTCACTCAGCGCAAGATTACCCGCACCCACGGGATCAGTGCGGCAACGGTCGAGCGTTGGTATCAGAGCCAGTGCTGGCGCCGTCATGCGGAGATGTCGAACCGTCCCTGCCCCCGCGTACTGGGGATCGATGAGCATTTCTTCACCCGCCGACGCGGATATGCGACGAGCTTCGTGGACCTCAAGAACCACAAGGTCTTCGACGTGGTGCTGGGACGCTCGGAACCGAGCTTACGGCGCTATCTGCAGCGTTTGCCGGGGCGGGAGAAGGTCCAGGTCATCGTCATGGATCTGTCCGAGACCTATCGCAGCATCGCCCGACGCTATTTCCCCCGGGCCACCATCGTCGCCGATCGTTTCCATGTGATCCGGCTGGTGAACCAGCACTTCCTCAAGGCCTGGCAGCAGCACGATCCCGAAGGTCGACGCAACCGAGGACTGCTGAGCCTGATGCGCCGGCACGCCTGGAACCTGTCCGATGAGCAGCAAGGCAGCCTCAGGCGCTATCTCGCCGAGCTGCCCGTACTGGAAGCTCTGTACGACGCCAAGCAGCGGCTGGCCCGATTCCTGCTGCTGAAGGCCCTCAACGCCAGAACCGCCAGAGCCCGGCTACCTGGCTTCCTGGAGCTGATTGAGCAACTCCACGCCAGCCCACTCCACGGGCTCGCCAGAACCCTAACCGCCTGGCTCGAGCCCATCGTCGCCATGTGGCGCTTCAGCCGCAACAACGGCATCACCGAGGGCTTCCACACCAAGATGGAAATGATGTCGAGAAGAGCCTATGGGTTCAGGAACTTCGAGAACTACCGGCTGAGGGTCTTAACCCACTGCGGGTGGGATGGCATCATCAACCGGGTTTAGTGAACAGCGGACCCATCCCCCATTAATGGAGTAGAGCCATCGCCTGTCGATTTCACCCGGTGAACCTGGCGGAGGGGGTGGGATTCGAACCCACGGTAGGGGATACCTACGCCGGTTTTCAAGACCGGTGCTTTCAACCGCTCAGCCACCCCTCCGAGCGCGCAGAATGCTATCACAATCCTCCGTCCGGCCAGGAGACGCTAAGAGGCTCCGTAGCCGTCGGGGTGCTTCTGTTGCCAGCGCCAGACGTCCCGGCACATCTCGTCCAGCCCGAGTTTCGCGGTCCAGCCCAGTTCAGCGTTTGCTCGACTCGGATCCGCAAACGAGACGGCTGCGTCGCCGGCGCGGCGCGCCGTCACGCGATATGGGATCGCGTGGCCGCAGGCGCGCCCGAAGGCCTCGATCATCTGCAGAACCGAATAGCCGGTGCCGGTGCCGAGATTGTGAATCGAAAGCCCCCGGTGATTCTGCAGGTGCTCCAAGGCCTTCAGATGTCCCTGCACCAGATCCATCACGTGGATGTAGTCCCGGATACAGGTCCCGTCCACGGTGGGGTAGTCGTCGCCGAACACCCGCAGCTCGCCCATCCGGCCCACTGCTACGCGGGCGATGTTGGGCATGAGGTTGTTGGGTATGTCGTTGGGATCCTCACCGATCTCTCCGGACGGATGCGCGCCAGTCGGATTGAAGTAGCGTAGGATCGAGATGCGCCAGGCGTCGTCCGCCGCGTGCAGATCCCTAAGGATGTCCTCTATCTGCTGCTTCGTGCGGCCGTAGGGGTTGATCGCGCCAATCGGCGCGGATTCCGATATGGGCACGGTCTCCGGCATGCCGTACACGGTGGCGGACGAGCTGAAGACCAAGGTCTTCACCCCCGCGTCCTGCATGGCTTGGAGCAGGCAAAGGGTTCCATTGATGTTGTTGTCGTAGTAGAGCAGGGGCCTCGCTACCGACTCACCCACCGCTTTGAGCCCACCGAAATGCAGCACTGCGGCGAACTCATGGTTGGCGAACAGTGCTCTGATGGCGTCCGCGTCCCTCAGGTCAGCCTCGACTGCGGTCAGGCGTTTCTGCGTGATGCGTTCGACCGCGGTCAGCGAACGCGGCGAGCTGTTGCTGTAGTTGTCCACTACCACTACATCGTAGCCGGCCTGCAGCAGTTCCACGCACATGTGGCTGCCGATGTAGCCCGCCCCGCCGGTGACCAGAACCTCAGTCGCCATCGTGAACGTCCACCGTCAATCCGTGCTTGCTGAACAGGTTGTACAGGGTCGGGCGGGAAACGCCGAGCAGCCTTGCGGCCTGACTGACGTTCCCATTGCAGCGGTTGAGGGCGCGAACGATCGCGCTGCGTTCGGCCGTCGAGCGAACCTCCTTGAGGTTCAAGGGCGCTTCGTCCGGATCTGCGTCGAGCTCGAGATCACGCGGCGTGATGAAGCGGCCATCTGCCATGATGCAGGCGCGCTTCACGCGATTCTCGAGCTCGCGGATGTTGCCTGGCCACGTCCATGCCTCGATGGCGGCCATGCAGTCTTTGGACAGCTGCAGTCCGCGGTTCGAAGCGTGCCGTGTCACGAAGGCCTTTGCCAGAAGTACGGCATCGTTGCCTCGGTCACGCAGAGGCGGTAGATGCAGCGCGATCTCGGCAACCCGGAAGTAGAGATCCTCTCGGAACGCTCCGGCTGCAATCATTTCACTGACGTCACGGTGAGTGGCCGACACCACCCGCACGTCGACCGGGATCCCGCTCGTTCCGCCTACGCGCTCGATGATTCGCTCCTGCAGGAAGCGGAGAATCTTGGCCTGCAGCGCCAGGGGCATGTCGCCGATCTCGTCTAGAAAAAGGGTGCCGCCGTTCGCGGCCTCGATTCGTCCGACCTTGCGCCCGACGGCGCCGGTGAACGCTCCTTTTTCGTGTCCGAACAGCTCGCTTTCGAGCAGGTTCTCAGGAATTGCGGCGCAATTGATTGCGACGAACGGCGCGTCGTGGCGATCGCTCAGCGCATGCAGGGCCCGTGCAATCAGTTCCTTTCCCGTGCCGGTTTCACCGAGTATCAAGACCGTCGCATCGGCCGGCGCGACACGCTCCACCTGGCGCGTGACATCGAGCATCTTTGGGCTCGCCGTGATCACACCCTCGAGCGGCATCGTGTTCACTTTTGCGCTGAGCCGGTCGTTTTCCGCTTCGAGTTCCCAGAGCCGGAAAGCGCGGCCCACCACGAAATTCAATGTGTCGGCGTCTATGGGTTTCTGATAGAAATCGTAGGCGCCCTGGGCGACGGCCCGAACCGCATGTTCGTGTTCTTCGCGGCCGCTGATGACGATCACTTTGGTGCGCGGCAGAAGCGTCCCGATGAGTTCGAGCAACTCGAAGCCGACTCGGGTGCCCCCGGGGTCCGGCGGCAGCCCAAGATCCAGCGTCACCACCTGGGGCTCTTCCTTGCGCAGCAGCCCTTCCGCTTCGCGCGCAGTGCCTGCGACGCTCACGTCCATGCCATCCAGGCACCAGCGCATCTGGCTGGCGAGGCCCGGGTCGTCTTCGATGATCAGGAGTTTTCGGTCACTCATCTGCTGCTGCCGCCGGGAGCCGGATCAGGAATTCGGTGCCGCGATCGGGCTCACTGGACACCTGGAGGTCACCGCCCATGGCGCGAATCTGCGTGCGAGCCTGGTAGGCACCTACACCCATGCCAGCCACGCCCTTGGTGCTGGCGAACGGTTTGAACAGCTCCGTCCGCACGAACTCTTCGGTCATTCCCTTGCCGGTGTCAGAAACCGAAATCTCTACCCAGGGAGGACGCGCCACCACGGTCAAGCTGACCGCTCCGTCTTCCGGAGTTGCCTGCACCGCATTCTGCACCAGATGGCCGATGCTGGCCGCGAGGCTTGAACGATCCGCCTTCACGTGCACCGCCCCAGCGGGACACTGCAGGGTCGGGAGCGGTCTCTGCCCGTCGAACCCTGCAAGGGTTTCCACAAGAACCTGCTTGATGTCGACTGCCTCCAGCGATCGTTCGGACAGATCTCGAAACTGCGCCAGTAGCCCCTGCATGCGGGATACGGAGTTGCGTACCGTTATGATCATATCGTCTATGAACGCGGGATTGTGGCGGTGTTTGTCCGCGTTCTGTAGCAGCAGAGAGAGCTGGGCCATCACGGTCTTGACATCGTGCACGACAAACGCGGACATCTGGTTGAAGCTCTTCAGACGGTCGGACTCGGCAAGTTCGCGATCCGCCTCATGCAGCGCGAGGAACCCAGCCGCTTCGCGTCCGATGAGCTTGAGCATCGTGTAGTCTTCCCAATCCAGACGTAGCGGGATCAACGGGTCGTTGATACCCACAACGCCGAACACGCCTGATTCGGTTACCAGAGGAATCAGAACGCGCAGGCCGTCGAGCTGCCGAAGATCGTCGGCGCGGGCAATTGCCTCAGGCGCTTCCTCGGGCAGGCGCTGCAGATCCAGGACCCACTCCCGTTCTCCGAAAAATCCGATCAATGCGCTGCTCGTTTCCGGAGTCAGCGCCTCGTTCCAGGTTGTATGCAACTGCTGCAGCGGGACGAGCAGGCCGGAGGCGTTTCTCCGCCAGATTCCGCCGCCGTTCGCGTTCAACACGCCCGCCAGCGCGCGAATCGCCTGCTGGGCCAGATCGAAATCCGGGCTTGGTTCGGTGAGTTCCTCGGTAACGCGCCGCCACTCGGCGCGATAGTCGTACCTGCTGGCGAACACCTGCTCTGTCAACACCCTGCGCAGTCTCGCCCGCACCCGCTCCGAGCCGACCAGAGTGAGCACCACAACAACGCTGATCGTCAGCGAAAGCGCCAGCAGTGCCGCCGCCCAGTCACCACCGAGCATGCGCGCGAAATAGTCAGCGCCACCCAGCATCAGCAGCAACAGCCCGCTCGCGATCAGCACGCCGCTGCGGAAGACGAAGCGCCTGGAGAGATTGGCGCGCAGCCGGTTCCTCGGATTTCTCAGGGATGCGATTGCAAT
This sequence comes from Pseudomonadales bacterium, assembly GCA_041395905.1. Taxonomy (GTDB): domain Bacteria; phylum Pseudomonadota; class Gammaproteobacteria; order Pseudomonadales; family Azotimanducaceae; genus UBA7803. Next base: position 15,992 of record JAWKZP010000026.1, read on the forward strand.
GAACGGTGCTGCCAGGCCGAACACCGCGGGTTGAATCACCAGCAGCCATGGCAGATAGGAGCTGAACAGAAGGCCGCAGGCACTATGCACCAGCTCGAAGCCGAACAACGTCCCGAGCCCGATCGTCAGATAGCGCAGTCGCCAGCGGAGGTCGTCGCGCGTGTTGCGAACCACCTGCTCGAGGAGCACCAGCGCCGCGATGGCCACCAGAACCTGGCCGCCGAACACGACACGCAATTGCGCGGTCTGCTCCTGCGGTGTCACCTGCAACGTCCAGGCAGCTGCGATGCTGATCGCCGCGAATACGAGCGCAGTCGAAAGCACCCACGTCACGGGCCGCATCCTGGCCTCGAATGCATTCGTGGGAGACAGCCCGATGATTCTTGCGACCAGCAGCATCCAGCACAACAGCGCCGAGAGCTCCAGCGCAAAGGAAAGAACGCTCGACCCGGTGGCGGCGAGCGACGTCAGAAACGCCAGCGAGACGGCACTTGCAAGCAATGCCGCCAGCCCCGTGATTCTTCGTAACCAGGTAGCTATGCAGAAAACAAACAGGCCCGCGTAGGCCATCAGTCCCAGGCCGATACAGACCTGATATAGCTGATCGAGACTCATTTCACGTTGTGGGCGACGCCATCCACGCCGTAGTAGTCCTTGTACCAGGCAACAAACTCGCGAATACCGTCCTCGATCGATGTGTCCGGTTTGTAGCCCACGTCACGCACCAGGTCGTCGACGTTGGCAAACGTGTCGGGCACATCGCCGGGCTGCAGCGGCAGGTAGTTCTTGCTCGCCTCGATGCCGAGTGTCTCCTCGAGCACCTCGATGTATCTCAGCAGCTGCACCGGTCGGTTGCTGCCGATGTTGTACAGTCGGTATGGCGCGCTCGAGCTGTGCGGGTCGGGATCGTCGCCGGACCAGTCCGGATTTGGCTCTGCGGGTCGGTCGAGTACCCGCAGCACACCCCTCCACGATGTCGGCGACATAGGTGAAGTCGCGCGTGTGGTGCCCGTAGTTGAACACGTCGATGGGTTGCCCGGCCAGAATGCTGCGGGTGAACTTCGAACAGCGCCATGTCCGGCCGGCCCCACGGCCCGTAGACCGTGAAGAAGCGCAAACCGGTGCAGGGGATGCCGAACAGATGGCTGTAGGTGTGTGCCATCAGCTCGTTTGCCTTCTTGGTCGCGGCATACAGACTCACGGGGTGATCGACGTTGTCGTGCACGGAGAACGGCATTGCCGTGTTGCTCCCGTAGACCGAACTCGTCGAGGCATACACCAGATGCTCTGAACCATGATTGCGCGCGTTTTCCAGAATATTCAGGAAGCCGGTAACGTTGGTGTCGACGTATGCCTGGGGCTGCTCTAGGGAGTAGCGAACGCCAGCCTGCGCGGCGAGATGCACAATCCGGTCCGGGCGCACCTCCGCGAACAGACGGTCCATGGCGGCACGATCCGAAATGTCCTCGATCCAGCAGTTGAATCCGGCACGCGTCTCGAGCCTGGCGAGCCGGTCGCGTTTTAGCTGCACGTCGTAGTACGCGTTGAGGTTGTCGACCCCGACAACCTCGTCGCCGCGATCCAGCAGCCGGTGACTGGTGAATGATCCGATGAAACCGGCCGCGCCGGTCACTAGCACCTTCATAAGAGAGCCCTTCGAGCGTCAGAGACGAGCGGTTACGGCGTCCTTCGGCAGGAGATGTTTCACGTCGAAGAGCACGTGCTGCGCCTTCCCCAATGCTCGAATGCCGCAGGCACCCATCTCCTGAAACTGGCGATGTGCCACCGCAATTATGACTGCATCGTACTTGCCCGCCTCGGGCTGTGCTATCAGATCCAGCCCGTACTCCCGCTGAGCCTCGATCGGCTTGACCCAGGGATCGAATATGTCCACCGCAGCATTGTACGACTTGAGCGCGGACACGACGTCGACCACCTTGGTATTGCGGATGTCCGGGCAGTTTTCCTTGAATGCGAGTCCGAGCACCAGGATTCGAGACCCGACCACGTTGATCCTTGCTCGGGTCATGAGCTTCACGACGCGATCTGCTACGTGCTCGCCCATGGTGTCGTTGATCCGACGTCCGGCAAGAATCACCTCGGGATGATAGCCGATCTCCTGAGCCTTGAATGTCAGGTAGTAGGGGTCGACCCCGATGCAATGGCCGCCGACCAGGCCAGGACGGAACGGCAGGAAGTTCCACTTCGTGCCCGCCGCCCGCAGCACCTCATCCGTATCGATCTCCAGGCGTTCGAATATCAGCGCCAGCTCATTGATCAGAGCAATATTCAGGTCCCGCTGGGTGTTCTCGATTACCTTTGCCGCTTCGGCAACACGAATACTTGGCGCCCGATGAGTTCCCGCGGTGATGATCGAAGCATAGAGCTGGTCCACGAAGTCCGCGATCTCGGGAGTCGAACCGCTCGTGACCTTCATGATATCGGGCAGGCGATGGGTCTTGTCGCCAGGATTGATCCGTTCCGGGCTGTATCCGGCAAAAAAATCCCGGTTGTATTGCAGACCCGACACGGATTCGATGATCGGTATGCAGATTTCTTCGGTCGCCCCCGGGAAGACGGTCGACTCGTAGATCACCACGTCGCCGTTCGAGATCACCTCTCCGATCATCCTGCTCGCTGCCTGCAGCGCGTTGGTGTCGGGCCGCTTGTAGCGATCGATGGGCGTCGGCACGGTAACGATGTAGGTATTGCACCCACGCAGATCATCGAGGTCGCTGGTGCAGTACAGCAAGGGCGAATCGCTCAGTTCCTCGGTCGAGACTTCCAGCGTGCTGTCTGTGCCCGCTCGCAGCTCGGCGATGCGTTCTTCGTTGATGTCGAACCCGAAGGTGCGATACTTGCGACCCAGCTCCACGGCGAGCGGCAGTCCAACATAACCCAGTCCGATCACTGCCACCTGCACCTGAGAAAGATTCCGGTTCACGGTTCGAATCCTGATCCAAGATGCGGCGAAGTATGCCCGACAACAGGACGTCTCGGCTGTGAAACCTGCGCAATAGGTTGTAACCTCGCGGCATGGGTCTCGAGCGCCAGATCGGTTCTCGGGAGCGTGCTCCCCACAATGCGGATTACAAGCACCTAACAGCCACTGCGGGCATGATTCACTAGGATGCGTGATCGTTCGTGACCAGACCGCCGGACCAGATGAGCACTATCGAGAAAGCAGCGGCCAAGCTAACCTCACGTCACGTCGGCAACGCGGGAATCGACAAGCCTCGCGAGCCGGGCGCCCCATCGGCCGGAGGGCGGGACTTCGCTGAAACTGTCCCGGCACGTTCGTCCCGCTCATCCCGTGAGAGTCGGGTGCTGTTCACCCCGGCCCACCACTTCTGCGATATCGACCAGCAGTTGCTGCAGAACAAGGGGTTCCTCAATCCGCACTCCCGCAGATCTCAGCTGGCTCAGGAAATGCGCCGGATCAAGCGGCCGCTGCTGCTAAACATTCAGAAGGCTGGTGCGATTGACAGCACGCTCCCGCCCGCCAACCTGATCATGATCACCAGCGCACTTCCAGGGGAGGGGAAGACGTTCATCTCCATCAACCTGGCCTTGAGCATGGCATCGGAGCTCGACCGACGTGTGCTGCTGGTAGACGCGGACGTGGCCCGTGGCGACGTGTCCCGACAGCTCGAGCTGCCCCCCAGCCGCGGCCTGTCCGATCTTCTCCAGGAGTCCAACTATCTGGGAGAGGATGGCGTAAAGACCTCGAACATCGAACGCCTGAGCATCCTCCCAGCGGGCGAGCCGGTGGATCACATTGACGAGCTGTTCGCCTCGGAAATGATGTCGCACATCACGCTGGCGCTCGCCGAGGCCGATCCACAGCGCGTCGTCATCTTCGACGCACCGCCACTGATTCACACCACAGAAGCAGCGGTGCTCGCGCGCCGTATGGGCCAGACCGTTGTCGTCGTGGAGGCGAATCGGACACCCCAGGCTGCCGTTCGCCAGGCGCTTGCGCAGCTCGAGGAATGCCCAAACGTCAGTCTGGTGCTGAACAAAGCGACCGGAAAGAGCGCAGCCGGCTACGGCTACGGTTATGGATACGGTTCCGACGGCCGGAGTACGTCCGACGAGGTCGCCGCTGGTGGGCGGCCCCAGCAACCTGAGTAGCACCGGAGTATCATGAGCGCATCCAAAGGAGGGTAGCGGAGCAGATGTACCGGGATTTCTTCGGCCTCACCGCCAAACCTTTTCAGCTGTCGCCGGACGCCAGCTTTTTCTACCCGAGCAGGGAACATTCCCGGGCGCTGGCGTTTCTGGAGTACGGACTGGACCAGGCCGACGGATTCATCGTGATCACCGGCGGCGTGGGAACGGGCAAGACCACCCTTGTCCAGACGCTGCTGCGCAATCTCGACCCGCGCCAGCTGATGGTGGCTACCATCGTCACCACCCAGCTCAAGGAAGACGACCTGCTGCACCTGGTGGCCTCCAACTTCGGCCTGCGCGTGAATACCGGCAGCAAGGCGCTGCTGCTGCGCGATCTCGAACGCGCGTTTCTCCAGCAGGTGAAGGAAAATCGGCGCGTGCTGCTGATCGTCGATGAAGCGCAGAACCTGCCCCGCGAAGCGGTGGAAGAGCTGCGCATGCTGTCGAATTTTCAACACGACGGCCGCCCCCTGGTGCAGGTGTTCCTGCTCGGTCAGCAGGAGTTCCGCGCGACACTGCTCTCACCCGGCTTCGAGCAGCTGCGTCAGCGGGTCACCGCCACCTATCACCTCAACCCGCTCGACGAGACCGAAACGCGCACCTACATAGAGCACCGTCTCTCACGGGTGGGTTGGGCCCACGACCCCGATCTGGCGGATGACGCGTTTCCGGCGATCTACCGCTACACCGATGGCGTTCCGCGAAGGATCAATAATCTCTGCGACCGGGTGCTGCTGTTCGCCTACCTCGAAGAGCTGCATCGGATCGATGCCGAGGTCGTTGAAAAGGTCGCCGACGAGATCGGGTCGGAGTTTCTGAGCGGGCGCCCTGAGATGACCGAGCAGGCGAAGGAACAGCCGGTGTTCGATGCTCCGGGCCAGCCGCTGGAAACCATGGCGCGGGTCATGTTCGACAAGGCCAACGTGCAGCAGCGCCTGGCTGCGCTCGAGCGGGCGGTGGACAGCCTTGGTCTGGCCGTCAAGCCGGAGCTCGCCGATCTGCGTGAGGAGGTCACCTACGTGCGCACCCTGCTCGAAGAGGTATTGCTGGAGCTGCGCGGCGCAAGGAGTGATATCGGCGGAAAGAAGCGTGCGTAACTGATTGTAAATATTGATTTTTCTTCAGTGAAAATCTCGCGACCGGAACGGGCTCGGCTCTGACCTGTTCTCCGCCAGCGCCCCGACCAGCCAGCTCATGTCTTCCACGTACCCCGCCACGACGTGGATCACCTCCCGCTCACGCTCTACCACCCCTTTGATCCTGAGCAGCTGCGCCTGCAAGAGTTCCGCGCGGAACCGCTCCAGCAGTGAGGCCCAGACCACGACATTGATGTTGCCGGTCTCGTCTTCCAGGGTGACGAACAGCACCCCCGTGGTGGTGCCCGGCCGCTGCCTTCCGGTAACCAGCCCGGCCACCTGCACATACTGGCCGTGGCGGCTCGCTTCGAGTTCTGCGGCCCGGCGACAGCGCGCCAGCGGCTCACGCAGGCGCGTATCGGCGCGCAGCAGCGCCATCGGATGCTGTCCCAGGGTCACGCCGAGATAGCGATAGTCGTTGAGCATGTCGCTGGCGGCACTGGGGGCGGGCAGAGCGATCTGCGCATCTGCATCTGACGGCTCGACCGGTGCGGACGCTCCGCCGTCATGGCGGCGTACCTGGTAGGTGGCCGCATTCTCGGCCGCGTGCTGCAGCGGCAGCAGCGGACGGATCGCGGCGGCTTCCCAGTGGGCCTGGTGCCGGTGCCCGGCCAGGCTTGCCAGCGCGCCGGCGCGGGCCAGACAGCGCAGCGCCTGGCGGTCGAGGTCGGCGCGCCGAGCCAGCGCTTCGCTGTCGCTGAAAGCCGCCGCCGTGCGGGCAGCGACGATGCGCTCGGCGAGCGCCTCTGACAACCCCTTGACCATGCGCAGCCCGAGGCGCAGCGCCGGCTGGCCGTTCACGTCCGGTGTTTCGCTCTCGAGCCGGTGCGCCCAGGTGCTGTGCAGCACGTCCACCGGGTGTACGCGAATGCCATGACGCTGGGCATCCTGAATCAGCTGTGACGGCGAGTAGAAGCCCATGGGCAGGCTGTTCAGCAGCCCACAGTAGAAGGCCGCCGGCTCGTGACGCTTGAGCCAGGCAGAGACGTAGACCAGCAGCGCAAAGCTGGCCGCATGGGACTCCGGAAAGCCGTACTCGCCGAAACCCTGGATCTGGCGGAACACGCGCTCGGCGAAGTCGCGGTCGTGGCCGCGGAGCAGCATGCCGTCGATGAGCTTCTGCTCGAAGTGCTCGAGCCCGCCGCGGCGGCGCCAGGCGGCCATGGCCCGGCGCAGCTGGTCCGCCTCGCCGGCAGAGAACCCGGCGGCCACCATGGCCAGCTCGATCACCTGCTCCTGAAAGATCGGCACGCCCAGGGTGCGCTCCAGCACCTGGCGCACGCCTTCGCTGGGGTACTCCACCGGCTCGAGCCCCTGCCGGCGACGCAGGTAGGGGTGCACCATGTTGCCCTGAATGGGCCCTGGGCGGACGATGGCGACCTCGATCACCAGATCGTAGAAATGCCGGGGCTTCAGGCGCGGCAGCATGGCCATCTGCGCCCGCGACTCCACCTGAAACACGCCGATGCTGTCACCGCGCTGCAGCATGGCATAGGTCGCCGGATCCTCCGGCGGAATGGCCGCCACCGTCAGCGCCGTGCCGCGATGCGCGTTGAGCGCGCCGAGCGCCTTGCGGATGGCGGTGAGCATGCCGAGACCGAGCACGTCCACCTTGAGCAGGCCCAGCGCTTCCAGGTCGTCTTTGTCCCACTGGATCACCGTGCGCTCCGGCATGGCGGCGTTTTCCACCGGCACCAGCTGCGCCAGCGGCCCCTGGGAGATGACGAAGCCGCCGACGTGCTGCGACAGGTGTCGGGGAAAGCCGAGAATCTGATTGATCAGATCCAGGAACTGCTCCACCAGACGGCTGCGCGGGTCGAGGCCGGCGGCCTGAAAGCGCTCTTCCAGCACGCTGCGCTTGTCCCACCAGGCGAGCGATTTGGCCAGCAGATCCACCAGGTCCAGATCCATGCCCAGGGCCTTGCCCACGTCCCGCACGGCACTGCGCGGGCGGTAGGTGATGAGCGTCGCCGCCAGCGCAGCGCGCTCGCGGCCGTAACGCTTGTAGATGTACTGAATGACCTCCTCGCGGCGCTCATGCTCGAAGTCCACGTCGATGTCCGGCGGCTCGTCGCGCTCCCTGGACACGAAGCGCTCGAACAGCAGACGCATGCGTGAAGGATCCACCTCGGTGACGTGCAGGCAGTAGCAGACGGCCGAGTTGGCCGCCGAGCCGCGTCCCTGGCAGAGAATGTTCTGACTGCGCGCGAACTGCACGATGTCGTACACCGTGAGAAAGTAGTACTCGTAGCCGAGCTCACGCACCAGCTCGAGCTCGCGTTCGATGAGCGCACGGGTCGCCTGGGGCACGCCGTCCGGCCAGCGCTCGGCGGCGCCGGCATAGGTGAGCTGACGCAGGTAGGCGGCCGGCGTCAGATGCGGCGGCACCAGATCCCGGGGATATTCGTAGCGCAGCTCGCTGAGCTCGAAGGTGCAGCGCTCGGCAATGCGGCAGGACTCCTGCAGCAGCTCCGGCGGATACAGGGTCTCGAGCTCCGCGATGGGGCGCAGGTGCCGCTCGGCATTCTGGAATGCCCGGCTGCCGAGTGCCGCCACCGTGGTTCTGTGACGGATGGCGGTCATGAGATCCTGCAGCGGCTGGCGTGCGGCAACGTGGGCGTGCACGTCGTTGCTGGCCACCAGCGGCAGATCCAGACGCATGGAAAGGATCAGCGCGCTGGCGGTCTTGTCCAGATCGCAGGACTCACGGAACAGCTCCAGCGCGATCCACAGATTCGGCAGCAGCGCCTTGAGCCGGCGGCCCTCGGCCATGAGCGTCTCGATGCCGGAGCGCCCGGGCACCCACAGCGCCAGGCACTCATCGGTACCCCAGCGGAAGTCGTCGAGCCGCGCCTGATACTCGCCCTTGGGCGCCCGCCGGCGCAGCCGCGTGATCAGCGCCGAGAGCTGGCCGTAGGCGCTGCGGTGCGGCGCCAGCAGCACCAGGTGCAGGCCTTCCGATAGACGGAACTCGGCGCCGACGATCAGCCGGATACCGAGCTCTCGGGCTGCGAGGTGTGCCTTTACCAGGCCCGCGAACGAACACTCGTCGGTGAGGGCGATGGCTTCGTAGCCGAGCGCGGCCGCGCGCTGAACCAGCTCCTCCGGGTGCGACGCACCGCGCAGGAAGCTGTAGTTGCTGAGCGCATGCAGTTCGGCGAATTTCATGGCGACTCACTCATGGCCGCTCAGGCGAAGTAGCCGTGCAGGAACCAGCGGTCGTGGGCGTCGACGAACGCCCAGCATTCGGCGCCGCTGTCGAGCCGGGCCACGTAGTAATCGCGGCTCGCGGCTTCCTGCCACCAGTTGGATTGAATGCGCTCGGGGCCACGCAGCAGAACGAGCCGACTCGGGTCGGTGGCTCGTGGCGGCTCGAACAGCCACAGCGGCCGTTGCGGGACGTCAGCAACTGCCTGCGCGCCGGTACCATCCGGCTCAGCAGATGCCCGCCCCCGGCGCCGCCCCTGGACCGCTCGCTGCGGCAAAGGTGTTACCGGCTGCCAGGCGTGTTCGGGAGCGTGCTGATCCAGCACTCGGATGCTGCAGCAGGCGTCATGGCCGAGCCGTGCCCGCAGCTGATCCACCAGCTCATGCAGGTCGTCGACTGCCGCTGTGGCCGACCGATCGCCGGCCGGACCGCCCGCCGGATGGCCGGGCAGATGCTGAAACAGGGCCCGACTGCCGGCCGTCCACGGCTGCAGACGGCGGGCCTCCAGACTCAGGCTGATGACGTCTTCAGGCAGCTCGGCCTGATCCAGGCGCAGCCGGGTAATGTCGAGAAATGCCGCCACCTGTTGCTGCGCCCTGGCAAACCGCACCGGCAGGCACAGCGCAGCGGCCGCCCCGGCAGAAGATACGAAGCGCCAGATCAGCCGCTCTGCGCCGAGCTGCCGGGCCACCAGCCAGTGATGCAGCTCGACGAGCAGCCGGCGCATGGGAAACAGCAATGCCTCTTTGCTGTTCAGCGGCTCCAGCAGATGCAGTGCCTGACGGAACCGGGCCGACGGCTGCAGCAGAGGCTGCGGATCAGCCAGATCTCCGGTCAGCCGCTGCAGATAGTCCACCAGCGCCTGATCGAAGCGCCGTGCCAGCTCACGCCCGGGCAGCGCCAGCAGCTGGCCGAGGCTATGCACGCCCATGTTGGCCAGCCGCTCCACCTGATCGGCGCTGAGCCGGGTAGCGGACAAGGGCACTTCCGTCAGCTGCCGGCAGCCGGCCCGGGCCAGCAGCAGCGCTGCCCCTGGCGTAGCCGCCCAGCGGCAGCGCACCTCGTGACCGAGCGCCGCCATCTGCGCGACCGCCTGCTGCGCCAGGGCACCGACGTCGCCAAACAGCCGCAGGCTGCCGCCAGCTTCCAGCACCACGCCATCGGGTGGCGCCAGGCTGACCTGGGCACTGAAGCCGTACAGGGTTTCCGCCAGGCGCCTGAGCCGGCGTGCTTCCTGCTCAGGATCGCGCCGGTAATGCCTGAGCCCGGGCGCAATGCTGTGTGCCGTAGCCAGGGTGCTGCCGATACCGATGCCGGCCGCAACGGCCGCCTCGTTACGCAGCAGCACCCGGTTGCCGTCCACCACGACCTGGGGCAGCGGGTCGCAGCTCTGCGCTGGCGTGGCGAAGCCCTGGTCCGAGCCCTGCGATCCGCTGATGCCGGCATCGGCCCGGCCCTCGGCGAGGCGGAAGACCTCCAGCGGCAGACACGGAAAATGCAGCCCCAGCCACAGCATCAATGCGTGACCCGGTGCGCCTCGTCATCCGCTGCCGGCAGGCGCTCGAGCCGCCCCCGACCGGGCATGGGCTCGTGGTGGCTGATGCCATCCCGCGCCCGCTGTTCCAGTGGCCTGTGCTCCAGCGGCTTAAGTTCCTGCGGCCGGCTCTGCAGCCGGTGACGCCAGAGCAGCAGCTGCTCACGGATCTCCCTGGGCGTCACCGCTGCCGGTCGGTCTTCGTCGAACTCGATGCGGATGTCACAGACCGGCCAGCCGCCGCGGCGCTTGCGGATGGCCAGCCTGGCACTGCCATGCTCCGCAGGATGCAGCTGCAGGCGCAGCTCGGCCAGGCTGTTGGCTGCGGCCGCCTGCTCCGGGCGGAACAGACAGGTGAGGGTGCGGCCCTGTTTCGCCGCCAGCTGCAGACGCCGGGTGTCCGTGAGCTTGAGCTGGCGCTCGTCGAGCCAGGCCAGCGCCATGCTGCAGGTGCCCGAACGGCTGGCACGCTCCAGTGCCCACAGCGCCTCTTTGTGCTCCCGGGCGTGGATCAGCAGCACCTTGCCGACGTCGATGCCGAGCGCCTGCAATGCCGGCGCATAAGGAATGAACGGCGGATTGATCCAGGCAATCCAGCGCACCTCTTGCTGGCTCAGGGTGCGCATGAGCGGTGCCAGCAGGCGCAGCTCGCCCACGCCCGTGGTGCCCAGCAGAAATTCGGCCAGACCCGCCCGGGGCCAGCCGTGCCCGGGCAGCTCCGCATCCAGCGCAGCAAAGCCGCTGGACAGCGTCTCCGGCGCGCCGTGCAGCTGGCCGGCACGCAGCAGGTCGGGGTGCTGCAGGAGATTTCTCAGGTTGGCGACGGCGGGTTCTGGGGCATCCGGCGTGGTCATCATGATACTGGATGTTTGTACAGGGGTCGATCAGGTTACCTGTGCGTACATACAGTATCAAGAGGTTGTTTCGGGGGTCGGGTCCGAGGAGCGGGAGGGGGTGTCGGGGCCCCGCTCCGGCGCTCCGCGCTGCCCTTGGTCACCGGAGTTGCCCCCGGCCCTGCGGACCGGCGTCAATCCGGGTCCCGCGGCGTCGCTTGAGATGGCCCCGACACCCCCTCCCGCTCCTCGGACCTGCGCCGATCCAAGGCTTTGGAGGAGGGCGTGCTGCAGCTGGGCGTTGATCAGGCCCCAGGACGGGGAACAGACTGGGAAGCGTGCCGGATCACCACACCCGGCCGGACGGGACCTGCTGACTGCCTGAATACAAAGCTGACGCGATGGTCGTGCGGTTGACACCAAACGGGCGCTCGTTGTCGCGCTGTCACTGGTCCTGGTGGTAGTGAAAACCTCTGCTCTCGGCAGCGGGTCGTGGCCGTGCTCCGGGGGGCTTACTGCGGAGCACTGTCGCGACGCCGAGGGCGCCGGATTGACTTCTGCCCGCAGGGCAGACGGCAACTCCGGCAACCGAGGGAACCGCGGAGCGGCGGAGCGAGCGAAACAGTGAGCCCCCCCGGAGCACGGCCACGACGCGCCCCGGAGAAACGGTCTTCAGACCCCCAAATCACCCCGAGGCCAGCGACAACCCGCGCCCGATCCCGTAATAGGCAAACCCCATCTGCGCCAGATAATCCGGATCGTACAGATTGCGTCCATCGAAGACCGTCGGCTGCTTGAGCCGCGCCTTGAGCGCGCTGAAGTCGGGGCTGCGGAATTCGTTCCATTCGGTGACCACGATCAGCGCGTCGGCATCCTCCAGAGTCTCGTCGCGCTGACCGCACAACGTGAACCCCGGTCGGTAGCCATAAAGCTTCAGCGTCGCCCGTCCCGCGGCAGGATCATAGGCGCGCACGCTGGCCCCGGCGCCAAGCAGGTCGTCGAGGATGGTCAGACTGGGCGCCTCGCGGATGTCGTCGGTGTTGGGCTTGAAGGCGAGCCCCCACAGCGCAAAGGTGCGTCCGGCCAGCTCACCTTTGAAGTGGCGACGGATCTTGTCGCACAGCACCGATTTCTGGCGCTGGTTGACGGCTTCCACGCCATGCAGGATCGAGGCGTCGTAACCGACCTCGGCGGCGGTGTGGATCAGCGCCTTTACATCCTTGGGAAAGCACGAACCGCCGTAGCCCGTGCCGGCGTAGATGAAGTGATAGCCGATGCGCGGGTCGGTACCGATACCGCGCCGTACCGATTCGATGTCCGCCCCCAGGTGCTCGGCGAGATTGGCCAGTTCGTTCATCAGGCTGATGCGTGTCGCCAGCATCACGTTGGCCGCATACTTGGTCAGCTCCGCCGAACGCACGTCCATGTGCACCACCTTGTCGTGGTTGCGGTTGAACGGCGCATAGAGCGCCTCGAGCAGGCTGGCGCTGTGCTCGTTGTCGGTGCCGATGATGATGCGATCCGGCTTCATGAAGTCGTTGATCGCTGCGCCTTCCTTGAGGAACTCCGGATTGGAGACCACGTCGAACGGAATGCTCGATCCGCGCGCCGAGAGCGTCGCGGTGATGGTCTGACGCACGCGATCCGCCGTGCCGACAGGGACCGTGGATTTGTCCACGACCACCTTGGGCGAGCTCATGTGCTCGCCGATGCTGCGCGCCACCGACAGAACGTGGGACAGATCTGCCGAGCCGTCTTCGCCGGAGGGCGTGCCGACGGCAATGAACAGCAGCTCACCGTGCTCGACGCCGCCAGCGATGTCCGTGCTGAAGCGCAGACGGCGCGCGGCGGTGTTGCTGCGTACCATCTGCTCGAGGCCGGGTTCGTAGATGGGAATACGCCCCTGCTCGAGCGCAGCCACCTTGCCGGCATCGATGTCGATGCACAGCACGTCGTTGCCCATCTCGGCAAAGCAGGTACCGGTCACCAGACCGACGTACCCGGTACCGAACATCGTGATCTTCAAGCGTTGCTCCTGTTTCAGCTGCCTTTCTGTCGAACGCCCGCTACAGCACCGCCTCGATCAGAAACGGCCCCGGCGTCGCGAAGCTCTCCGTCAGCGCGCGGTTGAAACTTTCCGCGTCGCTCACCTGCACGGCGGGCACGCCCATGCCGCGGGCGAGCTGCACCCACTCCAGGTCGGGGCGCGACAGATCCAGCATGTCCATGGCTTTCCGGCCGGGATTGTGCGCACCCACGCGCATGAATTCCACCTGCAGGATCGCGTACTTACGATTGGCAAACAAAACCACGGTAACGTCGAGGTTTTCCCGCGCCATGGTCCACAGCGCCTGCACCGTGTACATGGCGCTGCCGTCGGCCTGCAGCGCCACCACGCGCCGGTCCGGGCACGCGACCGCCGCGCCCACGGCCGCAGGCAGGCCCATGCCGATGGCACCGCCGGTGAGGTCGAGCCAGTCGTGCGGCGCGGCAGTTGCGGTGAGCGGCGGGATGGCGAAACCGCTGGTGGCGGCCTCGTTCACCACGATGGCCTGATCGGGCAGCAGCGACGCAACGGCGCGGCCGATGCTGTCGGGATTGAGCGCGCCCGTGGGCAGCGCGGGGCGGCTCAATGACGCCCGTTTCGGATCGGTGCCAGCTGCACCCACACCTTCGAGCACGGCCTCGAGCGCTGCCAGCGTGTCCTGCCCGGGCAGAGTCAGCTGCACCACGTCGCAACCCCGTGGCGTCAGCTCGCTGGCGCGGCCCGGATAGGCAAAGAAGCTCACCGGCGCTTTGGTATCCACGAGGATCAGATGCCGTGTTCCAGCCAGCGCCTCCTCGGCCTGCTCGGCGAAGTAGGGCAGGCGGGGCACGTCGACGCGACCTGCTCCGCGGGGAATGCGGGCAATGAAGGTATCTCCCAGTACTCGCGCATTGCAGCGCTGGGCGATGCACCCCACCAGTTCCAGACCCGGTTCGCTCACGCCAAGCCCGTTGAGCAGCAGCAGGCAGGGTTCTCCGGAGGTGAGCGCGCGAATGGCGGCCGCAACTGCTGCGTCCGCCGCCGGGGCCAGCGCTGCCCGAGGCAATGGCTGCGCCTCCCGTTCGGTGTCGGTCCAGGCGGTGTCCGCCGGCAGAATGAGCGAGGCGATCTGTCCGGGTGGTCCCAGCGCGGCGTGCACGGCAGCGACTGCGTCAGCGGCGATCTCGTCCGCGCTGGTGCTCACGCGTATCCAGCCCGATACCGGCCGAGCAAAGCCCTCGATGTCGGAAGTCAGCGGCGCATCCAGCGCGCGGTGATAGGTGGCATGCTCGCCGATCACGTTGACGATGGGCGTGCGTGCGCGCCGCGCGTTGTGCAGGTTGGCAAGGCCGTTGGCGAGCCCCGGCCCCAGATGCAGCAGGGTGCAGGCAGGTTTGCCCGCCATGCGTCCGTAGCCGTCGGCAGCGCCCGTCACCACGCCCTCGAACAGGCCCAGCACGGAACGCATGCCCGGCTCGCTGTCCAGCGCGCCCACGAAGTGCATCTCGGACGTGCCCGGGTTGGCGAAGCACACCTCCACGCCGGCCCGTACGAAGGTTTTCAGAAGGCTTTGCGCACCATTCACCACGAATTCTCCCTGCCAGATCAGCACAACCGAAGCGCGCAGTGTAGGAGCGCACCTGGACGATGCAAACTGGTTGCGCCCCGGCGCTGCCTGGATGGCGCCGCGTCGGCTTGAAAACCGGGGCCGTTGCTATAGGCTGCGGGGCTTCATCGACTGAACGCATCGGCCATCCATGAGCTATGACTATGACCTGTTCGTAATCGGCGCAGGCTCCGGAGGGGTACGTGCCTCACGCATGTCCGCCGCCAACGGGGCCCGCGTCGCCGTTGCCGAGAGCACCTACCTCGGCGGCACCTGCGTCAACGTCGGCTGCGTGCCGAAGAAGCTGTTCGTGTACGGTTCGCACTTTTCCGAGGACTTCGATGACGCCCGCGCCTACGGATGGGATCTCGGGGGGCGCGACTTCGACTGGCCGCGCCTGCGGGACAACAAAACCCGCGAGATCGAGCGCCTCAATGGCATCTACCAGAACCTGCTCGATGGCGCCGGCGTCGAGATCAAACGCGGTCACGCGGTGCTCGAGGATGCCCATCACGTGCGCATGGGGGACGAGGTCTTCAACACCGACAGGGTGCTGATCGCAACCGGAAGCTGGCCCATGATCCCGGACGTGCCCGGCAGAGAGCTGGCGATCAGTTCCAACGAAGCCTTCTATCTGGACAGCTTTCCGCAGCAGGCGGTGGTGGTGGGCGGCGGCTACATCGCGGTGGAGTTCGCAGGCATCTTTGCGGGTCTCGGCGCTGAAACGCACCTCATTTATCGCGGCCCGCTGTTCCTGCGCGGCTTCGACGACGAAGTGCGAGAGTTCGTGCGCGACGAGCTGCAAAAGAAGCACATCCACCTGCACTTCTCCCAGGAACTGACCCGCATCGAAGCGTCGGGGGCGCGGCGCCGTGTCACCCTGAAAGACGGCGCCACCCTGGACACGGATCTGATCCTGTACGCAACCGGGCGGCTGCCGAACACCGCAGGGCTTGGTCTCGAGAACGCCGGGGTGGCGCTCAACGAGCGTGGCGGGGTGATCGTGGACGACTACTACCAGACGTCGGTGCCCAACATCTACGCCATCGGCGACGTGATCGATCATGAGCAGCTCACCCCCGTGGCCATCGCCGAAGGCATGTGCATCGCCAACAACCTGTTCACCGACCGCCCGAAGCGCAAGGTGAACTACGAGCTGATTCCCACGGCGGTGTTCTGTCAGCCGAACATCGGCACGGTCGGCCTCACCGAGCAGGCGGCGCGGGAGCGCTTCGGCGAGGTGGACGTTTACGCCTCCACCTTCCGGCCCATGAAGCACACGCTGAGCGGACGCGACGAGCGCACGCTGATGAAACTGATCGTCAATCGCGCTGATGATCGCGTGGTCGGCGCGCACATGGTGGGTCCGGAAGCCGGCGAGATCATTCAAGGCCTGGCCGTGGCGCTTACTGCGGGTGCCACCAAAGCGCAGTTCGATCAGACCATCGGCATTCACCCCACTGCGGCCGAGGAATTCGTTACCATGCGGCAACCCCGGGGGAGATCCTGATGCGAACCCTGAACCGAGTCCTGGCGCCGACGCTGTTGCTCACCCTGCTGGCCGGCTGTGCCGCGCTGCCGGAAGCACCGCCGCCTAAACGCAACGTCATCCTGTTTCTCGGCGACGGCATGGGCATCAGCACCATCACGGCTGCCAGGATATTCGCCGGTCAGGCGCAAGGCGGCAGCGGTGAGGAGTTCTCGCTGTCGTTCGAGCGCTTTCCCAACGTCGCGCTGATCAAGACATACAACACCGATGCCCAGGTGCCCGACAGCGCCGGCACCATGTCGGCCATCATGACCGGCACCAAGACGCGCGCGGGTGTCATCAGCGTCGCGCCGGTGGTGGCGCGCAACGACTGCGCCGGCAGCCTGCAGAACCCGATGCCCACACTGCTGGAGATGGCGGAGGATGCGGGCTACGCCACCGGCGTCATCTCCACCGCGCGGATTACGCATGCCACGCCCGCGGCCACCTACAGCCACGTGCCGAACCGTAACTGGGAGAGTGACGCGCAGCTGCCCGAGAACGCGGTTGCTGAGGGCTGCCGCGACATCGCCCGCCAGCTGGTGGAGTTCGACCACGGTGACGGGATCGACGTGATTCTCGGCGGCGGCCGGGCCATGTTCCTCGCCAGCACGGAGGCGGACCCGGAGTACCCGAACGCAACCGGCATCCGGCGCGACGGCGCCGATCTCGCACAGACCTGGCAGGCGGGGGCGAGCGGACGGGCCTATGTCTGGAACCGGGCGGGCTTCGACGCGCTCGACCCTGCCACGTCCGGACAGGTGCTGGGCCTGTTCGAGCCGTCGCACATGCAGTACGAGGCCGATCGGGCGCGGGATCCCGGCGGTGAGCCTTCCCTGGCTGAGATGACCCGCTTCGCCATCGAGCGCCTGCAGCGCAACGGGTCGGGCTACTTCCTCATGATCGAGGGCGGCCGCATCGACCATGCGCACCACGAGGGCAACGCCTACCGGGCGCTGGTGGATACCGGGGCCATGGCGGATGCGGTGAGCGTCGCCGAATCGCTCACCAGCGCCGACGACACCCTGATCATCGTCACGGCCGATCACAGCCACACCCTCACCATCAACGGCTACCCTGGGCGCGGCAACCCGATTCTCGGCAAGGTGGCCACGGAGCCGGGTAACTACACGCTGGATGCGCAGGGGCACCCGTACACCACGCTCAGCTATGCCAACGGTCCCGGTTATCAGGCCGAGATCCCGGATCTTACGAACGTCGACACCGAGGATCCGGACTATCTGCAGATCGCCACGCTGCCCATGGCCGGCGAGACCCACGGCGGCGAGGACGTGGCCGCCTTTGCAAGCGGTCGCAACGCCGACCAGGTGCACGGCGTGATGGAGCAGAACCGCCTGTTCGACGCCATGTACCAGACGCTGTTCCCCGGCGAGGCGCGCTAGATGGATGCGTTCAAGGCAGCGATCGAGTGGCTCGACGGCTATCTGGGCAGCGCCGTCTATTTCCCGTTTCTGCTGCTGGGTGTGGGTGTGTTCTTCACGTTCTACCTGGGCTTTCCGCAGATCCGATTCTTCCGCCACGCCTGGGGCGTGCTGACCGGCAAGCACGCCAAGGCCGACGATCCGGGCGACACGAGCCACTTCCAGGCGCTGTCCACCGCGCTGTCGGGAACGGTGGGCACCGGCAACATCGGCGGCGTGGCGTTCGCCATCTTCCTCGGCGGGCCCGCGGCCCTGTTCTGGATGTGGGCCACCGCCTTCCTGGGCATGACCACGAAGTTCGTCGAGGTCACCATTTCGCACCGCTATCGGATCAAGGACGACGAAGGACGCATCGCCGGCGGACCCATGTACTACATGGAGCGCGGCCTCAACATGCGCTGGCTGGCCGTGTTCTTCGCCGTTGCCCTGGTGGTGAGCTCGTTCGGCTCGGGCAACCTGCCGCAGAGCAACAACATGGCCTCGGGGCTCGAGGCTTCGTTCGGCATTCCCACCTGGATCAGCGGGCTGGTGCTCGCGGCGCTGCTGGCGCTGGTGATCATCGGCGGTATCCGCCGCATTGCCGTGGTCGCCGCGAGCATCGTACCGCTCATGGGCGTGTTCTACGCCATGGGCGCGCTGGCCGTGGTGGCGAGCAACATCGATCAGGTGATTCCGTCGTTCGTGGCCGTGTTCCGCGACGCGTTCACCGGCTCCTCGGCTGCCGGCGGCTTTCTCGGCGCCACCTTCGCGTACGCATTCAATCGGGGGGTCAACCGCGGATTGTTCTCCAACGAGGCGGGGCAGGGGTCCGCACCCATTGCGCATGCCTCGGCGCGCACGGAGGAACCGGTGTCGGAGGGGATGGTGTCGATCCTCGAACCGTTCATCGACACGCTCATCATCTGTACGCTCACCGGCCTCGTGATCCTGTCGTCAGGGGTCTGGAAGGAGAAGTTCGAAAACGAGTTTGCAACGTTCGATACCGAGTTCGTGGCCGGCGTGTATACGGAGACGAATCCCGAGCACGTCCAGCAGCTGTTCGCGCATCTGGACCTGATTCCGCCGAGCAACGACCCGGTACGTCCGCTCAGTGCCGAGATTCCGGTGGTCGACGGTCGCGCTCAGCGCGCCGATTTCACGGTCATTCACAATCGGTCCATCGCCGAAGACGTGCGTTTCGTCAGCGCCGGTCAACCTTTCAATGGCGTGGTCAGCGTCGTGGACGGCAAGATGAGCAACCCCGATCTGGTGATCACCGGCCGCTCGCTGCTGCACTCGGTGCCGCTCACGGCAGAGGCCTTCAAGCGCAGCTTCCTGGGCGGGCTGGGCCAGTACGCAGTGACCGTGGGGCTGGTCCTGTTCGCGTTCTCCACGGCGCTGGCGTGGTCCTACTATGGCGACCGGGGCGTCACCTACCTGTTCGGACTGCGCGCCGTGCAGCCCTATCGGGTGCTGTACGTGATCGGTTTTTTCCTGGCCACCATCGTCGACACCTCGCTGGTGTGGCTGATTTCGGCCGTCACCCTGGCGCTCATGGCCCTGCCGAATCTGCTTGGGCTGATGCTGATGCGCAAGGAGGTCAAGCAGCTGACGGTCGACTACTGGGAACGCTACCGGAACAGGTAAACACCGCAGCGGCGTTCCGGTATATTGCGCGCTGAAATCTACTGATCAGGGACGGGGACCCATGCCACTGAGAATCACGTTCGACCTCGAGGACGCGGACCTGCGTTACTTCCGCAACAACATGAAGCAGGCCAAGGCTGCGGCCCAGGCCATCTCGGACGACGAGATCCTGGCCAAAGCCGAAGCGATGGTGGACGAGGTGAAGGCGACCAAGACGCCGGCGTTCGTGCGTCAGCGCATCGACCAGCTGAACGCGCTGATCGACATGGCCCGGGACGAGGAGTGGGCCCTGGCGGCGCCAGAGCGCAAAAACGTGATTGCGGCGCTGGCCTACTTCGCCGATCCGCATGACATGATCCCGGACAACATCCCGGTGCTCGGCTACGTCGACGACGCCATCATGATCGAGCTCGTGGTCTCGGAGCTGAAGCACGAAATCGACGCCTTCAACGACTTCTGCCGCTACCGCGACGACGAGCGGGCACGCAACCGCAACCCCAACCTGTCGCGCGACGAGTATCTGGAGATCAAGCGGCGCGAGCTCCACTCGCGTATGCGGCGGCGCCGCGCTTCGGCGGGATCGCGCTCCGGCGGCAGCGGCAGAACCCGCATCCGCCTGTTCTGACGTCAGCGCACGCCAGGGTCCAGACAGGCCTCGCACAGGGCATAGACCGACTTCGGATCGGTCAGTGCCGACAGCGCCTGCCAGGCTGAGCGCATCTGGGGGCCGAAAGGCAGGCTCGCCAGCCGCGCATCGAGCGCCGACTGCGCTGCTGCGCCGAGCTGATCGGCAAGGGACAGGTTGTTGGTGAGCGCCCGCAGCAGCAACTCGCGTGCCGTCAGCGGCTGTTCGAACTCACGCACCTGCCAGCTGTCGAGGCCCGCCAGCTTGCCGGCCTCGGCAATGGCAGCCTCCCGGTCGCCAAGCGCGTCCACCAGGCCGAGATCGAGCGCCTTCGAGCCCAGCCACACACGCCCCTGGGCGATCTCGTCCACGCGCTCAGGGCTCAGACTGCGTCCTCGCGCCACCAGCTGAATGAACCGCTGGTAGGTGCTCTCAACGCTCGCCTGCATCACGCTCGCCGTCGCCTGGCCGAGCCCGCTGGTGATGTCGTCGCCGGCGAGCGGCGAGGTGCGAACACCGTCCGTATGTACGCCAACCCAGTCCAGCGTCTGCTCGAACGTGGGCACGATGCCGAACACGCCAATGGAACCGGTGATGGTATCGGGCTCGGCGACGATGCGATCGGCGGTGGAGGCGATCCAGTAGCCGCCCGAGGCGGTCACGGGGCCCATGGACACCACCACCGGCTTGCCGGCGAGCTGGGTCAGCTCCAGCTCCTGGCGCACCAGTTCGGATGCGAAGCTGCTGCCGCCAGGGGTATTCAGTCGCAACACGAGCGCGCGCACCTTATCGTCCCTGCGCGCCTCCCGGATCAGCCCCACCATGCGTTCCGCCGCGATCACCCCGCGCGGCTGGTCGCCGGTGACGATGGCCCCCTCGCCAGTAATGACCGCGATCTGCCCATCGCCGCGATGTGGCGGTTTGCGGGTCGCTTCGAGGTAGCTGGCGAAATCGATGCCGTTGAAGTTGCCCTGCTCGTCGTACCCAACGCTGTCGGCAATACGGACCCGCACCTGATCGGGCGTCATGAGCTCGTCCACCAGACCGTACTCGAGTGCCAGCCGTGCGGTATCGCCGTCCGTCTCCGTCAGGGCCTGGTCGTAGGCCTGGGTGTAGCGATCGAAAGCCTGGGCGTCGATCTGCCGGTTGTGGCGCACCACGTCCGAATAGCCCGACCAGAGTGTGTCTACGAGAGCCTGGTTGGCCTCACGGGCGTCGTCGGACATGCCCGTGCGTGTGTAGGGCTCCACGAACTCCTTGTACTTGCCGACCCGGAAGACATTCACGGTTACACGAAGTTTGTCGAGCAAGTCCTTGAAATACAGCTCGTTGATCCCGAAACCCTGCAGCGTCAGCTGGCCAAAGGGGTGCATGTAGATGGCATCGGCATAGCTCGCGATGAGGTACTGCGCCTGGGTGTAGTAGCTGCCGTAAGCCACCACTTCCTTGCCTGCCTCGCGGAATGCCGCCACCGCGTTGCCGATGGCTGCCGCGTGTGCCGTAGACAGGCCCGAGAGATCCTCCAGATCGAGCACCAGGGACCGGATCCTGGCGTCCTGCGCACCGCGTTCAATGGCGGTCAGCACGTCGCGCAGCGCCGTCTCCGGCTCGACACGGCCGGGCGCCAGCCATTCCTGCAGCGGCTCGGTAATGGAGGGGCGTTCCACGATCGCCCCCTGCGGGTTGATCACCAGAGCCGCATCGTCCGGAACGGCCACGGTTTCCCCGCCGCTCCAGAACCACACCAGCAGAAACGCGACCACGATCAGAAACACCAGATTGCCGGCGATTATCCGGGCCCGGCTGATGCCGTCGTTGAAGCGGGCCCAGCGGCTCCGCGGCGCGTCGTTGTTCTGCATGGAGTTGTGCAATCCGTCGTCGAAAGCGCCGCATCCTAGCATGAGCGACGCCTTGAGGCCGGTCGATGGCTGTGCTGAAGTTGCCGATTGCCTGTCTACCGGAAACCCTGATGGCGACCATCTACCAGACGATCTACGACCAGCATCTCGATCCCAACATGGCAAACTACGCGCCGTTGAGCCCCCTGTCGTTCCTTGCGCGCAGCCGCGACATCTACCCCCATCGCGTGGCGGTCGTGCAGGGCGAGCGTCGCCTGACCTGGTCCGAGACCTACGACCGCTGCGTGCGCCTGGCCGATGCGCTGCGCCGGCGCGGCGTGCGCAGCGGCGATACGGTGGCGATCATCGCGACCAACATCCCGGCGATGTACGAGGCGCACTTCGGCGTACCCATGGCCGGCGCCGTGCTCAACGCCATCAACACGCGCCTCGATGCCGCCACGGTTCGCTTCATCCTCGAACATGGCGAGGCAAGAGTATTCCTGGTCGATCGCGAGTTCGGGGCGCTGGCACTCGAAGCCCTGGAGGGCATGGCACGGCCGCCGTTGGTGATCGGCATCGACGATCCGGACTGGCCTGCCGGCGAGCTCATCGGCGAGTTGGAGTATGAGGCGCTGCTGGCCGAGGGCGATGCCGATGCCGACTGGTCTCTGCCCGCAGACGAATGGAACGCCATTGCCTTGAATTACACCTCGGGGACCACGGGCAATCCGAAAGGCGTGGTCTACCACCACCGCGGCGCCTACCTGAACGCGGTCTCCAACGCGCTCACCTGGAACATGGGTGAGCATCCGGTGTACCTGTGGACGCTGCCCATGTTCCACTGCAACGGCTGGTGCTTCCCCTGGACGCTCGCCCTCAATGCGGGCACTTCGATCTGTCTGCGCCAGGTGCGCGCCGACGCCGTGTTCGACGCCATCGCCGAGCATCGGGTCAGTCACTTCTGTGGCGCACCGGTGGTGCTCAACACGTTGCTGTCTGCAGACGATGCGCTCAAATCCAAGGTGCGGCACGCGGTGCGCGTCATGACGGCCGGCGCCGCACCGCCTGCCGCGGTGATCGAAGGCATGGAGCGGTTGGGTATGTCGGTCACTCATGTCTACGGTCTGACCGAGACCTACGGCCCCGTTACCCTGTGCGCCTGGCAGGACGACCTGTGGGGCGACCGAGCTCTGGCCGAGCAGGCGGGTCTGAAGGCCCGCCAGGGCGTGCGCGGGCAGATGCTGGAAGGGCTGATGGTGGCCGACCCGGAGACGCTGACGCCGGTGCCGCGGGACGGGGCCACCATGGGCGAGGTGTTCATGCGCGGCAACAACGTGATGAAGGGCTATCTGAAGAACCCCCGTGCGACCGACGAGGCTTTCGCCGGCGGCTGGTTCCACTCGGGGGACCTGGCAGTGTGGCACCCCGACGGCTACATCCAGATCAAGGACCGGTCCAAGGACATCATCATCTCCGGCGGCGAGAACATCTCCAGCATCGAGGTGGAAGACGTGCTGTACCGGCATCCGAAGATCCTCGAGGCAGCGGTTGTGGCAAAGACCGACGACAAATGGGGCGAAACCCCGTGTGCGTTCGTCACTCTGCGTCCAGGGGCCGAGGCCAGCGCCGAGGAGATCGTGCAGTACTGCCGGGACAATCTGGCGCGCTTCAAGGTGCCGAAACACATCGTGTTCAGGGAGTTACCGAAGACATCTACGGGCAAAGTGCAGAAGTTCGTGCTGCGTCAGCAGGCGGAGGCATTGTGAGCGAACCCTTGTGGCGCTGGCGCGAGTTGTGTGCCGCCCTCGACCTGCCGGGGACGGACGGTCCGGAGGTAAAGGGCATCTGTATCGACTCGCGCAAGGGGCGGCCGGGGGATCTGTTCGTCGCCCTGAGCGGCGATCCCGGCGCGCGCTTCAATCCCAGCAGCCGCTCCGAGCGTGACGGCCACGATTTCGTCGACGCCGCCGTCGCCGCCGGCGCCGTCGGCGTGCTGGCCCACGACGGCAAGGCGCGCACCGTGCCGCAGCTTCAGGTGCAGGACACGCTGGATGGGCTCTGGGCGCTGGGGCGGGCAGGGCGCGCGCGTCTGCGCTGCCCGGTGGTGGCGGTTACCGGCAGCAGCGGCAAGACCACGCTCAAGTCCTTTCTGAGCGCGGCCCTGGACGCTTTCGCCACCTCCGGGAGCCTCAACAATCACCTGGGCGTGCCGCTGTCGCTCTCGCTCACGCCGCGCCACGCGCAGGTCGCCGTCTACGAGCTCGGCATGAACCACCCGGGCGAGATTGCGCCGCTGGCAATGCTGACCCGGCCCGACGTAGCGGTGGTGCTGAACGTGGGTCTGGCGCACCTCGAGAACTTCTCCAGCCCGGACGGCATTCGAAAGGAAAAACTCAGTATCTACAAAGGGTTGCAAGACAAAGGTCATCTGATCGTCGAAGATTCCGTGGACGTCGGCGATCTGCCCCGGACAGTTGCCCTGAGCCGCTTCGGCAGGCACGAAGACAGCCGCGTGCAGCTCGTCGACGCAGCCGACGGGCGCGCGCGCTACCGTATTCGGGGCACGGAGATCCTGGCCAGCGTGCCCGGTGGTGGTAGCCACCGTGCCATGACGCTGGCGGCGGTGCTGTGTGTGCTGGACGTGCTGGGACGCGACCCCAGCGCGGCGCTGAACCTGCCGCAGAGCCTGGTTCCCGCCGGGCGCGGGCAGGAACACCGGGTTCAGGACATCACCCTGATCGACGACAGCTACAACGCCAATCCGGCGAGCATGGCGGCTGCGCTCGAAAGTCTGGCCGCCCGTGACGCCGATGGTCGCCGCATTGCCGTCCTCGGCGAGATGCTCGAGCTCGGCCCTGAGGCGGCAGGCCTGCATCGTGGACTGGCCGCGAGCTGCTCTGGGATCGATCAGGTGCTGTGCGTAGCCGACGGCATGCGGCCGTTGTACGAGTCGCTGCCCGGGAGCCAGCGCGGCGGCTGGTTCGAGGCGGCCGACGCGGTGCTTCTGGACTCGCTGGCCGAGACCCTGGGGCCGGGTGATACGGTGCTGGTCAAGGGCTCGAACCGGGTGTTCTGGCGGGTCGGCTTCGTCGAGCAGCTGATCGAGCGCCTGCGGGAGCGTCGCCCCCACGCGGACTGACGACAAGCGGGCGCAAATCGCAGACAAAAAAAAGCCCGGAGTCTGGGGAGAGAGCACCGGGCGAGTCCATTTAGGAGTCACACATGAGGGCGATTGCTCACCCTGTCGTCGGCTGCTGCGTTGGGGGGGAGGGGGAGAGTTGCAGCCAGCGACATGTGTAGTTAAGCAGAGACCGGGAATCTCGCCAGGAACTGGGTCACATTTTTCGCAGCGCTCAGCGCCCCCGGTAGCGTCAATAAATATGTCATAAAACACGACAATTCCACTCGGGTTTAGGATCGTGGCATACTCCCCGCGTTACTGTGACGTGCCGCCCGCGACGTCGCAAAACCCCGGAAACCGGACAGCTTTCATGATCGTCGACCGCTTAGGCCGCCGCTTCCGCAATCTGCGCGTGAGCATCACTGCCGCCTGCAACTACGCCTGCACCTACTGCGTGCCGGACGGCAAGCGGCTGCAGCCGGCCGCGCACGAGCTGTCCGCCGACGAGCTGGTCTATGCCGTGCAGTTGCTGGTGGATGCCGCCGGAATCGAGAAGCTGCGCATCACCGGGGGCGAGCCGCTGCTCTCACCCAAGTTCGATGAGTTGCTGCCCGCCGCCATGCAGTTGCCGCTGCAGGACGTCTCGGTGACCACCAATGGCCAGCTGGTGCTGCGCAAGCTCGACGTGCTGCTCGGCTCGGGCCTGAAACGCATCAACGTCAGTCTCGATACGCTGGATCCCGAGCGCTTTCGCGCCATCGCCCGCAGCGGTGACCTGGCGACGGTGCTGGAAGGGATAGACAAGCTCCGTCAGGCGGGGCTGCGCATCAAGATCAACATGGTGCCCATGCGCACTCAGAATGCCGATCAGCTGCTGCCCATGCTGGACTACTGCCTGGAGCGGGGCTTCGAGCTGCGCTTCATCGAGCTGATGAGCATGGGGCACCTGCATCACGGCAATCAGTTTCAGCGCGACTTCCTCGGCATGGAAGAAATTCTCGACACCATCGGCACGCGCTACGAATTTACCCGCACCGACGCGCCGTTCGACTCCACCGCCGTGCGCTTCGAGATTCCCGGACACGGCTTCTTCGGCTTTATCGCCAACGAGAGCGAGCCGTTCTGCAGCTCCTGCACACGATTGCGGCTGTCTTCGAACGGTTTTCTGTATGGGTGCCTCTCGAACGCGGCCCACCACGACATGAAGCCCATTCTGACGCTGCCGCACCCGCAGGCCATGGCCGGTCTGCAGTCGATGCTGGTAAGGGCCCTTGCCGACAAGCAGGATCTCGGCTTCAAGGGCGACGTGACCGTGATGAAGTTCATCGGCGGTTGAACTCAGCGGCCTGATTCAACGCGCCGGCCGATCAGAGCCGGATCGTTTCTATACTTCCCTGAAGTACGTCCGCTCTGGAAAGCCATGCATCGTCGCGTCCTGATCGTCCTGGCGAGCCTGACGGCGCTCACCGGCTGCACGCTGCAGCACATCGAGCAGAGCACCCTGTCTGGGCTCGAGTGGGTGCACCTTCGCAATGGGGTCGCCATCGGCGCCAACACCCGCTGGCGTCTACCGCCGGGCTCGACGGTCAGCGTTGCCGAGCTGGCGGCCGCTGACGATCCAGCCTGGCTGGACGCAGCGAAAACGGGCGTCGAATCCGTGTTCGTGCCGCCTGCCGCGGCCGGTGCTGAGAGCCACCCGCCGTTCCGTCTGCTGGTGAGCTGGCCCGGTGAGCACCCGCAGACCGCGCAGGACAAGCGCGACAGCCTGTGGCACCCGCTCAATCCCGGGCGTCTGCTCGCTGGCCCCGTCGACCCCCTGGCGATCGAGGTGGCTGTGCTCGACCCCTACGACGGCCGCCTGGTGCAGAGCGCCCGTCTGGCCCTATCACCGCACTGGCTCGCCACCCCCTCGTCGCGTACGGAACACATAGAACGGGCGTTCCGCGAACTCGCTGCAGCGCTGTACTCGGGGTAATACAATTCCGGCCACTTGCAGGCGGAGCCGCACCGTGGCCCAGATCGACTCGCTGTTCCAGACGCTGGAATCTCTGCAGGCGCAGAAGAAGCTGCCCCCCGTGGGTCAATGGCACCCGGAGCGGGTCGGCGCGATCGACATCCGCATAGATCGCGACGGCACCTGGTACCACGAAGGCGCAGCTTTCCAACGCCACGCGCTGGTGAAGCTGTTTGCGACCGTGCTGCGCAAAGACCCGGACGGCTACTACCTGGTGACCCCTGCGGAGAAACTCCGTATCGAGGTCGCCGATGCCCCGTTCCTCGGCATCGATCTGGACATCCGCGGCGCAGGTGAGGGCGCCGAACTCCTCTTCACCACCAACATGGACGATTACGTCGTCGCCGACGCAGAGCATCCGCTGCGCGTCACCGAGCACCAAGGCGAGCCCCGACCCTACCTGATGGTCCGCGACGGCCTCGACGCCCTGATCAGCCGCCCCGTCTTCTACCGCCTGGTAGACCACGCCACCCAGGAAGACGACCAGCTGGTCGTCTACAGCCGCGGCACCCGCTTCCCCCTGGGCAGAATCTGACCCGACCAACCCGCCGAGCCGAGAGACCCCGGAGGCGTCGGAGAATGCTGCCGCGCGGTACCCAGACAAGCGGTAGAGGTGGCTGGCCCGGAACCACCCTCCGCCATCTCAGGTACCAGAAAGCCCCTTCAAGGCACGGGCCCGACGCGCTGTTGCGGGACCGTCTAAGCGCAGCCGAGCGGAGCAAATTGACGGCCGCACGAAGTGCGGTCGGCAAGCTTGCACAGCGAGGGCACGCCGGAGGCGCTGCGCGCGGTCCCGGATCGGCCGCCCCACCCCGCGGCCTCAATCCCAGGTTCGCGCCCATCGCCCGGCCGACGGAGGAACAACTGAAGGCTTTGCCAAGCTTGCCGGTGCGTTCCGCGCCGCGAGGGTACGCCGGAGCCGCTGCGCGCTACCCCGGCAACAGCTCCCCGCAGCCCCGCCGGCGCTACCCGAACGCACCCACCGCAACACGGCCCGGATTCATCCCACCGCCCGTGCCAGCGCTCCTTCGATGTAGGCCCGCGCCGCGGCCACGTCGCCCCAGCCACGCACCTTCACCCACTTGTTGCGCTCCAGGTCCTTGTAGTGCGCGAAGAAGTGCTCGATGGTATGCACCAGTCCTTCCGGCAGATCCGCAGCAGCGTGCACGCGGTCGTAGATGCGCGTCACCTTGGAGATCGGCACGGCCACGATCTTGGCGTCGTCACCGGCTTCGTCCTCCATGTTCAGCACGCCCACCGGTCGACAGGTGATCACCGTGCCCGCGATCAGCGGGTGCGGCGTGACCACCATGACGTCCAGGGGATCGCCGTCGTCGGCCAGCGAGCCCGGCACGTAGCCGTAGTTGCATGGATAGAACATAGCCGTAGCCATGAACCGGTCGACCCACACAGCACCGCTGTCCTTGTCCACCTCGTACTTCACCGGACCGGTGTTGGCCGGGATCTCGATGATCACGTTGATCTCGTCGGGGGCGTTTCTGCCGGGACCGACCGATTTCAGACTCACGCTGTGGTACCTCCATCCATCACTAGAACCGTGCCGTTGCAGTAGCTGGCGAACGCCAGAAAGAACATGCCGTCGGCTGCCTCCTCGGGCCGTCCCATGCGCCCGAGAGGGCAAAGCTGGGCGGCGGCCGCGGGATCGGACAGCGTCTGCTCGAACAGGTTCCGATAGGGATCGATCATGCCTGTGTCGAAGATGCCCGGCGCGAAGCAGTTGCTGCGGATGCCCTCGGGCCCGTAGGTACGTGCCAGGGACCGGGTCAGGTTGATTACGCCGGCCTTCGCGGTGGCATAGGCATGGGCATCCGCCATGCCGCGCGTGCCACCGGTC
>JAWKZP010000027.1:0-41049 GCA_041395905.1 Pseudomonadales bacterium
GATGCGGCAGCATGCGCTCGTCATCCAGGGCGAGAATCTGGCCGCTCGCGTCGTCGATCCAACTCAGGCGCTCGCGGGCGAGATACAGCGGTACGATCTCGATCTGCTCGCGCAGGATGTACTGCCATATGTCCAGTTCCGTCCAGTTGGACAGGGGAAACACGCGCACGGATTCTGCCGGATTGATACGGGTGTTGTAGAGCTTCCACAACTCCGGGCGCTGATTTTTCGGATCCCACTGATGGTCGGGCGTGCGCATCGAGAAGACGCGCTCCTTGGCCCGCGACTTCTCCTCGTCGCGCCGGGCACCGCCGAGCGCCGCGTCGAAGCGCAGACGATCGAGCGCCTGCCTGAGCGCCACGGTCTTCATCTGGTCGTTGTAAACGACCGAACCCGAGGTCACCGGGTGCACACCGGCCGTCAGCGCCTCGCGGTTCACGTGCACCTCGAGCGTGAGATCATGGCGCCGCACCAGATCATCCCGGAAGCGGGCCATCTCGGCGAACTCCCAGGTCGTGTCTATGTGCAGCAGGGTGAAAGGCACCCTGCCGGGAAAGAATGCCTTGCGGGCCAGATGCAGAAGCACGGTGGAGTCCTTGCCCACGGAATAGAACAGGCATGGGCGCTCGAAGCAGGCGGCAACCTCCCGGATGATGAAGATCGCTTCGGACTCGAGTTGCGTCAGGTGATCGAGCGGCACGGCTTGGGTTGTCCTGTGGCGGGCTGAGGTGGATTCCTCAGTCGTCCGAGGGGCAGGGGTAGCTCCGGGTGAGAACGCGATACACCAGCTCTCCGGCCGGTTCCTGCAGATCCTCCGTGCCCGCCAGCTCGGCGGCAATGTCGTCCAGCACAGCGTCCACCGGCACTGTGGCGGGAACGCAGAAATCAGCCAGAAAAGACGGCCCGTACCGGTCCAGGTCGCGCCCGAGGCGGGTTCTGTAGGCGCGCGCAGTGAGGGAGTCCTGATTCTCGAACGCGTTGGCAACGTTCATCGCTACCCTGGGGTCGGTCGCGATCGCCCCGTCCAGGAATCCGCGAACGTACATGCGACAGGCCTCGCTGCTGGCGGCTTCGTCGTCTGCGCACAGTGTTTTCAGCTCGGCCGCGGTCAAGGTTGCGACGGCAAACGCAGGGGCGGCAGGCAGTGATCCGAGCAGCGCCAGCGACAGCAGCACGGGCGCAGCACGCGTTGTCGAGATCAGCGGGCAGCGCGCGCGAGACGGTTCGATGTTGCGAAGCGGCTTCATCAGGGCGCAACCCTACGCCGGTGGCCGTCAGGGACAATTCGCGATTCCCGGTGGGTTCGCTCGAAAAAACCGAAGTCGGGGCCTTCGGAGGGAGCAGTCGCGGGTCGACGCATCCGTCGTGATCCGCTGTGGCGGGTGGCGCGAGGACGGCCGTCGCCGTGCCGATCAGGCGCGCGGCATGAGCGCGCGCGCGTGCTCGGTGATCCTCAGCACCGCCGGATGCTTGATCCTGCGT
Source organism: Pseudomonadales bacterium (assembly GCA_041395905.1). GTDB lineage: Bacteria > Pseudomonadota > Gammaproteobacteria > Pseudomonadales > Azotimanducaceae > UBA7803. Next base: position 1,483 of record JAWKZP010000027.1, read on the forward strand.
TCCGGAGAGATTGCGTAGTAGGTCTCGGAGACCTTGGGCGCGTCGCCGATGCGCCGGGCCCCATACATCGCCTCTACCTTGGTGGCGATGGCCGAAGGTGCGGGAAACAGGCCGACGCCGGCTTCGCCGAAAGCCTTCATCAACGCGCTGTCGTGAAACTCGGCGATGACGTCAGGACGTACGGCGTTCTGCTCGAACCAGTCGTCGAGCTGCCGCCGCAAGGGGCTCGCCAGCACCGGCAGCAGCATGGGAGCACCGTCCAGGGAGCGCGGGAAACGACGCGCATAGCGTGCGGCGATGCGCCGGCTGGCGAAGAATGAGACGCCGCTCTCGCCGAGGGGATGGTTGTACGCTTTCACGGAAAGACCCGGCGGGATCGGGTGGTCGGAAATGACCACGTCCAATCGATGCACGGCCAGATCGGCCAGAAGCTTCTCCATATCGCCTTCCAGGCAGACGACGCGCAGCTTGCCGTCGCCTCCCATCGCGGGCTCGAGCACCTGGTAGGCGATGAGCTTTGCGATGGAGTTGACGATCCCCACGTTCAGAACGTACGGCGCGCCGGGGTCTTCGCTCCGCATGCGCTGCGCGAGCTCAGCGCCGAGCGAAAAGATGTCATCGGCGTACTGATTCACGATCTGCCCGGTTTCCGAGAGCACGAGTCGGCGCCCGACGCGATGAAACAGCGGTTTGCCGATGGCTTCCTCGAGCAGCTTCAGCTGGCCGCTGATGGTCTGGGGCGTGAGGTGCAGTACCTGTGACGCGCGGGCGATGCTGCCTTCGCGGGCTACCGTCCAGAAATACAGCAGATGGTTGTAGTTCAGGTGGCGCATGTTGCAGCCCGGCCCGGCGTGACGGCGCGCAATGCACAGGCCCGCGTGAACCCGTTCAAGTCAACGCGCCGGCGAACAGCGCGAGCAGTCGGCTCCACGCGTGTTCGGCCTGGGCTTCGTTGTACACCCGGGAGTCCGGCGGGCACCAGCCGTGCATGGCGCCGGCGTACACCTCTATCTCGGCCGGCAGACCGGCCTGATCGAATGCGGCGCGCAACACGTTCTTTGCATCGGGCTCGCGCTCGTCGTCGTTCTCAGCAATGGCGATCAGTGCGCTCGCGCGCATCTGCCCCACCAGCAGATGGGGGCTGTCGTCGCCGTCCGTCACCAGGCGCGCGCCATGGAACGACGCGGTGGCGCCGATCCGCTCCGGCATGGTGGCGGCGGTGCGCAGGGTAATCGGGCCACCCATGCAGTAGCCGGTGGTACCCATCTTGCGGGTGCTGTCGACGCTCTCCTGCTGGTCGAGGTACTCGACGAACGCTCTGGCGTCCGTGGCGTGTGTCGCCGCGGACAGCGAGCGCGCCAGCGGCATGAGTATCTCCCTCGTAGCCGGGTCCTGAAAGCTCGCCCCTTCCGGAACTACCGGGGCCGTGGCGCTGCGGTAGTAGGGGTTGACCACCAGCACCGAGTAGCCGGATTGCGCGAGGCGTCGGCCCATCAGGCGGAACGCGGGGCGCAGACCCACCACGTCGGGCCAGACGATGACGCCCGGATGGCGGCCGCGGCTCGGATGCGCGAAGTAGCAATCGGCGGTGCCGTCAGGGGTCGGCACGGACACGTCCACTTCCGTGACGTCGGCGGCATCGGCTGGCGCGGGCAGCAGGACGGCTGCGGCTGCCACCGCGGTGAGCGTGTTGAAGCTGCGGCGGGAGAGCATTGCCTGCCGGCGCAGAAATGCGTCGGTGTCATTGACGGTGTGTTCGTCGCACATGCTCGAGATCCTCTGTCCGGCAATGGTGTTGATTTGATTGTCACCGAATTCGCGCGCGCTGCGAAGTCGTTTTCTGCGTGCATCGTTCCGGGTTGACCGCTGCCGATGCCCTACCTATATTCGAGGCGCGCGTTCGGGCATCGTCCATCTGGGGAGTTGGCCGCTCGATCGTCACGAGGGCAATGGCCACGGTCGTTGCAAGGGGAAATTGTGGAGGGGAACCATCATGCCTCAGCTGCCCGCACACGGGACGGCTGGCGTGAGCATGCTGTACATCGCGCTGGCTCTTAGTTCAACGCCGCTGCTCGCAGCGGAGCCTATCGAAGAGATCGTCGTCACCGGATCCTACATCAAGCGTGACAGTTTCGATTCATCATCACCACTGACGGTCATAGACCAGGAGGCCATCGCCGCCAACGCGACGCCCAATCTGGGCGAGGTGATGGTCGCACAGACCTTCAACTACGGCAGCGACTTTCAAACCAACACCTATGCCGCGCGCGGTCAGGGCGGCACGACCACCACGGCCAACCTGCGCGGCCTGGGCTATCGCGCGACGCTGTCGCTGATCGACGGCAAACGCCTCAACTACGCACCCAACGCGTCCGCGGGCTCGAATCTGAACAATGCGATTCCGCAGGTGGCGATTGAGCGTATCGATGTGCTCAAGGATGGCGCATCGGCTCTGTACGGCACGGATGCGGTAGCGGGGGTGGTCAACATCATCACCCGCAAGGATTTCGAAGGCGCCAAGGTGTCCGCGTTCTACACCCAGGACGAAAACAACGACATCAACGAGAAGCTCGTCGATCTCATCATGGGTACCCGCACCGATCGAGGTCACTTCGTGTTCGCCGCGTCGTACCGCGATCGCGGAGAACTGCAGCAGACCGAACGTCCTGAGTTTCTGCGTAAGGGGTTTGAGCGCTCAGGCACGGGAAACCCCGGGGACTGGCTGGTGCCGAATCGAGACGCGACCGGCGCGCTGACCGGCACCGCGACACGGATGGTGGATCCGGGCTGCGGTACGTACGACGGCTCGGGCCGCGATGTGGGCATCAAGGACAACTGGCGAAGCGGGGACCGGAGCGGAAGCAACTGCCGCCTGCACTTCGGTGAATTCTGGAACTACATGAATCCGGTGGATCAGGTCTCCGTCTACTCGAACTTCACTTACGAGTTCAACGAGAACCTCACCAACGAGATTCAGTTCATAACCACCCGGCTCAAGAGCGAGAGCCGCGGCTCGCCTCAGAACCCCGGAGGTCGTACCGAAGAGTTCCCGATTGTGCTGGGCGACCACCCGGGCAACCCGTTCCGGGCCATGGCCGATTCTAATGGAGACGGGGTGCTCGAACCGCTCTACGCCCAGGATCTGGACGCTGACGGCATTCCCGACCGCGGCAGCAACGACCTCAACGGTGACGGCATTCCGGATGTGATCCTGGCTCCGTCGCCTTTCGATCCTGCCAGTGGCATTCCCTTCAACGAGGATGTGGATGTGGTCGCCCTGCGCATCTTCGGAAAGCTCGGCGCCAAGCCCACGTCGTTCTACAGCGACGGTGCCAACAGCGGCAGCGCCACCTTCGAAGAGACCGATTTCCGACTGACCGATACGCTGACCTGGACCATCCCGGACACCAGCTGGGAGGTTTCAGGCACGGCGATCTACGATCGTATCGAACGCGTGTTCGAGCAGAAAAACACGAGTCAGGCGGCACTCGTTCAGGGGCTTCTCGGCCAGCTGAAGGCGACGCCCATCGATGCCTCGACGTCCTACTGGAACCCCTTCTCGACCCAGGAGCTGAGCTGTGTCGACCGCGTCTGCTCCTACACGGGATCGGCCGACTTTGCCAACACTCAGGAGGTCGTGGATGCGATCAACATCCAGGCGAACGACATTCTCGAGAGCAAGTACTTCGACTACACGCTGGTGGCTACGGGCGACCTGTTCGAACTGCCCGCCGGCATGATGGCCGGCGCGTTCGGCGTGCAGTACCGCAATACCAAGTGGGACGTCGATCTGAACGATTCGCAGAACCAGTGCGATTGGCACGAAGGCGGCTGCGGGTTCGACTACAGCGCCGACCAGGACGTGTGGGGTGCGTTCTTCGAGCTGGCTGTGCCGGTGTTCGACGACGACACGCTCGGCAACATGGAACTGCAGCTGGCGGGGCGTTTCGAAGACTACGGCGGCTCCATCGGTTCCGACTTCAATCCGAAGGTCGCGGTGCTCTGGCAGCCTCTGGAGATCATGTCGGTGCGCGGGTCGTGGAGTTCGGCGTTCATCGCGCCGACTCTGGAGGACCTCTACGAGCCGGAAGATTGCGGTCTTGAACCTGCCAGCGACCCGCTCACGGGTGATACCTCCAACTCGTTCCGGGTCGCATGCGTGGCGGGCAATTCCGACCTCAAGCCTGAGACCGCGGACGTGTGGAACATCGGCATCTCTTTCTCACTGCTGGATGGCAACCTGAATCTGGGCGTGGACTACGCGTCCTTCGACTTCCAGGACCGGATCGCTCAGACCACCATGAACCAGGTGCTCAATCGCGACTATCAGAATTTCCTGGACGCGGGCGGCGACCCGGCGAACCCGGCGGACGTGACGGCCTGGATCAACGGCCCTGACTCCGACCCGGCGATCCAGCGGGACACCACCGGTGTGGTGACCCGGGTCACCACATCGCTGCTCAATGCCCAGCAGATGAAGCACAAGGCATGGGATTTCTATGGCCGCTACAACCTGGCGACCGATGGCTTCGGGACGTTCAACTTCAATGTCGACGCCACCATGGTGGACGAGTACAGCTACGATCTCGGTTTCGGCATCCCGCCGGGTGACGGGGTTGGCAAGCAGAACGAGGACGTTGCCGAGGTGCCGCCCATTCCCGAGTGGCGCGTCACCGGCACGCTGAACTGGTTCATGGGCAACCATGCGGCGATGCTGCGTCTGCGCTGGATGGATTCCGTGGAGATCGACTTCAACTCCAAGGCCCTGCAGGCCGGACAGATCGCCATCAACGGGTCCGATGAGCTCGAGGACATGCTGTACACCGACATACAGTACTCCTACACCTTCGACGGCCTGCTTGGCAGCGATCGGCAGACGGTGGTGGAGGTGGTGGCCGGAACATCTTCGATGAGTACTGATCCGATTTTCAATCTTGGCGGCATAGAGACCTTCCTGCAATGACGTCAGAGGCGCCATGCGGTACCTGCGTCTGACCCAGGACATTCGATCCGCTCCCCGCAGCCCCACCCGGCCTGGCCGGGTGGGGCGCTATCTGCTGACCGTCGGCGCCGGTACCCTCTTGTCCGGCCTTGCGGCAGCTGCCACGGTGGTCGACTGCCTGGCCGTCGCGGACGACGTCGAGCGGCTGGCCTGCTACGACGGTATTGCACGTGCTCTGCAGCAGGGCGGCGCCGACGAAGCGCCGGTGTCTGCGACGACGGACTGGCGCGACGAGCGCAGTCGTCAACCACCCCCGCAGGACATCGCGAGTCGGATCCTGAGCGTGGACACCTTGCCTGGGGGTGAGCGTGCCATGCAGCTCGCGAACGGCCAGGTGTGGGCAGAGATCGAACCCGGCCGGCGACCAATCGATGCGGATCAGGAGGTCGTCATCGTCGTGCATCGCTGGCGTACGGTGATGCGTCTGGCGAATGGTCCCTCCATCACCGTGCGGCGCGTGCGTTAGCGGTACGGGCCGGCTACAGGGCCCGGCAGTCTCACTGGTGTTCAGCCACCCACGGCTTTGCGGGCCCCGGCGATGCCGCCGCGGTAGATGCCCTCGACTACTTTGCTGGCATCCGCCTCCGGGGCACCTTTGGGCTCGAAGGTGCCGGACCAGTTGACGTTGCAGGTGCCGTCGCCCTTGTCGGTGACGCACACCGTCGCCGAGTAACCGGAAACCGGCAGGGGGCAATCTTCGTTGATGATGGAGTAGGCAAACACCATGGCGTCAGAATCGTGGCGGTCGAGCCGCTCGATGACCTTGCCGCCGCCCATGCCGATGGTGCGCACCATGCCTACACCCTCACCTTCCACCTCGAAGGACGTGACCGGCCCGCCGACCTTGATGCCGCCGAAGTTGCTCAGCGCGGCCCACACGTCGGCTGCCTTGCCCCTGATGTCTTCAGATACCGTTACCGTTGTCATCTCATTTCTCCTCTGCTCAGCTAGAGTTCTGCCAGGGTGCCGGCTGCCCGCGGTTCGGCGCGTGCGCTTTCGATCCTTCAGATCGAATCATGCCTGGATACCATGACCTGCCGGACGGACGCAATGGGCGGCACCTCGACTTGCCGCCGGCAGGCCCGGTCGCGCGAGCGTTCGCCATGAGTTCGGGTCGAGAGCCGCTAGGGAGCGTCGTCGTCGTGGCGGGCGAGATGTTGCTGCAGGAAGGCGAGCAGTGCCTCGAAGAACTCGACCCGGTGCGACTGCACGCTGAGGAAGTGATCGCCGTCTGCCTGCTCGATGTACAGATGTGGCTTGCCGGCCTTTTCGAGCGCTTGCACGAGCGTTCGCGACTGCTCGACCATGACGCTGCGGTCGGCGTCGCCGTGTACGATCAGCAGCGGTACGCCCATGCGGTCCACGTTGGCGAGGGGGGAGTTGGCGCGCCGAGCCTCACCCTGCTGGATGCGTGCGATGCTGAGCTCGCCAAAACGGAAGTTGCGCAGCCGGTCCACGAGGCCGTCCAGATCCGTGACGCCGGCAAACGACACAGCGCAGCGGAACCGTTGCGGGGTCTTGTACGCGGCGACCAGGGCTGCATAGCCGCCGTAGCTGCCGCCGACGATGCAGGCGCGCTGCGGGTCGGCAAGGCCCCGACCGATCATCCAGTCCAGGGCGTCGATGAGATCGTCCTGCATCTTCAGGCCCCACTGGTCGAAGCCGTCGCTCAGGTAGCGGTCGCCGTACCCGGACGAGCCCCGATAGTTGGGCTTCATCACCGCGTAGCCGTTGCTGAGCAGCACCTGTGCCCAGTAGTCGAACGAGTCGTCGTCTCGCAGGTAGGGGCCGCCATGGGGCAGCAGCACGACGGGGTAGGGGCCCTGTGCCGCCGGCCCCGGCAGCGCGTAGTAGGCGGGTATCGGCGTGCCATCGCGGGCGGTGACCCGAGCCGGCTGCAGCTCGGTCACGGCCTGCCCGCCCGGATAGTTGCTGCCCAGCAGCACCAGGGCACGTTTGGTGCGGTCGAACAGATACCAGGCGGGGACGGTGCCGCTGCCTTCGGCGTAAAGAATCAGGCTGTTTGCGGCATCGTCCACGTCCCGCAGCCAGACGCGCGCGGGCTTTCCCGGCAGCGCGTCGCGCAGCGCCGCAAAATCCCGCTCCAGCGTAGGGTCGAACCACACCTGGTGCAGGCTGATCTGCGGATACTGCAGCAGCAGCGGCGCGTGGGTGCGTTTGCTCACCAGCAACCCGCCGCCGACGTCGTGCGAGTCGTCCAGATACAGCGGCTCCAGTATCCGTCCGCTGCCGAGGTCGACGCGGTAGATGCCGCGCGTGTCGCGGCCGCCGTTCCCCAGCACGTAGATGCCGGCTGCATCTCCGGCAAAGGCGAGCGGTTGCGGCGGCCGGACGCCCGCGAGCGGGCTGATGTCCAGTTCCTCGAGGCTGCCGTTGCCCAGGCGGAAGGCGACCGGTTCGCTGCGCTCGTCGTAGCCGGTGGCGAGCTTCAGCTCGCCCTGGTCGTCCGCGTACCAGGACAGCACGCGGCTGCTGTAGCGCTGCACGCGCTGCAGGCCGTTGTCGTAGATGTCGAGCCGGTACACGCTCGGGTACAGCCTGTCCTCGCGGGCAAGCTGGATCAGCACGTGCCGTGGGTCCCCCGGCAACCAGCTGACGATCGTATCCTGGTCCGGGGCGTTCCATTCCAGGTCGCCGCCCGGCCTGGTCACGGCATCGGGCACCAGCTGCAGAACGTCGCTGCCGTCCTGATTCACCGCCAGCAGGCGTGTCATCGTGACCCGCCCGTCCCGGTAACGACGGAAGCCGTTGCCATACTGACCCGCTCTGATCTCGCCGTAGCTCCGGATGGAGCAGACCAGCCGTTCGTCGTTGGCCCAGCGGCACCAGTTGAACAGAAACTCGTCCGGCTTCGAAGCCATGACCAGGCGGCTCGTGCCGTTGGCGAAGTCGGCGACGGTGACGTGGTAGGAGTCCTGCAGTGCCCGCAGAATCACTGCCTTGCTGCCGTCCGGCGAGATGCGGACCGATTCGATGGCGGGAAGCCTGGCGAATGCGCCCGCTTGCGCCGCACCGTCCGGGGCGGCGAGGCCGATCGAGCAGCCGAGCGCGATCATCAGTCGCCAGCGCCCCAGAGGCTGCCGCAAAGGGGCGCGCCCGGAAGAAAATGTCTGCTGTTGGCGTTGCATGGACATGTCCCTCCCCGCAACCGGCCGTCTCAGGCGTGATGAGCCGGCGCCCACGTCCGCCGAGTCAGTCGATGCGCCGCACAGGGCGGTGGGCTCGAGGGCGCCGTCTTCGGAAAGTGCCACCCTCTCGAGGACATGTAAACCAGAGCGCTGCGCGGGACTGTCGCGTGAGACGATCGCGAATGGGCTGGGAAGACTGGCCGGGGTTTGCTCGCGCGGCTCATGACGGTAGGCTGCAGCGATACCAGTACGGGGGTCATCAGTGCCCGAAACGCTGATTCCACGCTCAGCGTGGCCGGAAGCCCGCACATGACGGCTGGCGCCACCGAGCAGTTTTCGTCCCGCTTCGGGTTTCTGATGGCGAGCATCGGGTTCGCCGTCGGTCTCGGTAACATCTGGCGCTTTCCCTACGTCACCGGCGAGAACGGCGGCGGCGCGTTCGTGCTCGTGTATCTGCTCTGCGCTTTCGGTATCGGGGTGCCGATCCTGATGGCCGAGATTCTGGTCGGACGGCGCGGCCGCGCGAGCCCGCCGGGGGCGATGCGCAACGTGGCGGTTGCCGAGGGCTGCAGTCCCGGCTGGCGCTGGGTCGGGGGGCTCAATCTGATGACGGCGTTCCTGATTCTGGTGACCTACACCGTGGTGGTGGGGTGGGTGCTGCGCTACCTGTTCTCGGCGGTCGGCACGGGCTTCGCCATGGTGGACGGCAGCGCGGCCGCCGCCGCGTACTCCGGCATGCTGGCGGACGCGGGCGGTCTGCTGTTCTGGACGGTGCTGAGCCTGGCGCTTGCGGGCGGCATCGTCTATGCGGGCGTTCAGAACGGCATCGAGCGTTCGGTGCGCGTGCTGATGCCGACGTTGTTTCTGCTGCTGATTGCCCTGGCTCTGTACAACGTGGCGTCCGACGGCTTCGGCGCGGCCGTGGATTATCTGTTCACACCGGACTTCAGCAAGGTGAACGGCGCCATGCTGCTCGCGGCGGTGGGTCAGGCATTCTTCTCCATCGGCGTCGCCATGGCGGGCATGATGACCTTCGGCGCCTATCTGCCGCGTCAGCATTCGATCGCATCGAGCGTGGTGATCATCATCGCGGCCGATACGCTGGTTGCGCTGGTGGCAGGGCTTGCGATTTTTCCCGTGGTGTTCAACTACGGGCTCGACCCCGCCGGCGGCCCGGGGCTGATCTTTCAGACGCTGCCGGTGGCATTTGCGCAGATGCCGGGCGGGCATCTCGTCAGCGTGCTGTTCTTCGTGCTGCTGGCCGTGGGCGGAATCACGTCCATGGTCGGGCTCATGGAGCCCATCGTCGCCTGGCTCGACGAGCACCGCGGCCTGGCACGGCACAGAAGCACCCTGGGGCTCATGGCAGCCATCAGCGTCCTGAGCCTGCTGGCGATACTGTCCTACAACCTGCTCGCCCACTGGAAGCTGGGCTCGCGCGCCATGGGCGACGCGCTCGACTACCTTTCGAATCAGATGATGCTGCCGCTCGGCGGCCTGCTCATTGCCCTGTTCGTCGGCTGGCGCGTGAGCCGCGCATCGGTGCGCGAAGAGCTCGGCATGCGCTCGGCAACGCTGTTCTCGCTCTGGCACGTTCTGATCCGCTATGCCGCGCCGCTGGCGGTTGCGGTCATTCTGATTACCGGGCTCGGCTGAGCCTCTGCACCTGGAGTCTGTAACGATGGCCATTCACGAGACGGGTACCGGGGAACTGCTCTGCAGGCTGGATGACGGTGTCGCTACCGTAACGCTCAATCGGCCGGAGGTCCGCAACGCCTTGTCCAACGAGCTGACGCGCGCGCTCCGGCGAGCCATCGCCTGGGCCGCGACGGAATCGGAGGTAGGTGCGCTGGTGCTTACCGGCGCCGGATCGGCGTTCTGTTCCGGCGCGGACGTGCGCGCCATGGCGGGCGGGCGACCTTCAGGCGGTAACTCCGCGCCCGCATCGCTCGAGCAGCAGTTTCAGGAAATGCGTGCCCGCCATCAGGAGATCGCCGGTGCCCTGCACCGGCTGCGCAAGCCCTCGATCGCGGCGCTGCCGGGGCCGGCGGCGGGTGCCGGCATGGCCATCGCGCTGGCGTGCGATCTGCGCATCGCGGCCCGCAGCGCGTTTCTCAGCACGGCATATGCGCGGATTGGTCTGTCCGGCGACTATGGCATTGCCTGGCTGCTCACGCGTATCGTCGGTCCCGGGCGGGCGCGCGAGCTGATGCTCACCGCGGAACGGGTGGACGCCGAGCGCGCCGAGCGCCTGGGTCTGGTGAATCGGGTCGTGGACGACGCAGCCCTTGCTGCGGAGACCGGCGCGCTGGCGCGGCAGCTGGCCCAGGGCCCACGCGTCGCGTTCGCCTACATGAAAGACAACCTCGACGAGGCGATGCACATCGACCACGCTACCGCCATCGACCGCGAGGCGGATCGACTGCTCAAGGCGCGCAGCACCGAGGACCACCGCGAGGCCGTGCGCGCCTTCGCGGAAAAACGCGAGCCCCGCTTCAGCGGGCGCTGACTGCCTGGTGGCAGGGCTACTCGTCGCGGGGGAACGGCGTGGGGTCGCCTTCGCCCGTAGGAATGTTGAATGCGTTCAGGGTCATGGAGACGAACGTGTAGAAGCCGATGGTCTGGATGATGTCCATGAGCCCCTGCTCGCCCCATTCGGCGATCGCCCGCCGGTACAGCCCGAGCGGCAGGTCGTGGGTCTCGTGGAGCGCGCGGCACACTTCGATGGTGAGCTTCTCGTCGTCCGGCGCCTGCGTCGGCATCCGCTGCTCGAACACGGCCTGAATCACCTCTTCGGAAACGCCCTGCTCGCGCGCCATGCGCGCGTGCGCGACCCATTCCACGTTGCTGCGCCAGTGGCGGCCCGTGACGATGATGGCGAGCTCGACGATGCGGCGCCCCACCGACGTGCGTTCCCATATGAAGTTGCCCAGGCTCATGGCGCGCTGGGCGACCTCGGGGCTGCGTATCCAGGGGTCGAAGGGGCCGCCGAACTGACCGTCCGCGCTGGGCTTGCGGGTACGGGCGATCCGCTGGTACTGGGCCTGTTGCTCAGGCGTGAGCTCATCGAAGCTTTTCGGTTGCAGGCGGCTGGTCATGGGTCAATCTCTGTATGGCACTGGACGCCGGTTGCGGGCAGGCAAAGCGGCCGTGGAGGCCGTCGCCCGATGACACTATGATCGCACTGATCAGGCGATGGTCCGAGCGTGGGTCTGGGCTGTCAACTTGCCGCTCCGGGCCGGCGTCGCGCACACCGGGGGCGATGCGGGGAGGAACCGTGCGGGTATTCGAGGTGTTCGCCAGGGCGGTGACCGGCCTGCTGATGTTGATTCTGGTGGTGTCCGGGCTACCTGGCGGGGAGACGGCGATGGCGACTGAGCAGCAGATCACGGAGCACGACGAGCCCTGGGCGCGCGGCGACGCGGGTCCGTTGCAGGCGCGCATCTACCGCCCGGCGGCGGCCGCCGGACCGCTGCCGGCTCTGCTGGACGTGCACGGCGGCGCGTGGTCTGCGTTCGACCGTACGGCCGGCGCGCTGTACGACCGCGCGCTTGCCGCCCGCGGATTCCTCGTCGTTGCCATCGATTTCCGCCAGGGTCCCGAGCATCAGCATCCTGCCGCCAGCCGCGATGTGGCCGGCGCGGTGCGCTGGCTGCGGCTGAACGCCGGGCGGCTGGGCGCGGACGTGTCGCGCATCGGGCTGATCGGCAGCTCGTCGGGCGGTCATCTGGCGCTGCTGGCGGGTGTCTGGCCCGACGTGGCCGCGCACCAGGGCACGCAGATATTCGTCGGCGATGCCGGTCCTGCGGCCCACGACGAGGTCTCCGCACGCGTCGACTACGTGGTGGCGCTGTGGCCGGTGTCCGACCCGTTCTTCCGCTACCGCTACGCCAGACGCGCGGGAATCGACCGACTCGTCAAGGCCCACGATGGCTACTACGGCAGCGAGTCGGCCATGCGCGAGGCCAGCGTGCCGCGCATCGTGGTGGCGGGGGAGGCCCAGCAGCTGCCGGACGTTCTGGTGGTCCAGCCCGGAGAGGATTCCAACGTGCCGGTGGAGATGACCTTCGAACTGCTGCGCGCCTGGCAGTCGCGCGGCGGCTACATCGAGTACGCGTACTTTCCCGATCAGCCCCACGCGTTCGGACACCGGCCGTCACCGGCGACCAGCCGCATGATTGCCCTGGTGGAAGATTTCGCGCGCCGCCAGCTGGGTGGGCTCTGAGCCGTCGACCTGCCGCCTACCAGGATCCGCGTCGGCGCCAGGCACCCAGTCGCAGCGATGCCCCGGTGAGGGCGCCGTACACCAACATCCCAGCCGACAGGCACAGGTACACGGCCTCGAGGCCGAGGCCGAACGTCTCAACCGTGAGCAGCCCGCCGCCGACCCCGACCACGAAGCGCAGCACCGTGGCGGCCACCGGCCAGGCCACCGTGCCCGCGCCCTGGGATGCGAAGTACAGGGACAAGCCCAGGCCCTGGAACGCAAACGCCGGGCCGACGATGCGCAGATACGACTCGCCCGCGGCCCAGATGGCCGGATCTGAGGTGAACAGGCCCAACCACAGGCTCGGGAACAGCGCCAGCACGATACCGACGACGCCGGTGATGACCGCAGCCAGACCGCCGCCCAGCCAGCCTATGCGCTCGGCGCGGTCGACGTTGCCGGCACCCATGTTGGTTCCCACCATGGCGGTCATGGCCGCGCCCAGGCCGAACACCATGGGCACCAGCAGGAATTCCAGGCGCGAAACGATGCCGTAGCCGGCCAGCGCCGCCGTGCCGAAGCCGCTGACGATGCCGTTGACCATGCCGATGGTGAGCACGGTGAAGACCGGCGACAGCGACGCCAGGGCGCCGACCCTGAAAATCTCGCGGAACGCGGCACCGTGCAGGCGCAGTCGCTCTCTGCGCAGCTTGAGCATGCAGTCGCTGCGCTGCAACCGGATCAGCAGGATCGCCGCGTTGATGAGTGACACGCTGAGCACGGCGACGGCCGCGCCGCGGATCCCCATCCCCGGCAGACCGAACCAGCCCAGGATGAGCGTGCCCGCCAGCGGGACCTGAACGCAGGCACTCAGGATCATCAGGCCGGCGGGAAGCTTCATGTTGCCCATGCCGCGGAACACGCTGCTCAGCAACGCCGTCACCCACAGCACGAGCGCGCCGCTGAAGATCAGCCCGGCGTAGCTTGCGGCAGCGTCCCGGACCGGCGCGCTGGCGCCAAGCAGGCCGAGCAGCGCCGCGCCGGCACCATGCCACAAAACGGCAAACAGCACGCCTGCGCAGCCCGCGATGGCCAGAGCATGCCAGATCAGCGCTTCGGCCCGCGCGTGATTGCCGGACCCTATGGCCCGGGCCACCGCACTCGAAACCGCACCGCCAATCGCGCCGTTGGCCAGCATCTGCATGAGCATGAGCCCGGGAAACATGAGTGCCAGCGCAGCCAGCGGAATGGTGCCGAGCCGGCCTACGAAGGCGACCTCGGCCATGCTCACGGATGCCTGAACGAGGAACGCGATGGCGTTCGGGCTCGCCATTCGCAGCAGCAGCGGCAGCGGTGGTGCCTGCAGCATCTGCTGGGAAATCGGCGCGGGCGCGGCCTTCTCAGGTGTATATGCACGTTTCTGCGCGACCGACATGGTCAACTCACCAGGGCGCGCAGCTCGCGCAGCGTCCGTTCCAGCGCGCGCCACTGGGTCTCGCCGAACATCTGCAGCATCCGGGCCTGCGCCCTGCGCCAGTAGCGGCGCGCCTGCCGCACTTTGCGCCGACCTTCGGGCGTGATCGCGATCAACGCCACCCGCGCATCGGTCGTCGATGTCTGACGGCTGATGAGCCCGGCGGACCGCAGCGGCTTGAGATTGCGGGTGAGCGTCGTGCGGTCCATGAACAGATGCTCGGCGAGCGCGGAGATTGCCTGGGGGCCGGCGGTTTCCAGCACGTTGAGGATCGCGAATTGAGAGCGGGCGAGGCCGGCGGGACGCATCTCTTCAGCGTAGATCCGGGTCACGGCGCGGGCCGTCTTGTGCAGGTTGTTGCTGACGCAGTGTCGGGGCTCGAGCAGAGAATCTGTCACAGTCGGCGCGTCGGTTAAGTGCGTGTATATGCACCTTAATCGCGCAGCCTTTGCCGGTCAAGCGTGGGCCTTGTCGCCAGCAGACGCTCAGGTGATCATGCGGGAGGCAACGCCAGCGTGAGCGGCTGCGGGCTTTTTCCCGCGGCTCGCCGAGGTGCTCGGCGGCTACGACCGGTTCGACGAGCTGACCGCACACGGGCGCGATCACGTGCGGGCGCGCCGCATGATGAAGCTGCTGGCGTTCAGCGACAGGCGGAAGCAGCTGATTCTGGATCCGCCGGCCTGAGGGTGACGGCTGGCCGCACGAGGAGAGAAGTCATGGCTGGAGAAGGGCTCGCCGACCTGACGGCGGCCCGCGCGGCCGTCCGGGCCGCACATCGAGCGGACGAGGCAGCGCGGGTTGCGCAGCTGGCCGGGACCGCAGCGCTGGACGCTGCCGCCCTCATCCGCGTGCGGGAGCGCGCCACGCGCCTGGTGCAGCATGTCCGTGCCGAGCGCCGCCGGGTTGGCGGCATCGACGCGTTGATGCAGGAGTACGACCTGACTTCCGCCGAGGGCGTTACCCTCATGTGTCTGGCGGAAGCGCTGCTGCGCATTCCCGACGCAGCGACACAGGACATGTTCATCGAAGACCAGCTCGGCGCCGGCAACTGGTCCGAGCATCTGGGCGCCTCCGAGCACTTTTTCGTCAATGCGTCCACCTTCGGGCTCATGGTGGCCGGCAGCACCGTGACCGTCCGCGACAGCGGGCCCCAGGCGCTGGAGCGGGTAGTGAGGAAGCTCGGGCAGCCGGCCATCCGCCTGGCCGTCCGGCGCGCCATGCGCATTCTCGGCCGTCAGTTCGTGTTTGGCGAGACGCTCGCGCAGGCTCTCGAGCTGGCGGAGCGTCGCGCCGCGCACGGCTACCTGTACAGCTTCGACATGCTGGGCGAAGCGGCCTGGACCGGGCAGGATGCAGAGCGCTACTTCGAGCGCTACTGCGAAGCGGTGCGCATGCTCGGCGCGGAGTCCGCCCGCAGGGCCGCCCCGAGCCCGCAGGTATCGGTCAAGTTATCGGCCCTGCATCCGCGCTACGAGCTCGCGCAGCAGGCGCGCGTCGACTCTGAGCTGTATCCGCGGCTGCTGCATCTTTGCACCCTGGCGGCGGGTGCGTCGGTCAGCCTGTGCATCGATGCCGAAGAATCCGACCGGCTCGAGCTGTCGCTGTCGCTGGTCGAGCGCCTGGCACGGGAGCGCGCGCTCGCGGGCTGGGACGGTCTGGGGCTTGCCGTGCAGGCCTATCAGAAGCGGGCGCTGCCGGTGATCGAGTGGCTGGTCGAGCTGGCCGGACGCAGCGCCCGCCGCTTCACGCCCCGTCTCGTCAAAGGCGCCTACTGGGACGCGGAGATCAAGCTCGCGCAGGAGCGGGGCCTGAGCGATTTCCCGGTGTTCACACGCAAGGTGAACACGGACGTGTCGTACCTGGCCTGCGCGGCCGCACTGCTGCGGGGCGGAAGCCGCATCGAGCCCTGTTTCGCGACTCACAACGCTTACACGGTAGCGGCGGTGCTGGAAATGGCGGGGCCGACGCGGAAACTCGAGTTTCAGCGTCTGCATGGCATGGGCGGGGCGCTGTATGACCGGGTGTTGAGTGACGAGCAGCTCAATGCCGGGCGCCGGCTGCGCTGCCGCGTGTACGCGCCGGTCGGCGGGCAGGAAGAACTGCTGGCCTACCTGGTGCGGCGGCTGCTCGAAAACGGCGCCAACACCTCGTTCGTCAATCGCATCGCCGACGACGCGCTGCCGCTGGACGCGGTAGTTCAGGATCCCGTCGCCCAGGCTGAACGCAATGCCTGGACCGGGCATCCGCGGATCCTCAAGCCGGCCGAGCTGTTCGCGCCGGTCCGGCGCAACAGCCAGGGGCTCGACCTGCACGACCGGGAAATCCTCGACGGCATTGCGCGGGACTTTGCGTCGGCGGCGGGTGCGCTGCCACGGGCTGCGCCCATCGTCGCCGGATCGATCCGTGCCGGCGAGCCGATCGGGGTGCAGGATCCCGCTACGCTGACGGCCGTCGGCAGTTGGGTGGCGGCGTGCGCAGACGATGCCCGCGATGCTCTGGCGTGGGCCGCTCAGGCGGCCCCGGACTGGTGGGCACAACCGGTGCGCGCGCGCGCGGATCGTCTGCGTTCGGCCGCCCGGTCGCTCGAAGTCAACGCCAGCGAGTTCATGTGGCTGCTGTGCAGCGAGGGTGGGCGCTGCCTCCAGGATGCGCATCTCGAGGTGCGCGAGGCCGTGGATTTTCTGCGCTTCTATGCCAGCGAGGCCGAGCGGCTGCTCGATGGCGAGCTGACCCTGCCCGGCCCCACAGGTGAGCGCAATACTCTGAGCCTGCGCGGTCGGGGGCCGTTTCTCTGCATTTCGCCCTGGAATTTTCCGTTGGCCATCTTCACCGGTCAGGTGGCTGCCGCGCTCGTCACCGGCAACAGCGTGCTGGCCAAGCCTGCCGAGCAGACGCCGCTGGTTGCCCAGGCCATGGTGCGCCTGCTGTTCGATGCCGGTGTGCCCCACGAGGTGCTGCACCTGCTGCCCGGAGACGGGCCCGAGCTCGCCGGCGCGCTGCTGCCTGACCCGCGTCTGGCCGGAGTTGCCTTCACGGGCTCCTTTGCCACGGCGCGGTCCATCAACGGGCTGCTGGCGGCGCGCGCGGGTCCGATCATCCCCTTCATCGCCGAGACTGGCGGCGTGAACGCCATGATCGTGGATGCAACCGCGCTGCCGGAGCAGGTTACCCGTGACGTGCTGCAGTCGGCGTTTCGCAGCGCCGGACAGCGTTGCTCGGCATTGCGCCTGCTGTGCCTGCAGGACGACATCGCCGATCGACAGCTCGCCATGATCAGCGGGGCGATGCAGGAGCTGAAGCTCGGCGACCCGCGTCTGCCCGAGACCGACGTCGGCCCGGTGAATGATGAGTCGGCCTTCGCCGTGCTGCAGAACTATCGCCAGCAAGCGGCTCGCCGGTTCCGCCTGATCGCGGAGTCGCCGGGTGCGGACCATCTCCCGGGCTGGTTCGTGCGGCCGGCCGCATTCGAGGTGACCAGGGTCGCCGACGTGCCCGATGAGGTGTTCGGGCCGTTTCTGCACGTGGTGCGCTGGCGTGCAGATGCGTTGGGGGATCTGGTGGACGAGGTCAACGCGCTCCGCTACGGCCTGACGCTGTCGATTCACTCCCGCAGCCACAGCCGCGTGCAGGCGGTTGCGGCGCGCGCCCGGGTCGGCAACGTCTACGTGAACCGCAATCAGATCGGGGCCGTGGTGGGTTCGCAGCCGTTCGGCGGCGAAGGACTTTCCGGCACCGGCCCGAAAGCGGGCGGCCCGAACTACCTGCAGCGCTTCGTGGTGGAGCAGACGCTGTGCGAAGACACCACGGCCGCCGGCGGTAACGCTTCGCTGCTCACGCTGCAGAGTTGATGGGTGCGGATTCTGCTTTGTAGAACGCACAACGCCTTTGTAGGAATTACCAGATCAGACCCGTTCTCGCGCGCAATGATTCCGGCAAACGCCGGCAAGTCGCGCATTCCGGCGGGTCGAAGTTCTGGAACGGATGTTGCACCTCGTACCGGTGAACGGCGCAAGCCGCACATGCATGACATGCATAAGGAGGTAGCATGGCATTCGAACTGAAAAAACTGCCCTATCCGAAGTCGGCGCTGGAGCCGGTGATCAGCGAGCGCACGGTTTCTTATCACTACGACAAGCACCACGCCGGCTATGTGGCCAAGACCAACCAGGCCATTGCCGGTACCGAGCTTGCCGGCGCGACGCTGGAACAGGTCATTCAGAAGGCCCCGGACGAAGCGACCTACAACGTCGCCGCCCAGGTCTGGAACCACGATTTGTACTGGCAATCCCTGACGCCGGAACCCTGCAAGGTCGGAGCGGAGCTGGCCGGCCTGATCAAAGACGGGTTCGGATCGCAATCGGCGTTCGAGGAGCAGTTCAAGCACGCGGCCCTGAACCAGTTCGGCTCCGGCTGGGTGTGGCTGGCGCTGGACCAGCAATCGGACAAACTGGTCATTCACAGTACCACCGACGCGGTCTGTCCGCTCGGCTCGGAACTGAAGCCGCTGCTGACGCTGGACGTCTGGGAGCACGCCTACTATCTGGACTATCAGAACGATCGTGCGGGTTACGTGGAAAAGGTGCTGGAGCGGCTGATCAACTGGGAAACTGCGGCATCGCGGCTGACGCGGCTGAAGCGGGCAGCTTGAGGAGGCCGCAGCGAACGGGGGTGCATACGCGCCCCCATGCGGCATCGAGCACTTACCGGCTGCGCCGTTGACCGTGCCGGCAGCGGTGCCCTGGGCGCAACCGCCGGCTTGCATTGAAGGGGTATCTGCGACATAAGGTCGCGCAGTGAGCCCCTCGAAACCCAGTACCACAGAGAGCGCCGCAGCGCCGCTGGCGCTCGTCGTCGACGACGAGGCCGAGCACGGTGACGCGCTTGCGGGGGTTCTGGCGCGTCACGGATTTCAGGTACGCCGCACGTCGTCGGTGTCGGAGCTGCAGCGCCTGCCCGGCGAGATCCGTTTTCGCGTTGCGTTCATCACCATCGAGTGCGCGGGCGAGAATGGCCTGACGCTGCTGGAGGACCCCCGCCTGAGCGGCGCGACGGAGATCCTGCTCATGAACGATCGCGACGAGCATGCTCTGGTCAGCAGGGGTATGGCCAATGGCGCAACCTACTTTTTCTGCAAGCCGTTCGATCCGGCATTCATCGACGGCCTGGCCGCGGACCTCGCCGCCGAGGAGCGGGCGCGCGCGCGACCGCCAGCGCTGACCACGCCCATGGATCAGTTCGGCCTGCTGCGAGGTGGCTCCGAGCCGATGCGTACCCTCTATCGGGTGATGCGCAAGGTCGCACCGACCGATGCCAGCGTGTTGCTGCTTGGTGAGAGCGGCACCGGCAAGGAGCTGGTGGCGCGGACTCTGCACATGATGAGTCACCGCAGCGCAGCGGATTTCGTGCCTGTGAACTGCGCGGCGATCCCAGGCGAGCTGTTCGAAAGCGAGCTTTTTGGCCACGAGCGCGGCAGCTTCAGCGGTGCGGTGCGGCAGCATCAGGGCTACTTCGAGCGCGCCCACGGCGGCACTCTGTTTCTCGATGAAATCACGGAGATGCCGGTGGAGCTGCAGGCGAAGCTGCTGCGGGTGCTTGAGCAGGGACGCTTCCGGCGCGTGGGCGGTGAGCAGGATCTGCGCAGCGACGCGCGCATCATCGCCGCCAGCAATCGCGATCCGGACCGGGCCATGGGCGACGGACGCCTGCGCGAGGATCTGTACTACCGGCTCGCCCGGTTCCCGCTCACGCTGCCGCCGTTGCGGGTGCGTGCCGGCGATGTGGGTGGACTCGCGCGGGTGTTCCTCGGCGAGCTCAATCGCGAGCACGGCGCAGCCATCGGGATCACCGACGAGGCCATCGCGAAGCTCGAGGCCTACCACTGGCCTGGCAACGTGCGCGAGCTGCGCAGCGTGCTCGAACGGGCGTTCATTCTGGCCAACGACACGATCGGCGCCGATCAGCTCCGGGGCCTGGACGGCGCGGCCGGGGCCGCGGCGGAGGCGGAGACGGCGGAGACCGGGAACGAGGCTCAGAGCTTTCGCGTGTCGGCCACAGCGTCCGTGGCGGAGACCGAGAAGCGCCTGATTCTGGCCGCCCTGAAGGCATTCGACGGCGACAAGCCGGCGGCGGCCAGATCCCTCGGCATCTCGCTCAAGACCCTGTACAACCGGCTCAACGAGTACGCGGGCACAGACTGAAGGCTCGTCCCCGGGGCCTCAGCCCTCGCCGGACGTGCCGTGCGGCAACGATTCGCTGAATTCGCGCGGCCAGGTCCGCAGGTGCAGGTCGCGCTGCGGGAAGGGAATCTCGATACCGTTC
This sequence comes from Pseudomonadales bacterium, assembly GCA_041395905.1. GTDB lineage: Bacteria > Pseudomonadota > Gammaproteobacteria > Pseudomonadales > Azotimanducaceae > UBA7803. The sequence goes on from JAWKZP010000027.1 coordinate 21,633, forward strand.
TGCTTCAGCGCGTCCCACAGGTTCATCAGCACCTGGCTGCGCACGTTGGCCATGCCGTTCTGCGGGTCGGTGATCCAGAAGCGCAGGTCGAAGTTCACCGAGCTGTCGCCGTACTCGATGAGATTGCAGACCGGCGCGGGCTCGCTCAGCACACGCGGCACGTCGGTCGCGCTCTCGATGGCGAGCTTCTGCACCAGACGCAGGTCCTCGGTGCGGTAGGACACCCCGAACGGCGCGTGCATTCGCACGATGCGGTCGGAGCGCGACCAGTTCACCACGCCCTCACCCATGAAGCGGTCGTTGGGGATGAGAATCTCGGTACCGTCGCGGGTACGGATGGCGACGTAGCGGGCCTGCATGGAGGTGACCCAGCCGAACGTGCCGTCGATTTCGATGATGTCGTTGGGCTTGATGGACCTGTCGGCGATGAGGGTGAAGCCGGCGATGAAGTTGGCTGCGATGCGCTGCAGGCCGAGCCCCACGCCGAGACCGACGGCACCGCTGAAGACCGCAAGCGTGGCGAGATTGAAGCCCGCGATCTGCAGGGCTATGACCAGCGCGACCACCGGCAGCAGCACGTTGAGGATCTTGCCCATCAGGGCCTTCAGCGACGGGCTCAGCTCCTCGGCGGCGTCGATGCGCTGCTGCAGAAAACGGCTGATGACGTTCGCGCCCCAGAACAGCAGCGCGAAGTAGAACAGCGTGCGCACGATATCGAGCAGCGTGATCCGGATCGGCTGGCCGCCGCTGCTCTCGCCCAGGGGAATCGCGAGCTCCCGCATCTGCGCCACGATGGGGCCCAGCGCCCCGAACGCGTCCAGCGCGGCCAGCGGCCAGGCGATGTAGAAGGCGACCCGCGACCAGAAGTTCGACTGGATCACCAGCGTGACCACCCGCACGATGATCCAGGCGTTCATCAGCGCGATGGCGGCTGCCACCCACTCCAGCGGCTGGCCGGCGCTGCCGAGCACGATGCGGATCAGCGCCAGCGTGATGTACAGGGCGATGGGGGTGGCCAGCTCGGCGGCGGCGTTGGCCAGGCGTTTCAGCACACCTGCGGGCGCGCGCGCGCTCAGACGCGTTCTCACGAACTGGCGCAGGCGCGGGCCGAAGATCACGGCCGGCACCATGGCCCCGAGCACGAGACCGAGCTGGATGACCACGTCCAGGGTGAGCAGGTGGGTCTGGGCCCAGTCGAAGGCGCCGCGCAGCCACTGCACCAGCGCGTCCGAACTCAGAGCGTCTTCCAGGACCGAGGAGTTGCTGGTTTCGTTCACTCGCTGGCAATCCGTGTCGCGTGCCGATTGCGTTCTGGATGCACTCTAATCGAAGAGCCCGGCCGCAGACCATAGGCGGGACGTTAGCGGGCCGCAAGACGGCGCCAGGTTGGTGGCGCGAAGTGGAGATCTGAAAAGCGAACGGCCACCACCCGTAGGTGATGGCCGTTGCTGAAGGTTACCGGATCAGCGGAAAGCGCCGAACTTGTAACGCACCTCTACGCCCCACAGGCGCGGGTCGGTAGTGGCGCCGGCGCGGCGGAAGTCTTCCGCCTCGCCCGCCTGGTAGCGGTCGATCTGGCGGATGCCGATCTCGTCGAACACGTTGTTGACGAAGGCGGCCACCGACAGCGCGTCATCCGCGGAGAACCAGGTGGCGCGCAGGTCGGTACGCTGATAGGCGTCCGCCACGTCGTTCGGGTCCTCGAAGGCCGAGTAGTAGACCTTGTCGATCCAGGTCCAGCTGGCCAGGAACTCCATGTGCCCGTTCTCGCCCATCGGCAGGCTGTACTGCGCGAACGCGCCGCCCTTCTTCTCCGGCACGCGCAGCATCTGCTTGCCGTCGAGGTTGATGGGCGCATCGGCTGCGCTGAACAGCGAGCCCGGCAGCTCTGGGTTAGCGAAGTCGATCACGTTGAAGTTGCTCTTGTACTCGCTGTGCGTGTAGCTGATGTTGCCGCCGACAGTGATGCGGTCGGTGAGCAGCCACAGCACGTCGGTATCCCAGCCGATCATCTCGGCCTTGGGCACGGCGAACACGCTCACGGACTGAGCTGTCGGATCGGTCAGCGACGGCGCGGCGCCGATGGTGTGCACGTCCTGGTAGTCATAGAAGTAGATGGCCGAGTTCAGCTGCATCCGGCCATCCAGCTGTGAGCCCTTGTAGCCCAGCTCGTAAGCGATCAGGGTTTCCGGATCGAAGCGCTCGTTGGCGCTGAAGAACACCAGGTTGAAGCCGCCCGAGCGCGCGCCCTTGGTCGCCGACAGGTAGATCAGGTCGTCCTGGGTGGGCGTGAAGTCGATGTTGACCCGCCAGGTGAGCTCCGTGTCCTTGCGCGACAGCTGCCGCCACACCGACGTGCTGCTGGGCATGCCGCTCGTCAGCAGGCGCTGCGGGTTGAGGATCGTGCCGTCGGTGTCCAGCCAGCCGAGTGCCTGATTGACGGCGGCAAGGCTCGACGTGCCCCCGTTCACGAGGTCGAAGCCGAGGGGAATGATCTCGCTCTCGTTGTAGTAGAAGACGTTCTCCTCACCGTCCAGGATGTCCTGTGCCCAGCGCAGACCCAGGGTCAGGGCCCAGGTCTCGTTGAAGGTGTACACGCCCTGGGTGTATACGGCATAGGCCTCACGTTCGGTACGGGTCTGGTACTCCAGATTCGTGCCGATGGTTGTCGGGCCATGGGCGACGCGATCGCCCTTGTCGGCCGCCCACTTGCCGAAACAGTACGCAGGAATTCCCGGCAGCGGCAGGCAGTAGTAGGGCAGGGGCAGTCCATTGGCTGCGCGCTTGCCCGCGCCTTTGGCCGTGAACAGGTCCATCTTCGGGTAAGCATCCTCGAAGCCGCCGGCGCCCACCGCCGCGTACGGGAAGTCGTTGGCATAGCGCGAGCCGCAGTTCACGTCGTTCTTGCAGTTGCTGTCGAAGTAGTCGCCGCGCTGGTCGATCTTGGCGTCATAGGCAAACAACCCCGTGGTGATCGACAGCTTCTCGCTGGGATCCCAGAAGAACTGCAGCTCGTTGGACAGATACTCCGTTTCCTGACTCACGTAGAACGTGTTGTCGAAAATGGTGTTGGAGGTGAGATCCACGTCCGAGGTGCGGTCGTAGAGGTAGTCGGTTTAGCCCAGGATGTACTTGATCGAGAAGTTCTCGGCGATGTCCCAGGTTGCATCCAGCGACAGCGCCTGGTGATCGAAGAACTCGTCCTGCTGGCCGTTGGTGGCGGTCACCAGGTCGCTGCCTTCGAGGTTCTTGAATCCGAGCATGGGCACTTTGTTGGGATCGGCGCCGTACGCCCAGTTCGGGCCGTCGATGGTGCCGACACCGGAAAAGTCCACGCCGGAGACGATGCGCTGCGCGTTGACCGTGCTGCCGTCCACCGGGTTGGTGTACTGCACCACCGGCAAGCCGGGCACGGCGCAGCCGATGCCGCCGCGCACGCCGGTCGCGGGGGTCGTCGGCGTTCGGGTGAACTGGTCCGCGCAGGCGATGCCCGGATCCACGGCCCGGTAGCCCCAGGCGTAGGTGGACGTGTCGCGCACCGTCTCGCCGCCGTTCTCGACGAAGCTCACGATGCCCGCCGCGTCGGCGCCGCCCATGCGCCGCCGGTAGCTGCGCTCGTTGGCGCGCATGTTGACCACGATTTTCTCGGTAGGCACGAAGCGCAGGCCGATGGCGTAGTTCTCGTCGCCATAGTTGTTGACGTCCGGGCCCGGGCCGAGGTCTTCGATGTAGCCGTCGCGGGTGCGCTTCACGCCGGTGAGACGCCCCTGCAGGATGCTGCCGATGAGCGGGCCCGAGACCACGCCGTACATTTCCTGCAGGTCGTAGTCGCCGAGCACCACTCTGGCCTCACCTTCGAATTCTTCGGTGGGCAGCTTGTTGATGAAGTTGACCGCACCGCCGATGGCGTTGCGGCCGTACAGGGTACCCTGTGGTCCGCGCAGCACCTCGATGCGTTCGATGTCGAACAGGCCGCCCTCGGTGGAGGCGATGCCGAAGTCCTCCGAGTAGACCCCGTTCAGATAGGTTGCAATCCCGGGATCACCGCCCAGCGAGCGGAAGTTGCGGCCGACGCCGCGCACCGCCATGTCGTAGGGCTCGATCACGGCGGCCGGTATGTAGTTCTGCAGGTCTTCCTGGTTGCGGATGCCGAAATCTTCGAGCATCTCGCCGGTGAACGCGGTGATGGAAATCGACGTGTCGCTGACGGTCGATTCCTTGCGTTCGGCGGTAACGATGACCTCTTCGATGCGCCGACTCTGACCTTCCTCGGCGGCTTGCACGGGTACGGGAAATGCGCAGACGATAACCGCCCACGCGAGGCACAGTCGCAAATACATGATCCCTCCTGCACCGGAACAAGCGTTCCGGCATTAACCGGAACCAGTGTTCCGGCGCTCCCCAGTTACTGCGAGGGTTACACGCACTACTGCATACGGTTCGCGGCCGTAAGCGACTTCGCGGGTTGCGGTCGAATATGCCCACAGCCGCGGGCACTGTCAAATGCGGCCGAAGCGCCTGTCGGACAGGAGATTTCCGCATGCGTCCGGGCTTCGGCGCTCAGGCGAGGCTCGTCCAGAGCAGGCCCGCCGCCATACCGGCCAGCAGCGGCAGCAGCGCCGACGCCAGCAGACGCACGGCGACGAAGCGCGCGCCCATGAGCGGCAGCTCGTAGGCCAGCACCCGGTGCAGCGCAAGCACCGACCACGAGGTCAGCAGGGCCACGGTCTGGGCGTCGCCGACGCCGTGGTCGCGCAGCACGACGATGACCGGGAACGTCACCATGGGGCCGCCGGGCAGCGCCGCGCCGAACAGGTTCGCCAGCAGGATGCCCCGGGTGCCTGACGAGTTGCCGAGCAGGGATACGATTGTGGCCTGTGGGATCACGCTCAGGACGTAGGTGGCGGCCAGCAGCGTCAGCGGTACGCGTAGGGCGATCATCCTGAGCTGCGAGCCCGCGTGGCGCAGCGCCTCGGCGTGCAGCGCGCTGTTGCGCACGTGCGCCGTCAACGCCAGGGCGCCGGCCAGCACCCAGATGAAGATCGTGCTCCCGAGCATCAGGGCGGCTCGGCGTCGCCCTGGATGGGCGCCACGTGACGGGCCAGGCGGCGCGCCAGGTAGCCGGCGATGATGGGCAGCGGCAGCGATACCGCCAGGCGGACCATGGCGAGCTCGGTGCCCAGCAGCGGCAGCTCCCAGATGAACAGGCGCGGCAGGTTGGTGACCGACCAGGAGGTAATGAAGGCCACCGTCGTGCCGGTGTCGGCGCCGCCCTGAAACAGGGCCAGTGCCAGCGGGAAGGACGCGAACGGGCCGCCCGGGGTGACCGCGCCGGCGCCCGCTGCCAGCGCCAGGCCCCTGAAGCCGGACTCGCCGCCCAGCAGCCGGGTGATGGTTGCGCGCGGCACCAGGGCCTGAAAGTAGCCGCCCAGCAGCATGGCGCCCAGCAGCAGCGGCACGATCTCGACGACCTGGATCGCGGCGCTCGCGGACGTCGTCTGAAACGCCGTGGCCCCGTTCAGGGCGTAGCTGATCGCGGCCGCAGCGATGGCGATCGAGACGTAGATCAGGTTGCCGGACAGTTTCACGACAGCGCTCCGCCAGATGGTCGCAAGGTAGCAGGGTACGTCATGCAATCGACCGGATCGGGGCCCTGCCGTGGGTCGAACAGACTCAGCACGTCGTTGAGCTGTTCCGGAGCTTGCAGTACCTGGGGCCGTCCGTTCAACCACGAGCGGTCAATCCGGAGCTGTGATCGCGATGTCGGCAGCTGACGACGCCTGTGCCGACGCCTGGCGTCGCCGGCTGTGGCGGCGCTCAGGCGGGCCGCTGCTCAGCGCGCTCGGCCCGCTGCGAGGGCTCCGGCTGCTGGTCGAGCCCCAGCGCGCGGCCGGTCAGGAAGATCAGGAAGCCGGCGACGATGGCCAGGGTGCCTTCGTAGAAGTCGCCGAGGCCGTCCACCTGCTTCCAGGCGAACACCAGCAGCACGCCGCTCACCATCATGGTCAGCGCCAGCTTCTCCCCGGGACGATGGCCGAGGGCGTACACGGCCAGCAGGGGTCCGAACGCCGCCGCCAGCCCGGCCCAGGCGTAGATCACCAGCGAGAACACGCTCTGGCTGTCGGTGACGGCGACGCCGAGCGCGAACAGCGTCACCAGCAGCGTGGCACCCTTCACCAGCCAGACGTTCAGCGCGCTGCGGTCCAGCAGGTCGTCGGTGAGCGATCCGGCACACGAGATCAGCAGCGAATCGGCAGTGGACATGGTCGCCGCGAACACGCCGGCCAGAATCAGGCCGACCAGGGCGTCGGGGAGCAGCTGCAGCGCGATGGTAGGCAATGCCAGCTCCGCGTCGAAGGTGCCGGATTCGGGAATCAGCAGCCGGGACAGCAGCCCCACGGCCGTGGCCATCGCGTAAAACGCCACGAACCAGCTGTAGTAGTAGGCGCGCGCCCGGGTCATGTGCCGGGCGTCATCCAGCGCCATGAAGCGCACCATGACGTGCGGCTGTCCGACCACGGAAAAGCCCGCGAACAGCCAGCCGACCACGAACAGCACCGGCCCCAGTGGCGCGCCGAGGGGCAGATCGTGAGGGAACCAGTTCATGTAATCCGGGCCAACGGCGTTGAGCTGGCTGAGCGCGGCGGCGGGGCCGCCCAGATCGGCCGTCGCGACGAACAGCAGCACGGCCATGGCAGTGATCATGACCACCGACTGGGCCGCATCGGTCCAGATGGACGCGCGCAGGCCGCCGGCCAGACAGTACGCCAGAACGATGGCCGCGCCGATCAGAGCACCCAGATACTCGGGCCAGCCGAACAGCACGTGCAACGCCTTGCTGCCTGCCTTGAGCTGGGCGGCGGCGTAGGCGCTCAGAAACAGGATGGAAATCAGCGCCGCAACGCGCCGCAGCGTGCGGAAGTCGGTGCCGTTCCAGCTCGAAAGCAGCCCCGCATAGGTTTCCGATCCGGTACGCTCGGTGGCCTCGCGCAGGCGCCGGTGAATGAAGGTAGACGCCAGAAAGTCGCCGACGATCCAGCCGAACATCAGCCACACGGACGACCAGCCCACGGCGTAGGTGAAGCCGATGACGCCGATGAACATGTAGCCGGAGTTGTTGGTCGCGATAGCGGACAACGCCACCAGCCAGGGCTGCACGTGGCTGCTCGCCAGCAGGTAGTCGCGGCTGGTGTTGCTGCTCCTGCGGTACGAGGACACCCCCACCACCACGAAGGCGGCCAGGAAGAACAGAAAGCTGGCGATGATCATGACGCGCTGCCCTGTGCGGTTGAGGGTTGGGTGGTTGCCGGCGGCCGCAGATTCACGTCAGGCAACGCGGGAGCGGGCGATGCTCTGCACCGGGCGGCGCTCGACCACGCGCTGGTGCAGCGCGGTGATGGCGGGCTCGTACTCGCTCTCTGCGACGATGAAGCGCATGTCGACGGAGCGCAGCGGCTGCTGCATGGCGAGGATGTTGATGTCCGCCGCGCTGAGCGCCGAGACGCAGTCGGAAAGCAGCCCGGCCACGCTCAGGTTGCTGCCGATGGCCGAGATCAGCGCCACCTTGCGCAGCGAGATCTGTGCCGCGGGGAACGCCTCCTCGAGATCCCGCTGCATGCGCTTGATGTTCTTCGAGGTGGTGGCGAGGTAGTAGCTGATGGTGTTGGCGTTGCTCTCGCGCTGGATCGTGCGCACCTTGTAACGGTCCACCGTGCGTTGGATTTTCAGTGCGTGGCCGGGGTGATCGAGCATGTCGTGGTTGAACACCTCCAGGGCGAAGACGCTGCGCTGGCCGGCGATGATCTCCACCCGCGGCTGTTCGCTCATGTAGGCCGCGTCGATCAGCGTGCCCGCGTGATCGGGCTCGAAGCTGTTGCGTACCCGCAGCGGAATGCCGGAACGCCGCAGGCCCTGAGCCGCGCCGGGGTGGATGGCTTCCATGCCGAGAATCGCCAGCTGGTCGGCCACGTCGTAGTTGGTGCGGCCGATGGGTACCGCGTTGTCCGTGCCGACGATGCGCGGGTCGGCGCTGGAGAGGTGGTACTCCTTGTGAATGATCGCCTCGGCGGCATTCGTGAGCGTGGCTATGCGGCTGAACGTGAGCTCGCTGTAGCCGCGGTCGTAGCTGCGCATCAGGCCTTCCTCGCACTTTGCGTAGCCCGTCACCACCGGCAGCTCCCGTTGGATATCCACGCCTTCGAACTTGCTGGCGATGTAGCGGTCGAGGGGCAGCGCCTGCAGCTCCTTCCATCCCGTCAGGTCGATCAGCCGGGCCTTCACGCCACGCTGTTTCAGCAGCAGCACGGTGTTGTGCGCGCTGTGCGCTTCGCCGATGGAGGCCAGCATCTCGCGCACGGTGTCGAGGTGCTCGTCCATGCGGAAATGCCCGAACGAGCACAGCCGCTGCAGATCCATCAGGCAGGTACGGGCGCCTTCGATCCGCTCGGCCACGAATGCGTCGGCTGCCGCCCTCTGGCGCCCGGCCGGGAAGATATCGTGGTTGATCCTCCGCAGGTGCTCGCCGACACGGGTCAGCGCCTGCTCCCACAGAGTATCGTTCTCGCCTTCGTTGACCAGAGCGTAGACCCCGGGATCGCCCGAGTGCTTGTGCTCGAGCAGCATGTCGGTGACGCCGCCGTAGGCGGACACCACGAAGATGCGCCCGTACGGGGCGTCGGTTCCGTTGCTCAGAAAGACGTTGTCCAGGACTTCGTCGACACGCGACATGGACGTGCCGCCGACCTTTTCTACGGTATGCACAGGTACTCCAGAATCGGCTCGGGTGGGTTCAGCTGACCGGCGCGGCATCGAGGCGGTAGGCACCGTCGGCGTCGTGGACCTCGGTGCCGCGCAGCGCCGGATTGAACACGCAGGCGCAGGTGAAGTCTTCGAGGATCTTCAGAACGTGCCGGTCGTTGTCGTTCAGAGCGTACAGGGTGCCAGGCTCGATCGTGTGCCGCGTGCCCGCGGCCAGGTCGTGCAGCTCGGCTTTGCCGCTGATGCAGTACACCGACTCCAGGTGGTGCTTGTACCACATCGGGTTTTCGGTGCCTGCGTACAGAGTCGTTATGTGGAACGAGAACCCCATGCCGTCGCTCTCCAGCAGCATGCGGGCGCTGTCCCAGTTGTCCGAGCGGATGTGACGCGGCGTATCCACGGTCTCCTGAAGCTTGCGTATGATCATGATCAGGACACCTGCTTGAGGCGCGCGCCGAGCACCTGCTCGATGCATTTCTCGACCACGGCGAGCCCCTGTTCCAGCACCGAATCCGGAATCGTCAGCGGGCACAGGAATTTCACCACCTCGCCTGAGGGCCCGGAGGTTTCGATCACCAGACCCTGCTCGAAAGCCCTGGCGGTAACCGCCGAAGCCAGCTCTCCGGAAGGCATGACCAGACCCTGCATCAGCCCCCGGCCGCGTCGCTCCAGCTTGTAGTTGCGCGCCAGGCGACGCAGCCGCTCGGCGACGATTTCGCCCTTGCGGCGTACGTCCTTCTCGAATGCGTCGGAGCTCCAGAAGTGCTCCAGCGCGGCTGCCGCGGTAATGAAGGCGTGGTTGTTACCCCGGAAGGTGCCGTTGTGCTCCCCCGGCTCCCACTGGTCCAGATCCGGACGGATGAGGGTGATCGCCAGCGGCAGGCCCATGCCGCTCAGCGACTTCGACAGGGTGACGATGTCCGGCTTGATGCCGGCGCGCTCGAAGCTGAAGAACGTGCCGGTTCGGCCGCAGCCGGCCTGAATGTCGTCGACGATCAGCAGGATGTCGTTGGTGCGGCAGATGTCGGCCAGGCGCCGCAGCCAGGCGTCGCTGGCCGAGGTCAGACCGCCTTCGCCCTGCACGACCTCCAGAATGACACCGGCCGGCCGCTCCAGCCCGCTGCTGTTGTCGTCCAGGAGCTTCTCGAAGTAGTCCAGCGTGTCGGCGCCGTCGCCGAGGTAGCCGGCGTAGGGCAGGCGGAAGGTGCCGCCGAGACTGGTGCCGGCGCTGCCGCGGTGATGCTCGTTGCCGGTCATGGCCAGAGCGCCCAGGGACACGCCGTGAAAGCCGTTGGTGAAGCTGACGATGGTCTCGCGGCCCGTGACTTTGCGCGCGATCTTGAGCGCGGCCTCCACCGCGTTGGTGCCGGTCGGTCCGGGAAACTGCACCCGGTACTCGAGCCCGCGCGGGGTCAGGATGTAGCGGTCGAGCGCATCGAGAAAACGCGCTTTCGCTTCGGTATGCAGGTCCAGCGAATGGGTGATGCCGTCGACCATGATGTAGTCGATCAGCTTGCTCTTCAGATGCGGATGGTTGTGTCCGTAGTTCAGAGAGCCGGCACCGCTCAGAAAGTCCAGGTAGCGGTTGCCTTCGTCGTCATACAGGTAGGGTCCCTGGGCCTTGTTGAAGACCGCCGGGATCGATCGGGCGTAGCTCTGAACGGCGGATTCCATTTTGTCGAATACGTTCACGATTTCCTCGCTGGGTTGAAAGTGATGTTCGGGTTTCGATGGCAGGGCGCTGACCGGCGGCCGCCGCCGGGCGGCTGCCGTGGATGCGGCGGTGAGACAATTCAGCCGGGCGGGGTGCCGCTGGTTGCACGGGACGACTCGCCGGGCGGGCGGAAGGGGCCGACCCGCAGCAGCATTTCCGTGTTGTGCTGACCGGCGAAGTGCTCGCTGCGGTCGAATGCCACCCGGGTGGTCCGGGGCGCGTCCAGATCGCGGGCCACCCGTTCGAACAGCCGCCAGGATGCGGCGTTATCGGCTTCGATGGTGGTTTCGAAGTAGCGAGCGGACCGGCAGGCGGGCCGCGCCAGCAACTCGTGCAGCATGCTGACGGCCAGACCGCGGCCTCGCCCGTCAGGGTGCACGGCAACCTGCCAGACGAACACGCAGCCGGGCTCTTCGGGCTTCAGGTAGCCTGAGACCGAGCCCAGCAGCGCGCCCTCGGATGAGCGCGCCAGCACGCACGTCTCGGCGAAGTGGCTGACCTGCAGCAGATTGCAGTAGCGCGAGTTGCGATCCAGCGGCGGGCAGGCCTCGATGAGGTCGTGGAGGTCTGCGCCGTCCTCGGGGGCGGGTCGGGTCAGGTAGATGGCGGAGTTGTCGCTGCAGACAGGCTGAGCAGGCAAAGCGGAGCACCAGTAATCAATTCGGGTCGTTTATTTTAGAGTACGAAGGAATAATATCAAGCTGAATCAGGATTATTCAGGAATATATCGAGAACGAGATCCCGATAAATACATAGACAAGTAACCAAAACGTCGGGCGAAGCTGAGATGCCGTGCTGCGCGGTCACCCCCACCCTGCTGGGGCGTGGCGCGACATCCGGCCGGCCCTCGCATGGCGTTGCGTCTGTTGGGTATCCTGGCGCCCGCGCGCGGCGCTGCGCGGACTCATGAACCGGGGGAGCAGATCAATGGCACCGATTCCAAAGGGCGGCACCGTCGCCGTCACGGGGGCGGCGGGTTTCATCGGCGGCTGGGTCGTACGACGGCTGCTGGACAAGGGCTACCGCGTACGGGCCTGCGTGCGCGACGTCAACGACGGCAACCGCACGGGATTTCTCCGGCAGATGCCGGGGTATGCCTCCGGGCGCCTGACGCTGCACGCGGCGGACCTGGACGACGCTGGGTGCTTCGACGACATTTTCAGAGGCTGCCACGGGGTCTGCCATGTCTCGCACGTGAGCAGTTACGACGACCAGGACTACGTGCGCCGGGTCTGCGACCACATCATTGCCAGCGTCGACGCTTCCGAATCCGTGAGCCGCGTCATCGTGACCTCGAGCATCGCGGCGGTGCTCTCCGAAGCGGACATCCACGAGCTCGAGCGGCGTCCGGTGATCTACGAAGACCGCTACCCCGACGAACAGAACCCCAAGCGCAACCCGGAGCGGGGCCAGGGCTACTCCATGGGCAAGGTGCTCGCGGAGCGGGCGTTCGCCGATGCTGCCGAGCGCAGCGGCCGCTGGGATGCGATCACCGTCTGTCCGGCGGACAATCTGGGTCCGATCCTGTCGCCGCACCAGAAGGACATGGGGCCCTGGCAGCACAACGTGGAGATGATGCTGCTCGGCAAGTACTACCAGAACGGTGCGTACCGGCCGTGGATGATCGTCGACGTGCGCGACGACGCTGAGTGCCACATCCGACTGCTGGAGAGCGTGCAGGTGCGCAACGGCGAGCGCTACATCGCCTGGTCGACGGAGGCGTTCGACGTCGAGGAAATCTGCGCGCGCATCGACCGGCTGCTGCCCGAGCTCGGCCACGACACGCCAGCCATCACGGACCCGTTCCCGGAGCGGATACAGGCGCGCGAAGCCGAGCTGCGGGCGATCTGGGCCGGCCTGGATCTGCGCAACGATCGCATCCGCGCGGTCACCGGCATCGAGTTCCGACCGTTCGACGAGACCCTGCGCGACTGTGTGGAGTCGCTGCTTGCGGTGGCCAGGGTTCAACCCAGGCTCAAGCCCGGATTCGAGCCCAGGATCTGACGCGCCGCCGCGGCGACCGGGCCACGCCATGGCCAGCAGCTCAGTCGCCGCAGCGGCAGCTGGACAGGTCTTCCCGGTCGCAGGCGTCGAGCGCTGCCAGCAGCCGCTCGGCATGGCGTTGATAGCGCGCCACGCCGTGTTCTATGAACACGCGCAGGGCCTCCTGGGTGTGGCGTTCGGCGTCGGCCAGCCGCGCCGGCTCGTCACGCATCAGCGCGAGATTGCAGTTCAGCTCCCCGAGGTTCACCTCCACCTCCGCCCAGTTGACCGGTACCCGCTTGCGCGTGTAGACCCGCTGCGCCTGGGCGAAAGCCTCGGCCGCCTGTTCCAGCAGGTTGGCGTCCCCTTCCAGCTGCGCCAGGATCGCCGTGCTCGCCGCCAGGTTGTTCTGCACCATGCCCCAACTGAGCGCTGCGGATGCCGGTGAGAGCCAGCGCACGGCTTCTTCACAATGGCCCATCGCCTCGCGCACCAGAGCGGCGCCGGCGGCGCCCAGACGGGCCCCGTGCTGGTACTGGGCCAGACAGATGTTCTGTTGCGTCAGGGCCCAGTCCAGCGGCTGGTACTCGGGGCGCTGCACTTCCAGCGCCGATTGCAGCTCGGCCACGCCACGATCGAACAGGGTCGATGCGTCCGGGCCGTCGCTGAGCTCGCCCAGGCGGATGTAGATGGTGCCGAGCGTGCGGCGGTTGACCGCCCACAACTGCGGCGACCGCTCGCGGCTGATGCTTTCGGCTGCGGACTGGATTTCGGCCTCGGCGTGATGCAGCCGCTCCACTGCCAGTTCCAGCGTGCGGGCATAGGCATACAGACGCAGCCAGGCAGATCCGAGATTGGTCTTCACGGCCGCCCATTCCTGCGGAAACTCGGCCCTGGGACGTACGTCCAGAACCGCTTCGCAGGCCTGCACGGCCGACTGGTAGTCGTCCTCCGACGCCGCGATGTCGCCGAGCAGCCGGTACTTGTAGCACAGCTGCGCGTTCACCAGCGCCCAGCGCGTGGGGTCCACCTCGGGGCGGATGCTGCTGCGCAGATTGCGGTCGCTGACGATGGATGCCTTGAGCCACTCGGTGGAGCCGCGGTAGGCACTGATCGCGTTGTCGCGCTGCGCGCTCAACGCGTCTTCGTTCAGCTGCATCAGCGCGAGCGCAAGGCGCTTGAGGTCGGGCATCGTGTTCTGCGGCCGGGCGACGTCCAGGGGCAGTTCCAGATAGCGCTCGTCGATCATCACCGGCTTGCCGTTCAGCTCCACCTGCTGGGGCGACAGGTCGGTGCGGGTCGAGACCAGGCGCAGGTTGATCAGGTTGCCGGCGCGCTCGCCCCACAGCAGCAGATGGGCACCCAGCCGGTGCAGCTCGGCCTGGGCGCGGTCGCGCACCGCGTCGAGCTGAGCCCGGCGGTCGCCCGGACCTGTCGCCGAGTAGCCGTCGCACAGCGTGATCACGGACAGGAACGGCGACAGCTCGGGGTCCTCCAGAAAGCGGTCCGCGATGAATCGTTGCCCCTGATTTTGTGGGTCGCCGTCCAGGCGCGCGATGAGAACGCCCAGATGGCCGGGAGCGATCTGCTGATCGGCGGTCAGGCTGCTCAGCCGGCAGGTCAGCGTCTGCCAGCTCGAGCGCGTTCCCGGAAGCACCAGCGAGGCCAGCAGCACGCACAGCAGGCTCAGTGCCAGCAGCACCAGGCCGATGCGGCGCGGCCGACTGCCGCGCGCAGGTAGCGCGGTTTCCATGGGCGATTCCGCGGGCGTCTCCGCGGCGGCGCTGGCGGCCTCCGGTCGCGGGTTCTCAGGGCCGTCGTCGGCGCCGTTCAGTGCAGCGTCGGCGCTGGTCTGGTAGAGGGTGTGGGCGGGCACGCCGAGGCCGCGCGCGACCCGCTCGATGGATTGCGGGTCGACCGGCTGCTCGCGGAACACGCGGCTGACCAGATCCTTGGGTGCGGCGTCGAGGTTCTCCTGGTCCGCGATGCGTTCGGCCAGGGCCGCCTGTGTCGGGCGCGGCAGGCCCGCTTCAGCGAGCGCCTGCTCGAGGCGGATTCTTGAGGCGCGAACGCCGCGTCTTCTGCTGTCGGTCATCGTAACTGCAGCCTCCCCGAACGAGTTTACCAACATGAACAGGGGCGTTCTGCCGTGAAGCCCGGGTAACTGCCGATTTCTGTCGATGTCGCCTTTGCGCGCCGCGCGCAGGCTGTCCGGGAGTCTCGGCGGGATGGAGCCGACATGCGGACCCTGGTGCTGGTGATTGCTCTCTGCAGCCTGCTGCTTGCGGCCTGTGCCGACCCTGTGGGCGGCACCTGGCGCGACCGGTCCGGCATGACCCGGCTGCGTTTCGACGCCGACGGCGCTGTGCGGGTGGAAGTGGCCGGGGTCGTCCATCGCGCCCGCTATCGAACTCACGGCGACAGGGTGTGGATCATCGGCAGCAACGGCAGGGTGCAGTTGGTTCGGCGCCACGACCTGCATGCCCTGGTCGGCCCCCTGGGGCTGGTGCTTACGAGAGACAGCTGACGGGAGGCATGTGATGGACAGGAATCGGCAGCGCAAGCGCGGAGCGATGGCGGCTCTCGCGGGCGTTCTGACGTTGGCGGCGGCTGCGGCCGCAGCTGCAGAAGCCCCGGTGCGGGTGCCGGACTGCGGCGTGATGGAAAGCATCGCAGCCAGGCTCGACGCGGGCGAGCGGGTGCCCATCAACCGCTGGGTGCGCGTCGATCCCAGGTCCACCGGCCTGACCCTGGCCGCTGCGGTCGCGGCGCCGGCATTTGCCGACGCGTTCGGCAAGCCCATGCTGGACTGGACCAGGGCCGATCTGGCGGCGTTCTCTCCCGCGGTGGGCAAATGCATCAATGCGGCGACCAGGGCCAGACGCTTCGAAGAGCAGAAGCAGCTCATCGAGCTGCGCCGCGTGGTCCAGTTTCATATGAATCAGCCGCTGGGCACGGTCGAGCGGGCGCGGCAGGCGGTGGCCGAAAACCTGGCGGCGCTGGAGGCTCTGCCCGTGACCCGTGACGCTCTCAGGATCGTCAGCCTGATCAGCAGGATGCAGGATGCGCGCGCCGACGAGGGCGCGGTGGAGATCCGCCGCAGCATCGAGCAGATACGCGACAGCCAGGGCTCGCGGCCCGGTCGGCTGGTAGCCGCCAGCGTGCAGAGCCTGCCCCAGGCAGAAGCAGATGCGGCGTTCCGGCGCGTTGATACGCTGCGCGACCGGCTCATGGAGTCCGTACTGGCGGATATCGAGGCGAGCCTGGCCGGGCTGCCTGACTCGGTGCAGGGGCTGGCGACGCTGAACGGCTTGATGACCTCGGCTGCGAGTGACCTGGCCGATATCGTGCCGCGCACTGCGATGGACGCCCTCGACGCCGCGGCTCGGCGCAGCCGCGCGCGCATCTGGAAGGCGATCGAACAGACGGTGGCGGCAATGCCGGAAACCGCAGAAGGTGCGGCGCAGCTGCAGGCTCTGACCTCCGGCGCTGCCTATGGGGACCTGGCGGCAGCGGATCGGGCGCGCCTCGCGGAGCTGGCCGGACATCGTCGCGAGCAGGTTGCGCGCGCCGCGCTGCAGGGCCCGATCGAACAGCTCGAGCGCTATCCCGTGAGTATCGACGGCCTGCGCGAGCTGGCGGCGTTTGCGGCGAAGACGCGCCGCGAGCTCGCCGGTACGTTGGACGCGACGTCCCGACAGGCTTTCGAGAACGCCTATGCCGAGGCGCGCCGCTCCCGCAGCGAGGCGGTGCAGGACGACTTCGAGGATTGGCTGGAGCACGTGCCGGATAGTCGCGAGGGGGTAGCGCAGATCAACGCGTTGCTCGCAGCTGTGGACGCACCTGCCGGCAGCAGTCTGTATCAGGCCGGCATGGCGCGCTCGCGCGAGATTGCGACAGCGGTCGGTCGCGCGGAACGCAACGCGCAGTGCCGTGCGGCGTTGCCGGATGTCGATCTGGACGACGACGAGGCCGCATTGCCGGTGCTGGGATTCGGCGGCTCGATCCTGCGCCTGGGAGATGTCCTGTGCAACATTGCCCTGTCCGGCAACCGGGTGCATGGGTACGAGAGCCCGGGGCTGTTCGGAGACGACCACGAGCTCCAGGTGAGCACGCGTGACGGCGTGTTCCTGACCTACACCCTACACGAGGTGCCGGTTGGCCCGGATGACGCAGCCCTGATGGGAGTGAAAGTGGCGGAGCCGACGCGCGAGCGCACGCTCGACGTCGACGGCTGGCGCACGGAGCTGGCGCGGCTGCTGCCGCGCTCGCCGGCAGGGCGCGACGCGCGCTGCCGTCAGCTCATGAACACCCCTGAGGGCGCTCTGTCGGCTCAGGACCGCATGGACGCGCTGGAGTGCCTCATGGGCAGCCTGCTGGGGCAGTAGCCGACGGGCACGAGATCGGCTGCGGACGGTGAAGCGGGTTGCGGACGCTTCACCGCCCCACGGATCAGTACTTGAAGTTCAGGTCCAGCTGCAGCCGATCGTAGTCGCGCTGACTTGGCACAGAGACGTCGAGCTCGTTGGCAAAAAACGTCAGGCTCAGGCCGACCTTGCTGGTGAGCGCGTAAGTGCCGCTGATGATGTGCCCGCGGGCGTCGGTCTGCCCGCCGGCGAAGTCCGAATCGACGATCTGCGCGAACAGCGCGTCCTTCTCTACGTCCTGATAGGCATAGCCGACCTCCCAGGTGCCGGGACCCGAAGCTTTGCCAAGGGTGGCGCCAAGCGCGAATGCGGTATCGTCGTCGTTGGCGTCCAGGTTGACTCCATACTGAGCGAACAGCCGCAGAGGCATGTCCCTGACGCTGAGGCCCAGCTCACCGTAGCCTTCCAGAATATTGAAGTCGTAAAGGAGGTTGCCACCGGCGTCGGTCGAGTTGCCGAACGGGTTGCCGTCGTAGAAGGGCGCGTAGCCGCGCGCGTTCATCCAGTCGGTGTAGCTCACTGCGGCCGTGAGCGACATGCCGTTGTCGAGCCGTCCGCGATATCCGCCCTGCACGACCATGGCCATGGTGTCGTCGTCGCTGCCGCGCTCTACCGCCCAGAAGCCGGAGCCGAGCAGAAACAGGTTACCCTGCTGCCAGGTCGCCGCGATGCCTTCGGGGGTGATGTCGTTGTCGATGAAGCGGCTGCCGTCGGGGCGGCTGACGGGGTTCTTCATCTTGCCGGCGAGAACGTGTACGCCGTCGAGCGCTGCCCAGTCGACGTAGGCGAGATCGACTCCGACCCCCTTGGTCGTGAAGTTGTCGCCCAGCGTCTGGTTGGTGGAACGCGGGTCGTCGCTGCCGGTGGCGAACTGCAACTGCACCTGCAGGTCGTCGCTGAGAGCTCCCTTGGCACCGAATCGGGCACGGATGCGATGCCGTGTACGGTCGGGATCTCCCTGCTCGTCGATCCATTCATGACGGTAGCGCAGGTCGCCTTTCAGCTGTACCTTGCGTGCCCAGTCGAGTGCCGGGTCGGCGGCGGCCGCGGTCGGCGCAGGTTCAGATTGCAGATCCTCGACGGCCACGCTGGTGCGCTCGCTGCGGCGTTCGAGCTCGGTGAGCCGCGCACTGAGCGCCTCGACCTGGGCCCGCAGCCGGGCGACCTCGTCGGCGTCTGACGTGGCAGCCTGCGCGACGCCTGCCAGGCTCACCAGTAACCCGGTCAGCAGAACCCCATAACCCAGCTTCATCACTTTCGCCCCTCTCTGATGCGTTCAACGGTCCGGCCATTGTCATCATTTTTGTTACGGTTTCATGACACTGTGTCGTTTTCATGATTTATCCGCGCCGCCGGCGGTTGCCTTGCCGCGGTCTGTCATGGGAAATCTGTCTTGCAAACAACAGGTTACGGGAACAGCACCATCCCCGGCTGTCATACTGCGACGTCTGACATTCATAAAAATGTCAAAATACTGCGCTCTAATGCGCCCGATCGATAACTGGGCAGATCGCCAATGTCAGGTAGCACGATCCTTCTGGTAGAGGACGAGCCGGAAATCCGGGACATGCTGGGCTTCGCGCTGAACCGCGCAGGATTCCAGCTCTGGGAAGCTGCCACCGCGGAGGAAGCTCTGGCGCGCCTCGACGGCGTGCTGCCGAACCTGCTGATCGTGGACTGGATGCTGCCCGGCATGAGCGGGGTCGAGTTTGCCCGGCGGGTGCGGCGTGACGAACTGACCCGCGAGCTGCCGATCATCATGCTGACGGCGCGCGGCGAGGAGAGCGACAAGCTGAAGAGTTTCGACTCCGGCGTGGACGACTACGTCACCAAGCCGTTTTCGCCACGGGAGCTCATCGCCCGGGTCAAGGCCCTGCTGCGCCGCAGCGGCGCGCCCGAGTCGGGCGTTATCGAGCAGGGACCGCTGCACCTGGATCTCGGCGCCCATCAGCTGTCCGTCGGCGGCACACCGGTCAAGCTGGGTCCGACCGAATTCCGCCTGATCGAGCACTTCATGAGCAACCCGGGTCGGGCCTTCGACCGTACCCAGCTGCTCGACCGGGTCTGGGGCCGCAGCGTCTATGTCGAGGAGCGCACCGTGGACGTGCACATTCTGCGGTTGCGCAAAGCACTCAAACCGTTCGGGCTTGCGCACCTGGTGCAGACCGTTCGCGGCGTCGGATACCGGTTTCTGGAACCCCAATGAAACCTTCGCTGCAGGACTGGATCATCGGCGCGGTGCTGCTTCTTGGGGCGCTGGTTGCGGGTTCGGTGCTGGATGCCTACGGCCTGTGCCTGTTCGTGGCGGCGCTGATCTGGATCGTGCTGCAGCAGCGGGAGTTCGTACGCCTGTCCCGCTGGGCGGCGCACCCGCTGCGGCGCCCGGACAACGTCCTGTATTCCTGGGAACGCGTGTCCGAACGGTTGTACCGGTCGCTGGCCCGGGCGCGACGCCGTACGCATCGCGCCCTCGAAGCGCTCGACACCCTGCGCGAGATCACCAACGCGCTGCCCGACGCGGCGATCATCATCGACC
>JAWKZP010000028.1:0-32899 GCA_041395905.1 Pseudomonadales bacterium
CCGAAGCGGTGGATCGCCTGCTGCGAATTGCGCGCCGCGCGCAGCTCGTCGTGCAGCCAGGACTTCTCGAAGCGCTGGCGGAACCCGTCCAGCTTGTCCTGGCCGGTGGCGCCGTTGCCGAGGGCCTCGGCCACCGCTTCCGCGGCAAGCATGCCCGACTTCATGGCCGTGTGCGTGCCCTTGATCTTGGTCATGTTCAGGAACCCGGCGTCGTCGCCGATCAGCATGCCACCCGGGAACGTGAGCTCCGGCAGCGCCGCCAGACCCCCCTTGACGATGGCGCGGGCGCCGTAGGACACGCGCTTGCCGCCTTCCAGCACCTCGGCTATCAGCGGATGGTGTTTGAAGCGCTGAAACTCGTCGAACGGGCTGATGTACGGGTTGGCGTAGGACAGATCGACGATCAAACCCACGGATACCTGGTTGTTCTCCAGATGGTAGAGATAGGAGCCGGTGAACAGGCCGCCGAAGTGGTTGCCGGGCCAGCCCATGGTGTGCACCACCTTGCCGGGCACGTGCTTCTCAGGATCCACGTCCCACAGCTCCTTGAAGCCGATGGCGTAATGCTGGGTGCCGGCGTTGGCATTCAGGTCGAACTTGGCCATCAGCTGCTTGCCGAGGCTGCCGCGGCAGCCTTCGGCAAACAGCGTGTACTTGGCTCGCAGCTCGTAGCCCGGTGCGTACGTTGCCTTGTGCTCGCCGTCCGCGCCAATACCCATGTCGCCCGTAGCCACACCGACCACCGCGCCGGCGTCGTCGTAGAGCACCTCCGCAGCGGCGAATCCCGGGAAGATGTTGACGCCCATGGCCTCTGCCTGCTCGCCCAGCCAGCGGCACAGGTTGCCCAGACTCGCCGCGTAGTTGCCGTGATTGTGCGTCGGCTTGGGCACGAACAGATTGGGCGTCTTGATGCGGTTGGTGCCGTTCGGCAGGTAGTACACCTCGTCGACGGTCACAGGGTTGTTGAGCGGCGCGCCGCGCTCGCGCCAGTCGGGGAACAGCTCGTTGAGCGCACGCGGCTCGATCACGGCACCGGAGAGGATGTGCGCGCCGATCTCGGAGCCTTTCTCCACCAGGCATACCGAGATTTCACGGCCGGTCTGCTCAGCGAGCTGCATCAGGCGGCACGCGGCAGCCAGTCCCGCCGGGCCACCACCGACGATGACCACGTCGAATTCCATGGATTCACGTTCCACGCACATACTCCGATCGGAAAAAAGCGGGGCGCATTATAGAGTAACGCGCGCGGCTTTCGCACCGCTGCTGCGAGCGGCCGCGCGTTCTAGGGGGTTTCCCTGAGGGCGCCGGATCAATCCTTGACCTGACAAAACACGGAGGGGAGAATACGCGACCCTGATCCGGGGGCGGGACGGGCCTCCTGTGTTTCTGGCACGGCCCGTTTGTTTTGCTTCTCTTGTTAACCTGCGCAGGTACCGGCACCTCGGTGTGGTGTCTGGGCAGACAATTGAATCGAATTTTCGAGGCATTCATGAAGGTACTGGTACCCGTAAAGCGCGTGGTGGACTACAACGTCAAAGTCCGCGTCAAGCCGGACAAGAGCGGCGTTGACCTCAACAACGTCAAGATGTCCGTAAATCCGTTCTGCGAAATCGGCATCGAAGAAGCGGTGCGCATGAAGGAAGCCGGCAAGGCGACCGAAGTGGTCGCGGTTTCGGTCGGTGGAACGGCTTGTCAGGAACAGTTGCGCACCTGCCTCGCGCTGGGCGCCGACCGCGCCGTGCTGATCCAGACCGACGCCGACGCGCAGCCGCTGGGTATCGCCAAGGCGTTGAAGGCCCTGCAGGAGCGCGAGCAGGCGGATATCGTGATCTTCGGCAAGCAGAGCATCGACGGCGACAACGCCCAGACCGGCCCCATGTTCGCCGCCCTGACCGGCATGGGTCAGGCCACCTTCGCCTCGGTAGTCAACATCGAGGACGGCCAGCTGCAGGTCACCCGCGAGATCGACGGCGGTCTGCAGACCATCAAGGTCAAGCTGCCGGCAGTGGTCACCACCGACCTGCGTCTGAACGAACCCCGCTACGCGTCTCTGCCGAACATCATGAAGGCCAAGAAGAAGCCGCTGGACGTGGTGACGCCGGAAGAGCTCGGCGTGGACCTGACGCCCACGATCGAGGTGCTCTCCGTCGAGCCGCCCGCAGAGCGTAAGGCGGGGATCAAGGTCGAGAGCGTCGATCAGCTGGTGGACAAACTGAGAAACGAAGCGAAGGTGATCTCATGAGCATCCTGGTAGTAGCAGAACACGACAACGCCGAGCTCAAGCCGGCAACCCGCGTGGTGCTGGCCGCCGCTGCCGCCATCGGCGGCGACACCGACGTGCTGGTCGCGGGAGAAAACTGCGCCGCCGTTGCCGAAGCCGCGGCCAAGGTGCCCGGAGTGCGCAAGGTGCTGCTCGCCGACAATGGCGCCTACGGTCACTTCCTGGCGGAGAATCTGGCCGCTCTGGTCGCCGAGGTCGGTGCCGGCTACGACCACATCCTCGCTGCGCACACCACCGTCGGGAAGAACTTTCTGCCCCGCGTGGCAGCTGCGCTGGACGTGGCGCAGATCTCCGACATCATCGAGGTGGTAAGCGCTGATACGTTCAAACGGCCCATCTATGCCGGCAACGCCATCGCCACCGTGAAATCCAGCGATGCCAAGAAAGTCGTTTCCGTGCGCGGCACGGCCTACGACCCGGTGCCGGCCGAGGGCGGGTCTGCCAGCGTCGAGACGCTCAGCAGCGTCAACGACGCCGGCCTGTCCAGCTTCGTCAGCGAAGAAGTCGCCAAGAGCGAGCGTCCCGAGCTGACCTCCGCGAGCATCATCATTTCCGGTGGCCGCGGCATGCAGTCCGGCGACAACTTCAAGCTGCTCGAGGGCATTGCCGACAAGCTCGGTGCGGCCATCGGCGCCTCGCGCGCCGCGGTAGACGCCGGCTTCGTGCCGAACGACATGCAGGTGGGTCAGACCGGCAAGATCGTCGCACCCGATCTGTACATCGCGGTCGGCATCTCCGGTGCCATCCAGCACCTGGCCGGCATGAAGGACAGCAAGGTCATCGTCGCCATCAACAAGGACGAAGACGCACCGATCTTCCAGGTCGCCGACTACGGCCTGGTGGCAGACCTGTTCCAGGCGCTGCCGGAGCTCGAGGCCAAGCTGTAGCGATCCCGGGCCGGGCGCAACCGCGCCCGGCCCCCACCGCGCTTCGCCCGACCCGATGTCCGGGGCCTGGGCCAGAACTTTTCCGACCCGTCGCGCAGCGCCCGCAGATAAGCGCGCACGGATCCAATCAGGAGCAGAAATTGGCAGTCTACGAACTGAACAACGGCCGCATGCTACGCGTTGCCCGCAGCATCGACGGTAAGCTGCGCCAGCAGTACTTCACGCTCATCGATCTCAACAAGACCCAGCAGCGCAAAGCCTGGCGCGAGGCCAAGGCGCTCGACGAGCAATGGCGCGAGCTGCAGGAGCGCGCCCGCGACAAGCGTGTTCGTGAGGCACGCACGGACGAAGGTCACAGCACCGGGGTGCGCGGTATCAACCTCGTGCGGCGCCCATCGCCGGCGTTCCGCGTGCAGGTTCAGACCAACGGTACGTCGAACGTCCGGGAGTTTTCGATCACGCGCCTGGGAGAGGACAAAGCCTGGCGTCAGGCCACCCAGTACCTGGCCCGCTGTCGCGGCTACCGCAGCGTGCCCAAGGCGTGGACCAACCGACCGGCCGGCTGATGATCTGAGACGGGCGCGGCTCCACCAGCCGGCCTGCCCCTCAGCGGAAACGCTTCGCCGTGTACCAGGTCACCGGGTGCGCGTGATTGTGCACCTGGTGCGCCACGTCCAGCACCATGGCAAACAGCGCCATACGCACCAGCAGGCCGTTGTCCGTCTGGCGGAAGATCGCCAGATTGGGATTTTCATCCAGATCGTCGGCCAGCTCCTGGGCCTGAGCGCGCGAATCCCGGGGCAGGGGATGCATGATCACCGTGTTCGGCTCGCAGTTCTGGGTGTAGATGCTCTGATTGAGCCGGAACAGGCCCCGGTAGCGGTCCGCCTCCTCCTGCGACGCGAAGCGCTCCTCCTGGGTACGGGTCACGTAGATGATGTCGACGTGATCGATGCCCGGTTCCAGCTGCGCGTATTCCGAGACGGTATGACCCGCACTTCTGAGCTCCTCGACGATGGCACCGGGCAGGCCGAGTTCCGGCGGTGACACGAGTTTGTAATGAACGTTGTCGTAGAGTGCCAGGAGCTTGCACAGGGAATGCACCGCCCGCCCGTACTTCAGGTCACCCACCAGCGCGATGCGCAGATAGTCGATGCCCCGGCCACGGCTCTCCATTTCGCGGCGGATGGTGTAGAGATCGAGAAGCGCCTGGGTCGGGTGCTCGTTGGGGCCGTCACCGCCGTTGAGCACGGGAACGCGGCTCGCCCGCGCAAATTCGGCCACCGAGCCGGCCTCGGGGTGGCGCATGACGATGACGTCGCTGTAGCCGGAAAGCACCCGGGCCGTGTCGTGCAGGGATTCGCCCTTGGCCAGCGACGACGCCTTGACCTCGGTGGTTTCGCGAACCTCTCCGCCGAGCATGTTGAAGGCGCAGCCGAACGAGATGCGGGTGCGGGTGCTCGGCTCGAAGAACATGTTGGACAGGATCGCCCCCTGCAGCACCCGGGTGACGCGTTCCCGGTGTGCATACGGCGCCATGTCGTCCGCCACGGCGAACACCTTGAGGATGTCACCGCGATCGAACTGATCCACAGACAGAATGTGACTACCAACGAACTGCAAGCTGCCCCCGAGTGTGTGCACGCGCCCAGGGCGACGCGTGTAGAGGAAACGAAATTGCGTAATGGTAATCAAAATGCCGACCGGGCAACCAGCGTCGCGCTTCAGCCCGCGAAGCAGGCGCTGCTATGATTCATATATCCGGTGACAGGTATGCCCCGAACGGGGCCCGAGGCAGCTGATGAGCGAATCCATCGAACAGCCGATTCCGGCCCCGCTGCGGGAGGCCGCCGCAGAATCGACGGCAGCCCCGGCGGAACGCGTGACCTCGGGGCTGTTGCCATTCGCCTTTGCACGGCGCTTCGGCGCCGTGCTGCTGGACCGCCCGGGCCCCGCCGGCGAGGCCCAGGTGGCCTGCCGGACCCAGCCCGGGCTCACCACCCTGGCCGAGATCAAACGTTTTGCCCAGCGCCCGCTGAAGATACGCATGGTGGGCGACGAGGAGTTCGAGTCGCTGCTGTCCAGCACCTATGCCCGCGACAGCTCGGCGGCCAGGCAGATGGTGGAGGACCTTGGCGAGGAGCTGGATCTGGCGAGCCTGGCCGAATCCGTGCCGGAAACGGAGGACCTGCTCGAGCAGGAAGGCGACGCTCCCATCATCCGCCTGATCAACGCGCTGCTGGCCGAGGCCATCCGCGAGAATGCCTCGGACATTCACATAGAGACCTTCGAACGGGAGCTGGTGGTCCGGTTCCGCGTCGATGGCGTCATGCGCGAGGTCGTGAAACCCAAGCGTCAGCTGGCTCCGCTGCTGGTCTCGCGCATCAAGGTGATGGCGCGGCTCGACATCGCCGAGAAGCGCATCCCTCAGGATGGCCGAATTTCGCTGCGCATCGGCGGCCGTGAGGTGGACGTGCGTGTGTCCACCATGCCTTCGAGCAACGGCGAGCGTGTGGTGATGCGCCTCCTGGACAAGCAGGCCGGGCGCCTGAGGCTAGAAAATCTGGGCATGTCCGCGAGCTCGCTGAAGCGCCTGCGGGAGATCGTCAACAAACCCCACGGGATCTTTCTGGTCACCGGCCCCACCGGCTCGGGTAAGACCACCACGCTGTATGCGTCACTTGCCGAGCTCTCCACCGCCACGATCAACATCCTCACGGTGGAAGATCCCATCGAGTACAACCTGCCCGGCATCGGCCAGACGCAGGTCAACACCAAGGCCGACATGACGTTCGCCCGCGGCCTCAGGGCCATCCTCCGGCAGGATCCCGACGTAGGTGATGGTGGGCGAGATCCGCGACCTGGAAACCGCCGAGGTGGCGGTGCAGGCGAGTCTCACCGGCCACCTGGTCATGTCGACGCTGCACACCAATACCGCGGTGGGCGCGGTGACACGACTCATCGACATGGGTGTGGAACCTTTCCTGCTGTCATCGTCGCTCATCGGCGTGCTGGCACAGCGGCTGGTGCGCGTGCTGTGTCCCGACTGCAAGCACGCGCGCGCGGCCACGTCCACGGAGCTGCAGTTCCTCAAGGTCCCGGCCGCCACGGTGTACGATCCCGCCGGCTGCGAAGCCTGCCAGGGTTCCGGGTTCCGAGGCCGGACGGGCGTCTACGAGCTGATCATCATCGACGACACCATGCGTCAGCTGATTCACGACCGCGTCTCCGAGCAGGAGATGACCGGCTACGCGCGCCGCCGGTCGCCGGGCATCCGCGACGATGGCCGCGAGAAGGTGCTCGCCGGCGTGACCACCGTGCAGGAAATCCTGCGCGTCACGTTGGAGGACTGAGACAGCGTGGCAGCGTTCGAATACGCCGCGCTGGATGCCCGGGGCCGGCAGAAAAAGGGGGTGCTGGAAGCCGACAGCGTGCGCCAGATCCGCCAGCTGCTGCGCGATCAGGGCCTGGTACCGCTGTCCGTCGAGGCAGCGTCCGAGCGACGCACCACGAGTGCCGGCAACCGGTTTTCCTTCAGCCGACGCCTGGGCGCTCTGGACCGGGTGCTCTTCACGCGCCAGGTGGCGACCCTGGTGGGGGCCAGCCTGCCCATCGAGGAGGCTCTGGGGGCCGTGGCTCAGCAGTCCGAAAAGCAGCACGTGCGCGCGCTGATCATGGGCATCCGCAGCCGGGTGCTGGAGGGCCACTCGCTGGCCTCGAGCCTGGCCGATTATCCGGGCAGCTTCAACGACCTGTACCGTTCCACCGTGGCTGCGGGTGAGCAGTCAGGGCACCTGGACAAGGTGCTGGAGAACCTGGCGGACTACCAGGAGCGGCAGTTCGAATCGCGCCGGGACGTCGAGATGGCCATGCTCTATCCGGGCGTGCTGACGCTGCTGGCCTTCGGGATCGTCGGCGCCCTGATGGTCTACGTGGTTCCGGACATGGTGGGTGTGCTGGAGAACATGGGCCAGGAGCTGCCCTGGTCGACCCAGTTTCTGATCTCCGCCTCCGAACTGGTGCGCGATTACTGGTGGGCGATAGCACTGTTCGTGGTGCTGCTCGTCGCCGGCATACGCTGGCTGCTCAGCCAGCACGGGGCGCGCATGGCGTGGGATCGCCAGAAGCTGTCACTGCCGTTGGTGGGCCGCATTACCCGGGCCAGCAACGCGGCACGCTATGCCAATACGCTGAGCATTCTGACCAGCAGCGGCGTACCGCTGGTGGACGCCATGCACATCGCCGCCGACGTGGTGTCCAACCGCTGGCTGCAGCGGCGCCTGCACGACGCCACCCAGCGCGTGAGCGAGGGCTCGAGCCTGCGCGTGGCACTGGAAGCGGCCGGCTACTTTCCGCCGATGCTGCTGCACATGGTGGCCAGCGGCGAATCTTCCGGCGAGCTCGATACCATGCTCGCCAGGGTGGCCACCTACCAGCAGACCGAAGTCGAGCGCATCGTCACGACGCTGGTACGCCTGTTCGAGCCGCTGATGCTGGTTGTGATGGGCGGCCTTGTGATGTTCATCGTCATGGCTATCCTGCTGCCCATTCTGAACATGAACCAACTGGTGTGATTCTGATGAGTCGTTTTTATTAGCGTTACACGCGCCGAGCACCTGCTGCCGGGTTCACCCAGATCGAGATCCTGATCGTGGTGGTCATCATCGGCATCCTCGGCGCGGTGATCGTTCCCAACCTGCTTGGGCGCCCGGACCAGGCGCGCATCACCGCAGCGCAGAGCGACCTGCGCAGCCTGGGCAACGCCCTGGACATCTACCGGCTGGACAACCTGCAGTATCCGTCCACCGATCAGGGCCTCGAGGCGCTGGTCACGAAGCCGAATGGCTTCCCGGAACCGCAGAACTACAACCCCGAGGGCTACATCAAAAAGCTGCCCACCGACCCCTGGGGCTCGCCGTACATCTACGAGCGCACCGCCAGCGGCTTCGATCTGATGTCTCTCGGCGCCGACGGAACCGAAGGCGGCGAGGGCATGAATGCCGACATCCACTACGCCGACCTGTAACGCGCGCGGTACCGGCGGCTTCACGCTGCTGGAACTGCTGGTGGTGATCGTGCTCGTGGGCATCCTGACGGGCACGGTGATCCTCGGCTTCACCGGTGCCGATCAGGAGCAGCGCCTGAAAGGCAGCGCCGAGCAGCTGGCTTATCGCATTGAGCTCGCCCGTCAGTACGCGCTGCAGCGCAACCGCGAGTGGGGCCTGTTCGTGGAACCCGACGAGATCCGCTTCGCCGAATTCGACCCCGAGCAGCAGACCTGGGTCGAGCAGACGCAACGGCCGTTCGGCGATGCGCTGACGCTGGACAATCTGGAGGTCGGCGTCGAAGCCGAAGGCCTCGATCAGCTCACCAGCGCGGAACGTGAAAAACTGCCCAAGGTGATTCTGTTCTCCAGCGGTGAGGTCACGCCGTTCACCCTGACGCTGCGGCCGCTCTGGGACGCGCTGCCCTGGACGGTGACGTCGGACGGCCTGTCCCGGGTCAGTGCCGTGCGGGCGGAGCCGTGATTCAGACACTGTACAAGCGGATGCGGGGTCGCGGTTTCACGCTGGTGGAAGTCATGGTCGCGCTGGTGGTTTTCGCCGTGCTCGGCTTCACCGTGTCTTCGCGCATCGGTGACGTCGTCAATCAGACCTTCAGCCTGGAGCGGCGCACCGTGGCTCACTGGGTGGGGGAGAACCAGCTCAATCGCGCCCGCATCGCAGCGCGTGCCAGTACCGAGGTGCTGCCGACCGGGCGCGAGCGTGAACGCGTGATCATGGGCAACCGCGAGTGGCTGCTGGAGATCGAAGTTGCCGACACCACCCATCCCTGGCTGCGACGGGTCGAGATCGCGGTCTCGGAGGTGACCAAGGACGGCGAGATCGGCCCCATCGACACCGTTACGGGCTTCGTGGGGCGCTACTGATGCCAGTGTGCCTCGCAAACGCACCGTGGCCACGACGCGCGTCCCGGGCAAGCGCTGGATTCACACTGCTCGAAATGCTGGTGGTCTTCGCCGTGTTCGCCATCATCGGCGTGATTTCGAGCCAGATCGTCAGCCGCTCCATCGACAACCAGCGCGTGCTGCGTGAGCGGGGTGACCGACTCGCCGAGGTGGAGCGGGCCATGCAGGTCATTCAGCGCGATCTGCTGCAGCTGTCGGCGCGGCGGGTCCGGGATCAGCTGGGCGACCCCATCGAGGCGCTGCGCATCGGTGCGGACGGGCTCATCGAGTTCTCCCGGCTCGGCTGGCGCAACCCGCTTGCGCAACGGCGCGCCGAGGAGCAGCGTGTCGCATACGTCACCCAGGACGGCAATCTGTATCGTGCCTACTGGCCGGTGCTCGATCGGACGCCGGACAGCGAGCCGGTGCTGCAGGAACTGCTGACCGGTGTCGAGCAGGTCGAGTTTTATGCCCTGGATGCTGCCGGCAACGAGTACAGCTTCTGGCCGCAGGATGGCGCCAATCCGGCCGACCCCAGCACGCGTCTGGCGGGTATCGTGATGCGCCTGGACTTGCCGCCCTATGGCGTCGTGGAGCGGGTATGGGCTGTCCCGAGCGTATGATGCGGGCAGGCGCGCCCGGCAGTCCGAAGCGCGCAGGCGGCGTGGTGCTGCTCAGCGTGCTGCTCATTCTGGCGCTGCTGGCAGCCCTGGCGTGGCAACTGGTGACGCGCCACAGCCTCACGATCGCCCAGGCCCGGTTCGCGTTCACGGCCGATCTGGCGACCTCCTACGCGCTCGGCGGCGAGGCGCTGGCACGCCAGCTCATGGCCCAGGAGTGGATCGACGGCGACAACAGCAAGGATACCCTGCTCGAGGCCTGGGCCCAGCCGGTGGCGCCGTTCGAGATCGACAACGGCTTCCTGGAAGTGCAGGTGCGCGACCTGAACGGCTGCTTCAACCTCAACAGCCTCGCCGGTACCGATCCGGCGCGCAATCTGAGCCGCCTGAAGACCCTGCTGCGCAATCGCAACCTGCCGGAGACGCTCGCCGATGCCTGGAAGGACTGGGTGGATCCGGATCAGGACATCACCGCGTTCGGCGCCGAGGATGGCGAGTACCTGCTGGCCGAGCCGCCGTACCGTACTGCCGACGGGCCTGCGGGACACGTCTCCGAGTTCCGTCTGCTGCGCGATTTCGAGCCCGAGATGTGGGAGGCGATTGGAAACACGCTGTGTGTCCTGCCCACAGAGGATCTGAGCATCAACGTCAACACGGCCAGCGCGGCCGTGCTCGCCGCGCTCAATCCCGCGCTGTCCGAGGCCCAGCTGGAGCCGTTCATCGAAGCGCAACGCGATTATGCCAGCGTCGCCCAGGTGACGAGCGAGTTCCCGGAACTGGCCGATGCCGTTGACGCTCTGACCGTTACCAGCGAGTATTTCGAGATTCAGGTACGTGCACAGGTGGACGACACCCTGGCTGAGCTTGCATCCGTGATCCGCCGCAATCCCGCCGATGGCTCGATAACGCTCATCAGCCGGGATTTCGGCAAGGATTTCCGCTCTCTGTTTACCGTGCAGAGCGACGAAGATGCCCCGTCCAGCTGACCGATAGCCCCCCATGCCCAGACTCTTCATCAGATTCGCCGCACCGGCCATCCGCCTCGAGGAAGGCTTCGACGTGCGCGCCAGCTGGCTGATCGAGGAGGACGGCGGCAGCGTGCGGGCGAACGGCGAAGCCGACTTCAGGGGTCTGTCGGACCTCATCGACCCGGGCACTGACTGGGTCGGCCAGCCCCAGAACATCATCGTGATCGTGCCGAGCGACGACGTGCTGAGCGTGAGCTGCGAGGTGCCGGGGCGCAGCATCGGGCAGATCCGTCGTGCGCTTCCCTACGTCGTGGAGGAGTTCGTCACCACCGACATTGAACGTATGCATCTGGCGAGCGGACCGTTGCGCGCAGGCGCACCCACGCGCAGCAATCTGATCGATCGCGAGCTGCTCGAAGGCTGGCTAGATTGCCTGAAGGCTCTGCAGATCAAGCCTGGCTACGTGGTCTCGGAGGCTGAGCTGCTGCCCACCACCGAGGGCCAGGTCACCCTCGTGCTCAGCGATGCCGAAGCGCTGCTGCGCACGCCCGAGCAGTCGGCGAGCGTCGACCGCGACAATCTGGTGCTGGCGCTGGCGGCCATCGAGCCGAAGACCGTCTGCGAAGCGTACGGCGCGCTCAGCGACATGGAGCGCGGGCAGCTCGATTCGAGCATCGAGATCACCCGGCTGGACCTGGACGGCGAGCCGCCGGAGAGCCGGCTCGAGTTTCTGGCTCGCTGCTGGAGACTTCAGTCGCAGCCTATAAACCTGCTGCAGGGCGCCTACCAGGTGCGTCAGCCGGTGAGCCCGCACTGGGCACGCTGGCGGCCGGTGGCTGCGCTGGTTGCGGTGCTGGTGGGTCTCGAGCTCGTGCTGATGATCAGCCAGGGGCTGTATGCGTCATATCGGGCGGACCAGCTCGAAGCTGCCAGCGAAGCGTTGTATCGCGAAATCTTTCCCCAGGACCGCCGAGTCACCAATGTCCGCAGACAGATGCAGGCTCGGCTGGGCGAGAGTGCCGGCGGCTCGGAGGGCCAGTTCGTCGATCAGGTGGGCGCGCTGGCGGGCTCGCTGGCGGCTACAGCCACGGTGCTCAGCATCAACTACACCGACGAACGCGGCGAGCTCGCCGTCGACGTGCTGCTGCGCGGCTACGAGGAGCTCGATCACCTCAAGGAAGCGCTGGCTGCGCGGGGCATCAGTGTGGACATCACGTCGGCCGAGAAGCAGGAGCAGGGCGTGCGGGCACGAGTCCGGATCCGTGATGCGGGGCAGGGCACATGAGCCTGGGTACCAGCCTCGGCCAGCGCTTCGCGAGCTCCGGCATCGGCCGCTGGTATGCCGGGCGTGAGCGCGGCGAGCAGCGCGTGATCGCCGTGCTCACGGCCGCGATTGTGCTCACCGTCGTCTGGCTGGGCGTTTGGAAACCGCTGAGCGACTGGCGCACGGTAGAAACCAACCGCTTTCAGAACGCTCAGGGCCTGCTCGACTGGATGCACGCAAACGAGGCCCGCGCGCGCGAGATCGCGCGCGCGGGCACCGGTTCCCCTGGCGGGCGGCGCTCGCTGCTGCCGATTCTCACACGTTCTGCCGAAGCCCAGGGCATCGCGCTCAACCGGCTGCAGCCGGAAGCAAACGACGTCGTGAGCGTCGTGATTCAGGCGCAGCCGTTCAACGAGGTGCTGCGCTGGCTGCATCAACTGCAGGAGAACAACGGCGTCAGCGTGCTGCGCGTCTCCATCGACGCCGAGGGCCAACCCGGGCTGATCAACGCCCAGATCCGGCTCCAGTAGGTTCTATCGCGGCGCGCGACCGCGAGCTCCGTCGAACGCTGTCCCCGCGTAGCAGCGCTGCCGCGACACCGCGGGCGGTGCGTCACATTCTTCCGCGTTGGGTCACCTCAGAGTGACGCGGCTCGGCGTTTCGTGACGTGCTTGGCACACCTGCAGACCACCCGTTCACCGCGGCGCACGAGAGCGGTGCTTACACTCCGCTCACGAAATGACAGATTGGGTTGCGCCGGAGGGTTAGATGGATCAGCAGTTCGATCCCAGCAACGTCTTTACTGCCATGCACCACAGGGTGACTGGCGAGCTCCTCAGGCTCATGGACGGACTCTACTCCAACATCGAAGACGGCCTGTTCGAGCTGGCCTATCGCACCGACGAACGGCGCCGCAAGACCTATTTCGACCTCATGCGCGAGCTGCGCCATCGCCGCTCTCAGGTGATCCAGAACTTCGCCCGCGGCATGCAGGGCAGCCTGGAAGCCTGGTTCGTCGATCGCGAGGAACCACGCTCACCCCACGAGCAGGTAGCGCGGGCCATGGCGGCCAAGTGCACGGCTCACTTCGGCGGGGTCCTGCAGAGCCTGAGCGAGCGCACGGCTTACGCGCTCGGCCGGGACGACAACGAGATGGAGCTGCCCATCGGCCCGTTTCGGGTCGCCTGCCACTTCGTCGGCTCGCTCAAGGCGCTGAACTTCGACGACGACGCCGTGGACATCGTCAATGACCTGTTCAGCCGGTTCGTGCTCGATCGCATGGGCTCGATCTACGGAGAGTGCAATCAGCAGCTGGAGCAGGCCGGTTTTTTCACGTCCCGTGAGTTGGCCATGGTGGCCAGCGCTCGCGCCTAGCCGACCCGCGCCCCACGAATCAGCCGGCACCAGAGGAACGCCTGCACCTCGGTCTGACGGCGCTCGCCGCGGCGCCTGTCGACATGGGGTATCGGCTGGACCGCCCGCCGCCGGTCGCGCCCGCTGCGCCGATCAGCCGTCATCAGAGCCCCGCCGTCTCTTCCTGAAAACGCAGCAGCTCTGCGTCCAGCGCCCGCTGCTGGGCCAGCTGCATGCGCTCCCGCTGGGCACGCCGCGCGGCGCTGTCGATGAACGTGACGTAGAGGGCACGCTGTGCCACATCGCGCCGGGTGACCAGATAGTCGCCGTTGATCTTGAAGATCTTGTGCACGGCCGTGTCCTTCATGGGCGCGCCGTACTTTGCCTGGAACGCGGCGCTTACCTGCTGAAACAGCGCACTGCTGGGATCCTCGAAAACGCCCGTGAGCGTGATGGGCTCGCGCTCGGGGGACAGCGTCAGCGTGAAACGCCCGGCATCGAACGGCGCCTCGGCCGAATCGAGGCGGATCTCCATAGGTTCGTCCGCTGCGACATCCACCCGCTCGGGCAGCGCGCCGGTAAACGGCAATCCGAAGCCGACGCCCCAGATGCCGTCCACCCGAAAGCGGTCGCCAGCCACGAACGTATCGGCATACTCAATCAGACGCTGCTGGGCGACCCGCTCAGCTGCCCGCTCCAGCGCCGCCCGGGTTTCGGCTTCATGGCCACTGGCGACCGTCCAGGCAGCCTGCAGCGCCGTGAACCCGGCCACGTCCGTGTACTCGACCAGCAGACGCGGACCGCAGGAGACGTCCACCTGAGCGGTGGGGCTCGCGAACCGGGCGCTGCGATCGAAGCCGGCCCGCTCGGCGCCGAACGGATCCTCGGCCGCGCCGTACTTACGGGCCAGGCTGCGGGTGAACCAGAGCAGGTCTTCGGCACAGTCGGCCGAGGGCCGCTGAGCGACGATGCGCACGGGATTGAAGGTGCCGTCGACGAGCACCAGAAACCGGGTGTCCGATGTGTCCAGCCGTTCCGGAAACGCCTGGGGGGTGAAGAGGTACCAGAGCGGGCGGGCGTCCGCCGGCGGATCGACCTGCTGCGAGCGCAGATTGGCAGGCGGGTCAGGGTAGGGGGGATCACCGATGCTCGCACCGAGCAGCGTATCCGGCACCGGTTCTCCGAAGGTCAACCCGAACGCGCCCGTGATCGGCTCGCTGACCGCTGCCGCAGCCATCGTCACCGCCAGCAGCGCGGCGGTGCTCAGCACACGTAGCGACCCGAGTCGCGGCGTCGCTGGCACTCGCGCCGGTAGTTATCGCAGGAAATCGCGAATCCCGGGCTCTGATCCTGATTGATGCTGCATTGATAGATGCGATCCTGCAGCTCGGCGTCGGTGAGGGACGCCAGCTTGCTCTCGCAGGCACCGAGCAGCAGCATGACTGAGGCCAGCGCCACGGCGCCGGCAGAATTTCGAGCCCGACTCATTGATCCGCCACAACCAGCTGTTACTCATTGAAAAGTAGACAGCAATGGCGGATCTGTCTAACGGCCGGGATCAGTCCTCGCTGTCAGATTTCGGCTCGGTCGGCTCGCGTGTGCCGCGCTTGCCTGCGACGCGGGCGTTCATTTCGTCAAGGTGTTTGTTGACGTGCGTGCCCGCCTTGTGCAGCCAGGGATTGTCCTGGGCTTCGGTGAACACGCGCTCGCGCAGCCCCTGCATCAGCTCGTCCGAGGTGCCGCGGTGGTGCCGATGGCCGAACAGGTTGATCCACAGCTCCGAGCGCCGTCCGAACCGCAGCAGCTGCTTGAAGTAGCGGTCCGGCTCCTCGCCCCCGGCCACCAATCCCATGATGGCCGTGACGATGGCGGCCGGAACCAGCAGCAGGTCGCGCAGGCCGTCGAAGCCGAGCTTGAACTGAAACACGACCACGTCCCAGATGAGCTGCAGGCGCGAGGAGTGAACTTCGCTCAGGGGTTCGGCCGGGTCCGGGTCTGGGGGCAGGGGGGCGCTCATGGGGAGGAGTCTACGCTCGAAGCCGAGCTCTGGAAATTGGCCCGACTCGAGCCACGCGGTGCGGGCAGCGTCACTGCGGCAGTTGCCTGCCGCCGATTCGAGCGCTGGCTATCGCGCTCCGTCGCCCACGAGAACAACCTCTACGGTCTGCAGTAGAATGATTAAATCAAGAAGCAAGCTATTGTTTTTTAAGTAATAGAGGTCGTACTGGAGCTTCTCCTTCGCGTCATCGACAGAGGCACCGTAGGGATAGCAGAGCTGCGCCCAACCGGTGATGCCAGGCTTCACGCGATGTCGCTGGGCATAGTAGGGCAGCTTACCGTTCAACTCCTCCACGAACACCGGCCGCTCCGGACGCGGGCCGACGAAGCTCATGTCGCCCCGGAATACATTCAGCAGTTGCGGCAGCTCATCGAGCCGGGTCTTGCGGATGAACGCGCCGACGCGAGTAATGCGCGGGTCGTTCTGGCTGGCCCACACGGCTTTGCCGTCCTTTTCAGCATCTGTGCGCATGCTGCGGAACTTGATGACCCGGAACGGTTTGCCATCCAGGCCGACACGCTCCTGCTTGTAGAAAATCGGGTCTCGGAAACGTCCCTCGATCCATACGAAGAGCGCGGTCAACAGCATGAACGGCCACGCCAGCAGGAGCAGGAAGGAACTCGCCAGCAGGTCGAAAGTGCGCTTGGTAAATGCCCGCCAGGAGGTCGTGATGAATCCGTCTGAGAATACCATCCAGGACGGCCGCAGCAGATCGACGTCGATCTTGCCCGCCTCGCGCTCGATGAACTGCTGCACGTCGCAGACGTTGATGCCCGAAAGGCGACACTCCATGAGTTCATCCAGAGGAATGCCGCCGGACGCATCCTGATTCCGGCGACGTTCATCCATGGCCACCACGACCTCCTGAACGTCACGTTCCCGGCAGAACTCATCCAGCGGCAGATCGGTGTGCAGCACGTTGGCGCCGAACTGCGCAACCTCGTTGGCGCCCGGATGTCCCGCCAGCTCGAGGAATCCAACCAGTTGAAATGCGCGCTGATCAGACCGACGGCGCATGCGGGAAGCAATCTTCGAGGCCCGATGGCCAGTCCCCAGGACAAGCACCCGCCGCTTCAGGGACTCTTCGGTCAGCACACCCGACATCAACCAGCGCCAGATAGCCACGAACACGAACGCGGCGACCCCGGATAGCAGGAGAACGCCGCGACCGATGGCCATCCCGGGAAGCGCGTAAGACAGAACGGCCGTCGCAACCGACCCCAGCAGGAATATCGCCACGCCGGTGCGCAGCATCATGGCCGCGTAGCCTTCCCGTATTCGGGCCTCGTACACACCCATCGCGATCATGCAGATCACCAGGAACAGCCCGAAGGTGACACCCGGAATCAGATACTCGATGCCAGGCACCACGCCGAACCGCAGCCAGTAGCCGAAATATGCCGCGCACACGATGAGCACGAATTCGCTCACCGACATCAGAACGATGGGCGTGTGAATGTAGTGACGGGCGATTCGAATGTGCGCCACGGCGGATGGGCTACTGCGCTGCCGAGTTAGCGCCGCATTTTCCTACAGATCGCGCCTGATTGATTGATTCAGTTGTAAGGCAATTTCAGGACGATCGTGGGAGCAGTGACACGCATACTCGGGGAATCCGGGCCTTTGGCCGAGGTGCCCGACTCAGTTCGCGCGGCGGCACGTGGCATGACGCGGCGGTGCCAGACGCTATAGTGCATTGTCCTATGAGGTATTTATCGATGTCCGCCAGATTGCTGTTTCTTGCGATGATTCTGCACTCGTGCCCGATCCGTGCCATAGAAGTAGGCCCAGGCGACGATCTGCGAAGCGCTATCAGCCGCCTCACCCCCGGTGACGAACTTCTGCTGCTGGACGGCATATACACCCTCAACAGTGGATTTCGTGTGACCGCCACCGGGACGGAAGCCGCGCCGGTGGTTATCCGAGCCAAGGGTCCCGGTGTGCCTGTGATCGTCCAGACCAACCGCGCCCACAACGTCATGGAAGTCATAGATTCGCAATACCTGGAAATCCGGGACCTCGAGATCACGGGCGGATCCCACGGAATCCGACTGATGAACTCCAGCCACATCACCATCGAGGGATGCGAGATTCACGACACGGGAGACGTGGCATTGAGCGCGAATGCGGGAGGAACGTATCGTGATCTGCGACTGGTTCGAAATCATATCCATCATACGAACGGAACCGGCGAGGGAATGTACCTCGGCTGCAATCACGACGAATGCCGGGTCGCCAACAGCCTGATCGAAGGCAACTACATCCACCACACGAATGGCCCCGACGTGGTCCAGGGTGATGGGATCGAATTGAAAGAAGGGAGCTACGGCAACGTCATCCGCAACAACGTCATTCACGACACCCGTTATCCGAACATTCTCACCTACAGTACGGCAGGCAACGGACCGCCGAACATCATCGAAGGCAACGTAATGTGGGGTAGCGAAGACAACGCGATGCAGTCGGCTGCCGATGCGATCATCCGCAACAACGTCATTCTGGGAGCCCCGGTCGTTTTTCAGGCTCACCAGGCCGGACGGCCGTCCAACATAGAGTTTGTACACAACACAGTGGTAAACGTCGGCAATGCGGTGAATGTGCGCAACGTGACTGGTCCCGTGCTGATCGCCAACAATGCCCTCTACTCCCGCAGAGGCGCTGCGATCAAACTGATCAGCGGCAACCGGAACCTGGTGACTCTGCGCGGCAACGTCGGCCAGGGCGGAGTGTCCGGCGGTGCCGGGGGGTATCGCGAGGGGTTGGGCATTAGTGCAGATTTCGTGAACGGGCACTTCAGCGGGAAGCCTCCGATTGATCTTGTGCCGGCGCGTGGGAGTTCCTTGCTCGGCGCTGGGGATCCCGAGTTCGCCGTTGCCTTCGACTTCGACGGCACTGCGCGTCGGGTTCCACCGGACGCTGGCGCATACACCCGTCAGACAGTGCCAGCCCGTGGCTGGCAGATCAGGGCAGGGTTCAAGCCAGTATCAGGGGGAGGCGGGGAACAGACCAAGGCCACTGAGGACGACGGGGACTGATAACGTCGGGCCGGCGCGCTCCCCAACCTGATGACTACATCACGTACAACCTGCTCACACTTGAGATTACATTAGGTTATGAGCAGCATTTAAACTCGTGCTCGGATCGACTCGATCGAGAACGTGGTTCGTATCAACGGCGATCGATCCCTCGGGTATCCGGAACCCAGTCGTGCGATCGAGCCACCCAACAAATCTGCTCAGGAGGACGTGTGTCCCGCGTCGCATCAAACGAATTCTCATCGCACTTGAAGGAAGCGTTCGCGTGCGCCGATTCCAGTAGCCGGTGGCATTCATTGCGGTCATTGTGCGCGGGTGTTGATCGAACTCTGGATTTTCTGCAGACATTGCAGCTTGACAAGGCGATTCAGAAAGCAGCTGAAACGTCGATGCCGGATCTTCCTCGATCGCGGTTGGCGCTGCTTTCATCGCATACGTCGGACCATCTCCTACCGGCGATTCGGGTCGCTGCGCTGAGTCGGGGAATATGGATCGAGATTTTCAAGGGGGACTATGGGCTCTACAGGCAGGAAATCCTTCAGCCGTCCCCAGAGTTGGTAAAATTCGATCCCGACTATGTCCTGCTCTCGCTTTCAGCCAGAGATATTCTGTCGGCTGTTCCAGTATCGGCGGACAGCAACGCCGTACGCGACATTGTCGAGAAGGAGGTCGATCAATTGCGCGGTCTGTGGGATCGGATCCGCGGGAGTTTGGGCGCATCGGTCATTCAACAGTCGTATCTGGATGTCACCATGCCCCTGTTCGGCAACTACGACCGCAGAGCGCCGGCTTCACCAGCGCGAGTCCTCTACGAACTCAATCACCGCCTCCTTGAGGCTGTCAGAGAGGAAGAGGTACTGCTGCTCGATATCGCGCTTGCGAGCAGTCGCGAAGGCACATCCCACTGGTTCGACTTGAATCGCTGGTTGCAGGGCAAGCTGGAAATCTCGCCGGCAGCAGCCAACAGCTATGGTGATCTCGTAGCGAGAATCGTAGGTGCTGAGCGTGGTCTATCTCGCAAGTGCCTTGTATTGGATCTCGATAACACGCTGTGGGGCGGCGTCATCGGTGACGACGGACTGGACGGGATTGTGCTCGGTGAGGGTAGCGCGCGGGGGGAGGCTCACCTCCACCTGCAGCGCTACGCAAAGCAACTCAAGGAGCGCGGCATCATTTTGGCGATCTGTTCCAAGAATGAGGAATCCGTGGCCCGTGGTGTGTTCGAACAGCATCCTGAGATGTTGCTTTCACTTGATGACATTGCAGTGTTCGTCGCCAATTGGAACGATAAATCCTCAAACCTGCTTGCAATTGCGGAGCATTTGAACATCGGGGTCGATAGCCTGGTGTTTCTCGACGACAATCCCGCCGAGCGGGCGCGCGTCAGGGAAAGCCTGCCGGCCGTCGCAGTTCCAGAGCTCACCGAGGATCCTGCGGGGTACGTGGACTGTCTGGTTCGCGAAGGCTATTTCGAGGCCACAAGCTTTACGACCGATGATACCGAACGCGCCAATCAGTACCTGGCAAACGGCAGAAGGGCGGCACTGCAGGACGGGTCGCAATCCCTGGACGAATTCTTGAGCGGCTTGTCGATGACCATGACGTTCGGGTCTGTGGGCCCGACGGAACTGCCGCGGGCGGTGCAACTGATCAACAAGACCAACCAGTTCAATACCACGGGCCGACGATTTCAGCTCGAGGAGGTGCAGGCATACATTGACGATCCCGCGCGTGACGCCTTGTACTTTCGGCTTGCGGACAGGTTTGGTGACAACGGTTTGGTAAGTGTGTTGCTGTCGAGTATCTGCAACAACGGGTGTGTGCTGCGCATAGATAGCTGGGTGATGAGTTGTCGAGTGTTCGGGCGCCAGTTCGAGCGAGAAATCATGAACGCATTGATAGAGACCGCCAACGCGCGTGGTGTATCGGAAGTGCGAGCTCAGTTTGTGGCAACGGAGCGAAATGGTGTAATCGCCAACCTGTTTGAAGAGCTCGGGTTCCGAAATTCTTCGGCGACCAGCGCAGAGAGTCCATGGTGCCTGACTGTCGCGGAGTTTCATCCAATGTCAACTCATATCAACCGGGAGCCCATGCGTTGATTCAGCAAGAAATTCTGGAGGACTTCACTGATATCCTGAGAGGCATTCTGTTTGATGATGGCATCGAGCTAGGCATGGAGACGACCCGTGACGAAGTAGACGGTTGGGATTCGTTCAACTACGTCAACTTCATTGTCGCGGTGGAAATGAAGTACGACGTCAAGTTCAAGGTGTCGGATGTGGAGTCCTTCCAAACGGTGGGCGACATCATTCGAGAAACGGCACGGCTCGCAAAGTGACGGGTATTATTTAACATAATATTTATTATGCGAATTCAATTTTGCCCACGGAGCACTTCCATTTGCTGCTAGACACAGCCAAGCGATACATTCCTCACCCGATCAAAGTGAGTCTACGGAACCGACACAAACAATACGTGCTCCACTCCTGTCTTCGCCGACTCAATCAGCTGGCCCCCGAGATCGCAGCTAAGGACCATCAACTACTGGACCGCCTGATATGGAGCTGGAGCAACGCTGGCTGGTCCGGTGACGCGGAGTATCTCTCGGCGGCTATCGGCCTTACGGTACCCGGCTCATTATCGATTTTGGAATGCGGCACAGGACTTACGACGATACTGATCGGGATGGCTTCCCGTGGCAACGGCACCAAACTCTATAGCCTGGAGCATCTTCCCGAGTGGTCGGCGAAGATTCGCAAGGTGCTGGCTCGATACGAGCTAGACAACGTGCATGTGCTGAACGCTCCCATCGTCACTCACGGCACGTACTCGTGGTACGACGTGCGCAGCTGTGAATTCCCACAGGCCGGATTCGACGCTGTGGTCTGCGATGGACCTCCCAGCGATACGCCTGGCGGACGCTACGGGCTCATGCCGGTCATGGGGCGTCGATTGCGTCCGGGCTGTGCTATCTTGCTCGATGACATCGAGCGGCTCGAAGAACAGGCCGTGGTGCGCCGCTGGCAGACTGAATTCGGCGTGACCGCCACTCCGATGTCTGAGGACGGGAGCTTCGTTAAGCTCGTCGTGGCTTCCGACCCGGTATCCTGATCGTTTAGGGGAAATCTGGAGATCCAATGAATGCGCTAAGACTGGGAATCCTGTCCGTACTTCTCGGGCTGGTGTTTGGCTGCACGTCCGGAACCGTGGCACCCCCTCCGGAGCCGGACGCAGAGCCCGCCTTCGCTGACGAATACAAGATCGGGATCGGTGACAACATCGCCGTGGACGTCTACCAGCACGACGACATTTCTGCCGCAGTGCTCGTGCGGCCGGACGGAAAGATAACGGTGCCGGTTGCGGGCGACATCATGGTCGGGGGCAAGACGCCAGAAGAAGTCGCGAGCGTCATCGCAACCGAGCTGAGCGAATACGTGCGCGATCCGATCGTTACGGTGACGGTTGTCGGCATGGGCAGCGCGGAATATCTGACCCGAGTGCGGGTCACAGGTGCCGTCGAGGCACCACAGACCCTCCCCTATCGCGCGGGCATGACCGTAATGGACGTCGTGCTCGAGGCCGGTGGTCCGAACGAGTTTGCGAATTCGAGCAAGACGGTTCTGTACCGAAACGGCGAGCGCATCAGGGTTCGCCTCGACCGCATTCTGAACCGCGGCGACATGTCGACGAACTACTCGTTGCGCCCCGGTGACATCATCACCATTCCGGAACGCATCTTCTAACGGAGCAGCAAGCGATGCATGTCAAAATCGGGCTTCGTACGGGCGCGGCGTGGACCCTGCTGCTGGCAACCGGCCAGGCGTATGCGCTGGAGTTGGATGTCGCGGTTGCGAACGATAGTGAGTACTCGACCAACATCCGTCGCACGTCGGATGACGAGATCAGCGAATGGCGCCACGAACCGGGCGTGGATATCGCGGCGGTGCACGAAGGCGAGCGCTACACCCTCAATGGTGCCTACTCTGTGTTCCGGCGCATTCACCAGAAATCGGAGTTCGACGACGACACCGTGAGCGTAGGTTCGAGCGGATTTGAATGGCGCGCGATTCCCGATGCGTTAGTCTTCGACATTCAGGATTCCCGCACCGAAACCGTCATCGACAGCCAATTGCCAGATGACTTCAATAATAGACAGGTTGTCGGCAGGACCAGCGCCGGCGCACGCGCCACAGTGCCCAGCATCGGCGCGCACACCATCGAGCTTTCGTATCGTGTAGAGCACCTTGCGGCTGACACCTCCGAGACAGATAGCGACCGTACGATGGCGTCGGCCGCGTACAACGTGCCCTTGACGCAGACCTCGACGCTTTCGCTCAGCGGAACCCGATCGACCGTCGACTTCGACGATCCGCTGGCACCAGACTACAAGTCGTGGTCGGGACGTCTCGCCTACTCCGCTACCCGCCGCCAGAGCTCGCTGACCGCGGGCATAGGCTACACGACCAACGATCGGGAGTTGAGCCGGGATACGGCTTCCGGCGTCACCGGCGACATCGACCTCACGTATGCGTTTTCCGAGATCACGACCGGCAGCATCGGCTACAGTCACCAATTCCAGGACAACACGAACAATCCGTTCGGAGGACTGGGAGCATTCGGGGGCCAGGTGGGCGAGCAGACGTCCGGACTGAGCGAACTCTTCATAGAGGACAGCGCCTACGCGAACATCTCCACGGAGTTCAGTGGCACCACCGTTTCGATAGGCCTGGACGCCTCGCGTTCGGACTACGAAGACATCCCACGTGACGAGAAACGTGCATCGGTGACACTGGATCTCAGTCGAGAGGTGCGCCCCGGGCTGACGGTGGCATTCTACAGCGCCTTGAGCCGCGTCGAGTTTGTCGATGCGGATGACCAGTACGACGAACTGAGAACCGGAATCCGGACCGCTTTTGACGTCACACGCAAGCTCAGCGCTCATCTCGACGTCGAGTACCAGAAGCGCAAACAGGATGTCGCTCCGATCGACTACGACGTGTGGGGATTCACCGTTGGCCTGCGATATGCCCTGGTGGGTGCGCGTCGGCTGTTCTAGGGCACCGACAGAGTGTATAGCGAACGTCCGGCAACCACTGCAATGCGCTGTTTGCCGTTGCTCACGTAAGTCACGGGGCTGCGTGAATTGATGCCCACAGATTCTTCCTCCACGGAACTTCTCCGGTCTACGCGTCCAGAGCATGGAGAAAGTCCCGTTCGCCAGATATGACCGACATGCCCGCCGTGCACACCGAGCGCCGGAGCGTCCGAGCGCGGAACTCCGTCTATCGCGGAGCTGTCAACCAGAGGCTGCGTCAGCCAGGCGCGTCGATTGCTGGTGCCGCGGGAACGCGCTGATTTTGGTTTAGTGCACGCCTTTAACACAACGCTCGATTCGCGGGCCCGCAGCATTAAGGAACGCTGTGGACCAAATGGAAGCACTTCGTTCATCCAGATGATTCCTGTCGAACGACGTCAGGCCCTGAACTCTTGGAGAGATCAGTGGCATGTTCAGGAAGGCAGCAAGTGATTCGGCCTCGTCTACTCTTGTGTTCAGCGAAGGAATCAAGGTTAGGATCACACAACTTCTATCGACCGGGAGACTTTGGACGAAACGCTCTGCCCGATGCTGTCTGCCGGCCCATCGGTCCCGCTCAATGGCTTCACCTACGCCTACCTGAACGGGCTCATCAAGACGTCCTTCCGTGCCAGAGAACAACCACTGACCATTGGTCGTGTCTCGATGTAAACCGAAATGCTGACCGCATGCCGCCGGAAACGCTGTACAGAAGGATCGGTGTACGGGCTGCCACAGACGCTTAGTACGGAATATCCGCTCGGCAGCCGGATCGTCGTGGATGATCTGCATCGGCGGTGTTTCGCGATCTTCGAACATCTGGTCGACGTGCACAATGATGGCTCGTGCATGTGGCTGCATGGCTTTTAGGATCGGCTCGAAAAAAACCACGGTTTCGTTGTGAGCGAAGCCGAACAAGAAGTAAGAGATGGAATGATCGGAAAACCATCGATCAGTCTCCTCGGTCGACAACGCGAACTCCGTCTTGCTGTTGCCCACGAACAGCACTTCCGCGCGCACTGCGTTCTGATAGGCTTCTTCTTCCAGCCTGTACCAAAACGCCCCCTGATCGTAGTTGAGGAATGCTACGGAATTGCAGTAGGCGAGGTATCGGCGGTCACCGTACACCGACCCATCGCATGCAAAGATGCCCTCAGTCCGCAGGTGATAGGCAAGACCACCGGCGATCGTAAGGAGCACGATTAGTAGAAACAAAGCTGGGCGCTTGCTGAACATCAAGCTCTCAGAACTGCCAGTAGAGAAACTCGCTGGGCCCACCGAATCGCGCGAAAGCCACGAGCGCGAGCAAGCTCATAATGAGGGCCCATACCACGCTAGGTTGAAAGTCCAGCAGCCTGTAGAGAATACGAGATTCACTTGACGGGCGTTCTACTCCAAGCACTGGGGTATAACGTGCGGTGAACTGCATGGAGTTTGGCAGAAGCATTGCGATTCCCAGCAAGGCTGCCAGGGCTCCGATCGCCTGTAGAGAAATTGATGTGACACCAACGAAGCTTGGCAGTTGTCCTGCAATGCCAAGCATGTCGACTAGAGAACGAGGGAGTTCTAACCCATTTAGACCAAGCATCCCCCGGAAGATCTGCAATGCCACATCCATATTGGGTGCCCGAAACACGACCATAGCCAACACGACGGAAAAGAAGGTC
Organism: Pseudomonadales bacterium; assembly: GCA_041395905.1. Lineage (GTDB taxonomy): Bacteria > Pseudomonadota > Gammaproteobacteria > Pseudomonadales > Azotimanducaceae > UBA7803. The sequence goes on from JAWKZP010000028.1 coordinate 25,156, forward strand.
AAGATTAATCCCACCGGTTTCATAAATAAGTCGTAGCGTTCCTCGTCCATCCACACGCGGGGTCCGAGACGTCTCCACAGGTGGTTGACGACGAGGTAACCACCGTGTAGCAATCCCCAGAGAATGAACATGTATCCTGCGCCATGCCAGAATCCCGAGATGAACATGGTAAACAAGGTAGGTCCCGCGAGCACCGAGGCGAATGCACCGGCGCTAAAGCGTTTCGGAGCCAGCCCCGGCTTGCCACGTTTCAATCGCCGTCGTGTGGCTGACAGCGCCAAGGGATTGTAAACGTAGGCGGTGAGAAATCGCGTGAGTGTAATGTGCCATCGGCTCCAGAAGTCAATGATGTTGGTCGCCTTCAGGGGCGAATCGAAGTTGAGTGGTAGTCTTACGCCTACGCACAGAGCCAGTCCGGACGCCATATCGCTGTAGCCAGAAAAGTCAAAATAGATCTGAGTGGTAAAACCAAGTGCAGCCAGCCAGGCCGGAATCAGCGATGGCGCACCATCCAGGCCTGCTGATTGAAAGATCGGGTTCACGTGCTCAGCCATGCTATCCGCGAGCACGACCTTCTTGAACAGACCTATAACGAACAACGCAACCCCTGCTGTTAGCAACGGGACGTCCAGTCTGCGTGGAAGATTCCGGAACTGCGGCATCATTTCGCGAAAATGCACGATAGGGCCGGCAATGACCTGGGGAAAGAACAGGACGAACAGACAGTATTCGCGAAACGAAAATCGCTCGATCTGCCCGCCATGGACATCCACGAGAAATGCGATCTTCTGAAACGTGATGAACGAGAGTCCAAGGGGCAACACGACATGCGTGAGCGTAAAGTTCGTTCCGATGATATCGTTCGCGGCCATCTGGAAGAACGTCGTGTACTTGAAGTACCCAAGCAACGCTACGTTCAGCACCAACCCGACTACCAGCAACCCAGTTCGCCAGATCGCTCTAGATGGTTTGTCAGCCCACAAGACCATCAGCCTGGCGAGGGCGAAATCCACCAGAACTGAGGGAATGATGATCAGAAGATTGATCGGGCGCCACCAGGCGTAGAACGCGATCGACGCCAGGATCAGCCACCCCAGTGCAACGCCGCGCGAAAATCTGCGCAGGAGCAGGAATCCCGTCAACGTCACCGGCAGGAACACCAGGATGAATTCGGTCGAGTTAAACAGCATGCAACCACAGATGACGGGTGCGGCCCGTCATACCAAATTCGACAAATGACCAGATTACAGGCATAAGCGAGGGCGACAATGCGGGATCTGTAAACGCCAGATCCTCACGACCGCATTACATTTGAGCCTGGCCTATGCTCATAACTATCCGTAGAGTCAATACTTGAAATTGTAAAGATCCTCCAAACGTCGGATGAGAACAGGCCAACGGGAAGATCCTTAGAATGAGCCCTTCCGCAATGCTAATCCAGTTTGGCGATCGCCATCCCACGCTGGCAAAGGTTCTGACCAACTGGAGCGCGCGTGCCTGGGTGACGCTTGGTCTGAAAAGGTACCGCCATTGGCTAATGCGGAACTTGGTTCAGCGCTATTTCGTGCGGGTACCGGTTCGCGCGAAGTTACCGAACGGGCTGACCATCATCGTTCCCTGGTGCGATCAGGTAGGCGATGAGATCCTAAGCGGCGACTACGAACCGGAGACGCTGCATCTACTGGATCAGCTGATCAAGCCGGGGATGACCGTGCTCGACGCCGGTGCCCATGCGGGCATTTATTCTCTGTACGCCTCCAGTCTGGTTGGCCCCAAAGGCCAGGTTCATACGTTCGAAGCCGAACCGGCGCTTGCATCTTGGATAGAACGGAGCATTGCACTCAATCATCTGCACAACGTCACCGTCAACGCCACCATTTTGAGCGACGTTGAAGGCGAAGTAAGTTTCTTCCGAGCCTCAGACGCTTCCGTCAACTCGCTGGTCGAGCCGCGGGACGTCTACAGCTACGAAGTCGTTCGTCTGCCCAGCACCACGCTGAGAGGTTATCTGGCCAAAACCGGCATCGATAGAATCGATCTCATCAAGATGGATATTGAGGGCGCGGAACTTACCGTGCTCGCCACCGTTCAAGACCTGCTTAGCACTTCTGAGCGACTGATGCTCATCATCGAGTTTGCCGAGAGCCGCGCTTCGCTCGAGGCGCTGGCTGCCTTCCTGGTACAGTGTGGCTATCGTCTGTTCCGCATCGCGCCCCACGGCTTCGAAGCCTTTGGGCCAGACAGCGTGCCGCGGCTGGCAAAGCCAGGTGCACCGGCTACAGCATTTAACGCGTTGGCTATGAGTCCGGACCAGCCACTTCCGGCGGTTGCGCCTCAGGCGCCGGCGGCAGACTGACCGCAATCAGCGACCGCCCCGCCGCGAGCACGAAAACCTGCTCCCCCGCGACCGAATAGGTGATGGGCGAGGCGTTGATGCGCCCTCCCACATCCAGCTTCCAAAGCGCTTCGCCGGTAAGCGCGTCCAGAACGAACAATTGCGTGTCGTCCCCACCGAACACGATGTCGCCTGCCGTGCTCACCAAACCGCCGGTCTTCCACCAGTCGGGGCGCTTGGGCAGGTCGTGACTCCACACAACCGTCCCGCTGCTCGGATCAATCGCCCGTACTGAGTAGTACAGATCTACTCCCGGAATAGGACGCGCCTCACCCCCAAGAAAAGGTATCCCGGACGATAGTCCGAAGGCGTCGGATGTTTGTATATCATCTGCCCCCAGACAAGGACCGGCAGATAGTGAAGTCCGGTGCGAGGGCTGAACGTGGGCGATTGCCAGTTGATCGCGCCGATTACACCCGGCCAGGTGGCCACGCCGCGCGTTGATACGGCCATATCTGGCTTCTCGATGGGACGACCAGATTCGTCAATTCCTTCGGCCCAATTCTGCGGCATGAACGGCGTCGCCTGCAAAAACTCGCCGGTGGCACGGTCCAACACGTAGTAGAAGCCATTTCGGTTGGGCCAGAGCATCAGCTTACGGTCCACCCCTTTCCAGGGCATATCCACTAGTGCCGGTATCTGGTTCGAGTCCCAGTCGCGCTCATCGTGCGGAGTGAACTGAAAGTACCACACCAGCTCGCCGGATTCCGGGCGGAGCGCCAGCACGCTGTTGGAATAGAGGTTGTCACCCTTTCTTAGATCGCCCTGGTAGTCCGGGCCCGGGTTGCCGATACCCCAGTAGATCAGGTCCAGATCCGGGTCGTACACGCCCGTCAACCACGTGGCCGCGCCACCGGTCTTCCAGGAGTCTCCACTCCAGGTCTCGTTGCCCGGTTCACCCGGCCCGGGTATCGAGTAGACGCGCCATTTCCGGGTTCCATCGGAGGCAGAGAGTGCGTCGATGAAACTGCGAGAGCCCAAATCTCCCCCGCCGTAGCCCACGATCACGAGATCTCCCACGACGAGGGGGGCCGATGTGATGGACACTCCCTGCTCATGCTCCGCCAGCTTGGCCTCCCACCGCAGCGCGCCCGTGGCCGCGTCCAGGGCGACCAGATGGGCGTCCAGCGTCCCCATATAGACAGTGTCGCCGTACACGGCCACACCGCGGTTGACCGCACCGCAGCACAGAGCCAGGTTGTCGTCGTTGTGATGCCGATAGGTCCAATAGGTGTGCCCCGACGCAGGGTCGAGCGCGTGCACCGTGTTCGGGGGTTCGGTGACGTACATCACCTCGCCGTTGACAATGGGGCTGGTTTCCACGATTGACAAATCGCCCGAGAACTGGTGAATCCACTTCACTTGCAGACTGCCGGCGTTCTCGCGGTTGACCTGATTCAGGCGGCTGTAGCGATGGCCCGAGTACCCGCCGTTGTAGCCAAGCCAGTTGTCTGGTTCGGAATCATCCTCTTTGAGGCGCTGTGCCGTAACGGGAACGATCTCATAGGAAGAGGTACGTGGTGCGTCTTCCTTGGAGAGCCGCAATTCTCGCAGATAGGCGATGATGTTCCAGATCTGCTTCTCTTCGAGCGCCTGCGACGCCATTGCGGTGCCTGGCACGCCAAGCGAGACGGTCCGAAAGATCGCCCAGTCACTGTCGCCGTGACGGTACGCATCGCCCGACAAGGCGGGGGCGGAAGCTCCCACGCCTTCAGGGCCGTGGCAGGTCGCGCATTGCGCATTGAACAACCTTTCCCCCGCTGCTACCGAATCCGCGCCTTCAGTCGGGTTGCGAATCGAGTAGTAAGGGTTTCGAGTTTCGGCCAGCGCCTTAACGTAATAGCCGCTTCCAGGGACGATCATGCGCAGCAACTGTCCGAAGGACACATCAGGAATCTGACCGGTCGCAGACAACGGGAGCACATGCACCCGCCAGCGCAGATCCGGAACAAGGGTGAGCGCGGCGAATGCGCCGACCGCCCCGATTAGGAGGACGACGATCGCAACTTTAATCAGGTAGCGCATGCTGCAAGGGCCTCGACCGCTCGTATTGCCAAGTGGATTATAGGCGCTGCCCCAGATACCACTCGACCGTAGCCTCGAGGCCGGAGCGCAGATCCGTTAGCGGCTGCCAGCCGTACGTGCGGTGCGCCAGGCTGGTGTCGGCGGCTGGAGAAAGTTCTCGCAGTTGCCCATCCGCCACCGGGGCCGCTTCGATTAGTGGCCGTCCCATGATTTCCGCAACCGTCCGCACCACGTCACCAATCCGGGTGAGGGTCCCGGAACCGATATCGACAGGGTCATCGGTGGGGGACCGGCCGCTGAGCCCCGCGTGCAGAAACGCTCTGGACACGTCGTCGAGATATACCCAGTCCATAGCCCGATCGACCGATCGGAGTGCCGGCATCCGCCCAGCTGCCAGCTCGTTGATGACGTAAGGCAACAGCTTCCCCTCCGGCTGTCGACCCGGGCCGTACACGAAGAATGGCCGAAGCGACATCGCCGCCAGATCGTACAATGCGGCGAACATGGCGACGTACATGGAAGCCACCCGCTTTGACACGCCATATGGCGAGCTGGCGCCGATGGTCGTCCCCCAGAGCTCTTCCATTGACGCGCAGCAGACGACCCGGCATGCAGGATTGGCTTCGAGTGTGCCCGCGAGCACATTGAGGGTGCCTGCGACATTGGTGTCGAACGTTGGCCAGACGTGCTCATAGGCCTTGTCCGCGTTGGTCCTGCCGGCAAGGTGAAAAACATAGTCGGGACGAAGCTGCGCCAGGATCCGACGAGACGCATCCCGCTCGGCGACATTTGCCCTATGGGTGCGGACGCGCGTATCGACCCCAGCGGAGCGCGAGATCCAGTGAACCTCAGCACCCGCCTCGATCAACAGGCTGCTCACGGCGCGCCCGATAAAACCGTTCCCGCCGGTGACCACCACAGTGGCGTCTCGATAAGGCGCCCAGCGACGTCGATCCTCGGCTCTGACACCATTCACGGCAGGTCTCGCCAACGATCGCTCCTCAGATTCTCAGCTTGGGCGCGTAGTAGCCTTCCGCGTAGCGCTCCTGAACCTGGACTCCGCGGACACGCATCAATGCAAGTAACGCGTCCTCCGTCATCCACGCCTTTCCCGCCTGGGACCGAAAAGTGGATACCACCACTCCAGCTTTTTTCGTAGCCTGCGCGTCCTTGAGCGGCAGGAACACGTTTGGCGTGCTCAGGTCATCATCGTACTTGAGAATCTCGTACTCCAGAATCGTGTGATTTCGCCAGGTGTTCCATGTCAACTCCGCGACCACCCGGTGATCCTGATGTTTGTCCTGGCGATGGTGAGTGAGTATCAGATCAGGGTTCAGATCTGTCTTCAGCGCCTCGAAGTCGCGCTTGATCGATTCCCAGGCGGACGGAAATCGGCCGTCGGGATGGTTTTGAACCGCAATCGACAGCGAAGTCTGGCCCGCGAGCTGGCTGATCGCCTGCCGAGTCTCTGCCTCCCGGATCTCGTTTCCGGAAAACACGACCGCATGCAGCTCAATACCGGCCGGAAGACACTGGAGCAGCCCGCCGCAGCCAATCTCTATATCGTCGCAGTGTGCGCCCAGGCAGAGTACCGTTCTGAGCCCCTCCAGCCCCCGCCACGCCATCATGAGTCGCTGCCCTCCTCCGCATCGCCCCGACCCTCCAGTAAATGTGAGCTCTCCAGCTCAGCAGCCACATCCCTCAAAACGCTGAATGGAATCTGGGAGCGCTCGGCGATGTCGAGCAGCGGCGTTTTTCCGTCCGACTGATTCAGTGCCCACAGCATGGCTATGTTGCGATCAGGCAACGCCTCTCCACCGCCTTTGCGATAAAGCCCCCGTTTCCCAAGCTGAGGCTCACAGTACGGCTGCAGATTCACGTATCGGCGGTTGTGCTCAAGCACGTCGACAAACTCCGACAGGGCATCGAGCGATGCCTCGAGCTGTTCGGGAAGGATCAGCGAGAGATCGTCAGCAGACGTGTGATACTCCGCATACTCACCATTCGGTGTCCTCGTCAGCCTGCCCACCGGAAGCGCAATTCCGGGCGACGCAAACTGCCGCTCGTCGTACCCGTAAGGTTCGAATTCGCGTACCCGTCCGCCCCGACGTCCGCAAACATATGCCGCCGCAGCGTCTATCTCAGAATCACCATTTCGACTGGGTTTGTATTGAAGCTGCCCTTTGTCACCGAGCAGCACAGCTACGAGCCCCCCTTTGATCTCGCGTAGCCGAGCCTGATTGCGAGCCAGCCACACGATGGAGCCAATCGTCCCCGGAGCCCACACGAATCGGTAGCTGTAGCGACGAGTGCTCATCGACAACAAACGCTGAGCGAGCGCGCACGTGGTGACCAGCCCCGCAAGATTGTCGTTTGCAAGGGACGGGTGGCAAGCATGGGAGAAGAACAGCACTTCGCGATCGCTGCGCCCAGGGATCAGCAGCTCGCCGTAGTTGAGTTCGCCGGGTGACAGGTCACCCTCGATCACAGCCTCATAGGTACCGTCGACCAGGGCGCACAGGCGCTGGTGCGGCAAACAGAAGCCCCAGTCCGGTTCGTAATAGGACGTTCTATAGGGAATCCATTCGGGGTGCTGCGGAAGCGAATACAGGTGCGGCAGCAATTCGGGCAGGGTAAGCGTTCGGCGCCCCGGCAGGCTGTAGCTCATCAGGTGCAGGGAATGCCGATCGACGTCGGCTATGCGTTCGCCATCCGGAGTCTGAATATAGGCCGCGTCCAGCCGCCACTCGTCGGGCACCTGCCAATCGAATACCCGCGTGCCTGAGGCGACGCCCTCGATTTCGAGAGGCACGGCACCAGCCATGATCTCCAGTGTTTGCCGCAGTCCGTAGCCCGTGATGCTGCGACAGATCGGGTAGAGCCGCTCCGCCAGAGCATACATGTCCCTACCGTTCACGCGCGTCCCTCGAACGCTCGCACAAGGTCAGGATCGAAGTCTGGATACGTCAGATCTCGCTCGTGTCCGTCCGGGTTCGCCACCGGCCACTCGATGGCAAACGCGGGGTCGTTCCAGCGAAATCCCCGGCCCAACTCAGGTCGGTAGAAATCGGTCATTTCGTAGAGCACATGGCAGTCCGGCTCAAGCGTCACGAATCCATGCGCACAGCCACTGGGTACGAACAGCGCCGTGCCCTCCTCGCCACGAAGATCGATACCAAGATGCCGAAGGTAGGATGGCGAATCCGGGCGAACATCCACAATAACGTCGTAGACATGCCCTTTCACGCAACGAACCAGCTTGCCTTCCGTGGACGGCGGCAGTTGCAGGTGCAGCCCCCGTAGCACGTTGGAGTGGGTAGTGAC
>JAWKZP010000029.1:0-28342 GCA_041395905.1 Pseudomonadales bacterium
CCGACAGCAGGGTCGCCGTGGGGTTGATGACGTGCTGCCCGGCGATGTCGGGCGCGGTGCCGTGGGCAGATTCGAAGTAGGCATAGTCGGCGCCGTAGCAGCCGCTGGCGGCAAGCCCCAGGCCGCCCACCAGGCCGGCGGCGGCGTCGGACAGAATGTCTCCGTACAGATTCGGCGTCACCACCACGTCGAACCGCTGGGGTTCGCGAATCAGCCGGCAGGCGAAGTCGTCGACGATGAAGCACTCGAGCGCTATGTCCGGGTACTCGTCGGCCAGGGTCAGGGCGACATCGCGGAACAGACCGTCGGTCTTCGGCAGCATGTTGTACTTGGCGGTGGCGGTGACCCGGCCTGGGCCTCGGCCTTCGGCGCGGCGTTGCCGCGCCAGCTCGAAGGCGAACCGGATCACGCGTTCGGATCCTGCCCGGGTGATCGCCTTGATGGCGTAACGGCCGTCGCCGAGTTCTTTCACCGACCGGCGGATCGTCGCGCCCACCGGCGCCGGCTCGACCAGGTCCGCAAGCTCGCCTTCGGCACGGACGTACAGGTCCTCGAGATTCTCCCGCACGATCACGAAGTCGATGCCATCGGGATGCTTCAGCGGTGAGCGGGCGCCGGGCAGCCAGGCACAGGGGCGAACGTTCGCGTAGGTCGCCTTGCCCCAACGCAGATAGAACAGGGCCGCACCGGAGGTACCGCTGGTGGCACCGAACAGCGTGCTGTCGGCAGCGTCGATCAGAGCGCGGCTGGCGGCGGGGAAGGGTGAGCCGAGCTGCGCCTGCGCAGCCTCGCCCACCAGCGGATAGACCCACTCGATGCCGAGCCCTAGACGGTCCATCAGATCGATGGTCGGCCGCACCGCTTCAGGCGCCGCATCGTCGCCCTCGATCACGGCGACGGTGGTCATGGGGCGTACACCCAGGGCCGGTCGGTCCGGTCACGGTCCTGGAATGCGGCGATCAGCGCCTCGCGTTTGCCGGTCAGCGCGATGTCGTCGAGCCCCTCCAGCAGCGACTCCCGGCGCAGCGGGTTCACCGCAAAGCGGATCGCTGCCCCGTCGCTGGTGCGCACGGTCGTGGTAGCGAGGTCGACGGTCAGGGGTCCGGGGTCGGCGACCAGACGATCCAGCGTGCCGGCGTCGACCACGATCGGCAGGATGCCGCGCTGAAAGCAGTTGTTGAAGAAGATGTCGCCGAAGCTGGTGCCGATGAGACAGCGCAGGCCGAGATCGTGCAGCGCCTGGGGTGCCGACTCCCGGGAGCTGCCGCAGCCGAAGTTTTCGCCCGTGAGCAGAATGCGCGCACCCGAGTAGCGCGGGTCGTTGAGTGGAAAGTCCGGGCGCGGCGCGCCGCTGTCTGCATTGCCGTCGTCGTAGCGCCACGCTTCGAACGCATAGTCGGCGAGCGGGCGCGCATTGGCGCCGGTCAGCCGCTGCATGGGTGTGATGATGTCGGTGTCGACGTTGGCCGCCAGAAGCGGCACGGCCAGGCTGCGGATCTGCTCGAACCGCTCCATCACAGCAGCTCCCTGACGTCGGTGATGGTTCCGGTCACCGCAGCCGCGGCGGCCATCGCAGGGCTCGCCAGGTGGGTGCGCGCGCCGGGTCCCTGGCGCCCCACGAAGTTGCGGTTGGAGGTCGAGATGCAGCGCTTGCCGGGCGGAATGTACTCCTCGTTGGTTGCGACGCAGCGGGAACAGCCCGGCTCGCGCCACTCGAAACCGGCCTCGAGAAACACACGGTGCAGCCCTCGTTCCTGCGCGGCGCGTTTGACGCCCTGGCTGCCCGGCACCACCCAGGCGCTGACACCTGTGGCCACGCGCCGGCCCCGTATCACCGCAGCGGCAGCTTCGAGGTCCGACAGGCGGCTGTTGCTGCACGAGCCGATGAACACGTAGTCGACGGGCACACCGGCCAGCGGCTGGCCGGGCGTGATGCCCATGTACTCGAGCGCGCGTGCAGCACCTGCGCGCGCCTCGGCAGATGCGGCCGCTTCCGGCATGGGCACGGCCTGATCGATGCCGATGCACTGCGCCGGGCTGGTGCCCCAGCTGATCTGCGGGGCCACGGTCGCGGCGTCGACCCGGACGCTGCGGTCGAAGCGCGCATCGGCATCGCCGGGCAACGCGCGCCAGTGCGTCAGGGCCCGATCCCAGAGCGGACCCCGGGGCGCGTACGGCCGTCCGTGCAGGTATTCGTAGGTCACGTCGTCCGGTGCGATCTGACCGATCTTCGCTCCCAGCTCGATGGACAGATTGCACAGTGTCATGCGTGCCTCGATGTCCATGGCGCGAACTGCACTGCCCGCATACTCGATGGCGCAGCCGACGCCGAGATCGGCGCCGTGCAGGGCGATCAGCCGCAGGATCAGGTCTTTGGCGTGAACCCCCGGGGGCGGCGTGCCGTCGAAGACGGCCAGCAGGGATTGCGGCTTGCGCTCGATGATGCACTGAGTCGCCAGCACATGGACCACCTCGCTGGTGCCTATGCCCCAGGCCAGGGCGCCCAGCGCGCCGTGGGTGCAGGTATGGCTGTCGCCGCAGACGACGGACAGCCCCGGCAGGGTCAGCCCCAGCTCCGGTCCGATGACGTGCACGATGCCCTGCTCGCGGCTGTCCAGATCGAACAGGCGGATGCCCTGGGCCGCGCACTCGCGCCGCAGCACGGGAATCAGGCGCCCCCCGGAACCGGTGCTGTCCTCGCGCCGGCCCGGCACGCTGGCAACACAGTGATCGGGTGTGGCGAAGCACAGCTCGGGATTGCGGACCGCGAGCCCGCGGCGCGCGAGTGCCCGCAGGGCCGCAGGGCCGCCGAGGTCGTGCAGCAGGTGGCGGTCCACGTGCAGCAGCTGGTAGCCGCCGCCGAGCTCGGTGACGACGTGCGGGTCCCAGGTCTTGTCCAGCAGCGTCCGTGCCATGCGGGCATGGTAATCCATGCCCGCAGCAGGGTCAGCGGGCCGTGCGCACCCGCACGCCTGCGTACGCGCCACGGCCCGCGCCGCGGTAACCGAGCACGTTTGCGTAGCGCTCGTCGAGCAGGTTCTCCACCCGGGCGAACAGCGACACGTTGGCGCTCAGCGCGAGGCTCGCCGAGAGGTCGAGCAGCAGGTAATCGTCGAGCCGGACCCGTTCAGGACCATACAGCGGCGGCGGAAAGTAGCGGTCGAGCTGCGCGCCGTTGTAGTAGAGGTTCACATTGAGATTACCGCGCTCGCCGAGAAACGCCCGGTTCAGGTCGAGCGAGGCCGTGTGTCTGGGGCGCCGCAGCTCGCGGCTGTGGCCGCCGGCCGCGGCGGGCTCCCGGGCATTCACGTAGGTGTAGCTGATGCTGGCATCCACCGCGGCCGGCAGGCGCGCCCACAGCGCCAGCTCCGCACCCGTGCGGCGGCTGCTGCCGTCGACGTTGGCGGCCGTGAATCGGCCACTGTCCGGGTCGAACACGAAGCCGTCGATCTCGTTTTCCAGGCGTTCGTGGAACAGGGTGAGGTCGAACTGCGCGCCGCCGTCGAACAGCACCTGGCGGACGCCGACGTCATAGCCGGTGCTGCGCTCAGGCCGCAGGTCCGGATTGCCGAGAAACTGATCGGCGAAGTAGCCGAACCGCTCGACGAAGGTGGGCGCTTTCTGCCCGCTGCCGAAACTCGCGTGCAGCGTGGTCGCGCTCTCGGCAAGGCGGTAGGCGCTGGTCAGTCGCCACGTGGCGATGTTGTCGAAGTCGCTGGCGTCATCGTAGCGGGCGCCCGCCGACAGATGCCAGTCAGCGACCGGCTCGCCCAGGTATTGGACCACGTAGCCGGTGTTGCCCATGGACTGATCCTGGTTCGGATCACCGAATGCGCTGGCGTCGCCGCGCTGACGAAACGTCGAGCGTTCGTGGTCGACGGCGATGATCAGCTGATGGCGCGCGCGCTCGGCCGGGCCGTCGAGGTGTACCGTGGCCTGGTAGTAGAGGCCGTCGCGTTGCGCCCGGGTGGTGGTCTCGCGAACGCCGTCGGCGATCTGGCGGCGCTGCGACTCGAAGCGCGTGATCCCGAGATCGTTGTCCCAGCGACCATCGAGGAGCGTGGTGCCCGCATCGGCGCGCAGCAGCGCAAAGGCGTCCTTGCTCTCGCGGTCGGCGTCGGCGGGCAGCCCGGTGCCGAAGTCGATGTCGTCTATCTCGGTGGTTGCGTCGACCTGTCTGGCAGAGATGCCGACGTGGGTGTCGGTGGCAGGTTCCCAGCGCGCGCGCAGGCCGAGCGTGGCATTGTCGTAGCCGTCGCGCTCGCTGCCGGATGCGGCAGCGCTGTCGCCCTCGACGCTGATGCGCGACGCGCTGAAATCGACACTCGCGGTCCCGGTGTTGCGCGCGAGATGACCGGCGGCGCTGCGGGTGCCGCGCGCGCCTGATTGCAGATTGGCCTCGGCTTCGATCGGCTCGCTGCCGCGACGGGTCGTGATGCTGAGCACCGCCGCCGTGGCATCACTGCCCCACAGGGCACTCTGCGGGCCGCGCACCAGTTCGACACGCTCGACGTCATAGCTGGTGAGCGACGCGAAATCGAACTCGTCCGCTCCCGCCGGATCGTTGGCTTCGACGCCGTCGATCACCACGAGCACGTGGTTCGCCTCGGCGCCGCGGGCCCGGACCTGAGTCTGGGAGCCGAACCCCGCGGTACGGCTGACGCTGATGCCGGGCAGGCTGCGCAGGACATCGCCGAGCAGCAGCGCTTGACGGTGCTCGATGAACGGTCGGTCGATCACGGATACGGCGCTGCCGGCGTTCTCCAGGGCAATGTCCGTGCGGTGGGCCGTCACTACCATCTCTTCGAGCTGCGGCGTCGCGCCGAGGGCACGGGCAGCCCCTGTCACGACGCACACCGCGGAGATCAGATGCAGCGACAGCCGGCGGATGGCGATCCGCGACGAATCTGAGTTGGGCACGTGTTTCGCTCCCTGCCGCGCAACCCCGCGCAGCCCTGGTGGATGTCGGCCCGGGGCAGGCGCGCTCATGCGCTGCGGCGGGGCCATAAGCACCTGGCCGGTCTCCGGGCTGACGAGCGGGTCGGAATCCCTGGCCGGTCCGCCTTCCCGCGACTGTCGTCGCAGTGGCTGCGGGTCTGAGGAGAGACCCGCGGGTCCGGCTTGCACTCGATCACCGTTGCGGGGGCAGCGTCGGGGTGGCGAAGCGCATGCTTCGCGGCACCGAACTTCCCGTTATTCCGATCTGCCGATCGGAAGCACCAGATGTGGGAAGGACTCTAGCGACCGACCGTTAGAGGCGCAAGCGCCGGCCGGGTACCGTCAGAGGCGTCTGTTGCCGCTGTCCCGGTCGCGCGCGGCAAGGCTGCGCAGACGCCGCTCCACGTCCTCTACCCGAACCGGCTTGGGAATGAAATCGTTCATGCCGGCATCGATGCAGGCGACCCGGTCGGAGTCGAGCACGTTGGCGGTCATGGCGACGACATGGGGTTGCGCACGTCCGTTGCCGCTGGCACGAATTGCCCGCGTCGCTTCCAGACCGTCCTTGCGCGGCATCTGGATGTCCATGAGCACCAGGTCGTAATCGCGCGCGGCCACCGCCTCCACCGCCTGCTGGCCGTCGGTGACGAAATCGGCGCGGGCACCCAGCGTCAGCAGCATCTCGCGTACCACCTGCTGGTTGACGGCGTTGTCCTCGGCGACCAGCACGGACAGGTGGCTGAAGTCCGGCCGCGTCACCAGGTCGTTTGGTCCAGCTTCGGTGGTTTCCCCGGGCGGCCCCAGGACGAACTCCATGGTCTGCACGAGATGTGAGGTGCGCACGGGCTTGCGGACCACGGTGGCGATGTCTGCCGTGTGGGTGTCGCCCGAGTCCAGGGGCGCCAGCAGGATCACCGGCGGCAGCTGAGGGTCGCGCTGGCGCAGCGCTTGCACCAGCGTCGCGCCGTCTACCTCCAGGCCCTGCGCATCGGCAATGATCAGATCGCAGGCCCCCGGGTGATGCTCGGCGACCAGGGCCGCGGCAGAAGGCAGTCGCTGCGCGCGCATACCCAGCGCCCGCAGCGTGGCGTGCAGCGATTCACCGAGCAGCGGGTTCGCGGTGGCGAGGCTCACGGCTCTGGCGCGCAGCACCGGATTTTCCACCTGCGGACGCGCGGGCGCCGCCTCCATCTCGATGGTGAAGCTGAACGACGAGCCGACGCCCGGCTCGCTGGATAGCTCGATCTCTCCGCCCATGAGCTCGACCAGGTTCTTGCAGATCGACAACCCGAGGCCGGTGCCGCCGTACTTGCGGGTCGTGGACGCGTCCGCCTGGGTGAAGGGCTGGAACAGCTGCTCGGCGACGGCCGGATCGATGCCGATACCCGAATCCTGCACCTCGAATCGCAGCAGCGCACGGGTCTCGCTCTGCGGCACGATGCTGATTGCCAGCATCACTTCACCCGTGCTGGTGAATTTCACCGCGTTGGAGAGCAGGTTGACCAGCACCTGTCGCAGGCGCTGCGCATCGCCCAGGTAGAACCGGTGCTGATGGGGCAGCATGCGGAAGATCAGCTCCAGCCCTTTGGATGCCGCCAGCGGACTGACGACGTTGAGCGCTTCCAGGGAGACATCCTCCACGTCCAGGCGTTCGCGCTCGAGGTCCACCTGGCTCGCTTCGAGCTTCGAGAAATCGAGGATGTCGTTGATGATCGCCAGCAGCGACTCGCCGCTGGAGCGCACCATCTCGAGGTAGCGGTTCTGCTCTGCGCTGAGCGGGGTCTTCAGCAGCAGCGAGGTCATGCCGATGACCCCGTTCATTGGTGTGCGCAGCTCGTGACTCATGTTGGCGAGAAACAGCGTGCGCGCCGCTGCGGCGCTCTCTGCCGCTTCCTTGGCGGCCTCCAGGGCCGATTCGCGCTTCATCTGCTCGGTCATGTCGTTGATCTGCACGAGCAGCACGTGCTGATCCGGCAGCTCCAGCCTGCGTATGGTCAGGTGACCCCAGAAGCTGCCGCCGCGGGCATCGGTGAATTGCAGAATTTCGTGCCAGTCTGGATCCTCCAGCGCCTCTGCCACGGCTGCGCGCAGGTCCGGACCTGCGCCGGCGGCGTCGAGCGCGCTGCGGATCAACTGCGTGATCCGGCGGGGGTCGCTGCTCGCGAACAGGGCCTGCGCCTGCGGGTTTGCCTGAACGATCTGCAGCGTCGCCGGGTCGCCGTACAGCAGGGCGTCCGACGAGTGCTCGAAGATCGCCGACATGATGGACTCGGAGCGCTGGCGCCGCTCGCGCGCCAGGATCTGCATGCACAGCAGGGTGCCCAGGAACAGGCTGTACAGGATCAGATTGATGGTGAATGACAGATGGTCGATGACGGGGTCTGCGACCTCGTAGGCAGCCACCAGGTGGATGACGCTGCTCAGGGTCAGGAAGGTGACCACCAGCACGACCCTGTGCAGCACCAGGCCGCAGATGAGCACGCCCACCAGGCTCGACATCATGGTGTCGGCGTCGACGCGCGCGTCGTGCAGCATGGCGCTGAGGTACACGACCAGCAGCGTATCCACCGCCACCGCGTACCAGCCGACGTGGCGGCGCACCCAGGGCAACAGATAGCTGAATGCCACCAGGCTGAGCATGCCGGCAACAGTCAGGTAGCGTGCCGCGGCCACCAGCGTGTCGGGCGTAGGATTGACGGCACCCGCCAGCAGCAGCGCCGCGGCGCCGAGCCCGGCGACGACGCGGTAGCTGGTCAGCGGGCTGACGTCGGAGAGGCGTTGCAGGGGCGACATCGGAGCAGCTTACTGGGCCCTGCCACCGCGTCAACTGCGGCCGTCGTTCGCGCGTCCCGGGCTCGTGCCGCCAGGTGCTCCCGGGGGCGCGGATTGAATCCGGCCCCGGTCCCCGCTTCAATGAATGCCATGGTCGACGTCGTCGCAGCGGTGATCGCTCGCAACGGGTGTTATCTGGTGGGGCTGAGACCCGCCGGCAAGCACCATGCGGGGCTGTGGGAATTCCCCGGCGGCAAGCTGCAGCCCGGTGAGACGCTGGAAGCCGCGACCAGACGCGAGCTGGACGAGGAGCTGGGTGTGTGCCTCGAAGCGCTGGAGGGCGAGCTGCTCACGGTGGACGATCCGGGTGCCGGCGTGCACATTCACTTCGTCGCCGCCAGCGTGGGTGGCGATCCCTGTCCGCTCGAACACGAGGCGCTGCGCTGGTGTAGCGCCGACGAACTGCAGGCGCTGGCGCTGGCGCCGGCCGACGCGGTTCTGGCCCGCCAGCTGCTCGACGCTCGCTGATCGGGCGTTGCTGCGCCGTATCCGGTGGCGCCGGGTCAGAGCTCGTCGCTTGACGTCCGGTCGTCGGCGACCGCTTCAGTGCCATCGGCCGGGGGGACGGCGCCGGCCGGGAAGAGATCGAGGCGGGCGGGCGCTCAGCCGCCGAGCATCTGCTTTTCGCCGGCGATGACCTGTGCGAACGACGGGCGTCCGAGGATCCGTTCCAGATGGGCGGCCAGGTGCGGCCAGCGGTCTGCGTCCACCGAGAACCCGGCGTGCCCCATGTTGACGAACGACGTCGCGACCGCGATGTCCGCGATGGTCAGGCGATCTTCCACCAGGAACGCCCGGTCACCGATCTGGGCGTCCAGGTAGTCGAAGAAGGGCGGCAGCTTGTTGTGCAGCGTGTCCTCGGCCGTCGCCCGGTCGGGCTCCTCGCCGCGCATGCGCGGGAACACCATGGGCCGGAAGATGCCGATGCCGATGGCTGCTGCCAGCTCGCTGTCGGCATATTCCTCGAACCACAGCGCTTCGCCCCGTGCCAGCGGCGCCTGCGGAATCAGCGGGTGCTCCGGATGCATCTGGTCGAGGAACGCGCAGATCACCGACGAGTCCGGCAGATACTTCTGGGAGTCGTCGTCGCCGATGATGGCCAGCACCGGAATGCGCCGCAGCGGGCTGATCTCTGCCCAACCCTCCGGCGGATTGAACGGACTGATCGGCTCCAGCTCGTAGGGAATCCCCTTCTCCGCGCAGAACACACGCACCTTCCGCACGAACGGCGACAACGCCGCCCCCAGAATTCTGTATTTCATGGCAGTGGCACTCCCTGATGAATCGAGCCGGGAATGGTACTCAGATCGAGTGACGAAATGCAGATGGAACTGCCTCCGTACGCCACCCATGGCGGGTCGAACACGGAGTCTCGGTAGCGCCCGGAAGGTCTCAGGCCCAGGTGCTGGCAAGCCGTGTAGCGAAGCCGAGCCACGCGACGCGACCGACGCGCAGCGTCGGGCAGGGCGGGCGGCGAGGGCAGCGCGGAGCGCCTGAGCGAGGCGCGACAGCACCTGGGCCTGAGACCTTCCGGGCGCCAACCGGAGCCGTCGCTTGGACCCACCTCACCGCAGGCGAGCGCATCGGACCCCATCTCCATTGACCTGTCCCAACGATCATGTGAGTCTGCCCGGCTCGATCAGATTGCGGGAGCGAGGTGTGGCGGATTTCTCTTTGCCGAACTTTTCGACGGATCTCAGCGGCCAGGTCGCGCTGGTGACCGGCACGACGTCCGGGCTGGGGCGGCGCTTCGCGCTGGTGCTGGCCAAAGCGGGCGCGAAGGTGGCGGTCTCGGGGCGGCGGGTCGAGCGGCTCGAGGCGCTCGCTGAGGAGATCCGCAGCATGGGCGGAACCTGCGCGCCGATCGCCGTGGACATGACCGACACCGATAGCATCCTCAATCTCGCCGAGGCCGCGGAGCAGGCGCTGGGCCCTGTGACCATACTGGTGAACAACGCCGGCATCCCGGACGCCCAGCGGGCCCACAAGATGACCATCGAGCTGACCGATCGGGTCTTCGATACCAATCTGCGCGGGCCCTGGGTGCTGTCCTGCGAGGTGGCGCGGCGCCTCATCGAGCACAAGCTGGCGGGGCGCATGGTCAACATCTCGTCCGTGGGCGCGTTCAACTACGGCGGTCAGGGCGCGGCGCTGTACTCGGTCACCAAGGCCGGCATCAACCGCATGACGGAGGCCCTGGCCGTGGAGTGGGCCCGATTCGGCATCAACGTCAACGCCATCGCGCCGGGCGCGTTTGCCTCGGAGATGATGGATGGCATGCTCCAGCGCGTGGGCGACATCACGCAGCACTTTCCGCGCAAGCGCCTGGGCGACCCCGCGCAGCTCGACAGCACCCTGCTGTATCTGGTCAGTCCGAGTTCCGAGTTCGTCACCGGTACGATCATCAAGGTGGACGACGGCCAGGGCCCGCGCTGACCGAACGCGTCCGCGCCGAGCCCGGTCAGCACCCTGCACGCCGGGCGGGAACTGCTACGTTTAAGGAGTAGCAATCCTGGCAGCAGGCGGGTCGCTGGCGCATGATGGGCGACGAACGGTCCCTGAAGATCAATCGCAACCTGGCGGTGGTGGCGGGCATGGTGCTGCTGGGTTTCGGCGTCGTGCGGCGCCTGATCAACCCGGACACGGCCGATCCGCTGCTGGAACGTGCCATTGTAAGCGCGCTGTGCTTCGCCTACGCAGGGCTGACCCTGGTCGAAGGTCCCGTGCGCCGGCACCCGGAGCTCTCCATGGGCGTGATGATCTTCGTGGTCAGCGCCTGGGTCATTCACATGACCACCATCAACGGCCTCAGCGTGAACTCGAGCTACGGGTTGCTGGTGATGCTGTTCGCCTGCTCGCTGGCGTTCAAGACCCGCCTGGCGCTCGCGACCTATCTGGGTGCCGTGGACGCCGTGATCGGGTTGATGGTGCTCACCCGGCCGCTGGACGGGGTCGATGCCCTGTTCTTTCTGTCCATCGTGGTTGCCACCAGCGCCCTGACCTATGTGGTCCAGATCAACCGGATAGCCAGCGAAGCCGACCTGCGCTCTGCCAAGGAACTGGCGGAGGCTGCGGCAGCGGCGCGCAGCCAGTTTCTCGCCAACATGAGCCATGAGATCCGCACGCCCATGAACGGCGTCATCGGCATGGCCAGCCTGCTGGAAGACACCCGCCTGAACGCCGTGCAGAAGGACTACGTGCGCACCATCCGGGTCAGCGGTGATGCGCTGCTCACGATCATCAACGACATTCTGGATTTCTCGAAGATCGAGGCGGGACGCATCGAGCTCGAGGCGCAGCCCTTCAACCTCAGCGACTGCGTCGAGGGTGCGGTGGAGGTGCTGGCGCGCAGCGCGCGCGAGAAGGATCTGGAGCTGATCTGCGACTGCGACCCGGAGCTGCCGCAGATGCTGGTGGGCGACAGCCTGCGGCTGCGGCAGGTGCTGGTGAATCTCGTGAGCAACGCCATCAAGTTCACGCACAAGGGCGAGGTACACGTGCGCGTCGGCGGTGCGCCGGAAGAGGATGGCGCGTTCCGCCTGACCTGCGCCGTCGCCGACAGCGGCATCGGCATTGCACCGGAGCGCAGGCAGCATCTGTTCGAGGCCTTTACCCAGGCGGATTCCTCCACCACGCGCCAGTATGGCGGCACGGGCCTCGGCCTTGCGATCAGCAAGCGCCTGGTGGCGTTGATGGGCGGTCACATTGACGTGGACAGCGAGCCCGGTCGGGGTTCGACGTTCAATTTCGATGTCGTGCTGCGCCGCCACGGACGCAATTGGAACGGTCGTTCCGCGCCGAGCCGCTCGGCGCTGCGGGTGCTGGTGTTCGAGAGCAATGCGCGCGTCCGCGGGCTGCTGTGCCGCCAGCTGGATTCCTGGGGGCTCGAGAACGTGGTCGCTGCGTCGGAAGACGATGCGGCCCAGCGCCTGACGGCGGAGCCCTTCGACGTGGTGATTGCCGGCACCTCGGTCGCGGGCTGTCAGCGCCTGCGTGAGGCCGGTGCCACCCGTCGCGCCGGCCTGGCGCCGGTGGTGGTACGGCTGGCGGGGATGCGAGAGGCGCCCACGGAGTCCGGCGAGGACGCGGCGCTGCCCACGGTCTACCGGCCGCTGCGGCGCGCACGCCTGCAGCAGGCCATTCTGCACAGCATCGGGCACTACGCGCGCACGCCCAGCGCACCCTCCATTGCCGCGCATCAGGCTGCGGGAGCACGCGAGGATGAGGTGCGGGTGCTGCTGGTGGAGGACAATCCCGTCAATCAGAAGGTGTCACTGAAGATGCTCGAACGGCTCGGATACCGGGCCGATCTCGCCGGCAACGGGCAGGAGGCGCTCGAGCGGCTGGAAGGGCACGGCTACGATCTGGTGTTCATGGATCTGCAGATGCCGGTCATGGATGGCCATGAAGCCGCTCGACGGATCCGTGAGCGCTGGCCGGACCGCCGGATCCGCATTGTGGCCATGACGGCCAATGCGATGCGGGGCGATCGGGAAGAGTGCCTTGCGGCCGGCATGGACGACTATCTCGCCAAGCCGGTCAAGATCGAGGCGCTGCAGCGGGCGATCGAGGCGGGGTTCAGTCGCCCTTGAGGGCGGCTGCGAAGAACACGAGCAGGGTCATGTCTTCCTCGATCTCGAAGAACGAATGCTCGGTGGTGGCCTCCACGAAGAGCACGGATCCCGCAGTCACCTCACGCTCGACGTCGCCGAGACGCATGCGGGCCTTGCCTGAGAGCACGTAGTACACCTCGTCCTCGTCGTGGGGGGTCTGCATGTCGCGGGCGCCCTGCGCCAGGAAGTAGATCCCGCAGGACAGGGCCGGCGAGCGCAGAAACTCCTTGTACTCCACGCGCGCCCCGGTGAGCCGGCCGCGCAGCTCGTCGATGTCGAAGACCTTCCAGGCGCTGTTGCTCATGCTGACGCGGTTCTCAGTTCTGTCGATCGATGGCGGATGATGGCAGCTCCGGGTGCGACAAGTCCAACGCCGCCGAACGCCTCATCTAGACTGAAATTACCCGGATCTGGACGTTCGGAACGTGATGCCCACCACTGCCGCCCTGAAGCGCCGATTCACTCTGGCGATCGTACTGACCTGGCTCGTGCCGGCGGTTCTGGTGCATCTGTTCATCGCCCTGGCGGAGCTGCCGCCGGCGCTGAACGGGGTCAAGAACCTCGGGTTTGCGTCCTACCTGTACACGGCGGTCGCCCTGGTGGTGGTGGTCATACTGTGTCGTGCCCAGCTCGGCCGTGCCATGCGCGCGCTCGCCGAGGACACCGGCGCTGCGGGCGACCTGCCGGCGCCGGATTTCGCCCCGCTGCGGCACCTGGTCTGGCTGACCCTGGGCCTGATCGGCGTCTATCTGGTGGCCGGTATGTTCCTGGCGCTTGCCGAGGCGGACATGCTGCGTCGTCCTGCACCGGGCGAGCTGGTGCTGGCTGCGGGCGTGCTGGGCCTGATGTTTCTGGTCATGGCCACGCCGCTGTACGTGTACTGCCACGGCCTGTTCGGCGTGGCGTTCGGACCCTTGCTGGGGTCCCGCAAGGTTCTGCCGCTGTCGCTGCGTATGCTGGTGGTCGGTCTGGGGATCGCCGTGGTAGGCGCCAGCTTCACGCTCGTCTACGAGTTCGCGATTGCAGGCGCCTACAAGCCGGAGCTGCTGATGGTGTGGGCCTCGCAGCTGAGCTATGCGCTGCTGGTGAGCATCATGGCGTACCGCAGCCAGAATCAGAGCCTGGCACCTCTGGGCCGGCTGCTGGATCTGGATCGGTCGGGCAGCACGGACGAGGTCGAGGCGGTGAAAGCCCGCAGCCTCGATGAGATCGGCGTGATCACCAACCGCATGCGCGATCTGCTCAAGGCGCGCAGAGCGTACGAGGGGGAGCTCAAGGACAGCGAGGCGCGTACGCGCATGTTTGCCGAGGCGGCGTCGGACTACCTCTACGAGATCGACGAAGACCTGAACTTCAGCTTCGTCTCCGACCGCTTCGAGGAGCTCACCGGCATTCCCCCCGGACTGGTGGTGGGCCAGTCGGCCCTCAATGTGGGCGAGACCTACGTCAGCGACGCCCAGCGCGCTCACGTGGAGGACCTGCGCGCGCACCGGCCCTACCGCAACTACCGGTTCTCCGTGCAGCGCCGTGACGGCCGCACGCTGCACCTGCAGATCAGCGCATTGCCGATCTTCGACGAGCACGGGCGATTCAAGGGTTACCGCGGTGCGGGTACCGACGTCACCGACTTCATCGAGACGCAGCAGCGGCTGGTGGAGAAGGAAGCGCAGCTGGCTCAGGCGCAGAAGATGGAAGCCCTCGGTCAGCTCACGGGCGGCGTTGCGCACGATTTCAACAACTTTCTCACCACCATCATCGGCAACCTCGAGCTCCTGGAGGCGCGTGGCGCACCGGATGACGATGGCCGACGCTACGCCCGGGCGGCCCTGCAGGCCGCCCAGAGCAGCGCTACGGTCGTGCAGCGGCTGCTGGCCTTCTCGCGCCGTCAGTCGCTGTCACCGGAACCCACCGACGTGGCAGCCCTGCTCGTGGGATTGTGCGAGATTCTGCGCCCCACGCTGGGCGCGGCCATCGATCTGCGGCTGGACGGCTGCGATGCGCCGGTGGTGTGCCTGGTCGATCCCGGACAGCTGGAACAGGCCGTGCTCAACCTCGCGTTGAATGCGCGCGATGCCATGCCGGACGGCGGAACCCTGACGCTCACTCTGGACCGGCCATCGGCGCCCGCCGGCATGGTGCGCATCGTCGTTGCCGACAGCGGAAAGGGTATTCCGCAGGCGCAGGTACCGTACGTGTTCGAGCCGTTCTTCACCACCAAGGAACCCGGCCAGGGCTCGGGCCTCGGGCTCAGCATGGTCTACGGGTTCGTCAATCAAAGCGGCGGTCAGGTATCCATCGGGGTGGCCGAGGCGGGCGGCGCACGGGTCGAGATCCTGCTGCCCGGGACGCAGCAGACCGCGGCAGCACAGCGCGTCCCCAGCACTGCGCCGATCGGTGCTGCACCGGTCGATTCCGCGCCCGGCCCGGGCGCGCGGGTGCTCGTGGTGGAGGACGACCCGAATCTCAGCCAGGTGGTGCGGCACACCCTGGCGGACCTCGGCTACGAGGTGGCGGCCGTGGCTGACGGCGCTGCAGCCGTCGCGTACCTCGATGACCATTGCGAGATCGATCTTGTGCTGTGCGATGTGGTGCTGCCGGGGCCGTTGAGCGGCCTGGACGTTCTGCGTCACGTCGATGCCAGCGGGCATGCGGCGGCCATGCTGCTGATGTCCGGCTACGCACAGGGGGAAATCGAGCACCGGGGGCAGCTGCCCGGGAGCGTGCGGATTCTGCAGAAACCGTTCCGCCGCAGCCAGCTTGCCGAGCGCGTGGCCGAGTGCCTCGAGCGCGACCGCACGGCTGCCGGCCGCCGGATGGGTTGAGCGGCCGGGAGACGATCCGGCCGGAGATGGCCAACGCGGCTGCCCGCTTCGACGCTGGCGCAGCGGTTCGGCAAAAAAAACCCCGGCATGGCCGGGGTTCGAGTGCGGCCCGCTCGTGGGCGGGCCTGATTGTTGTGCTTGTTTTTCTGCCGGATCTGCGACCTACAGCCGGATCCGCACGGTGCCGCGGATGTAGCGACCGATGTTGTCGTAGATGCCGTCGATGCCGGCGGCGATGGCTTCCGGACGCGGTTCCTTGTCGAACAGGTTCCTGACGTTGATCTGGAAGTCCAGGTTCTCGTTGACTTCGTAGTTGAAGCCGACGTGGAACAGCCACTGTTCCGGCACGGTGCGCTTGTCGCGCGACGTGGCGATGTCGTTGTTGTTGATGGTGACCTCACTGATGTACTGCGTCTGCACGTATGCCGACCAGGTATCGCGCAGGTAACGGATCGCCATCTGCGCCTGGATGTCGGGGTTGGCATCCTCGCCCTGGTTGTCGTCGATGGACTCCTTGATGATGGTCACGTCCTCGCGCGGCATGTGTGCGTAGATCGAGACGTTCAACGCGCCGGGGTTGTCGAAGCGGTTGCCGATGAAGCCCCACTCCGCGAGGTCCTGCATCCACTCCATGTCCACGGTGTAGCCGCGGTACTTGCGTACCCCGGCGTTCACGTAGCCGGATACGTAGGCATTGGTTGCCGGCAGCTGACCGTTGGGCAGGCGCGTGAACTGATCGCAGAACGAGTTCGGGAAGCTGCTCTGGTCGTAGCAGGACTCCATGATCTGGGTCAGGGTGAACGACTCGATGGCATCTTCCAGGTCGATCTCGATGTAGTCGATGGCCATGGTCAGACCGTCGATGAATCGCGGCCGCAGCACGGCGCCCACGGTCCAGGCATCGGCCGTCTCGTTCTCGAGGTTCAGGTTGCCGCCGCTCTTGCCCTGTACCGAGGCGTTGGCCACGTTGGACACGAAAGTGTCCGGGTCGGTGATGCCGTCTGCGATGCAGTTGGCGCGCCGGGCGCTCGGGTTCGGCCCGAGGTCGACGAAGCGCTGATCGCAGGGGTCGTTGGCGAACGTGAACTCGCCGGACAGCGGCAGGAACAGCTCGGTGATGGCCGGCGCGCGCACCGACTTGGTCACGTTGCCGCGCAGCTCGATGTCCTGAATCGGCGCCAGGCGGCCGCCGATGGTCCAGATGTTCTCCTCGCCCGCCAGGCTGTTGTCGACGATGCGGTAGGCGCCTTCGACCGAGCCGTTGAACAGGAACGGAATGCCCATGTCCTCGGAGATGATCGGCGCGAAGAATTCCGCGTAGTACTCGTCGGTGCGGTACTGGCCCTCGCTGCCGTTGACGCCGATGGAACGGCCCAGCCCCAGCTCAGAGAGGCCGCCCGGGCGGAACGAGGCGTACTCCTTGCGCCGCTCGTAGCCCGCTGCCAGCGAGAACGCACCGGCCGGCAGGTCGAACACGTCGGCGTTGGCATTGAGCGAGAACACCTCCTGCTCGATCTGGGTCTTGGAAGTGGCGTCCGCCGAGATGTAGGCAATGGCTTCGGGGCTGGCACGGCCCTCGCCGAAGATGTCCAGCGGCACGCAGTCGTCGAACGCGGCGGTGGGCAGGTTGGTGCCGAACGGGTCCGCCGGGTCGGCGGGCCGGCTGGCAGGATCTGCGACCACGCGGCACTCCGGGCCGTTGCCCACGTCCACCACGTCCAGCGCGTAGAAGAACCGGCTGCTGACGATTTCCGCCTGCCGCGTGTCGGTATTCGACTCGCCCTTGATGTAGGCGAATTCCCAGTTCACGGTGCGGTCGCCGATGTCGAAATCGCCGCGGAAGCCGGTGGCGATGCGCCACAGATTCAGCTCCTGCTCGATGCGGCGGTCGCCCAGGTCGATGGACGAGCGCTGCAGCCAGAAGTTGTCTGCGCCGAGCGAAGTCAGCGTGTCGCGCGCGGATTGCGTCAGCAGCGGATGGTCGATGGAGAAGTTCAATGCATACGACTCGTCACCGAACAGGCCGGACTGGTAGGCCGGCTGGTTCACCAACTCCTTGGTGTTGGCGTTGGAAAAGATGAACTCACCGAACCACTCGATGCGATCGTTGATCTGGTAGTTGGCGAACGAGCTTGCGATGGTCCGGTCGTACGGCGTGAACAGTGCGGTCACGTCGGGCAGGAACAGGCCTTCGCCGCCCAGCGACCACACGGCGTTGCCGGTGGGCGTGCCGACATCGTAGGGCACCATGGAGCCGTCACGGCCGAACTGATAGTAGTTGCCGTCGTCCCAGGCGCCGAGCCCGAAGTTGGGGATCAACAGGTCGCCGGGGGTGATCACGCCGCCGTTGGAGACGATGTTGGCATGGGCATTCTGTACCAGCACCCGATCGTAGGGGCTGTCGTCCGCCGGCTCGCGGAACTGCCAGCCGCGCTTCAGATGGCGGCGATCACTTTCGTTCTGGCCCTCGCGCTGGTTGTATTCGAAGCCGATCACGATGTTGCCGCGACCTTCGTCGAAGTTGGTGCCGTACAGGAGGTTGAAGCGGTCTTCCTCCATGTCGTTGTAGTTCTCCGTCTGGCCGTACGAGCCGCTGATCTCGAAGCCTTCGAAGTCGTCCTTGAGAATGACGTTCACGGTGCCGGCGATGGCGTCCGCGCCGTAGATGGGCGCGCCGCCCACGGCGATGGTTTCGATACGCTCGATCATCGACGCCGGAATCACGTTAAGGTCGACCTGCAGGCCCGGGGACGCGTCGGAGAACAGGGTCGGCGAGTTCGACGCAACGAACCGGCGGCCGTTCACCAGCGTCAGCGTGCGTTGCGAGCCGAGTCCCAGGAAGTTGACGAAGTTGTTGCCGACGCTGTACTCGGACTGGTCGCCCTGGGTACTGGCACCCGGCAGGCCGAACGACGGCAGGTCGTTCAGCGCGTCGGCGGCGTTGGTGTAGCCTGCGATACGCAGGCGTTCGGCGTCGATCTGGGTGGCCGGCAGCATGGTGTCGAAACCGGCACGCGGGATGCGCGACCCGGTGACCACCATCGTCTCGATGTACGAGCCGTCGTCGGTCTGCTCGACGCCCGTCATGGCTTCTTCCGCGGTGGCCGGCAGCGCTGCGCAGAGCAGCGTCGCGGACACGACGGAAAGCCACAGGCGTAGCTTGCGGTTGGTAGACATTGAGATCCCCACTAGTCGTTGGTTATTGATTCTGAGAGGGCGGGCGCCTGTACCGGCGCTTGTTCCGCCCTCGGCGAGACGGATCATACTTGCGTGATCGGTCGATCACAAGAAAATGGAGAAAATCTTGAGGCCTCCCGGCGGCGGAGATTGTTCGGCTAACTGTCTGTTATTGCAGACGTTTGACGCCCACCCGCTGGCCGCTCTCCCGTACCTCCAGCACGTAGAAGCCCAGGCGATTGCGAAAAATACGTACCTCGGCGGAGGTGCCGCGGTAGAAGTATTTGTCGTCGCCGCGCTGCTGCCATACCTGGCCGTTGCTGAGCGGAAAGTAGGTGTCGCCGCGCCAGCCCTTGAACTCTCCCACCACCGACGCCTCGACGTCGGCATCCGCCTGATCGTCCTTCCGGTGCTTGAGGCGCCAGCGCTCCGACCAGGGTACGTCCTCGACTGCCTCAGCCTGTTCCGAGGCAGCGGCGTCGGACACCGTCGCCACTGGTGCCGCCCGGGGCACCGGCGCAGACGCAGGGTGGGAGCTCGACACGGTGATATCGGGCGATGCGGCCCTGTCCGGCGCTCCGGCCGCTACCGCTGGGGTGGCGGGAGCGGCGACGGGCGCCTGGGCGGATGCAGGCGGCGGAGGCGGTTGCATTGGAGCCTCGACCACTTCTGCCGTCGATCCGGCGGCTTCCGGCACTGCCGATTCCGCGTCCGCGCCGGCATGGGTGCGCATCCATGCCTCCAACAGCGCCAGCTCTGCGGCGCTCAGCTTGTCGAGCCCGGCCGCTTTGAATTCTGCAGCCGACATCGCGTCACGCAGTGATACGCTGGCGGCAGTCGCGCGGCCGGGCATGCCGATCCCGAGCACCGCGGTCAGACAGACGAGTAGCGCAACGTTCAGCAGCCTCGGCACGCGCGGTCTCCGGTGGACATGGGGTGCCCGGCAACGTTAGCAGAGGGGTTCCACGTTGAGAACCTGGGCCGATGCGGCCATGCTAGCAACACGTGTCAGCGAAACTTGGAGTCATGCCGGTGGCCAGGTCTGATCGGGTGGGTGGATGAGCATCGCCAGCGCGCTCGGCCGTCAGTGGGCGCTGCGTCCGTGGTGGATGAATCTGCTGTTCGCGTTCTGTCTTTACATGACCCTCCTCTATCTTCCGTTCGATCTGTTCTGGAAGCCGATCGCGCAGGACGAGGAGGTGTGGTTCGGGATCACGCTGCATGGCATGGCCGCCAAGGCGACCGCGCCGCTGCACTGGCTGCTCTATGGCGCCGGCGCTTACGGCTTCTGGCGCATGCGTTCCTGGATGTGGCCCTGGGCGGCGCTTTATGCAGCGCAGGTGAGTCTGGGCATGCTGGTTTGGAACCTGCTCGATCCACGTGGCGGTGGCTGGCTGGCGGGGCTCATCGCGGGCCTCGTGTTCCTGGTGCCCGCAGTGGCCTTGTGGCGCGCGCGACCGCTGTTTCAGGATGCGCCGGGCGAGTCGGCGCATCGTCGTGCAACTGGAGGATGATTCATGAACTTGAGACGGGTCGCCGTGGTGCAGCCCCTGCGTACCCCCGTGGGGCGCTTTCTGGGCACGCTGCAGAACCTGCCGGCGGAAGCACTGGCCGCGGAGGTGATCAAGGCGGTGGTGGAGCGCAGCGGTATTGATCCTGCGCGCATCGACGACGTGGTCATGGCACAGAGCTACGCCAACAGCGAGGCGCCGTGCATCGGCCGCTGGGCCGCGCTGCTCGCGGATCTGCCGCTCGAGGTGCCCGGCACCCAGGTGGACCGCCGTTGCGGCGGCGGCCTGCAGGCCATTGCCAATGGCGCCATGATGGTCCAGACGGGCGCCGCGGACGTGGTGCTGGCAGGCGGCGTCGAGAGCATGAGCAACATCGAGTATTACACCACTGCGATGCGCGGTGGTGCCCGCTCCGGCAACGTCACGCTCTACGACCGGCTCGATCGTGGCCGCGAACGTTCGCAACCGGAAGGCCGCTTCGGGCCCATCTCCGGCATGATCGAAACCGCGGAAAACCTGGCCCGGGAATATCAGATCAGCCGGGAGGAAGCGGACGAGTACGCCGTGCGTTCCCACGAGCGGGCGCACGCGGCAGCGCTCAGCGGCAAGTTCGCCAACGAGATCGTGCCGGTGAGCGTGCCGCAGCGACGCGGTGAGCCCATCGTGCTGGAGCACGACGAGGGCGTGCGCGCCGATGCCAGCATGGACAGCCTGGCGCGGCTGCGGCCGCTCATGAAGGATGGTGTGGTGACCGCGGGCAACGCCAGTCAGCAGAACGACGCGGCGGCGGCCTGCCTGCTGGTGGCCGAGGACAAGCTGGCCGAATTGAATCTGGAGCCGCTCGGCTACTTCGTGGCCTGGGCGGCCGCCGGCTGTCACCCGGCCACCATGGGCATCGGACCGGTGCCGGCCGTGCAGAAACTGTTCGCGCGCACCGGCATGACCTGGGACCGTCTCGACCTGGTGGAGCTCAACGAAGCCTTCGCCTGTCAGGTGCTGGCGGTGCTGAAGGGCTGGGACTGGCGCGACTCGTCGCGGCTCAACGTCAACGGATCCGGCATCTCCCTGGGGCATCCCATCGGGGCCACGGGCGCGCGCATCCTTACGACCATGCTGCACGAGCTCAAGCGCCGCAACGGCCGCTACGCGCTCGAGACCATGTGCGTCGGTGGTGGCCAGGGCGTGGCGGCACTGTTCGAGGCCGCCTGATCGGCGGCGCGCGCCGCAACGGGCGTGGGTCGTGGGTCAGTAGCGCTGGTCGCGACGGATGATGAGCACCTCGTAGCGACCGTTGGCGCCCACGAACGACGAGCCGAGCCAGGAGGTGAGGCTCACCACGATGCTGCCGAACAGAGCCGAAAAGAAGCCGTCGACCGTAAACCCGTCCAGTGCCCAGGCCACCAGCGCCAGCATGCCGGCGTTCACCACCAGCAGGAAACCGCCCAGGGTGAGCAGCGTTACGGGCAGCGTGAGGAGGATCACCAGCGGCCGAATCAGGGCGTTGACGATGCCCAGCCAGATGGCCGCCCAGAGCAGCGTGGTGGTACTCTCGGCCGCCACGCCGGGCACAAGCAGCGTAGCGAGCCACAGCCCCAGGGCAGTAATCAGCAGGCGTACGAAGATTCCAGGCATGCGGGCATTGTCGCCGACGCGGTCGCGCAGGTACAGCGGGCGCGACAGCGTCGACGGAGGAAATGAGGAGAACGGCAGCTTGAACGTCACCGAAGCAGTCACATCGAGAAAGTCCGTACGTGCGTTTCTCGATCGTCACGTGGAGCCGCAGCTGCTGCGGTCGCTGCTTGTTACCGCAGCGCGGGCGCCGTCGGGCGGGAATCTGCAGCCATGGCGGATTTTCGTCGTCAACGGCCCGGCGATGGCGCGCTTTCGCACATACCTCGCCGGACGCCGCGCTCCGGAGCAGCCCGCGTACGCGATCTACCCGAAAGATCTGACCTCGCCGTATCGTGACGCCCGCTTCAAGGTGGGCGAGGACATGTATGCGCTGCTCGGCATCCCCCGCGAGGATCGAGCTGCGCGGTTGCGGCGCCTGGCCGAGAACTTCGATTTCTTCGGCGCGCCGGCCGGGCTGTTCTGTTTCGTCGACCGCCAGATGGGGCCGCCGCAGTGGTCGGATCTGGGCATGTATCTGCAGACGTTCATGCTGCTGGCGCGCGAGGCCGGCCTCGACACCTGTGCTCAGGAAGCCTGGGCGACCCGTCCGGAGAGCGTCAGCGAGTTCGTCGGCGCCGGGCCCGAGCTCATGCTGTTCTGCGGCATGGCAGTGGGCTACGCCGACCCCGGTGCCGCCGTCAACACGCTGGTTTCCGACCGCGAACCGGTGGAGGTCTGGCTGAAAGAGCTGTAGGGTGGCCGCGTACAGCTCGTGTGTGCTCGCGGACGTGTCCGGCGTGAGTGGGCGGGAGCAGGCGGCATGGAGCCGCGGATTCAGCAAACTCGATACAGGAGCCGAACATGAAAATCGCCAGGGAGTGCGTCGTCGCGATCCACTACACCCTCACCAACGACGCCGGCGAGAAGCTCGACTCGTCCCAGGGCGCCGATCCGCTGAACTACCTGCACGGCACCGGCGGGCTGATTCCGGGCCTCGAACGGGAGCTCGAAGGGCGCGCGGCGGGTGAGGCGTTTTCCGTCACCATTCAGCCTGAGGATGCGTACGGTCCGGTGAATCCGGAGCTCATTCAGGAGGTGCCGTTGGAAGCTCTGGCCGGGATCGAAGGGTTGCAGGTGGGCATGCGCCTGCAGAGTCAGGCGCCGGACGGTCGCGTGCACCTGCTGACCGTGGAGGCCATCGGTGACGACAGTGCGACTTTGAATGCCAACCACGCGCTGGCTGGAGAGGTTCTGCATTTCGACGTTTCGGTGGAAAGCGTGCGTGAGGCAACGCAGGAAGAGCTGGCCCACGGCCACGCGCACTGACCGGCCGAGCCCCGGCCGCAGCCTCGCGATTCAGCCTCGCGATTCAGCCTCGCGATTCAGGCTCGCGATTCAGGCTCGCGATTCAGGGAAGCAGCAGCAGCCACGCGGCCAGCGACAGCACCATCAGGGTGGTGAGCCGGGTGCGCAACGGCAGGTACCAGCCGGGGTAGATCCGGTCGTGCCGCTCCAGCGTCTCGTAGGCGAGCACGACGGCGAAGCCGCAGATCAGCACCACGATGCACAACGTCATGGGCAGCACCAGTGCGGTGACCGCCCAGAGGCTGGGTGCCATGCCGGCCACCAGACGCCGCAGGCGGATGCGCGGGCTCGGGCTGGTCAATGCCAGGCCCCACTGCACCCCGCCGAGAAACGCGAGAATCGTGCCGGCGTAGATGAGAGCCACGCGCAGCAGCTGGCCGGTCCGCTCGGGTGAGAGCAGCGCCAGCACCAGCAGCGCTGCCAGCGGCATCCAGCCGAGAAAGCCGAGGCCCTGCGCATAGCGCTTGAGCCAGGGATCTGAATCGGCCGGTGACGGCGCTGCGCCTGAGTTCATCCCCCGAGCCCCTCAATCGTCCGCGTTGCTGTCGGCTGGCGTGTTCGGCCCATACAGCGGCACCCGCTCGGCGAGCGCAAGCCGTTCCAACGCCTCCTCGAACAGCCCTCTGGACAGGCCGGCGACGCGACCGAGAAACCCATGCAGCGCTCGCTGCTGTGGGTCGGTCTCGGCGCACTCGCGGCTGTAACGCTCGAATGCATTCAGGCTGCTGAGGAGCTGGGCAACGTGGGCCGGACACTCGCAATCCAGGGCCTGGGATGCGGCAGCCGCGCGCGCAATCTGAACGTCGCTGAACCGGCGCGACGGCGGGGCGGCATCCAGCAGGTTTTCCGGCAGCCTGGACTGGCCGCGCAGGTCGCGGACCAGTCGCGGTAGCTGCTGGGCGGTGAGGGGTGCCTGGTAGCAGACCAGACCCGCGCGGTTCAGCCGCTCCACGGCAGCGCTGGTTGCGAAGCCGAACACCACTGCGATGCTGCCGGCGCGCTGTTTCTGGCATTTCAGCAGGCAATTGACCAGGCGCGCATTCAGCGTCGGGCATTCGATCAGCAGGTCGCCGTCGTCATGGGAGGCGTCCAGCCAGTCCGCCGCGTCGTCGTCGACGAAGCACAGCGCCACGCCGGTATCGGCCACCAGGTCGCTGCGTCGCGCCACTGCGCCGAGCACCGGGCCCACGATGGTGAGCGGCCGCGGCGCGCGATCGCTGATGAGCGGTGTGTCCGGGGGCACTGACGGCGGGATGGCCGGCAGCAGATTGCGCAGCGCGTCCGGGAGCAGGCCGGCCAGCTGGCCAGGCTGATAACCGAGGCCCAGCAGCTGCTGAATCAGCAGCAGCATTTCCACGTCGGCCGCGGTGTACGCGCGTCGGCCGCTCTGCGTGCGTTTGGGCGTCACCAGACCGTAGCGGCTCTCCCACTTGCGTAGGCTGTGAATGCTGATGCCCGTCAGGCGGCTCACGACGCTGATGGGCAGCAGGTGCGGCTCCCCGGCGTGTTCGGGCCGTTGCTGCGGGTCGCCGCGGTCAGTCATGACGTCGCCTGCGCGCCGGGAGGAAGGACCTGCCGGCGAAGGCATTGGATCCGGGCGGCTGTGGACAGGGCGTTCGCCATGACGGACCGGCTTGCAGATGTTGCTGGACAGCCTAGTCGATGGGCTCGACAAATCCTAGACGAAACGGTAGCGCGTTTGTGATATGCGCAGGTTGCGGCCCGAATTGCGGACGCGACGCTTCGACTCGCGGTTGCGAGGCGTGGTCACGCCGCCTGGCGCGAATGCTCGGTGTTTGCGGCCGGGCGCGCGCCGCCGGTCAGATCTTCCGCTTCGCGGGCCAGGTCGGCCTGCTGCTGAAGGCCGCGCGAGCAGTCGATGTAGGGCGGTGCGGTTTCCGGTGCCAGGGCGGCAGCCAGCCAGAACAGCAGGCGGTTCTGGGGCGCGGGCCGGTTGGATTCGGAGTGACGATTGCGCATGGGTCTGGAAATTCGGTAATTGTGCGCTGCAGTATAATTGCTGCGACGCAACATGTCCAGCGGGTGTCGAATCCCGCCTGCGAGGCTCAGCCGGCGTCCGTTCCCGCGTCCGTTCCTGCCCCCGTTCCCGCACCGATTGCCGCCGCTGCCTGCGTGCCCGGCTCCGGCGGCATGAGCAGTGGCGACAGTGGCGGCCGCCGGCCCCAGTCAGTTTCGGCGTAGTTTGCGGACAGGTAGTCGATGATCGACTGCTCCTGTTGTGGCGCCAGCGGCCACAGATTCTGCGTACGCTGCATCCAGCGGATGGTACTCAGCCAGAAGTCGGCGTCGCCGCGCTGGGCGGTGACCAGACGGTAGGAGTGGCAGGCCCCGCAGTTGGCCCGGACCAGCTCCCACCCCGGCGCGATGACCAGTCCCGTCGCCGGGTCCGTGTCTGCGACGGCGTCGGCGCTGGTGGTCGCGAGCGCCAGGGAAAGCACCACAGCCGTGAGCCTGCCGGGATGCATCAGAGCGCCTGAACCGCGATCCGGTGGGTGGCGTTGTTGAGGTAACCCTTGGGGTTCCAGCCCGGCACCAGCATGGGCTGCGAGCGCCCGCTGTCGTCGGTGGCTCTGGCCCAGATCTCGTAGTAGCCGGGTTGCGGGAACCTTACCGCCGCGCGCCAGCGCTGCCACGCCAGCCGGTTGGCGGGCGCGTCGAGCTCCGCACGCTGCCAGGTGGCGCCGAAATCGATGGACACGTCCATGGTCCTCACCGCCAGGTCGCCGGCCCAGGCGTGGCCGCGAATCCCCAGCGCCTGCCCGGACGGCACCTGCACGCCGGATGCGGGAAAGGTAATGAGCGATTTCACCGGCATGGATTCGATGATGCACATGCCGCTGTCCGGCACCTGACTGCCCGGTGCCACTGGATGACAGGGAACCCGGTACGAACTGCCTTCCATCTTGGCACCGTCGTGAACGCGATCGCGCACGTACAGGTCGGTCAGCCACTTGCCCGATACCGAGCCCGGCCAGCCGCCGCAGACCAGCCGCAGCGGCGCGCCGTGTACGGCCGGGATCGGCCCGCCGTTCATCGCCCAGGCGATCAGCGACTCGTCTTCCAAGGCCTTGGCCATTGGCACTCCCCGGGAGATCACCGCCTTCGACGGGTCGCGGGACAGGTGCGTGTCGGCGCTGCCGTAGCCGACGTAGATCGCATTGCCGCGTATGCCGCAGGCTTCCAGCACGTCCCGCAGGCGCACACCTTCCCACTCCGGGCAGCCGACGGCGCCGGTGGTCCACTGGTTGCCGGCCACGCGCGGCCGGAACTCGGCGCGGCCGTTGCCGCCGCACTCCAGCTGCAGCCGGTAGCTGTGCGTCGCGAATCCGGAACGCAGCTCGCTGATGCTGAACGTGCGCGCATTGATCACGGACTCGCCCGAGATACGCAGCCGCCAGGTATCCGTATCGACGCTCACCGGCGGCACGCCGTTGTTGCGTACGAACAGGCGCTCGGCCGGCGTGACGTCATCGTCCAGCAGCTGTGCCGGCGTCTCGGCATTGAGCGGTCGATCATTGAGCAGGCGCAGGCCCGGCTTGTCCGCCAGCAGGCTGTCCGGCGCGGTTTCTGCGAACGCCACCGGAACCAGCCCCGCGGGCAGAAAGCGGGCGTAGGGAATGCCGGCGCTGAACATCCGCAGCGCCGGCGCCGCGAGCCCGGCGCCGAGCACGCCGCGGATGCTCGAGCCCAGCACCGCCCGGCGCGACCAGCGGCGGCCGCTGCCCCAGAGCGCCGCATCGAGTTGCTCCGGGTCGTCGGACAGCTCGTGAATGCCTCGTTCGCGCATGCGTTCTCCCCCGGGCACTTCCAGACCCCGGCAGGATACCCGCAAATTGACGCACCCTGATAGCAGCCGTATAAGGGTGCGGGGTCAATTCAGGGGGAGACGATCGTGGCGAAGCGGCAAGGCAGGACGGCTGCGTGCCGGCGGTTGGGCGGCGTGATCGGCATGGCGGCATGGGTGCTGGCCGGGTGTGACGGTGGTCGGCCCGCCACGGCGGATTTGGACGCTGTGCCGCCGCAGCCGACGGCGAAGCTTTCCGTGCTGGCGACCGGGGCCGGAATTTCGGGCGCCAACGGGCTGCACTTCAGTCCGGATGGGCTGCTCTACGTGGCATCCGTCATCGGCTCCGAGATCGTCGTGCTGGATCCGGACAGCGGCGAGGTGCGTCAGCGGCTCACCGCTGCCGACGGGGTCGAAGGCCCGGACGACGTGGCGTTCGCCCCGGACGGCGCGTTCTACTGGACTTCGATTCTCACCGGCGAGGTTGCCGGGTACACGGCGGATGGACGCCGGGTGACGGCCGCGCGGCTGACGCCGGGCGTCAACCCGCTCACGTTTGCCGACGACGGGCGCCTGTTCGTATCGCAGTGCTTCTTCGACGACAAGCTCTACGAGGTGGATCCGGCGGGTGAGCGGGCGCCGCGCCTGATCGCCGACGACCTCGGGCCGGGCTGCGGCCTGAACGGCATGGACTGGGGTCCCGACGGACGTCTGTACGGGCCGCGCTGGTTCCGCGGCGAGGTGGTCAGCTTCGACGTCGACAGCGGCGAGCGGCGCCTGGAAGCGGATGGAATCGACGTTCCCGCTGCGGTCAAGTTCGACAGCAAAGGTCGGCTGCACGTCCTCGACACCGGCCGCGGTGAGGTCGTGCGCATCGACGGCGATGAGCACACGGTGGTTGCCCGGCTCACCCCCGGACTCGACAACATCGCGTTCGACGATCGTGATCGTCTGTTCGTGTCGAGCTTCACCGATGGTTTCGTCGATCGCGTGGAAGCGGACGGCAGTCTCACCGAACTCTCACCCGGCGGCATGGCGCATCCCGGCGGCGTGACCGTGCTGAACCGCGACGGTACCAGTCAGGTGGTGGTGGCAGACCTGCACTCGATCCGCGGCTTCGATCCCGCGAGCGGCAAAGCCACGTTCACGCAGCGCAACATTCTGGGCGTGGGCGCGCTCGGCAGCGCGCTGTCCGTCGCAGCCGATGGCGACAACCTGATTCTGGCTTCGTTCACCGACAACAACGTGCGCGTGTGGGACCCGGTGGCCGAACAGACACTGGCGCGCTGGAACGATCTGGCGCTCCCGGTCAGCGCGATTCGCTACGGTCCCGGGATCGCCGTCGCCGTGCATGGCACGGGTCAGGTGCTGCTGCTGCAGGAAGATGGCCAGAGTGTGCTCGCACAGGGTTTCGAGGCGCCTACCGGGCTCGCGACCGATGGCGATTCCCTGTACCTAACCGAACGTGCCCGGGGCCAGGTGCTGCGCATCGCCCGGGGCGGCAGCGCCATGGAGCCGGAGGTCGTCGCACAGGGCCTGGAGGCCCCCGAAGGCGTCGCCGTGCTGGGCGATGATCTGGTGGTGGTCGAGGGCGAGACGGGACGGGTCCTGCGTCTGCACGATGGGTCGCCCGTGCTCTTGGCGGCGGTCTCGCCCGGCACGCCGCCC
>JAWKZP010000030.1:0-24335 GCA_041395905.1 Pseudomonadales bacterium
CCGGCTGCGGGGTGCTTTCGGAACGCTCCGCCGGCGCGACCTCAGCCGCCGGGTTCCGCGCCGCTACCGGTTCGCCAGCAACCGGATCAACGGCCGGAGTCGCTGCAGCCGTCGAATCCGCGCTCAGCCAATGACCCACCGGAAGACTCAGATTCAGCGTCAGCAGAACGGCGAGCAGGCAATTCAGTGGGTCACGCAGGGCGAGCCATAAGACTTCCATCGAATCGTCCTGAATCGAATGCCGTGTTGGGTGGTGGAACGCCGTAGTGGCCGCCGGCGCTATGGTGGCAGCCAAGCGGAACGGGTGCAAGGTACCCGGGCGGCGCGCTGCGCTCCGGTACTCAGCTGATTGCCGGGCGCAGACTGACTTCCCCGCCGTGATGTTCACGTACCCCGTCCGGGCCCTCGAGCAGCAGGCCGCCGTTGGCCGAAATCCCGACCACCCGACCGGTAACGCTGACGTCCTCGGACAGAAGAATGCGGCAGTCGCGGTCCTGATAGCGGTGATTCGCGCTGAAGGCCTCGCGAAACGGCGCGAAGCCCTGTGTCTCGAAGACCGCGACGAACTCCACCACGCTGGACAGTACCGCTGCGACCACGCTGTTGCGATGGGCGCTCACCTGCGCACGCCGCAGATCCGTGACCGTCTGATCCAGCTGGCGCTGCACTGCCGGAGGAAGGGCCACGTTCAGGCCGATGCCTACGATCAGCTGCACCCCGTCCGCGTTGGTGACGATTTCTATGAGAATTCCGCCCAGCTTGGCGTCTCCGGCAAGCACGTCGTTGGGCCACTTCAACGCCAGCCCGATTCCGCCCAGACGTTCGAGGCCATCCAGCACCGCAAGCCCAACAACCAGGCTCAACCCGCCCAGCTCCGCGGCCCGGCGGCTCGTCGCAAAACCGAGCGACATCGCCAGGCCCGCGCCGAACGGGCTCAACCACGCGCGCCCCCGCCGTCCACGGCCCTGCACCTGCAGCTCAGCCAGGCGGACGCAGCCGTCCACCGTGCCGGCTTCTGCCTGGGCGCGCAGATCCAGGTTGGTCGAACCCGTCACCCGGTCAAGTTCCAGGCGCTTCAGCCACACCTGCGCGCGGCCGCTGAGCTGACCGCGGATCGAGGGCGCATCGAGCAGCTGCACCGACTCCGGCAGGGAAACCAGGTCGTTGTCGACGCGCAGGCCGATACGCTGCAGCAATTCCACACTGCACGGCCAGCGTCGCACCGGGATGCTCGCTCCTTCGGCGAGGGAATCGAGCAACGGCTTCAGGCGCCTGGCGTCGGGCGGCGCTTCAGGCTGCGACTCGCCAGGAAGTTCCGGCTGCGTTTGCGTCGGCTCCCCGGTGAGCTCGTCCGTGGTCTCATCGTTGTTGGTCATAGTCGGAGTGTACGCTGGTTGCGGGTAGACGAGTCGGCTAGCATGCAGCGGTGGCACAGCCCGCCGTCATCTTCATTCTTTCCACCAACTATTCTGGCTCCCACCTGCTCGCCCAGCTGCTGGCGGCCCACAGTCGCTGCGCGTCAGTGGGCGAATTGCACAACTATCGCAAGTTTACCCGGCGTATCTCCCGCTCCGGCAACGTGGCGCACGACTACCTCAGCAGCAGCCTGTTTGCGGGGCTGGATTCGCTTCCCGAGAACACCTGGCACAGGACGATCTTCGAACGGTTGCAGCTGCGCGATCCGCAAGCGAGCCATCTCATCGACAACTCGAAACGGGTGCAATGGGTGCGCGCCGTGCAGGCTTCGTGCGCGTCGCACGTGCTTCTGCTGCGAGACCCGCGTGCACTGGTGAGCCGCTGGCTACGCACCTATTCCGGTCCGCGCCAGGAGCAGCGACAGCGGCGCCGCCTGCTGCGCCGGCGCCCCTGGTGGCTCGGCCGTCTCGATGATCCCGTGGATCTGTACCTGCACAAGTGGCTGCTCGCCAATACCCGCCTGCGCCGTTTCGTGGCCGGTTCGCCAAGCGCCGCGACGCTCACCTACCGCGACCTGGTGGTACGCACGGAACCTACGCTCACCGATCTGATGCCGCGCCTCGGACTCGCGTTCGAGCCGGGGCAACTTCGGTACGGCACGGCCGGCACCGTGCTGGGCACGCGCAAGCGCGACTACGTCCAGCACGCTGCGAGATCCGAAATCGTGCCGGATCTGCGCTGGCAGCACGATCTGACCCCCGCGCAGCAGGCGCGCATAGTCGGCAATCGCGCCTTGCGGCACTTTCTGGCGCAAGACCGCCTGCGGATGGTCGAGGACGGGCTGACCCGGCACCTCTGAGCAACGCCGTCGGGCATCGAGAACGCGCAAAGCCAGCGCATCGCGCGAAAGTCCCAACTCAGCCAATAGAACAAGGATCGTGGGCTGAACAGGAGCGAATGGCGCCTGCAGCACGCCGTCGGGCATCGAGAACGTGCAGAGCCAGCGCATCGCGCGAGGAGAGTGGTGGCAAAAGCCCATAAAAAAGCCCGGCCTTGCGGGCTGGGCTTTTCTGAAGAAGCCTGACGATGACCTACTCTCACATGGGGAAACCTCACACTACCATCGGCGCTGAGCCGTTTCACTGCTGAGTTCGGTATGGGATCAGGTGGTTCCAGCTCGCTATTGTCGTCAGGCAAACGGGTACTCGCCGAAGGCGAGCCGTATATGCTTGCTGCGCAACCCGGGGCCCCGCCAGGAAATTCGTCTGCTTCGTCCGGACCGAAGCCCGGGCGTCGCGAAACTCAACAACTGGAGATATGAAGTGAGATGTCTTGCGGCAATCGTTGTTTTCGACTACTGACGACGGAGGTCGCGGTCCGACCATCCTCACAGACCGGCTCGCAGAGCGAACCGGCACATGCTCGGTTATATGGTCAAGCCTCACGGGCAATTAGTACAGGTTAGCTCAACGCCTCACAGCGCTTACACACCCTGCCTATCAACCTCGTAGTCTACGAGGCCCTTCGGGACCCGAAGGTCCAGTGAGATCTCATCTTGAGGGAGGCTTCCCGCTTAGATGCTTTCAGCGGTTATCCCGTCCGAACATAGCTACCCGGCAATGCCACTGGCGTGACAACCGGAACACCAGAGGTTCGTCCACTCCGGTCCTCTCGTACTAGGAGCAGCTCCTCTCAAATCTCAAACGCCCACGGCAGATAGGGACCGAACTGTCTCACGACGTTCTAAACCCAGCTCGCGTACCACTTTAAATGGCGAACAGCCATACCCTTGGGACCGGCTTCAGCCCCAGGATGTGATGAGCCGACATCGAGGTGCCAAACACCGCCGTCGATATGAACTCTTGGGCGGTATCAGCCTGTTATCCCCGGAGTACCTTTTATCCGTTGAGCGATGGCCCTTCCATACAGAACCACCGGATCACTAAGACCTACTTTCGTACCTGCTCGACCTGTCCGTCTCGCAGTCAAGCGCCTTATGCCTTTACACTCACCGCATGATTTCCGACCATGCTGAGGGCACCTTCGTGCTCCTCCGTTACTCTTTGGGAGGAGACCGCCCCAGTCAAACTACCCACCACACTGTCCTCGACCCGGATAACGGGCCAGGTTAGAACCCCGACGTAACCAGGGTGGTATTTCAAGGACGACTCCACGGCAACTGGCGTCACCGCTTCAAAGTCTCCCACCTATCCTACACAAGTCAAGTCAAAGTCCAGTGTGAAGCTGTAGTAAAGGTTCACGGGGTCTTTTCCGTCTAGCCGCGGGTACACTGCATCTTCACAGCGATTTCAATTTCACTGAGTCTCGGGTGGAGACAGTGTGGCCATCGTTACGCCATTCGTGCAGGTCGGAACTTACCCGACAAGGAATTTCGCTACCTTAGGACCGTTATAGTTACGGCCGCCGTTTACCGGGGCTTCGATCAAGAGCTTCGCCGAAGCTAACCCCATCAATTAACCTTCCGGCACCGGGCAGGCGTCACACCCTATACGTCCACTTTCGTGTTTGCAGAGTGCTGTGTTTTTAATAAACAGTCGCAGCCACCTGGTTTCTGCGACCCCCAAAAGCTCATGGAGCAAGTCCCATCACCGTCAGAGGCGCACCTTCTCCCGAAGTTACGGTGCCATTTTGCCTAGTTCCTTCACCCGAGTTCTCTCAAGCGCCTTGGTATTCTCTACCTGCCCACCTGTGTCGGTTTGGGGTACGTTCGAATATCGCCTGAAGCTTAGAGGCTTTTCCTGGAAGCATGGCATCAATCTTCCCGCTCGTACAAGAGCGGTTCGTCATCGCATCTCAGCCTCTACTTAAAGAGGGGATCCCGGATTTGCCTAAGATCCCGGCCTACGTGCTTAAACCTGGATAACCAACACCAGGCTGACCTAGCCTTCTCCGTCACTCCATCGCAGCGATACCCGGTTCAGGAATATTAACCTGATTCCCATCGACTACGCCTTTCGGCCTCGCCTTAGGGGTCGACTCACCCTGCGCCGATGAACGTTGCGCAGGAACCCTTGGTCTTCCGGCGAGGAGGATTTTCACCTCCTTTGTCGTTACTCATGTCAGCATTCGCACTTCTGATACCTCCAGCAAACCTCTCGGTTCACCTTCACAGGCTTACAGAACGCTCTCCTACCACGCGTCTCTTAACAAGTAAGACACGCATCCGCAGCTTCGGTACACAGTTTGAGCCCCGTTACATCTTCCGCGCAGGCCGACTCGACCAGTGAGCTATTACGCTTTCTTTAAAGGATGGCTGCTTCTAAGCCAACCTCCTGGCTGTCTGGGCCTTCCCACATCGTTTCCCACTTAACTGTGATTTGGGGACCTTAGCTGGCGGTCTGGGTTGTTTCCCTCTCGACGACGGACGTTAGCACCCGCCGTCTGTCTCCCTTGATTGCACTCATCGGTATTCGGAGTTTGCATGGGGTTGGTAAGTCTAGGTGACCCTTAGCCCAAACAGTGCTCTACCCCCGATGGTGAGACAAGAGGCACTACCTAAATAGCTTTCGGAGAGAACCAGCTATCTCCGGGCTTGATTAGCCTTTCACTCCTAGCCACAGGTCATCCCCTAACTTTTCAACGTTAGTGGGTTCGGATCCTCCAGTTGATTACCCTGCCTTCACCCTGGACATGGATAGATCGCCCGGTTTCGGGTCTAATGCATGCGACTCATTCGCCCTATTCAGACTCGGTTTCCCTACGCCTCCCCTATCGGTTAAGCTTGCCACATCCATTAAGTCGCTGACCCATTATACAAAAGGTACGCAGTCACCCGTCCGAAGACGAGCTCCCACTGCTTGTATGCATCTGGTTTCAGGTTCTATTTCACTCCCCTCACCGGGGTTCTTTTCGCCTTTCCCTCACGGTACTGGTTCACTATCGGTCGGTAAGTAGTATTTAGCCTTGGAGGATGGTCCCCCCATGTTCAGACAAGGTTTCTCGTGCCCCGTCCTACTCGATTTCACAAACGGCTCGCTTTCGCATACGGGGCTATCACCCGCTATGGCGTGACTTTCCAGACACTTCTGCTAACGAACCGACTGCTTAAGGGCTAGTCCCCGTTCGCTCGTCGCTACTTAGGGAATCTCGGTTGA
The DNA here is from genome assembly GCA_041395905.1 of Pseudomonadales bacterium. Lineage (GTDB taxonomy): Bacteria > Pseudomonadota > Gammaproteobacteria > Pseudomonadales > Azotimanducaceae > UBA7803. The sequence goes on from JAWKZP010000030.1 coordinate 5,532, forward strand.
TTTCTGTTCCTCTGGGTACTTAGATATTTCAGTTCCCCAGGTTCGCCTCCATACCCTATGTATTCAGGTATGGATACCACCCGAAGGTGGTGGGTTTCCCCATTCGGAAATCTCCGGATCAAAGCCTGTTTGCCGGCTCCCCGAAGCTTATCGCAGGCTACAACGTCCTTCATCGCCTTCAGCTGCCAAGGCATCCACCAGATGCACTTAAATGCTTGACCATATAACCCAACATGCTCCGCCTCGTCGTCGACCGTAATGCAAAGCCCGATCGGCCGGCTCGACAGAGACTGTCAGGATGGTAACTGTCGCCGTGCGGCCACCGGCTTGCGCCGATGTTCGCACCAAGACATGTCTCGAGAAATCGTTGATGTAGATCAACGTACCCGCGTTGTTGTTGACCGAAAAGATGCCGCCTTACGGCAGCGTCATTTCAGGAATAACAACGCGGCTTCATATCTCCAAATTGTTAAAGAGCGCGGGCACCTGCCTCACAGGTACCGACGGAGCTTTCGCTCCGAGCTGCTCGAGACGCTTTCGCGCCCAGAGCCGCCATCTGATGATTCTCCCGGACTGCGGACAAATCATCAGATGCCGGTTCTGACATCGAGAACTGAACTGACGGACTCAAACGGATACTGGCATTGCTGGTGTGGTGGAGCCGAGGAGGATCGAACTCCTGACCTCCTGCGTGCAAGGCAGGCGCTCTCCCAGCTGAGCTACGGCCCCCTGGCAACCGCTACGCAGCGCGCACCGGCTCGCATACCCCCGGGCGAGGTCGCTTACCCAGGAGCCCACCGAATCTCCAGCGATCTGGTGGGTCTGGGTGGATTTGAACCACCGGCCTCACCCTTATCAGGGGTGCGCTCTAACCAACTGAGCTACAGACCCTAAAACGGGGCAGAAACTGACGCTCGTATTCACGTTCGTCGTCGTTCAAGCCATTCGTGTGGGGGCGACCCCATTCCGAAGAAAGGGGTAGCATCTGTAATTCACCGTGAGCCGTGGACCGATCTTGCACCACGCGCCAGCGCGGGAAATCCGCTTGGCGAGAGGCACTCAGGTCTTAAGGTTTAAGGAGGTGATCCAGCCGCAGGTTCCCCTACGGCTACCTTGTTACGACTTCGTCCCAGTCATGAACCACACCGTGGTAACCGTCCTCCGAGGTTAGACTAGCTACTTCTGGTGCAATTCACTCCCATGACGTGACGGGCGGTGTGTACAAGGCCCGGGAACGTATTCACCGCGGCATTCTGATCCGCGATTACTAGCGATTCCGACTTCACGGAGTCGAGTTGCAGACTCCGATCCGGACTACGAGGCGTTTTTTGGGATTCGCTCCCCTTCGCAGGATTGCAGCCCTTTGTGCGCCCCATTGTAGCACGTTTGTAGCCCACCCCGTAAGGGCCATGATGACTTGACATCATCCCCACCTTCCTCCGGTTTGTCACCGGCAGTCTCCTTAGAGTTCTCAGCTTAACCTGTTAGCAAATAAGGACAAGGGTTGCGCTCGTTACGGGACTTAACCCAACATCTCACGACACGAGCTGACGACAGCCATGCAGCACCTGTCACTCAGTTCCCGAAGGCACCAAGTCGTCTCCGACAAGTTCTGAGGATGTCAAGGGGTGGTAAGGTTCTTCGCGTTGCATCGAATTAAACAACATGCTCCACCGCTTGTGCGGGCCCCGTCAATTCATTTGAGTTTTAACCTTGCGGCCGTACTCCCCAGGCGGTCTACTTATCGCGTTAGCTGCGCCACTAAGACCTCAAGGGTCCCAACGGCTAGTAGACATCGTTTACGGCGTGGACTACCAGGGTATCTAATCCTGTTTGCTCCCCACGCTTTCGCACCTCAGCGTCAGTATTGGTCCAGGAGGCCGCCTTCGCCACTGGTATTCCTTCCTATATCTACGCATTTCACCGCTACACAGGAAATTCTACCTCCCTCTACCATACTCTAGTTCGGCAGTTTGGAATGCAGTTCCCAGGTTAAGCCCAGGGCTTTCACATCCCACTTACCGAACCGCCTACGCGCGCTTTACGCCCAGTAATTCCGATTAACGTTCGCACCCTCCGTATTACCGCGGCTGCTGGCACGGAGTTAGCCGGTGCTTCTTCTGTAGGTAACGTCAAGACCCGAGGGTATTAGCCCCAGGCTTTTCTTCCCTACTGAAAGTGCTTTACAACCCGAAGGCCTTCTTCACACACGCGGCATGGCTGGGTCAGGCTTGCGCCCATTGCCCAAGATTCCCTACTGCTGCCTCCCGTAGGAGTCTGGACCGTGTCTCAGTTCCAGTGTGGCTGATCGTCCTCTCAGACCAGCTATGGATCGTCGCCTTGGTAGGCCTTTACCCTACCAACTAGCTAATCCAACGCAGGCTCCTCCAATAGTGAGAGCTTATAAATAGAGGCCCTCTTTCCTCGCACCCAGCCAAGGATGCGAGCGTATGCGGTATTAGCCCCGGTTTCCCGGAGTTATCCCCCGCTACTGGGTAGATTCCTACGCGTTACTCACCCGTCCGCCACTGTACTCACACCCGAAGGTGCTTTCTCGTTCGACTTGCATGTATTAAGCCTGCCGCCAACGTTCAATCTGAGCCATGATCAAACTCTTCAGTTTAAGAAGAGCGTAACCGTCACTTCGGTGCCGTGAGGCACTTCGATGACAGCCACTAATCGATGGTTTCTGCTCAAGAATTTACTAGCAAATAAGTGCTGGTAACTCCCCGGATACTTCGCCTCGCGGCGCGCATCCGGCGGTGAATTACAGGCACCCACACGAATGGCTTGTTCAGTTCTCAGTTTTTAAAGAGCAACCTCGGCTAAACCCCCCGAGGCAGGGGACGCGTATTATACGCGGGCAATGTGTCACCGCAAGCGGTTTCAGACGAATGTTTGGAAAAAAACCCGCTCCGTCCGAGCCGCCCCCGGCGGTCTCCCGCGGGGGCGCGAAATATACTACCGGCGCACCAGAAGATGCCAGTTTTTCTTTCCGCGGCGGATCAGGTAGTAACGACCGAACAATGCGTCCTGCCAGTCGAGCTCGCGCTCCGGATCGTTCTGTACCACGCCGTTGATCTGCACGCCGTTCCCCTGCACCAGTTTGCGGGCCGCGCCTCGCGAAGGTGCGAGCCCGGCTTCCGCCAGCACCGCCAGCAAGCCCGTGCGCTCGCCAGGCAGTGTCGTGCAGTCCATACCATCGAACCGCAGCTGCTCGAGGTCCGCCTCGCCGAGCCCGGAAAGATCCCCGGCAAACAACGCCGAGGTAATCCGCTCGGCCGAAGCCAGAGCCTCGGGGCCGTGAACCATGCGCGTGACTTCCTGCGCCAGCCGCCGCTGCGCGGCCCGGGCCTGAGGGTCGTCGCGCAGCGCCTGCTCCAGCGATTGAATATCCTCCATCGTCAGAAACGTGAAGATTCGCAGGAATTTTGCTGCGTCCGCGTCCGTGGTGTTGAGCCAGAACTGGTAGAAGCTGTAAGGCGAGGTCCGGCGTGCATCGAGCCAGACTGCGCCGGCCGCCGTCTTGCCGAACTTGCTGCCGTCAGACTTGGTGATCAACGGCAGCGTGAGCGCAAAGCTCTCTTGTCCGAGCTTGCGACGCACCAGATCCATACCGGAGATGATGTTGCCCCATTGATCGCTGCCGCCGATCTGCAGGGTACAGCCGTAGCGTTCGGCAAGCTGGTAGTAGTCCATAGCCTGCAGCAGCATGTAGCTGAACTCGGTGTAGGAGATTCCTTCCCCTTCACGATCGAGCCGCGACTTCACCGACTCCCGCTGAATCATCAGGTTGACGGGGAAGTGCTTGCCGATCTCGCGTAGAAAATCGATCACACTCAGCTTGGCGGTCCAGTCGAGGTTGTTGACGATGACGGCCGCGTTGTTGCCCTCGAAATCCACGAAGCCCTCGACCTGCCGGCGAATGCGGTCTACCCATTGCGCGACCACGTCGCCGCTGTTCAGGTTGCGCTCGGCGCTGCGCCCGGACGGGTCGCCTATGAGACCGGTAGCCCCGCCGAGCAGCAGCACCGGCCGGTGCCCGAACTGCTGGAAGCGACGCAGCGTGATGAGCGGAACCAGATTGCCGATGTGCAGGCTGTCGGCAGTGGGATCGAACCCGCAGTAGAGCGTACGGGATCGCGCCGCGAGATGTTCGGCAAGCGCCTGCTCATCCGAAACCTGCGCAATCAGGCCGCGCACGCGCAGCTCGTCTAGGATGGAAGCGGTCATTTGTTGAGTTTCGTCCGGCCAGAGAGAGCGCGAACCTTACCAGAACCCCCGAGATGCCCATAGACGCCATGTCGGGCAGGAACCGTGCAAGGCTTTTCACCGCACCGCAAATCCATATACTAGCCCGATGCGGTGGGCTACCCCTGAAAAAAAGTTTCTAAGCCTCCGTTTTAGCTAGTCTTTTCGGAAGAGCTCGGAACAAGGAAGTAGACCCACACCGTGCGGCCCGGCGGATTTCCAAAGACCCACATCATTATCATTGCTGCGCTCGGCCTGGCTGCCGTGCTGGCGCTGCTGGTCGCGGGCGAACGGGACGATGGTCCCCGGGAGCCGGTGGCAACGCAAACCCTGCCGCTCGATCTGCCCGGGGCAGCCGCGGCAGACAGCGCGGCCGCGACCGTTCAGGTGGCTACCAGCCGCGCTGCCGATGCGCCACCGGCGGCTGCCGCACTTGGCGCTCCCAGTCACCCGAACTCTGCAAGCCAGGTACCCACCACCATCAGTAGCGACAGCACCCAGGCCGTGACGCCTGAAACGCCGACGACTGCGAGCGCAACGCTGCCGGCAACTCCAGCAGGCGCGGCCGCCCCGGTTACCCACAGTGCGGCCCCCGCGACCAGCGTCGACCCGGCCACCGGCGCTCCCGGGCTGGCCATGCGCGAACGCCACGCCCAGGTAAAGCCCGGCGATAACCTGTCGAAAATCTTCAAGCGGGAGGGAATCGCGGCACGTGAGCTGGCGCTGGTGCTTGCCAGCAAGCCGCTCGGCCCACGCCTGAAGAGCATTTTCCCGGGGCACGACTTCGTGTTCGCGCTGGCGGAGGACGACTCCCTGGTCAAGCTCACCTATACCCCGGGGCCGCTGGAAACGCTGGAATTCGAACGCGCCGGCGACAGCTTCATCGGGCGCGAGGTCGTGCGCGAGCCGGAGCGAACGACAGCCTACAAGCACGCGGTGATCGACCACAGCCTGTTCGTTGCCAGCCAGCGTGCGGGCCTCGACGATGCCATGACCATGCGCCTCGCGCAGATCTTTCAGTGGGACGTCGACTTCGTGCTCGACATCCGCAAGGGAGATGAATTCTACGTCCTCTACGAGGAGCTCTACGTGGGCGATGAATTCGTCGGCTACGGAGACATCCTTGCGGCCGAGTTCATCAATCAGGGGCAGAGCTATCGCGCCGTGCTCTACCAGGGTACGGACGGCGACAGCAACTACTTCGACCCTGACGGCAACTCCATGCGCAAGGCATTCCTGCGTGCTCCCGTTTCATTCTCGCGGATCAGCTCGAATTTCAATCTGCGCCGCGTGCATCCGCTGTTCAAACGCACCATGCCGCATCGCGGCATCGACTACGCCGCACCCAGCGGCACGCCGATTCTCGCCGCCGGCGATGGCCGGGTGCTGACCGCGTCACGTACGGAAGCCAACGGCAACTACGTGGTGCTGCAGCACGGCGAGCAGTTCACCACCAAGTATCTGCACATGTCCAAGTTCGGTCGCGGCATCAAATCCGGCGTGCGGGTGAAGCAGGGCCAGGTCATCGGCTATGTGGGCGCCACGGGATGGGCGACCGCACCGCACCTGCACTACGAGTTCCTGGTCAACGGTGTGCACAAGAATCCCCGCACCGTGCCTCTGCCCAAGGCCTCGCCGGTGCCGAAGCAGGAGTTCGAGCGCTTCGCCGGCCGGGCCGAGCCGCTGCTGGCGCTGCTTGCCGACTACAAGCAGCAGATTCAGCTGGCGATGGTCCACTGACGGCCGATGGCCGCCCAGGATTACGTAGGCGTCATCTCCGGAACCAGCGTCGACGGCCTCGATCTCGCGTTGCTGCGGGTTGCCGACCGGCCGCAGGTTCTGGAGGCGCGCACCATCCCGCTTCCGGACGCGCTGCGACAGCACCTGTATCAGCTGGGTCAGCAGAGCGGCGACGACCTGGACACGCTGGGCACCGTCGACGCCGAGCTCGGCGACTTCATCGGCAGCGCCGTGCTGGAGTTCCTGGGCGCGATCGGCCGCACGCCGGCAGAGATCCGCGCCGTCGGCAGCCACGGCCAGACGGTTCGGCACCGACCCGATGGTACGCGACCATTCACGCTGCAGATCGGCGACCCGAATCGGATCGCCGAGACCACCGGAATCACGACGGTGGCGGATTTCCGCCGCCGCGACATCGCGGCCGGTGGCCAGGGCGCGCCCCTGGTGCCGCCCTTTCACGCGGCACTGTTTTCGACGCCGGAAGAAAACCGGGCGATTCTGAACCTCGGCGGTATCGGCAACCTGACGATGCTGCCCGCAGACAGCGCGCAGGCGGCGAGCGGATTCGACTGCGGCCCCGGCAACGCGCTGATGGACGACTGGATCAGCCACAATCGCAACATGCCGTTCGACGCTGACGGCGCCTGGGCCGCTTCGGGGCGGATCCACGCCCAGTTGCTGCAGCGGCTGCTGGACGACGCCTACCTGCTGCGGCCGCCGCCCAAGAGCACCGGACGCGAGCACTACCGTCTGGACTGGCTCGAGGCGCATCTGCGCGCCCTGCCGGGCGGATCGCCCGACGTCGCCGACGTGCAGGCCACCCTGTGCGCTTTCAGTGCCGAAGCGGCCGCCCGGGCGCTGGCCGCCTGGGGCGGCACATCCAAACGGCTGCTGGTCTGCGGCGGCGGGCGTCACAACGGCACGTTGATGCGCGAGCTGAGCGCGCGCATCCCCTGCCCTGTGCAGCCGACGGAAGCATTCGGAGTAGACGGAGACAGCATCGAGGCCGCGGCGTTTGCGTGGCTCGCGCATCAGACGCTGAATCACCTGCCCGGCAATGAGCCGGCCGTTACCGGCGCGCGTGGTTATCGGGTGCTTGGGGCCGTGTACCCGGGGGGTGTTGGCCAGAGCTGAGCGCCGGTGGGTGGCAGATGCCTCAAATCGCGAACGAGTTTCCGCAGCCGCACGTCGCCGACGCGTTCGGATTGGTCACGACGAACTGCGCGCCCTGCAGATCTTCGCGGTAATCCACCTCGGCACCGGCCAGGTACTGATAGCTCAACTCGTCCACCAGCAGCGTTACGCCGCCATTGCTGACGACCGCGTCGTCGTCGGCCACCTGCTCGTCGAAGGTGAATCCATAGGAAAACCCCGAGCAGCCTCCGCCGGTGATGAACACCCGCAGCTTGAGCTCGGCGTTGCCTTCCTCGTCGATGAGGCCGCGCACTCTGGCCGCGGCTCGATCTGATAGCTGAATCTCGGTCTGCATGGTCCTATCGCAACAACGCGCTGCACACACCGGGCCAAAGGATCATCGGAACCGCTCCTTCGGTCAAGATTTGCGCGCGCGCTCCTCTTCTGCCGCTTCCGCGGGAAACGGATGCACGTTCCGCTCGCCTACCTGCTCATCGTGCAGCAGCTGGCCGTCCACCATGGCACCCAGCTGCATCTCGATGAGTTTGTAATAGACGTTGCCTTTGACTCTCGCTCTGGCCGCAAGTTCGACCCGCGCCGCGGCGTACACGTTTCCTTCAACCTGGCCATTGATCACCACGTTGGGCACCCGGATCTCGCCGGCAACCTCACCCTCTTCGCTGATCACCACGGTGGCTTCACCATCGGCCAGCAGGTTTCCGCTGACCCGGCCGTTGACGAACAGCTGGTCCCGGAAGCGGATGTCGCCCGTCACCTCGGTACCCGGTGCGATCAGCGTCACGCCCGCATCCCGTTTGTTTCTTGCCATGCCTGTCACCCCTTGCTGCGTTGCCGACACGCCAGTCGCGCCGGGCTGGTGCATTACGCTAAGCATAGCGGCCCCGTGCGGGGCTGCCGGTCAGCCTGCCTTGACTACCCAGTCGAAGCTGCGCTGCTGGGCCTCGTCGCTGCGCCCCCGAAGGAGCGCGGTGACCGAAACCGACTCAGGCCGAAACCCATCCGGAAGGCTCAGAACGCCGGTCAGATCCTGAAAATAGCGAAACCTGAAGCCCGTAGGGTACGCGTCGACATCGGCGATGTCTGCGAGCGCGAGCACACGCTTCTTTCCGTCCGCCCGGCCATGCACCTCGATATCCAGCTTGCCCTGGACCCAGTCGCGCCGGGCTTCTACCTGCGTCAGGAGGATATGGTAAGTAAATTGGTTTTCGCTTGCGCCTCTGGCCAGCTCGAGCTCGGCAATCTGCAGCCCCTGCTGCAGCGTCGACGGTGCCATCAGGCTCTTGTAGAAGATCACTTCCTGCTGCAGCCCGGCCATCTCATCACGCAATGCGGTCATGTCCTGACGCAGCTCCTGCGCCGCCTGCTGCTCCACGTCACGGGCCAGACGGACGTCCACGAGCTGACGATTGAGATCGTTGAGCTTCGCTTCCCCGGCCCGGTCGCGGACCTCGAGCGCGGCCAGATAGCTGCGGTCGAGATCCGCGGTGCGACCGCCCAGCCAGAAGCCGAGACCGAACGAGGCGACCACCACCAGGCCAACCAGCGACAGCCAGAGCGCACGCCGTCCAGATCTGTGCGTGACGAGCCGATAGTTGCCGTCGGCAACTTCGACGCGGGGGCTTCTATGCTTTGCCGGTAGGGTCACCGTGTCCGTGCGTCTGCCTTTGCTTATCGGGAAGCATATACTAGTCGCCGCCTGCCACCAGGCCGGCCTGTTCCGGATTGCTGCGAGCGCGCCCTGCCCAACTTACTGCACAGATTGTCCCTGGATCGGTTCCGCCAGCGGCTGGCCGCGGTGGAAGCCCTACCGCAGCTGAGCCTGCTGGCGGTCGGCGCCGGCCTGTTCACGGGCATCGTGTCGCTGGTGTTCCGCACCGGGATCGATTTCGTCCTCGGTACCTGGTTGTTGAGCGATGGCCCCGAATCGTTCGAAACCCTCGGCTATGCGCAGCGCCTGCTGCTGCCCCTCGCCGGCGCCCTGGCGCTGGCGGCGATGCTCGGCCGACTGCCGCCGGAAACGCTCCGGGTCGGCGTGGTCCACGTCATGGAACGGCTGTCGCGACACCAGGGTTACCTGCCCTTGCGCAACGCGCTGGTACAGTTCTTCGGCGGCATCGTTGCCCTGGTGAGCGGCCAGTCCGGCGGCCGCGAGGGGCCAGCGGTGCACCTGGGTGCTGCCAGCTCGAGCCTGCTCGGCCAGGCCTTCAAGCTGCCCAACAACAGCATCCGCACGCTGGTGGCCTGCGGCGTCGCCGCCGCCATTGCCGGCTCGTTCAACACGCCGATCGCAGGCGTCATCTTCGCCATGGAAGTGGTGATGATGGAATACACCATGGGCTCCTTCATTCCCGTGATCATCGCCGCCGTGACGTCGACGCTGCTCACCCACTACTTTCTCGGCAGCGCTCCCGCCTTCTCTGTCGCGCCGGCAGCCATGCATTCGCTGCTCGAGATCCCCTACATCGTGTTTGCAGGCGTGGTGATCGGTTGCGCAGCGGCCGCGTTCATCCAACTGGTGCAGCTGTTCGCCCGTCTGAACGCCTGGCCCTTCTGGGTTCGCGCCCTCCTGGCGGGAAGCATCACCGCTCTGGCGGCAGTGACCACGCCCGAAGTCATGGGAGTCGGCTACGACACCGTCAACGGCGCGATGATCGGCAAGTTGACCCTGTGGATTCTGGCTGGCGTGGTGCTCATGAAGTCGCTGTGCAGCGCCGCCGCCGTGGGGCTCGGCCTGCCGGTGGGGCTAATCGGGCCGACGTTCGTGATCGGCGCCGCTCTCGGTGGCATCCTCGGACTGCTCGGCGGGCAGTTCCAGGGCGAGGTCGCAACGACCACGGGCTTCTACGTGATGCTCGGCATGGCCGCCATGATGGCCGCAGTGCTGCAGGCGCCGCTGGCTGCGCTGATGGCGGTGATGGAGCTGACTTCGAACCCGAAACTGATCCTGCCGGCCATGCTCATCATCGTCGTCGCGACTCTGGTGAGCAGCGTGCTGTTCCGGCAGCGGTCGGTTTTCCTTTCGACTCTGAACACCCTGGGGCTACAATATCCGCCCGGTCCGGTTCAACTGCATCTGCAGCGCGCAGGCGTCGCCGCGATAATGGACAGACGCTTCGCGCGCCTGAATTTCGTGTGTCCTCGCGCCGACGCCCTGTCCGCTCTGTCCGGAAATCCCCGCTGGATCGTCATCGAGACCGGCCCCGGGGACGTCCGGTCTGTGCTGAGCGCGTCCGACCTGCTGGCCTATCTCGACGAGCACGGCATTGCCGAAGAGATTGCCCTGCTGAAGATTCCAGGAATGCGGCTCGACGCGGGCAACGTGGACATGCGCGCGACCGTCCAGGAGGCACAAGACATCCTGCGCGGCTCCGGCCCGGAAGCGTTGTGCGTGCGTCGCACCAGCGCGCCCATGATCTCGTCGGTGGTCGGCGTGATCACGCAGGCCGACATCGACAACTATCGGGAGTCCACCGCATGAGCACGGGATACCTGTGGCTGAAAGCCCTGCACATCATCGCCGTGATCGCCTGGTTCGCGGGCCTGTTCTACCTGCCGCGCCTGTTCGTCTACCACTCGACGACCACCGACGCGGCCGGGATCGAACGTTTCAAGGTCATGGAATCCAAGCTCTACCGCATCATCATGCGCCCGGCCATGCTGGCCTCGCTGGTGTTCGGCGTCTGGCTGCTGGTGCTCGGTTGGTCCGCCTACGCATCCAGCGGCTGGCTGTGGCTCAAGCTCGCGGCCGTCGCAGTGCTGCTCGGCTATCATCACTACTGCGGCCGCATCGTGCGCGCCTTTGCTGCGGACGCCAATCCGCACAGCGAGCGCTTCTACCGCCTGTTCAATGAGCTGCCGACGCTGCTGCTGTTCCTGATCGTGATCCTGGTCGTGGTCAAGCCCTTTTGAAACTCACTGATACGGAAGCCGCCCATGCAACGCCCTAAATCCGAACAACTGATCGCCCGTGCCGCGCGCAGCATTCCGGGCGGTGTCAACTCGCCCGTTCGCGCGTTCCGCGGCGTCGGCGGGTCGCCGGTGTTCTTCGAGCACGGGGAAGGAGCGTACCTGACCGACGTCGACGGCAATCGCTACGTAGACTACGTGGGCTCCTGGGGGCCGATGATTCTCGGCCATGGCCACCGCGACGTGGTGCAGGCGGTACAGCAGCAGGCAGCGCGGGCCCTCGGCTTCGGTGCGCCCACCGAGCTCGAGATCGAACTCGCCGAGCAGGTCATCAGCATGGTGCCGAGTATCGACAAGGTGCGCATGGTCAATTCCGGCACCGAGGCGACCATGTCCGCCATCCGCCTTGCGCGCGGATTCACCGGGCGCGACATGATCATCAAGTTCAATGGCTGCTATCACGGCCATTCCGATGCCCTGCTGGTCAAGGCCGGTTCCGGCGTGCTCACGCTGGGAATCCCCAACTCTCCGGGCGTGCCGGAAGCGGTGGCCGCTCAGACGCTGAGTCTGCCCTACAACAGACTGGAACCGCTCGCTGAGGCGCTCGCCACCTATGCGGGCAAGGTGGCCGCAGTGATTCTGGAGCCGGTTGCGGGCAACATGGGATGCATACCGCCGCAACCCGGCTTCCTGGAAGGCGTGCGCGAACTCACCCGCGAGGCCGGCACCCTGCTCATCTTCGACGAGGTCATGACGGGCTTTCGCGTTGCCCGGGGTGGTGCCCAGGCGCGCTACGGCATCGAACCCGATCTGACCACGCTGGGCAAGATCATCGGCGGCGGGCTGCCCGTGGGCGCATTCGGCGGGCGCGGCGACGTGATGGCCCACGTCGCACCCGAAGGCGGCGTGTATCAGGCCGGCACCCTGTCCGGCAATCCCCTCGCCATGGTGGCAGGGTTGACCGTGTTGCGGGCGCTCGAGCCCCAGGTCTACGATGGTCTCGAACAACGCACGGCTGCGCTCTGCTCCGGGCTCGCCGAAGCAGCCGCACGGCACGGACACGCGGTGACGTTGAATCAGGTCTGCGGCATGTTCAGCCTGTTCTTCAGCAACGGGCCGGTGACGGAATTCGACCACGTCGCAAACTCCGACGTCAGCTCGTTCAATCGGTTTTTCCACGCCATGCTCGATGAGGGCATCTATCTCGCGCCGTCCGCGTTCGAGGCCGGGTTCCTCTCCACGGCGCACGACGACACGGCCCTGGCGCGCACCCTGGAAGCCGCCGACAAGGCATTCTCGGCCCTCACCTGAGTCGTGCCCGAGCTGCACAGTCACCAACCCGGGAGTAGAACCTGATGTACGACGTTTACGGTCTGGGCAATGCCCTGGTAGACATGGAATACCGGGTCGACGACGGCTTTCTGCGCGGCAATGCCATCGCCAAGGGACACATGACCCTGGTCGACGAGCCGCGCCTGGACGCCCTTGTGGAGGCGCTCGCCGAGTACCAGCCGGAGCGCATGAGCGGCGGTTCGGCGGCGAACACGATCATCGCCGTGCAGGGCTTCGGCGGCCGGACCTTCTACTCGTGCAAGCTCGCCGGCGACGACACCGGCGCGCACTTCCTGCGCGACCTGAGCAACGCCGGCGTCACAGTGAATGCCAACGCCGCGGCGGGCGACGGCAAATCGGGACGCTGCCTGGTGCTGGTGACCCCGGACGCGGAACGCTCGATGAACACCTTTCTCGGCATCTCCACGCAGCTCGGCACACCCGAGATCGACGAGCCCGCACTGCGCAGCGCGCGCTACTTCTACTGCGAAGGGTACCTGAGCTCGTCGCCCGACAGCCTCGCCGCCGCCATCGCCTGCCGCGAGCTGGCGGAGCAATCCGGCGTGAAGACTGCGGTCAGCCTGTCGGATCCGAGCATGGTGGAACTGTTCCGCGACAATCTGCAGGCGATTCTCGGCAATGGCGTCGACCACCTGTTCTGCAACGAGGAGGAAGCGTTGAGCTGGGCGCGCAGCGATCGCCTCGACATCGCGATCAACGAGCTCAAGGACATCGGCCGCGAGGTGAACGTTACGCTGGGCAAACGCGGCAGCATGGCGGTGAGTCCGCACGAGCGCGTGCTGGTGCCCGGGTACCCGGTGCGGGCCGTAGACAGCAACGGGGCAGGCGACATGTACGCGGGCGCCTGCCTGTACGGGTGGTGCTCGGGAATGGGTCCGGAACAGGCCGCTGCATTCGGCAACTTCGCCGCGGGCCAACTCGTTCAGACCTACGGTGCGCGACTGCGGCGCCTGTCTCAATACGCCGAGACGCTCACGGCATTCAAAGCCGCACCGGCAAGCGCTGGCAGAGGCTGACCGCGTCGGGTTCGATCCGGCAGCCGTAAGCGAGCACCTCGACGCCGTCGCCTGCCGCCGCCCGCAGCGCGCTGCCGTATTCCGGATGCACCTCGTCGGCGGGCGTGGCGAATCGGACACCGGTGTGCTGCACGCAGAACAGCAGCACCGCGCGATCGCCCGCACGCGATCGCCTGGCGAGCGCTTCGACATGGCGCAGAGCGCGGTCGCTGCGCGCATCGGGAAACGCGCCCCGGCCATCTCCAAGCCACAGGGTCAGGCTTTTCACCTCCAACCAGCAATCCGCGCCGCTACCGCGCAGCAGAAAGTCGAAGCGCCCCCGGTCGTGGGGGATCGCGGCCTCGCGGCGCACCTCGTCGTACCCGCCGAGTTCGGGGATGCCCCCGGCGGCAAGCGCTTCCGCAACCAGCGCATTGGCGCGCGCCGTGTTCACGCCGACCCTGCCGGCAGAGGTGCACACCACCTCCAGCGTGTGCGGGTACTTGCGCGAGGTGCTGGCGCTCACGGACAGCCAGACTTCGAGCCCCGGCTCGGTACAACCGGTCATTGCGCCGGTGTTGGGACAGTGCGCGGTGATCTGCACGCCGTCGGGCAGCTCGACGTCGACCAGGAAACGCTTGTAGCGACGTCGCAGACGCCCCCGTACCAGCGGCGACGCGAAATTCAACGGACGGCCCAGTCAGCCAGCGCCTGCGCGATCCGTTCGAGACCGAGCGCGATGGATCCTTCGTCCGTGGTGTAGGCAAAACGCACGTAGCAGTCGGCGTCGTTCTCGCCGAAGTCGGCGCCCGGCGTTGCGGCCACCTGATACTCCTCGAGCAGCTTCCTGCAGAACACGGGAGCCGACAGCCCCGTGCGGGACACGTCCGCATACAGGTAGAACGCCCCCGCGGGGCGCGCGGGGATGGTCAGTCCGAGCGCCTCCAGTCCGTCCGCGAGCAGGGTCATACGGCGCGCGAAGGCAGTCCGGCGCGTCTCGTGAATGGCTATGGCGTCGGGGTCGAAGGCTGCCAACGCCGCGTGCTGAGAGATGCTCGACGGTGAGATGAACAGGTTCTGAGCGAGCCGCGCCACAGGCTCGACAGCCTGCTCCGGGAGCACCATCCAGCCGAGGCGCCAGCCGGTCATGCCGAAATATTTCGAGAAGCTGTTGAGCACGAACAGATCATCGTGCAATTCCAGCGCGCTGCGGTAGGTCGCGGCTCGGGCGTCGAAGGTCAGCCCCTGGTAGATCTCATCCATGATCAGGACGCCGCCGCGGTCGGACGCCAGCCGGGCGAGCCCGGTCACGACGTCTGCAGGGAGCACCACGCCCGTCGGATTCGCCGGCGAGGCTACCAGCGCCCCTCGGGTACGTTCACCCCAATGCGCAGCGACATGCGCCACATCCAGCTGGAAACCGCGCGACGGATCGAGCGGTACCCGCAAGGGAACACCGTTCACCAGATATACGAACACCTCGTTGCACGGATAGCCCGGATCGGTCACCAGCAGCTCGTCACCCGGATCCAGCAGCAGGCCACTGAGCAGGAGCAGCCCGCCGCTGGCGCCCGCGGTCACGACCACCCGCTCCGGCGCCACGCGGATGCCGGACGTTTCCTGGTAGTAGGCGGCAATACGCTCGCGCAGCGCCGGAGTGCCCAGCGCTTGAGTGTACTTGGTCGCCCCGGCATCAAGCGCTCGATGCGCAGCCGCCACGATCGGCTCAGCCGTGGGGAAGTCCGGCTCCCCCACCTCCAGATGCACCACCCGGTGCCCCTCGAGCTCGAGCGCTTTCGCGCGCTCGAGCAGTTCCACCACCCGGAACGGGGCTATATGAGCGACTCTACCGGCGAACATTTACGCACCTGCCAGAACGTTGTCGACGGTCACGCGGACTGCCGCATCCGCCACAAAAACTTTGCGCCATTATATGGTCAACGCAATGGGGTTCTGGTAGCGTACGCGCCCTTCGATTTTCCGGCGCAGGTTGTTACGGCGCGATCCAGGCAGAAAGACAGAGATCGGAGCACATATCATGGCAGCAGCGAAGAAACCGAGCGGCGCCAGATCCAAGGCAACGGGCCGGTCGGGCAGCAAAGCACAGGCGAGCAGCAGATCCGCAAGCGCCAGATCCGGGCCAGTGAGCAGAGCCCGGGCCAAGGCAACGGCCAGCAAGGCCGCGCCGAAGGCCAGGGCGAAGGCCACGGCGAAAGCCAAGGCCAGACCCACGGCGAAAACGGCGCCAAAAACCAAGAAGGCGCCAAAAGCGAAGACAGCCCCAACAGCAAAAGCGCGGTCAAAAGCGAAGGCGCCGCCGAAATCGAAGCCGGCAACGAAGGCCAAGGCAACGTCGAAGGCAAAGGCAGCGCCGAAGGCAAAGGCAGCGCCGAAGGCGCAGTCCGCAGCAAAATCGAAGTCGAAAGCCGGCGCAAGCACGGCCACCAAGCCGAAGCGCCAACCCGGAACCGCAACCAGCAGTAAAACTAAGGCCGCCATCAAACCCGTGAAGAAACCCAGCGCGAAGTCTCCGAAGAAAAAGAGCAGCAAGACCACCGCCAGCAAGACGCCGGCGAAGCGCTCCGCGGCAACCGGAACCGCCACCAAGACCACCACCTCTGTCAAGAAAGCCGAGGTGTCGCGACCCACGACCACCGTACCCCGGGTGCCTCGACCTGCCGACTCACCGTTCCGCAACTTCACCCCGTACGAGCCGGGCAAGAACGAGCAGTACATGAACGACGCCCAGCTCGATCACTTCCGCAGCATCCTGCGGCGCTGGCGCCTGGACCTCATGGAGGAAGTCGATCGCACGGTGCACCACATGCGCGACGAGGCCGCGAACTTTCCGGATCCCGCCGACCGCGCCACCCAGGAAGAAGAGTTCAGCATCGAGCTGCGCACGCGTGACCGTGAGCGCAAGCTGATCAAGAAGATCGACCAGACGCTGGACCGCCTCGATCAGGGTGATTTCGGTTACTGCGACACCTGCGGGGTAGAGATCGGATTGCGACGCCTGGAAGCCCGCCCCACGGCGACCCAATGCGTCGACTGCAAGTCGCTGGATGAGATCAAAGAGCGGCAGCTGCACGGCTGATCCGCATCCCACGGCGGCCCGCCCCCGGCCCGGACAACGCGCGGGGGCCGGCCGCTTCGCCCCTTCCCCCACGGGCCCGCTGCACCTGGGCTCGCTGCTGGCAGCCCTGGCAAGCTACGCCGACGCCCGCAGCCGTGATGAGCGCTGGCTCCTGCGCCTCGACGATCTCGATGAGCGACGCAACCAGGCCGGCGCTGACGCCGCCATCCTGCACGCGCTGGAGTGCCACGGACTGCACTGGGACGGCCCGGTGCAACGCCAGAGCCAGCATCTGGAGCGCTACAGAGAGGCGTTGCGATCCCTGGCGGACCAGGGCCTGCTGTTCCGCTGCCGATGCAGCCGCCGCATCCTTCCTGCCAGTGGGCCCTATCCTGGGAGCTGTCGAGCGGCTCTGGCGAGCGCGGCGCAGATCGGCGCGGCAGGCAACGGCAGGTCCGGCCCGTACGCTCTGCGGATTCGGGTCGACGACGCCGTCGTGCGCTGGGACGATCTCGTGTGCGGCGCGCAGTCTCAGGCACTGGCCGCTACGGTGGGCGACTTCGTGGTTTGCCGGCGCGACGGCGTGTTCGCCTACCAGCTGGCAACCGCGGTGGACGACGCCAGCAGCGGAATTACGCGGGTGATCCGCGGCAGCGATCTGCTGGACAACACCGGGCGCCAGCTGTTTCTGATGCAGTGTCTGGGCCTGCCGGCACCACGCTACGGACACATTCCCGTGCTGGTGAACGAGACCGGCCAGAAGCTCTCGAAACAGACCGGTGCGCCGCCACTGAATCTGGCGACGCCGGAGCGCAACATCCTTCAGATTCTGACGATGCTGGGCATGCCGGCGCCTGCCGAGACCCACGGCAGCGTCACGAGCCTGGTGGCATGGACGGTGCAGCACTGGTCACTCGCTGCGCTTCCCTGCGGGCCGCTGATCGTGACTTCGTGAGTCGCCCCGGGCCCTTTGCTACTATCTGCCGCCATGACCCAGATCATGATCTTCGAGCCTGACCCCAGCGAGCGCGCCGCCCTGCGGCGCACTCTGGAAGCCGGCGGTTTCCAGGTGGAGGAGCTCTCGGAGATTCCCGAGGTCGCGCCCGCTGCCGGCAGCACCATCGGCTGCGCCTGCCTCGTAGCCAGTGCCGACAGCGACCTGGGTGCGACCCTGCTCAATCGGGTAGGCGAGGTACCGGTGGTGCTGATCAGCGCGAGCACAGATGTGCGCCGTGCGGTCTCCGCCATGAAGCGTGGTGCGGCAGACTATCTGCTGCGCCCGCTGGGGCAGGAAGAGCTGGTCGCCGCCGTCGAGCAGTGCCTGACCCGCGGGCGCGGTCCTGCGGGCAAGAAGTCCCTGGGCGCGACCCTGCCCATGCTCGGCCGCAGCGAGCCCATGCGCGATCTGTTTGCGCGCATCGCCAAAGCCGGACCCACCGACAGCACCGTACTGATCCGCGGCGAATCGGGCACCGGCAAGGAGCTGGTGGCCCGGGCGCTGCACGCGGCCAGCAGCCGCAGCCAGGTACCCATGATTGCCCTGAACTGCGCGACCATCCCCAGCCACCTCATCGAAACTGAGCTGTTCGGCTACCATCCGGCGGATGCTGCCCCGGGCGAGGCCCGCAGCGGTCTGCTGGAAGCGGCGAACGGGGGAACGCTGTTCCTCGACGAGATCGGCGAGCTCAGCCTGGAGGCGCAGGCGCGCCTGCTGCGGGTCCTGGAAGCCGGCGAGGTCAGGCGACTGGGCGCCACCGAGAGCGTACCCGTCAACGTGCGTCTGATCGCCGCCACTCATCGTGACCTGGACAAGCTGGCTCGCAGCGGCCAGTTCCGCGAGGATCTGTACTACCGGCTCAACGTACTGACGCTGGAGATTCCGCCGCTGCGCGAGCGTGGCGACGACGTGCTGGAGCTGGCGCTCGCCATTCTCGAACGCCAGCAGATGCGGCTCGGCAAGTCCGGGCTGACCTTCGACGCGGGCGCCCGCGCCGCCATGGTTCAATACGCCTGGCCCGGGAATGTCCGCGAGCTCGAGAACGCCATCGAGCGGGCAATCATTCTGTGTGATGGGCCAGCCATCAGTGCGGACCTGCTGGCGATCGAGATCAGCGAGCCGCGGCCCGCAGCGGCCGCGGGGGCGGCCAGCGATCGAACCTCCCTGGAGGATTACTTCGTCAGCTTCGTGCTCGCCCACCAGGATCAGATGACCGAGACCGAGCTCGCCGAGAAGCTCGGCATCAGTCGCAAGAGCCTCTGGGAGCGCCGCCAGCGCCTCGACATTCCGCGCAAGCGGACCCGCCAACGCGGCCCGCGGCGCGATCACGG
>JAWKZP010000031.1:0-23447 GCA_041395905.1 Pseudomonadales bacterium
GTTTCGTTGCCCGATCCCACCGGTTTACAAACGCCTTACTTCGTGGGCGGTCCTGCTTTGTATTCTTCGACTCAGGAGCTGCGTGGGGTTGGGGGTACATCGTGCATCGCTGGATTTTCGTCTTGGTGATTGCCTGCAACTCGGCGTCTGCCGTCATGGTCCGCTATGACTTCGAGGGAGTGGCGACCGAAAGCCGAGGGTTCTACAGCGGCTGCTTTGAAGGAACAGCCGGCAACCGAGTTGCTGGCTCATTTGGATACGACACCGACTACTTCTCTCAGCGTTACAGCGGACCGATGGAATCAGGCGATCCCGGTCAGGTCACCCGGTTTAACGTGTCCCCATCAGACACTAACTTCATCACCTTCCAAGTTGAGGGATGCGACCAAATCGTCGCTGGGAACCTGACTGATTCAAGCTGGGTCGATAACTTTGGCAACGTACCCAACGACGGTACTCAGCCGGATTACTTGAGCGACACGTTCTCACTAATCGAAAATTCTGATCTCGGAACGCAAATCGCGATCGTGTTCCAAGAACGATACTTCCCCGATACTCCCGGCGGAGAAATCCGCATTCCGGATGCGCTTACCAACACGGATCCACTTTCATTCCTAGATCTGTCGGATTGGACGACGGCTTGGGGGCAAGTCGCCTCCGCAGAGGACGAAATCGCGTTCTACATTACAAGCATCACGTCAGCGGTATCCGTGCCTGAACCCGGTTCGCTCGCCTTACTTGTCTCAGGGCTTTGCGCATTGGTAGTTGTTCGAAGTCGCGCCGCTCGGTGCACGGGCGGCCCTTGAGACTACTCCAGCATCTGCGCCGCACCTTCGACTTTCGCGATCCCGCTGAGCGCGAATTGCTCGAAGCTGTAGCGGGTATGGATCAGAAACAGAGACACCGCCTGAAGCTGCTGCCGGCGAGCGCTGAGCACGACGAAGGCTCGGCATCCACCTAATCCGGGGTTTTCAAATGCGCCACAGGCGGTAACATGCTTGTTCACGTATCGTGAATGGAGTGAGTGCATGGTTGATCGCGTAACCCGATCTATCAGCGAACCGATCCGCGAATACGAGTCGTGGGAGAAGAATTGGAAAGGTCCCGACAAGGGGTTGATTCGGTGCTGGGAAAGGGGCCGCGAGCTTCAATCTGAGCAGCCCGATCTCGCAGAACGTGCGCTGAGCGGCGAGCTGCCGATTCTGGGTTGGCGGGGCGGCATCGAGGGTACGCCGAAGTTCAAATCCAAATGGGGCTCTCTGTTCTACCTCGCGCAGTGGCAGGGGCTTCGCAACGAAGACCTCGACTGTCCGCTCGACGGCGAAGAATCCCTCGTATGCGCGCGTACCGGAATAGCTGTCACGTTCACCCGTGACATTTCGAGATTCGGCAATGGCTAACTTTATCGCGCTCGACGTAGAGACCGCCAACGCGGACATGGCGTCGATCTGCCAGATCGGCATAGCGAAGTTTGAAGGCGGCAAGCCCGTGGCCGAGTGGTCGTCGCTGATCGATCCAGAGGACGAGTTCGACGGCATGAACGTGAGCATTCACGGCATCGACGAGCGTACAGTGCGAGGCGCGCCGCGATTCCCAGACGTGCGTGGGGTGCTGGCTGAGTGGTGTGAAGGCAATATTGTGGTGTGCCACACACATTTCGATCGCACGTCCGTGCATCAGGCCTCGAGCAAGTATCGCCTCCCGCCGCCTGAGTGGACGTGGCTTGATTCTGCCAAGGTGGCCCGTCGCACGTGGGGGCAGTTCGCTCAGCGAGGTTACGGGCTGGGCAACCTGTGTGAGTTTCTCGGGTACTCCTACCGAGCCCATGATGCGCTTGAAGATGCGAAAGCCTGCGGCGTAGTGCTCTGCCGCGCGATGGAAGAATCGGGGCTCGCAGTCGCGGATTGGCTTAAGCGCGTGAAAGGCCCTCTCGTCATCGGTCCCTCATCGAGCAGCTCGTCATCAGCGATTCACAAGATGAAGGGAAACCCGAATGGGCCCCTTTACGGCGAAACGATAGTGTTCACTGGCGCGCTCTCACTTCCTAGACGTCAGGCAACTGAACTTGCGGCAGAGGCGGGCGCAGACGTATCGCCGGGAATCAATCGATGGGTCACGACACTGGTGGTCGGGGAACAAGATATTCGCAGCCTCGCCGGGCACAAGAGAAGCTCGAAGCACCGAAAGGCCTTGGAGCTGATCGCGCAGGGTCAGGACATCCGCATCATCGGGGAGTCAGGCTTCTTGGAACTTCTCCGGCTCACGAAGGAGTGACGCGAATGGATCGGTTGCAGTTTCTCGTCCAAGGCTCCGCGAGCGAGCCCTATCAGGTGACCTTCCGCAAAGTCGGGGACAACCTTTCCGCGTTTTGCACGTGCCCTGCTGGGCAGAATGGGCAGTATTGCAAGCACAGGTTCAGCATCCTCGCTGGAAGTGCTAAGGGCATCGTGAGCGATAACTCGTCTGACCTGAGTGCGGTGAACGAGTGGCTCGTCGGATCCGATGTTCAGGCGGCCATGATCGAGGTCGAGCGTTTGGAGATTGAGGCGGAACGAATCAAGAAAGAGCTGGCTCGCGCGAAAAAGGGGTTAGCGCGAGCAATGTCGGACTGATTAGCCGCCAGCGCTCGGCGACTGCTCCGCAACCCATCCCTCCAATGCCTGCGCGTAAGCCTCCCGAATCGCTCTGTGCTCGTTCAGGAGCCGCTGCCGCAGCACGGCATCACCCTGAGCCATCCGTCCGGCTGCGCCGTCCAGAACGCGCGCCAGCATCGCTGCGGCGGCGTCGAACGTTCGCTGCACTTGCTCCAGCTCCACGAGCTTCCCGAATGTGCGTTTAGAGTTGACCCGGTTTCGTGGATACCTAACCCTTTGGGACGGAGGTATTCACCATGCCCAGACACCGCAACCCCTATCCGGCGAGTTTTCGCCAGCAGCTGGTCGACCTGGTCCGCGCCGGACGGACACCTGAGGAGCTGGCGAAGGAATTCGAGCCCTCGGCAGAATCGATCCGTAACTGGGTCAAGCGGGCCGATCGAGACAGCGGCAAGCGCCTGGATGGTTTGACGTCGCTGGAGCGGGAAGAACTTACCCGGCTGCGACGTGAGAACCGTCGGTTGAAGCAGGAGCGAGAAATCCTGGCAAAGGCCGCGGCTTGGTTCGCGCAGGAAACCGGCACGACACCGAAGAAATCTTCCGGTTCGTGAAAGCGAATCAGGCCAACTATCCAGTTCGGACGATGTGCCGCCTGCTCGAGGTCTCGCCGAGCGGCTTCTATGCCTGGCAGAACCGGTCTCCATCGAAGCGCCATCTGGCCGACCTGGCCCTGAAGGTCAAGATCCGGGCGATCCACGAGCGCTCTCGAGAAACCTATGGCATGCCGCGAGTGCGCGCGGACGGCTGCCGTGTCGGAGGTAAGCGGGTCGCTCGGTTGATGCGGGAAGAAGGCCTTCAAGGTGCCAGCCGTCGGCGCTTCGTCGTCACGACGCAGCGTCGGCCGGATGCGCGGCCGGCGCCGGATCTGGTGGAGCCTGACTTCAAGGCTGAGCGCCCCGACAAACTCTGGGTAGCGGACATCACCTATGTCCCGACCTGGGCCGGATTCCTGTATCTGGCCGTAGTGCTCGATGCCTGCAGCCGGCGGGTGGTGGGTTGGGCAATGGCAACCCACCTTCGCACTGAGTTTGTGCTGGAGGCACTGAACATGGCGCTGACTCAACGTCGACCCCGATCGGTCATTCATCACAGCGGCCAGGGCACGCAATATACGTCCATTGCCTTTGGACTTCGGTGCCGGGAGATGAACGTGAAGCCGTCGATGGGATCTGTCGGCGATGCCTACGACAACGCGATGGCGGAGAGCTTCTTCGCGACGCTGGAATGCGAGCTGATCGACCGTCGGCGCTTCAAGACCCAGGCCGAGGCGCGTATGGCGCTCTTCGAGTTCATCGAAGGCTGGTACAACCCGCATCGGCGCCACTCAGCGCTCGGCTACTTGTCACCCATCAACTACGAGAGGACGATACGTGTCCAAGACGCGGCTTGAAACCCAAGCCATGAACCGTCCACGGAAACGGGTCAACTCCAGCTGAAGCTCATCGCCGATCAGCAACGCGGGTGCGTGCAGCGGGTCGAGCCGGCCGGCGCGTTCCATGGATCGGTGATCAGCGTGACCATAGTGGTGGCCTTCCAGGTAGCGGATCAGGATCTGAGTTATCCCCGTGGCGTCATTGCAGGATGCCTGTGATTGCGCGCTCATGCGGTGTGCGACTCTGATGACTCGGCAGCGAGCGCTTGCTGGAATGCAGGCCGTGCCGTGGTGCGTTCCACCAGCCGCTCAGCGTTCGCCCCAATACGTATCCGTGCGGGAAGTGAGGCATTCCACCGGGCGCAAACGGTCAGGACAAAGTCGGCGGCCGAAACCTGGCTACCGTCGAGGAACGGCTTGACACCGATCCGGCGGTCGACGATCGCCCAGAGCTGCTCGATCCATTGAATCGCAGTATCGAACGCGTGCGTTCGGGCCGGCTCCTCCAACACGTATCCTTGAACGAAAAACAGGCTTCTGTAGGCTCCCTGCAGGGTGGCGTTGGCGAACATCAGCGACTCGATCGCCTGTGTTCGCTCGCTTCCGGATCTTGGCAGCAGCGTGGTCTCGTGTTTGTCGAGAACGTGCAGCAGGATCGCTGCACCCTCCCGTATCACCAGATCATCGTCGATGAGCACCGGGACGGCGCCCACCGGATTCAGGTCCGTGAAATCGTATGTGCTGTCTCGTTCGATGAGATTGAAAGGCTGCTCGAGTTCCCGAAGCACGGCATGGACGGCGAGCGAGGATGCGCCCGGCAGGTAGAAGAGCGTGTACATGGAGCGCGCCCCTCAGTTCAGGGGCCAGACGCCGTTTTCCACATAGTGGTCGTGGGCAGCCGGCTCGACGTAGACGTCGTGGAACTCCGGAAAACCGGCGTTGCCACCATTCGGTCCGTGGGGCGTCAAGGGTGACCCGATGACTACCCGCGGAGGGAATCCTGCGGGCAGCCCCGGCTCCCCCGCGGCGGTGGACCTGGGTCCGATCTCGACTTCGGGATTGCCGGCGGGCTGAGATTGGGCGAGGCTCGTTACGCAACCGCGCGGCAGACGCGATCCGGCGATGAGAAGCGTGGTTCGGTGTCGCACGGCGGCGCTCCGGCGATGAGTGGAATCGCATGTTGACAGCCACAGTAGAACGGTGAGTATCATTCGATACCGTTTCGCTACCCTAACGTATCAACATGCAGGATCGACTCGTCTGGCTACTGGACAGGTTCGAGCTTCGGGCCGAGGTTTTTCACACGGGTCGGGTGCTCAGGTGCGTTTCCCACGATGCCGCAGAAGGGGTTGGCCACCTGCATATGCTGCGCGGTGGCAGCGTGCGCCTCGACTCGGCAGGCAGGGCACCGCAGCGCGTTGCCGAGCCCAGCGCGATCTTCTATCTGAATCCCACTACGCACACGCTTACCCCGGGCCGGGAGGGTGCCGACCTGGTCTGTGCCAATATCGATTTCGGGGCGGGGCAGGGGAACCCCTTGCGGCTGGCGCTGCCAGACGTCGTGGTGTTGCCGCTGGGTTCCTCGCCGGCGCTCTCGGGCACCTTGACGACGCTGTTCCGCGAGGCGGAGGAGGATCACTGCGGTCGCCAGGCCGTGCTCAACCGCTTGAGCGAGGTTGCGCTGATCCAGATTCTCCGTGAGCTCATGGATCAGCAGCGCATGGAAATCGGTTTGCTCGCCGGGCTAGCGGAACCGCGACTGGCCCGCGCCATCAACGCCATGCATGGCGAGCCGGCCAGGGCCTGGACGCTCGAAGAGCTCGCCCAGCAAGCCGGCATGTCGCGGGCGCGTTTTGCCGTCAAATTTCGAGATACCGTGGGCATGACACCGGGGAACTACCTGAGCGAGTGGCGTCTCGGTCTGGCGCAGTCCTTGTTGCGCCGGGGCAAGCCGGTGAACGTGGTGGCCGATGCGGTGGGATACGCCAATGCCAGCGCGCTGTCACGTGTCTTTTCGGCACGAAAAGGGGTGTCGCCCACTGCATGGGTGAAGCAGATCATTGCCGAAGAGAAAGGGTGAGGCATCGTGGCAACCAGGGGGCATCCAACGGCGCAAAGGATTTCGGTGCGCAACCTCGATCAACAGCTCGTGCAGGTCCGTCGATGCACCCTGTGCGAAGACCTGCCCCTCGGACCGAATCCGATTCTCCAGGCGGCGCCGACCTCCCGGATTCTGATTGCGGGTCAAGCGCCGGGCCGGCGTGCGCACCAGAGTGGCGTCCCGTTTGACGACCCATCCGGGAATCGCCTGCGCGAGTGGCTGGGCGTGGATCGTGCGACGTTCTACGATCCTTCGAAGTTTGCCATTCTACCGATGGGATTCTGTTATCCAGGTACCGGATCCGGCGGCGATCTGCCGCCACGTCCGGAGTGCGCGCCCACGTGGCGCCAGACGTTGCTGGACCAACTACCTGACTTCGAGCTGAAACTGGTGATCGGTGCCTTTGCTCACCGATGGCACCTCCGCGTCGATGCCGGAGCTTCGATCACGGAAACGGTCCGTAACTGGCGCGACCACTGGCCCCGAGCATTGCCGATGCCACATCCGAGCCCGCGCAACAACCGCTGGCTCGCTCGCAACCCGTACTTCGAGCGTGAGGTCATACCTGAGCTGCAGGCCCGGGTGCGGGAGATTCTTGGCGGCGGTTGACGCACCGGAACGTCCGGCCATCGGGTTGGCAAGCTTGCCTCCTGCGGCCTTCTGCCCGCTGGCGCGCGCGTCGTCAGCTCGGTCCGGACGAGGGCCAACACCCGACGGCGAAGGGCTTTTCAGGGCGCCGTATGGGCTAGACAGGTGATCACCCGAGCCGGGAAGTTGGAGCTACCCTCCTTTTGAAGTCCGAGGATGCAGCTGATTCTCAGCGGCTGACCGTACCCCCTGATTCGAGCCATACAGATGTGGGAATCGCTCTCATTGGCGGCTCCGCCGTACAGCGGACGGTTGCGTTTCGATCGAATCCAGCGCGCGAAAGACGCCAGGGGGAGGGGATGGGGTGCGTCGCTGAACGGCACGGGCTCCACTCGGGCGGAATCCTGCCTTAAATCGGGCCGCCATCGCGTTTACAGTGTATCGACAGCAATCGCAACGGGAACAGCAAGCACATGACTGGATACGACGCCAGTGCTCTCACAAGATGACCCGACAGCGCTTCGGGCGAACCTGCGCGGCAGCGTGCTGTCGCCCGGCGAGCCCGACTACGAGCATGCGCGCGCTGTATGGAATGGCATGATCGACAAACGCCCCGGCGTGATCGTGCAGTGCGCGGGTGTCGCGGACGTCATGACCGCGGTGAACTTCGCGCGCGAAGCGGGCCTGCCGTTGTCGGTCAAGGCCGGCGGTCACAACGTCGCCGGCAAGGCGGTGTGTGATGCCGGAGTGATGATCGACATGTCGCGGATGAATCAGGTGCGCATCGATCCTAGCGCGCGCCGCTGTCGTGCCGCGTGGTGGCGGGCGCTGTGGGCCGACTTCGATCACGAAGCCCAGGCATTCGGTCTGACCTGCACCGGCGGCGTCGTCTCGAATACCGGCGTCGCCGGGCTGACCCTGGGCGGCGGCATAGGCTACCTGACCCGCAGCTATGGCCTTGCCTGCGACAATCTGGTGGCCGCCGACGTGGTGACTGCCGGCGGAGAGCTCCTGCATGCCGGCGAAACCGAAAATCCGGAGCTGCTTTGGGCTCTGCGCGGCGGCGGCGGCAATTTCGGTGTGGTGACCTCCCTCGAATTCCGGCTGCACGAGGTCGGGCCGCAGGTGGCGTCCGCCACCGTTTTTCATGCCATCGAGGCGGCACCCGAGGTGCTGCGCTTCTATCGCGATTACTCCGCCAGCGCACCCGACGAAGTGGCCTGCTACGCCATGATCGTCAACGCACCGCCAGATCTGCCGGAAACCTTTCAGGGCAGACCCGTGCTCGCGCTCGTCGCCTGCTACTCCGGGGCGGTGACGGACGGCTTGCGGCTCCTCGAGCCGCTCGGGCAGTTCGGCCAACCCATTGCGGCAAACATTACCGAGGTACCGTACAAGCTTCTGCAGACGGCGTTCGACGCAGGCAACCCCAAGGGCGGCCGCTATTACTGGAAATCGCAACACCTGACGGGGCTGCCGGACGACATGATCGATGCCACCGTCCGCTTTGCAAACGATCTGCACGGGTCCCTCACCATCATCGGCATCGAGCCGCTGGGCGGCGCCCAGGGTCGAGTTGCGCCGGACGCCACCGCGTTCGCCCATCGCGACGTGCCCTACAGCTTCGGCATCTGGACCGGCTGGACGGATGCTGCCGACGATGCTGCCAACATCGCCTGGACGCCCTTCGAAGCCGTGCAACCCTTTGGCGCCGGTGCGTACGTGAATTATCTGGGCGAGGATGAGGGCGACCGGCTCGACGAGCCTACGGGGACAACTACCGCCGCCTGGCCGAAGTGAAACGCAAGTGGGATCCCGATAATCTGTTCCGGATCAACCACAACATCGCGCCCGCCGGCTGATGGTTCTCCCCACAGAGGGACAGCCTCAGCTTCGATCTGCCCGGGTACCGCCTGCCGGGAAGGTGTCGGGATCAACGCTGCGACGGACGTGGCACATGACCGAAGGTCCGCGAGACCCAAGGCTCGCTTTTCAGTGCGTCTGACGGTTACGCTTCCCCAGGCAAGTTCCCGGAGCCGGTCCGATGAGTGACGACTGTTGCGGCAAGAGCATAGACACCGCTGTTCTCGAACAGAGCCATCGGCGGGTGCTACTGACCGTTCTGGCGATCAACGTCGTTTCGTTTGTCAGGGTCATGGTCACCGGCGCCGTCGTCAGCGGCTCCTCGTCGCTGCTATCGGGCACGCTGGACAACCTGGGAGATGCGATGACGTACGCGTTGAGCTTCGCGGTCGTCGGAGCTTTGCGGCCACCAAAGCCCGGGTGGCTTACTTCAAGGGCCTGCTCATTCTTGGTGCTGCCGTAGTCGTCGCGTTCCAGATAGCGTGGCGCTTGACCCACCTCGACACGCCCGTTTTCGAAACGATGGGTATCGCCGCGTCACTCAATCTCGCTGCGAATCTGATCTGTCTGCGACTGCTGTTCCCGTTCAGGCAGGATGATCTCAACATGGCATCCATGTGGGAATGCTCCCGCAACGACATATTCGACGGAATCGCGGTGATTGCGGCGACCGCCGCGGTCTGGCTGTTCGGTTCCGGATGGCCGGACGTGCTCATTGCCATCGCGCTGCTCGTCGTCTTCCTGAAATCCGCTCTACGGGTGTTGCGGCGCGCGCGGGTGGAGCTCGATCACGTACCTGCCCCGGGTTGAGTGCCGTCGCTTCGTGCGCTGGAGCGGCAGCCTGGGTGGACGGCGTGGCTTCAGGCGGGCCGCTGCTGCTCACGCATTGGGCCATCACCGGCTCGCCGGCTCGGTGCTCGCAGCGCTGTCGATGCCTTCGGTTCTGCTGCAGGCGTTCGTGCTCCCGGCAGCGCCGAACCTGGCGCATCTGCTGTTCTTCATGCTGGTTGGTTACGGTGAGACTCCGGCCACGCCCCAGTCCTGCAGCGACGCCGCGGGGTAGCGCGATTCGAGCTGGTCGCGCACGGCAGCCAGATCGCGGCCGCGGCAGAAGTCCCTCCGGGAGGGCGCCGGCGGGATGGCGGCCTCGCCGCCGATCGTGCCGCAGAGCGAACGCAGCACCAGGAAAGAGCGAACATCCCCGGGCAGCGACCTGGGTAGCTGTTCACCCGCTTGTTTGAGCCGGTCGCTGAATGTCAGATGGTCCCCGAAGCAGTCGCCGTGCCCCGGCAGCCAGCGATCAGGCGTGCCGTCCTCATACAGACACAGCGTCGTGAGCGGGGCGTCAGCACCCATTGCCTGTGCTGTCTCCAGGCTGTCGGTGAAGACGAATGCCATGTCCTCTGCGTTCACGTCGGTAGCGGGGCCCCGATCACCGATGAACGCGCGCGCCTTCGCTTCGAACTGCGGCGCGTCGATGGGAAGGCGGGTGAACACGAACTGGGCCACATCGCCCCTTTCGGGTGTCGGAATCGGCCGGCCCCACTGAAAGGGTGCCTGGCCCGACGGCAATGCTGCCGGGCTGGTGAGCAGATACGCGCCGGGTATGACCAGAGCGATGGCTGCGCCTGCACGGGCCGCGTGCGGAGGCTCGGCCGGGTCAACGTGCGGAGGAGCAGCCAGCATGCATCGCTGGCGAGGAACAGACCGAGTGGGTTGTCGTTCCAGCGCACGCGTGTGAACGGAAGGTCCGTCGTAGCGACCTGGGCCAGATGGCCGACATCGATCAGAAGCGCCAGCCCGAGCAGGGCCACACCGACGCTCGCTCCGCGAACCGCCGGCGGCGTGAGCCGATGTTCGGCCAGGCGCAGAGCAGCGCAAGTGCGACCACGAAGCTCGAACGTGAAGCGAGCCACCGGCCACGGGCACCGGGATCAGATAGTCCGTGAACGCGCTGCCGCTGCCCCAGACGCCGCTCCATCCCAGGGCGCCGGCGATGACTGCCGGCGTCAACCAGGCAGCCACTGCCCAAAGGCTGATGGCCATTCGAGTGAACATGCGGTCGCTGCCTTCCAGGGGTATGAATGAGCTTAGCCGTCGATGGCGCACTGGAGCGTGTTCCAGCGCACGGTTCTCCGGCTGACGTTCGGGGGTGCGGATCGATCGCCGCTCGCGACGGGCCCATAGGAGCGCCCAATGCCCGTGCCGCGACGAGAATGTCTCGTTGCAAGGCGGCGGAAGTCCGCTGTTCGAACTCGGGCGCCAGGCGATTCACCCATCGACGCCGAACTACGCCAAACGTCGTATTCCCCGGCGGCACCCGCCGGGTACGGTGGCTGCTTGACGTTCGGCGCCAACCGGAAGGGGAAGCCAAAATGTTCCAATCGCGTGCACTCCATGCCGTGCTGCTCCTGTGGCTGTTCGCCACATCCGCACAGGCCGCCACGGTATACGTGACCCAGCCGGGGTGACCGCTCGGGCGATCTCGGGACGTTGCGCGATGCATTGAACAATCGCGTCTCCCCCGGCGACACCCTGGTGATCCAGGTACGCCGCATCCGGCTCGAAGATTCGCTGGAAATCCGCACCGACGGCCTCAGCATCGTCGGCAATGGCGCTACGCTGGTGGCAGCTCCTGGCGTCGGCACACCCATCACTGTACGCGGCAACGGTGTGACCATCGATGACCTGGTCCTCCAGGACATTGAACTTTCGGCCGAACCTGATGAGTTCGCGCCTGAGCTCGAGGGTTTCACTTTCAGCAACAGCCGTCTGCGTGGCGAGACGGAGTTGTATGTGACCCGGGTGCGCAACTGCCGCATCGTCAACAACCGGATCAACACCAAGTTCGAGAAGGGCGTCATCCTATCGTTCACCGAGGGCTGCGAGGTCATCGGCAACCAGACCAATGCCAAGGGAATCGCCATCAGCGACCTGGAAAGCCGGGATCTCACCGTGACCAACAATGAGATCTTCGGCCCTGGCTGGCTGTACCTGGCGACCGAAAAAGCCGTGGTTCAGGGCAATCGGCTGCGCGGTCGCGGCGGCATCTACATCGATGGTGCGGTGCCCGACGATCTGGTACAGGTGGTTGGCAACCAGGCGAGCTGGATGGTCGTCGAGCGCAGCAACGTCGAGGTGGTGAGCAATCGCCTGACCCTGCCGGTCGATGCCCCGCGAACCAATGTGCTGCGTGTGTTCAACGAGTCTCCGGGCGGCGCTCGGGGCCCCGTGATCATTCGCGACAACGATGTAACTGGGGGCCGCTACGGCCTTTACTACGTGGGCGGCGGCGCCCGGGCTGGCGAGGCTTGGATTGCGGACAACCGCATCTCCGGCTGCACGCGTCGCGGTATGGTCATTGCCACGACGGAGCGGCTGCAGATCGACGGCAACAGGGTCAGCGCCTGCGGCAGCGGCGGTACCGGTATCGGCATCGATCTGCTGGGCCCGGTACGACAAGCGCTGGTCGTGGAGGACAACGACGTAACCGGCATCGATGGTCTGGGCATCCGCACCCGCGCGCCGGTGGCGGGCGGTCAGCTGCGTATTGTCGGCAACCGTGTGTTCGACAACCGCAGTGACGGTATCCGCATCCGTCCGGGCGTCAGCGTTGCTGCCGCACCGCCGGACGGTCCCCCGAGCGATTCAGAACCGCCGTCGGACGTCGAGCCAGGTACGGGTGTGGACCTTCCCGGCCTAGTGGAACTGCAGGGCAACAGCGTCACGGACAACGATGGCCATGGCGTCGCCGCGGAACCGGATGGCGTGGGCCAGGTCAGCGGCGGCCGAATTGCGGAAAACGACGGGGCGGGGGTATTCGTGGATCTGAACGCTCACGTCGAGGTCGGTGGCGTGGCGTTCGAGAACAATGGTGGCCCTGGGATCGACCTGGCCCCCGCCGGCGTATCCGAGAATGATGTGCTCAAGATGGCCAATGAGGACATCGACTGGCCTGAGGCGTTGCAGATCGACGGCCGCCACCGCCTGGTCGGGGTGTCAGCGGCGAACGCTGCCGTTGACGTGTACCTGGTCGAGCCAGACCCGCGCACGGGTAACCCGGACAACGGCGAGGGCCTGACTCATCTCGGCACCGTGCTCGCGGATGCGGCCGGGCGGTTCGCGTTTCCTGAATCGGGAACCCTCGACTGCGAGACCGGCGCGCTCCTCACCACGACCGCGACTCTGGGCGGTACCAGCCGGTGGACCTCGGAGTTCTCGACCAACCTGCTGTGCGAGTTTCCCGACCCGGTGGACAGCGACGGCGACGGTGTGCTCGATGCTGACGACGACTGTCCCGGCACGACGCCCGGCACCGAAGTTGATGCCGCAGGCTGTCCGGTGACTTCTGGCAACCAACCGCCGGTGGCGGATGCCGGCACTGCCCAAGCCGTGACCGAAGGCGATACCGTCACTCTGGATGGGAGCGGATCCAGCGATCCGGATGGCGACGCGCTTACCTATGCCTGGGAGTTCGTTGTGCAGCCGGCGGGCAGCAGCACGTCGCTGTCGGGTGCCGATACGGCGACCCCGTCGTTCGTGGCCGATCGACCGGGCAGCTTCCGGATTCGTCTCACGGTCAGTGACGGTAGCCAGACAGATGTCGCGGAGGTGGTGACCGAGGTGACGGCGGCCAACCGGCCGCCCGTCGCCGTGATCGTGGTGCCGCCAATTGCCACCGTCGGAGAAGTCTGACGCCGATGCCGCGCCAGCACCGATCCCGACGCCGACTTCTGACGTTCACCTGGCGTCTGCTGGAGCGCCCGAGTGGCAGCGCGGCCGTCATCGAGCTGGCGGACGCGGCGGTGGCGAGCCTCGTCCCGGATCAGCCGGGCACCTATCGATTCGACGTCGTGGTGAGCGATGGGGCGCTGGAAGACACGGCCGGCAGCGAAACCCGCGCCGGCATCCGCATCGATCTCAGCTTTGCCGACGTCCTGTGCTTCGATGGGTCCCGCTGCAGCTTCGCGGCCGATGAATCCAGCGGCGCCTGTGGGGATTGCCTCGCCTGGTACGACGACGCGTCGACTTTCGCCTGTGCGACCGCCGGCAGTGGGCTCTCGATTACCGGTCCCGGCGAGCTCGCGGGCAGTGATTGCGAGTCGCTGGCAACACCTTCGGTGACCTTCTCCTGCGTCGGCGCCCAGTGCAGCCATGTGGCCGGCGGCGGGTCGACCTGTTCCGGGGCTGCTGATACCTGCACGCCGACTGATCCGGTGGGGGCGGCTCTGCATGCCTGCACGGCGAACGGGTGCGACTATCTCACCGGGGTGGCCGCCGCGACTACGCCTCTGCTGCCTTTCAAGGTGACGCTCGGCAAGCGCACCGAGGGCGGAGACGGCTCCTTTACATTCGGCATCGACAATCTGGGCTGGACCACGGCGGGCGAATCCGGCTGGTCGGTCACCACCGAGAACGGCACCGGCACCCGCCAGGCCGTGATCCTGGTCGCCAACGAAGCGGGGTTGAACATCGCGGAGCAGCCCCAGACTGCCTGGACGACGAGCTCGGTCTGCTCCGACGGCGTGACGAGCCTCGTCGGCGACACGGCCATCGCGCCGACTCCCGCAGGCGGCGGCAACGACTGGGATTGTCTGTTCACCAACACACTGCAGCCGGACCAGGACGGCGACGGCGTTCCGGATGCCCTGGATCTCTGCCCCACGAGCGCAGGCAGCGATGGCAATCCCTGCCCGGCGCAACTCGACAACGGCGCCGTCACATACTTCTGCAGCAATCCACTGACCTGCAGCCTGTCGGCCGATACCGGAGACTGCACCGACTGCGTCATGCAGCGCATCGACGGCAGTGCGTCTATGACCTGCGGCGCGGGTTCCGGATGCGTTACCCGTCAGTCCGATGTGCTCGAATGCTATGGCAACTGCAGCTACGAAACGCCGGCGATGTCCGGCAGCTGCGCCTCCGGCACGACCTGTACCCTCGACGAAGGCTTTACCTGCCAGTCGGACGCCACGGGCAACGGCTGCGGCGGTACGCTGCCGAGCGGGGAAGCGCTGGGATGTCCGCCGGATGCACCCGAGTGCAGCATTCACGTGTCGCCGAGCATCCTTTCCCAAGCCGACGCGGCGGCCATACACCTGGATGTCTACAAGGCCACGAGCCGCGGTGACGGCAAGTTCGAATTCGAGTGGAGCCTGAATCTGCTCAACGGCTATTGGGTGAACGGCGGAACGTTTTCGATCACTACCCGCGACACCGTCGGGCTATCGGCCGAACGCATTTATATCAATCCTACTGCCGAAGAAGATCTCGGCGTGTCGGAGAACCCGGTGGCCCCGTTCGAACTCGTTGACATCGTGTGTACGCCTTCTGGAACGGTCGAAATCAATGGTGCGCAGCCCGGACTCGGGTTTTCCGGGCGCATCGTGCGCGTTCACGACACCGCCGCGTGCACGTTCATGAACGACGGCCCAGCTTCGCCCACCACGGGCGTGTTTCCGCTGCCCGACAACGCCAGTGGTGCCGAGGAAATCTCGCAGCTGCCGGACGGCGCGTTCGGCCTGGTCGGTGGTCCCCATCTGGCCTTCGGCACCCAGGGCGGTGCGCTCGTCGTGGAGGCGCAGACGGGCAATGCCCTATGTGCCGGCAGCGAGCGGCTGAGCTTCGTCGACGACTTCATCCCGCCTTCGGCGCCGCAGAGTTGCGCAACCTGCGCCATTATCCCCGGGGCGCGGACCTGCTCGATGCTTACGGGCCTACGTCGGTCACGCGCCAGTTTGATACGGCGAGCGGGCAGATGGGCTGGGGCGTGCCGGCTTCGACACCATCACGTCGGCGCCGGGGCGGCGACCGCAATGCCGACACGCTGCTGCGGGTCAACTCGACCCTTAACCGGGTAGATTCTCTGGAGCATCACGCCGGACGGCGCCAACTGGCAGCTGAAAACGATCATCGAGCCGGAGAACCTGCAGAATCTGCAAGCCCGGTGATCTCAGTGTTTGCCAGTGATCTCGGGCGTCTCCTGACTGCAGCAACCCGTGCGACGGGTGGCGCCCCGATGCCGGCGGACTGCAACGCCGAGATCGCGCAGGTGGTGGCCGGCAATCCGTTCTGTGCCGAATTCCTGGGGGCCGTCATGCGCCAATGCTTATGACCAGCCTACGGGCGGATTCTGCGCACCGCCGGCGGCCGAGCGCCAGTGAATTTCGGTGGGCGCTGCGCTGGGCGTCACCGGTGGGCAGCCGAGCGAGCTGCTCCTCGCGGACCCGGCGTTCAATTACTTCGGCCGCGCACAGGTGCTTGCTACGGTAGGCGATGGAGCCGCACCGTGTCGTCTGTCTCGCTGGTTGTGTGTGGCTGGATAGCTACGGCACCGATCAGCTCACCATCGCGCGCCAGACGGTCTGTTCGATGCGCAGATTTTAGGCGCGGTGCCGGTCACGACGTTTCTTGGGTAGCTCTGCGTGTCCAGACTGATGGCAACTACCGTACTTCAGCACCGGCTCGCTGGACGATACCATCCGCGTACCGTGCTGAGTGCTGGACGGCACCGTAATCAGCAACGGCGAATCCGGCGCCTGTAGGGTGCACCGGGCTGTCCTGGCCGGTCTGGATCGGAAGGCGCCACAACCGCCAGCGTCACCCGCAGCGGCAGTGACAGCTACGCTGTTTTGAGCCCCGATGGTTTCGAACGGGTTGGACAAGGCGTTGTCTTGCG
Organism: Pseudomonadales bacterium; assembly: GCA_041395905.1. Classification (GTDB taxonomy): domain Bacteria; phylum Pseudomonadota; class Gammaproteobacteria; order Pseudomonadales; family Azotimanducaceae; genus UBA7803. The sequence continues at coordinate 16,257 of JAWKZP010000031.1, forward strand.
GCCCTCGGGGTCGTGTGTGTAATGCATCGACCGGATACGCACAGGCCGACGCTCTTGCCCAGCGCACGTCTCGTCATCGTCGAAGACCACGATCTGACGGCTCGCGGCATCGCCTCGTCCTCGATGCGCGCAAGGATGTCGAGACCGGTCATCTAAATCCGCCGATCGTGGATCGGATTGTCGAGCTCGACCCCGACCTGCTGATACTGGGATCTGCTTCGCCGGAACACCTCGATTCGCCTCCTCGGAAGCGCTGAAGTCACGGTCGCTGACGCTGCGGGTGATCGTCACCCCGGCCAGGGCAGCGTTGTCACCAGCGTGCGCTGATCTCGGGGCCGATGCGCTGGTTGCCAAAATCGACCCGCCCGAGTGCCTGCTTGCTGCGATCGATGCGACGCCCAGGGCAAGAGCTATCGATCCCCGGACGTACGTCAGCGCCTCGGTCTCGATCTCGCAGCGACTGTCCAGCCCACGCTCACGCCGCGCGAGCTCGAAGTGCTGCATCTGCTGGCAGCGGGCCTTTCGAGTCGCGCCATCGCGGGGCAGCTCGCCATCTCCGATCTCACCGTGAAGAAGCATCGCGAGAACATGGCGCGCAAGTTCGGGGTGCATTCCGCGGTGGAGTTGACCCGCGCGGCTCAGCGGCTCGGCCTGCTTCGCGTCGAGGGTGGCGCTGATTGACGCCCGTGCGCTCGTCGTCGCTGTCGGGCTGCTGTTAGCGGTCGCGGGTAACGCCGCACCCCTCGAGCTCGACGAGCTCGGCACCGATGCCCCCATCGGACCGCATATCGACTACCTGGTTGAAACCGGGCAGCCCCTGGCCCTCGACGACCTGAACACGGCCGCGTTCCATTCTTATGAGAAGCGTGTGTTCAACATCGGGCTGGAGCGACGACCGATCTGGCTGCGGATCGCCGTGCGCAACGCTGCCCCCGACCCGGCGCAATGGGTGCTGTCGCTCAACCGAGCGCTGCTGGAGTCCTTGCGTATCGTGGTGGTGCGCGGTGCCGCGCGCGAAACGCTGCTGGATCTGGACAACACGCCAGCGCACGCCGTCTACGACGAGTACGGCACGCTGGCGACCAGATTTTCGCTGGCGGCCAACGAGTCGGCCACGCTGTATCTGCGCTATCAGGCGCCCAACTCGTCGGTAATGAACCTGTCCGTCGATCGCGAGAGAGAATTTCTCGAGCGGCAGTCGCTGCGGCTGACGATCTACCTGGCGAGCCTGGCCGGCGTTGCGACGCTGGTGCTGTACAACCTGATCCTGTTCTTCCTCACGGGTCTTGGGCCTTTCACCTACTACGCGCTGGCCCAGATTCTCGCGTTTGCCTACTTCTCGCACCTGGGTGGCGTGACCAGCATCTACCTGTGGCCGGATCACCCCGATTTCGGCCGTGCCTTGGCGACGCCTCTGGCTACCAGCGTGTCGATCTTCATGTGCCTGTTCGCGAGAGGCTTTCTTGAAACGGGGCAGCACGCGCCGCGGCTCGACCGACTGCTGGTCTGGCTGATCGCAGGGCTGACGGTGGTCACCGCGGGTGGCGCGGTGCTGCTGGCATTTGGCGTGGAATCGCGGACCTGGCTGAACCTTGCCAGTGCCACGCTCACCAGCTTCACCTGGATTCTCCTGCCGCTGGTGGGCGTGCGCTACGTGCTGTTCCGGGAGGTTCGATACCTGCCGGTGGCCGTGGCCTGGTTCCTGTTCGCTTTCGTGGCCATCTACACCTCTTTGAGCCTCGTCGGTATGGTGCCGGTACTCGGCGACTTCCTCATCGGCTACAGCCTGATCATCTACGTCGAGGCTCTCATGCTGGCCATCTCGCTGGCGCTCTGGGTGAGGGATCTGCGTGCCCGTTCACTCAGCGTCGAGCAGGCGCTGAGTCGCGCGCTGCGCCAGCGACTCGAGCAGAGTGAGCGGGCGCGCGGCCTGGCGGAGGAGCGGCATCTGGCGATTCAGGAGATCGCGGAGCAAGGTCAGCTGCTGCAGGCCGCTGGGCACGACTCGCGGCAGATGCTCGGCGCCATGCGTTACTTCGCCAGCGGGCTCACCGGCAACGCGTCTGTCGAGCGGGTGAATTTCGCGGGGAGCTCGATACTGCAGCTCATCGATCACCTAGACGACGTGCTCTCCACCACCGTAGGACACTATCAGGGCGGTGGCCTGAACGCGGATGTTCTCGCGTTGGACCGGGTTCATCCCGCAGATCTGTTCGAGCCGATTCGCATGATCTATCAGCGACCCGCGGCGGCAGGTGGAACCACCCTGCGCTTCGCCGCGGGCAGATGGTCGTTCATCAGCGATCGCGTGCTGCTGCTGCGGATCATCAGCAACCTCGTGGGCAATGCCGTGCAGTATGCCGCTGGCGGACGGGTGCTGGTCACCGCACGTCTGCGCGACGGCGCGCCCTGCATTCGTGTGCAGGACGACGGTCCCGGCATGGCCCCGGCGATCCTGGCGGCGCTGCTGAGTGATGACGGCGCCACCGTGCGCGACAGCAACGAGCCGGGTACCGGCAACGGGATCCGTGTCGCCCGGCGTCTGACTGCAGCCATCGGCGGGTCGCTCAACTGCGCCAGCGCGCCGGCGGCGGGCACTCGGTTCGAGTTGTGCCTGCCGCGCGCGTCGATGCACCCCCGTGCACCGGAAGGCGCGGTATCTGTTGCTGTGTTCGATCCCGGTTCCAGCGACCGGCAAAACCTCACCGATGCGCTGCGCAGGGTTGCGCCTGGGAGCCGGGTTCTGGCCGCCGATGGATCAGAGCCGGCGATTCCCGGTGCCGACATTGCATTCGTGGAGTACTCGCTCGCGCGTGCTGATTCCGGGTTTTCCTTCGATCGTCTGGGGCCGAGGACCGCTCTGGCCTTGACTACCCATGACCGTGGCGCGGACGTTCGCAGCCAGGCGGGGGCGTTCGCGAGGCTGCTGCTCTACAAGCCGGTAGATCCCGAAGTGGTGGCGTACGCGCTGGCGTGGCTGACCGAGCGTGGTGCCGAAAAAAGGCTGCCCGCTACGGCATCGCCCGAGGCGCGCACCACCAACTAACCGGGCACGATCCTCGTGGCTGGCGAACGGCGCTGGTGGTGCGCCCAGATGCTGTCGCTCTAGTCGCTGATCTTCACCCCGGTGGAGAAGCTGCCGGTACCGGTTGCCTGCTGCAGGAATACGTAAACCCCGTCGTAGGCGTTGGCTACCACGAGATCGGGGAAGGCGTCGGGACCCAGGTTGGCGATGGCTACGGAACAAGGGTCGTCAGCGCCGTCGTGCGTATAGCCGATGGCTGCGTCGAAGATGCCCGCTCCGGCAGCGTTCTGCAGCAGCACCACCACCTTGCTGTCGCTGGAACCCGCGGGTGCAATCGCCGCTTGCAAGACCCTGCGGCGGTGCTCGCACTGGTCGTGATTCCAGTGTGCGATATCACGACGTCCGGAGCTGCGTTCAGATCAAGGTCGGCGGTGAGCAGATTCTGAGAACGCAGGTCTGCGGTGGTGCCGAGCACAGTTACGGCTTTTTCTGCAAAAGAGGCTCCACCGCCTGGTTCCTGCAGGAACACGTTGAGCCGGGAGCTGTCCGGGCTCAGCCTGTAGCTGAGACTGACGATGTCCACCAGCCCGTCAGCATTGATATCGGCCGTGGCGGCGGCGGTGTACAGGTCGTCGCCCACAACCCTGGAATTGATGTCGGAACCTCCGCCTCCGCACTAGGCGATTGTGGTCACGATGCCGCCCAGAACGACCACGGTGAGTGAGATTCGCTCGCGCGCACCCAGGGAGGGAAAGGGGCTGGTCATGGCGAAGGTCTCCGTGGAGAAGGTTCGTTACGCTGAACGCGAAGGCGCGCAGCAGGCTGGGAAGGCTGTCGTTGAGTGCCAGATGGCCGAGTTGGAGTGCCGCGGTTGCATCGGACAGAAAAAACGCGCTCTCCGGGGTCCGGTCGAGAAGCTAGACCGCCGCCCCAAGCGTCAACGCAAGCGTCGAAAGCAGCATTGGCATGCGCAGCGTCAGCATGAGGGCGATCATTGAAGAGGGCTGGTCGCGCGCCCATACGCACAATCCTCTAGGGTCTCGGGTCCCTCGCGAAGCGGGGGGCAGTGCCGAGTCGATCGATCGTCGCCAGCGCAGCAACGGCGAGTCCGCTGGTGCCCGCGATCAGCCAGTCATCGAAGTGCAGGGGCGAGACGTGCAGGAGCCGGGCAGCCCAGGGGATCTGTACGATCGCGGCCGTCGCCGCGATCGTCAGACCGGTACTGAGCCGGGCGGCGCGTGTTTTGAGACCGCTCAGAGCCGCTGTCACGCCGGCGCTGGCAACGGTGAGCACGACCATGGCCATAGCCCTGGCGTGTGGCACGTCGTAGCCCGCGCCGAGGCTGCGCAGGTAGCTCGCGGTCACCACGGCCGTGGCGAGCGCTCCGTTGAGGAGGATCATCAGCCATTGTCCGGATGTGAAGAATCTGTTGGGCTGCGTGTCACGCCGGGGGGATGACTGCGTCGAGCCGGCGACGTTCTGGAATGCCAACAGCGCGGTCGGGTGGATGATCAGTTCCAACCAGACGATGTGCACGGGCAGGTAGAGCAGGGGATACCCCAGCAGCGGAATCAAGGCGGCGGAGAGCACCAGCGGAATGTGCACAAGCAGAAGGTACCGGAAGGCGAGCTGGAGATTTTCGAACAGCTGGCCGCCCTCCGCGATGGCGCGCACGATGCTCCTGAAGTTGTCGTCGATCAGCACGATGGCGGCAACTTCCCGCGCCGCGCGGGTGCCGCGGCCGCCCATGGCGATGCCCACGTCGGCCGACTGCAGCGCGGGGACGTCGTTGACGCCGTCTCCGGTTACCGCCACCACCTCGCCGCGCGCCTGCAGAGCCCGCACCAGTTCCAGCTTCACCGCCGGGACCGCGCGCGCTACGACGTCGAACCCTTCGGTGTAGTCGTCTCCGCTCTGAGCGAGCCGGGCAATCAGCGTTTCGCCCAGAATCACGGCGGGCGCGCCGCCACCGAGCCCGAGCTCACGAGCCACCGCCGTCGCGGTGATCGGGTGGTCGCCGGTGACCATGACCACTCGAATGCCAGCGGTGCGGCATTGCTCCAGAGATTCCTTGACGCCTGGCCGCAACGGGTCTTCGAACGCCAGCAGTCCAGCGAACGAGTAGTCACGGTCAGGTTCTCCCCCATGCCAGGCGCCATCGGGACTGTGCTGAGACGCGCACGCGATGACTTTGTGTCCAGCCGCCGCGTACGTCTCGACCCGGTCGAGCCATTGCTTCTGCTCGGATTCAGTCAGAGAGCACTGCGCAAGCACCACTTCCGGGGCGCCCTTGAGTGCCACGCTTACTCCGTCAGGCGCGACGGCTACTGCGCTCTCCTGTTTGCGGTCTTCCGTGAACGGGAAGCTCGCCAGCACATCCGGTGTCGGGCCGTCTCCAGAGGCGTCGAGGATTGCCTTGTCGAGCGGATCGTTGGATGCCATTCGCGACGCGAGCCCTGCGACCCGCAGCAGTTGTTGCTCCGCTCCAGGGCCAGCCGGTTCCAGGTGAGCGAGGTGCAGGCGCCCTTCCGTGATCGTGCCGGTCTTGTCAGAGCAGATGCAGGTCACCCGGCCGATGTTTTCCACCGCCACGGCGCGGCGCACCAGGGCGTTGCGTCGTGCGAGGCGGTAGACGCCGACGCCAAGAAAGAATGTGAGAACCACCGGAAACTCTTCGGGCAGCGCGGCCACCGCAAGGGTAACGGCGCTCAGCAGGGCATCGAGCAGTCCGTGGCCCTGCTGCCAGCGCACAAGGGCAACCGTCAGGCAGAGCAGCACCGCAGCACCTACGAGCACCGTGACCAGCCCCGCGACCGCTGCCTGCAGCGAGGTGCGCGCGTGCGTTCCGCGGGTTACCGAGCGCACGATCGCGCCGTAGAGAGTCTCACCGCCGGTGTTGACGACCCGGACCGTGGCCGTCCCTGTCAGCAACCGGGTGCCCGCGGATGCCCAGTGACGCTCGTCAACACCAGCCCCCGCGGCTGCGAACGGGGCCTGGCCCCACGGGCGCTTGAAGATCGGAAACGCCTCACCGCTCAGCGCCGATTCGTCGACCTGGAGGTTATCACCGCTCTCGACGATACCGTCTGCTGGGAACGCGTCACCGGCTGTGACCGTCACCAGATCGCCAGGCACGAGATCGAGCGCTGGAACGATCTGGCATGAACCTGCGCGAAGTACGGTGGCATGGGTAGCGAGCAGGCTGCTCAATCCCGCCGTCGCCGCACGCGTACGTCGATGCAGGAAGGCGTCCATCCCGATGATGGGCAGGAGCGCGAGCAACAGAACGGTGGATTCGACGTGGTCGCCGGTGATCGCAAACATGCCGCTCGTTGCCAGGAGGAACCAGAGCATCGGATCTCGCGCCGTATCGCGCGCGAGGTCGCGCCAGCCCTTCTTCACGGACTCCAGAATCTGATTTGTGCCGTAGACTCGTCGGCGAGCGGTCACTTCGTCGGCCGTCAGGCCGCTGCCCGGGATCAGGTCGGTCAGACGGTCAGTTGGGATGCGCCTGAGCATCGCGGGGGCCTTGCTCGATCCGAAACACGTAGACTATACGTCAGCCTGAGCCTGCGCGGCTGCTCACACGCCTGCAGACAGGCGACTGAACAATCGGATTGCGTTCCCGGATCTGATCTGCATTTTGTTCTGCTCGTCGAACTCCGGGAAGGCTTCTACGCCTCGCGCCGAAGCTGCTCCAACCGCGGCCGGTGCGAAGGGAAAGTCGCTGCCGAACAGGATCCGTTCGCTCGACACCAGTCGGGTGAGGGCGGACAGAGCGAACTCGCTGCCCGACAGCGCGGTGTCGTAGTAGAAGCTGCGCAGGTAATGCAGAAATCCGCGCGGCGCGCGCTGCTTCATCTGCGGGCTCGAATCCAAAATTGCCCAGCGCCACGCCAGGAACGGTGCCGTTCCGCCCGCATGCGCGAAGATGAACCTGATGTAGGGGAATCGTTCTGCGGCGCCGCACCAGATCAGGTTGGCGATGGTCCTGCTGGTATCGAACACGAACTCCGTGGCAAAGCCGGGAATGGTGAGGGAGCCGGATTGATTCGGTGGCAGGGTAGGGTGCACGAAAACGACGGTACGTCGCCGGTTCAATTCGTCGAGCACCGGATCAAGGCTCGCGTCGCCCAGGTACCGGCCATCGGCGTGACTCGACATGA
>JAWKZP010000032.1:0-18669 GCA_041395905.1 Pseudomonadales bacterium
GAGGTCAGCGACGCGCCGTTCATGACCCGCGAGGAAACCTCGAAATACACCGATGCGCTGCGCGACGGTCGTGTCGAGCAGTTCACCTTCACCCTCGGCCCGAAGTCCCTCATCACCTCGCCGAGTTATCCCATGGTGATGGGGCAGCGGGGCTTCTGTGAGATCCGCGGAATCGCCTGGACCGGCAACGGCCGCGTGCAGCGCGTGGAGGTGAGCGTCGACGGCGGCCGTCGCTGGCGCGACGCGCGCCTTCTCGGACCGGCGCTCGACAGGTGCGGCACGGCGTTCACCGCCGCCTGGGACTGGGACGGCAAGCCGGCGCTGTTGCTCAGCCGGGCAACGGACGAACTCGGCGTGACCCAGCCCATGCCGGCCGAGGCGCGCCGCCTGCGGGGTGCGGGCTCGCACTACCACAACAACGCCGTACGAGCCTGGCAGATCGACGCAGACGGCCGGGTGACACTGGGATTGCGGGCGCTGATATGATCGGGAACTGCAGCATGAACGGATACGCACGGCGCCTGGCTGCGGTTGCGATGCTGGCCATCGCGGCTGCGCAAGCCGATGCGGAAGGCTACGGCATCGGCAGCCCTGCCAGCGCGGCGGACATCGCGGCCTGGGACCGCGACGTGAATGCCGCAGGGGTGGGACTGCCGCCCGGTTCCGGAACGGCGGCGGAAGGCGCCGCTGTTTACCAGGCGCAGTGCGCGGCCTGTCATGGCCCGGCTGGTGAAGGCGGGCCGTACGACCGACTGGTGTCGCCCTTTGCGGCCGACAACGACTTCGGCGGTGACTACTCGGTGCGGCGCACGATCGGAAATTTCTGGCCGTACGCCACAACGCTGTACGACTACGTGCAGCGTGCCATGCCGCTGACTGCGCCGGGCAGCCTGACGCCAGACGAGGTCTACGCTCTGGTGGCATACCTGCTGAGCGCGAACGGGATCATCGGCGCGCACCAGCCGGTCGATGCGGGCAATCTGGCTTCGATCCGGATGCCGGCCCGGGACTTGTTCTTCTGGAGCGCGGAGTCCCGGCAGCTGGAGGCGCAACCGCTGCCGCATTGAAGCCCGGGCCGCGCCCCCGGTCCGACCTGCCGGCAACGGCTCTGGAATCCGTCCGGCTTCGATACCGCCGCAATCGCTCGGAACATCTGCGCGCTCGGTTACAATACGCGCCGCTTGCAATCCGCCGCGCCGCGCGCGCCGGCACAACGGACACATCGACAGGAGTGACACAGACCCATGGAGAACGTCTACATCATCGAGGCCGTACGCAGCCCCATCGGCAAGCGCGGCAAGGGCCTGGCGGGCCTCAAGCCCGCGGATCTGCTCGGCAAGGTGCAGGTTGCGGCGCTCGAGCGCTCGGGCATCGACCCGGCCAGAGTCGGTCAGGTCATCGGCGGCTGCGTATCCCAGGTGGGCGAGCAGTCCTTCAACATTGCCCGCATCGCCTGGCTGTCCATGGGGTTGCCCATGGAAGTCGCGGCAACCACGGTGGACTCCCAGTGCGGCTCCAGCCAGCAGGCGACCTCGCTGGGCGCTGCCATGGTGGCGTCCGGGCTCGAGGACATCGTGCTGTGCTGCGGCGTCGAGATGATGACCCGGGTGCCGCTGGGCTCGAACATGAAGGACGGCGTGCCCATGGGCGAGAGCTACATGTCCCACTACCAGCCCACCAGCCAGTTTGCTGGCGCTGCCATGATCGCCGAGGAGTACCAGATCACGCGTGCGGACACCGACGCGTTCGGTCTGCGCAGCCAGCAGCGCGCGCTGCGGGCCCAGGAGGAAGGCCGCTTCCAGCGGGAGATCGTGCCCATCGAGGCGCCCGTGCTCGACGAGGCGGGCAAGCCCACCGGCAAGACCCGCATCATCGATCGCGACGAGGGTCCCCGGGCTTCAACCCTGGAAGGTCTGCAGAGCCTGAACCCGGTAGCAGGGCAGGAGATTCACACCGCGGGCTCCAGCTCCCAGGTTTCTGACGGCGCGGCGGTGGTGATCCTCGCCAACCAGAAGGCGGTGGATGAGCTGGGCCTGAAACCTCGCGCCCGTATCGTCGCCACCACCCTGGTCGGCGTGGACCCCGTAACCATGCTCAAGGGCCCGATCCCGGCGACCCAGAAGGTTCTGGCGCAGACCGGGCTGACGGTGGACGACATCGACGTGTTCGAGGTCAACGAGGCGTTTGCCTCGGTGGTCCTGGCATGGGAGAAGGCCGTGCATCCGGATCCGGAGCGGGTGAATCCCAACGGCGGCGCCATCGCCCTGGGACACCCCACCGGCTCTACCGGTGCCCGCTTGATCACCACGGCGCTGCATGAGCTGGAGCGCTCGGGTGGGCGCTACGGGCTGATCGCCATGTGCTGCGGCGGCGGCCTGGGAACGGGGACCATCATCGAGCGGATCTGACCGGTCAGACACCCGCGGCGGCGAGACGACGGATCCTCAGGTCGCTCGAACTGGTCCGGTGCAGGCGCGTCCCGATCAGCGTCGCCACGATCGCCAGCCCCACGGTCAATCCGATCCAGAAGCCATAGACCTCGAGCCTCGGCAGGCCGAAACTGCCGAGGCCGAGCACCACCCCCAGCGGCAGCGCCAGCAGCCACCAACCCAGCAGGCTGTAAACCATTGGCATGCGCGTGTCCTTGAAGCCGCGCAGCGCGCCGGTCATGGTCGCCTGGGTATCGTCGAGCAGCTGATAGACGGCAATGAACAGCATCAGGTTCGCGGCGAGCGCAATGACCGCCGGATCGTCCGTGTATATTCCTGCGACGAGCCGGCGAGCAGCGATCAGCAGCGCGCTGACGACCAGCGCATAGCCGACGGACAGGGTCACGGCGGTGCGCACGACGGTGCGGGCGCCCGCCAGGTCGTCTGATCCGATCAGATAGCCGATGCGGATGCTTGCGGCCGAGCCCAGTGACATCGGTATGACGTAGGTGGCCCAGTTGACGTTGCCGGCGATGCTGTGGGCGGCGAGCTGTACCACGCCGAACTCCGCCACCAGGAAGTTGATCACCGAGAACAGCATCATCTCGACGAACACGGTGAGGCCGATGGGCACGCCGAGGCGCAGTATGGCGGCCACCTGGGCCGCGGTGGGCGGGTCCAGGCGGTCGAGCAGTCCGGTCGCGCGGAAGTACGGCAGGCGCACGACGCCCAGCATGATCAGCAGCTGCGCCCACCACACCGCGGCGGTGGCCCAGCCGCAACCCTCGCCGCCGAGCGCCGGGGCGCCGAAGTGACCGTAGATGAACATCCAGTTGAGCAGGGCATTCAGCGGCAGCGCCAGCACGGCGATCAGCATGGGCGGCTGGGTCTTGCCGAGGCCCTCGGACATGTAACGCAGGGTCACGTAGAGATAGCTGGCCGGCAGTCCCCAGCACACGGCGTCCAGATAACGCTCGGCGATGGCGGCCGCGCCGGCGTCCACGCCGGCCAGATCGAACAGCAACCGGGCGTTACCGAGGAGCAGGATCGCGAGCAGCGCGGCGGCGGCGGCGATCCACAGCCCCTGACGGGTGAGGGCGCCGCTTTCGCCGCGTCGCCCGCTGCCGTCGAGCTGCGCGATCATGGGCGTGAGCGCCATGTTCATGCCGGTGAGCAGCATGAACACGGGCCACAGCACGCTGCCGCCGAGGGCGACCCCCGCCAGGTCCACCGCGTCGTAGTGACCGGCCATGGCGGTGTCGATGAAGCCCATGCCCATGATGCACATCTGCGTGGCCATCATGGGGCCGCCCAGCCGCAGCAGGGTGCGGGCTTCGCGGCGGAACGCGCCGTCGAGCAGCGGCGCACGCGGAGGCTGCTGCGAGTGTCCGGCGGGCATGGTGTCGGGAGGCGCGGGCACCGGCGTCGGCTGCCGGGTCAGCGCCCCTCCAGGCCAAGGCTTTCGGCAATGCGCTGCGCCGTCTGCTCCATACTGGTCAGGCGGATGCCGGACTTGTTCAGGTCGTAGGCCGTGAGGTTGATCTCGCGCACCAGAAAGCGCTCGGCGCTGCCGTCCTGCGCGGAGTCGACATCGATGATGTTGATGCAGCAGTTGTCCTGCTCGATGCTCATGCGCGCCTGCCAGGGCGTGTTCATCATGTGATTGAACAGCATCCGGTTCACCGCCCCGTGCAGCACCAGCAGCAGGTTGCGCCAGCTCTGATCGGCCAGGATCTGCTCGAATGCCGGCACCACGCGGGCGGCGAAGTCGACGAAGCGCTCGCCGCCGAGAAAGGTCGCATCCGGATGATCGGCGCCGGCCCAGGGATTGGCGACGTGCTGGAGCCAGCTGCGCACGTCCTCCACCGGATGGTCGCGGCCGCCGCCGCGGATCTCCTCGAGCTCGGGAACCACCTCCAGCTCCGGATGCGTGCGGTAGGCGAGAATGTGCTTGGCGGTCTCGAGCGTACGCGGCAGCCCGGAACAGATGGCCCGATCGAACTCGACGCTGGCCAGAATCGCCGCCTGCTTGCGGGCCTGGATCTGGCCGGTGCGGGTCAGGCCGACGTTGCGGGGATCGTCGGTGACGGTTCCATCTTCGCTGACATAGGCGGCTTCCCCATGGCGCATCAGAAAGATGCGGCGGCGGTTGGGCTCCTCGAACATGCTGGTACTTCCTTCAGGTGGCGTCACCCGCGCGGCTTCGCGATCAGACGACGCGGCGTGCGCGCAGGTCCCGGATCGAGTCGGCAGAGTACCCGAGCTCGCCGAGTATGTCGTCGGTGTGCTGACCGAGGATCGGCGGCGGCCCCTGCAGCCTCGGACCGTCGGCGCTGGCCACGTAGCCGGCCTGCACCAGACGCAGGCCGCGCCCGGGTTCCAGCGGTGAGTCGACCTCGACGAACGCGTTGCGGTGGGCGAATTGCGGGTCCTCGCAGACCTCGGCCAGCGTGCGGATCGGCGCCGCGGGCACGCCGTGCTTCCCGAGCACCGCCAGCCAGTCCGCGGTGGGGCGTCGGCGCAGACGCTCGCTGAGGAACTCCACCACCTCGTCGTAGTGGGCCATGCGCGCGTCCAGCGTGGTGTAGCGTTCATGGGCGAGCTGTTCGATGCAGCCGAGCGCCTCGAACAGGCCGCGGATCTGCGCGTCGCGTAGCGCCACGATCTGAATGTAGCCGTCGGCGCTGGGGAACACGTTGGCGGTCGGCTGCCCCGTGGGCGAGCGGTTGCCGATCAGGCCGGGGTTGTCGCCGTTTACCAGGTAGTTGCTGAACTGGGGCGCCTGCATGACCACGGCGGTATCCATCATCGCGACGTCCAGGTACTGCCCCTCGCCGGTGGCGAGGCGCCGGTACAGGGCCGCGGATATGGCAAACGCCGTGTTCAAGGCGGTGGACATGTCCACGGGCATGTAGCCGGTGCGGGTGGGCCCGGTCTCGGGGTGGCCGTTGATGCTCATCATGCCGGAGTCCGCTTGAATGGCGCCGTCGTAGGCAGCGACGTCCGAACGGGGGCCGTTCTGACCATAGCCGGAGACCGAGCAGTACACGATGTCGGGCTTCACCGCCGCCAGATCGCCGTAGCCGAAACCGAGCCGGTGCATCACCCCCGGTCGGAAATTCTCCACCACCACGTCGGCGCGCCGCACCAGCGCGTGCACGATGTCCCTGGCCTCCGGCGCCTTCAGGTCGAGGGTGATGCTGCGCTTGCCTATGTTGCAGCTCATGAACGACGGCGACATGCCCGGACCGGCGCTCGCGCGTTCGTTCATGAGCCCGCGGGTCTGATCGCCGACTTCGGGCTGCTCGATCTTGATCACTTCGGCGCCCAGCAGCGCCAGCTGCTGGGTCGCAAACGGGCCCGCCAGCACCTGCGTGAAGTCGAGCACCCGGACGCCTGCAAATGCCTGAGTCATCTGTGCTATCTCCGTTGCATGGGCTCAGTCGAGGGGCGGCAGGTCCGGGTATTCCGGTTCCCGGCCCTCGGCTTTCGCCTTGAAGTAGGTGGCGATCTCGTCGCTCTGACTGACTGCGCCCATCCACAGCTGCTGGTAGCGCAGCGTCTCGTCGACGCTGTGGTCGCGGCCGAAGTCGAGCAGATGCTTGGTGCTGGTAACCGCGAGCGGCGACTTTGTGGCGATCTGGGCCGCAATCGCCAGCACGCCCTCGAGGAGCGCGCTCTGATCCGGGTACACGGCGTTGACGAGGCCCGCGGCGCGGGCCTCATCCGCGTGCAGACGGCGGCCGGTGTAGGCCAGCTCGCGCATCAATCCCTCGGGGATCAGCTTCGGCAGCCGCTGCAGCGTGCCCACGTCCGCAGCCAGGCCGATGTTGATCTCCTGGATGCAGAAGAACGCGTCGGCCGTGCAGTAGCGCATGTCGCAGGCGGCTACCAGGTCGACGCCGCCGCCCACGCAGCCGCCCTGTACCGCAGCCAGCACCGGCATGCGCAGCGTTTCCAGGCGCGTGAACACGCGCTGCAGGCGATCGAGGTTGCGGCGCGCGAGATCGCCGGCGCGGCCGCGGTCCCAGCGTTGCGTGGCGCCGCCGGTGAAGGCCGAGACGTCCATGCCCGCGCTGAAGTGCTTGCCGGTGGAGGAGATCACCAGGGCGCGCACGTCGCCGCGCGCGTCCAGCTCGTCGAGGGCGCGGGGAAACTCGCTCCAGAATGCCGGCGGCATGCGGTTGTACTCATCGGGCTGGCACAGCCGCAGGTGACCGATCTTGCCCGTTACCTCCAGCTGCAGGCGCGTATAGCTCATGTAGATGCCTCCGGATTGCGCAGTCGATAAATGCCGATGGTGAACAGCGGAATGATGAATATCACCAGGTAGCCCCAGGCGAGCGTGCCGTAGCCGTCGGCGATCAGTGCCACCACGCCGAACGCCGAGAGGGCGCCGGAGCAAAGCAGCGCTGCAGCGGCCACCCCTGCGTGGGCGGTGCGGGTGAGCGGCACGCCGCGGCGTTCTCGCCACCAGCCGTCGAGGCGCTCGATGACGCCCTGAATGTTGCCGGCACCGGTCTCGATGAAAGTGCCGACCAGCACCACCAGATACAGGCTCTGCAGCACCGGTGCGGACAGGGTCGCGAACATGGCGTACACGGGCAGCTCCTGGCGCACGATGTCGGGATAGGCACCGAGAAAGCTCAGGTGAAACAGCAGCGCCGGAAACATCGTGATCAGCCCGCCCGCGAGGCCGGCGGCAATGGCCTGACGGTCGGTCTCGATGGCCCGCGCCGCGTACAGAATCACCGGAATGGCGGAAACGTTGTACAGCGCGTACTGAAACCCGGAAACCACCCAGGCCGGATCGTAGTGCCAGCTCAACAGCGAGAAGTCGGCAGCGTCGGCGTACCGGGACATGACGGTGAGGAAGTAGGCGATGAAGACGGCGTACAGCACGAAGCTCCACATGGCCAGGGCCCGGGTCACCAGATCGCGTCCGAAGAAATTCAGGGTCACGACGGCGAACAGCATCACCATGCCGCCGATTACCGGCGACGCGCCCAGCTCGGCATTGATGATCTGGCCGGCGGCTGCGCCCATCACGGCCAGCACCAGCACGAACATGCTCACGCCCAGCAGCTCGAACAGAAACCAGCCGCGCCCCAGCAGCACCTTGAAGAACGAGCGATAATCGTAGGCCTCGAAGCGCCGTGACAGCAGCAGCGCCGTGGCAAAGGTCACGGACATGAGCGTCGTCGCGAGCCCCATGCCCATCAGGCCGTTGCCCATGCCGTGGCGGCTGAAGAACTCCACCAGCTCGCGGCCCGTGCCGTAGCCGCCGCCGATGTTCACCGACTGCAGAATGGCGCCAGGCAGAATGAAGATCCGGAAGAATCTGCCCATGGGCTCAGCCGCAGCCGCTCATCTGCACACCCCGTTGCTCCCCCGAACCCTGCTAAGCTCCCGGCGGAAGACTATCACGAAGGGGCTCGAGCATGACCGTCGCGATAAACGGTATCGCCCACATCTACATCACGGTTCAGGACTTCGATGCGGTACTGCCGTTCTACCGGGGCCTGCTGGCGCTGTTCGACATGCGCTGCCTGGTGGACACCGCGGAGCTTTACTACTGCGTGGGTGGGCGCACCGGCGTCGGCATCCGCCGGGCGCGCAGTCCCGAGCCCTTCGATGCCTACCGGGCGGGCATGCACCATCTGTGCTTCCGGGCCAGGTCGCGTGAAGACGTGGACGCGGTCGCTGCGGCGGTGGAACCCCTGGGCGGGCGGCTGGTGCACGCGCCGCAGGAGGACGGCTGGGCGCCCGGCTATTACTCGGTGCTGTTCGAGGATCCGGGTGGTACCCGGCTGGAGGTCAACCATGTGCCGGGCAAGGGCAACCTGAGCCCGGAGGTGAGCTTGCCGCTGGATCCCGAGCGGCAGCGGCAGCTGAGCCAACCCTAGGCGTCCGGGCGGCAGCAGCCGGACGCCCCGCCGCAGCGGCTTCCAGCGCCCGGATTCCGGGCGGCGGTTGCCGCGAACACTTCCGGCAGGCTATCTTTTCCAGGTCAGCGCCTGCGGGTCAGATGTGCGCCGTAAGGCGCTGACTTGCTGAGCAAATCCGCGACGACGGCAGAGGGGCCGGCGTGCGCCACCAACAGGCTGGGGGAACCATGCACACTTTTGCCGATCCGCTGCGGCGCGCGCTGCAACTGGCACCCGACAAGCTTGCGGTCGTCTCGGGCGACGACCGGTACACGTTCCGGCAGCTGGCCGATCGCTGTGCGCGCCTGGTCGGGGCCATGCACTCGCTCGGCCTGCAGCGGGGCGATCGGGTCGCCATTCTCGCCGCCAACTGCAGCCAGTACATCGAGACCTACGTCGGCATCCCTGCGGGCGGGCTCGTGGTGGTGCCGCTGAACACCCGGCACGCGCAACCGGAGCTCGAGTATGCGCTCCAGGATTCGGGCGCGCGGGTGCTGATCACCGACCGTAGTGCCGATGCGCTGGGAACCCTGGCCGGGGTGGTTGAGCACGTGATCAGCATTCCCGACAGCTACGAGTCCGCCGTCACCGGCGCCGAGCCTGTGCCGCTCGGCGCCGGCATCGACGAGAACGACCTGGCGGGGCTGTTCTACACCGGCGGCACTACCGGGCTTTCCAAGGGCGTGATGCTCAGCCATCGCAACCTCATCGCCAACACCTTCCACTGGCTGGTGAGCGCGCCCCAGGACGAGCACGACCGCACGCTGATCATGGCGCCGCTGTTCCACGCCGCAGGTTCCAACGGCGTGCTCGCCAGCATCTGGTGCACGAGCCTGCAGGTCACGCTGGACGTGTTCGACCCGGACCGGGCACTGGACCTGATCGAAACCCACGGCATCACCATGTCGCTGGGCGTGCCGACCATGCTTTCCGCCATCGCCGAAGCGCAGCACGCGCGGCCGCGCCGAACCGACAGCCTGAAGATCCTGGCTCACGGCGGATCGCCCATCGCCACCGAGGTGATCCGGCGCACGGCCAGCGCGCTGCCGTCGGCGCAGATGGTCGAGGTGTACGGCGCCACGGAGCTGTCGCCGCTGGCGACGGTGCTGCCGCACGAAGAGCAGATCGTCGATCAGCCGCGGGCGCGCTCCTGCGGCCGCCCGATCATCGGAGTGGAGGTGCAGATCCTCAACCTGGACGGTCAGCCGGTGGAGCGTGGCGAGGTAGGCGAGGTGGTCGTGCGCGGGCCGAACGTCATGCTCGGCTACTGGAACAAGCCGGAGCAGACCGCGGCGGTGCTCAAGGAGGCCGGCTACTGGACCGGAGATCTCGGCTACCAGGACGAGGATGGGTACGTGTATCTGGTGGATCGCAGCAAGGACATGATCGTGTCCGGCGGCGAGAACGTGTACAGCACCGAGGTCGAGGAGGTGCTCTACCAGCATCCGGCCGTGCTCGAGGCGGCAGTGTTCGGCGTTCCGGACGAGAAGTGGGGCGAGGCCGTGTGGGGTGTGGTGGTGCCGCGCGCCGAGCATGGCAACGTCGACCCCAGGGAGATCATCGAGTTCTGTCGGACGCGCATCGCCGGCTACAAGGTGCCCAAGGGCATCGACATACGACCTGAGCCGCTGCCGAAGTCGGGCCCGGGCAAGGTGCTCAAACGCGAGCTGCGCGCGCCGTACTGGGAGGGCGAGGATCGCGCTGTTCATTGAGTTCCGCTGCCACCTCCGGGCCGCGGGCACGCGCCGGGCGGCAGCATGAGCGCGCGCTATTCGGCGCCGGCGCTGGAGCGCTTCGCGAGCGATCTGCTGGTCGCCGCGGGCCTGCCGCCCGCTCGGGCCGCGGCGCTGGCCAGAATCTTCGTGACGGCCGATCTGCTGGGTTACTCGACCCACGGTCTGCAACGCCTGCCCAGCAACCTGCGCTGGCTGGAGCAGGGCCGGATGCGGCGCGAAGGGGAACCGGAAGTTCTGCGCGATCGTCTCGCGGTGTTCAGCTGGGACGCGCATTTCCTGCCCGGCCCCTGGGTGCTGACGCGGGCCGTTGACGAGGCCCTGGGCCGGGTGGCGCGGACGGGCGTCGTGACGGCGACGCTGCGTCGCTGTTCCCATGTGGCCTGCCTTGCCGCCTACCTGGTACCGGTGCTGGAGCGGCGGCTCGTGGGCCTGCTGGTCGTGAGCACGCCGGACGAGCGGTTCATCAGCCCGTTCGGCGGGCGTGATGCCGTGTTCTCGAACAATCCCCTGGCCTTCTGCGCGCCCACGGGCGGCCTGCCGATCCTGTTCGATGTCAGCATGGCCATCACGGCCGGCGGACGGATCGCGCGCGCGGCACGTGAGGGTCGGCAACTGCCCGAGGCCTGCCTGAAGACCGCCGACGGCAGGGTAAGCGCAGACCCTGCCGTGCTCAGCGGCGAGCCGCCGGGTACCGTCATGCCCATCGGCGGGCCGGGGCACGGGCACAAGGGCTACGCCCTGACGCTGATGACCGAAGTGCTGAGCCAGGCCCTTTCCGGACACGGGCGCAGCGCCGCCGCGGGTGAGGGCGAGGCGAATTCGGTATTTCTGCAGGTGCTCGACCCGGAGGCGTTTACCGATTGGAGTGACTACCAGCGGGAGGTGGACGTCCTGGTAAGTCAGTGCCTCGACAGCCGTGCAGACAGACCCGAGCAGCCGGTCAGAATCCCAGGTCACGCGGCGTGGCGGCGCCGGCAGCAGCAGCTGGCGCAAGGAGTGTCACTCTATCCCGGCATTCTCGCGCAGCTCGAGACCTGGGCCGGTCGCCTGCACGTGACGCTTCCGGTGCCGCTCGCGTGACCACCTCGGGCTTGCCGCGCGGGTGCGCCCTGCCTAGCATGCCGACGCATTCGGACGTGCCGCTTGTGCCCCAGGCGCGCGCGGCAGTTAGGTTGAGGACGTGAGCGCTGAGACGGACATTCGATTCGATGCGGGCAACGGCATCGTTTACCTCGCGCCGCGGGGCGAGATGAGCGGCGATCGGTTCGTCGATCTGCTGGCGGACGTGTTCGTGGATCCGGCGTTCCGCAAGGGCATGCACCTGCTCTGGGATCTGCGACGGGCGAACCCGGGCGGGTTGCGCCCTGCGGACATTCTGCGCATCCACCGGTTCACGCAGGACAACCTGGCCGTGCGTGGGGAGGGATGCTCGGCGCTGGTGGTCAGCTCCGAACTCGGCTTCGCGCTCGGGCGGACACTGGCAGCGTGGCGCGAGCAGGCGGGACCCGCGATGCGGCTGTTCTCTTCGGTGGCAGACGCCGAGGCCTGGCTGCTGGAGACATCGTAAGGCCGACGGGACCTGCATGCTGCCCATGGGGCAGGCAAACCATGGGGCGGGCAACGTCTGAAGGAGGAGCTCACATGAACCTGCCGTTCGCCGGGCTGCGCGTGGTCGATGCCGCTTCGTTTCTGGCCGGGCCGGGTGCCGGCACGGTGCTCGGCGACTTCGGCGCCGACGTGATCAAAATCGAGCCACCCGGCGGCGACGGCTACCGGCAGCTGCACGGCGGCTATCAGGTGGATTACAACTGGCAGCTTACCTCGCGCAACAAACGCAGCCTGGCGCTGGATCTCACCCAGCCGGCGGGGCAGCAGATTCTGCTCGAACTGATCGATCGCGCCGACGTGCTGCTGGTGAATCTGTTTCCCCGGCAGCTGGCCCGCTACGGTCTCGAGTACGAAGCGCTGCGGGCTCGCAATCCGCGGCTCATCTATGCGCACATGTCCGGCTACGGCACGGAGGGACCGGACGGCGAGCGCCGGGCGTTCGACACCACCGCCTGGTGGGCGCGTTCGGGCATGATGGACATGGTTCGTGAAGCCGGGCAGCCGCCCGTGGTCGGTGCGCCCGGCTTTGGCGATCATTCCAGCGCCATGAGCCTGTTCGGCGCCGTCGCCATGGCGCTGTACCAGCGCGAGCGCACCGGCGAGGGCAGCCGGGTAGCGACATCGCTGCTCGCCAACGGCGTCTGGGCCAACGGCATGCAGGTCCAGGGGGCCATCGCCGGTTTCGATCTCGCTGAACGGCGCCAGCGCAAGGGCTGGCTGAACCCGTTCACGTCGGTGTACCCGAGCGCGGATGGGCGTTACGTGATATTCGCCATGACCAACGCCATGCGGGAGTGGCCGGGCGTGTGTGACGCCCTGGGCCACCGCGAGTGGCTCGATGATCCGCGCTTCGCCGATTTCGTCAGCATCATGCGCCATCGTCGCGAGCTCATCGCGCTGATCAGCGAGAGCACGCGCGCGCTGACGCTGAGCGAGTTGTGCGCGCGCCTCGACCGTGCCGATCTGACCTACGGCGTGGTGACCCACCTCGCCGAAGTAATCGACGACCCGCAGCTGCTGGCGAACGGCATTCTCGTGGACACCGGCTCGGCCGATCCGCTGTACCCCAGGACCGTCGCCAACCCGATCCGACTGGACGGTGTCGATCCGCGCTGCGCAGGACCTGCGCCCGCCCTCGGCGAGCACTCGCGCGCGGTGCTCGCAGAGCTCGGACTCTCGGCCCGGGAGATCGAGGAGCTGGTGCGGTCGGGCGTGGTGGTCGCCGGCCCCTCAGGGCCAGAGCAGGGTGCCGGCGACGCCGATTGAGGTCAGCGCGAGCAGGCTCGGCAGCAGCTGGCGCCGCAGTGCCGGGCCGCCGGCGATCATCACGATGCCGCCCTTGAACGCGAGGTTCGCCAACGAGGCAATCATGATGACGCGCCACGCGGTATCCGCGGTGATGCTGCCGTTGGCAAACAGACGCGCCGTAGACAGCGTGATGGCGTCGACGTCGGTCAGCCCCGAAACCACGGCGACCGCATACAGGTAACCGCCCCCCAGATGCTGATTGACGGCGGCGCTGATCAGCAGCACCAGCAGGTACAGCGCACCGAAACTCAGAGCGGTCTTGAGCTCGGCGGGATTGCCGGTTTGCTCCAGGGCCCCGGCGACCGGCTCGAAGCGTCTCAGGCGCCAGCCGGCGGCCAGCAGAAACAGCGCCGTGAACGCGGCCACGGGCCAGAGCAGATGCGGTACCAGCGCGCGCGCGACCGCCGTCGTCTCGACCACAATACGCAGATACACGAGCAGCGACGCGACGAGTATGACGATGGTCGCCATGGGCGCCAGCGCCGGCTGGTCGCGACTGCGTCCCGAGAAGCTCACCGTGGTTGCCGTGCTCGAGATCAATCCGCCGAGCACGCCGCTGGCGAGCGCGCCGCCACGCTCGCTGCTGAGTTTCAATGCGACGTAGCCCACCAGGTTCAGTCCGACGATGAGCACGACCACCAGCCAGATCTCGCGCGGGTTGAGTACCGCGTAGGGACCGTAGGTGCGATCCGGCAGAATTGGCAGCACCACCAGGGTGATCAGCACGAACTGGGCGATGGCCTGAAACTCGGTCTCGCCGATGCGGCTGACCAGGGCGTGCAGCTGCCCTTTCCAGTGCAGCAGCAGGGTGACCGCGCCCGCCAGCACCACGGCCGAGACCATATAGCCGGCGCTGGCCAGAAAGCCGATGAGAAAGGTGGTGATCGCCGCGAGCTCGGTGGTCATGCCGGTGATTACTGTGTGGCGCGAGACGAAGTAGGCGTGCGCGAACACCGCGATGGTCACGCTCAGCATGCCCGCCGCGACCAGCCAGGCGTGGCTCTCGGGCGGCAGCACGCCGAGAATCCCGCCGATGGTGCTGATCAGCGCGAACGAGCGCAGGCCGATGCGCTTGTCCGTCGCCCACTCGCGCTGCAGGCCCACCAGCAGCCCGAGCCCTAACGCGACGGCCAGCCCGAGAATCCTGTGCTCGACCCATTCCATGGCTCCGGGCTCAGAACACCCGCCCGGAAGCGATCCGGGCACCTTCGACCAGCGACCTGAGCTTCTCCCACACGACTTCTTCGGCGACGTCGCGAAATCCCGCGGCGGTGTCGAAGCCGCAGTCGGTACCCGCGATGATGCGATGCGGATCGCCGAGGGTTGCAGCGAGCCGCTCGAGGCGCTCCGCAACGACCTCGGGGTGCTCGATGTAGTGGGTCGTGGTGTCGATGACACCCGCGACCACCAGCATGTCTGCGGGCAGCGCGTCGGCGGTGAGCAGGTGATATTCGTGGGCATGGCGCGGGTTGGCCATGGACAGCATCAACGCCCCGGCGTGTGCCTGTACGAGATTCGGCAGTATGGTCGCCAGGGGCACGTCGCAGTCGTGCGGACCGTTGTAGTTGCCCCAGCACACGTGCATGCGCACCGCATCGCGCGGAATGCCCTCCAGCGCCCGGGCCATGGTGGCCAGCACCTTGTCGACGAACGCCAGGAATTCGGCATCGCTGCGCCCGGCGAAGTACGTGTGCCGCTCCATGGCGAGATCCGGGCAGTCGAGCTGCAGCACGTGGCCGGCGTCGTGGATCGCCTGGTACTCCACGCGCAACGCCGCGCCAAGGGCCTCGATGTAGCGGTCGAGGTCGCCGTAGTAGCGATCTTCCATGGCCGCGGCGATGATGCCCGGCGACGGCGCCGTGAAGAAGGTTTCGGCGAACGGCTGACCGCGCGCGGCCAGCAGCTCGGCGAACCCGCTGAGCTCGTCGTCCAGCGGCGCCCGATCGACATAGGTTACGGCCCCCTGGGCCTGCGGCGCGCTGGTGAGGTTCACGCCCTGCTGGTAGCCGGGCATCTTCAGGCGCAACCAGGAGGGATAGCGCACCATGTCCTGAAACGTCGGCCGGTTGCTGGTGCCGGCGAATCCGGACATGCGGTGCTGCACGTAGGTGAAGAAACTCTCGCGCGGTTGCTCGCCGTTGTTGCCGATATCGATGCCCACATCCCGCTGCCGGTCGATGACGGCTGCCGTGGACGCCCGCACCGCCGCGGCGAGTTCCGCCGGATCTACTGCCTCGCCGCGGCTGAGGCGGACCTGCAGCCGCACCAGCGTATCGCTGCGAGGCAGGCTTCCGGCATGGGTCGTCAGAAATCGCGATTCGCTGCGCAGCATGGATTCGGCCCTCAAACACCTTCGACAGGATTGCCGGCGCGCCCCGACCATCGCGGTTCACAGCGGCCTCTCGTAGACGATCTCGTGGGCAGCATACCCGGCGCGCGCATCAGCGCGAGGTTGCGCGAAACGACCACCAGCCGTCCTGACGCGGCGCGTCGAGGCCGCGTCCGGTCTTGACCGCCCTGGCGTGCCAGGCCTCGTCCAGCTCCGCAGGGTCCAGCACGCGCGTCAGCCGCACCGGATAGACGCGCTGCCCCAGGCGCAGGCGCGCGTCCGGATCGGCGAGTGCGGCGGTGGACCAGGTCTTGCCCTCGCAGCTGGCGCAGCTCAGATAGAGCCTGCCCTGCGACGCCATGCAATTGAGATTGATCGAGTGCGGCAGCAGACCCCGGCGCACCTGGATCTGGCACAACGGCACCTCGTTGGCGAAGGTCCAGTCCGTCACCGGAGCGTCGACGGTCTCCCCCAGCAGCCAGCCGCCCGGCGTCCTGTCGCACGGGCAGTAAAAGAAGTACAGGCCGAACCCACCGACGCCGAGCAGCGCGATGGCGCCCAGCAGCATGCCGGCTGTGCGGCCGCGGGTCCGATGCGAGGCGTTCTGCATGCTGTGTTCCCCACCCGTGGAGTCAGCCGCAACGATGGCTAGTGTAATGAATGAGGCGCTGCGGTGAAAACTGCGGCTGCCGCAGTCAATCGACCCGCTCGTCCTCGATGCGGTTCGCCAGGGTGCCGAGCCCGGTTACCGTAATCTCGACCTGGTCGCCGGCCGCGAGAAACCTCGGCGGTGCCAGCGAGGCGCCGCAACCGGCAGGCGAACCGGTCGCGATGACGTCGCCGGGATTGAGCGGCATGAACGTCGAAACGTAGCTTATGAGCTCGGCGAAGCCGTGTCGCAGCTGATCGGTGGCGGCCTGCTGCCGCAGCTCGCCGTTCACCCGTGTGGTCAGGGTCAGCGTCTCGCCCGGCGGGCATTCTTCGGCGCTCACCAGCCAGGGACCCATGGCGCCGGAGGCTTCGAAGTTCTTGCCGGGCGCGATGCTCACCGCGCCGGCGCGGATCCAGTCGCGCACGGTGCCTTCGTTCACGAGCGTCATGCCGGCCACATGCTTCAGCGCGTCCGCGGCCGCAATGCGGCGACCGCCGCGGCCCATCACCAGGGCGATCTCGCCCTCGTAGTCGAGCTGGTTGGATTCCGGCGGGCGCAGCAGCGCCCGCCCGTGGCCCACCAGTGACTCCCGGGTGCGCAGGTAGACGCCGGGAAACTCCGCAGGTGGGCCGGAATCGCGATAGTTGCCGTCGATGCAGATGATCTTGCCGGGATCAGGGATCGGCGGCAGCAGCTGCACGTCGGCGAGTTCGTAGTCGGCCGACGAGCTGGCGGCTATGTCCGCGGCCCGCACCAGCGCGCCTGCGGCCAGCACGCTGCGCAGGCTGGCGTACTCGGGCATGCGCTCAGACAGGCTCACCACGCGCTCGTCGATGAGGGCCCCGAACTGCGTCGTGCCGCCGGCGATGAATGACAGAAAGCGCACCTGTGGATCTCCCCCTGAACTGCCGCGGCCCCGACCGGTCCAAACTGCATGGGTTTGACGCTCTGCGGGGCGATGGATAGATTGAAGTGGCAGTTCAGGGGTGTCAACGAATCCGATGACAGCGCGCCGTCGCGGGGCCCGTCGTGTGTTGCAGTGGGCGGTTCGGGCGCGCGTCGCGCTGGCCGTGCTCTGCATGGCGTCGATCCTGTCCGGCGGCCCACCTGCCGGCGCCGCCAACGCGTGGGATCTCGTGCATCCGCGCGATTTCGACTGGCGCTCTCACGAGCAACGCCTCGAGCTGGCGGCCGACCTGCGCACCCGCCTGAACCTTCTGATCGCGGTCGTACCGCCCCAGGCTCCGCAGGCACTGGAACGCGTCCAGCACGAGCAGGCGGAGCTGGAAGCGCTCGCGGAGCGCGCTTCGCCGCGGCGCCTGAGCCGGCTGTACCTGTCGCGCGACTACCAGCACATGATGCTCGTGGATCTGCTGACCGGCGCGCGCGCGGCACTGGATTGCGTGCTCGCAGCGACCGCAGTCGAGCCCGAGATGGCCTGCTGGGCGCAGCTGAGCGGGCGTCTGCTGCAGGAGCAGCCGCTGGACGTCGCCCTGCGAACGCTGCGCGAGGCACACGTGTTGCCGCGCGACGAAGACATGCCGGTGAAGGCGCAAGACCCGCTGGTCTGGTACGGTGAGTACGGCCGCGGCGTGCTCGAGCAGATACTCACCCCTTATCTGGAATCGGTTGCGGCGGTGCCGCAGGAGGAACGATGAAGCGTTCAGCAACGGTCGGATCCGGTGCGCTCGGCATGGTATTGACGCTGAGTGGCGCGCTGGCGCTGCTGCCGGCCCAGGGCGTCGCTGCCGAGACGATCCTGTTCAACGAGTCTTCGGCCTATCAATGCTATCGGGCGGCGCTCCAGGGGGGCGACGGCGACGACATCGAGGTGTGCACGATCGCCATCGAGCATCAGCCGCTGGTCTCCAGGGATCTCGCTGCCACCTACTCCAACCGCGGGCTGCTGCTGGCGCGGGCCGGCGAGATCGAAGCTGCGCTGAAGGATCACGAGAAGGCGATCATGCTGCAGCCGGACATTGGCAGCCTGTACATCAACCGCTCGAACACGTACGTGAGAGCCAGGCGTCTGAACGATGCCATGCAGGACCTGGAGCGCGCCATTGCCATCGGCGACGACAGCGTCGCCGCCGCCTACTACAACCGCGCGCTGCTGTTTCAACAGCTGGGCGACGGTCGCGCCGCCCGGCTGGATGCCGAGCGGGCGGCCGAGCTCGCGCCTGAAACGGAAGCCTACCGCGCGTTCGCGGCCGAACTCGCGCGGGCCGACGCCGCCAGCGACTAGTGCTCCGAGGCCAGCTCGTCGAGGCGCCGCGCGATGGCGTGGGGCGAGCTGGTGTTGCGCGCCAGCAGCCGGTAGAAAGCCGGCACGATGAACAGGGTCAGCAGGCTCGCCGAGCCGACCCCGATGAAGATCACGATGCCGAGCACATTGCGGCTTTCGGCCCCGGCGCCGGTGGCCAGGATCAGCGGGATCGAACCGGCCAGGGTGGAGATCGTAGTCATGATCACGGGTCGCAGGCGGATTCCCGCCGCTTCGATGATCGCCTCCTCGAACTCGCGCCCCGCGTCGCGCAGCTGATTGATGAACTCGACGATGAGCACGCCGTTCTTGGCGGCGATGCCGATGAGGATGAGCGCGCCGATCTGGCTGTAGATGTTCAGCGTGGAGCCCGTCAGGTAGAGACCGGCGAAACCGCCGGCGATGGCCAGCGGCACC
>JAWKZP010000033.1:0-17721 GCA_041395905.1 Pseudomonadales bacterium
AACGCGCCGGCTGGCTCCTTGGTGCCGTCGGCAGAGTTCGTTGCGGCTGCGGGATCATCTGGAGCACCCGCGGACGCATCAGACGGCAGCGTTCCGCAGGTGCGCAAGCTCAAGCGCGTCGTGCCGGCCTCGCAGACTGATGACGTCAAGCGCGAAGCCAGGCGGCTGATCGGCGACGACCGTTTCGAGCAGGCCTACCGGGTGCTGCGCACCTCAGTCCGAATGGCCCGGCTCGACACCGAATATCTGGGTCTGTTCGCGGCCGTCGCGATGCGTACCGCGCGCCCCCAGGAGGCGGAGCTGGTTTACGAGCGCCTGGTAGCGCTGGAGCCCGAGCAGGAACGCTGGTGGACTGGGCTGGCGCTGGCGCGCGAGCAGCAGGGACTGGCGGCGGCCCCGCTCTACGATCAGGCTCTGGCGCTGGCCACACGCGGCTCGCCCATCGAGCAACTCATCAGCGCCAGGATCGGGGCATCGGGCTGATGGTCGGCAGGCAGAAGATCCGCATCGGCGATCTGCTGGTCAGCAAGGGTGAGATCAGCGAGGAGCAGCTGCAGGAGGCGCTGGCAGAGCAGAAGCGCAGCGGCCTGAAGCTCGGCCGCATTCTCATCGACAAAGGGTTCATCGACGAGGACCGCTTCCTCGGCTTCCTTTCCGAGCAGCTTGGCGCCCCGTTCTACGACCTGCGGTCGTTTGCCGTGGATTCCGAGCTCGTCGCCCGGCTGCCCGAGACCTATGCGCGCCGCTACCGCGCGCTGCTGCTGGAGGAGCGCAACGGCGATCTCATCGTCGGCATGGCGGATCCCATGGACATTTTCGGCTACGACGAGCTGTCCAGGCAGCTGGGTCAGCCGATCAGCGTAGCCGTGGTCCGTGAAAGCGAGCTCATGACCATGCTGGACGTCGCGTATCGGCGCACGTCCGAGATCGTCAGCTTCGCAAGCGAGCTGGAAGGCGAGCTGGGCACCGAGCGCTTCAGCCTCGCATACGACAGCAGCGACGAGGATGCCAATAGTCCCGTCGTGAAGCTGCTGCAGTCGCTGTTCGAGGACGCCGTGCAGATCCGTGCCTCCGACGTGCACATAGAACCGGACGAAACCGTGCTGCGGATCCGGCAGCGGGTCGACGGTGTGCTGCAGGAGCAGACCATCAAGGAGACGCGTGTCGCCGGCGCGCTGATTTCGCGCCTGAAGCTCATGGCAGGGCTCGACATATCCGAGAAGCGATTGCCGCAGGACGGCCGATTCGAGATCAAGGTCAAGAATCGCGACATCGACGTGCGGCTCTCGACCATGCCGGTGCAGCACGGTGAGTCGGCGGTGATGCGTCTGGCCGACCACAGCGGTGCAGCGGGCAGCCTCGAGCAGGTTGGTATGCCGGCACGGCTGCTGGAACGGTTCCGGTTTCTGATTACGAGACCCAACGGCCTCATCCTGGTGACCGGACCTACGGGCAGCGGCAAAACGACCACCCTCTACGGCGCGCTCAACGAGCTCAACTCACCGGAGACCAAGATCATCACGGTGGAAGATCCGGTGGAGTATCAGCTGCCGCGTGTCAGCCAGGTTCAGGTGAACCCGAGAATCGGTCTCGACTTCGCGCGCGTGCTGCGGGCAACGCTGCGTCAGGATCCGGACGTGCTGCTGGTGGGTGAGATACGTGACCGGGAGACGGCAGAGATTGCGCTGCGCGCATCGATGACCGGCCACCTGGTGCTCTCTACCCTGCATACCAACGACGCCATCTCGAGCGCCACGCGGCTGCTCGACATCGGCGTCGAGGGCTATCTGGTGGCATCGTCAGTGCGCGGCATCGTCGCGCAGCGACTGGTGCGTCGCATCTGCGAACGTTGCGCGGAGCCAGCCGAGCCTGACGACCAGCAGTTCGCCTGGTTGGATGCGCTCGTGGGTGAAGCCCGCGCCCACGAGCTCAGGTTTCAGACCGGCAGGGGCTGCAACCGCTGCAACAACACGGGCTATTTCGGCCGCATCGGCGTGTTCGAGCTGCTCGAGCTCAACGAAGCGCTGGCCAACGAGCTGCGCCGGGCCGATGCCGCCGCGTTCGCGAGCCAGGCGCGCAGGCAGCCGGGCTTTCGACCGCTGGTGCTGAACGCGCTCGACTATGCCGTCAAAGGGCAGACGTCGCTGGCGGAGGTGCTGGCTCTGTCCGGGCAGGTGGAGGATCTCAAGCTCGAGCTGGACGACCCCATCAGCCCGGATCTGCTGCACGCCAACGCCGGGAATTCCTCCGAGCGGTTGCGGCACTGACGCGATGCCGCGCTTTGCTTTTCAGGCCCGTGACTCAGAAGGGCGCAGCCTCTCCGGCGTGCGCGAGGCGACCGATGCGCGCCTGATCGCGCAGGAGCTCATGGCCACGGGCCTGATCCCGCTGCGGATCAGCGAGGAGTCCGAGGCTGAGGCGAGCAGTCAGGGCATGCGTATCACGCTGTTCAAACCTAGGGTTCGCGTCGACGAGGTCATTCTGCTGAGCCACCAGATGTACAGCCTCACCCGGGCCGGCATATCCCTGGTGCGTGCATTGCGCGGGCTCGCGGAATCACAGAAGAACGAAGCGCTGCAGGCCGTGCTGATGGACATTGCCGGGCGCCTGGAAGGCGGCTCCGACCTGGCGTCGGCGCTACGGCGCTATCCGGATGTGTTCTCCGAGCTCTACGCGAGCGTCATACACGTTGGTGAGAACACCGGCCAGCTCGATCAGGCTTTCAAGCAGATCGCCGGCTACATGGAGATGGAGCGCGAGACGCGCAAGCGCATCAAGACCGCGACCCGCTATCCCATGTTCGTGCTCGGGGCCATCGGCATCGCCATCGTGATTCTGAACATCTTCGTCATCCCGGCATTTTCGAAGGTGTTCGCGAAGTTCCACGCCGAGCTGCCCTGGCAGACCCAGGTGATCATCGGCATTTCGGATTTCATGGTGGCCTGGTGGCCGGCTTTACTGGTGTGTATTGGCGGGCTGGTGTTCGGCGTGCGCTACTACGTCAGCACGCCGGTGGGACGGTTCAACTGGGACCGTGCGAAGCTGCGCCTGCCGATTCTTGGCAGCATCTTCGAGCGCATCAACCTCGCGCGGTTCTGCCAGACGTTCGCCATGGTGTCCAAGGCCGGTCTGCCCATTACCCAGGGTCTGAACGTGATCGCCAGGGCAATCGGCAATGAGTACATGGCCGATCGCGTCAACACCATGCGTCATGGCATCGAGCGCGGTGCAGGCATTGCCCAGACCGCCAGGGAGAGCGGCATGTTCACGCCCGTGGTGCTGCAGATGATCGCGGTGGGCGAAGAAACCGGATCGGTCGACGAGCTGCTCGAGCAGGCGGCCGGGTTCTACGAAGAGGAAGTGGACTACGAGCTCAAGGGGCTCACGGATGCCGTGGAACCGGTGCTGATCATCGCCATCGGCATCATGGTGCTGGTGCTCGCCCTCGGTGTGTTTCTGCCGCTCTGGGATCTGTCTTCGGTGGCGAACCATTGAGCCCGCGAGGCGTCGGGAGGTGCGACCTGGGTCGCATTTCCGGCAGCTGCGGCCGGGCAGAATCGGGTATCCGGTCTAGTCTCAATGGGAGCGAGGCAGGCTCGAGCGTCTAGGATCCGGCCCGCCCGCACAGAGCTGAGATAGGCGACTGGTAATCGCAAGTTTTCAAGGAGCAACCATGCAACGGAAGCAAACGGGTTTCACGATCGTCGAGCTGGTGGTCGTGATCATTCTACTGGGCATTCTCGCGGCCACCGCGCTGCCGCGCTTCATCGACGTCGACGACGACGCCCACGAGGCAGCATTCGCGGGCGTTTCCGGGGGTCTGCAGACGGGTGTGTCGCTGTTTCACGCACAGTGGATCGCGGACGGCACGCCGGGTGCGGATACGGCGCTGCCGGAGTTCAACAACCTGCTGACCAACGCGGACGGCTACCCCTACAGCACGGCGGCCAACGGCACGCAGGACGTGGCCAGCTCCGCTGACTGTCAAAGCGTGTTCCAGGGTGTGCTGCAGGGTGGCCCCACGGTAGGCACCGCGGCCGCGCTGGCCGGTGTGGCGGCTGCAGGCGCGACGGTGGACTACGTGGCGGTAGGCGCTGCAGGTGCCTGCACCTACTACTACACGGGCGAAACCACCACCAGCGGGGACACGATCCGCACCCTGGCCTACAACTCGACGACAGGCATCCTCACGTCGGGTACGGCGGTGCTGCCGTAAGCCACCTAGACGGGCCCGCGGGCCCGTCGAATCTGGCTCTGCTGATGCATGGAATGGCAACGCTCAGCCAGCTCGAAGGGTCGTGAGCCGACCCGGAGCGTGAACACGGGCGTGGCGCCGGAGCGACGGTGCTGCGCCCTGTCCGCTTCTGTTTCCCCCGTATTCCGCGCGCCGCGCCGCGCCGCGCTCGGCTTCACGATGGTGGAGCTGGTGGTGGTCGTGATCCTGCTGTCGATTCTGAGCGTCACGGCGATCAGCCGTTTCGTGAAACCGAGTGCGTTCGCCCCAGGTATCGTCACCCAGGCCCTGGTGAGCGAAGCGCGTTTCGCTCAGCAGCTGGCCATGGCGCGCCACGATGCGGTGGTTACCCTGGTGCTGGACCGAGCCGCTACCGATTGGCGAGTACGGGTGCTCACGGACGTTGATGGCGTCGTGCGTACAGAGCGGGTGGAGAGTGCCAACACGGACCTGTTCGTGACCAGCGGTGCGGCGAATGGAAACCTCTCGGCGGCCACACCGTTGGTGGTGGGGTTCGGCCACAGCGGTGATCTCACGAGCGTCGTCGTCGGCGCAACCCCCGGCGATCCGGACGCAGGCGTGAGCCTCGTGGTCAGCGGCGACAGTAATCGGCAGATCTGCATCTACCCGAGCGGGTATGCCAACGATGCCAGCTGTGTCTGAACCTGAGATTGTGCACAGCCGGCCCGCCGGCTTCACGCTGGTGGAGCTGATCGTCACGCTGATGCTCATCAGCATTGCCGTGCTCGGCATCACCTATGCCCTGAGCTTTGCATTCGCGCGGCAGAGCGATGGCCTCTGGCAATCGAAGGCGGTTGCGCTGGCGGAGTCGTACTTCGAGGAGATCATGGCCAGGCGTTTCGACGAGTCTGCTCCGCTCGGCGGGGTTCCCCCGTGCTCGCCGGTGACCACCGCGTGTGGCCCGATCGGCCTCGAGGGTGAGCCGCGCGCGCAGTTCGACGACGTCGACGATTACGATGGCCTCGACGAGCAGCCGCCGCTCGACGGTGACGGCAACCCGCGGCTCGAATACGCGGGCTACCGTGTGCAGGTGTCGGTGTCCTACCTCGACGCCGCGCAGGTGGCGGCGCTCGGGCTCGACGAAGTCAGCGACGCCAAGCGGATTGCCGTCACCGTGACGCCGCCGGGGCAGGGGCCGATGCGCTTCACGGCGCTGCGGGGCAATTTCTGATGGCGACCGGTGCTCCCAGGGGCGGGCACGGCGGCTTCACCCTGGTCGAGCTGATCACCGTCATGATGATCCTCGGCATCCTCGCCATCGGCACGGTGCGCTTCATCGGTGACTCGAGCCAGGGCTTCGCCAGCACGGTCGCGCGCACGGAGCTCGCCTCGGACGCCCGGGCGGGCATCGACCGGCTCGTGCGCGATGTACGTAACGCGTTGCCCAACAGCGTGCGTGTATCCGGCAGCTGCCTGGAGTTGATCCCGGTTGCCGGCGCTTCGCGCTACCTGAACCTGCCGGTAACGTCCGCTAGCAGCAGTTTCAACTCCGTTCCCCTGGACCCTCTGCCGCTGCCGGCCGGGGCCAGGGTCGCCGTGTATCCAAACAGCGGCGTGTACGTGCTGGCCGGCTCCGGAGTCGTCAGCCCGCCGATCACGGCTTCGGCACCTGGCGCAGGCAACGTGGTGCAAATCGCGTTCGCCGCACCGCACAGCTTCCCCGCCCACTCGCCGACCCGCCGCTACTTCGTCGTGACCGAACCGGTGAGCTACTGCGTGGCCGGCGATGCGCTGTATCGCTACAGCGGGTACGGCTTCGCCGGCACGCAACCGGGCATTGCCGACCTGCCTGCCGCGCTGCCCGGGCGCGCCATGATCGCTCAGCAGGTGACCGGTGCAGTGCCGTTCCGCGTCAGCGGTGCGACCTTGAATCGCAATGCGGTGGTGCAGATGGATCTGCGGTTCGAACGCGGTGGCGATGCCGTGCGCTTCGAGCACTCCGTGCAGGTGCGCAATGTCCCTTGATTCACGCACGCGGCAGCGGGGACTCGGGCTGGTCGCAGCCATATTTCTGATCGTCGTGGTGGCAGTGCTGACCGCTGCCATCGTGACCATGGTGCGCACGTCCGGCGAGTCGTTCGCTCAGGACGTCACCTCCCACCGGGCGTTTCTGGCGGCGCAGAGCGGAGCAGAGCTGGGGTTGAACCGCGTGTTCGCACCGGTCGGCGCGGGCACCTGCGGCAACTGGACGTTCGACCTCGCCAGCGTCGGCGAGAACACCTGTCGGGCAACGGTTCGCTGTCGCAGCGAGGTCGTTACCGGAGTTCCGCATTACACGTTGGAAAGCGATGGTCGCTGCGATGCGGGAGGCTACGTGGCGGAACGCCGCGTGCTGGTGAGGGCGGTACCATGATCGGCCGGCGTTCGCCGATCTGGTTCGGGCGCCGCGCGGCGTTTTTCCTCGCGGTACTGCTCACCTGTCTCGCTGGCGCCCCGGTGCGCGCCGCCGAACTCTCCGGCATTCAGCGCGGCACGCTCACCAGCACCGGCAACGGGACGGTCACCGTCGACCTGCCCACGGCGGTGGATCCTGCAAGGACGGTACTGTTCTTCCACACCCGCCACGACGACAACGAGCCGGCCGATTCCATGGTGCGCGGTACGCTGCTGAATGGCTCCACTCTCGCTTTTACGCGGGTCACCAATGGCAGCGGCGACATCGACATCGTCTGGTCGCTGGCGGAGTTCGCATCCGGGGTACAGGTACAGCGCGGCGAGTTCGACCAGACCCGTACGACCATGACCGTGGATCTGGCCACGCCCGTTGCCAGCACGGCGCAGGCGTTCGTACTCTGGTCCAAGACGTCCCAGGCCGGCGACAGCAGCTGGGATGCGGACAACCCTGTGGGCGGGTACCTGCTCAATACCTCGCAGCTGCGCTTCAGTGCGGGCAACGACAACGACAGTCATGTGATCGCGTACCAGGTGGTCGAGTTCACGGATCCTGCAGACATTCTGGTACAGAGCGGCGATTCGCCCGGAATGAACGGCGGCAACGATCAGCGCAACATCAATCTGGGAACGAACATCGATACATCGCG
Organism: Pseudomonadales bacterium; assembly: GCA_041395905.1. Taxonomy (GTDB): domain Bacteria; phylum Pseudomonadota; class Gammaproteobacteria; order Pseudomonadales; family Azotimanducaceae; genus UBA7803. The sequence goes on from JAWKZP010000033.1 coordinate 7,297, forward strand.
TTCCTTTCTGCTGGCGGGCTATACCACCGATGACAGCGGTTCCGACGTCGGCGAGCGCATGATGCGCGGCGAGTTCGTCGACGCGAACACGATCCGCTTCTCCCGTCAGGCTACCGGCGACCGGATCGACCGGATTCAGTGGCAGGTCGTGGAGCTTCGCGATGGGTCCAGGGTGCTGCATGGCATAGAGGATTTCGCGCCGGGTCAGGCCGTCAGGACCGTGTCGCTGCCCGAGCCTGTGGATACGGCACGCTCGGTCGCGTTCTCCGGCGTGCAGCCCGTTGGCGGGCTGAACATGGGCAGCTCGGCGTATCGCGGCGACGACGTCATTGGCGTCGGTTCGTTCACCTTCGAGCTCACCGGCGCGAGCTCGCTCGAGGTCCGCCGCAACAATGCCGCCGATGACGCCAGCGTCGGCTGGTTCGTGGTGGAGTTCAACGGCGCGGCCGCACCGCCGCCGGGGCCGGTGCTGGAAGTGCACATGGACGAAACCCAATGGACGGGCAGTTCCGGCGAGGTGATCGACTCTGCGGGCGGCAACAACGGGACTGCGCGCAATGGTATCAATACTGCCGGCGCGGATCCGGCCGTGCCGGGCAATCCCGGCACCTGCCGCTACGGCGAGTTCGACGGGGTCGACGATCTGCTCGAGTTCGCCGACGCGCCGCATCTCGACCTGCCGGGCGAGCTGACCGTTGCCATCTGGATCTACGCCCGCCGCATTCCAGGCTCGGGACTCAAGAGCATCGTCTCCAAGGACACCAACTACGAGTTCCACGTGACGTCCGGGAGCCGCATCAACTGGTGGTGGAACGACGCCAATGGCGCCACGCGGCAGTTCGATTCGACCGCGACGATCACCCCCAACGCCTGGCACCACGTGGCCATCACCTACCGCTCGGGCAGCCAGGTGATCTACGTCGATGGGGTCCCCTCGGGCAGCCGCAGCTACACGGGCAACCTGATCACCAACAACCTGCCGCTGCAGATCGGCCAGGACCAGGGCTTCGCCGGCCGTGAGTGGGACGGCTATCTCGACGAGCTGCGCGTCTACGGGCAGGCGCTCGACGCCGCGCAGGTGCAGGCCCTGATGAACGAAACCCAGCCCTGCGGGCTCAAGCCTGTGGGTGAGTGGCACTTCGACGAGTACGGCTGGAACGGCACGGCCGATGAGGTGATCGACTACTCCGGCAACGACCATCACGGGACGGCGTTCAGCTCGGTGACGGACGTGGGTCTGCTGTGCAACGCCGCGAATCTGCGCGCCGACGGTACCAGCGATTACCTGAGCCTGGACGCCGCCGCGCTCGACGGGCTCGACGACTTCACGGTACTCACCTGGTATCGAGGGGTTCAGACCAGCACCGCCGCGATCCTGTCCGGGGCCCGCGCCGGGCAGGCCAACGAGCTGCTGTTCTGGATGACCCGTCCCGACCGCTTCGACCCCTGGCTGCTCGGCAATCAAGGTGCCAACGTGGATACCACGGAGTTCAACGACGGCAACTGGCACCTGCTGGCGTGGACGCGGGAAGGCGCGAGCAACTGTCTGTATGTGGACGACGTGCTGCAGGATTGTGCAAACCGCGGCACGGGTCCCGTGAGTATCGACGCCGGGGGCTTCATCGTCGGCCAGGAGCAGGATAGCTTGGGTGGCGGCTTCGACCCAGACCAGGACGCTGAGGCGGACCTGGACGAGCTTCTGGTGTTCGACTCCGCACTGTCTCCCGCGCAGATTGCCGTGATCCGGGCCAACAACCTGGCGGGTCTGAACTGGGACGGCACCCCCAGGGTATGCCCGATCACCGGCGCGACCGCGCTGGTCATCGGCCACGACAACGCAGGCATTCACTGTCTCGACGAGCCGGTCTCGGTGACCGCGGTGGACGCGGCCGGCAACCAGATGACCAGCTTTGGCAGCGAAATCACGTTGACCACCAGCACCGGCCGTGGCAGCTGGACCCTGGTGAGCGGTGCGGGTGTGCTCAGCGACCCGACGCCGGACGATGGCACGGCAACCTACGTCTACGCGCCTGCCGACAACGGCTCGGCGACGTTCGCCCTGAGCTACCGGGAAGGCGCGCCGCTGGTGGACGTGGATGCTTACCAGACCAGCGATCCCAGCGTGGCCGATGATGACAGCGAAGGTCTGCTGGCGTTCGCGGCCAGCGGCTTCACGCTGACGGCCGGCGCGCTGCCAAATCCTCCGCCGAGCCCGCTGAGCGACCCGGTCGGCACGCAGACGGCGGGTACCGATTTTCCGGTGCACCTGGCCGCCTATGGGGTCACCGCCGACGATCCTGTCTGCGGCGTCATCGAGTCCTATGCCGGTCCGCGTAATCTAACCTTCACGCAGAACTATCTGGATCCCGGCAGCGGCAGCCGCGTTGCCAGCGTGGACGGCCTGGCCGCGAACAGCGGCATCGCACAGCCGGTCACGTTTACGGCGGGTCAGGCAGTCGTGACGGTGAAGTACAAGGATGCCGGTCAGATCCGCCTGTCTGCCGAGGACGCGACCAGCTTTCCCGCACCGGTAGCCGGTGCCACCGGGCCGTTCGTCGTGCGTCCCGCGGCGCTGGTGATGTCGCGGGTCGAGAGCGCCGCAGGCACGCCCAACCCCGGTGCGGTTTCCGTGACCGGTCCGGGATTCGTACCTGCGGGCGAGGCGTTCGTCGTGGATGTGGAGGCGCGCGACGCGGAAGGCGACCTGACCCCCAATTTCGGGCGTGAGGCGACCCCGGAACGGGTTCGGGTGACCAGCCTGGGATTGCAGGTGCCCGCAGGGGGACGCAACGGTTCGCTCGGCGACGTCAGCAACGGGGCGGCGTTCTCAGCCGCTGCCGTGCCTGGCCGGTTTCACAACGATTCGGTGCTGTTCGACGAAGTGGGCATCATCGATCTGGGGGCCGAGCTGCTCGACGGCGACTATCTGGGCACAGGGCCACTGGCCGGTCCGTCCGGCAACGTGGGCAGGTTTTACCCGGCGGCCTTTGAGCTCGCCTTCGCGGTTCTCTCTGACGGTTGCGGCACATTCACGTATATGGATCAGCCGGCACTGGCGCTCGACTACCGCCTGCAGGCGCTCAACAGCCTTGGTGCGGTCACGCAGAACTACGACGGTGCGCTGCTGGGGGGCGGGGCGGTCGCGTCGCTTGCGTACGTCGCCGAGAACGCCGACGACGGCGTCGATCGGTCGGGGCGGTTGTCGGCAGTCGTCGGTACCTGGCGTTCCGGCGAGGTGCTGGTCAGCCAGCCGGATCTGAGCTTCGCACGGCTTGCGGCCCCTGACGGCCCCTTCGAGTCGCTGCAGCTCGGTCTCGTGGTCACCGATCCGCTCGATCCGGTAGCGCTCGCAGGGCTCGACATGAATGCACTCACCAGCGGTGACTGCGTTGCCGCCGGCAGCTGCAGCGCGCAGTCGCTGGGCACGCCGGCGCGCCTGCGCTTCGGACGCCTCGCCGTGTTGCCCGCCTATGGACCAGAAGACCTGGATCTCGCAGTGGGCCTTCAGGCCGAGTGGTTCGATGGCGCCGCGTTCGCGCCCAACTCGGATGACGGCTGCTCGGTCTACACCGGTGCTGCAGCGGCGCTGTCCGGGTTTGCCGGTAACCTGGACAGTGGTGAAACTGTCGTGACCGGCCCGTTGACGAGTGCCAGTCTGCTGGCGGGCGGCGCCGACCCGGATCTTCCCTTGCTGCTCAGTGCTCCCGGGTTCGGCAACGAGGGCGCGGTCGACGTGGCGCTCGACGTGGCCCCATGGCTCGAGTTCGACTGGTCCGGCAGCGGGACGCAGGACCCCACCGGTACTGCCACCTTCGGTCGTTATCGCGGCCACGACCGCATCATCTTCTGGAGCGAGCAGCGCTAGCGATTCGCGGCTGCAGCCGGCGCGCGGTGGCTCACACGTCGTGCATGTCCAGCTCGGCGATCTTGCGCGTAAGCGTGTTGCGCCCCCAGCCCAGCAGGTCGGCCGCGTCGCGGCGTCGATGGCGTTGGATGTGGGGTCCTCGCTGTAGCCAAAGCCATCGAGAACGACCAGCAGTGTGGTTTTCTTCATCGTCATCGGTGGTTTCCGCAGAGGCGCGGATTCTACCAGAAAGGCCGGGTTGGGGAGCCCAGGCAGGCGTGTATAATCGCGGCCGTTTTGTAAACCGGGGTCGACGGGCCAGTCCGTTCAGCATGGAAAAGTTCTTCGAGTTCCTTACCAACCACCCGTATCTGGTGGGCACCTTCGTGGTGCTACTGGTCCTGTTCATCCGCAACGAGATGCAGCGCGGTGGGCGTTCCGTCTCTGTTCAGCAGCTCGTGGAGCTGGTGAACAAGGAGAACGCGCTGGTGCTCGACGTTCGAGACAAGAAGGAATACGCGGCGGGGCACATCGTCGACGCGGTCAACATTCCGTATGCCAATCTGCAGAGCCGCCTGGACGAGCTCAAGAAGCACTCCGACCGGCCCATCATCATTGCCTGCCGCATCGGCCAGCACTCGGGCGCCGCGGGCACGCTGCTGCGTAAGGCAGGCTTCGGCAACGTCAGCCGCCTCACGGGCGGCATGACCGAGTGGCGCAATCAGAATCTTCCGGTGGTGAAAGGATGAGTAACGGTCAGGTCCGCCTGGAACGCATCTACCTGAAGGACAGCTCGTTCGAATCGCCGCGCTCGCCGGCACTGTTCGAAGAGCCCTGGAAGCCGGAATTCCAGCTCGACATCAACACCCGCACCGACCGTCTCGGCGACGATCGCTTCGAGGTGATCCTCACGGTTTCCCTGCGGGCCCGGAGCGGGGAGCGCGGCAAGACCATCTACATCACCGAGATCCAGCAGGCGGGCGTGTTCGTCGTGACCGGGCTCGACGATGAGGCGGCTCAGCGGGTGCTCGGCACCCTGTGTCCCGGCACCCTGTTTCCTTATGCCCGCGAGTGTGTCGACTCTCTGGTGGTGCGCGGCGGGTTCCCGGCCGTGCACCTGGCCCCGGTCAATTTCGATGCGCTGTACGCGGAGGCGCGCCGCAAGCAGGCGGCTGCCAGGGAAGACGCGGCAGCCAAGCCGCCCGGCGGCAGCGACGTCACCCACTGAAGGCCTGCTGAGCGGCTACTGTCCGCCGGGATAGCCCAGCTGGCGCCAGGCTTCGTACACGGCTACGGCCACGCTGTTGGAAAGATTCAGGCTGCGTGAGCCTCTGCGCATGGGAATACGCAGACGCTGAGCGGCGGGCAGCGTGTTCAGCACGTCTTCGGGCAACCCGCGGGTTTCCGGTCCGAACAGCAGCAGATCCCCATCCTCGAAGCGGGCGTCGGAAAATTGACGCCCGGCCCTGGTGCTGAAGGCGAAAACCCGGCGCGCCTGTGCCGACGCCAGGCACCCCGCCAGGTCCGCATGACGGCGTACCTCCGCCCAGTCCCGATAGTCCAGCCCCGCGCGCCGCAGGCGCCGGTCGTCGAGCTCGAACCCCAGGGGTTCGATCAGGTGCAGCCGCGTGCCGGTGTTTGCGCACAGGCGCATGACGTTGCCGGTATTGGGCGGAATTTCGGGCTGATAGAGGGCCACCTGCAGCGGCATCGGCACGGTCCGGCAGACAGCGAATGTCTTCCTATACTGAATTGAGATCTTCACTGGAGCAACGGACAGGTCATGTTGTCGCGCTGGCTGCCCGGCTGGATGCGTGGGGGCACGAAGAGTGCCCGTCCTGCGGCGTCCGTCTATTTCTCGGGTTCGGGTGTCGCGGTCGCCATGGGCAGCCGCAACGGCGAGCGCTACGAGCTGCATCTGCGCGCCGATCCCATCGCGCAGCTCAACGATGCGGCGGCCATGCTGCGCCGGCAGAGCCAGGACGTCGGGCTCAAGGACACCATCTGCAACCTGGTCCTGGCGCCGGAGCTCTACAGCGTCTCGCTGGTGGAGCGGCCGCCGGTGTCCGACGACGAGCTCAAAGAGGCCGTGCGCTGGCGCATGCAGGAGAACGTCGAATATCCGGTGGATCAGGCGGCGCTGGACGTCTTTCCGCTTCCGGAGTCTGCGAGCCGGGACCGCTCCATGGTGTTCGTGGTGGCGTTGCCCATGGAACTGCTCAAGCGTCTGCTCGGCAAGGTGTACGACGCTGGCATCGACGTGGGCAGTGTCGACGTTTCCGAGCTTGCGCTGCGCAACATCGTGCACGGGCTCTATCCGGAGCCAGACAAGTCCGTCGCGCTGCTGCGCCTGACCTCGCGCAGCGGGGTGATCAACGTTTCGCGTGGTGAGGAGCTGTTTCTGTCGCGACGGGTATCCGGGGCGCCTGAGCAGTTCAGCGACGCGGCCTGGGAGCAGTTCCGCGACCGGTTGCTGCTGCAGGTGCAGCGTTCCATCGACTACTACGAGAGCGCCATGTCGCAGCCACCGTGCAACGCACTGATCGTCGCCACCACGCACGGCTGGCAGGACCACGTTTGCGGACACCTGAGCGAGATGCTGCCGGTGCCGATTCGGCCCATCAAGGAAGAGCTGCGGCAGCTGTTCGACATCTGCCTGCACAACCCGGAGCCTCGGGACATCGACTGGGACGAGATCGATACGACGCAGCGCAATGCGCTGACTGCCGCACTGCCTGCGCTGGGCGGGCTGTTGCGGGCCATCCGCGACCAGCAGGGTGATGAGTCGCGGGAGCGTAGCAACGCCGCGCGCCCGGTGACGGAGGCCGCAGCATGATGCAGCAGGTCAATCTGCTCGTCGCCGAGCTCAAGCCGCGCAAGGAAGCGCTGACCATGCGCCAGCTGCTGGCGCTGTGGGCGGCCTTCGGCGGCGTGCTGGTGCTGCTGTCGAGCTGGCAGGGCGTGGATCTCTGGCAGCAGAGTGCCGAGCATCAGGAGAAGCGGGCGCAGTGGCAGATGATCAACAGCGCCAATGAGCAGCTCAAGTCCAGCATCACCACGGAGCCCGATCCGGCGCTGCTCGGCGAGGTGGAATCGCTGCGGCAGATTCAGGCCAATCAGGTTCAGCTGGTGGCGGTGGTCAGCGGCTACGAAGCGCAGACTCGCAGCGGCTTCTCGAGTTACCTCACGGATCTGGCCCGCTACCACGTGCGCGGTACCCGTCTGAACGCGATCGAGCTGCTGCAGGGCGGGCTGCACATCCATCTGGCCGGAGAGACCCTTGAACCGGGCAACGTGCCCGCGCTACTGAGCAAGCTGTCGCAGGGGCCGAGCTTCAAGGGGCACCGCTTCGACGCCATCACCCTCGAAGAGCAGGAGCCGGGTCTGCTGCGTTTCGAGATCGTCGGTCCTGACGCGGAGCAGGGCGGATGAAGGAGATCGTCGTGGGCCACTACCTGGCGCTCGTCTACGAGCGCTATCAGGCATTGTCGCTGCGTGAGCGGATACTGATCACGCTGGCCGTGCTCTCCGTGACCTGGATGGCGTGGGAAGCCACCGTAGGCGGCTTTCTGGCGAGTGCCAGCGCGCGCATCGAGCGGGACACCGATGCCGTGTACGCGCGTCTGCAGGCGGCGGTAGAGGAGCAGTCGCGACTGCAGCGGGCGAAGAACTCCGATCCGAACGTGCGCCTGAACGAGGAGCGCGACCGGCTGGAGCAGGAGCTGCGAAGCCTGAACTCCTCAATCGGCGAGGTGCTGGACAGGTTCGTCGAGCCGGAGCGCATGCCGGCGCTGCTGCAGGACGTGATCCGCCACCACGAAGGATTGAAGCTCAAACGCATGGAGACGCTGCCGGTAGAGGCGGTCGTCTACGGCGATCCGCACAAGCGCAAGGAAGGCCAGCCGCCGGCGCAGATCTATCGGCACCCGCTGCGCATCGAGTTCGAGGGCGACTACTTCGCCGTGCTCGCCTACCTGGCTGAGCTGGAGCAGGGGCCATGGGAACTCGGCTGGCGTCGTCTGAACTACGTGGTCGGGGAGTATCCGCTGGCCGAGGTCACCATCGAGATCGAGACACTGAGCCGTGAAAAGAACTGGATTGGCGTTTAGCGCGCTGCTGCTTGCCGTGCTCGGGGCCGCCGCATCGGCCACCGTGCCCGTCGGGTTGACCGACCCGACGCGCCCGCTGCGCGGGACTTCGAGCGCGCCGGGCAAGGTGGATACCGGCGAAGTGCCGCAACTGACCTCCGTGCTGATCTCGGCCGAGCGCAGGCTTGCGGTGATCGGCGGAGCCGTATTGCAGGAAGGTGAGGAACGCGACGGTCTGAAGGTCTGGAAGATTTCGGCGGACCGGGTGGTCATCAGCGTCGCGGGACGCGACCCCGTGACGTTGCTTCTGGACGAGGCCCGGATCGACAAGGATTTGCGGTGAAACCAATGAGAACAACGATAACGACCCTGGTGCTTTTGACACTCTGCCTGCTCGGCGGGTGCGGCAGCATCGGTCCGAAACAGGCCATGAGCACCGCCAGCGCCGACGAGTCGCTGGAGATTCTCGAGCAGGGCCTGCGCGACAACGAGGCGGTTGCGGCGCGGGAGCGGGAGCTGTCTCAGCAGTTGCTGGAAGCGCTGCTGCCGCCGGCGGAGGAGAGTGCAGAGGCCACAGAGGAGCGCTTCGATCTGTCCGTAAACGGTGTGCCGACGCAGCAGTTCTTCCGCGGCCTGGTCAAGGGCACGCGCTACAACATGGTCGTTCATCCGGAGGTAGACGGCGTGGTCTCGCTCGACCTCAAGGATGTCACCGTGTCCGAAGTGATGGAAATCATGCGCGACGTGTACGGCTACGACTACACGCGCAGCGGTAATCTCTATCGCGTGTTCCCCGACGTGCTGCGTACAGAGATTTTTCAGATCGACTATCTGAACGTGGAGCGCAAGGGCCGTTCGGAGATTCAGGTGAGCGCCGGCAAGGTCTCTGACGCCGGGCGCAACGGTGGCGGCCGCAGCAATCAGTTTCAGGACAACGGTAACGGCAGCGCCGGCTACAGTCAGGGCGGGCGAAACGGCGGCGGCAACGGCACGGTGGTCGGCACCATCCTCAACACCGAAGCCGAGACCAATTTCTGGAAGGAGCTCGAGGAAACGCTCACCACGATCGTGTCGGGTGACGACGGCAGCTCGGTGGTGGTCACGCCCCAGGTCGGCCTGGCGGTGGTGCGGGCCAAGCCTGATTCGCTGTACGCGGTGCGCTCCTACCTCTCCCAGGTGGAGAACACGCTGCATCGCCAGGTGATTCTCGAAGCCAAGATCGTCGAGGTGACTCTGCGTGAAGGGTTTCAGGCGGGCATAAACTGGAACACCTTCGGCGATGCCTCCGGCGGCACCTTCAAACCCACCAACATCGTCGATCCCGTTACCGGCGAGATCACCAGAACCGCCGGCAGTGAGCACTCCACGGCCGGCGAGCTGCTGGCCGGTGGCGGCGTGGATTTCTTCAATCCGCTCGGCACCTCGTTCACCCTGTCGGCCAGCTACGGCGATTTCGAGGCGGCCATCAGCCTGCTGCGCACGCAGGGGTCAGTGCAGGTGCTGTCGAGCCCGCGCATCGCCACCGTGAACAATCAGAAAGCGGTGATCAAGGTCGGCAACGACGAGTTCTTCGTCACCGACATATCGACCAACACGGTCACGGCCGGCAGCGCGATCAACACCAACGATTCTCCGGAGCTGACACCGTTCTTCTCGGGAATCGCCCTGGACGTGACGCCGCAGATCAGCGAGGCCGGCGAGGTGATCCTGCACATCCACCCCACCGTGAGCGACGTCCAGGAGCAGCGTAAGACCATCAGCGGCGAGTCGGTGCCTCTGGCTGCCAGCACCATACGCGAATCGGACAGCGTGGTGCGTGCCAGCAACGGCCAGATCGTCGTCATCGGTGGGCTCATGCAGAACTCCAGCAAGGACGACAACGGCGGGGTGCCGGGGCTGTCGCGCGTTCCCGGGCTCGGCTACCTGTTCAAAGAAAAAGCCAAGTCGGGTGTGAAGAGCGAGCTGGTGATTCTGCTGAAACCCATCGTCGTGGACTCGGACGCGCAGAATGCCGTGCTCAGACAGAGCATGGAGCGCCTGCGTGGCCTGCGGGAAGCGCTCGGCGAGCGCGGTTGATCAGGAGGTCGGGACATGAAGCCTGTCGATCATCCTCTGGCACAGGGCATTGCGGGCGCGATCCGCTTCCCCGTGTTTCTGCTGGCCTGGAGCTTCGGCCTGGTGCTGGTGTCGGGTCAGATGCTGCCCGCGGGGGCGTCGCTGCCGGAACGGCAGCTCACGTTGCAGCTGGAGCTCGCGCCGGTGCCGGATCTGCATGACGTCGATGCCTGGACGGCGCCGCTCGACCGGGAGCTGGCGGCAACGGAAGTGATTTCCGGGCGCTGGCAACCACGATCCGTGCCCGATGGGCAGGTCACTGCGGTAGCGATACCTGCACCCGCGCTCGCGCCCACGATCGAGCTGCGCCCGGCAGACGAACCTGCGCCCTCGCCGGGCAACGTCGACGCCAGTGCTGACGCGCCGGCGCAGCCGGAA
>JAWKZP010000034.1:0-12516 GCA_041395905.1 Pseudomonadales bacterium
CGGAAGAGCGCCCGTAGCTGACCAGCTTCACGGCATCGTCCAGACGCTGGCGCACGTAGCACAGACCGCGCTGGCCTTCCCGCAGCCGGCAGTGTCGGGGACAGAGATCACACTGCAGCCGGCCGTCCTCGAGACGGTGCCAGTAGCGCGTGGCAACGATCGTTTCATCCATGGTTGCTATGTGGGGATGCGTCCCCATATAACAAGTCAGTCAGTGCAGTTTGGAAGATGCGCAGCATGCACAGGAAGATCCGCCCGCCGGCCGTGGCCGGCCTGTTCTATCCGGGTGATGCCGGCGAGCTGGCGCGCACGGTGCGCGTGCTGCTGGATGCTGTGATTCCGCCGGCAGGACCCCGCGCTGCGGGCGCCTGGCACGCGCTGATCGTTCCGCACGCAGGCTACCCGTATTCGGGGCCTGTTGCGGCGAGCGCCTATCGGATGCTTGCCGGGAGGGGCGGGGAAATCCGGCGGGTGGTGCTGCTCGGTCCGGCGCATCGTGTCTATCTGCAGGGCGTCGCGCTGCCGAGTGTCGATGCCTTCGTGACGCCACTGGGCGAGATTCCCCTGGATCGCGAATCGCTCGATGTGCTCGCGCGCGTGCCGGGCGTCGCTGTTTCCGACACCGCGCATGCCATGGAGCACAGCCTGGAAGTGCAGCTGCCGTTCCTGCAGTCGGTACTCGACGACTTCACGCTCGTGCCGCTGGTGGTCGGCGACTGTCCGGCGGATCTCGTTGCCGGTCTGCTCGCGCGGTTCGCGGATGATCCGCACACGCTGATCGTCGTCAGCTCAGATCTTTCCCACTTCCTCGACTACGAAGCGGCCTGCGCAACCGATCAGGCGACCTCGCAGGCGATCGTGGCACGGACCGGTAACCTCGGGCCCGAGCAGGCCTGTGGTGCCCGCGCGGTAAACGGCCTGCTGTTGCTGGCGCGTCAGCGTGGCTGGCAGGTGACGGAGCTGGACCTGCGCAATTCCGGCGATACCGCCGGTGGCAGGGCGGAGGTGGTGGGGTATGGGGCCTATGCGGTTACCTGATCATGACCACGAAACCGTGCCGGGATACCCGCCCGCGCAGCGTCGCCTGCTGCTCGACATCGCCCGGCGCTCCGTCGAGCGTGCGGTGCGTCTGGGTGCGCCTCTGGCCGTAGATGTCGAGGCGTTGCCTGAACCATTGCGTGCCGTCCGCGCCAGCTTCGTCACCCTTACCCGCGAGGGCCGTCTGCGGGGTTGCATCGGCACGCTCGAGGGACACCGGCCGCTCGCACAGGATGTTGCGGGAAATGCGTTCGACACGGCGCTGAATGATCCGCGCTTCAACCCCGTCACTGGGGTCGAGCTCGACCTCGTGCGCATCGAGCTGTCCATACTTTCACCCATGGAACCCCTGGAGGTGACTTCGGAGCGGCAGCTGCTCGCCGGGATTCGACCGTTCGTCGACGGGCTGGTGATCGATGACGGCATACGCCGCGCCACATTTCTGCCGAAGGTCTGGGAAAGCCTGCCGGAGCCGCAGGCGTTCGTGCGCGCGCTCAAGCGCAAAGCGGGGATGCCGGACGAATACTGGCCTGCGCAGATGCGCACATATCGCTACCATAGCGAGACCTTCTCGGAAGCAGAGTAACCATGGACATTCAGGGGCATTGCGACGCGCGCTTCGAGCCGGTGCGCGCGGCGTTCGAACGCAATTTCCGCGAGCACGGTGACGTCGGCGCGTCGGTGGCCGTATCGCTCGAAGGCGAAATGGTGGTGGATCTCTGGGGCGGGCACCGCGACGCGGCAGGTTCTATGCCCTGGGAGCAGGACACCATCGTCAACGTCTACTCCACCACCAAGACCATGGCCGCGCTGTGCGCGCTGCTGCTGGCGGACCGCGGCGAGCTGGATCTGCACGCGCCGGTTGCGCGCTACTGGCCGGAGTTTGCACAGAACGGCAAGGAGCGTGTGCAGGTGTGCCACTTCCTGAGCCATTCTGCAGGCCTGTCCGGCATGGACGAACCCATCGTAGGCGATGACCTGTACGACTGGGACAAGGTCGTCACCGCGCTTGCGCGCCAGGCCCCCTGGTGGGAGCCGGGAAGCGCCAGCGGCTATCATGCCATCACACAGGGGTTTCTCATCGGCGAGGTGGTTCGCCGCATAACGGGGCGCAGCCTGGGCACGTTCTTCCGCGAAGAGCTCGCCGCGCCGCTCGGAGCGGACTTTCACATCGGCACGCCGGCCGAGTTCTGGGCCAGGATCGGCGAGCTGATTCCGCCGTCCCAGGGACCGGGACAACAGGGTGATCCCGATGGGGTGGCGGCGCGCACCTTTGCGAATCCCGCTGCCAATGCACATGCGAGCGGCATGCCCGGCTGGCGGCTGGCGGAGATTCCTGCCGCCAACGGACACGGCAACGCCCGCTCGGTGGTGCGCGTGCAGACGCTCGTCGCCAACCGCGGCAGTTCCGGCGGCAAGCGCCTGCTGTCGGAGGCCGGCGCGGCGCGCGTGTTCGAGGAGCAGATCCGGGGCCGCGACCTGGTGCTGGGCGTCCCGTTGCGCTTCGGCATGGGCTACGGGCTGTCGAGCGATCTCATGCCCATGGGCCCGAACGAGCACATTGCATACTGGGGCGGCTGGGGCGGATCCACGGTGGTGGTGGATCAGGATGCGCGGCTGTGCATCTCCTACGTCATGAACCGCATGGAGAGCTCGCTGATGGGCGATCCACGCGGATTCAGCCTCACCCAGGCCATGTACCAGTCGCTCGGAGCCTGACGCTCAGTCGGGTTCGCTTTCCAGGCGGCGGATCGCGTCGGCGATCACCGCGCCGTCGTGGTTCGGCTCCGGCCAGCTGATGTCGAGTGACGCGATCGCGTCGGTTACGATGCGCGCGACGATGGCGCGCATCGTCCATTTGTCGTCGGCGGGAATCACGAACCAGGGAGCCCGATCGGTGTGGGTCGCCGCGATGGCCCGAGCGTAGGCGTCCTGGTAGGCGTCCCAGTTGTCTCGCTCGTCCAGATCACGCGGATCGAACTTCCAGTGCTTCTTCGACTCGTGCAGTCGCGACAGCAGACGGGCGCGTTGCTCGGATTTCGATACGTTGAGGAAGAACTTGAGAATGGTCATGCCGTTTTCGGCCAGATGCGCTTCCATGTTGCGGATGTCGTCGTAGCGGCGCTGCCAGAACCGGTCGTCCACGGTGTCGTGGGGCAGGCGCCGCGCCTCCAGCATCTCCGGATGCACCCGCACCACCAGCACCTCCTCGTAGTACGAGCGGTTGAATATGCCGATGCGGCCACGCTCCGGCATCGCCCGCCAGAAGCGCCACAGGTAGTTGTGGTCCAGCTCTTTGTAGGTGGGTTGTTTGAAATTGAACACCTGGAAGCCCATCGGATTGACGCCACTGGTGACGTGCTTGATGGTGCTGTCCTTGCCGGCGGCGTCCATGCCCTGAAACACCAGCAGCAGCGAGCGGCGGTCGTCGGCATAGAGCTTCTCCTGCAGGTCCGATAGCTCTTCGATCGTGGTCTGGAGCGTTTCGCGGGCGTCTTTCAGCGGCCCCCATTGCGAAGCGTACTGGGCGAGGCTGGTGCCCGGCGTGTAGCGGAACTGTTCAGGGCTGAGCTGCATTCAGGTGTTCCCGCACCGCCTGCCGCCAAGCCGCGGCATTTTCATACTGAGGGCAGTGGCCGGCATCAGGCAGCGTGACGAGCCGTGCCGACGGGATGCGCGCGGCCATGGCCGCGGCTGCTGCCACGAACGGGTGGTCGTGCTCGCCCACCAGGACCGTAGTGGGGCAGGCAACGTCGCCGAGCGCGTCGAGCAGAGAGGGCGGCTCGCGCAGCTCGCGACTCAGCGCCACGAACGCCTCAGGGTCCATCTGCTGCAGCTTGACCTCGATGCGCCGCCAGTGCTCGGTCTCGCCCAGAAGGTCGATTCCGGGCTGCGCACCCGGGCTTGCCGGTGCCCGGCGCATGCCCGGCAGCAGTGCCTCACAGCCACCGGATCGGACCAGTGCATTGATCCGTTCAGTCACGTCTGGCGGCTGCATGGCGATCGGGTTGGCCGGCGTGTCCATCAGCACCAGAGAGCGGAACCGCGCCGGATCCCGCAATACCGCACGCGCGGCCACCACCCCGCCGAGCGAGTGGCCCAGCAGGTCGCAGCGGTCGATGTCCAGGGCGTCGAGAAAGCCGAGCAGGTCTGCCGCCAGCTGTTCCACGGAGTATGGGGCCTGATTGGAGCTTTCACCGTGGCCGCGCTGGTCCAGCGCGATGACCCGTCGCAGGTCGACGAAACTGCTCAGCTGATCCTGGAAGTCCAGCTTCGATCCGGTGAATCCGTGCACCAGCACAAACGGCGCGCCGTCGCCGACGTCGTGGTATGCGGTCTGAAGCGCCCCATTGGCAACGAAATGTGTGACCGGCGTACCGGTCACGGGAACTCCAGAATCGCGCGGCCCTGGATCTCGCCCCGCTCCAGGGCCTGCGTGGCCTCGTTGATCTGATCGAGGCTGAAGCGCTGCGTCACCAGCGCGTCCAGGTCGAGCTCACCGGTTTCGTGCCATTCCAGAAAGCGGGGAAAGTCCCGGTCGGGGGCGCACGAGCCGCCGATGCTGCCGATGAAGTGCTTTTCGTTGAGCAGCACGTCGATGGCGTTGAGCTCGACGCTCGTGCTGGGTACGCCCACCAGCACCGCGGTGCCGCCGTCGTGCGCCCCGAAATGTCCGGAGCGGCACGCTGGCACGATCTGCTCCATCGTGGTCTTCAGGCCGATGCAGTCGAACGTGAAGTCCGCGCCCGAAACCGGCGCTCTGAAGATGGTGAACTGATCCTTGCGGGTCGTAAGGGCATGAATCGCGGCGATCGGGTCCTCGCGGCGCGCGTTGATGCCGTGGGTGGCGCCGAAGGCGCGCGCGAAATCCAGCTTGGCGTCGTCGAGATCCACGGCAATGATGGGATCGGCGCCGGCGATGCGGGCACCCGCAACGGCCGAGAGGCCCACTCCGCCGACACCGAAGATGGCCACGCTCTGGCCCGGTTGCACGCGGGCGGTGTTGATCACGGCACCGGCACCGGTCATGACGGCGCAGCCGATGATGGAGGTCACGTCGGTGGGGATGTGCGGATCGACCTTCACCACGTACTGCTCGTCCGCCAGCGTGTGATCGGCCCAGGTGAACACGTTTTCGGAGACTGCGACCCCGTCGCTGACCTGCAGCGTCGCCGGAACCGGCGGCGCCTGGGCCGCCGCAGCATTACGCGGCACCCAGGTGACCAGAACGGTGTCGCCCTCGCGAACGTGACTGACCGCGCTGCCGGTCTTCAGCACGACACCCGTGGATTCATGGCCGAGAATCACCGGATTCTGACGCGGCCGGTGCATCTGGTGCAGCTGCGAATGGCAGACGCCCGAGGCGTACTGCCGGACGATCACCTGGGTCGGTCCCGGGTCCGGCAACTCCAGTTCTTCGATGCGCAGCGTCGACGTCGCTTGCGGCAATACCACGACGCGGGCTCTGGTTCCCATGTGATCGGCTCCCCTGCAGATACGCTACCTGACCCGATATTGGCCTCAAGCCGTGACAGAAGCAACGCGTGGCGCCGGCTCCCTGGACTACAATTGCCCACATGAGCGAAACCTATCGCCTGGTATTCCGTGGGGAGGTGCTCGACGGGCAGCACCCCGCCGTTGTGCGCAAACGCCTTGCGCAGGCGCTGAACCTGGACGAGCCGCGCATGGATCGGCTGTTCTCCGGCGAGCCGGTGGTGCTCAAGCGGGAAGCGGACACCGCAGCCGCCACGCACTTTCAGGCGCTGTTCAAAAAGGCGGGTGCGAGGCTGCGCGTGCTGCCCGTGGCCGGTCACGAGGCACCGCCTGTCAGAGCGACCGGGGGCGGAGGCCGGGCCGGCGCAGCGTCCGCGTCAGGCTCTGGTGAGTCGCCGCGCACGCGCGCATCGTCCGGGCAGTCCGACCAAACCACGGTCTCAGAGGCTCGCGCGGGACAACCCGGCATGGTGTTGCTGCCGCCGGGCAGTGACGTGCTGCGCGACGACGAGCGCTCCCGGTTCGAGCCGGCAATGCCGGACACCTCGCATATCTCTCTGGCTCAACCGGGCACCCGGCTGAGCGACGGCTCCGGACTCATCGTGGATGAGGTCGCCGTCCCGGATTTTGCCGTTGCCGAGCTGGGTACACGCCTGGGCGAGGCCAGAACGGCAGCTGCGCCCGCGGTTGATCTCGATGAGATCGACTTCGATGTCGCCGAAGCGGGCGCCGAGCTCGGCGAGAAACGGCGCGAGCTGCCGCCAGCGCCGCCCGACACCTCACATCTGTCGGTGCGGGGCGACTGAACCTCAGCTGGCGGTCACCTTGAGGGCCTGATAGCCGGACCGCTCCATGGCGCGGACCACCTCGTCCTGGCCATCCGGACACAGCGCGATCATGGAACCCCCGCCACCGCCGCCGGTGAGCTTGGCGCCGAGCGCGCCGTGCTCGCGGGCGATGTGGATCAGTTCTTCGAGCTCCGGCGTCGACAGCTGCAGGGCGTTGAGATAGCCGTGGCAGAGGTTCATGAGTTCGCCCAGCTCGCGCAGCTGACCATCGCGCACGGCGTCGACCCCGGCGCGGGTAAGGCTGGCGATCTGATCGAAGATGCCGTCGTAGCGGGCCTGATGCTGCTCCCACGCCTGACGCACACGGGCAACCGTACGGGCTGTGAGGCTCTCGCGACCGGTGATGCCGATCACGAGCGGGATCGGGCTCCCCAGCCGGATCTCCTCGAACCGCGGCGCGTCCTGCTCGGGGTCACGCTGGTAGAGCAACGGTATTCCGTAGGTGGCGATGGTGTTGTCGATTCCGGAGGGCGTCCCGTGGGCGACCTTCTCACACTCGAATGCCAGGGCGTTTACGGCGCCGTCGTCCAGCGCGAGATGGAACGCATGATCCAGGGCGCGGATCACGGCTACCGCCAGGGCGGAGGATCCGCCGAGCCCCATCGCTCTCGGGACGTGCGGAATCACTTCGATGGTCATGGGCTGCTCGGCCAGCCCCAGCTGCACCAGCACCTTGTGCAGAATGCCGCTGATGCCGTGGCTGCCCTCGGCCCGGACCTTCTGCTCTAGCCCCCAGCGTGGGATGACCAGGTTGATGCCGTCACCGCCGCGGCGCACCACGGCCTCTACCGCCAGTGGTATCGGCAACGCCAGCGCGGGGCGTCCGTAGACGACCGCATGCTCGCCGAGGAGTATCACCTTGCCGCACGCGCTGCTGCGCTCCGCACTCGACGGCAGCACGGTTTTCCGTGCCAGGTTCTTGGCGATTTCCTGCGCCTTCCAGACCTTGATCTCGCCGGATTCTATGAGCGCTTCCACGACCGCGTCGAAGAGGGCATCGGGCACGCTGGCGGTGCTGGCGACGCTGCGGGCGTGCAGGGTCATGTGATTCTGCTGAATGCCGTCGGTGGACAGCGCCCGCAGCGCTGCGAAATTCTGGGCAAGTCCGACGGCCGCCATGAGGCCGGCCAATTCCGTAGCGCCTGGCGAGCCGAGCAGGCGGTGATTGATGCGCACGCTGGGATTGGTTTCCAGTGAGCCGCCGACCGTGCCCACCTTCATGGGTACCTCGATCTCTCCCACCAGATCGCCGGCTTCGTTGCGGTACCAGCGGGTAAGTGCCCGATAACGGCCGGAGCGTGCCGCGTAGGCATGTGCGGCAGCCTCGATGGCGCGCCAGTCGTTGCCGGTGGCAATGGCGAAGGCATCGACACCGTTCATGATGCCCTTGTTGTGCGTTGCGGCCCGGTAAGGATCCACCGTGGCCAGATCGTTGGCCAGAATGATGCCGTCGCGTACCTCCTCCCCGCTGAAGCCCTTGCCCTCGAGATTGCGCGCGGGAATGCGCACGCTGGCGCGGGCAAGCGCCCGGTCTGTGAGGTTGGACAGGATGCGCAGAAACACCTTGCCGCCGGTGATCGTTTCCACCAGCGAGGCGATGCCTTCGCACATGGTGTTCACCAGGTTGGCACCCATGGCATCGCGGGTATCCACCAGCAGGTGCAGCACCAGCATGTCGCGACCGTCTTCGGGCGCATGGTGAGAGAACACTTCTATGTCCAGCGCACCGCCGCCGCGGGCCTGCATCTTGGGATGCAGGCTGTTGGCGAGTGCAAGGATTTCCTCGCGCTGCGCCAGCAGGTCGGCGCTGGCGCGCTCCGGGTCGTCGATGTTGACCACCTGCACCTGGCCGATGAGTATCGGCTCCGTGCTGCTGGCCTGAAAGCCACCGCTCAGACGCGCCATGCGTGCTGCACCGGAGAGCCCCGCGACGATCGAAGGCTCCTCCACCACCAGCGGAATGACGTAGTCGCGACCGTTGATGAGAAAGTTCAGCGCCAGCCCCAGAGGCAGGCCGAACACGCCTATGACGTTCTCGATCATCTTGTCCGCCACGGGCAGCCGCAGCGTGTGATCTCCCGAGCTCAGCGCGCGGACGTCGTCCTCGCTGAGCAGTCCCCGGGCGTGCAGCGCCGCGATGCGCTCGGCGACGCTCAGACGGAAGAAATTCGGGATCCGCGCGCCGCCCTCGACGGAACTGCGGTCAGCCGGTGATTTGGATGCCATGTGAAGCCGTCTCCAGGTCGACGGCGGCAAACCCGGCTGCCTCAGCTCGGGCAACGAAGCCGTCGATCGCTTCGATGTCGGTGCCGAAGGCAACGCCGATGTCGCCGCCGCCCGCGCCGCACGGTTTGTAGATCACGCCGCTGTCTTTGGCAAGGTGGTCCAGATGCTTGTGAGATGCATCATAAATCCCGAGTGCGGCATTGTCGTCCAGGCGCTTTAGCGCGTCGATGTACGCGACGAGAGAGGCGTGCAGATCAGCGGACGTGAACAGCTCCCGCGAGCAGTCGGCGAGCGCGTCGACCGCGCGGGTGTCACCGCGCGCCAGCCAGCTCTGAAACCGGCGCACGTGATCCGACGTGCTGGCGGGATGTCCGGCCCAGATGAAGCGCATCCGCAGGTCTGATGGCAGCTGCCAGTGTTCCGGCTCGTACGGTGGATGCCCGGCGTTGACCGTCGCACCTTCGCGCTGGAACCGAAGCAGGCCGCCGAAAAAGGCTGCCGCGATATCGATGCCGCTGCCGAGCTTGCCCTGCAGGTTGTGGTGAATGTGCAGGGCCGTGCGGAAGTCCGGGTCGGTGTTCAGCAGGCGGCAGAAAGCGGCGTACACGGCCACGCTCACTGCCGCACTGGAGCCGAGGCCCAGCTTGCTCGAGCCCTGGTAGAAGCTTCGGCTGTCGATGTGCATACGTCCGCCCGGCGGCAGGTCGGCGGTCTCGAGCCCGTGCAGCACATGCCAGGGGACGTAGGAGACGTCGCCGGGCTCGGGCGGTTCTGCGGCGAGCAGCTGAGCCCGCGTGAGCGTGTGATCGGCGCCGGCAAATCCAGCAGCCGAGAAACCCCATGCCCGACCTTCGGGATTGAGATGGCAGATCGCGTAACGGTCGACGGCCATCACCAGTGCCGGTGCGCCCAGCAGCACGGCGTACTCTCCCCAGAGAATCACTTTGCCCGGCGCCATGGTCTCGATCATCGGGAGATCACCTCCGCTCCCTGGCCCAGCCCCGTGTGCAGCACATCGAGCACACCGGGGGTATCGCGCAGCGCCGCGGCGACGTGCGCTTCTGCGTCCGGCAGGCACACGGCTTTGACCTGAGGCCCCGCGTCCACCGTGAAGAACACCGGCACGCCCTCGGCGCGCAGCTCCCTGACGCGCAGTATCAGGGCGACGGTCGTGGGGTTCCAGTACACCAGCCCCGGCCGGGTGGAGAGCATGAGGCCGTGCATCTTCAGACAGCTGTGCTCGCTGAGCTCCGCCAGACCGGCGAAATCGCGACGCTCAACCAATCCGCGCGCGTGCTCGAAGTCGGCCGCAGTGCTCGACACCCACGCGGGGAAAAACGGCGACGTTGCGGCCGACAGCCGCATGCCGTCCGACGAAGAGCGGTTCTTGCGCGCGCGTGTGGTTACCGCGATGAGCACCCGCAGCGGCCACTGCCCAGCTGCCAGCAGCGGCGCGGCACGCCAGTCCGGGGCCTGCAGAGTAACGAAGCCGCCATAGGCGGAACGTGCCGCGGAGCCGGACCCCCTCCGGGCGTAGTCGGAGCGTGCCGCGGCGTCCAGGCCGAGGCCGCAATGGGCATCGATGGCAGTCATCAGCGCAGCGAAGCCCGAGGCCGACGAGGCGAGGCCGGCGGCGGTGGGGAAGTTGTTGCGTGTCTCGATCTGCAGGTGCGGGACGTCCAGTTCCGCGCGCAATGCCTCGAGCCAGCGCAGCACCTTCTCGTCCTCCACACGCTCCCCATTCAGCAGCAGCTGGTCCCGCGCAGCGGTTTCCACCGAGGTCACGGTCTCGAGCGTATCGAGCGTGATCGACAGAGACGGTGTGGCCGGAACGTTGCCGGCCTGTTCCGCCTTACCCCAATATTTGATGAGCGCGATGTTCGGATGCGCCCGCGCGACGGTGGCCAAGGGTCGGCTGCCGCCTACTGATAGTGCTCAGGCGGCACGAACCGGCAACCGGCCCGCTCAAGCAGCCGCGCGACACCGATGGTGACGAGATCTCCGTACTCCGGGCCGACGATCTGCAACCCGATGGGCAGCCCTTCGCCGTTGAGACCTGTGGGGATCACCGTCGAGGGCAGGTAGGCGACGCCGGTGAGTCCGGCCCAGAACACCTGCTGAAAGTACGGGTACTCCTGATTGTCCACGACGATCGTGCGCTCGCCGAACTTGCGGTGATCGTGGG
Source organism: Pseudomonadales bacterium (assembly GCA_041395905.1). GTDB lineage: Bacteria > Pseudomonadota > Gammaproteobacteria > Pseudomonadales > Azotimanducaceae > UBA7803. The sequence continues at coordinate 10,792 of JAWKZP010000034.1, forward strand.
CGAAGGCGGCCGTCGGCATGATCGGCGCGATCAGTACGTCGAAATTCTTGAAGAACTCGTGCCACTTCCAGCGCAGGTGGTGGCGCAGCTCGTTGCTTGCGCTCCAGTCGCGAAAGCTCGATACCTGGGCGCGGAACACCCGGGCGGCGTCGCTCTGGTCGGCCGGGTCCAGACTCTCGACGTGTTCGCGCAACCCCTGGTAGTCGGAATCCGGCATGCGCGAGGCCATGGTTGCGTGCAGCAGGTTCTGGTACGTCCCGTGGCTGTGATCGGAGCTGAAATCGGGGCGTGCGCTCTCGTCGATGGTGGCGCCGCCATCGCGCAGCAGCGCGGTGACCTGATCGACGCGGCGCCGAACCTCCTCCGAGACCGGACACATCTCGTCGTCCTTCCACACGGCGACCCGGAGCGCGTCCAGGCCTTTCCCGCCCAGCTCGGGGAGCTTGAGCTGGAAACCGCGGGCGGTGATCTCGTCCGGACCGGCAAGGGTGCGAACCGCCAGGTCGAGATCGTCAGCAGAGCGGGCCAGTGGCCCTATGACAGAGATGTCCGAAGGAGCACGGATGTCACCGGGCGCCGAGTGACCGCGCATCCAGAGCAGGTTCCAGGTGGGCTTGTGACCGAACACGCCGCAGAAGTGCGCAGGATTGCGGATGGAGCCGCCGATGTCCGACCCGGCCTCGAGCCCGGTGAGCCCCGCGGCAAGGGCGGCCGCGGAACCACCGGATGAGCCGCCGGGCGTGCGGGTGTGGTCGTAGGGATTGTTGGTCGTGCCGTAGACGTCGTTGTAGGACTGAAAATCGGCGAGTGCCAGGGGCACGTTGGTTTTGCCGAACACGATTGCGCCGATGCCCTTGAGGCGCTTCACCGCCTCGGCATCCTCGGCGGGTACGTTCTCGCGCCAGGCAGGATTGCCCCAGGTCGTGGGGGTGCCGGCCAGGTTGTAGGATTCCTTGAGCGTCATCGGCACGCCGTGCAGCGGCCCCCATGACTCGCCACGCGCCAGCGCGGCGTCGGCTTCCCGCGCCCGCTCGAGCGCCTGCTCGCGGACATCCACCACGATCGCGTTCAGCGCCGGGTTGTAGCGGTCCACGCGTTCCAGATAGTGGCGCAGGAGCTCCTCGCAGGAAATGTCTTTGCGTCGGACGCGTTCAGCCAGTTCGGTCGCCGACAGAAATGCGATGTCGCTCATGGTGCCCTCCCAGGGTGCATTCGTTCGCGAAGCAGCGCGCGACGGCCGCCGCAATGCCCGCGTCAGGGGCCGTCGACTCTGACCCGGGAGGTGGATTTAATCAAGCTTTTGACGCGGCCATCACCCGCGGCTCAGGATACTCGTTCGATCCACAGGTCAGGGGAACACGACATGAACACCAACAGACAGTGGCTGCTCGCCAGACGGCCACACGGCATGGTCACCGCAGACAATTTCGAGTACCGGGAGTCGCCCATCCCGCAGCCTGCGGACGGCGAGGTTCTGGTGCGCAATCTGTACCTGTCGTTCGACCCGACGCAGCGTGGCTGGATGGAGGATCGGGAGAGCTACCTGCCGCCGGTCGGCCTGGGCGAACCCATGCGCGCGGGCTCCGTCGCCCAGGTGGTGGAATCCCGCCATCCGGACTTCAAAGCCGGCGAGCTGGTGCAGACGCTTGGCGGCTGGCAGGACTTTCTGGTGGTGAATCCCGCCGGCGGCTGGCCGGGTCTCAGCAAGCTGCCTGCGGGCGTCAC
>JAWKZP010000035.1:0-11487 GCA_041395905.1 Pseudomonadales bacterium
GCGCGCTGCTGAACGTGATCGAGGATCTTGCTGATGAGTTCTGGATCGGTGACGTCCGCGATGACCCGCAACTGCTCGCCGCAGACCGAGCAGAGGGTTACATCGATTTCGAAAAGGCGCTGCAGTCGCTGCTTGATTCCGTGGACGGGCGCGCCCGGGTCGCCGGTGCAGCAGCTGACTCTTCGCGCTTCCTGCGCCGGCGAGCACCTGGCGGCTGAACAGGACCTGTGTGGTGCCGTCGCGGAGCGGGCTCTTGAGTTGGTACACCACCTGTCTGGTGGCATTGGTTGAAAGCCGCGTCGAAGCTCTGGGGTTCGCTCTACTCGCGGCTGGTGGGCTGCGCGCTACCGACCGCCGGACCCAGATAGCGGTCGAACCAGTCCGTCACCTCGCGCCCCACCTGGTAGCGGGGGAATTCGAAGTGGCCCGTATCGAAGAGCACGTGTCGCTTGTCTGCCGCCGGCGTGCCAAGCAGGTCGAAGAGGCGCTTCTGGGAGGCTTCGTACAGAAACAGGTGATCGTTCCTGCCGTTGATCATGAGCACCGGTAGCGTCACCCGCGGCGCGTAGTTGACCTGGTCGATCATCGGGTGCAGCGGCGACACGTTCCACACACCGCCCGCGATCAGCGCCGCGGCGGTGAAACGGTGCTCCTGCGAGAGGATGATGGGCGCGAACATGGCACCGAAGCTGTTGCCGAGGTAGCCGATCCGTTCCGCGGCGATGTCGCTCCTGGTCTGCAGATAGTCGATGGTGGTGGCGGCCTCCTCGTACCAGGCCAGCGCCCCGCGGCGCTGGCGGTCGGCGTTCGTCTGGGAATCGTTCGAGGGTGCCTCGGCACGCTGCAGCGTCCCGGTCCAGACGGGCATGATCAGCGCCCGGCCGCTGCGCACGACGAAGTCCAGGAAGGGCACGTGGTTGAGCAGCGTGTCGTTCGGGGCCTTCAGCCGGGCACCGCCGTGGGGCATGTAGATCACGGGCTGCAGCCGGTGCGAGGCGCCAGCCGGCTCGACGACGAACAGTGTGAGCGGCTCCATGCCGGGTGCGCTCAGCACCACCTCCTCGGCCACCCAGGTGTCATTGCCGGCCACCGTCCGTGTGCTCGCGGCAAGTTCGCGCCGCGGCGCGTGGGTGAACTGAAAGCGGATGGCCTCGAAGGCCTCATCGCTCACCGGCTCCCGCCGCGACAGCGCCGTATCGCGATAGAGGATCACCGGGGCGAGCAGCTCCGAATCCAGCGGTTCGCCGAGCGTGTGCATGAGGCGCACACCGTTCTGCGGCGCGCGGCTCATCGGGCCTGCACTGTAGCATCCAGAGCGAGGGGTAGTCGCTCCAGGCGCCGCCGAGATGAGACCCCGGTCGCCCACCCGGTTCCACACCCATTCCCGGACGTTGCCTGCCGTATTGACGGTGCCCCAGGGACCGACGTCTACGTTCGCGTCGGCCGGTATCGGACCGTCGCTCTCAGTTGCTCGCGCGCTCGATCGCCGGCACCGCGGGAGAATACGGATCCAGCGGCGCGAACGCGGCCCGCGCCCAGTGGTGCAAGGTCGGCAGCGCGAGCCCCCGGAAACGCGCGTAGGCCGCGGCCTCGTACCAGCTGAGGCCACCCACGGGCAGATCGGCGGTACCCGCCGGATAGGTGCCGAGCTCCCACGTGGCGGGACCGGGCCGTCCGCTGCCGTCTACGAATCCCGCCACCGTCTCCGGGGTGAGCGGCGTGCCGTCGGGCAACGTCATTCCCTGCCAGTAGACCGCGCTGGCATAGCCGCCCGCATCCACGAACGCCTTGTATGCCCGGTTCGAGACCTCCGCGCGATCGATGGCGAACGCCGGAATCGGGTACCGGGCACCGCCCTCCAGGCTGTTCGAGAGTCCCTGAAGGAAGATGGGCAGATCGGTGGCGGGCACCCGCACCATGTCTTCGGGGACAGCGCCGGACGGCGTCATCTCGAGGCTGAGCACGGTGGCCGGTTCGACCATCACACCGCCGCCGTACAGCTTGTCGGTGTTGCCGAGCAGCGGTCCCGGGTTCGCGACGGCGAACTCGCGGGTCTCGAAACCGGGCTTGTCGAGCTTCAGCAGCACGACGCCGCGGGGCGCGGCGGCCGGCTCGAGCGGCGTGGTGCCGAGATCGATCCAGTCCGCGGTGGCGACGTCGTAGGGCCGCATGTGCACCCGTACGCCGCCTTCGGGGATGTTCGGCACGATGTCCACCGCGGTCTCCGACCAGAGGTGCTGAAAGCGCGCGTCGCCGGCGAGCGCATCGGCAACGGGACGCGCGGCGAGAAAGGCCTCGCCGTAGCGGTCCTGCTGCAGGAAGGATTCCGCCGTGCGGAGCTGGTGCAGCGCCGCCTGGTGATCGGCCTGCTGCTGCCAGACGAACCCGACGGCGGCGGCTGCGGCCACGATCAGAACGGCAAGTGCGGCGAACCAGCGTGTGCGCAGTGTCGATGGCTGCGCGGCGGGCTCCGGCACGGCGGTACCCTGCCCGGGCGCTGCCGGCGGCTCGGTGGCGGGTGTCGCGGCGGGTTCGGCCGCTGCGGGCGTGCTGCCGCCTAGAAACCGTTGCAGCGCCTGCCGGAGCGCTCGCTGGTAGTCGCTTCTGTCGAGATCAAAGGAAAGGATCGCCTGCTTGTCGCCGATGGCGAGCCGCAGGCCGCCGGGTAGCTCCGTGGGCTCCAGGTGCACGGCGATGATGGGCTTGGTCAGGTCCAGGGCGAAGTGGATCTCGCGCCGGCAGTGGTTGGACTCGGCAGAACGGGGCGTGACGAACAGCACGAACACCCGGCAGCGCTCGATGGCGTCCGCCAGCTCGTCGTGCCAGGCGTGGCCGGCGGCGATGCCGGCGTCGAAGTACAGGCGCATACCGTCGTCGATCAGCCGCCGCATCTCCGGATAGACGAGCGCCTCGTCCTCGTGTGAGTAGCTGATGAACGCGAACGGCTCTTCGCCGCGGTACGCCTGGGGTTTCTGCAGCGGCTGACCGCGCACCATCGAACGAATGCCTCCCCATCCGGTGGCCGGAGTCTACGCGCTGGCCCGGCAGGGAACCAGCCGGCGCGACGGCCGGCCGCGCTGCCGCCGGCTCAGCGGGCCGCGCCAGCCCCCGGATCAGGAGGATGGGAAATTCATCGTGCCTTTTTCACGGTCCCGTCTGGTATGGGTTTTTGAGCTGCGCTCCGCTCGCGACGCTGGCTATTGGGGTGAGCGGACGAATCGAGCGAATCGTTCACGCTGAAGGGCGCGATTGGCAGCGGCGGGGAATGGAGTATCGGGAAGTCGGTGAAGGGTAAGCGCAGGCGGTACGGTTGGCACGTGCGTTTCAGCGTTCGGCGAACAGGTCGGGTGGGGTCAGGTGTGACGCGACGCGCCCAGGCCAATGGCGCGGTGGGTGGATCGTTGCAGTCGCTGAGTGATTCTGTGACAGAGGACAGCCGGGCCGCCGGTGCAGCGGCTGACTCTTTGCGCTTCCTGTGCTGGCGAGTATTGGCCGGTGTCGGCACCATCGCGCGGCGCATGGGTGAGCTCGGGGCGAAGACGCCGTGGTAGCGGATAGAGGTGGCGTTCACGTGGTCCAGCGTGTCAGTGGGTTCTAGACCGAGCCAGGGCCTGCGGGTCCGGCACCCTGACGCGATGGAACCGGGGGCCGTTCCATGGTGTAGACCCCGCCCAGGATCAGCATGTGCAGGCGGACGTTCAGATTGAGCGCACTGCCGAAACGCTGGATCAGCGCGACGACTCCGGTTTGGGCACCCGAGGCGGCCATGAGCCGGAGCGGCGTGTTCTCTGGTTCGTGGTGCCGGTAGCCGTGGCTTGCGCGGATGACGCGGTCGCCGGGAACAGTTTTCGACGGACGATGGTGACTGCAAGGGCGCTTGGCAGCCAGCATCAGCAGTACCGGACGGCCGGTGCTCGACTCTGTGCTATGCGCTACGGTGGTTGGGAAGATGACCCGCAAGCGCCGATACCAACGCCATCACCTGCCAAGCTGCACGTACGCCGTGTACAACAGGCAAGCGCTCGGGCTTCTGCAACTCATCTGGTGCCGAGTCTCGCGCATGCGATGACCCGCTGAGAGCGTTGCACGATAGACGGACCGGCGTCGGTGCAAGCACGACACCTGCGCAATGATGTATAAACAGCGCCGGCTGGAATCCCGTCCATACCGGTGGACGGATTTGTAGTGAGGTGCAGCGGCGGTGGACAAACTCGATCGGCAGATACTGACAGCGCTTCAGCGCAACAACCTCGTAACGGCCCAGGAACTGGGTGATGCGATCGGCCTGTCCGCGTCTGCGGTGCAGCGACGGATCAAGCGGATGCGGGACGAGCGGCTGGTGCTACGGGACACTGCTGTGCTGAATGGCGCCGCGCTCGGTCGTCACCTTACGGTTATCGTCGATGTCAGGGTAGACCGTGAGGCAAAGCAGGTCGTGGAGTCGTTTCGGCATCGGGCCGAGTCGACCCCCGAGGTGCAGCAATGCTATTACGTGACCGGCGAGGCCGACTTCGTGTTGGTGATTACCGCCCGCGACATGGACGACTATCATCAGATCGCCCGGCGCCTGTTCCTTGACGATCCGAACATCAAGCGTTTCCGCACGAGCGTCGTGATGAAATCCCTCAAGACGACGCTCGACATTCCCGTTAGCAGCGGATAGCCGAACCGGCGCCAGCCCGATCCTGCAGGTTTTGTGCGCGCAACGCGGAGAATTCGCCGCCAGGCCGCGCGCACTTGCCCCTAACCTCTATCCATGTCCCGAATCTACTTTTCGCCTCCGGCATTGCAGTCGAAAGCGACGCCTCACGATCTGCGCTCGTCGCTTGGCGCGCCAGCGGCGCAGCGGGTTCGGCGAGCGCTGGGTGCCTGCCCTGCGTACGCCCCTACGCCGGTACATCCGCTTCCTCAGCTGGCTCGCGAATGGGGATTGAGGCAGGTCTGGGCGAAAGATGAGCGCAGCAGGCTGGACCTGGGTAGTTTCAAGGCGCTCGGTGGGACCTATGCCGTGCTGTCGCTCAGCCAGGCGATCGCGGCGCGGCATGCCGGCACGACAGGTTCCATCGCCGAGCTGGTCCGTTTCCGACATCCTGCTGTCACGGTGACGACGTTCGCGGCGGCAACGTCCGGCAACCACGGACGGGCGGTCGCTGCCGGTGCCAGGCTCGTCGGCGCCCGCTGCGTGATCTTCGTGAAGACCGGCGTGCCGGATGAGCAGGTCAAGGCGATCAGGGATCTCGGCGCGCAGGTAGTGACGATAGCCGGCACCTATGATGATGCGGTCCGCGCCTGCGACGCCGCCTGCGCGACGCACGACTGGATCGCCATTCCGGATTTCTCGTCGCGAGAAGACGACGCGACCGTGGCGTTGGTGATGGAGGGGTACTCGCTGCTCGCGAGCGAGTTGCTGGATCAGTTGCCTCGCCAACCGAGCCACCTCGTGCTCCAGGCCGGCGTCGGCGGGTTCGCAGCGGCTGTGGGCGGTCATATTGCCGCAGTCGCCGGCCGCGCGCCGCAGGTGATCGTCTCGGAGCCCGATGCCGCGGCTTGCCTGCAGTCCAGCGCGATGGCCGGGCATGCAATCCGGTTGCAGCACGCCACAAGCACGATCATGGGAAGGCTGGATTGTTATGCGCCGTCTGCACCTGCATGGCGCGTGCTGAGAAACATCGTTTCGGCATGGGTTTCCGTCACCGATGACGATGCTCTCTGGGCATGTGACAGGCTGGCCGACTACGACCTTCATACCACCGCTTCCGGTAGCGCCGGACTTGCCGCGCTCAGGCAATTGATGACCTCACGCGGTGCGCGCCAGCGTCTTGCTCTGGACGCGAACAGCGAGGTGGCAATCGTAATCACCGAGGCGGTGCCGTGATCCTCAGGCTATCGCCGATTCATCAGGAGCGACAATGAAAGACAGACGAATACCGTTGACCGTATCGGCCATTTTGATCAGTGCACTATGGTCGATGATCGGGCACGCAGAGCCCGGGCCGATCGCGTTCAAACCGCGACTGCAGCAGGTCATCGATGCCCACTACGATGAGGTCGATGCGCTCTATCGAGACATTCATGAGCATCCGGAGCTCGCTTTCCAGGAAACCCGAACGGCCGCCTTGCTGGCTTCGGCACTGCGTTCACGCGGGTTCGAGGTCACGGAGCAGGTCGGCAAGACCGGCGTCGTCGCGATGCTCAGAAACGGTGAGGGTCCGACGATACTGGTGCGTACTGAGCTCGATGCCTTACCGATGGCGGAGAAGACAGGTCTGCCCTACGCGAGCCGGCAGCTGCGCGATTGGGAGGGCGAGCAGACGCCGGTTGCGCATAGCTGCGGACACGACATCCACATGTCGGTCTGGGTCGAAGTCGCGACTGCCCTCGCCGAGCTGCGCGATCTCTGGCACGGCACCCTGATGTTCGTCGCCCAGCCTGCCGAGGAGAATGACAGCGGGGCCGAGGCGATGTTGAAGGACGGCCTGTACACCCGGTTCGGCAGGCCGGATCACGCGGTTGCCCTGCATACCGGGCCCTTCGGCTACGGAATGGTCGGTTATCGAGCCGGGCCGATCATGTCTGCCGAAGACACGCTCCGGATTGTGTTCAAAGGACGTGGCGGTCACGGTTCGTCGCCCCACAGCGCGATCGATCCCGTGCTGATCGCGTCGCGATTTGTCGTTGACGTACAGTCGCTGGTAAGCAGAGAGATGGATCCGTCGGCATTCGGCGTGGTTACGATCGGCGCGATTCACGGCGGCAGCGCGGGCAACATCATTCCCGACGAGGTAACTCTACGGGGCACGATCCGCAGCTACTCCCCTGAAGTGGGCCGGAAGCTGACGACCGGCGTGCGCCGCGTTGCGATGGCGGAGGCGGCGCTGTCGGCGGCGCCGGATCCGGACCTTTCGATCACGCACGATACCGATGCGCTCGTCAACGACGCAGCGTCGATGCAGCGTGCTGCCTCGGTTCTGCAGGCCGCGTTCGGCAGAGGCGCATTCGAAATGGCGCCGGTGCCCGCGAGTGAGGACTTCACGCGATACGGCGAGCAGGGCGTGCCGTTGACGTATTTCTTCATCGGAGTCTACGAACCGGATCGTTTCCTCTCCGCCATGAAAGCGGGCGAATCGTTGCCTTCCAACCACTCGCCGCAATTTGCGCCCGTGCCCAAGCCGACGATCGAGACAGGCGCTCTGGCGATGTCGCTGGTGGTACTGGAGTTTCTTCAGGGGAGCCCCCCGGGGCAGTCGCAGTGAACCTCCGGCAACTGGAAGGCGTGGGGCGCTCCAGGACGTAACCGGACGATGCGACGGGGCGATGCGCTCGGTTTCTTGGCCTTTGCGGCCGCTCGGCAGGGGGAACTTCGAAGTCCGGGAAAGCAGCGAGTGTACGGACGAGGCGCATCCGCATACGAGCGTTCCGATTTCCGGGAGAATTTTCGGCGGCCAACCTGGCTTCCAGAGCCCGTCAATGCGGCCTGGAACAACATCTTTGCTCGCCTGACCGGGACAAAGCTCACGATGACGACGGCACCAACGAAGCAGCCCTTTCATGCGCTCTCCGTCGCTGATGCGCTGGCGGCCGTCGAGACGTCTGCGCAAGGTTTGGACAGTCGCGAGGTAGCGCGCCGCCTGGAGGTTCACGGTGCGAATCGGCTGCCCGAGCCCTCACGCAGAAGTGCATTGCTCCGTTTCTTGTCACATTTCCACAATCTGCTCATCTACGTTCTGCTTGCCTCGGCTGCGGTCACTGCCGCACTGGGACATGGGGTCGACACCGGTGTGATTCTGGCGGTGGTTCTGGTCAATGCCGTGATTGGCTTCATTCAGGAAGGGCGGGCCGAACAGGCGATGGCGGCAATTCGCGGGATGCTGGCGCCACGTTCGACCGTGCTGCGTGACGGGCGGCGCACGAGCGTGGACGCGGCAGATCTGGTGCCGGGTGATGTCGTGCTGGTCGAGCCAGGTGACCGGGTGCCCGCCGACCTTCGTCTGATTGAAGCGCGGGGACTGTCGGCCGAAGAGGCGATCCTGACGGGGGAATCGGTGCCCGTGGACAAGCACGTCGCGCCAGTCGACGCCGGAGCTGCCCTCGGAGATCGAAGCTCGATGCTTTTCAGCGGCACGCTCGTCGCCGCAGGCACAGGTCGCGGTGTGGTCGTGGCCAGGGGCGCGAGCTCGCAGATCGGTCGGATCAGCGGGATGCTCGCCAACGTCGAAACACTGACCACCCCATTGGTGCGACAGATGGACATCTTCGCACGCTGGCTGACGGTGTTCATCCTGCTGGTCGCCGCCAGCTTGCTCGTTTACGGCTACTTCGTCGGGCATCTGCCCTTTGACGAGCTGTTCATGGCCGTGGTCGGGTTGTCCGTGGCTGCCATTCCCGAAGGGCTGCCGGCGGTGCTGACCATCACGCTGGCGGTGGGCGTGCAGGCGATGGCGCGGCGCAATGCCATCGTTCGCCGTCTGCCCGCGATCGAAACGCTGGGCTCGGTCTCCGTCATCTGCTCGGACAAGACTGGCACCCTTACCCGCAACGAGATGATGGCCTCGACGCTTGCCGCGTACGAGGAGATCTATTCGGTTGGCGGCAACGGCTATGCTCCCGAAGGCGCGGTGCGACTTGGCGAGGTCGATGCCGACCCGGCGGTGCACGCAGTGCTCGTGGAATTCGCCCGTGCTGCCGCGCTCTGCAATGACGCGGTGCTGCACCTTTACGCAGATGGCTGGCGAGTCGAGGGCGACCCCATGGAGGGAGCGCTGATGGCGCTCGCGGGCAAGATCAGCGGTGAGGGACCGGAGCCGTTTCGCGAATGGACCCGAACCGACGCGATCCCGTTCGACGCGGCGCATCGCTACATGGCGGTGCTGCATCACGACCATGAAGGGAACGCTTGCATTCACGTCAAGGGCGCCCCCGAGGTGGTGCTGGCCATGAGCGCGAGCCAGCGCACTGCAGACGGCGGCACGGAACCGCTGAACCCGGACCACTGGCACGCGATGGTCGAGCGGTTGGCTGCCGACGGACAACGCGTCATCGCCGTCGCGTCGCGCGGTGTGCCGCAGGACCATTCCGTACTGAACACCACCGATGTTGACGGACACCTGACGCTGGTCGGATTGATCGGGCTCATCGACCCGCCGCGCGCCGAAGCCATCGAAGCGGTCGCCGAGTGTCACGCGGCCGGCATCGGGGTAAAGATGATCACGGGCGATCACGTTGCGACCGCACGCGCAATTGCCGCTCGGATCGGGCTGAAGAACACTGAGCACGCTCTGACCGGCGCCGACATCGAGGAAATGGACGATGCCGCACTTTCCGAGGCGGTGGACGGGATAGATATCTACGCCCGTACCTCGCCCAGGCACAAGCTGCGCCTGGTGACAGCGCTTCAGTCGCGTGGTCTGACGGTGGCGATGACCGGTGACGGCGTGAATGATGCGCCGGCACTCAAACGTGCCGACGCCGGCATCGCGATGGGAATCAAGGGCAGCGAGGCAGCCAAGGAGGCTGCCGAATTCGTTCTGGCGGACGACAACTTTGCCTCGATCGCTGCTGCGGTGCGCGAGGGGCGCACGGTCTACGACAACATCAAGAAGGTCATCAGCTGGACGCTGCCGACCAATGCTGGGGAGGCGCTGACCATCGTAGTGGCGCTCTTCGCGGGGCTCGCGCTGCCGATCACCGCAGTGCAGATTTTGTGGGTCAACCTCGTCACGGCGATTACACTGGGGCTGGCGCTCGCCTTCGAGCCCACTGAGCCCGGCACCATGCGCAGACCGCCCCGCCCCCGCAGCGAGCCCTTGCTCAGGGGTGATTTGATCTGGCACATCGTGCTGGTTTCGGGTCTGTTCCTTGGTGCGGTTTACGGCATTTACACCTACGCAATCGATCGTGGCTACGCGCCGGCGCTGGCCCAGACGCTGGCGCTCAACACGCTGGTGGTGCTCGAGATCTTCCACCTCTTTTTCATCCGCAACATCCATGGCACCTCGCTGACCTGGGCTGCAGCGCGTGGCACGCCGGTGGTCTGGGCCTGCGTAATCGCGGTGACCGGAGCGCAGTTCGCTCTCACCTATGCACCGCCACTACAGGCAGTGTTCGGCACACAGGCGGTACCTCTGCGCGATGGTTTGCTGGTCGTCGCCGTGGGCGCAGTGTTCTTCGTCCTCATCGAGACAGAGAAACAGATGCGTTTGGCGTTCCGTCGCCCGTCGATGATCAAAGCCGGTTAGCGGGAGCAACTGGAAAATGCGCTGCGCAGGGCTTTTCGGGTCGAAGAGCGGCTATGCCCTGTTGTCCGCGACGGGGCGGCTGTACGCGGAGTCTGCAACCAGAGCGAAGACAGCAGCCAATCTCAAAGCTTGTCCTGAACTCGCGAATGCAATACTGAAGTGACCCTCGCGGCGCGTTTCAAGTTGATTTTCACATGCGCAGCGCTGGATTGTTTCAGACACAAATCGTCACCGTAGTGGTCGTGATCAGCCGATCGCGCCGGTATTTCAGTGCTACGCTCCGCATGGACTTACGGCGCCGGGTGTATGGCCGGCAACGGTGGCGGAAAGCAGGGAGCAGGAAGTGGGGAAAGGGCGAACAGGCGTACAGCCCCGGCACAAAGCGCTCTCAGTCGGATTAAGTAAGGTCTTGATCACCCGCATGAGGCGGCCAGAGGTCGCTCCGCACACCAAAAGCCCGTATCTTGCTGAAACACTACTCCGGGAGCGTATTTGATTTTTGATTCTCTCCCCGGCAGCGTTGCCGTGTTCATTGGCGCTGCGGCGGTCATCACGCTGTGTGGGATCCGGCTGTCCGATTATGCGGATCGGCTGGCTGACAAGACCGGGTGGGGCGAAGCGCTGATGGGCGGGCTGTTCCTGGCCGGCGTCACGTCGGTCCCGGATTTCGCCGCCACATTGACGGCGGCCGCGGACGGCTATGCCGAGCTGGCCATGGGCAACATCCTGGGTAGCATGGCAGTGAATCTGGCGTTCCTTGCCGTGGGAGATCTCACCTACCGAAGAGCCAATCTCGAGCACGCGGCCGCCTCATCCGGCAATCTGATCCAGGCAGCTCTTTTCATTGTGCTCCTGAGCATCCCTCTGCTGGCGATGCTGACTCCAGCCTCCTCCATACTGGGCGTGCATCCCGCGACACCCGTGCTGCTCGTGGCGTACCTGTTCGGCTACCATCTGGTGCGACGCGACCTCGACACCCCCATGTGGCACCCCACGCGAACCGCGCAAACGGTCGTGGATGAACCCGACGGGCGCCGATCCCATGGCCAGAAACTTTCCAGCCTTTGGTTCCAGTTCGCTTTGATGGCGTTGCTTACCGGTGCGGCCGGCTGGCTGCTGATGAGCTCGGCGGAAATCCTGGTCGAAAGGACGTCGCTGTCCCAGACCCTCGTCGGCACGCTGCTCACCGCCGTGTTTACATCGCTGCCCGAGTTGGTGACCACGCTCGCCGCGATCCGCTATGGCGCGCTGA
>JAWKZP010000036.1:0-7654 GCA_041395905.1 Pseudomonadales bacterium
CGCCGGTACCGGCTTTGGAGCAGGCAGTGCCGAGCGCCAGGCAGATGCCGAGCAAGGCCAGAACTCTGGTTTTCGTCATGTCGGTTCTCTCCTTGTGTGCAATAGGTGCGGTTCAGGGTCGCGCACTGGTGCGCTATGTGCATCGACAGTAAGCGGCAGTTCGCCGGACTACGCCGGATTCATGTGGGTGAGGCCCGGCGGCCGAAGTCGGTCCAATGGGGGATTCCGGTTGATCTTTCTTCACCCCGGATCGGTTAGGCTATCCAGCCCGTTCGAACAGATGCGGGGAGGCAGTGCGTGCGCGCAATCAGATTGGCGAAGCCGGGTGGCCTGGACAGGCTCGCAGCAGCGGACATCGAGGCGCGCGAACCACGCCCCGGGGAGATTCAGGTCCGCGTCGAGGCGAGCTCACTGAACTACCACGACTACGCCGTGGTTTCAGGGATGCTGGCGGTGGCTGACGGGCGCATTCCCATGTCGGACGGGGCCGGCCGGGTGACCGCTGTCGGAGAGGGGGTCACGGAGTTCGCGGTGGGCGATCCGGTCGTCAGCTGCTTCTTTCCCAGTTGGCAGGATGGCGAACCCGAAGCGGACAAGCTCATCGGCGTGCCCGGGGACCACGTCGACGGGTTTGCCGCACAGACTGTGACGATGCCTGCTGCGACATTTACTCGCGCTCCAACCGGCTACAGCCCGGGACAGGCGGCAACGCTCACCTGTGCAGCGCTAACCGCCTGGCGCGGTCTGATGGTGGAGGCTCGTATCAAACCGGGCGACGTCGTTCTGACCCAGGGCACGGGCGGGGTCTCGATTTTCGCGCTGCAGTTCGCCAAGGCAGCCGGGTGCCGGGTGATTTCCACTTCGTCGTCCGACGACAAGCTGGCGAAGCTCGAAGCGCTGGGTGCCGACGAGCTGATCAACTACCGGCAGACGCCCGATTGGGCCGGCCGCGCCCTGGAGCTCACCCACGGACGCGGTGTCGACGTGGTGGTGGAAATCGGCGGAGCCGGGACGCTGCCGCAGTCGATCAGTGCGGTTCGGGTCGGAGGTCATATTTCGCTCATAGGCGTGCTCGCCGGTTTTGCCGGTGAGGTGCCCACCGCCGCTCTGTTCGGCAAGAACGCGACGCTGAAGGGCATCACAGTGGGCAGCCGCGCCCAGCAGCGCGCGATGATCGACGCAATCGAGGCCAACGGCATCGAGCCCGTGATCGACTCGAGCTTTCCGCTCGAGCGCATCGCCGACGCCTTCCGGCTTCAGGAGTCGCAGCAGCACTTCGGCAAGATCTGTCTCGATATCTGAGGGTCCGCGGCCCGCCGGCTGCGGCTGAACGGGCCAGATATCGGTTCGCGGGTTCGCTCCGGTTGCGCCGGTCGCTGGGACCGCGCACGATTGCTCGAGGGATGAGTCAGGCGACGGGGAGGGCAGCTCATGCGTATCGGCGCGACGATCTTCAATCAGAACTACACGGACTGGGACCGCTACGAGGCCGCGGAGCGCGGCGAGTCGGTGCCGGGGCGCGCATCGCGCCCGGATCGCGAGATCTTCCGCGAGGAGCTGGGGCTCGCCGTGCTCGCCGACGAGCTCGGATTCGACAGCGTCTGGACCATCGAGCACCACTTTACGCCCTACACGATGGTGACCAATCCGCTGCAGTACCTGACCTACGTTGCAGGAGTCACGCGGCGTGTGCATCTGGGCACGATGGTTACCGTGCTGCCGTGGCACAACCCGGTACGCGTGGCGGAAGACGTGAACATGCTCGACACCTTCCTCGGCGATGACCGGGACATCATCATCGGGGTCGGCCGTGGGCTGGGCCGGCGCGAGTACGGCGGGCTGGGCATCGACCAGAACGAGGCGCGTGACCGCTTCGATGCGGGCATCGCCTTCCTCAAGCAACTGCTGGCCACCGGCGAAGGCTCGTTCGAAGGTTCGGGATTTCACTTTCAGGACGTGCGCCTGCGGCCGCAACCCGACAGAGATCTCAGCCCGAACCTGTGGTGTGCGGGGGGCACGGAGCAGACGGTGCAGATCATCGCCAGGCACGGGGTCAACCCGCTGGTGATTCCCACCACGTCGCTGGACTCGGCCCTGGCCAATCTCAAGCAGTATGCGCAGCTGCGGGCGGCGGCCGGCCACCCGCCTGCCAATTCCAAGCTGGCGGTGTGGACCTACGTTGCGGAAACACAGGACGAGGCCAGCCGCGACGCGGAACGCTACATGATCGAGTACTCGGATTCTGCGCTGCGCCATTACGAGATGCTGGGCAGCCACTTCGACACCCTCAAGGGGTACGAATCCTACGCCAGGCAGGCCGCGGTCATGCGCGAGAATGCGGATGGCTTCCGGCGCTCGTTCTACGATTCGAATCCCTGGGGAACGCCGGACAGGGTGGTCGCGCGCGCTGCGGAACTCGCTCGGCTGTTCGGAGCCAACGAGCTCATGTTCGTGTTCAAGTACGGCAGCATGCCCATCGAGAAGGCCGAGGCCAGCATGCGTCTGTTTGCGCGGGAAGTGCTGCCCGAGCTGCAGAAGCTGAATCCGGGGCCGCTGACCGCCTAGCTCCGGGACAGCACGGGGCAGGAACGCGCGTCGTGCCCGGGCACGCAGCGGCGCCTGCCCGGGCCTTCGACCGAGCGGGCGGTCAGTTGATCAGTGCCAGGCCGTAGATCCCGGACACTACGAAACCCACCGCGGCGGCAGGGGCAATGAGGCCGGCCACGACGGACCCCACCGGATCTTCTATCAGCCTGGCCGTGCGCTCGCCGAGCGTCGCTGCGGCAGCAGTTTCGGGGCGCGTCGAGGCTTCGCGGTCGGGCTGGGACATGATTGATGCTCCGGTCAGTTGCGGGCCGGTCGTTGCCGGCGTTGGTTCGGTCGCGCGCAATTCTAGGCAGAGGGAGCCTGCGGACAATTCGGATTGCCCGACCGGATCGTTCGAGTAATCCGTGCAGACTCCGCACCCGCGGTGTGCATGCCGTTGCGGCCCGCGCGGCAGACGCGTGGTCGGCAACCCGGTGGTGCGATAGAGTGTCCCGGGATCGGGGAAGAGAGGATCGGACGATGCGTCGAGATGCCCGCAGGCTCCTGGCCTGCCTGCTTGCCGTGGTTCTTGGAGCGGGTCCCGGGGCCGCCGCCGCAGAGACGGAACTGGGCCCGGAAGCCTATGCGCTCCTCAAAGCCGGCTACGGCTACGACGAGGGCTTCCCCATCGACGCCCGCCAGGTGGGGACCATCGAGCAGGATGGCAGGACCTTTGAGCGGCTC
Organism: Pseudomonadales bacterium; assembly: GCA_041395905.1. Classification (GTDB taxonomy): domain Bacteria; phylum Pseudomonadota; class Gammaproteobacteria; order Pseudomonadales; family Azotimanducaceae; genus UBA7803. The sequence goes on from JAWKZP010000036.1 coordinate 3,271, forward strand.
GTGTTCCGAAGCTTTCACGACGGCCTGGTCCCGGGCATTCTTGCGCTCCCCACCCGGGGCGAAGCGCCATTCCCGATCGTGCTGTTGCTGCACGGACTCACGGGCAACAAGCTGCAGTGGCTCGGTGACGCCTTCACCCACGGCGGCGAGGTCACCGCGGGGCTGCTGGAAAAGGGTTACGCGGTGCTGGCGCTGGATGCCCAGTATCACGGTCAGCGTTCCGTCTACAACGATTTCGTCGACCCGGGCGAGATGGTGTTTCAGCGCGGATGGGGCGTGCGCTATGCCAACCTGATGACTCAGACCGTCGTCGACTACCGCCGCGCCATCGACTACCTGGCGACACGTGGGGACGTCGATGTCGATCGCGTGGGAATTCTCGGCTACAGCATGGGTGGCCACATGAGCTTCATACTGGGCGCCGTGGAACCGAGGGTCAGGGCAGTGGTTGCCTGCGTGGTGCCGGCGACCCCCGGCATGCCCATGCGCGCCTCGCAGTTCGCGCGCGACCTGGGCGAGCGGCCGCTGCTGCTGATGATGGGCAGACAGGACCAGTTCTACACCGAGGCACAGGCGCAGGCGCTGTTCGATGAAGTTCCAGGTGACGAGAAGTCTCTACAGTTCTTCGACAGCGGTCACTCGCTGCCTGGGGAGTACGCGGCTCGAGCCGTGGCCTGGTTGATCGACAACCTGTGATCTGCGGGCCGGGTGCCGGCTAAGGTTCGGTGCCGCTGCTGACGATGGCCGGATGGGCGATTCTCGCGGCGCTCTCGCGGTAGTGTGCGAGCGCCATCACGAGCAGCACCCCAGATGCCGGGCTCGCGACCGCGGTGAGGGTCGCAATCGACCAACCGAGCGACATGGGGTCAGCGAAGGCGTAGTCGGTCAGCAGGGCCACGGCCGTCGGACCCAACCCCAGGCCCACCAGATTCGCGATGAAGAAATAGATGGCTGTCATCTGACCGCGCAGCTCGTTGGGCGTAACGAGCTGCAGCGCGGCGCCGGCAACACCGCCATGCAGGCTGGACGTGAAGGTCGCCAGGGCGAGCAGCGCTACCGCGGCCTGCGCGCCGGGAACCACCGACATGAGCACGAAGCAGGGTGCCATCGTCGCCAGCGACCAGAGCACGACGCGCAGATGGGCGTCGCTTCGGCCCGCGCGCAGCCAGCGGTCTGCGAGCTGACCGCCGACGAACAGGCCGCTGGTGCCAAAGATCAGAAAGATGACGCCGTAGGCGTAGCCGATGTCTGCGGCCGTCCAGCCGTGCGTGCGAATGAAGAACGTGGGTATCCAGGCGGTGCTGCCGTAGACGATGATGACCAGAAGTGACAGCCCGCCGAACTGGTGCAGCAACAACCGGCGATTGAGCCGAATGAACTCGACCAGGCTCGGCGGCAGCCCGGTGCCGTCGGGCGTCGGGCTCAGATTGGCTCCGCGCGCACGTTCACGGCGCTCGGGCTCCCGCAGACTCATCACCAGCGCGGCCACCGCCAGACCAGGCAGGCCCACCATGAGGAACGTCATCTGCCATGGGCTGAGCGTGCCGACTACGGGAATCGTCACCGGGGGCAGATTGCCGATGGCGGCGATTGCAAGCCCGCCGATCAGCAGTGCAAGCCCGGATCCGATGGGCAGGCCGAATGAGTAAACCGCAATGGCGCGTCCGAGCTGATTGCGCGGAAAGACGTCGCTGATCATGGAGTAGGCGGCTGGCGACAGGGCCGCCTCGCCGATGCCGACGCCCATCCTGGCGAGGAACAGCTGCCAGAAATCTCGCGCCAACCCGCAGGCGGCGGTCATGCAGCACCACAGCGTGATTCCCACCGCGATCAGGTTGCGGCGGTTGTAGCGATCGGCAATCCGGCCCAGGGGAATGCCCATCAGCGTGTAAAAGCCGGCGAACGCCAATCCGGCCAGCAGGCTTACCTGGGTGTCGGAGACGTCCAGGTCTGCTTGAATCTGGGGTATCAGCAGGCTGAGAATCGTTCGGTCGACGAACGAAACCGTGTACGCCACCATGAGCACGCCAGCGTCCCCCAGGCTCACAGGGCAGTCGCCATCAGTTCACCTGGAAGATGCGGTACACCACGCCGCGCGGCGTGCGGCGGCCGAGGCCGACGGTCACGATCTCATTGAGCCACCGGTACTGCTCGGCGGATGTCTCGAACAGTGGGCAGGTTCGAAAGTAGTAGGCGGAAGTGTCCAGGCTCTCGAGCGTCGCCGGATCCCGGAAAGCGGCCATGCTGGCGGCCGGGACCACCAGGCGCCCGCCGTAGCTGACGTAGATGAGTGCGCCGTCGTCTGTTTCCCACACGGAACGGACGTCCAGAGCCGTCGCTATGCCGCCGTCTACAGCAATCCCGCCTTCGGACCAGTCGGCGCCACTGCGGCGCACGGTCCCGGACAGGCCGGGGCCGGCGAAGCGGCCTCCGGCGATGTCGCTCACGCGGCGGTTGCGCCAGGGAGACGCTCCGATCGCGAGCGGAGCCGACTCGTCCAGCTCGATGACCGCTTCGCACAGGAAGGTGCCGCTGAGTTCGTCGTGCATGAGCAAACGCTTCGTTACTGCCGAACCCTGAAGGTGAGGCCGTAGGTGCGCGGCGGCTGGTACAGATTCAGTTGCTGGCCGTACGGAGCGAACGCGACGATGTGCGTCTTTATCAGCTCGTCGTCCAGATTCTTGCCCCACAGGGCAAGCTCCCAGCTGTCATCGTGCGCCCGCAGCGTCAGGCGCGCGTCGACGACCTCGTAGTCGTCCTGAACCTCCAGGGGCGTGTTCGACGCCTCGAAGTAGATTCTGCTCTGGTGCGTCCAGTCGACGCGGGCCATGAGCGAGCCCAGATCACCGACGCTCCATTCGTACTGCGCACCAAGATTCACCTTGTTCTTCGGAGCCCGCTGCAGCGTGTTGCCGGAGTAATCCGCGGTCGCCCCGCCGGCAAAGCTGTCGAACTCGGCATCCAGCCAGCTGTAGCTGGCATTGATGTCGAGACCCGCCACGGGTCGATACAGCGCTTCGACCTCAACGCCCTTGATGTCTGCGGTCGCGGCGTTGCCGATCACCACGCAGCACAGGGGCACTAGCTGGGACACTTGAAGATCCTCGTAGTCGATCACGAAGCCCGCCACGTTCAGGCGCAGGCTGTCGTCGAGCCACTGGGTCTTGGTACCGATCTCGTAGCTCCAGGCGTATTCGGGGTCGTAAGGCGTCGCCGCGCTCGCAGCGGTGCCGGCGGTGCCCTGAAAGCCGCCACTCTTGAAGCCGCGCGACGCGCTGGCATACACCATTGCGTCGTCCGTGAACTGATAGGTCACGGCGAATTTCGGAGTAAACGCGTCCCAGCTCTCGTCTGCGCTCACGGCATACTCTTCAGCGAGCGGGGGCGGCAGTCCGGGACCGGAGATCAGAACCCCGGCAAGATCGGCGTCTTTGCTTTCCCAGGTCATTCTCGCGCCCGCAGTCAGGGTCAGCCGCTCCGTCAGGTCGTAATTGATCTGGCCGAACAGCGCGAAACTTTCCGCTTCCACCTTCTGCGGAAACGATCCCGTTCCCGTCAGCGAATCCACCGGGAACGTCTGTACCAGGATCTCGTTGCGCTCGTTGTCCTCCGAGAGGTAGTAGATTCCGGCAACACCGTGCAGCTGCTCATCCAGGGCTGCGAAGCTGAGGCGGAACTCCTGGCTGAACTGACTGATGTCCTCGATGTTCTCGTTGTATGACTCGATCTGATTCGGGGGGTTGATGGGATTGCTGAAGAAAGGATCCGCGTGGGAGTAATCGGCTGTTCGGTAGGCCGTTACGGACGTAAAAGTGCCCCACCGCGTTTCGTAGTCAATGTTGACGGTGACGCCACTGACCTCACGGCGCAGGTAGCCGTCGTCGAACGCGTTCACCCGGCGTGGATCAGGGTCGACCCCCACGCAGTGCACGCCCCCAGCCAGGCTTGCGTCGCATACGTTGTCACGCGGTTGCCCTCGCTGATCCTGATTCGTGTGATCAAGCGACACGAGCACGTCGAGTGTGTCGGATGGCGTGTACAGGAACGACAGTCGTCCGCCTGCGATCTTTTCGTCGTCCACGTGATTGCCGGTGGTAACGTTCAGCGTGTATCCCTCGCGCTGACGCGCGCTCACCGCGCCGGAAACGGCGAAGGTATCGCTGAACGCCTTGTTGAAGCGGCCAAGCAGCTCCACGCGGTCGTAATTCCCGAAGGTGCCCGCCATTTCCACGAAGCTCTCGTCCACTGACGGTCTGCGGGTAATCAGACTGACCGCGCCGCCGACCACGTTCTTCCCGAACAGCGTGCCTTGCGGTCCGCGGAGCACTTCAACGCGCTCCAGATCGTACAGATCGAGGGGCGCCGAGCCGCCGCGGCCGATGTA
>JAWKZP010000037.1:0-4606 GCA_041395905.1 Pseudomonadales bacterium
CCGTGAAGCTGGTCAGCTACGGACGCTCTTCCGGGTTCTGCGTGGACCCGATCGAAAAGAAACCTCTCAATCACTTCTATCCCGGCAGCAGCGTGCTGTCGTTCGGCACCGCCGGCTGCAATCTTGCCTGCAAGTTCTGTCAGAACTGGGACATGAGCAAATCCCGGGAAATGGATACCCTGGCCGACGCCGCCTCGCCGGAGCGTCTGGCCGACGCTGCGGTGGAGCTCGCCTGTCAGAGCGTTGCCTTCACGTACAACGACCCGGTGATCTTTCTCGAGTACGCCGTAGACGTCGCCGCAGCGTGCCGCGCGGCCGGGGTGAAAACCGTCGCCGTGACCGCCGGTTACATCGACCCGGAGCCGCGCGTCGAGTTCTTCGCCGCGATGGACGCCGCCAACGTGGACCTCAAGGCATTCACTGAGGACTTCTACCACCGGGTCTGCGGCGGCCATCTGCAGCCGGTGCTGGACACGCTCAAATACATCCGCCACGAAACCGATACCTGGCTCGAGCTGACGACGCTGCTGATCCCCGGCGAGAACGATTCGGATGCTGAGCTCGATGCCATGACCCGATGGGTCCGCGACAATCTCGGGCCGGACGTGCCCATGCACTTCACCGCATTCCACCCGGACTGGAAGATGCTGGACACGCGGTCCACGCCTGCCGGGACCCTCAGCCGGGCCCGGCGCATCGCCCGCGACAACGGTATCCGCTATGCCTACACCGGCAACGTCCACGACGCCGAGGGCGGGAGCACCTGCTGCCCTTCCTGCGGCGAGCTGCTGATCGAGCGCGACTGGTACCGGCTGGGTCGCTGGAACCTCGCCGGCAGCGGTGCGTGCCGTTCATGCGGCACGACCATCGCCGGCCGCTTCGGCGCTGCACCCGGTCAGTTCGGGCCGAATCGGATCCCCGTTCGCCTGGCACCGCGCTGAATCGTCAGCGCTCGCCGCAGGCCTCGTACTTCCCGCAGCAGGCCGCTACAGCACGTGCAAATCGCGTCTGATATGGTATCGTTCGCGCACCCAAAACCCGCCAAGTGAGGCATGGAAGTGAAAAAATTATCGATTGCTCTACTCGCCACCCTGTTATTCGCCGGTTGCGCCTCTGTGAGCACCGAGCGTGTGGACAGCATCGAGTCGCGCCTCAGCGCTCTGGAGAGCCAGGTTGAAGCCGCTGCTGCTGCTGCCGATCGCGCTGCTTCCGCAGCCAGCCGTGCTGCGCAGGATGCTGCCGCCGCTCAGTCCGCTGCCGACCGTGCGCTGAACGCCGCCAACGCCGCCAACGAGCGCGCCGAGCGCATCTCGCAGACCTGCTGCGCGCGCAAGTAATTCCGGCAGGGAAGGGTAAGTCTGCCGCGCAGCAGCAGTATCGCGCGGCAGCTGCTCAAAGCTTGACGGGTACGCCCGTCGGTTGCTCGAAGAGTTCTTCCAACCGCGCCCAGTCTATGGCTGTGGCGCGGTTTTTCGTTGCCTCGACAACGCGCTCGTTGAGATCGGTCCGCGATCCCACCCCGTAGACCGGGTGGTGCACTTCCACGTAAAGATCCCCATTGCGCCAGCCGACCTTGTAGGGTTCGTTCACGATCTGCACCGGCGTGCCGGTGTCCGCGAGCTCCACCAGGGTCTCTATGTGCCCGTCATACAGCCGGATGCATCCCTGACTGACACTCTGGCCCACGCCGAAGGGTTTGTTGGTGCCGTGAATGAAGTAGCCGGGGAGCGCAAGCTGCATGGCCAGGTGGCCGAGCGGGTTGTCCGGCCCGGCCGGCACCACGGCGGGCAGAATGTCGCCCATGGCGGCGTGCTCCTTGCGCGATACCGCCGTCGGCGTCCAGGACGGGTTCTCGATCTTGGCCACAACCTTCGTGCGCACCAGCGGCGTGGGGTATTCCTGACGGCCCAGGCCGACCGGGAACGTGATTACCCGCCTGCCATCCGGCGGATAGTAGTAGAGCCGATACTCGGCAACGTTGATCACGATGCCCTCGCGCGGCGCCGACGGCAGCACGTATTCGGTTGGCAGCTGAATCCGGGTGCCCTCGCCGGGCAACCAGGGGTCTACCCGGGGATTGGCGTCGAGCAACTCGTAGTAACCCAGCCCGAGGCGCTGCGCGACACCTGCCAGCGTATCCTCGTAGTGCAGGTTCAGGTCGGTCACCACGCCCACCACGGCGTCACCATCAGGGGGCAGTTCGTAGGCGGCGGCAGCCGCCGGCATGGCGCCCAGGTTCAGCCACAGCAGGGTGCAGCCAGCCAGAGCGCCGGCCGAGAGTCGGTAAAACATGGTTGTCAGACGGGATCTGCGACTGTCCATGGCGCGCGATTTTGCAGAATTCCGCGGCCGGTTGCACGTATCCGCGCCGGGAGCACCCGCTCAGCTAGAATGTCGGACGATCCAGCCACCATCGCATTCCATTCATGGCAACCGACCCAGTGACCGGGAGCGGGAGGCACACTCGACGATGAGCACGGGCGGCACGCTTCTCGTTACCGGGGGTGGCCGCGGCATAGGCGCCGCCACGGCCCTGCTCGCTGCGCAGCGGGGATACGCCCTGTGCATCAACTACCGCCGTGACGCTGACGCTGCAGAACGCGTGGCCGAACAGGCCCGGGCACAGGGGGTGCCGGCGCTGGCTTTTCGAGCCGACGTGGCCGACGAGGCGCAGGTTGGAAAGTTGTTCCGTGCCCTGGACGACGCCCTGCCGCCGCTTACGGCCCTGGTGAACAATGCCGGCATCGTCGACCGTCAGTCGAGAGTCGAGGACATGTCCGCAACGCGCCTGCGGCGCATGTTCGACGTCAACGTCGTCGCGAGCTTCCTCTGCGCCGCTGAGGCCGTGCGGCGCTTTCGCAGAACCGGAACTGCCGGGGCCATCGTCAACGTCTCGTCAGTGGCGTCCCGGCTCGGCTCGCCGGGCGAGTTCGTCGACTATGCGGCCGCCAAGGGCGCCATCGACAGCTTCACCGTCGGTCTGGCCAGGGAGGTGGCGGACATCGGCGTGCGCGTCAACGCGGTACGTCCAGGTCTGATCCGCACCGATATTCATGCCGACAGCGGCGAGCCCGGTCGCGCCGACAGGTTACGCCCGGCAATCCCGGCGCAGCGCATCGGCGAGCCCGATGAGGTTGCCCGCACCATCCTCTGGCTGCTGTCCGAAGAAGCGTCCTACGTCACGGGAGCCATTGTCGACGTTTCCGGCGGCCGCTGAAGTCACTTCCCCTGCCGGCGCCGGCTCGCTAAGGTTTACCGAACCACTCAATCAGACCAGGGGAGCACCAACATGCCCATCAATCCGGACGCCGTCGGCACAAAGGCAAACCGTCGAAACGCAAGTGGACCTCCGAGGATGCCCTGCTGTATGCAGTAGGCGTCGGCGCCGGCACCTCCGAGCTGCAGTTCACCACCGAGAACACCCGTGACACCCCGCAGAAGGTGCTGCCCACCTTTGCCGTGATCATCGGCGGCGGTGGTACCCCCATGGACCAGATCGGCTCCTTCAACCCGGCGCTGATGGTGCACGGCGAGCAGGGCATAGAACTGTTCGACGAAATTCCGCCGGACGGAGAGATCGAGAGCGTCGGCGAATGCACCGCCATCTGGGACAAGGGGTCGGCAGCGGTGCTCGAGTTCGAATCCACGGCAACGAACGTCGCCACCGGAAAACCGCTGCTGAAGACCCGCACCATGCTGTTCTGCCGCGGCGAGGGCGGCTGGGGCGGCGACCGCGGCCCGTCCGAGAAGATCGAGTTCCCGGACCGCGCGCCCGATCATCAGGTGACGTATCAGACACGCGAAGACCAAGCGCTCACCTATCGCCTTTCCGGCGACCGCAACCCGCTGCACTCCGACCCGTCGTTCGCGTCCATGGGCGGTTTCGAGCGGCCGATTCTGCACGGGCTGTGCACCTGGGGATTCACCGGCCGCGCCCTGCTGCACACGCTGTGCGGCAGCGATCCAGCCCGCTTCAAGAGCATGAACAGCCGCTTCTCGAAGCCCGTCTATCCAGGCGACGCCCTGACCATCTCCATGTGGGTGGATGGCAACACCGCCCTGTTCCGGACCACCAATCAGAACGGTGACGTGGTGATCGATCAGGGGGTCTTCAAATTCGCCTGAAGCACACGGGCGTGCCGGCACAGGCGGTGCCCGGTCCCGCCCTCCCAACCGGGGACGCGCTGCTCTGCGCGGTGCTCTGCGCCGCGCGATGAGCCGGTTCCTGTTCCCGCTGCGCGAGGAGCGCGAATACTTCTTCGACGAGGGCTGCTACATCCTCGAGCTGCTCAACGACCCGGCAGATCCGGACGCATCCATCGCCCGGGCCCGCGTACCGGCAGGTACCACCACCCGCTGGCACCGCTTGCGCGGCACCACGGAACGGTATCTGATCACGGCCGGGCACGGCGAGGTGAGCGTCGGAGAAGCGGCGCCGGTCGCCGTCTGCGCCGGCGACACGGTGCTGATCCCACCCATGACAAGGCAGCGGATCCGCAGCACAGGGCCGGACGATCTGGTGTTCGTGGCGATCTGCACGCCACGCTTCGAGCGCCGCAACTACCTAGGGAACCTCTGCACAAGTACGTGCAGATGATTGATACTT
>JAWKZP010000038.1:0-3280 GCA_041395905.1 Pseudomonadales bacterium
TGCCCCGCCACCACCAGCTCCTGGCCCACGGTGATGAGCGTGGCCGGATCCGGCAGGCCGGTGACCCACACGCCATCGACATCGTCGCGCAGAATCTGCACGGGGTAGTACTCCACGCGGTTGGCGTCGTTGACCACGCGCACGCCGATCTGGCCGGCGTCGTCCAACGCGAACAGGGCAGGGCTTACCTTCTGCGCCATGACTTCGTGGACGGCGATCTGCAGCTCGGCGGTGATGCCGGAGCGCAGGGCGTAGTCGGGGTTGGGGACCTGCACTTCCACCGGGTAGGTGCGGGTCGCGGGGTCGCTCTGCTGGCCGATGAAGGTCAACGGTCCCTGCACGGTGCGTCCGTCCGCCAGCACGCCGGTGACGGGCTGGTTGAGTTGCAGGTTCTGGATTTCCTTCTCGGTCACGCGCCCGACCAGCAGCATGGGATCCAGGTCGACGATCGTTGCACAGGCGCCGCCGGGCGCGACGTAGTCGCCGATTTCCAGCGCCACGTCCTCGACGATGCCGGCGAACGGCGCGCGGATCTGGGTGCGCCGGATCTCGAGTTCACGCCGGGTCACCTGCGCCTCGGCGGCCGCCAGGCGGGCCTTGGCCTGGGCGATGGCGGTCTCGGACTGAAAGCCGCGCTCGCGCAGACGCAGACTGCCATCGTATTCGATACGCGCCTGATTCAGCGCTTCGCGGGCTTCGTTGAGGCCGGCAATCCGGTCCTCGGTGGCGATACGGCACAGCAGGTCGCCCTCGGCGACGGCGGTGCCGCGCTCGACGGGCCGCTCGACGATGCGCCCGGCGGTTTCCGCCTTGACGGTTACCGTGCGTTTGTTCTCCGTCTTGCCTCGCAGCACCACCTGCTGTATCTGGGGTTGTGCGTGAATGACGCGCGCCCGCACCCGGGTCGGCGCAAGGTCCTGCGCCTCGGCGGCGCGCTCGCGATTGGCCTCGGCGATGGTGGGTTTCGCCTGCGGCGGTTCGTGGTCGATCCGGCCGGAAAGCAGCCAGAGTCCGATGAGCAGGGCAATAGCCGCCGCTGTGATGTAGGTGCCGCGCATGGATGTTACGTTTAGCCGCAGGTTGAGGTTACGAAAAGTAACACAATTGGTCTTACCAATCCACCTCAGTGTAGAAGAGTTTCTGTCGTCAAGATGTGAAAAAAGGGGGCCGTTCCGCCCCCTCTGATCTGCCGCTGGGACCTGGTGCTCAGGCCTGGGCGCTGGGGCGTGCAGCCATGCGGTCGAACCAGGCCTGGACGTTCTTGTTGTCGGCGTTCAACGGCTGGCCCACCTGCGTGCCGAAGGCCAGGAAGCAGTACAGCAGCACGTCGGCCAGCGTCAGCCGGTCACCGCACAGGAACTGCTTGCCCTCGAGCTGCTTGTCGAGCCAGGTGAGCCGATCCTGAGCGATGCGCTTCAGGCCTTCGGCCGCCTCCGGCACCGTTACCACCCGATCCTTGAACAGGGCCAGGCCTTCGGAGAAGCGGAATCCGTTGGCCAGCGGCTCGCAGATGTTCAGGTCCACGCGCCGCGTCCACATGCGCGTCTCAGCACGCTCTTCCGGCGTGCGGCCGATCAGCGACTCGCCCGGGCTCACCTCGTCCAGGTATTCGCAGATTGCGGTGATCTCGGCCAGGTACTGGCCGTTGTCGAGCTCGAGGCAGGGGCTCTGCCCGGAGGGATTCTTCTTGAGGTAGTCGGTCTGCCGGTTTGCCCCTTTCATGATGTCGATGGTTTCGGTGTCGACGCTGATGCCGCGCTCGGCCATGAACATGCGCACGACGTGCGGGTTCGGGCCTACGGAATTGATGAACTTCATATGTCGCTCCCCTGGCGAATGGCGGTGGAAAAACGGACGCTCATTCTAGGGATTGAGGGCGCCTACCACCACCTCGAGCTGCGGCCGGCGTCGCCGCAATGCCGGTGCGAGCCGGCGTGGCCGGGCTCACCATTCGCCGGTGTTGGGCATGTCTTTCCACGGCTCGGCTGGGGCCAGCGCATCGCCTCGCTGTAAGAGCTCGACCGAGATGCCGTCCGGAGAGCGCACGAAGGCCATGCGCCCGTCGCGCGGCGGCCGGTTGATCGTGACCCCGCCATCCATGAGCCTCTGGCAGGTGGCGTAGATGTCGTCTACGGCGTAGGCCAGATGGCCGAAGTTGCGGCCGCCAGACAGGGTTTCCGGATCCCAGTTGTAGGTCAGCTCCACCTGAGCGCTCTCGTCCCCGGGCGCCGCCAGAAACACCAGCGTAAACCGTCCACCCTCGTTGTCGTAGCGGCGCAGCTCCTTCAGCCCGAGCTTGTTGCAATAGAAATCCAGCGAGGCGTCGATGTCCGTGACCCGGACCATGGTGTGAAGGTACTTCATGAACTTGCCTGTCGTTATGGTGCCAGGCGTCGATCATACTCAACCGGGCAAAAAAAACCCCGCTTGCGCGGGGTTAGCCATCTGGTCATCACAAGGTCTTTGGAGAGTCGGAAATTCGGGTTGCCTACAGGGTCAGAAGCGATGCCATGCTGGTCGCCAGCGTCAGCAGCGCCCCGAGGAGCAGCGCACTTTCGCGGGTGGAGAGTTGCATCTCGACCGCCGTCGCCGACCGGTTGGTCTGCGGGGCCCGGGCCCTGCTTGCTCCGGGGGTAGTCGAGTTCTTCAGCACGTTCTGCATGGCACAACTGTCTTCAACAACCACAGCGTTCAAGCTACAGCCGAACCCTGCAAACAGGTCGAAGCAAATGTGGAGGCAATATGGATGTGTGGTCGGAGCGCTGCTAGCGGGGTCCGTCCTGGCCCTTGAGCTTCTGCAGCTGGTCGTACTGCCGGGAGATTGCCAGGCGGTAGGCGCGGGCTACGGAGGCGGGCAACGGCCGGCTGCCGTTCTGGCCCGCCTGCACGCGGCGCTGATATTCCGCATCCAGCGAAGCAATGCTGGCCTGAATGTCCCGCAGGGTCTCGTTACTGCTCATGATGCGATGCGCCCGGGATGACCGTAGTTGGGAGCAATCTAACAGCCACGGGCTGCGCAAACGTTCGATCTTGTAAGAGAATCGTCGTCACAGTCGGGTTCAGTCGGGGTAGTATCAGGGCATGAACAACGAAGCGTTTTCGGGCCCGCGCCGCCGCCTTCGCCGGGGTTCTTGCCGGCTCCCGGGGCTGGTCGTGCTGGTGGTCCTGGCGGTGGCGGGTTACGTCGTCAATCCGGTTACGGGCCAGAGCGAGATAGCGCTGGTCTCCACCGAGCAGGAAATCGGCATCGGCAAGCAGCAATACGTGCCGTCCCAGCAGA
>JAWKZP010000039.1:0-3241 GCA_041395905.1 Pseudomonadales bacterium
ACCTTCCGTTCACACGCGTGCGCTGGAACGACAACCCACTCGGTCTGTTCCTCGCCAGCGATGCATGCTGGCTGCTCCTCCGCACGTTGACCCGGCCGAGCCTCCGCACGCGGCCCGTGCAGGCGCTGGCCATCGCTCTGGTCATACCCGGCGCGTATCTGCTCACCAGCCCGGCAGCATTGCCGTCGGGCCAGGCACCCTTTCAGTGGGGCCGGCCGATTCCGACACCCGAAAGGGGCGATGTGGCCCAGTTCGTGTTCACCCGCCTTCCCATCGACGCGCCGCAGTTCGAAGCGAAGGCGCGCGCGTTCATCGGTGATCGGGGCCCCGCTACCGACGTGAACGCAGAGGACATGGCATTCGTCTTCACCGACAGCCTGGAGACAGCACAGGCAATGGGTGCTGACGCCCCGCTCACGACGCTGTGTCTGTATGAGGACGGCACGCCTGATCGCTGGCTGCCGGGGCACGGCGACTGCTTCGGGGACCATCTGACATTCAGCGACCGGCTCAAACAAGCGGGTGAACAGCTACCCAGGTCGCTGCCCGGGGATGTTCGCTCTTTCCTGGTGCTGCGTTCGCTCTGCGGCACGATCGGCGGCGAGGCCGCCATCCCGCCGGCGCCCTCCCGGAGGGACTTCTGCCGCGGCCGCGATCTGGCTGCCGTGCGCGACCAGCTCGAATCGCGCTACCCCGCGGCGTCGCTGCAGGACTGGGGCGTGGCCGGAGTCTCACCGTAACCAACCAGCATGAAGAACAGCAGATGCGCCAGGTTCGGCGCTGCCGGGAGCACGAACGCCTGCAGCAGAACCGAAGGCATCGACAGCGCTGCGAGCGCCACGAGCATGGCCGAGCCGGTGATGGCCCAATGCGTGAGCAGCAGCGGCCCGCCTGAAGCCACGCCGTCCACCCAGGCTGCCGCTCCAGCGCACGAAGCGACGGCACTCAACCCGGGGCAGGTACGTGATCGAGCTCCACCCGCGCGCGCCGCAACACCCGTAGAGCGGATTTCAGGAAGACGACGAGCAGCGCGATGGCAATGAGCACGTCCGGCCATCCGGAACCGAACAGCCAGACCGCGGCGGTCGCCGCAATCACCGCGATTCCGTCGAATATGTCGTTGCGGGAGCATTCCCACATGGATGCCATGTTGAGATCATCCTGCCTGAACGGGAACAGCAGTCGCAGACAGATCAGATTCGCAGCGAGATTGAGTGACGCGGCGATACCCATCGTTTCGAAAACGGGCGTGTCGAGGTGGGTCAAGCGCCACGCTATCTGGAACGCGACGACTACGGCAGCACCAAGAATGAGCAGGCCCTTGAAGTAAGCCACCCGGGCTTTGGTGGCCGCAGAAGCTCCGACGACCGCGAAGCTCAACGCGTACGTCATCGCATCTCCCAGGTTGTCCAGCGTGCCCGATAGCAGCGACGAGGAGCCGCTGACGACGGCGCCGGTGACCATGACCACAAACGAAACGACGTTGATCGCCAGAACGGTCAGTAGCACCCGCCGATGGCTCTGTTCGAGAACAGCGGTGTCTATGCTCTTGCCGCAACAGTCGTCACTCATCGGACCGGCTCCGGGAACTTGCCTGGGGAAGCGTAACCGTCAGACGCACTGAAAAGCGAGCCTTGGGTCTCGCGGACCTTCGGTCATGTGCCACGTCCGTCGCAGCGTTGATCCCGACACCTTCCCGGCAGGCGGTACCCGGGCAGATCGAAGCTGAGGCTGTCCCTCTGTGGGGAGAACCATCAGCCGGCGGGCGCGATGTTGTGGTTGATCCGGAACAGATTATCGGGATCCCACTTGCGTTTCACTTCGGCCAGGCGGCGGTAGTTGTCCCCGTAGGCCTCGTCGAGCCGGTCGCCCTCATCCTCGCCCAGATAATTCACGTACGCACCGGCGCCAAAGGGTTGCACGGCTTCGAAGAACGCCCGCGTCCAGGCGATGTTGGCAGCATCGTCGGCAGCATCCGTCCAGCCGGTCCAGATGCCGAAGCTGTAGGGCACGTCGCGATGGGCGAACGCGGTGGCGTCCGGCGCAACTCGACCCTGGGCGCCGCCCAGCGGCTCGATGCCGATGATGGTGAGGGACCCGTGCAGATCGTTTGCAAAGCGGACGGTGGCATCGATCATGTCGTCCGGCAGCCCCGTCAGGTGTTGCGATTTCCAGTAATAGCGGCCGCCCTTGGGGTTGCCTGCGTCGAACGCCGTCTGCAGAAGCTTGTACGGTACCTCGGTAATGTTTGCCGCAATGGGTTGGCCGAACTGCCCGAGCGGCTCGAGGAGCCGCAAGCCGTCCGTCACCGCCCCGGAGTAGCAGGCGACGAGCGCGAGCACGGGTCTGCCCTGAAAGGTTTCCGGCAGATCTGGCGGTGCGTTGACGATCATGGCGTAGCAGGCCACTTCGTCGGGTGCGCTGGCGGAGTAATCGCGATAGAAGCGCAGCACCTCGGGTGCCGCCTCGATGGCATGAAAAACGGTGGCGGACGCCACCTGCGGCCCGACCTCGTGCAGCCGGAATTCGAGGGAGGTCACCACACCGAAATTGCCGCCGCCGCCGCGCAGAGCCCACAGCAGCTCCGGATTCTCGGTTTCGCTGGCATGCAGGAGCTCTCCGCTGGCGGTCACCACGTCGGCGGCCACCAGATTGTCGCAGGCAAGGCCATAGCTGCGGGTCAGGTAGCCTATGCCGCCGCCCAGGGTCAGCCCGGCGACGCCGGTATTCGAGACGACGCCGCCGGTGCAGGTCAGACCGAATGCCTGGGCTTCGTGATCGAAGTCGGCCCACAGCGCCCCGCCACCGGCACGACCGCGGCGCGCGCTAGGATCGATGCGCACCTGATTCATCCGCGACATGTCGATCATCACTCCGGCATCACACACCGCCTTGCCGGCGACGTTGTGACCGCCGGCCTTGACCGACAACGGCAGGCCCGCTTCGCGCGCGAAGTTCACCGCGGTCATGACGTCCGCGACACCCGCGCACTGCACGATCACGCCGGGGCGTTTGTCGATCATGCCATTCCATACAGCGCGCGCATGCTCGTAGTCGGGCTCGCCGGGCGACAGCACGCTGCCGCGCAGGTTCGCCCGAAGCGCTGTCAGATCATCTTGTGAGAGCACTGGCGTCGTATCAGTCATGTGCTTGCTGTTCCCGTTGCGATTGCTGTCGATACACTGTAAACGCGATGGCGGCCCGATTTAAGGCAGGATTCCGCCCGAGTGGAGCCCGTGCC
>JAWKZP010000040.1:0-2508 GCA_041395905.1 Pseudomonadales bacterium
TATCCGTGACGCCTTCGACGCGGCCGGCGCCCCCTGCTTCGGTCCGAGCCAGGGCGCGGCTCAGCTCGAAGGGTCGAAGGCATTTACCAAGGCGTTTCTCGAGCGCCACGGCATTCCGACGGCGCGCTATCAGACATTTACCGATCTGGCCGCCGCCGAGGCCTATCTGCGCGAGCAGGGCGCGCCCATCGTGGTGAAGGCGGACGGGCTCGCTGCCGGCAAGGGTGTGGTGGTCGCCACCACCGTCGACGAGGCGCTGGCCGCGGTGCGCGACATGCTTGCCGGCGATGCCTTCGGCAGTGCCGGGCGCAGGGTGGTGATCGAGGAGTTTCTGCGCGGCGAGGAGGCCAGCTTCATCTGCATCTGCGACGGCCGCCATGCCGTGCCGTTCGCCACATCCCAGGATCACAAGGCGCGCGACGACGGCGACCGCGGGCCCAACACCGGCGGCATGGGCGCCTACTCCCCGGCGCCCGTGGTCACCCCGGAGGTGCACGCGCGCATCATGCGGGAGGTCATCGAGCCCACCGTCGCGGGCATGGCGGCGGACGGACACCCGTACAGCGGGTTTCTCTACGCCGGCCTCATGATCGATGCCGAGGGTGCGCCGCGGGTCATCGAGTTCAACTGCCGCTTCGGCGACCCGGAGGCGCAACCCGTGATGATGCGCCTGCGCTCCGATCTGGTGGCGCTGTGCCAGGCGTCACTGGCGGGTCGGCTCGATGGCGTCGAGCTCGATTGGGACCCGCGCGTGGCCCTGGGCGTGGTGATGGCCGCCGGCGGCTATCCGGGAGACTACGCGCGCGGCGACGTGATCAGCGGTCTCGAGAGCGTCGCCGCGGACGATCTGAAGACCTTCCATGCGGGCACAAGGCTGGTGGACGGTCAGGTGGTGACCGATGGCGGACGCGTGCTGTGCGTTGTCGGGTTGGGCGCGGACGTGAAGGCCGCGCAACAGCGGGCCTACCAGGGCGTGGCCGCCATCCGCTGGCGCAATCAGTACTACCGGCACGACATCGGGCACCGCGCCATCAGCCGCGGCTGACGACGCGGCATAGCGTCGGCTGAGGGTCTGCCGGGTGGGCGTCCCACAGAGCCCGGCGAGGGCGGCGCCTTCGCGAAAGCCGGCCCGCCCGGCAGTCTGTGGGCATGATCGAGCTGCAGCTGCGTCGCTTCGAACCCTTCCGTGCGCTCAGCACCGAAAGCCTGCGCAGGCTGGCGCGGCATGTGCGGGAAATCCGGGTTCCGGTGCGTCGCTGTCTGTTGCAGCCCGGTCGGCGCCTCGTCGGTCGCTATTTTCTGCTCGAGGGTCGTGTCCGTCTGGTTGCCTCCGGCGGCGCCGTGCTGGAAGTGCAGGCAGGCAGCGTACGCGCCTGCCGGGCGATCTATCCCGGCGCCTGCCGCATCGAGGCGGTGACCGGCGTGCGATTGCTGTGCCTGGCGCCTGCGGGCGAAGAGGCGCTTCAGCCCGAGCGCTGTGTCGGCGCGCCCGAACCCCTGGTGCTGCCCGCGTGGCAGCGCAGATTTCTGTCCTCGCCGCTGCTTTCGCGGCTGTCCATGACCGACTGGCAGGGGCTGCTGCGCGCCATGCGCCCGCGCCCGACCTGCGCCGGCGAGCTGCTGCTGGGCGAGGGCGACCCTGCCGACGGCTGTTACGTGCTTGGCGAGGGCCGCGCCCGGGTAGAGCGTGGCGGCCGGATGCTCGCAGAGCTCGGGCCCGGGCAGCTGTTCGGTGAAGAGGCACTGATCACCGGCGCCCGCCGCAATGCCGACGTGGTGGCGCTCGGCGATGGTCTTGTGCTGCATCTGCCGGAACGCTCGTTTCGCTGCTTTCTGCTGGAGGTGCTGCTGCGGCCGCTCGATCAGGCGCACCGGCGCAGCATGCTGCGTCTCGACGGGCCGCGACCGGGGTGCGCATTCCTGCCGGTGGGCGAGCTGCGTCACGCGGCGGGTCGTCTCGATCCCGCCACGCTCTATGTGGTTGCCGGCGGCGATGCGCGCCAGCAGGCACTGGCTGCGTTCATACTCGCGGAGCAGGGCATCGACGCCCTGCCGGTGGCTGCGGGCGCGCCTGCCTGAACAGGCTCACGCGGGGACGGTGCGACCCTTCGCCCAGGCGCGCAGTTGCTGTATGGATTCGGCGCGCAGCACCGACATCGGGTAGGTACGGTTCACCGCCGCCAGCACGTCCGCCTGCCGCACCTGGTCGCCGCGCGATCCAGCCAGATAGCGCGCGGACACGATGGCTTCCTCGATTTCGGCGCCGGTGAAACCGTCGGCGCTCGCGGCGAGCTCATCGAGGTCGAAGCGCTGCGGGTCCAGATCGCGCCGTGCGAGATGGATGGCGAAGATCTCGCGGCGCGTCGTGCTGTCGGGCAGGTCCACGAAGAACACTTCGTCGAGTCGGCCCTTGCGTACCAGCTCAGGCGGGAGTTCCGTGATGTCGTTTGCGGTAGCGACGATGAACACCGGCTTGCGGTTCTCGGCCATCCAGGTGAGCAGAGTCGA
>JAWKZP010000041.1:0-2063 GCA_041395905.1 Pseudomonadales bacterium
GCGACACCAGCTCGTAGACCTTGATGAAGTCTGCGCCGGCAGCGCGCAGACGCTGCACGGTGGCTCGCGCCGCCGCCACGTCCGGGACGGCCGTGCCTAGGGGCGGCTGATCCGGATCGGCGCCATCGTAGACCACGAATCGACCATCGAGCAGCGGCCCGGCGAAGAACAGTCTCGGCACCGGGCGCCCGTCAGGCGCGGCGGCACGGGCCTCCAGCCCGGCGCGCAGCGCCACCATCTGCGCCAGATCACCGCCGGTGTCACGCACACTGGTAACGCCGTAGCGCAGGAACTGATCCGCCATGCCGCCAGTCAGCGCCGGCTCGTACAGGAAGTGCACGTGCATGTCCCAGAGCCCGGGGATCAGGTAGCGACCACCGCCGTCGCGCACCTCGCTCGCCGCCGGACGCGGCTCGGTCATGGGCCCGACGGACAGGATCCTGTCGCCGTCGATCACTACCCGCTGACCCGGGCGCGCGCCGGCAACGGCGTCGATCACCGTGACGTTGTCGATCACAATGGCCGTGCTCGAGGGCGCCGGCGCATCGCTGCAGGCCGCCAGGGTACCGAGCAGCACCAGCACGCAGCCGATTCGTCGTGAAGTTCTCATGATCCGCCCCTGAGCGATGCGAGTCAGCGGCGCCGGCTGCCCGAGCCGTTGACGCCCTGCCGCGAAAGGGGCTGATGATTCCAAGATGCGCTGCCGCCCGCAAGCGGCGCCGCTCAGTGCGGTCGGTCGGGACTCACGACCTCGCGCCAGCGCCTTGCCGCAGCGACCAGTTCCGCATGAGTCACCTCATCGCAGGCACCGAGCCACTGCTCGACGAACGCGCAGCGGCGCAGCTCCGGGCGTTCCAGCAGGCAGCACAGCAAGCCGCGCAGCGACGCCGCGACCACGTACTCCGGGCGGTGGCTGCCGTCACTCCAGGCCCGCTTCAGCACCCACTCGCGGCGCCCGCGCCGCGCGGGCACCTTCAGCTGCAGCGATTCGGTATCGATCTCACCCAGGGTTATCCAGCTCCGCGCCCGTTTGCCGTCACAGCGCGACCAGTGCGGTTCGCCGTCGAGGCGCTCCAGCCAGCGCTGGATCAGGGGCCACTCGCCATCCTGCCGGGCATTCTGCGCCCGGCTCTCACCGGCAGCGGGGCCGCCCCCAGGTGCCCGGGCAAGCGCCTCGATCTCTCCTGCGAGACGTTCGTGGCCGCGCGCTTTGAGCACGGCGAGCAGGTCGGGCGCCAGAGACAGTCCTGCGGCGACACGGCGCTTGCACAGCTGGCTGTTGTCGATGGATCCACCCATCCCGTTGTCCTGGCGCCAGACGATGCGGCAGCGCCAGCCATCGGTATGCAGCGTCGCGCGACTGCCTGGCCAACGCAGGTCGAAGGTATCCATCAGCGAAATCCCGTAGAACACATGGTCCGACAGTAAACTGAGGCGCTGGCACAGATTCCGTGCGCCGCGTCACAGCAGACGCAGATGCATGTGCTACCGGCTCCGTCCGGCAATGGGTGGAAGCGCAGCTGCGGTCAGCCGCACTCGCGCGGCGCTCCTCTCGGTCGAGTGACAGCCTCGCTCAGTCGAGCGGCATGCGCGCAACAAGCGCGGCCCGCGTCTGCTGCACCTCGGAAAGCGGGCTCGCGCGCAGGCGACCCACCTCTTCGGCGCTGTAGGGCTGCCAGTGCTCCGGCAGCTGCGCGGGACTCAGAGTGACGAGCAGCCAGTTGAGCAGATCCGCGAGCGCCGCATCGTCCAGTGCCGCGTTTGCCGACCCGGGCACCTGAACGAGGTACTCGCGCCCGCCCGGAACGCTGAGAAACCTGCCGACGAAATCATGCAGCGTGGGCACGGTGTCGGCGATGCCCTGCCCATCCGGCAGGTGACAGCCCTGACAGTTGAGCATGTAGTTGAGTCGCGCACGCTGAGCATCGTGCACGGGCTCCGCCGCCCACAGCGGCGCCGCGCAAGCCAGCAGCAGCAGCGCAATGGTGCGGGTCATTCCACCGCCAACCCGATGACCACCGCGGTGGAGCAGTGATACAGGCTGCTCTTGGTTCCGAGACACC
>JAWKZP010000042.1:0-1988 GCA_041395905.1 Pseudomonadales bacterium
CGCGATGCCCCTGCCCGAGCTCGGCATGCGCGTCAGCGACTTCGATCTGTTCTATGCCCACTTCGAGCATCCGGGCCTGATCAGCCGGCTGTTTCATCAGGCGGAACGGCTGCGGGTGGACACGCTGCTGAGGCGCACCTATCCCGGCATCACCCGGCACATGCGCCGCTACCACGCGTACCTGCTCGAGCAGGCATCGCTGGAACTCGCCGACGATCTGGGCGGCCTGCTGCAGCTCGTCGACTGGCTGCTGCTCGGCGCCGACGCCGCCCTGCTGGAAACCCTCGATCTCACCGCAAGGCTGGCGCCGGCGCAGCAGATTCTCGCTGATCTCGAGCAATCTCCGGGGGACGTCTACCAGTCGGTCGAGGCCGCCTGCCTGCTGTATGCACTGTGCGATCCGCTGCTGGACGCCCGTCAGGGGTTGCCGCCGATGCCGCTGGACGAGGAGCTTTCGGGTCCGGCGAGCTGGATGCAGCGGGAAGCACGGCTCGACGACTGGCGCCAGGATCTGGAGGCCATGAACAGCATCGTCCTCGACGTCGAGATGCTGCTCGGGGAGGAAGCTGCGGCTGCAGATGCCGAAGGGCTGAGCGACGGCGAGCTGCGCCCCGACGACGTGCACCTGAATGCCATCAGGCGCGACCGCGACACGCTGGCGCGCCGCGTCGACATGGAGCGCTCCGCCATCGCCGACGCGCTCGGGCGCACGCGCAACGGCGCCCGGAGCTTCCGCTACGACGAGTGGGACTATCTCCAGCAGCGCTACCTGCCGCGCTGGTGCCGGTTGTACGAGGAACGCCTCACCCCCGACTACGAGCAGGACCTCGGCGCGCTGCAGGCCGTGATCCGCCGGCACAGAGCCGAGGTCCAGAAGCCGTTCGAACAGATCAAGCCGCTCGGCTACCAGCGCGTGTTCGGCGTGGCCGACGGCGACGAGCTGGACTTCAACGCCGTCATCCAGGCCCGTCAGGACAGCCGCGCGGGTCAGACCCCGGACGACCGCGTCTACAGCCGCCGCGAGCGCGTGCACCGCGACGTGTGCGCCGCGTTTCTGGTGGATCTGTCAGCTTCCACCGACGACGCCATCGACCCGCCACCACCCGCGCAGTGGGATGCAGACGATGAGGAGATCGCCAACCTGCGCGACCCGTTCGCGCTCGATGCCGACGAGATCCCGGTCGACGAGGCACCGCGACGGCGCATCATCGACGTGCAGCGCGAGTCGATGCTGGTGATGAGCGCGGCGCTCGAGCAGCTCGGCGACAGCTATGGCATCTACGGCTTTTCAGGCTACGGCCGCGATTGCGTGGAGTTCTTCGTCGCCAAGGAGCCCGACGAGCCGTTCAACCGGGACACCCTGGCCGCCATCGCCGGCATGACGCCGAAACGCAGTACCCGAATGGGCCCTGCCATCCGTCACGCCGTGCGCAAGCTCATCGCATCGGGCAATGCCCTCAAGGTGCTGCTGATCCTGTCGGACGGGTTTCCGCAGGATTCCGACTACGGCCCCGAGCGGGGCGAGCACGAGTACGGTGTGCAGGACACCGCGCGGGCGCTCAAGGAAGCCCACGAAAAAGGCGTGGAAACATTCTGCGTCACCGTCGACCGTTCGGGCCACGACTACCTGCGGCGCATGTGCGCAGACGCCCGCTATCTGGTCATCGACGAGATCGAGGATCTGCCCCAGGCGCTGTCGAAGGTGTATCAGGCGCTGACCAGCTGACGGCGACTGCGGTGCTCAGCGCACCATCCAGACCAGCAGCATGACGAAGGCCGCGACGCCGAGCAGCGCCAGCAGCGCCGCGCCCCAGTCGCCCTCGCCGGCTTTCGGACCGTTCTGGCTCCACCAGCGGAATGCCGGGTAGATGGCGACGATGAACAGAATCAGCACCCCGGCCTGCAGCAGCTTCATCCAGTCGAAGCTCACCGCGTCAATGCCGTTGCGGTCCAGACGAAAGCCCCGGCTCTGGGCCGGGGCTCGTGGC
>JAWKZP010000043.1:0-1820 GCA_041395905.1 Pseudomonadales bacterium
TGCCAGGCCGCCGTGAACGCCATCATCGCGGAGCTCGGCCGCATCGACGTGCTGGCGAACATCGCCGGCGGCTTCACCATGGGCGAGCCGGTGCACGAGACCAGCGACGCCACCTGGGATTTCATGATGGGTCTGAACGCCCGCTCGGTGCTGAACATGGCCCGCGCGGTGGTACCGGTGATGCTCGAGCATGGGGGTGGAAGGATCGTCAACATCGGCGCCGGCGCGGGACTGCACGGTGTCGGCCAGATGGGCGCCTACAGCGCCTCGAAGAGCGTGGTCATCCGGCTCACCGAAGCCATGTCAGACGAGCTGCGCGGGCAGGGCATCAACGTGAACTGCGTGCTGCCGAGCGTGATCGACACCGAGCGCAACCGCCAGGACATGCCGGACGCGGACTTCTCGAAGTGGGTGACCCCGGCGGCCATGGCCAGGGTAATCGGGTTTCTGGCTTCAGAAGCCGCGGAGGCGATTCACGGGGCAGCGGTGCCGGTGCGAGGGTTGAGCTGACGGGTCAGTCGCAGGCAGGCGCTGCGAACAGGCTGCACCGACACAGCCGAAACGAAAAAGCCCGGCCTAGGCCGGGCTTTCTTTGCGGTGCGCACTCCGTTGTTCAGCCAGGCCGTCTGCGACGCATCAGCCCGATACCCAGCAGACCGGCGCCGAGGAGCGCGAGCGAACCCGGTTCCGGGACCGGTGTGGACGCCAGCGCTCCGTAATAGGGGCCGTAGTTGCCGCCGCCCCCGCACACCTCGTCGTTCGCTACATCTCCGCTTGTGGCCTCGACGATCTTGACCGCGGCACGCAGATGCCCCGGCGACAACACGCAACCGTCGAACATGCGCGCCTGGTCCGTTTGCAGGGTGTCTTCAGTCAGCCCATCGAACAACTCAGGCGTCAGGTCGAAACTGCTACCCGAACGAATGTAGCCGAAGATCGTATCCGTGAAGGACACCGCGACGTTGCACAGACCCACGCCCTGCCCACCAGGCGGTGAATCGCAAAGCTGCAGGTCGAAGCCCTTGTAATTCAGCGCATTGGTTGAATTCTGCGCCACCTCTATTATCGACTTCGGATCGAACGCCATGTTCGAGCTGAACTCGATCTTGTTCGTGTCGTGGGGACCCGGTTTGTCGAGCACCGGAAGATCATCGAACGCGCCCGTGTAGTTCAGGTGGATCGCCTGCAGTTCCAGATCGACGGGGCCGTCCGGAGGTGCAAGGAACAGTCGCTGTATGGACAGCGACAGAACCCCGGTGACGCTGGTCTCCGCGATCGTCAGGCGCGCGATGTCGGGCCCCTGATCGCAGACGTTGACCCCGGCTCCGGTGCCGCTGATCGTGCAATTGAACGTAAAGCTGACCGGCGACGCCCACGCGGATGCGGAAACAAGGCTTGCAGCACCCATCAGCAGATGTAACGCACGGCGAGAGAGGTTGAGTCGCCCTGAACCGAACGTCATCTTCTTGTACCCCAACTTACCCGCAACAACAGCCTGCGGTAACGGCTGACCATTCCAGACGCAATTCCAGTGCCAGCTATCTACCACCTTGTTTTTCAATGAGATAGAGCTATCCACAGGCGTCAGCAGGCGACCTTGTAAAGATTTTCGACGCATTTGCGCGGGAACGAATGCGGACTGTCAAAAGTCCCGGCGCCAGCTGCTGACCCCTCACTGCGCCGCGAGCAGGCGCCCGGCACCCTGCACCAACTCCTCAAAGATCTCCTGCGCCGGCCTGACCTTCTTGATCATACCGATCCCCTGTCCCGCAAACCCCGGGTTCACGTCCCCCCGCTTCTCACGGTTCGCGGCGGCCATC
>JAWKZP010000044.1:0-2439 GCA_041395905.1 Pseudomonadales bacterium
GCGGATTCCGTCCCGTACCTGGCAGCCGCAATCGGCGGCGTGATCGTCGCCGCATAAAGCACTGGCATCCAGGGGCTCGATGGGTACACTTCGCCCATGCTCACGACCCCGCTTTCCGACGATCCCCAAGCGCTCAAGGCGCTGATCGGGGAGCTGACCGGACAGCTTGCACGGCGCGAGGCGGAGCTCGATGCCAAGCACCAGGCGATCGGTGCACTGGAGCAGCGGATTGCTGACCTGCAGTTGCAAATCGCCGTGCTGCGCCGGGCGCGCTTCGGCCGCCGCTCGGAGAAACTCGACGAGCAGCTCTCGCAGCTCGAGCTGATGCTCGAGGAGCTGCAGAGTACCCACGCCGAGGTCGTCGCTGATCGACCACCCCGGCCCGCAGCAAGGCGGCCGGCGCGCAAACCGTTGCCGGATCACCTGCCGCGCGAGACGCAGATGCTCGACCCACAGACAGCGGCCTGTCCGACCTGTGGCGGCACGCTCAAACCACTGGGTGAGGATGTCAGCGAGATCCTCGAGTATGTCCCCGCCTCGTTCAAGGTGATCCGTATCGTCCGGCCCAAGTGCGCCTGTAGCGCGTGCGATGCCATCGTGCAGGCACCGGCCCCGAGTCGGCCGATCGCGCGCGGCCTGGCCGGACCGGGACTGCTGGCCCATGTGCTGGTCGCCAAGTACGCTGACCACCTGCCGCTGAATCGCCAGAGCGCGATCTATGCCCGCGAGGGCATCGACCTGCCGCGCTCGACACTGGCCGAGTGGGTCGGCGGTGCCCATCACCTGCTGCGCCCGCTGGTCGCGGCGCTGCGCCGTTACGTGCTCGACACGCCAAAGCTGCATGGCGACGACACGCCGATCCCGGTGCTGGCACCCGGCAAGGGCAAGACCGCGACGGGACGACTGTGGACCTACGTGCGTGATGACCGACCGGCGGGCAGCCAAGAGGCCCCGGCGGTCTGGTTTGCCTATTCGCCCAATCGCAAGGGTGAGCACCCGGCCCGCCACCTGCAGACCTTCGAGGGCATCCTGCAGGCTGACGCCTATGCCGGCTTCGGCAAGCTGTATGACAGCGGGCGGGTCGTGCCTGCGGCCTGCTGGGCGCACGTGCGGCGCAAATTCTACGAGATCGCCGAGGCGCACGACTCGCCGCTGGCGCAGGACGCCCTGCAGCGCATCGGGGCACTCTACGCGATCGAGGCCGAGATCCGCGGTCAATCACCCCAACTCCGCCAGGCCGAGCGCCAGGCGCGTGCTGGCCCATTGCTCGAGGCGCTGCATCACTGGCTGCAGGAGAGCCTGCGTCAGCTCTCGCGCAAGTCTGCGCTGGCCGGCGCGATCGGCTACACGCTCAAGCTGTGGCCGGCGCTGATCCGCTACCGTGATGACGGGCGCATCGAGATCGACAACAACGCCGCCGAGCGGGCGCTGCGCGCCGTTGCACTGGGGCGCAAGAATTATCTCTTTGCCGGCTCTGATGATGGCGGCGAGCGGGCCGCGGCGATCTACAGCCTGATCGGCACGGCCAAGCTCAATGGCCTGGACCCGGAAGCCTACCTGCGTGAGGTGCTCGAGCGCATTGCCGAGCATCCGGTCAACCGGGTCGACGAGCTGCTGCCTTGGCAGCTGGACCGTGAGATGACAACGGAAGTCCAGCCGCAAGCGGCGTGTGCGTGATGGCCCGCACCCGTCGCACATCGACCGAGGTCCCCATCGTCCAGCTCTACATGGAGCTGGAGTGGATCGAGCCGATCGTCTGGCGCCGGGTCCAGGTACCACGCAGCATCACGCTCGGGCGACTGCACCGGGTCATCCAGGCCGCGATGGGCTGGACCGACAGTCACCTGCATGAATTCATCATCGGTGGTGCGCACTTCGGTGTGCCGGATCCGGAAAACGACTACTTGCCTTACTCGATCTATCCAGAGGGCCGCGTCAAACTCGACACCGCCCTGATGGGCCGCCGCCACTTCGATTACCTGTACGACTTCGGCGACAACTGGGAACACAAGCTGCGCATCGAAAACACGCTGACCTCGGCACCGTTGGCACACCCGGTTTGCGTCGATGGAGCCAATGCCTGTCCACCCGAAGACGTCGGCGGCTCACCCGGCTATGAGGATTTCCTGCGCATCGTCCAGGATCCCCACGATCCCGAACGCGAGGCCATGCTCACATGGTGCGGCGGCACCTTCGACCCGACAGCCTTCGACATCGAACAAGCCAACTGGCGCCTAAAGCGCATCAAAATGTAACTGTCCAGACGGTCTGCGCCGGACGCTTACGTACGAGGGAAAGTCAGTTCGATTTAAGCATTGCTCGTCCCGCCCGGGGCGTCGGTGGTCGTCGCCGACGATAGCCCTTCCAGATAGTTGGCGCTGCCGCTTGGCGGCCATTCGAGACAGCTGGCTCGACACCAAGTCGAGAGACGTTACAAAA